>CAVUWU010000003.1:0-33391 GCA_963745245.1 uncultured Actinomycetota bacterium
TGAGGCGCTCTACCAACTGAGCTACACCGGCCTGTCCGCCTCGCAGACCTGCACATGCTAGCGAGTGGCGACTCACTGTCGCGTTCAAAGTGATCCGGCCGCTGCGGGGATCCCGGCACATCTGATCGTTTGACCAGAGTGGGCTGTCCCCTCGACGTAGGCGAGGCGTGCCTGGGCGGTCAACGCCGTGGTGGCCTGGTTCGGCGACGGGCTCGCCGGTGCGAGCGGCTCACCGATCATTCAGCTACTTCACCATCTGGTCCAACGGCGTCTTGCCCTCTCGATGACGCTCCTGGTGACCGCTGCCGCTCGTGGTCTGGCTGGGTGGGGTCCGCGCGGGTGGATCACCCTGCGACCTGTGCCGGCCGCCTTGCTCATCCCCTCGTCTGGTCGCCCAGACCCTGGGACTCATCCTGGCCTTCGGCCTCGTGGTGGGCACGACGCTGTGGGGGGTGGACGCGGCATTGACCCGCCGCGCCCGACGCGCCGACATGCTGTCGGCCGACTCCTGAGGACTGCTAGGACGGTTCGTCCTGGCCGAGCCGGCCGTGCTCGGCGCCGGGTTGGGGCGGCACGGGCTGGTCGGGCGGGAAGCCGAGCGAACCTGCCAGCTCGCGGAGGGCAAGCTCGCCGAACGGCGCGTCGACCCCGAGGCGGGCGGCCATCTGCACGGCGAGGCGCAGCTCGTGGTGGCCCATCCTGCGTAGCCGTCCATACACCTCGCGCCACGGGTCCACCTCACCCATCAACGCGGTGGTCTCCCGCCACAGCGCCGCCCCGGGGCCACCCATCACGGCGTCGGAGTGCCGGACAATATGGCCGAGCAGCGCGGGGCTGATTCCCGCGGCCTCGGCGAGCCGGGCGGCCTCGCCGGCTGCGGCGAAGGCCACGTACTGCAACAGGTTGCGCGCCAGCTTGGCGCGGGTGCCCACCCCCGCCTCACCGACGTGCAGCACGAGGTCGCCCATCCGGTCCAGCACCGGCTTGACTGCGACAAAGCGGCTCTCCGGCCCACCGACGAGCAGGACGAGCCGGCCCTGCTCGGCCGCCGAGGGGGGACCGATCACCGCAGCGTCCAGGACGTTCACGCCGAGCCGCGCTGCCTCACTGGCCAGGTCCACGACGGTCTCGGGTCGGACGGTGGAGTGGAGGAGGATGGTCGTGCCCGGTCTGGCGACGAACAGCAGTTCGGTCACCACCGAGCGCACCAGCTCATCACCTGGCACGCGGACACAGATCAGGTCGCACCGCTCGGCGAGGTGAGGAACCGAGCTGGCCATCTGGGCGCCCCGCATCACCAGGCTGGCCGCGCGGCCGGCATCGACGTCGAAGACGGTCAACCCGCCCGGGACGTCGGTCAGCCGCGCGGCCATCGGGTGCCCCACGGCACCCAGCCCCACGTATCCCACGCGCATGGGATCGGTCATGGCAGTCTCCTCCCCAACGAGGCACAGCCGTGCGACGCGCATGCCCCCCCCCGCGCCAGCACCCCCACGATGCCTCGACAGCGCAGCGAACCACACCGCGCCAACCAGCGCCAGTCCCAGATCTCAGCGAGTGACGCGTCGCCGGTCGCGGGAGGCCGCGCGGCGTGCGGCGACCTCCTGCTTGGCCGGCTCGGCGCCGGCCTCGGGGGCCGGTGGCCGGGGCACCGTCTCGGCCCATCCGGCCAGCCGCTCCCGCTCGTGCACGAGGTCGCTGATGTCGCCCTCGGCGTAGGCGTACTCCGGTGACCAGAACAGCGCGTCGAAGGGACACACCTCCACGCAGATCGAGCAGTACATGCACAGCGCATAGTCGATGGCGAACCGGTCCAGCACGTTGCGCGACCGATCGCGCCCCCCGATCCCGACAGCCGGCGTGACCTCCTTGTGCGCCTCGATGTGGACGCACCACACCGGGCACTCGCGGGCGCACAGCATGCACACGGTGCAGTTGGCCTCCACAAGGGCGATCACCCCGCGGGAGCGGCTGGGCAGAGCTGCAGCCCCGTCCGCGGCCCCGGTGGCCCCGGTGGCCCCGGTGGCCCCGGTGGCCCGCTCGCTCTCGGCCGCTCTCACATCAGGGCCCGCATCAGGGCCGACATCGGGGCTCACGGCAGAGCCTCCGGTACGCCGGGAGGGCGCAACCGCCGCCGAGGGGCGCTGGCCTGCTCGCTCTCCCCTGGCTCGACGGCACCTGGCCACGGTCGATCGAGCCGAGCCTGGAGCAGCGCGTCCTTGCGCAGCGGGTGCTGCTCGACATCGTCGCGGAGCAACAGGTGCGGGAGGACCAGAGGCTCCCCGTCGGCGTCGAGGAACCGCACCCCGAACATCTCGGCCGTCTCCCGCTCGTGCCACCGCGCCCCGGCGTACACCCCCGCGACCGAGGCCAAGGCCGGAGCGTCGGCGGGCACCGACGTGCGGATCAGCACGTGGCCCAGTGGCGACCACCGCGCCACGTGGCACACCACCTGCACCCGATCCACGTCGTCGACCGCGCTGAGGAAGTCGAAGAAGGTGCACCCCAGCGCGTCCCGGGCGGCGGCGACGGCGGCGAGCCACACCTGCGGCGGGACGTCGACCGTCGGGGCTACGGCTGCGCCATCGGGACCAGGCGACGCGTCCGCGCCTTCCACGGAGGCGCCGCTGACCGCGTCGAGGAGCGGCGTCAGATTCACTGCGACTCCTGGCGGTCCAGCAGCGCGTCGAGGCGGCGCAGCGCGTCGAGCAGCGTCTCGGGCCGCGGGGGGCAGCCGGGCACGTACAGGTCGACCGGCACCAGGGTGTCCACACCCTTGGTCACACAGTAGGAGTCCCAGTAGGGTCCGCCGGAGTTGGCGCAGGAACCGAAGGAGATGACATGCCGCGGCTGCGGCATCTGCTCCCAGATCCGGCGTACGGCCGGCGCGGTCTTGTCGGTCACGGTGCCGGAGACCACGAGCACGTCGGCCCGGCGCGGGTGTCCGGCGTACGGCTGGACCCCGGCCTGTGCCAGCGTGCCGTCCAGGGTGGCGGCGGTGAACTCGACCGCGCAGCAAGCCAGTCCGACGTCGAAGAGCCACAGCGCATAGGGCCGTCCCGCGGTCACCTCGACACGACTGGTCACCCCGCCAGCCTAGGAGCCACACGCTGAGGACGGCAGGAAAGGCAGGCAACCCTCATGTCGACGTAGACTGCTGGGTCTGGAATCCGCTCGTCGGCGGGCGCGTTGCATCCTGGTGGGGCCGCACCCCGGGTGGTCGCCGACGACAACAGAAGGGCGCTCAGCGTGACCGAGCAGGTCAAGCAGGTCAAACAACTGGACAGAGTGATCATCCGCTTCGCGGGCGACTCCGGGGACGGCATGCAACTCACCGGGGACCGGTTCACCCACGAGACCGCCTCCTACGGCAACGACCTGTCCACGCTGCCGAACTTCCCCGCCGAGATCCGCGCGCCCCAGGGGACCCTGCCCGGCGTCTCGTCGTTCCAGGTGCACTTCGCCGACCACGACATCCTCACCCCCGGCGACCGCCCCGACGTTCTCGTCGCCATGAACCCCGCCGCGCTCAAGGCGAACCTGCCCGACCTGCCGCGCGGCGCCACGGTCATCGTCGACACCCACGACTTCACCCCGCGCAGCCTGGCGAAGGCGGGGTACGCCGAGAGCCCGCTGGACACCGACGAGCTCTCCCACCTCTCGGTGCATCCCCTCGACCTCACGGGGATGACCGTGGAGGCGGTCAAGGAGTTCGGGCTGTCCCGGAAGAACGCGGCCCGGTCCAAGAACATGTTCGCCCTCGGGCTCGTGTCGTGGATGTACGGCCGCCCCACCGAGAGCACGATCGGCTTCCTCGAGCGGCGGTTCGCCGGGGTGCCCGACATCCGTGACGCGAACGTGGCCTCCTTCAAGGCCGGGTGGAACTTCGGGGAGACCACCGAGTCCTTCGTGGTGCAGTACGAGATCAAGCCGGCCCGGATGGAACCCGGCGCCTACCGCAACATCACCGGCAACCTGGCGCTGGCCTACGGGCTGGTCGCCGGCTCGGTGCAGTCGGGGCTGCCGATCTTCCTGGGCTCCTACCCGATCACCCCGGCTTCCGACATCCTCCACGAGCTCAGCAAGCACAAGCAGTTCGGGGTGACGACCTTCCAGGCCGAGGACGAGATCGCCGGCATCGGCTCCGCGCTCGGCGCCTCCTTCGCCGGGGCGCTGGGCGTGACGACCACCTCCGGCCCCGGGATCGCGCTCAAGAGCGAGACGCTGGGCCTGGCGGTGATGACCGAGCTGCCGCTCGTCGTGGTCGACGTGCAGCGCGGCGGGCCGTCGACCGGGCTGCCCACCAAGACCGAGCAGGCCGACCTGCTGCAAGCCATGTTCGGCCGCAACGGCGAGGCCCCGCTGCCGATCGTGGCGCCTCGCTCACCCGCGGACTGCTTCGACGCCGCGGTCGAGGCCGTGCGGATCGCGGTGACCTACCGGACCCCGGTCATGCTGCTCTCCGACGGCTACCTGGCCAACGGCTCCGAGCCGTGGCGGATCCCCGACCTCGAGGAGCTGCCCGACATCGAGCCGCATTTCGCCACCGAGCGCAACCACACCCACACCGACGCCAAGGGCGAGTCCGTCGAGGAGTTCTGGCCCTACACCCGCGACGAGAACACGCTCGCCCGGCCGTGGGCGCTGCCTGGGACGAGCGGCCTGGAACACCGGATCGGCGGGCTGGAGAAGGCCGACGGCGGCGGCAACATCTCCTATGACCCGGACAACCACGACCTCATGGTCCGCACCCGCGCCGCCAAGGTGGCCCGGGTCGCCGACAGGCTCCCGGCGACCGAGGTCGAGGACCCGTCCGGCCCGCCCGGTGCGGGGCGGGCCCGGGTCCTGGTGCTGGGATGGGGCTCGACGTACGGCCCGATCGGCGCCGCCTGTCGCCGGGTTCGCGCCTCAGGACTCGCCGTGGCCCAGGCGCACCTGCGCCATCTGCACCCCTTCCCGTCGGACCTGGGCGAGATCCTGCGCCGCTACGACGCCGTGCTGGTGCCGGAGATGAACCTCGGCCAGCTCGCCCTGCTGCTGCGCGCGGAGTACCTCGTCGACGTGATCGGCTACAACCAGGTCAGCGGCATGCCGCTGCGGGCAGCCGACCTGGCGGAGGCGATCACCAACCTCGTCAGCGGCCCGCAGACCTCCCCCGACACCGAGGAGTCCACCTCGTGACCACCACCGACCTGCCGTTCCCCGGGCTGGCGGGAGTCCCCACGACCGACGAGCCGCAGAACCGCAAGGACTACACCTCCGACCAGGAGGTGCGCTGGTGCCCCGGCTGCGGCGACTACGCCGTCCTCGCCGCCGTCCAGGGCTTCCTGCCCGAGCTCGGCCTGCGCCGGGAGAACATCGTCTTCGTCTCCGGCATCGGCTGCTCCTCGCGCTTCCCCTACTACTTGGACACCTACGGGATCCACTCGATCCACGGCCGCGCGCCGGCGATCGCCACCGGCATCGCCACCGCCCGCGAGGACCTGTCGGTGTGGGTGGTCACCGGAGACGGCGACGCGCTCTCGATCGGCGGCAACCACCTGATCCACGCGCTGCGCCGCAACATCAACATGACGATCCTGCTGTTCAACAACCGGATCTATGGTCTCACCAAGGGCCAGTACTCCCCCACCAGCGAGGTCGGCAAGGTCACCAAGTCCACGCCGATGGGGTCGGTCGACCACCCGTTCAACCCGGTCTCGCTCGCCCTCGGCGCCGAGGCCACCTTCGTGGCCCGCACCGTCGACTCCGACCGCAAGCACCTCACCTCCGTGCTCCGAGCCGCCGCGGCACACCGCGGGACCGCGCTGGTGGAGATCTACCAGAACTGCCCCATCTTCAACGACGGCGCCTTCGACGCGCTCAAGGGCACCCCGCGCTCCGGCGGCGCCGAAGCGGTGATCCCCCTGGAGCATGGGGAGCCGGTGCGCTTCGGCGACGCCGCGGATGACGGCCTGGGGGGTCACGGAGTGGTGCGCGACCCGGCCACCGGCGCGCTGCGCATCGTCGAGGTGACCGGAGACAACGTCGACGACCTGCTGGTCCATGACGCCCACGCCGACGACCCGACGACCGCTTTCGCCCTGTCGCGGCTCACCGACTCCGGTCTGCTGCACCAGGCCCCCATCGGGGTGTTCCGTTCCGTGGACTGGCCAACCTACGACGACCAGGCCCGCGCGCAGGTGGTGACCGCCTCCGCACGCGCAGCCCAGGGTGTCGACGGCCGCAGGGCCGCCCTGACGTCCCTGCTGCAGGGCGGGGACACCTGGACCGTCGTGTGAGGGTCAGCGCCCGGCTGCGCACGACCCCGCGCGTGCGCTTGGTCGTTCGTGGCTGCATGCCTCCGCGAGATGGCGCCAGATCCGGCGCACCGACGCCGCGCTGATGGCGGCGGACAACCCTCGAGGTCGGGCCGGCGTCATCTTCGGTCTCGCCGCCTACGGGCTGTGGGGCGTCTTCCCCCTCTACTGGCCGTTGCTCGAGCCCGCCGGCGCCATCGAACTCCTCGCCCACCGGGTGATGTGGTCGGCCATCACCATGGCCGTGGTCGTCGTCCTGCTGCGGCGTACCTCTCAGATGCGTGGCATCCTGCGCGTCCCGCGGCTGCGGGCGCTGTTCGCTCTCGCCGCCGTCCTGATCTCGGTGAACTGGGGGGTGTTCATCTGGGGGGTGACCAACGACCACGTGGTGGAGACCAGCCTGGGCTACTTCATCAACCCCCTGGTCACCGTGCTGGCCGGCGTGCTGGTGCTCGGGGAGCGGCTGCGTGGGCTGCAGTGGACGGCGCTCGCCCTGGCGGCGGCGGCGGTGCTGGGGCTGACCATCGACTACGGCCGGCCGCCGTGGGTGGCGCTCGGGCTGGCGTTCTCTTTCGCGGGTTACGGTCTGGTCCGCAAGAAAGCCAACGTCGGGTCGATCGAGGGGCTCGGCATCGAGACGATGTTGGTGGTGCCGGTGGCCCTGGCCTATCTCCTCTGGCTGGGCTCGATCGGCCAGGCCCAGGTGGGCAGCCAGGGGGCGTGGCACCTCGCGCTGGTCAGCACCAGCGGTGCGGTGACTGCGCTCCCGTTGCTTCTCTTCGGCGCCGCCGCCACCCGGGTGCCGCTGACGACGCTGGGCCTGATGCAGTACCTCGCGCCCACCCTGCACTTCCTGACCGGGGTCTTCATCTACGGCGAGCCGATGCCGGCCAGCCGCTGGGTGGGCTTCATCATCATCTGGTCCGCGCTGGCGCTCTTCACCACCGACTCCTGGCGTCAGCGGCAGCTCACCCGACTGCGGGTCGAGGCCTCCGCTGTCTGACCTCTGCCTCGCCCTGCCGTCCGGACGGGCGGCGCCGTGGAGTCGGACGAGCCCGAGACCCGGGTCGCGCGGGTTCAGGAGTTGCGCGTGGCGGTGAGGTCGGCGAAGGCCACGAGGGCGTCCTTGGCCGGCCCGTGGGGAAGGGCAGCCAGCGCCTCGGTGGCCTCCCGCGCCAGCGCCAGCACGTAGCCCCGGGCCTCGTCCATCGCCGGGTGCTTCCGCAGCAGCGCCAGTGCCTCGGCGTGCAGGTCGTCGTCGGCCAGCGGCCCGGACAGCAGATCGAGCAGCCGCGCATCCCCGGGGTCCCTCGAACGCTGCGCGAACAGCACCGGGAGCGTAGGGACGCCCTCCCGCAGGTCGGTGCCCGGCGTCTTGCCGGACTCCGAGGAGTCGCTGCCCACGTCGAGGATGTCGTCGGAGAGCTGGAAGGCGATCCCCACCTTCTCCCCGTACGCCGTGAGCGCGGCGACCTCGTCGGCGTCGCAGCCGGCGAACATCGCGCCGTAGCGCGCCGAGGTCGAGATCAGCGACCCCGTCTTGCCCGACACCACGCGCAGGTAGTGGTCGAGCCGGTCCTCGCCGTCCCGCGGCTCCAGCGTCTCCAGGATCTGCCCCTCGACCAACCGGGTGAAGGTCTGGGCCTGGATCCGCACCGCCTCCGGACCCAGACGCGAGGTCAGCTCGGAGGACTTCGAGAAGAGCCAGTCGCCGGCGAGGATCGCCACGTGGTTGTCCCACCGGGCATTCGCCGAGTCCGCCCCGCGGCGCAGCGCAGCCTCGTCCATGACGTCGTCGTGGTAGAGCGAGGCCAGGTGGGTCAGCTCGACCACGCAGGCGGCCGTGAGCACCGCGTCGGGGTCAGGCTCCCCAGCCTCCGCGGCCAGGAGCACCAGCAGTGGCCGGAACCGCTTCCCCCCGGCGTGCAGCAGGTGCCGGCAGGCCTCGGTGATGAAGTCGGCCTCCGAGCGGATCTCGTGCTGGAGCCGGACCTCGACCTCGTCCATCCGCCCGCGCAGACGTGTCTCCATGGCACCGTCCAACACGGGCAGCGCGAGACTCGCGGTCGGCTCGCTCACCGGGTCAGGCTCCTCCTCCACGGTTCTGCCGCGCGGTGAGGCAGTGTGCCGCGCTGCTGCGACCAGGGTACGCCGAGGCTGCGAACCGCACCTCAGCGGATGAACGCTCCCGCCGTGCCGGCCAGGTCGAGCACCGGCCCGGGCAGGATGCCGAGGACCACGGTCACCGCGAACCCGAGCGCGATCACCAGCAGGGTGAGCACGCTGGGCACCGCGATCGTGGGGCCCTCCCCGATCGGCTCGGAGAAGTACATGAGCACGATGACCCGCAGGTAGAAGAACGCCGCCACGACACTGAGCAGCACCGCGATCACCACCAGCGGAAGCGCGCCACCCTGGGCCGCGGAGCTGAAGACCGCCCACTTGCCGGTGAATCCGCTGGTGAGCGGGATGCCTGCCATGCCGAGCAGGAACACCGCGAAGACCGCGGCGATCAGCGGGGACTCCTTCCCCAGCCCGGCCCAGCGCGCCAGCTGGTTGGCCTCGCCGCCGGCGTCACGGACCAGGGTGACCACGGCGAAGGCGCCGAGCGTCATGAAGCCGTAGGTGACCAGGTAGAACAGCACCGCCTGCAGCGAGGAGATCTGTGCGCTCTCGGCGCTGGCCTGCTGCAGCCCCACGAAGCCGACCAGCAGGAAGCCAGCGTGGGCGATCGAGGAGTAGGCGAGCATCCGCTTGATGTCGTTCTGCGCGAGGGCGAAGAGCGATCCCACCGCCATCGTGAGGATCGCGACCACCCAGACCATCGGGACCCAGTCGCGCTGCGCGGGGCCGAAGGCGACGTAGAACAGCCGGAGCAGCGCGCCGAAGGCGGCGATCTTCGTGCAGGCCGCCATGAAGGCGGTGACCGCCGTGGGGGCTCCCTGGTAGACGTCGGGGGTCCAGGCGTGGAAGGGGGCGGCGCTGACCTTGAACAGCATGCCGACCGCCATCAGCGCGATCCCGGCCAGCAGCAGGCCCTGCGAGCCGATCCGGCCGGCGACGGCCTCGGCGATCGCCGCGAAGCTCATCGACCCGGCGAACCCGTAGACCAGCGCGATGCCGTAGAGGAAGAAGCCTGAGCTGAAGGCGCCGAGCATGAAGTACTTCAGCGCCGCCTCCTGGCTGAGCAGCCGGCGCCGCCGGGCCAGCCCGCACAGGATGTAGAGCGGCAGCGAGAGCACCTCGAGCGCCACGAACATCGTCAGCAGGTCGTTGGCGGCTGGGAACATCATCATGCCGCCGAGCGAGAAGAGCATCAGCGGGAAGACCTCGGTGTGCTCCAGGCCCCGGGTCGACGCCTCCCGCTCCGCCTCCGTGCCCGGCAGGGCCGCGGCCTGGCCGGCGAAGGCGGTGACCCCGCCCTCGAGCCGGCGCTCGGCGAAGAGCAGCACGCTGACCAGCCCTAGGATCAGCAGCAGCCCCCAGATGAAGATGCTGGGCCCGTCGACGGCGAGCGCGCCGACCGCGGCGATCTCCCCGCGCGCGGCACCCTCGGCGTACTCCTCGAGCGAGGTGGCCAGCCACGCCGTCGCGGCCAGCGCCACCGCCAGGCCCACCAGGGCCAGCACCACCTGGATCAGGTAGCGGCGGCTGCGCGGGGCGAAGGCCTCCACGAGCACACCGACCAGCGCCACCCCGAAGACGATGAGGAGCGGCGAGATCGTGCCGTAGTCGATGATCGGCGCCTCGAAGTTCACTCCTGGCCTCCTTCCACTGCCACGGGCGCCTCGGCCTCGCGGATCGTCGGGCCGGGGTCCTGCATGTCGACCTGCATGAGCGTGGTCTCCACCGCGGGCTCGATCACGTCGATCAGCGGGGCGGGATAGAACCCGAAGCCGAGCAGCAGCGCCAGCAGCGGCGCCACCGCGGCCACCTCGCGCACGCGCAGGTCGCGCATCCCCTCCACGCCCGGCCGGACCGGGCCGGTCATCGTCCGCTGGTACATCAGCAGGATGTAGAGCGCGGCCAAGACGATGGCGAGCACCGCGAAGACGGCGTACCACCAGTTGTGTACGAAGAGCCCGGTCATGACCAGGAACTCCGAGACGAAGGGCGAGAGCCCCGGAAGTGAGAGAGAGGCGAGGCCGCCGACCAGGAAGACGCCGGCGAGCAGCGGCGCGACGCTCTGCACGCCGCCGAAGTCCGGGATCATCCCCGACCCGCGGCGAGCGACGAGGAAGCCCGCGACCAGGAACAGCAGCCCGGTGGACAGCCCGTGGTTGAACATGTACAGCGTCGAGCCGACCTGCCCCTGGCTGTTCATCACGAAGATGCCGAGCACGATGAAGCCGAAGTGGGACACCGAGGTGTAGGCGATCAGCCGCATCATGCTGCGCTGCCCGATCGCCACCAGCGCGCCGTAGAGCAGGCTGACCACGGCGAGCACGAGCACCACCGGGGTCGCCCAGCGCGAAGCCTCGGGGAAGAGGCCCAGGCACAGCCGGATCATGCCGAAGGTGCCGATCTTGTCCAGGATGCTCACCAGCAGCACCGAGGTGCCCGGAGTGGCCGCGTCGGCGGCGTCGGGCAGCCAGGTGTGGACCGGGAACATCGGCGCCTTGATCGCGAAGGCGACGAAGAAGCCGACGAAGAGCCACCGGGCGTACGCCGTGTCGGCCTCGGCCATGATCGGGGCGAGGTCGGTGAGGAGGTAGGTCGGACCGCCCTCCGAGGTCGCCGACTCGGCGTAGAGGCCGACCACTGAGGCCAGCATCACCAGGCCGCCGAGGAGCGAGAAGATCAGGAACTTCGTCGCGGCGTAGGCGCGACGTGGGCCGCCGAAGCCACCGATCAGGAAGTAGATCGGCAGCAGCGTCGCCTCGAAGAGCACGTAGAACAGCAGCACGTCGGTGGCGGCGAAGACACCGATCGCCAGCCCTTCGAGCGCCAGCATCCAGGCGAAGAACGAGTTGACCGACCAGCGTCCGCCGTCCCCGTCGTGCCAGGAGGCGAGGATGACGACGGGCGTGAGGATCGTGGTCAGCAGCACCAGGGTCAGGCCGATGCCGTCCACGCCGAGCGCGTAGTAGGCGCCGAACGCCTCGATCCAGGTGTGCGTCTCCTGGAACTGGAAGCCCTGCGTCCCCACCTCGTAGCGCAGCGCCATCAGCACCGCGAGGACCAGGGTGACCAGGGACATGCCGAACGCCACCTGCTGCGGGAGGTTGCCGCCGCTGTCGCGGCCCTCGCTCGCCCGGGGCAGCAGCATCACGGCGAGGGCGCCGACGAGCGGCAGCACCAGCAGCGCTGTGAGCCACGGGAAGTCGTTCATCGGGGTCCCCTCGGATTCGTGAGCGGAGCGAGCGAAGTCGAGGGGCGCCTCATGCGAGGTTCACCGCCAGCAGGGCCAGGACGACCAGGAGCGCGCCAGCCAGGACCGACAGGGCATAGCTGCGGACGTAGCCGGTCTGGATCCGTCGGAACGTCCCCGACATGCCCATCGCGGCGGACCCGCTGCCGTCCACGACCCGGTCGACCCCGCGGTCGTCGAAGGTGACCAGCGAGTCGACGAGCCGGTCGCCGGGGCGCATGAACACCACCTCGTTGGTCGCGTCGCCGTAGAGGTCGCGCCGCGCGGCGCGGGTGAACACGCTGACCTGCTGCGGCGCCACGCGGGGGACGTCGCGCTTGGCGACGAAGAACCAAGCGAAGAGGATGCCGACCGCGACCGTCGCGCTCACCATCAGGGTGTAGGCGATGGCCGGCAGGGGAAGCGCAGCGTGCTCCTCCTCGCCCACCACCGGCGCGAGGAACTCGGTGATCCAGCCGCCCAGGTAGAGCAGGCCGCCGAACACCGACAGGGCGGCCAGCACCATGAGCGGCACCGTCATCACCGACGGCGACTCGTGCGGGTGCACGTCGGGGGCCCACCGCTTCTCGCCGAAGAAGGTCATGAGCATCACCCGGGTCATGTAGAACCCGGTGATGCCGGCTCCGATGAGGGCGGCGAGCCCGACCCACAGGTTCTGGCCGAACGCCACCTCGATGATCCTGTCCTTCGACCAGAAGCCGGAGAACCCCGGGAAGCCGATGATCGCGAGGTAGCCCATCGAGAAGGTCAGGAACGTCACCGGCACCGCCGAGCGCAGCGCCCCGTAGTGCCGCATGTCCACGTCGTCGTCCATCGCGTGCATGACCGACCCGGCGCCGAGGAACATGTTGGCCTTGAAGAAGCCGTGGGCGAGCAGGTGGAAGATCGCGAAGGCATAGCCGGCGACGCCCAGGCCGGCGGCCAGCATCATGTAGCCGATCTGGCTCATCGTGGAGGCGGCGAGCGCCTTCTTGATGTCGTCCTTGGCGCAGCCGATGATCGCGCCGAAAAGCAGCGTCACGACGCCGACGAGGACCACCGCGGTCTGCGCGACCTCGGTGCGCTCGAAGATGAAGTTGGAGCGCACCACCAGGTAGACGCCGGCGGTCACCATCGTGGCCGCGTGGATCAGCGCCGACACCGGGGTCGGGC
This sequence comes from uncultured Actinomycetota bacterium, assembly GCA_963745245.1. Lineage (GTDB taxonomy): Bacteria > Actinomycetota > Actinomycetes > Propionibacteriales > Nocardioidaceae > Marmoricola_A. The sequence goes on from CAVUWU010000003.1 coordinate 12,823, forward strand.
CCTCCATGGCGTCCAGCAGCCAGGACTGGAGCGGCACCTGGGCCGACTTGCCGCAGGCGGCCAGCAGCAGCAGCAGCCCGATCACGGTCAGGGTCGTCTCCGACGCCTCCTCGGCGAGTGCGGAGACGCCCTCGAACGAGACCGTTCCGAAGGTCGCGAAGAGCATCGCGGCGCCCAGCACCATGCCGATGTCACCGACCCGGTTGACGACGAACGCCTTCTTGGCCGCGACCGCGGCCGAAGGCTTGTGCTGCCAGAACCCGATGAGGAGGTACGACGCCAAGCCGACGCCCTCCCACCCCAGGAACAACCCGAGGTAGCCGTCGGAGAGGACCAGCACCAGCATGGCCGCGACGAACAGGTTGAGGTAGGCGAAGAACCGGGCTCGCCGCTCGTCGTGGGCCATGTAGCCCACCGAGTAGAGGTGAATGAGCGCGCCGACGCCGGTGATCAGCAGAACGAACAGCCCGGAGAGCGGGTCGAACAGCAACCCGAAGTCGGCCTCGAACGCCCCGGCGCGGAACCACGTCCACAGCTGGAGGCCCACCTGTCGCTCGGACTCCTCGCGGCCGAGCAGGGCCACGAAGGCCAGCAGCCCGAGGACGAAGGATCCCGCGACGGTGCCGACCCCGACCAGCGGGGCCCACGCGCGACAGCGGTCGTTGCCGAGCACCAGGACGAGCAGGGCCCCGAGTGCTGGCAGCGCGACGATCAGCCACAGCCAGTCGAAGATCCCGCCGACGGCAACCGGCTCGACCACGGGGGCCTCGGCGGCCGACACCAGTCCGCTCAGGGCAGGGGACAGGGGAATCGTCATCGTCCGCCTCTCAGTACTTCAGCAGGCTCGCGTCGTCGACCGAGGCCGACCGGCGGGTGCGGAAGATCGTCAAGATGATGGCCAGCCCGATCACGACCTCCGCGGCCGCGACGACCATCACGAAGAACGCCGCGACCTGGCCCTGCAGGTTGCCGTGGACGCGGGCGAACGTCACCAGCGCGAGGTTCGAGGCGTTGAGCATCAGCTCCACACACATGAAGACCACGATCGCGTTGCGGCGGGTCAGGACGCCCACGCCGCCGATGGTGAAGAGGATCGCGGACAGGATCAGGAAGGGCTCGGCGCTCACACGCCCCTCCTTCCCTCGCCGCCGCGGTCGGCATCGCCGCCGCTGGTCAGGTCCTCGTCGCGCTCGCGGTCCAGATCCTGGTCGGTGTCGGGGGGCCGCACCCCGGCACCGCCGATCTCGTCACCGAAGAGCTCCTGCACGTCGTCGGCCACCTCGGGAGTCGAGCGGACCGTACCGCGCGCCATCAGGACCCGCGAAACCGAGGCGTCCGACGGCGTGCCGTCGGGCAGCAGGCCCGGAGTGCCGACGGCGTTGTGCCGGGCGAAGACCCCGGGGCCGGGCAGGTTGCCCGGGTGGGTGCCGTGCTCGGCGTAGGCCTGCATCCGCTGGCGAGCCCGGTCGGCCTGGGTCGGCTTGGGCGTCAGCCGTTCGCGGTGCCCGAGCACCATCGCGCCGATCGCCGCGGTGACCAGCAGGGCGGCGGTCGCCTCGAACGCGAAGACGAAGTCGGTGAACAGCAGCTGTGCGAGGCCCTGGACGTTGCCGCTGCCGTTGGCCAGGTCCAGCCCGACGATCGTGCCGACCGCCACCTGGGCGGCGCCGGTGATGATGGTCAGCCCGAACAGCAGCCCGACCACCGCGGCCAGGATCCGCTGTCCGCGGATGGTCTCCACCAGCGAGTCCGAGGCGTCGACGCCGACCAGCATCACCACGAAGAGGAACAGCATCAGGATCGCCCCGGTGTAGACGATGATCTGCACCGCGAAGAGGAAGGGCGCGTCCTGCAGCAGGTACATCAGCGCCAGCCCCACCATGACCACCGCGAGCAACAGCGCGGCGTGCACGGCCTTGCGCACGAACAGGATGCCCAGCGCGGCCAGCGCGATCACCGGCGCCAGGAGCCAGAAGGCGGTCATCGGTCCGCTCCTTCCGTCGTCCCGCCGGCTGGTGCGGTCGCGGCGCCGGTCGACCGGCCCGCCCCGGCGTCCGCGTCGGCTTCAGCGTCGGCTTCAGCGCCGGAGTCGGGGCCGGGAGTCCGGAACACGCCGCGGTAGTAGTCGGTCTCGTCGTCCCCGAGCCGCATCGGGTGGGGCGGCGCCTCCATCCCCGGCAGCAGCGGCGCGAGGAGGTCCTGCTTCTCGTAGATGAGGTCCTCGCGGGTGGCGTCGGCGAGCTCGTACTCGTTGGTCATGGTCAGCGCCCGGGTCGGGCACGCCTCGATGCACAGCCCGCACAGGATGCAGCGCAGGTAGTTGATCTGATAGACGCGGCCGTAGCGCTCGCCCGGGGAGCGGCGGTCGTCGGGGGTGTTCGAGGCCCCCTCGACGTAGATCGCGTCCGCCGGGCAGGCCCATGCGCACAGCTCACAGCCGATGCACTTCTCCAGGCCGTCGGGCCACCGGTTGAGCTGGTGCCGACCGTGGAACCGCGGCGCCGTGGGCTTCTTCTCCTTGGGGTACTCCTCGGTGACGACCTTGCGGAACATCGTCCGGAAGGTGACCCCGAACCCCGCGATCGGGTCCCAGAACTGCTCCCTCAGGGTGGCCATCAGCGCTCCTGCTCCGGTGCGGTGGACGGTGCGGTCGAGGATCCGGTCGAGGTGACGCCCCGGCCGGTCGTGCTGATGTCGGTCAGCATCGGAGGCACGGGATAGCCCCCGGCGAAGGCGTCGGAGCCGCCAGCGCGCTGCTCAGCCTCCTGCTCCGCACGCTGCTGCTCCTGCTCCCTGGTCTGCTCAGAGGAGCCGGCGAAGAACAGCACGAGCATCAGCGCCGCGAGCACGCCGATCGCCATCAGCAGGTAGCTGCGGTCCACCCCGCCGTCGAGGGTCATCGCCCGGACCGTGGCCACCGCGACCACCCACGCCAGGGCGATCGGGATCAGCCGCTTCCAGCCGAAGTTCATGAATTGGTCGTAGCGCAGCCGCGGCAGCGTCCCGCGCAGCCAGATGAACATGAAGACGAAGAGCAGCACCTTGCCGAGGAACCAGACGACCGGCAGGTAGCCCTCGTTGGCGCCGTCCCAGATGCTGATCGGCCACGGGGCCGCCCAGCCGCCGAGGAACAGCGTGGTCGCCAGCGCCGAGACGGTGGCCATGTTGACGTACTCGGCGAGGAAGAACAGCGCGAACTTCAGCGAGCTGTACTCGGTGTGGAAGCCGCCGACCAGCTCGCCCTCGGCCTCGGGGAGGTCGAAGGGCGCCCGGTTGGTCTCCCCCACCATCGCGATCACGTAGATCACGAAGGACGGGATCAGGATGAAGGCGTACCAGATGTCGTCCTGGGCGGCGACGATCTCGGAGGTGGACATCGACCCGGCGTAGATGAAGACGGCGATGAAGGCCAGGCCCATCGCGACCTCGTAGGAGATCATCTGGGCGCTGCTGCGCAACCCCCCGAGCAGCGAGTACGTCGAGCCTGAGGACCAACCGGCCAGCACGATGCCGTAGATCCCGATCGAGGTCACGGCGAGCACGAACAGCACCGCGACCGGCATGTCGGTCAGCTGCAGCGGAGTGACGATGTCGGTGAACGGGATCCGGACCTCGGGCCCCAGCGGGATCACCGCCCAGGCCACGAACGCGGGGATCACCGCGATGATCGGGGCGAGGACGTAGACGATCTTGTCGGCCCCCTTAGGGGTGATGTCCTCCTTCAGCGCCAGCTTCACCCCGTCGGCGAGGCTCTGCAGCAACCCGAACGGTCCGTTCATGTTCGGCCCGATCCGATGCTGCATCCGGGCCACGACACGGCGCTCGGCCCAGATGTTGAACAGCGTGAGCAGCACGAGCACCAGGAAGATCATCACCGCCTTGAGGATGACGACCCAGACCGGATCGCCCCCGAAAGCGTCGAGGCCCTCGGCGGTGGGGACGAGTCGGGGCACCATCACAGCCCTCCGTTCGCGGCCGTCGGCGCCGCCGCCGACTGCGGGACCGACATCAACCTCACCAGTGACCCGGGGCCGACCCCGAGGTCACGCGCCAGGTTCAGCCCGCCGCTCGCGGCGGGCGCCCAGACCACGTCGTCGGGCAGGTCGGCGACCCCCAGCGGCAGCGCCGCCGAGCCCTGGGGCGTCGTCAGCTGCACCGGCTCCCCGACCCCGATCCCCAGAGTCTCGGCGGTCGCCTCGCTGACCAGCAGCGTGGGCGTCGGCCCGCTGGCGTGGTACGCCGGCTCGCCGTCCTGCATCGGACCGTCGCTGATCATCGTCTTCCAGGTCGCGAGCCGGAACGAGCCCGGCGCTCCCTCGGCCGACGGGCTCGGCGCGGCGGGTTGAACGTCGGGGTCGGCGGCGCGAACCCCGTCCCAGGGACCGAACTCGTCGAGCTCGGCGCCGGCGGCGGCGGGGGTCTGGAAGCCCAGGGGCCGGCCCAGCTCCTCGGCGATCCCGGCGAGCACCCGCACGTCGGGGACGGCGGTGGTGGACAGCACCGTGCCGAAGGGGCGGACCCGCCCCTCCCAGGTGACGAAGCTGCCGGACTTCTCCGCCGCCGGCGCGACCGGGAACACCACGTCGGCCCGCTCGGTCACCGCACTCTGCCGCAGCTCGAGGCTGACCACGAAGCCGGCCGCGTCGACCGCGGCGCGGGCAGCGGCGGGGTCGGCGAGGTCATCGAGCTCCACCCCGCCGACGACCAGGCCACCGAGCTCCCCGGCTGCCACGGCGGCGAGGATCGCATCGGTGTCCCGCCCGATCGCCGAGGGGACCTCGGAGCGCCACACGGCGCCGACGTCGACGCGGGCGGCGGGGTCGGCGACCGGTCGGCCGCCGGGCAGCAGACCGCCCATGCAGCCGGCGTCGACCGCGCCGCGGTCACCCGCCCGGCGCGGCACCCAGGCCAGCCGGGCACCGGTCTGCGAGGCCAGCACGGCGGCCGCGGTCAGCGCACCGGGCACCGTGGCCAGCCGTTCGCCCACCAGGATCACCCCGCCCCCGTCGAGCGCGAGCTCGCCGTTGTGCGCCAGGTCCTCGATCGCGGCCGGCTCCGCGCCCGGCGCGGCGCGCACCACAGTGGCGTGCATCTTGCGCAGCCCCCGGGTGCTGTAGGGCGAGACCGCGAAGATCCGGGTCTTGCCCCGACGGCTGGCCTTGCGCAGCCGGAGGAACAGCACCCCGGCCTCCTCCTCGGGGTCCAGCCCGAGGAGGACGACCGCGCCGGCCTGCTCCAGCGACTCGAAGGTCACACCGGGCTCCAGCCCCGCGACCCGGCCGGCGAGGAACTGCCCCTCCTCAGCCGACAACGGCCGGGAGCGGAAGTCGACGTCGTTGGTGCCCAGCGCCACCCGGGCGAACTTGGCGTAGGCGTAGGAGTCCTCGCGGGTCAGCCGGCCCCCGGTGAGCACGCCGGCGGATCCGGCGGCCCGCAGGCCGCGCGCCGCCACCGCGAACGCCTCGGGCCACGACGCCACCCGCAGCTCGCCGCTGACCTCGTCGCGCACCATGGGCCGCGTCAGCCGGTCGGCCTGGGTCGCGTAGTGGAAGGCGAACCGGTCCTTGTCGGAGATCCACTCCTCGTTGACGGCCGGATCGTTGCCGGCAAGCCGGCGCACCACCCGGCCGCGTCGGTGGTCGACTCGGATCGCCGAGCCGCAGGAGTCGTGCTCGGCCACCGACGGGGTGGAGACCAGGTCGAACGGCCGCGCCCGGAACCGGTAGTCCGCCGAGGTCAGCGCGCCGACCGGACAGATCTGGATGACGTTGCCGGAGAAGTTGGACAGGTAGGGCTCGTGCTCGTAGATGCCGACCTGCTGGAGCGCGCCGCGCTCGATGAGCGCGATGAACGGGTCACCGGCGATCTGCTCGGAGAACCGGGTGCACCGCGCGCACAGCACGCAGCGCTCCCGGTCGAGCAGCACCTGGGCGGAGATGTGGATCGGCTTGGGGAAGGTGCGCTTGACCTCGAGGAACCGCGACTCGCCCCGGCCGTTGGTCATCGCCTGGTTCTGCAGCGGGCACTCGCCGCCCTTGTCGCACACCGGGCAGTCGAGCGGGTGGTTGATGAGCAGCTGCTCCATGACGCCTTGCTGGGCCTTGTCGGCGATCGGCGAGGTGAGCTGGGTCTTGATCGCCATCCCCTCCGAGGCCACCAGCGTGCAGGACGCCTGCGGCTTGACCCGCCCCGGTGGGCCCATCATCGTGCGCAGCTCGCCGTCGGGGCCCGGCAGCGCCACCTCGACCAGGCACTGCCGGCAGGCGCCGACCGGCGCCAGCAGGGGGTGGTCGCAGAAGCGCGGGATCATCACCCCGATCTTCTCGGCGGCCCGGATCACCAGCGTTCCCTTGGGCACCGCAGTCTCGACGCCGTCGATGGTCAGCGTGACCATGTCTTGGGCAACCGCGGGGGCGTCGGGGCTGTTCTTGTCGGCGCCCTTCTTGCTCGTCACCGTCATGTCGCAGCTCCCACGGGGGCGAAGAGGGTCGAGGCCATCGGGTCGAACGGGCAGCCACCGCTCAGGTGGTCGAGGTACTCCTGGCGGAAGAACTCGATCGAGGACTGGATCGGGCTGACGGCGCCGTCGGCGAGCGCGCAGAACGACCGGCCGAGGATGTTGTCACACTGGTCGAGCAGCTTGTCGATGTCCTCCTCGGTGCCTTCGCCCCTCTCCAGGCGAGCCAGCACCTGCACCAGCCACCAGGTGCCCTCCCGGCACGGCGTGCACTTCCCGCAGGACTCGTGCTTGTAGAACTCCGTCCAGCGCAGCGTCGCGCGCACCGCGCAGGTGGTGTCGTCGAAGATCTGCAGCGCCTTGGTGCCGAGCATCGATCCGGCCCCGGCGACCCCTTCGTAGTCGAGCGGCACGTCGAGGTGGTCCGCGGTCAGCAGCGGCGTGGAGGAGCCACCGGGCGTCCAGAACTTCAGCATGTGGCCCTCCCGGACGCCCCCGGCGAGGTCGAGGAGCTCGCGCAGCGTGATCCCCAGCGGCGCCTCGAACTGGCCCGGCCTCGCTACGTGGCCCGAGAGCGAGTAGAGCGTCATGCCCTTGCTGCGCTCGGTGCCCATCGAGGCGAACCACTCGGCGCCGTTCTTGACGATGACCGGCACCGAGGCGATCGACTCGACGTTGTTGATGACCGTCGGGGAGGCGTAGAGGCCGGCCACCGCCGGGAACGGCGGACGCAGCCGCGGCTGGCCGCGTCGCCCCTCCAGGGAGTCCAGCAGCGCCGTCTCCTCACCGCAGATGTAGGCGCCGGCGCCGGCGTGCACGATCACGTCGAGGTCGTAGCCGGACCCGTGGATGTCGGTGCCCAGGTGTCCGGCGTCGTACGCCTCGGCGACCGCGGCCTGCAGCCGTCGGATGACGTGCAGCACCTCGCCGCGCACGTAGATGAACGCGACGTGGGCGCGGATGGCGTACGCCGAGACGATGACGCCCTCGACCAGCGTGTGCGGGCTGGCCAGCATCAGCGGGACGTCCTTGCAGGTCCCCGGCTCGGACTCGTCGGCGTTGACCACGAGGTACTTCGGGTTCGGGTTGTCCTGCGGGATGAAGCCCCACTTCATCCCGGTGGGGAAGCCCGCCCCGCCGCGGCCGCGCAGCCCGGAGTCCTTGACCATGCCGATGATCGCGTCGGGGTCCAGGCCGAGCGCGGTGCGCAGCGCCTGGTAGCCCCCGGCACGCTCGTAGGAGGACAGGCGCCAGGGGCGTTCGGTGTCCCAGGTGTCCGACAGGACAGGTGTGAGCCGGTCGGTCACGTCGTGCCTTCCTTGTTCGTGGCCTGCTTCGCAGCTCCCTCGATGGCCGGGGGCCGCGGTGGGTCGGGCGCCCGCCAGCCGTTCTCCCGGGCGATCTTCAGCCCGAGCAGGGTCGCCGGTCCGGCCGCGGGGCCCTCGTCGGCGCGCCCGTCGGGGAAGCCGGCCATCACCCGCTCGGCCTCACGCCAAGTGCAGATCCGCGCACCGCGCGTGGAGGTGACCTCGGCGCCGTCCCGCAGGTCGTCCACGAGCCGGGTCGCCGAGCTCGGGTCCATGTTGTCCATGAACTCCCAGTTGACCATCATCACCGGGGCATAGTCGCAGGCAGCGTTGCATTCCACGTGCTCGAGCGTGATCGTCCGACCGGACCCGTCGTCGGGGGTCGTCTCGTCGTTGCCGATCTCGAGGTGCTCCTTGAGCCGCTCGAAGATGGCGTCGCCACCCATGACCGCGCACAGCGTGTTGGTGCACACTCCGACGTGGTAGTCGCCCATCGGGCGACGCTTGTACATCGTGTAGAAGGTGGCCACCCCGGACACCTCGGCGGCGGTCAGCCCCAGGATCTCCGCGCAGACCTCGATCCCCTCGGCGGTGACCCGGCCCTCGGAGCTCTGCACCAGATGCAGCATCGGCAGCAGCCCCGAGCGCGGCTCAGGGTAGCGGGAGGCGATCAGTTCGAGCTCGGCGTACGTCGTCTGATCGATCATCGGCAGGCCCTCTCCCGTGTCCGCGGATGGTTCACCGGTCAACGCCTCCCATCACCGGGTCCAGCGAGGCGATGGCAACCACCACGTCGGCGACCATGCCACCCTCGGTCATCACCGCCGTCGCCTGCAGGTTGGTGAAGGACGGGTCGCGGAAGTGCGCGCGGTAGGGGCGGGTGCCCCCGTCGGAGACGATGTGGGCCCCGAGCTCGCCGCGAGGGGACTCCACTGGCACGTAGACCTGCCCCGCCGGGACTCGGAAGCCCTCGGTCACCAGCTTGAAGTGGTGGATGAGGGCCTCCATCGACTCGCCCATGATGTGCTTGATGTGGTCCAGGCTGTTGCCCATCCCGTCCGCGCCGATCGCGAGCTGGGAGGGCCAGGCGATCTTCTTGTCGCCGATCATCACCGGAGCATCGCGCATCGGCTCCAGCCGCTCCGCGCACTGCTCGATGATCCGCAGGGACTGGTTCATCTCCTCCAGCCGGATCCGGAACCGCCCGTAGGAGTCGGCGGTGTCCCAGGTGACCACGTCGAAGTCGTAGTCCTCGTAGCCGCAGTAGGGCTGGACCTTGCGCAGGTCCCAGGCGTAGCCGGTCGAGCGCAGCACCGGCCCGGTCAGCCCGAGCGCGAGGCACCCGGCCAGGTCGAGGTGCCCGACGCCCTCCAGGCGGCCCCTGAAGATCGGGTTGGCGTTGCACAGCGCGGCGTACTCCGGGATCCGCTTCTTCATCAGCGCGATGAAGTCGCGGATCTGGTCCAGGGCTCCCGGTGGCATCTGCTGGGCCACGCCGCCGGGCCGGATGAAGGCGTGGTTCATCCGAAGCCCGGTGATCAGCTCGAAGAGGTCCAGCACCAGCTCGCGCTCCCGGAACCCCATCGTCATCACCGTCAGCGCACCGAGCTCCATGCCGCCGGTGGCGATCGCCACCAGGTGCGAGGAGATGCGGTTCAGCTCGCACAGGAGCACCCGCATGACCTGCGCCTTCTCGGGGATGTCGGCCTCGATGTCGAGCAGCCGCTCCACACCCAGGGAGTAGGTCAGCTCGTTGTAGAACGGCGAGAGGTAGTCCATCCGGGTGCAGAACGTCACGCCCTGCACCCAGGAGCGGAACTCCATGTTCTTCTCGATGCCGGTGTGCAGGTAGCCCACCGCGGCCCGGGCCTCGGTCACCGTCTCGCCCTCGAGCTCGAGGATCAGCCGCAGCACCCCGTGCGTCGAGGGGTGCTGGGGGCCCATGTTCACCACGACCCGGTCGTCGCCCTCGTCGGCGATCCCGGCCGCGATGCTGTCCCAGTCCTGCCCCGAGACGTTGTAGACCCTCCCCTGAGTGGTCTCGGACTCGCCGGCGCCGTAAGGGTCGGCCGGGGCCGTGCTGTGCGGTGTCGCCATCAGTTGTAGGACCTCCGGGTGTCGGGCGGCGGGATCGTCGCCCCCTTGTACTCCACCGGGATGCCTCCCAGCGGGTAGTCCTTGCGCTGGGGGTGGCCCGGCCAGTCGTCGGGCATCTGGATTCGGGTGAGCGCGGGGTGCCCGTCGAAGACGATGCCGAAGAAATCGAAGGTCTCCCGCTCGTGCCAGTCGTTGGTCGGGTAGACCGAGACCACCGAGGGGACGTGGGGGTCGGCGTCCGGGCAGACCACCTCGACCCGGATCCGGCGGTTGTGGGTCATCGAGAGCAGGTGATAGACGGCATGCAGCTCGCGGCCCTCGTCGCCGGGGTAGTGCACGCCGCTGACCCCCAGGCACATCTCGAAGCGCAGCTGCGCGTCGTCGCGGAGCAGCTGGGCGGTCTCCAGCAGTCGCTCGCGGCGGATGAAGAAGGTGATCTCACCACGGTGGACCACGACCTTCTCCACCGCGTCGGGCAGCCCGCGTCCCTCGAGTCCGGCGGCCAGCGCCTGGGACACCTCGTCGAACCACCCGCCGTACGGCGGCTCGGAGCCGGCCGGCATCATCACGGGCTTCGCGAGGCCGCCGTACCCGGTGGTGTCGCCGGAGTCGAAGACGCCGAAGGCGCCCCGCCGCATCCCGACGACCTCGTGCTGCAGGTCCCCCGGAGCGGCCGGTACGCCGCCGGGCGTGGTGTCCTCGGGCATCCCGCTCGTGGACGCCGACGACGCGTCGTCGCGGGGGCCGGGCGGCGTCATCGCAGCTGTCCCTTCATCTCCGAGGTCGGCAGCGCGTTGAGCGCCTGGGTCTCCAGCTCGACCTTCTCCCGCTCACGGTGCGGGCCGAACTTGGTGTGCTGGACCTGGTCGTGCAGCTTCAGGATCGCGTCGATGAGCATCTCCGGCCGCGGCGGGCAGCCGGGGAGGTACATGTCGACGGGCACCACGTGGTCCACGCCCTGCACGATCGCGTAGTTGTTGAACATCCCGCCCGACGACGCGCAGACACCCATCGCCAGCACCCACTTGGGCTCCGGCATCTGGTCGTAGATCTGGCGCAGCACGGGGGCCATCTTCTGGCTGACCCGGCCGGCCACGATCATCAGGTCGGCCTGGCGGGGCGAGGCCCGGAACACCTCCATGCCGTAGCGGGCCAGGTCGTAGCGGGGGCCGCCGGAGGTCATCATCTCGATGGCGCAGCAGGCCAGGCCGAAGGTCGCCGGCCAGAACGACGCCTTCCGCATCCATCCCGCGAGCCCCTCCACGGTGGTCAGCAGGACGCCACTGGGGAGCTTCTCCTCGATACCCATGGGTGCTCCGGTGCCTCTCAGTCGGATCAGTCGGTCGGTCGCGGGATCAATCCCAGTCGAGCCCGCCTCGACGCCACTCGTAGGCGTAGGCGAGGGTGATGTTGAAGAGGAAGAGGGTGACCGCCGCCAGGCCGAACCAGTGCAGCTGGTCGAAGTAGACCGCCCAGGGGACCAGGAACATGATCTCCACGTCGAAGATGATGAAGGTCATCGCCACGGTGTAGTACTTCACCGGGATCCGACCGCCGCCCACCGGCTGCGGGGTGGGCTCGATGCCGCACTCGTAGGAGTCGAGCTTCGCGCGGTTGTACCGCTTCGGCCCGACCAGTCCGCTGGCGATCACAGAGAAGATCGCGAACCCGGCGGCGATGGCCACCAGCGCGATGACGGGGGTGTAGAGCTCCACGACCCCTGCCCTCCCTTCCTGGTCCTGTCTCGGTCGGCGGTCGGCGTGTCAGGTGGTGCTCATGGTGCCGTGCTCACGCTGTGGTGCACATGCTGCCGTGTTCCGGGCCCGCGGTCACGCGCCGGGTCGGTGCTGCGGTCGTGAGCGGTCGGCTCATGCGGGCGGCGCCAGCCTGCTGAGCCCGTTGATGATGCGGTCCGAGGCGTCCCCGCCACGAGGGTCGGTGAGGTTGGCCATCAGCTTGAGCATGAAGCGCATCAAGGCGTGGCGGGGCAGCCCGTGCCGGGTGGCCTGCTTCATCACGGTCGGGTCGCCGATGATCCGCGCGAACAGCCGGGCGAGGGTGAAGTAGCCGCCGTAGGTGGCCTCCAGCGCCTCGGCGTACCCCTCCAGGACGCGCTCGCGGCCGGGCCCCTCCGGTCGGGCCAGCGCCTGCAGCAGGGTCTGAGCCGCGATGTGCCCCGCCTCCAAGGCGTAGTCGATGCCCTCCCCGTTGAACGGGTTGACCATCCCGCCGCTATCGCCGACCAACAGCATCCCGCGGGTGTAGTGCGGCTTGCGGTTGAAGCCCATCGGGAGCGCGGCCGAGCCGATCCGGCCGACGCGATTCTCCTCGCGGAAACCCCACTCCTCGGGGGTGTTGGCCAGCCAGCGGGTCAGCAGGTCCTTGTAGTCCACGCACTGGAAGGCCGCGGAGGTGTTGAGGATGCCCAGGCCCACGTTCGCGGTGCCGTCGCCCAGCCCGAAGATCCAGCCGTAGCCAGGCAGCAGGTTGCTCTGTCCGGGAGGCCCGTCCCACAGCTCGAGCCACGACTCCATCCAGGGGTCGTCGTGGCGCGGGGTCCGGTAGTAGGCGCGGACGGCCACGGCCATCGGCCGGTTCTCCCGGCGGACCAGCCCCATGGCGGTGGCCAGCCGCGAGGAGACGCCGTCGCAGGCCACCACCGTCGGGGCGCGGTAGGTGATCTCCTCGCCGGTGCGCCGTCCCCGGTCGTCGACCGGTTTGGCGGTCACCCCCACCACCCGGCCGGTCGCGTCAAGCACCGGGCCGGTGACCGACGTGCGCTCCATCAGCCGGGCTCCGGCCTTCTCCGCGTGCCGCGCCAGCAGCTCGTCGAGGTCCATCCGGGTGCGCACGGCGCCGTACGGCGGGAAGCTGGCCAGGTCCGGCCACGGCAGCTCCAGCCGGTGGCCGGCGCCGACGATCCGCAGGCCGTTGTTCTTCTGCCACCCCGGCTCGTCGAGGTCGAAGCCCATCCCGATCAGCTGCTTGACCGCACGGGGGGTGAGCCCGTCGCCGCAGATCTTGTCCCGCGGGAAGGCCGCCTTCTCCAGCAGCAGCACGTCGGCGCCCGCCTGCGCCAGGTGGAACGCCGTGCTCGCGCCGGCCGGCCCCGCGCCGACGACGATGACGTCGGCCTGCCGCTCGTCGGCGGTCGTCCGGCTCATCGTCCTCGCCCCTCTCTGCGGGTCCGGTCTCGGCTTGTGCCCTTGTGAAGGCATTCACGAGGCGGGCATCGGTCAGTCTAGGTGGCGATATCGCCGAAGGCACGCCGGGCCGGGTGCGGGACACCGAGGGCCGGACCACGCCGTGGCCAGACCACTGCGGGAGATCGCGGAGACGTCTGGGCGCCTCAGCGCGCCGTGGCGCGGTGGAGCGCCACGATGCCGCCCGAGAGGTTGCGCCAGGCCACGTCGCTCCAGCCTGCCGACCCGATCCGAACGGCCAGGGCCGGCTGGTCGGGCCACGCGCGAATCGACTCCGCGAGGTAGACGTAGGCGTCCGGACTCGACGAGACCGCCGTCGCCACCGGCGGGAGCGCGCGCATGAGGTACTCCACGTACACCGCGCGCAAGGGCGCCCACGTCGGGTGGCTGAACTCGCAGACCACCAGCCGTCCCCCGGTCCGGGTCACCCGCAGCATCTCTCGCAGCCCGGCGTCGGGGTCGACGATGTTGCGCAGACCGAACGAGATCGTGACCACGTCGAAGGACGCGTCCGCGAACGGGAGCCGGGTCGCGTCGCCGGCGACGAACGGCAGGCCCGGGCGCGCCCGCTTGCCCACTCCGAGCATCCCCTGGCTGAAGTCGCAGGGCACCACGGCGGCACCGGCCGCCCGGAACGGAACGCTGGAGGTGCCGGTTCCCGCCGCCAGGTCCAGGACCCGCTCGCCCGGACGCGGCGCCGCCGCGCGCAGCACGGCCGTCCGCCAGCGACGCGTCTGACCCAGCGACAACACGTCGTTGGTGACGTCGTAGCGCTCGGCGACGCCGTCGAACATCGCCGCCACGTCGGCAGGCTGCTTGTCCAGGTCGGCTCGTGTCACTCGGGTCACTGTAGGCGGGTCGCGGGCGACGGCACCGTAGGCTTGGACCTCGTGACCACCAGCCCGGCCGTGCCCCCGCAGCCGCGTCCCCTCGTCGTGCGGACCGTGCCGCTGGACGACCCCGGGCCGCTGATCGACCTGCTGCCCCAGCACCACCCGGTCAGCTGGGTCCGCCGCGGCGACGGACTGGTCGGCTGGGGCGTGGCCGCCTCGGTGCGCACCTGCGGCCCCGACCGGTTCGACGACGCCGAGCGCTGGTGGCGGGAGGCGTGCCGGCACGCGGTCGTCCGCGACGAGGTGCGGCTGCCGGGCACCGGGCTGGTGACCTTCGGCTCCTTCGCCTTCGCCGACGAGCCCGGCGAGAGCGTGATGATCATCCCCGAGGTCGTCGTCGGCCGCCGGGGCGGCCGCGCCTGGGTCACCCACACCAGCCTGACGTCGATCGGCACCGTCACCGACATTCGCCCCGCCCCCGCCGCGCTGCCCCCCGACGGCGTCCACTTCACCGACGGCGCCCTGGACGGCGCCGAGTGGGAGCGGGTCGTCGCCGAGGCGGTGCGCCGGATCGACGCCGGCGACCTGGAGAAGGTCGTCCTGGCTCGTGACCTCATCGCCCGGGCCGCCGGCCCTGTCGACGTCCGCTGGCCGCTGGGCCAGCTGGCCGCCGACTACCCCTCCTGCTGGACCTTCCACGTCGACGACCTGCTCGGTGCCACGCCCGAGATGCTCGTCCGACGCGAGCGGGGGCTGGTCACCTCGCGGGTGCTGGCCGGCACGATCCGGCGTACCGGCGACGACGCGCGGGACCTCCAACTGGCCGCGTCCCTCGCCCGATCGTCGAAGGACCTCGAGGAGCACGAGTACGCCGTGCGCTCGGTGGCCGATGCCCTGGCACCCCACTGCACCTCGATGAACGTCCCGGAGGCGCCGTTCGTCCTCCACCTGCCCAACGTCATGCACCTGGCCACCGACGTGGCCGGTGTCATCGAGGACGACACCACCTCCCTGGAGCTGGCCGCCGCGCTGCACCCCTCGGCCGCGGTCGGTGGCACGCCCACCGACGCCGCCGTGCGCCTCATCGAGGAGCTGGAGGGGATGGACCGCGGCCGCTACGCCGGACCGGTCGGCTGGATGGATGCCACCGGTGACGGTGAGTGGGGCATTGCGCTGCGCTCGGCCTACGTCGAGGGCGACGCGGTGCGGCTCTTCGCGGGGTGCGGCATCGTCGCCGGGTCCGACCCCGCCGCCGAGCTGGCCGAGGCGCAGGCCAAGTTCCTCCCGGTCCGCAACGCCCTCCACCGCTGAGCCGACGGGTCGCATCCTCGGGCCTGGGGTCCGGCGCGAGTCTCACATCCTCGAAGCACGCGCCGCCCGGTGTCAGGATGACCTCATGAGGATCACGAAGTTCGGTCACTCCTGTGTCCGAGTCTCCGCCGGCGGCGGGGATGTCGTCATCGACCCCGGCGGCTGGTCGGAGCGGGAGGCCGTCGACGGTGTCGCGGCCGTCCTGATCACCCACGAGCACCCAGATCACTGGGACGTGGAGCACCTCCGGGCCACGGAGGCGCCGATCTGGACGATCGCGGCGGTGGAGCGCCAGATCCGCGACGCCGACGCCGCCGTCGCCGAGCGCGTCACGGTCGTGAGGCCGGGCGAGGAGCTCCAGATCGCCGGATGCGGCGTGCGGGTGATCGGCGAGAAGCACGCGATCATCCACCCCGAGCTCACGCACTTCGACAACTCCGGGTATCTGCTGACCGAGGGCGAGGCCACGCTCTTCCACCCTGGGGACGCCTTCACCCGGCCTGACCAGGCGGTCGACGTGTTCTGCGCGCCGGTCTGCGCCCCCTGGGCCAAGATGTCGGAGCTGATCGACCTGGCTCGCGACGTGCGGGCGCCGGTCTCGCTCGGGATCCACGACAAGGTCTACAGCGAGTTCGGGCTGGCCATCGCCGACGACCGGATGGCGGCGTTCCTCGACCCGCTCGGATGTCGCTACGTGCGTCCGGAGCCCGGTTCCGACCTCTGAGCAGCACGCCGAAGCCGCTGCGACTCCGAGCCCTGGCACGCCGAGGCCGCGACGCATCGACCCCGATCTAGGCCTGATCTAGGCCGAGGACGCCACGAGTCGGCCGATGGCGGCGTCGAGCTCGCGGCGGTGGTCCCGGGCGACCACGGCCTCCACGACCTCGATCCCCTGGGGCCGCCCCAGCAGCGCCTCCTCGAGCGCAGGGAGGCCCCGCACCCGCCGATGCGGAGTGCCGGTGGCGGCGCACAGGGCCGCCAGGTCGACCCCGTGCGGGGTCGCGAACACCCGCTCGAACGCCGCAGCGTGCTCGGGAGCGCCCTGCTCCAGCACGGCGAAGATGCTCCCGCCGTCGTCGTTGACCACCACCACGGTGAGGTCGGGGCGCGGCTCGTCCGGCCCGAGCACCAGCCCGGTGGCGTCGTGCAGGAAGGTCACGTCCCCGAGCAGTGCGAGCGCGCGGGTGGTCCGGGGCCGGCCCAGGGCCGCGCCGACCGCGGTGGACACGGTGCCGTCGATGCCGGCCAGCCCCCGGTTCGCCACCACCAGTCGGTGCTCGCCCACCGGATACCGCGGCACCATGAGGTCGAGGTCGCGGATCGGGTTGGACGCCCCGACGACGAACAGGCCGCCGGCCGGCAGGGCGCGCGCCACAGCACCCGCGACCTGCTGCGGCGTGAGCGTGCCCTGGGCCGCCAGCAGGAGGTCGAGGGACCGCCCGAGGGCAGCGTCCCGCTGCTTCCACTGCGCCAGCCAGCGCTCCTCACCCGGACCCGGTCTCAGCGGCGGATCAGCCGCGGCGACCACCCGGGACACGGCGTGTCCGGGGTCGGTCCAGGCCCGCGTCGCGTCCGCGACCACCCCGACCACCTCGACATCGCTGCGCCCGAGCAGTCGGGTGACCGGCCGGCTCAGGGTCGGGTGGCCGTGCACGACAACCCGCTCCACCCGCCCCGCCAGGTCTTCGTCGCCGAGCAACAGCCGATAGGTGCGGATGGCCTGGTCGCCGGTCCGGGCGCCGCTGGTCGGCTCGGCCAACAACGGCCAGCCGGCGCGCTCGGCCAGGATCCGGGCCGGCGGCCCGGCCCCGTCCCCGGCCAGGACGACGGTCCGCGGCCCGGCCTCAAGCCGCGCCGCCGCCGTCGAGCCACCCGAGCCACCCGAGCCACCCGGGTCGCCCGAGACGGTCCACGGGGCCTGGCCCGGGCGACCGGGCAGCGGGCTCGACCACCCGTCCGCCACGTCCGGCGTCGTGGCCCCCTCCACCTGGACGTTGAGGTGGACCGGTCCGCGCGCCGTCGCGCCGCGCCCGGTGGCGGTCAGCACGGCACGAGCCACGAGAGCCCGCCAGCCGCGCACCTGCGCCCACTCCCCGGCAGGCCACCCGGGATGGGCCGCCGCGACATCGGCGAGCAGCCGCACCGCGCCCCCGAAGATCTTCACCTGGTCGGTGGTCTGGTTCGCTCCGGTCCCGCGCAGAGCCGCCGGCCGGTCCGCGGTGAGCAGGACGAGCGGGACGCCCCGGTGCGAGGCCTCGAGCACGGCGGGGTGCAGGTTCGCCACGGCAGTGCCGCTGGTCGTCACCACCACGACCGGCCGGCGGGCGGTGGTGGCGATCCCGAGCGCGAGAAAGCCGGCCGTCCGCTCGTCGATGCGCGTGTGCAGGCTCACCCGCCCGGCCGTCGCGGCGGCGTGCACAGCGAAGGCCAGCGGCGCCGACCGAGACCCGGGACAGAGCACGACGTGCCCGACGCCGCCGCGGAGCAACTCGTCCACGACGGTGCCGGCCAGCGCCGCGGCGGCGTTGCGGGGGGTCATCCGGTGCTCCTGCCCCAGGGGGAGGGCGACCGGCGGACGGGTGGAGTGCTCACGGATGCCGATCCTGCCCGACCTCGGCGAGCCGCGCCGTCCAGTGCCGGCGGCGTTCCGGTGCCGCCGCGAGGGCCGTCAGCCGCGCCGGGTCCACGTCGGGACGCATGACCGGCAGCTCACCCTCCACCGGCAGCAGCGGCTTGCCGGCCACGTCGTCGGCGAGGAGCTGGACCGTGGCCAGTCCGCAGGCATAGGGCAGCTCCGGCAGCGCGGCGGCGAGCGCGACGCCCGCAGCGATCCCCACGCTGGTCTCCAGCGCGCTGCTGACGACCACCGGCAGCCCGATGTCCTCCGCGATCCGCAGGCAGGCGCGGACCCCGCCGAGCGGCTGCACCTTGAGCACCGCCAGGTCGGCGGCCTCTAGGTCGCGCACCCGATAGGGGTCGGCGGCGCGGCGGATCGACTCGTCGGCGGCGACCGGCACGTCCACCCGGCGCCGGACCGCGGCAAGCTCCTCGACGGTCCGGCACGGTTGCTCGGCGTACTCCAAGCCGCCGGCGGCTCGGTCCAGATGGGCCAGCGCAGCCACCGCCTCGTCCACCTCCCAGCCCCCGTTGGCGTCGACGCGGACTCTCCCGTCCGGCCCCAGCGCCTCGCGGACCGCCTCCAGGCGCGCCTGGTCCTCGCCGAGCCGCTGGCCGGGCTCGGCCACCTTCACCTTCGCCGTTCCACAGCCGCCGGCGCGCACGATCCGGGCGGCGTCCGCGGGCCCGACGGCAGGGACGGTGACGTTCACGGGGACCCGGTCCCGGACGGGCGGCGGCCACCCCTCCTCGGCCGCCTCCAGGGCGGCGGCGAGCCAGGGCCGGGCGGCCGCCGCGTCGTACTCCAGGAACGGGCTGAACTCCCCCCACCCGGTCGCGCCCCGCAGCAGCATCCCCTCACGCACCGTGATCCCGCGGAACCGGGCGCGCAGCGGGATCGAGAACACCGAGAACCCCGAGAAACCCGAGAAACCCGAGAACCCCGAGAACTCAGCCATCCGGCACCAGTCCGGGCGACCCCACCGGACCGGTCGCCTGCTGCGCCAACCGGCGCAGCGCCCGCCGGTCGGGCTTGCCGTTGTCCAGCCGGGGCAGCGTGGCCACCGAGACCAGGGCCCGCGGGGCCCACTGACGCGGGCTCACCAGCTCACGCAGGTCGGCCAAGGCAGGCGCCGGCTCGGGCACGACCGCGACCACCCGCTCGCCCCACTCGGGGTCGGGCACGCCGAGAACGGCCGCCTCGGCCACCGCGGGGTGTTGCTGGAGCATCTGCTCGACGGCGAGTGCCGGCACCTTGAGGCCGCCGCTGAGGATGACGTCGTCCATCCGACCGAGCACGCGCAACCGCCCGCCCTCCGCCTGCTCGCCGAGGTCGTGGGTGTGCAGCCAGCCCGCTCGCAGGACCTCCGCGGTGCGGCCGGGCTCGCCGTCGTAGCCGTCGAACAGCACCGGTCCGGCCAGCAGCACCTGCCCCTCGGCGCCGATCCGCACCTCCACCCCGTCCACCGGGAGCCCGTCGTAGACGCAGCCCCCGCAGGTCTCGCTCATCCCGTAGGTCTGCACCACCGGGATCCCGGCCGCCTCCGCCTGCTGCCGAACCCGGGGGTCCAGCGGGCCACCGCCGACCAGCACGGCATCGAGCCCGGCCAGCGCAGCGGCGGCGTCGGGGACGCGCAGAACCCGGACCAGCTGGGTGGGCACGAGGGAGAGGTAGCGCCGGGCGCCGGTCATCGCGCCGACTCCGCGGCGATGTCGGCGACCCCGGCACCGGCGATCACCGGCATGGTCCCGGCCACCGCCGACCGGGACAGCACCTGGAGCCCCGCGACGTACGTCGGGGGGCACGGTTGAGCAGCCACTGCCCGGGCCCACCCAGACGGCCGATGCGTGGCCTCGGCGGAGGCGCGCATCGCGGACCGGGAGAGCACCACCCGCTTGGGCGGCCCGGTCGAACCGGACGTCTCCACCACCAGGGGCGCCGGGTCGTCGACGGCGTGCCACTCCCGCAGCAGGGCCAGCAGGTCGCGCGCCGGGCCGCGGACCGGGCGAAGACCGGCCCCGAGGTCGGGGGACGGGTGGTCACGGCCACCACCGTATGCCGGGCACCCGCCTGCAAGGATCGGGCCCGTGGCAACCCGCAGCGCAGTGGGTCGCAGGCGCCCGGCCGCGGACTCTGCCTGCCGCTGTCGCCCCGGTGCTCGTCGGGACGTGGGTGCCGCGGCCCAGGCTCTTCCCGGCTGGCTCTTCAGGCGGCGTGAACACGGTGGGGGGCCGCGATCCTCGCGCTGGTCGTGGCCCTGGCCTTGCAGGTCGGGGTCAACTACGCCAACGACTACAGCGACGGGATCCGGGGCACCAACGCCGACCGGGTCGGGCCGTTCCGGCTGGTCGGCTCCGGCGCGGCCGCTCCGGCCGCGGTGCTGCGGGCGGCATCGGCCGCGTTCGCGGTAGCGGGCGTTGCGGGACTGGTGGCTCGTGACGCTCACCGGCACCCCGGGACTGCTCGCAATCGGCACCCTGTGCCTTCGCCGCCGCCTGGTTCTACACCGGCGGCGCGCGCCCCTACGGCTACCGGGGACTCGGCGAGGTGTCGGTGTTCGTGTTCTTCGGCCTGGTGGCGGTGGCTGGCACGGCGTACGTCCAGTTCTCGACCGGGTCACGGTCGTCGCCGTCCTGGCCGGGGGGGTGCTTGCGGCGCACTGGCCTGCGCGCTGCTGGTGGCGAACAACCTGCGCGACATTCCCGGCGAGTGTGTGGGAGCGGGCAAGCGGACGCTGGCGGTGC
>CAVUWU010000004.1:0-187325 GCA_963745245.1 uncultured Actinomycetota bacterium
GGCGCGGTAGACCGTGGAGCGGTCTACTCCGAAGATCTCGGCGACCTCCAGGGTGCCGTACTCGCCGCTGTGCACCAACGAGACCAAGTGCGCTTCTTGCTTCCGATTGAGCTTGGGCTTCTTGCGGCCAGCCGCTCCTTCGCCTTGGCGACCTTCATGCCCTCGACAGTGCGGAGTCGGAGGCCTCGATACCGGGGCCGAGCAGCGCATCGCGTTGCGCGGTGAGGTCTTGTTGGTCGGTGGAGCATCGGGCGTACCCGACAAGCGGCGCGCTCATGGCGCACCTCCAAGGATGGGACCGGTCGGAGCACAGGACCGCGCCGACTCGAGCATCGGGCAGCGCCTGACCCAAGCAGCAACGCGCGCCGGGCCCGCGGGCTGCAAGGGCGACAGCCCGGGTGCACAGCGGTCTGCCTGGGCGTCGAGGAGCTCGCCGCGGGACGGGAGTCGAGTTTTGCCCAATCTTTTGGCTACACTTGTGGGCATGGCCGCTGTGCCGCTTGGCGACGCGCGAGACCGGCTCTCCGAGTACGTCTCGGAGGTCGAACGCACCCATCAGCGGGTGACCATCACCCGTCACGGCCACCCTGCCGCAGTCCTCATCTCCGCTGACGATCTCGCCGCCATCGAGGAGACCTTGGAGATCCTCGGAACGCCCGGCGCTGTCGAAGCCATCAACGAGGGCCTCGCCGACGCCGGCGTAGGCCGCTTCGCCGACAACGATGCGCTCAAGTCCCGCTACGGGTTGGCCTGAGTGCACCTGCCGCAGGTGGTGATCGCGATGGCGGTCACCCGCGACGGCGTCCCGGTGCGGTGCTGGACGTTCGCGGGCAACGAGAACGACCAACGCATCATCCGCACCGTCAAGGACGACCTGGCTGGGTGGAACCTGCACCGGCTGGTCTGGGTCGCCGACCGCGGCTTCGCCTCCGCGGCGAACCGGGCCTACCTGACCCGCGGCGGCGGGCACTACATCCACGCCGAGAAGCTGCGGCACACCAACGCCGAGGCCACCGCCGCCTTGGCCCGGCCGGGCCGGTACCGCACCGTCGCGGGGAACCTGCGGGTCAAGGAGGTCGCAGTCGCCCCGGGCGGGAACGGTGACGGCGACCAGGGTGCCCGGGCACAGCGGTTCGTGGTCTGCCACAACCCCGAACAGGCCGACCGGGACGCCAGGGTCCGCGAGCGGCTGGTGGTGCACCTGGGAGAGCTGATCGCCGGCTCGGATGGCTGGTCAGGCCGGCGTCGCGACGAGTTCGTCGGGTCGCTGAAGACCAAGCCCGGGCTACGCCGCTACCTACGCCGCACCAGGTCCGGGCTGCTGCGAATCGACCATGCCACCGTCAAGGCCGAGACCCACCTGGACGGCAAGTGGCTGCTGCGCACCAGTGACGTCACCCTGGACGCCGAGGACCTGGCCGCGGCCTACAAGCAGCTTCTCCAGGTCGAACGCGGCTGGCGCGATCTCAAGGGCGCCCTCGGCCTCCGGCCGGTGTTCCACCACCGCGAGGACCGCATCCGCGATCACGTCCAGCTCTGCTGGCTCGCGCTGCTGCTGATCCGGGTCATCGAGAACGCCACCGGCGACACCTGGCGCAACATCCGCCACGAGCTCGACCGGATGCACCTGGTCACCCTCGCCACACCCGACGGGCAGGTCGCGCAACGCTCGTCGACCACACCCGGGCAGAAGGCCATCCTGGCCGCCCTCGACCTGCCCGAGCCGCCCCGCTTCTTCGACTTCACCGTCCCCGCGACGCCGACCAACGCTGACTGACCTTCCGCTCGTCACCCGCATCGCAGGCCGTGTAGTAACACGACCTCCACACGCCGACTACACGTTTCCGCAGGTCACCAACCATTTCTCGGCTCACGTGTGCCCATCATCTGCGGAAGTCGGGCCAGAGAGTCATCGATCTCGGGGCTGGTTTGGTTCATTTCATCGGCCCTAGTAACGAAGGCTGAGAAGGCGATGGCGGTGTTTCCGAATCGTCCTGGTCGCGGCGAGGACCGTCGTGGACGTCGCAGACGCACAGCACATCGCCCATCGGGGAGTTCTCGACGGGACTTGATCGATCCAGTGGGGCGCCGTAGGCCGAGCCCCGCGTTCGCGGGGACGGCACCGCGCATCGACAGCCCTTCCCGTAGCGTGTCGTAGGAATGAGTGAACGTGTCCAACCGCTGACGGGGCCGACCGTTGACCGTTGCGACCACGTGCTCGTTGCCGCGGGCTGACGCGACCCGGCAGGTGACGTGCCTGGGCCGGGGGGCTGACATTCGTCAGGCCTGGCCGGTGACAGGGGGTTGAGGGTCGATAGATGCTCCGGCCGCAGGCTGGGTGCATGACCACTTCCATCCTCGCCTCGGGCCCGGTGCCGACCCTCACCTCGGGGCCGGCGATCCGGCTGTCCGGGGTGACCCGAACCTTCGGCGACGTGATCGCCGTGGACGACCTCGACCTCGCCGTGCAGCCCGGGGAGATCGTGGCCTTCCTCGGCCCCAACGGCGCCGGCAAGACCTCGACCGTGGACATGATCCTCGGCCTGTCCGAGCCCACCCACGGGGAAGTGTCGGTGCTCGGGCTGCGACCCCGCGACGCGATCTCCCGCGGCCTGGTCTCGGCGGTGATGCAGACCGGCGGCCTGCTCAAGGACCTCACCGTGCGCGACACCGTGCGGCTCACCGCCAGCCTTTTCGCGTCCGGGAGCGATCCCGACGACGTCCTCGTGCGGGCCGGCATCGCCGAGTTGGCGGACCGCCGGGTCGGGAAGTGCTCCGGAGGCGAGCAGCAGCGGCTCCGGTTCGCTCTGGCCCTGCTGCCCGACCCGGCCGTGCTGCTCCTGGACGAGCCCACTACCGGCATGGATGTCGAGGGCCGCCGGAGCTTCTGGTCCGCTATCCGGACCGACGCGGACCAGGGTCGCACGGTGATGTTCGCGACCCACTACCTCGAGGAGGCCGACCAGTACGCCGACCGGATCGTGCTCATCCGGCGGGGACGGGTCGTGGCGGATGGCTCGGCGTCGGAGATCAAGGCGTTGGCCAGCGGCCGGACGCTGCGCGCACGACTTCCCGTCGCCGAGGCGCAGAGTCTCGCCGGCCTCCCCGGTGTGGAGTCCGTCGAGATCCGCGGAGACAGCGTCGTGGTGCGCGCGAAGAACACCGACGGGGTGGCGCGACACCTGTTGACCGACACCGCCGCCCGCGACCTGGAGATCACCAGCCGAGGGCTGGAGGACGCCTTCTTGACCCTGACCGGAGACCCGTCGACCGAGGAGACCCTGTGATGACCGAGACCACGACCACCCCCGGTGCCGCCGTCACCGTGCCGTTCGACCCAGCGGCCCGGGCCGTGCCTCGCTGGGGCGCCCTGAACCGGACACTGCTGGGCATCGAGCTGCGGCGGGCCCTCCGCAACCGCCGGACGATCATCTTCGCCTTCATCTTCCCGAGCGCACTCTTCTTCGCCTTCGCTGGCAGCCAGGGCTACGCCGACCAGCGGGTGGGTGTGGGCAACGTGTCGGCGTACATCATGGTCTCGATGGCGCTCTATGGGGCGGCCCTGACCGCGGCCTCGGGCGGAACAGCCGTGGCGATGGAACGCTCGCTGGGCTGGTCGCGTCAGCTGCGGCTCACTCCGCTCTCGCCGGTGTCCTACATCCTGGTCAAGACGGTGTTGGCCGTGCTGCTGGGCGCGATCGCGGTGACCGTGGTCAACGTCTCCGGTGTGCTCCAGGGCAAGCCGGACATGCCCGCGTCGACATGGGTCGAGTGCGCGCTGCTAACCATCGCGTGCTCGCTGGTCTTCGCGGCCCTGGGGGTCTTCATCGGCTACCTGGTCCCGGGCGAGAACGCCATGCAGATCCTAGGCCCCGGCCTCGCGCTGCTGTCCTTCTTGGGCAACGTGTTCATCCCGATCACCCACGGCACCACGATGTGGTGGGTCGCCGCCACGACGCCCATGTTCGGCGTTGCGGAGGTTTCCCGGTGGCCGTTGACCCGGGACCTGGACTGGTATGCCGTCCTCAACGCTGTTGTCTGGCTGATGATCTTCGTGACCGGAGCCGCCCGGCGGATGAGCCGCGACACCGCGCGGGTCTGACGAAGGGCTAGCGTGACCAGCGTGGCCGACGTCTCCACGCCCGCTTGGGGCGCCTTCGGGGGACGACCACGCGGGCGATGGCTCGGCTTTGTCTTCTCGGCAGTCTGGCTGGTCTTCCTGCAGGAGGCATGGCAGACGGCCTGGGCCGTCCGCGACACCACTCGCGGGATGCTCGGTCTCGGTGCACTGGTGGCGTTCGCTGTCCTCTATCTGACGTCCTTCCCCCTGGTTCGAGCGATCCGGGTGCGGCGCCGCGAGGGCCGCTATCCGATGGTCGGCCTACTGCTGCTGTCAGGATTGGGACTGCTTTCCGCGACGGCTTGCTGGGCGATCGGCCAGCCGGGGACCGCGACCTTCGTCTTCGTGGCGGTCAGCGCCGTGCTCTGGCTGCCGGTCCGCGCGTCGATCGGGATCACGGTCGGGCTGGCGCTGCTGCACGAGGTGCTCGTCCGGACGCTGGTGGGTTGGGAGGAGCAGCCGACGCTGACGTTCTCCCTGCTCACTGCGGCGGTGGCGATGCTGGGGTTCCGGATGTTGATCGACCGCAACGCGCAGCTGATCCGGGCCCGCGAGGAGCTGGCGGAGCGGGCCGTGCAGGAGGAGCGCAGCCGGTTCGCGCGCGATCTCCACGACATTCTCGGCCACACGTTGACCGTGGTGACGGTCAAGGCGGAGCTCGCCGGCCGGCTGCTCGACGTCGACCCCGAACGGGCTCGGGCCGAGATGGCAGACGTCGAGCGGCTCAGCCGCGACGCCCTGAGCGACGTCCGCCGAGCCGTGGGGGGGTATCGCGACCTGTCCCTGGCCGCCGAGCTCGCCCGCGCACGGGAGGGGCTGCGGTCGGCGGGGATCTCCGACGACCTGCCGTCCTCGATCGACGACGTGCCTACGGACCTGCGAGAGCTGTTCGCCTGGACGATCCGGGAAGGGGTCACCAATGTGATCCGACACAGCGGCGCCACCTGCTGCACGGTCCGGGTCGGTCCCACAGGTGTCCGGGTCGAGGACGACGGGGGCGGGCCGTCGGCGACAGGCGGTGACGGCCTCGGACTGGTCGGTCTGCGTGAGCGCGCCATGGCGGCTGGTGCGGTCGTGATGACCACGGCCACCCAGCCTCGGGGCTTCCGGCTGGAGGTGTTGCGCGGATGATCCGGCTTCTGCTGGCCGACGACCAGGCACTGGTGCGCGGTGCGCTCGCGGCGCTGCTCGACCTCGAGAGCGACCTGGAGGTTGTCGCCGAGGTGGACCGAGGAGACGAGGTCGTGGCCGCCGCTGCGCAGCATGACCCCGATGTCGCCCTGCTCGACGTCGAGATGCCCGGCCTCGACGGGATCGCAGCGACGGCGGCAATCAAGGCGGCCCACCCGCAGACCCGGGTGGTGATCGTGACGACCTTCGGCCGACCAGGCTTCGTACGGCGGGCGCTCGAGGCCGGGGCGGACGGCTTCGTCGTTAAGGACACCCCGGCGCGTGCCCTGGCGGACGCCGTCCGCAGGGTCCACCAGGGCCTGCGCGTCGTCGACCCCGACCTCGCCGCCGACAGCCTCCTCGCCGGGCGGTCGCCACTGACCCAGCGCGAGACCGAGGTCCTGCGCGCCGCCCGTGAGGGCGCGCCGGTCTCGGTCATCGCCCAGCGGGTGTTCCTCAGCCAGGGCACCGTGCGCAACCACCTCTCGGCGGCGATCGGCAAGACCGGCGCCACCACCCGCGCCCAGGCGGTGCGGATCGCGGAGGAGTCAGGCTGGCTGTGACCCCGGCCCGGGCATGTCTCAGCCGCCGTGTCCTTCGGGTCGCGCCCGTGCGTGTCTCGGGGCGCGGAGCCAGGAGGTGCTCGACCAACTCGAACGCTGACGCCGGGCCCACGTGCTGCGCGAAGTAGGAGTCTCCCGGCGCGAGCACACGGTGAATCCCATGCCAGGCTGGTCGGACCGGGTGCCGTGACGTGGTCAGGTCGAATGACGTGTCTTGGATGGGCAGCGGTGTGCCTTGGTCGGTCTCGGCGACCTCGACATCGGCACGCGGGACCACGTCGGCTCGGCCGGTATGCGACCGCGGCCGTCGCCGCAACTGGTTCGTCAGGTGGTGCGGGGGTGGTCGAGGAGGTGTCTGGCGGTGGTGCGGGCGGCGGTGGCGGCTTCGGGGTCGGCGTGGAGGGCTCCGGCGGAGAGTGCGCCGTCCATCAGGAGTGTCAGGGCTCGGGCGAATTGGGCGGGGTGGGGGAGGCCGGCTTCCTCGGCGAGGCCGGTGACCCACTCGCGCACGGCGGTCTTGTGAGTCACGGTGCGCTGATGGATCGGGGTGCCGGGCGCAGCCTCGGCGGCGGCGTTGATGAATCCGCAACCGCGGTAGTCGTGACGTCGGCAGGCGGTGCTCAGGGCGTCGAACATGCCGATCAGCTGGTCGCCCCCGGCCCGGTCGGGCAGACGCGAGGCGGAGGCTGCGGCCGGGGCCGAGTTGGTCATCAACGCCACCAACGGGGCGGGGTCGGTCACGGCATTGGAAGCCGCCGGGGAGGACCTGCTGGCCGACAAGGTGCTGATCGACGTGTCCAATCCCCTGGACTTCTCCGCCGGGATGCCGCCCTCATTGCTCGTGTCCAACACCGACTCCCTGGGCGAGCAAATCCAGCGCCGCTTTCCCCGGACCCGGGTGGTCAAGGCCCTGAACACCATGAACGCCTACCTGATGGTCGATCCCGGCCAGCTCGACCACGGCCAGCACAGCGCATTCGTCTCCGGCAACGACCCCCAGGCCAAACGGGCCGTCATCGACCTGCTCACCACGCTGGGCCACGCCGACATCATCGACCTTGGCGACATCACTCCGCGTGTCCATCCCTGCCGTCGACGTCCCCAGAGCCCTGTACGTCAGGCTGGGGTGAGACACCTCCGAGTCGGCTGAGGGTGAGTGCTCGGATGCAATACGGGTGCAAGACGATGAGCAGACGATGAAGGTGCAGGTGGTGGGGTCGGGATCGGCGGACTGTAGATCCGTCGGCATATGCCGACGCAAGTTCGAATCCTGTACCTGCCACCCAAGCGAGAGCGCCTCTGACCTCGATGCTCATCGGTCTGAGTCTGCTTGCCCGGGGTCCGGCGGGTGCCGGCTGGAATGTCCCTCGATGGCGGCTGGCTACGGGTACAGCGGGTGCAAGACGACCCGTACCCAGCATCGCCACCGGTGACACCACCCTGGTGCATTCCAGCCTCTGTCACCTCGATGAACTGCTTGCGGCGTGAGGGCTCGCCCCGACTGCCCGGCCGGGCGCCTGGTCACCGTTGCGCCGCCCTGAACCTGCGTTCCGGGCTGCGCCACGCCTGACCGGCCGCGCTCGGTTGGCGCCACAGGAGCTCACATGGGGCTGCCGGTCTTGCGAACCGGCAGCAGCGATGGCTTCGACTCAACGCTGATGTGCTGAGGTAGGTCTCTACGTGACCTCGGCGCGGGCCACTCGCCATAGGCCCAGAGCCAGGGGCAGGGCCAGCCACAGCACGTGCGTGACCCCGAGCTGGAGCCACTGCTTCCCGGAGAGGTCGAGGTTCTCGACCAGCCACTGCTCGGTGAGGGAGTAGTCGACCCACGGTTGGAGATCGGCGAACCACTGCATGAGGGCGGCGCCGAGAGCGAAAAGTCCCGGCAGCACGAAGGCCCAGACGAAGTAGACGACGATCGCACCCGCGGTGTTGAGCAGCAGTGCCCCCAGGGCGAACCCGATGGCCATCCCGATCGCGTGCAGCAGGAAGTACTTCCCGACTCCGATCGTGTCGGTGTCCCAGACCGCGTCGGCTCCGGCCAAGCCGCCGAACGCGGCGTTGGCGGCGGTCGCCAGCCCGAGGCCGAGCAGCACGGCGACCACCGCGATCCCGAGGACCGAGGCCAGCTTTGCGCCGACCACCCGCATCCGGGACGGCACCAGAGTGAAGGTCACCAGGGCCGTGCGCTGGCCCCACTCGCTGGAGACCGACAAGACCCCGAGCACCGGGAGGAAGACACCCATCGGCGTGTTCATCCCGACCATGAAGTCCTGCATGGTCAGCACCAGATCCTGGGCCACCCCCACCCAGAGCTGGATGACCAGCACCAAGGCGGTCACTGCGGCGGTGGCGACCAACAGCCAGCGCCCCGCCCTGGTGTCGACCATCTTGCGGAGCTCGACCGAGACCAGGCGGGAAAGGGGATCGCCGGCGTCGCATCCACGTCGAGGGCCGGTGTGGTGGAGGGCATCATGGAGAGTCTCCTTCGGTGGTGACGTCGGGTTGGGCCGGCGAGGTCAGCTCGAGGAAGAGCTCTTCCAGGCCACCTCCGTCGGCGCGCAGCTCGGAGAGGACGAGGGAGTGCCGCGCCGCGATCCGGCCCACGCCAGTCGGGTCGAGCTCGACCCGGAGCCCGGTGTCCGCGGGCTCGAACGCGACTCCCTCCTGGCTCAGAGCGGCCGAGAGCAGCGCGCCGTCCTCGGCGGTGACCAGGGTGCGAGCCCCCTGGTGGGAGAGGAGTGTGTCCATGGTTCCGCTCGCCAGGATGCGCCCTCGGCCGATCAGGATGAGCTCGTCGGCGATCTGCTGCACTTCGTGCAGGAGGTGACTGGAGAGCAGCACGGTCCCGCCGCGCTCGGCGAAGTCCCTGAGCAGCCCCCGCATCCACCGGATGCCGGCCGGATCAAGCCCGTTGGCTGGCTCGTCCAGGATGAGGATGGACGGGTCACCGAGCAGGGCGTGGGCGATGCCCAGGCGTTGCCGCATCCCGAGCGAGTAGGCACCCACCCGGCGCTCGGCCTCGGTGGGGCCCAGGCTCACCACCTCGAGCATCGCCTGCACCCGGTCGCGGGAGAGTCCCATGGTCCGGGCGCCGATCTCCAGGACCTCCCGGCCGGTGCGGCCCGCGTGCTGGGCGGAGGAGTCCAGCAGCACCCCGACGTGGCGGCCTGGGTTGGGGATGTCGGCGAAGCGGTGGCCACCGATCCTCACCGAGCCATGGGTGGCAGGCGTCAGCCCCACCATGACGCGCATGGTGGTGGTCTTGCCGGCCCCGTTGGGCCCGAGGAAGCCGGTGACCATCCCGGGCCGGCAACTGAGGCTCACGTCGTCGACCGCGGTGAACCCGCCGTACTTCTTGGTCAGCCCCTCGATAGCGATCATGCCCACGATGATGGCCCTCGGCCGCGCTGGCGCGACGGCCGGGAGTCGATCTTGTGAGGCTCCGGGCGGCCTGGAACCACCCACGCATGGCACCCGGACCTGCGCCGGCCTGGGACTGAGGAGCCCGTAGGAGGCGGTGGCTACGGTGAACGACAGGGCGTTGAATGGTCGGGAGGTGCTCGGTGCGTGTTCGCAGCCCGATCCTCACCGCTGTGGCAGTGAGCGCCATCTGGTTGAGCGGCTGCGGCGGCGACGAGCCGGGGCCGGCGACCGAGCGGGCGCCGTCGACTGGGGCGTCGCCGACCGGTCAGTCCAGCCCCCGCTCGCCCGGCCCAGGCTCAGGAGACTCGGACGGCGGCGCACGGGCAAGCCCGGAGGCAGCCCACCGGCCGAACGGCACGACGGACCCCGAGAAGGGGGCTCCTGCGTCGAACCCCGAACCCCATCCGGTCTCGGTGCTCGGACTGGCCGCCCAGCGGCATCGAGGGGACCAGCTGCGGCTCGGCGCGGTTCGGGAGCAGACCGCCGCCTACACCTCCTACGACATGTCCTATCGCAGCCGCACCACCACCCGAAGGGGCGTGGAGGCCTACACGATCTCGGGGGTGGTCAACGTGCCTCGCGGACGCGGGCCGTTCCCGGCGGTGGTGCTGGCACACGGCTACATCGACCCCGAGATCTACGTGCGGGGCCAGGGGATGACCCGAGAGCGCGGCTATCTCGCCGCCCGAGGCTACATCGCGATGCACGTGGACTATCGCAACCACGCGGAGTCCGAGGAGGACCCGCTGGCCCAGGTGCGGATGAGGCTGGGCTACAGCGCGGACGTGATCAACGCCGTCAAGGCGTTGCGTGCCTCACGAAACGTCCCGGTGGACCCAGACCGGCTGGCGCTGTTCGGCAGGTCCATGGGCGGCGGGGTGGTCATGAAGGCGCTGATCGCCGAGCCGGGCCTGGTCCAGGCGGCGTCGTTGTGGGCCTCGGTCTCCTCCCTGGAGCCAGAGAACTACCAGAGGTTCATCCGGCCTGACCCCGAGGGCGAGGTGTTGCGGGACCGGCTGGCACGCAGGTGGGGCACCCCGGAGGAGAGCCCGCAGTTCTGGCGGGAGAACTCCTCGCGGCCCTACCTTGATCGGCTCACCGAGCCGGTGCTGATCGTGCACGGGCGCTTCGACGAGACCTGCCCACCGCGGTGGGCGATCGCGACCCAGCGGGCGCTCGGGCGCGCCGGGGTGACCTCGACGTTGGCGTGGTACGCCGACGGCCATGCCTTCGGGCCCGCGTTCGCCCCCGCCATGGAGAGGACCGTGCGCTTCTTCGACCGGCGTCTGCGCACGACCTGACGCCGCCCTAGGGTCGCAAGGCCAGGGTGCCGTGAACCCGGCCGGTCGAGCTGGGCGGTGCGAGGTTGAAACCGATCCCTCGCAGCATCGCCTGAGCGGGGACGTTGCTCTCCGATGTCTGCGCACGGACGGCCTTCGCGCCGCTCGCCCTCGCCACCGAGAGCACAGCTTGAGTGGCCGCAGCTCCGAACCCGCGTCCCCGAGCCGACCGGGTGAGCCAGATCCCGGTCTCGACGACGCCGTGCTCGCTCGTGCGCTTCAGCCGCACGGCACCGACCGGATCGCGTCCGATCATGATCGCCCAGGTCGCCTCCTGGGCGGGCCCGTCCAGGCCCTCACGGCCAGCTCGGTGGTGGGTAGCGAGCCAATGCATGCGCTCGGGTGTCCACACGCTGCTCCCCGACAGCGGCGGGGTGACCTCGTCGGCGTCCGCATCCGCGACCGCGGCCTCGACCAGCACCCCCAGCACCGCCTCGTCGACGGGGGCCAGTTCGGGGCCGGACACGACACCAGTGTAGGCCTCGGTTGCGGACCCGCCCCGAGATCGCGCGACGAGATTGGGATTCGCTGTGCGACGGCACAGGTGGAGCGTGCTCCCCGGCCCGGATGGCCGATGACGCGGTGACGGTCCTGCCCAACGGCGCGGCCATGGACCGCGACGGCGTCGTCGACCCACGTGAGCAGGCGCCTGAGTGGCGCACCTACACCATCGAGGATGTCCGGCTGATCCATCCCGAGCGCCGCAACCGCTGGTGCGGTGCCATCCTGCGATCATCGTGCCCGTCCCACCGCGCGGGACGCCAGGACCAAGCTCCGCCCGTCACCGAACACCGGCAGCAGGAAGACCAGGTGCGCTAAGAACCACCAATGAAGACCGGCCCGCGGGGCCGCCGCCCAGAGCACGAGACCGGTCACTGCGGTCGCTGCGGGGCCCGCCACCGCCACGGCGGCCAGTTGGCCGGAGGTCATCGTGCCTCGCGGTTCGAGCGAGAACCGCCACGGGGTGGCAGTGAGCACGACGTGGCTGATGCCCGAGCACCGCCGGAGCGCCGCGGCGTGCGCCATTTCATGGATGGCGAACGCGACACCGAGCCCCACCGCTGCCAGCAGCTCGAGGCGTGCGGCGGCCCGCAGGAGCATCGCGTCCCCGGTGGTGAGAAACCACCACCCGGCGGCGACCAGCATCGAGGCGGTCATGACCTGCAGCGGCCACGTCTGGCCGATCACCCGACGCCCAACGCCGGCGAGGTGCAGGTCCCCGGCCTCGTGCACGGCGATCCTGGAGGCGCCTGACCTAGTGATGGACGGCTTCCCTCGCCAGCAGGGCCTTCCGGTACCTCCTGAGCGCGACGTACACGACCTGCACCCAGGCGAGCAGGAGCGTCAACACAAGGGTGACGAGCACGAGCGTGGTGGTGTTGGCAACCCCCATGGTCACGCCAAGCCCCCCTTCGGAGATCCGGTCGGTCTGGAAGAACACCGCTCCGAACAGCCCTGTGCGGTGAACGACCTCGTCACCGGTCGAGAACATGAGATAGAGCAAGGTCCCCGCAGCGATCACGGCGGTGAGCAGCAAGCCGCCCACCACGCTGTTGAGGACCACCAACGACCTTTTCATGACGTCTCCCTTGTTCGTTGAGTCGGATTCCGATGACGGTGTAAGCGGCGATGGCCGCGGTGAGCAGGCAGAGGACCGCCGCCAGAACGGATGGTTCGAGGCGGAGGATCCCGAGCGCGGCGGCGGCGACGAAACCGACCATCGCCGTGGACGAGAGGCCGATGAAGACCGAGAACGGGTTGTCGTGTTCGGCCGGGAACATGACCCCGATGAACGTCGCTAGGACGACGGCGAGCACCGAGCCACCGACCGCGGGACCCGCCCCGGACAGCGCCGCGGGGACCAGTGCCGCGACTACGAGCAGCCCCGACACGATGCCACCAGCCACGAGCAGGAGCTGGGCGCGGAGCAAACGGGCGTAGACCATCAAAGGCGAGCCCCGGTCCCAGCCCGCGGCGCGCAGCGGCTCGGTCGCGGCGAACAGGTAGAGCCCGCCCATGGAAAGCAGACTCGCCGCCCACAGCGGGTTCACCGCCGGGCGCAGGCACAGGGCCACGAAGACTCCCAGGGCGGCGAGCCCGGCGAGCCAGGTCTGCGAGCCGCGCAGCAAGCAGCGGTCGTACGGCGTGAGCAGCGCTCGCACGGAAGCGCCGGGCCACACCCTGAGGTAGCGCGAGGGGCGCACGTACTGCCTGGGGGTCAAGGCGAGCACGGCGCCCACCAGCGCGGAGACGACCACGCCCCCAACAGCCACCAGAGCCAGCGCCCCCCACCGGTCCGCCAGCCACGTTGGAGCGGTGAGAACGCTGAAGGAGGTGTCCCCGTCCAGGTAGCGCTGCGAGGTGCTGCTCACCAGCGGCCCGAGCTGCCGGGCGTACAGCAGCAGCAGACCGAAAACCACCAGAATCGCCAGCAGGTGCGCAACCCGGCGCACCTTCGTCCGCGCCAGCACTCTGAGCACGAGCACGTGCACCACGCTCAGCAGCGCATAGGTAAGCAACACCGGGATCACGATCGTCTGCAGGAGGAGCTGCACGGCCCCCAGCCCGAGGACGAGGACGGCGGCCGCGCAGACCGAGAAGAAGCCGGCGCCGGCGACGAGCATCACCATCGTGGCCTCGTAGACCAGGACGCCGACGGCACGCTCTCGACCCGTCAGCGGCAGATGGAAGGACAGCTCGAGCAGCTTCTCGGAGTTGAGGAACAGGATCTTGACGAAGAGGAAGGCACACTGGGTCCACAACAGAGCCGAGATCGTGCTCGTCTGGAGAACCAGTTGCCAGACGTCGCGGTCGGAGGCCACGGGCCGCAGGAAGAGGTAGGCCGCGGTCGTGCAGAGAATCGCCAGCAGCGCGGCTCCCGCGCCCAGCAGAACCCGGACGGTGGGTGCTCGCAGGGCACCCGCCGAGAGGACCCTGCGGAGGAAGAAGACCCACAGCATGTGCGTGAGCACGAGCGCATGGCGCAGGCGCATCTCACACCCGCCGGCCGTCGATGTGGTCGAACACCATGGCGCTCAGCGAGCCGTGCGCGCGCACCAGGTCGGCAGTCGCGCCGCCAGTCACGACCCTCCCGAGGTCGAGGAAGAGCACCTCGTCGGCCAGCCGCTCCAGCAGGGCGAAGTCATGGGTACACAGCAGGACCGCGCATCCTTCGGCCCGGACCGCGCGGATCTGCTGCTCACAGAGGTGAAGCGCCTCTAGGTCGATGCCGTTGAGCGTCTCGTCGATGATGGTCAGCGGCCTGCGAAGCAGGAAGGCCGCGACGAGCTGCGTCTTCTTGCGCATCCCGTGGGAGTAGTCCTCGATCAGGTCGTCGATCCTGCCTGCCATGGAGTAGTCCTCGAACAACGCCACCGCGGCCTCCCTGTCGAACTCCACGCCGTAGAGGCGGGAGAGCATGGCTAGGTACTCCCGGGCGCTGAGGAACTCGGGAAGGTAGTCGTTGCTGGCCAGGTAGACCACGTCGGACTTCGCGGCCACTGTGTCGTGGTCGTGCGCTCCAACCGTGATGCGCCCGGACTGCAGCCGCATGAGGTCGGCCACGTTCTTGATCAAGGTGGACTTGCCGGAGCCGTTCGGGCCAATGAGCCCGACCACCGATCCGGCGGCCACGGAGAGGCTCACGTCCTCCAGGGCGAGCACGTGGCCGGTGTAGGAAAAGCTGACGTCGGTGACGTCCAAGATCAGGTTCATGGCAGAGGCTTCCGGTGGTACGTGGGCACGACCGCTGTCAAGGGGCTCTGGCTGCCCTTGACAGCGATCGTCGGGCTGGCTTCTGGGTCACCCGGTCATCGGCACTCGAAGTAGACCTTGAGGCCGAAGTTCCGGAAGCTCCACCGACCGGTGAAGGTCTTGTGCTGCTTGACCACACACCAGATGGCCATGCCGGCGAGCAACGCGGCACCCAGCGCCAGGATCACCGCGACGAACACCAGGAACCACGCGTCGAAACGCACCAGCGCGTTGTCGAAGCGCCGCTTGACGGCCTCCGCACCTCGCGCCGACCCGACGTACAACGCGGCCGGCACGTCCACGCTCATCGTTGACAGCGACATCGTCCCGTCCCTCCCTCCATTGGAGTCGACCCGGCGATCTGCCGGGCCGCTCCGAAGTCAACGCGGGTAGCGGGTGGGCGCACAGATCACGTTCGGTTGGGGATGCGACGTAGTGGCATCGACTTCTGGGCACACGACCATGCTGACCAATGGCCAGCGCGCCGACCATTGACGAACGGCCACCTCGCCAGGCTCGGCCACCGCATCGGGGCAACGGCAGCCTCGGTTGGCGATGGCTGCCGCGGGCCCAGGCGGGCTCAGCCCTCCGCGGCCGGCAAGGACCGCAGGTCGACCAGGCCCTCCCGGATTGAGGTGACCAGGATCTGCGTGCGGGACTTGGCGCCGAGCTTCTCCCCGATGTGCGAGAGGTACTGCTTCACCGAGCCCTCCGAGATGTACATGCTCGCGCCGATCTGCTGGTTGGTGAGTCCCGCTGCTAGCCAGCCGAGCAGTTCCTTCTCGCGTGGCGTCAACCTCCGGTCGACCCGGTTGAGCGGCGGGGCGGTCTCGCTCACCATGGAGGTGACCAGCTCCCGGCGCACAACCGCCGAGAGCGGCATGTCGCCGGCGAGTGCTTCGTCGATCGCCTGAACCAGAGTGTCGCCGTCGGTGTCCTTCACCAGGTACCCCACCGCGCCGGCGCGCAGCGCGGCGGTGATGTAGTCGCTCGTGCCAAAGGTGGTCAGCGCCACCACGCATGCTCCGGGCCACCGGGTCACGATGGTCTCGGTGGCCTCGATCCCCGACATGCGCGGCATCTGCAGGTCCATCAGCACGACATCTGGCCGCAGCGAGGCATAGGCCCGCACTCCTTGCTCGCCGTCGGCTGCCTCCCCGCAGAGCTCCAAGCCCTCGCGTGCGCCCAGGAATGCGCGGTAGGCGTCCCGCACGACCGGGTCGTCGTCCACGACCAGCACCCGCACGCCCGCCATCTGGCCACCCTAGATGATCTTCGATCCCGTGGGCTCGCCCACCGACGCGCTCTCGTGGAGCTCCTCGCGAGGACTGGCCCTTTGTCAATGGTGCGCCCACTCGCGGGCCCGGCAGCCTTCGTCCGTCGCTCTCACTCGCTCTCCCCGGGGGTCACCATGAAGACACCGTCGTGGACGGTCGCCGCCATCCTGGTCGCGTCCACCGTCCTCAACGTTCAGCCCGCGCAGGCCGCCGTTCATGTGGCGGTGGCGTCGAGCCCGGCCACGCCGATGGCAAGCGGCAGCATGGTCCATGCCGTGGAGGGATTCCGCCAGGGCTGGTGGTGCCGCCTGACCGGACTGTGCTGACGGGTGCAGACCCACACCGAGGAGCCTGACCCGGCCGAGGCAGCCCTGCGTGCGCAGGCCAGAACGAAGCTGGCCCGCGAGTTGCACGACGAGGTCATCCACCGGGTCGCCGGCGTCTCGATGCAGGTCATGGGTCACCGTGCCAGCCAGGACATCGCTGAGCTGCGGCGCGCGTTGGACACCATCGCAGCGAACACCGCCGACACCCTCGCCTATCTCTGGTCGCTGGACCGCGTCCTGCGCGCGCAGCAACTGGACGATCCCGTAGCAGGTCCTGGTGAGGCGTCAAGCCTGCCGGCGCTCAAGGTCTGCGACTCGGTGGCCGAGGTGGTCGGGTCAGCTGCTGAGCTGATGCGCGCGGCGGCACTGCGCGTCGAGGTCACGATGCCCGTCCCGGGCATCGTCGGCGGCCCCACGGCGCGCCGGACCTTGGCTGAGGCCCTTCGGCGAGCGGAGCAGTTGATCTGCGAGAACGCCGTCACCGCGCCCCGGGTCACCATCGAGGTCGCCGCCTCGCCGGGCACGGTGTCGATGCGCATCTCGGCGCCCGTGACCGGGTGGAAGGCTGACTGGGCGGTTCGGGGGATGGCCGGCCTGCGGGAGCGGGTCCGGCTCACCGAGGGGACCTTCTGGTCGGGCATCGACGGGGACGAGCGACCCCAAACGTGGGCGCTCGTCCTGCGGCTGCGGGATGACTGACCGCGCGCGGCGGCTCGCGCCCTTCCTCGGTGTTGCGGACTCGGCAGGATTGAGCGTCCTCCGGTCTATCCTGACGCCGACGGTGACGCCCCAGGGTGAGCCGGCCTCAGGCGAGCGCCGTGGGAAGGAGGGCTGGATGGCCTCACCAGCTGTCGCCCCCTGGCCACCATCGTCGCCGGGCCGGCCAGCCACGGACCTTCGGGCGGTGCGCTGGGCGACCATGGCGTTCCTCGTCGTGGACTCGACCGACGTGGTCGTCGGCCTGCTGGCACCCAACTCCGTCGTCGCCCGGCCCGCGATCGTCGACGTGGTCCAAACGGCTCTGGGTCTGGCTGCCTGCGCCCTGGTGATGTGGCGGCGCTGGCCGTCGGCCGCCGTGACCACAGCGGCCTTGGTCGTGCTGATGCTGGTGCGGCACCCGGTCGGCATCGAGGCGAACCTGCTCATCGTCGGTGCCGCTGCCCTCGCCATATCCCTGCCGCCTCGGGCCGTCGCGGGGAGCCTCGCCGCCTCTGTCGCCTATGCCTTCGCGCTCGGGTTCGCGGTGCATCTGGACCGAGGAAGCGACCTGCTTTCCGCCAGCCTCGTCTCGGTGTCCGCGGTCGTCGTGGCGACTCTGGCCGGTGTTCTCGCCCGCCGCCTGCTGCACGAGCGCGAGGAGGCCCGCAGGTCACTGCACCGTGTGCACGCCGAGAACCTCCGCATCAGGGCCGCGGAGCGGCGAGCTCTGGCCGAGGAGCTTCAGGGCATCCTGACCCGCGACTTCGCCACCATGCTTGCCGCTATTGACGAGGCGGCCGACTCGCGAGACCCGGTCCTCGTGCAGCGAACCATCGCTCGTGTCGGCGCACTGAGCCGGTCGACCCTGGCAGCGGTGCGATTGACGCTGCGAACGCTGCGTGAGGAACTGGCCCCGGTGGCCGCACACCCCGGCGAACGACCACCGGCGATGATCGACGCGCTGCGATCGCCTCGATGTCGACAGCTCCTCTCCGCGGTGTGTGTGCTGGCGTCCCTGCTGGCCGCGATTGGGGTGGCCGGGCGAGCCGACGGCTTGAGCGGGGCTCTCGTGGGTGAGGCCGCGGTGGTCCTGGGCCCGCTCGCGGCGGCCCTGGCACTGTCTCGCCTGCGGCTCGGTGTGGCAATGGCGGCGGGTGCGCTGGTGCTTGCGCTGATGGCCTCGGAGCCGTCGCTGTGGGTGGCCATCCCGACGGCTGTGCTCTGCTTCGCCGCCGGTCGTGACGGCCGCTGGCCCTGGCTGGTCGCGGCGGTCGCGCTGGTGCTGGCGCACGTGGTCGTGCAGGCGACGCTCCACGGC
Source organism: uncultured Actinomycetota bacterium (assembly GCA_963745245.1). Lineage (GTDB taxonomy): Bacteria > Actinomycetota > Actinomycetes > Propionibacteriales > Nocardioidaceae > Marmoricola_A. Next base: position 17,993 of record CAVUWU010000004.1, read on the forward strand.
CGCGAGGCCGGATTGCTGATCGGCGTCTTGGAGGTCGTCGCCATCGGCAGCGCGCTGCTGGGTCTGACCGTCGGGCACTTCGAGACCGTCCGGAACAGGACGCGCGGAGCGTTGGACCACCTCCAGACCCAGCAGACCGGGATCGCCGCCGAGGAGCGGGCCAACGTGGCTCGCGAGTTGCACGACGTCGTGGGATACCAATTGTCGGTGACCAGTCTTCAGGCGCTCGCGGCCGAGCGTGAAACAGACCCTGACGTGCTCCACGGGCTCGTCGTGCGCATCCGACAGGCCCTGACCACCGGCAGGTCCGAGATCGACGGGCTCGTGGAGGCGCTGAAGTCCGCGGTGGGCGAGGAGGGCGAGGTGAGCGAGGTGCGGGCGAGGTGCAGCCGGTGCTCGTCCCCACGGCGGTCGCAAGCGACCTGACCCGGCAATTGCGAGGGCATCACCACCATCCACACTTCAGCGTCGACCCCCGCGTCGACGACCTCGACGTGACCACTCGTCGGACGGTCGCGCGCATCCTCCAGGAATCGAGTACCAACGTCCTGCGCCATGCGCCCCCCGGCGCAGAGTGCGCTTTCGCGGTCACCGTGGATGCAGGCGCCGTCAATCTGCTCGCCCGCAGCCCGATGCCGGACTCGAACCCCGACCGCATCGTGTCCGGTGGCCACGGACTGCACGGCATCAGGGAGAGAGTCGATCTCACCGGCGGGAGCTTCTTCGCCGGACCGCGCGACGGCTCCTGGCAGGTGCAGGTCCGCCTTCCCGCCCATCCCTCCTCAGGTACACCCGCGTCCTTCCCTCGGTGGCAGCGGCACAGGAGCCGGCGGGGACTGGGTTTGACGACCAGCTGAGCGCGGCGTGGTGGCCTGGCGATGGAAGGCGCTTGGTGTGGGTACGAGACCAGATGGAGGTGGTGCCCGATGACGAACGCTCCCGAGAACGACTCCGACGTGACGCGCACCGTCCGGTCGCGGGCGGTCTGGGCCGGGACACTGCTCGCGCTGCTCGCCATCGCGGTCGTCGGCGTCGGGGTGGCGGTCACGAGCTGGGCGATCGCTGTCCCGGGGCTGGTGGCGCTGGTGGCCGCCTGTGTGGTCGCCTGGCGGGCAGGGCTGATGTACGACGCCCACGAAACGGCCGCCGGCCATCACGAAGCCCATCAGGTGGCCTCAGGCGGCACCCACGAGGGTCTCTCGCCTTACCAGCGCGTCACCGACGACCAGGCGCGGCAGCGGGCCGCGGAGAGCTCACGGGAGGCGCGGTCGGCGACGTCGGGATCCATGAACTCGCCGATGCCGAGCCTGCTCCCGGTCGGCGCGGTCGGTGTCCTGGTCCTCGGCGTCTGGATGTCGTTCAGCCACATGATCCTCAACTACGCCTACGACCTGACACCGCAGGACGCGGCGCTGCGGGCTACCGGCTTCGGGGCGGCCCTGACCCTGGCAGGGCTGACCCTGCTGTTCCGGGGCCGATCGCTCCTGGCCACCGGCGCCGCCCTAGGTCTCGGCGTGCTCCTGATCCTGGCCGGACTGGGGCTCGAGCACGAGCAGGCGCGGACGATGTGGAACGCGCTCGTCTCCGGGGTGCTGGTCCTCGGCTTCGCCGCACTCACGCTGCCCAGCGGGCTCCGCCGACCCCGGCCCTGAGCCGCTCAGCCGGCCCGGAACTCCTCGGCGCGGTCGGCGCGCCACGACAGCCCGTTCCCGGGCGCGTCACGAGGCACCAGCGCGCTGCCGACCATCTCGGGCATGCCGTCCAGGAGCATCGACTCGATCCGGACGTGGTCGTGGAAGTACTCGAGATGGCGCATATTCGCGGTGGCGGCGGCGACTGGGACATGCAGGGTCGGGGCACAGTGCCCGGACACCTCGAGGTGGTGGGCAGCGGCAACGGCGGCCACCCGGAGCCATTCGGTGATCCCTCCACAGCGGGTGAGGTCCACCTGGAGGCAGTCCACCGACCCCGTGGCGCACATGCGGGTGAAGTAGGTCAGGTCGAAGCCGTACTCCCCGGCCGTCACATCGGCCTCCAGTCCGTCCCGCACTCGGCGCAGCCCGTCGTAGGTCGTCTGAGGTCACCGGCTCCTCGAACCAACTCACTGCGAGCTCGTCCATCGCGTGGCCGATGCGCAGGGCCTGCCCGACCTGGTAGGCGCCGTTGGCGTCGACGAAGAGTCGCACGCCTTCCCCAACGGTGCGCCGGGCCAGTCCGGTCCGGGCCAGGTCCCGCCCGGGCTCCTTCCCCCACGACTCGCCGACCTTGATCTTGACCGCGTCGATCCCCTGGTCGAGCCAGCCCTCGAGCTGGGCAACCAGGGTCGCCTCGTCGTAGGTCGTGAAGCCGCCGCTGCCGTAGATCGGCACCCGGTCGTGGACCGCACCCAGGAGCCGGTGCAGCGGCAGTCCCAGCAGCCGTGCCTTGAGGTCCCACAGCGCCGTGTCCACTGCGGCGAGGGCCATGGACACCGTGCCGGCACGGGGCAGGTTGCGAACGGCCCGCACCATCGCGTGGTACGCCGCGGACACGTCGAGCGCCGACCGGCCCTGAACCACCTCGCGCAGCTGGTCGTGGACGAGCGCCACGCAGGCCGAGGGGCCGTAGGTCCAGCCGATCCCACGCTCGCCGCCGCCCTCCACCTCCACAAGCACGAGCGTGGTGGAGCCCCAGGTCAGCGTGCCGTCGCCCTCGGGTCGGTCGGTCGGCACGACGTACGCCGAGGCCTCCACCCGCTCGACCGGGGCGTCGGCGACCCCGGCGATGCCCGCCGTCGGGTTCCCACTCACGGCCGGGCTCTCACCCGTCCTCACCGCTGTGCGGAAGGAACTCCTGCGCCTTGACCTTGATGCCCTGCTTGACGATCTGCCAGCGGCCCTCGTCGCCCTTCAGCAGCGCTGCCGCCGACTCCTTCATCTGGTCGAAGGTGGCATGGGGTGGGATCGGCGGGACCTCGGGGTCGGTGTGCACGTCGAGCAGCACCGGACGGTCCGCCCTCAGAGCGGTGTCCCAGGCCGACGCCAGCTGTCCGGGCTCGGTGACCGTGATCGACCGGAGCCCCATGGACTCCGCGACGTCGGCGTAGGAGAGGTCGGGCAGTGCCTGGGACTCCACGAACTTCGGCGTCCCGCCCATCGCCCGCAGCTCCCAGGTGACCTGGTTGAGGTCGTTGTTGTGCAGCACCGCGACCACCAGGCGAGGGTCGGACCACTCCCGCCAGTAGCGCCTGATGGTGAGCAGCTCGGCCAGGCCGTTCATCTGCATGGCGCCGTCACCGACGAACGCCACGACCGGCCGGTCGGGGTGGGCGAACTTCGCACCGATCGCGTAGGGCACGCCGGGCCCCATGGTCGCGAGCGTCCCCGACAGGGAGCCGCGCATGTCGCCGCGCATCTTGATCTGCCGGGCATACCAATTGGCAGCCGAGCCGCTGTCGGCGGCCAGGATGACGTTCTCGGGGAGTCGAGGGGAGGCCTCAGAGAACATCTTCAACGGGTTCACCCGCTCGGTGCCGACGTTCGCCTCGCCCTCCATGACCTCCCACCAGCGGGCCACGTTGCCCTCCACCGTCTCGCGCCAGGAGCGGTCCTCCTTGCGAACCAGCAGCGGGATCAGCGCTCGCAGCGTCGAAGCGGCATCGCCCACGAGGTTGACCTCGTTGGGATACCTCAGCCCGATCATCGATGGGTCGACGTCGATCTGCACCGCCCGGGCCTGGTCGAAGGCGGGCATGAACTGGGTGTAGGGGAAGCTGGACCCGACGGTCAGCAGGGTGTCGCAGTCGCTCATCAGCTCATAGCTGGGCCGGGTGCCGAGCAGGCCGATCGAGCCGGTGACGAACGGCAGTTCGTCGCTGAGCACGTCCTTGCCGAGCAGGGCCTTGGCGACGCCGGCGCCGAGCAGGTCGGCCACCTGCTCGACCTCCGCCCGCGCGCCTCGGGCACCCTGGCCGATCAGCATGGCGACCTTGGATCCGGCGTTGAGGACGTCCGCGGCCCGGCGCACCGCCTCGTCGTCCGGCGCGGTCTGCGCCCAGCTGACCCCGAGGCTGGAAGGCACCATCTTGAACTCGTGCTGGGGCGGGGAGTAGTCCAGCTCTTGGACGTCCGCGGGGAGGATGAGCGCCGTCGGCGCCCGGCGTGCGTGGGCCACGCGGATCGCCCGGTCGAGCACGTTGGGCAGCTGCTCGGGCACGGTCACCATCTGCAGGTAGTCGCTGGCCACGTCCTTGAACAGCGACATCAGGTCGATCTCCTGCTGGTAGCTGCCCCCCATCGCCGACCGGTTGGTCTGCCCGACGATCGCGACGACGGGGACGTGGTCGAGCTTGGCGTCGTAGAGGCCGTTGAGCAGGTGCACCGCGCCCGGGCCGGAGGTGGCCATGCAGACGCCGAGTCGGCCGCTGAACTTCGCGTAGCCGACGGCCTCGAAGGCGCTCATCTCCTCGTGCCGCGACTGGATGAACTGCGGTTGGTTGTCGGCCTTGCCGAGCGCCCCGACGATGCCGTTGATGCCGTCACCGGGATAGCCGAAGATGCGCTCCACCCCCCACTCACGCAGTCGCTGGAGCAGGTAGTCGGCCACAGTAGTCATGGGTGTCTCCTTCGCTAGCTCGTCCGGTTGTGTCTCTTGCTCACCAGGGCGCCCACGCTCACGCCCACGGCGGCGGCGATCGATGCCAGCAGCGCCGCGCGGGAGGTGAGGCCCGGAGGCGGTGGCCCGGCGTCGTTCAGCGTGGTGCCGTCCACCTGGTCCGAGGCGGATGCCGCAGCGAGCACCTCGGCCAGGTGCACCGCGGTCCGGCCGCCGCTGTCGAGCTGGTGGATCTGCGTGCGGCACGAGAAGCCGTCGGCGAGAACGAGGGTCGCCGGGTCCGCCCGGCGCACGGCCGGCAGCAGCGCCTGCTCGGCGCACGCCCGGCTGACCTCGCCGTGACCGGCGGTCATCCCGAAGTTGCCGGCCAGCCCGCAGCACCCGGAGTCGAGCCGCTCGACGTCCACGCCGGCTGCTTGGAGCAGGTCGCGGTCTGAGTCCCAGCCGAGGACGGCGTACTGGTGGCAGTGGACCTGCGAGATCGCGTGCACCGTGTCGTCGCCGCCAGCGACCCGCGGCGGCTGCCATCCCTCGGTGTGCCGGGTGAGCAGCTCGGCGAGCGTGACCGTCTGGTCCTTGATCCGGTGGACGTCCTGGTCGGTGGGGAACATCTCGGGCAGGTCGTGCCGGAACACCGCCGTACAGCTCGGCTCGAGGCCGACGACGAGCCCGCCGTCGCGGACGTGGGGGGCGAGCCGGTCGACGGTGCGCCGCAGCAACCTCCGCGCAGTGCCGAGCTGGCCCGTGGAGATCCAGGTCAGCCCGCAGCACAACGGCTCGGTGGGGATCTGGACCCGCCAGCCGGCCCGCTCGAGGACCTCCACCGCGGCCTGGCCGATGTGCGGGGCGAACGTGTTGGTGAACGTGTCCGGCCACAGCAGGACCGTGCCTCGCCACGCCGCGTCGTCGGGGGCCGCAGGACGCCTGGCCCACCACTGCTGGAGGGTCTCGGGCGCCACCACCGGCACCTCACGGTTTTCCAGCCCGGCTGCCCACGTGGCCAGCCGATGCAGGCCGGGGGTGTGCAGGGCGACGTTCGCCACGGGGCCCAGTCGGGCGCGGGTCGCGAGCCCGACCAGCATCGGCAGCCAGCCCATGGCGTAGTCGGCCCGGGGCCGCAACCGGCCCTGGTAGTGGTGGGCGAGGAACTCGGCCTTGTACGTCGCCATGTCCACCGAGGCCGGGCAGTCGGTCTTGCAGCCCTTGCAGGCCAGGCACAGGTCCAGGGCGTCCTTGACCTCCTCCGAGCGCCAGCCGTCGTGGATCAACCCGTCCGGATGGCCGTTCATCATCTCGAAGAGCAGCCGGGCCCGGCCGCGGGTCGAGTGCTCCTCGGCCCCGGTGACCTGGTACGACGGGCACATCACCGCTCCGCCCTCGGGGCTCGGCCGGCGGCACTTCCCCACCCCGACGCAGCGGTTCGCAGCCTGCGCGAACGACCCCCCGTCGTCGGGGAACTGGAAGTACAGGTCGCGGGGATCGGAGGGGGACCAGTGCCCGCCGAGCCGCAGGTGCTCGTCGAGGCGGGCGGGAGTGACCACCTTGCCGGGGTTCATCAGGTCCTCGGGATCGAAGAGCGCCTTGACCTGAGCGAACAGTGCGACCACGTCGTCGCCGAACATCCGGCCCAGCAGTTCGCCGCGCGCCTGCCCGTCTCCGTGCTCACCCGACAGCGAGCCGCCATAGGACCCCACGAGGTCCGCGGCCCGCTCCACGAACGCGCGGTAGTGCGCGACGCCGCGGGTGGAGTAGAGGTCGAACGGGATCCGGGTGTGCACGCAGCCCTGTCCGAAGTGGCCGTAGACGCTGGGACCGGTGTCCCCCTGATAGCCGAACTCCACGAACAGGCCCTTGAGGTCCCGCAGATAGTCCCCGAGCCGGTCCGGGGCGACGGCTGAGTCCTCCCATCCCGGGAAGGTGTCGGCGTGGTCGGGGACATGGGCGGTGGCGCCCAGTCCCGACTCCCGGACGAGCCACAGCTCGTCCTCCGTGGCGGGGTCGCTGTAGACCACGGCATCGGGACCGTGCTCGCCGTCGCCCAGGCTGTCCGCCAGCGCCTCGGCCCGCCGATCCGCCTCCTGCTGGTCCTCCCCGCCCATCTGAACCATCAGGTAGCCGGCGCCCTGCGGCAGCTTGCCGAGCGCGTCGGCGTTCATTCCCTTGATCTGCTCGTCGTGCTCGAGATACCGGTCGATGCCTTCGACGGCGATGGGGCCGTGCTCGACGATCGCCGGCACGGCGTCGGCCGCGGCGGCGATGTCGCCGAAGCCCAGCACCACCAGCGATCGAGCCTTGACCACCGGCAGCAGCTCCAGCTCGGCGCGCAGCACTGTCACCAGCGTGCCCTCGGTGCCGACCAGCAGCTTGGCGAGGTCGAAGCCGCGCTCGGGAAGCAGGTCGTCGAGGTTGTAGCCCGACACGCGGCGAGGGATGTCAGGGAATCGTGCCCGGATCAGGTCGGCATGCTCCTCGCGCAGCCGGCGCAGGGTCCGGTAGATCTCGGCGCGCCGGTCCCCTCGCCGCTCGATGCGCCGGTAGTCCTCCTCGCCGGTCGGCCCGCAGGTGAACCGGGTGCCGTCGTAGAGCACCACCTCCAGCGACGCGATGTTGTCGACCACCTTGCCGGTGCGCTGGGCGGTGGCTCCGCAGGAATTGTTGCCGATCATCCCCCCGATCGTGCAGTTCATGTGCGTGGACGGTTCGGGGCCGTAGCGCAGCCCGGTGGGGGCAAGCTGGCGGTTCAGCTCGTCGAGGACGATGCCCGGCTCGACCACGCACCGCCGGTTCTCCACGTCGAGGGAGACCAGCCGGTTGCAGTGCCGCGAGAAGTCGATGACGACCGCAGTGTTCGTGCACTGGCCCGCCAGGCTCGTCCCGCCCCCGCGGCTGACGACCGGGGCCTGGTGCTCGCGACAGACCGCCACAGCCTCGGCTGCCGCGTCGACGGTCCGTGGCAGCACCACGCCGAGGGGCACCTGCCGGTAGTTCGAGGCATCGGTTGACCATGCGGAGCGCGCCTGGTCGTCGAAGCGGATCTCACCGTCCACCCGACTTCGGAGGTCCTCCGCGAGGCCGGTGGCCGGGCCGTGCACGAGCTGCGTCCGCAACGACGTCACTGGCTCACCTCGCCTCCCAGCGCGACGGCTCGCGATGGCCCAGCGCCAATCCCGCAGCCACGGCGACGGCGCCGGCGGCCACGCCGGCGAGCAGGCCGTGGTGCTGGGAGGCCCACAGCTGCGGGGACCGAGACCAAGCCCGGTCGTCGAAAGCGCCGTGGGCGCCGAAGTCCCGTCCTTGGGGACCGTCGGCAGGCTCCCACAGGTTCACCGGCTGGTCGGGGTCGCGGCGCTCGTCAGTCTGTTGCGAGTCGAAGCCCGTCTTCGCCAGGTAGCGATCCAGCAGGCCGGGGGCGATCGCATTGACGAGCAGGGTGCCCAGCGTGCTCTCGCCCACCCAGTACTCCCGCCGCTTCGGGTGGTCCGCGGCGTACACGATGGCCTTGGCTGCGACCTCCGGCTGGTAGATGGGCGGCACCGGCTGGGCCTTGCGCGGGAGCCGGGACAGGACCCAGGAGAACTGCGGGGTGTTCAGCGCCGGCATCTGCACCATCGTCACGTGCACGTTGCTCTGGTCATGCAGCAGTTCGGTGCGCAGCGACTCGTGGAAGCCCTGCACGGCGTGGCGGGAGCCGCAGTAGGCGCTCTGCAGCGGGATGCCGCGGTAGGCCAGCGTCGAGCCGACCTGCACGATCGCCCCGCGGTCTCGGGGCAGCATCCGCTTCAGCGCTGCTCGGGTGCCGTGGACGTAGCCGTGGTAGTTCACGTCGGTCACCCGCTCGAACTCGTCGGGCTCGATGTCGACGAACCGGGCGAACACCGAGGTGAACGCGACGTTCACCCACACGTCGATGGCGCCGAGCTGATGCTCGACCCGGTCGGCGGCGTCCTCGACGGCCGTCGCGTCGGAGGTGTCGACCGGTATCGCCATCGCGGTGCCGCCGGCTGCCTCCACGTCGGCGGCCGCGGCGTCCAGACCGGTCGTGCCGCGGGCCAGAAGCGCGACCTTGTCACCGCGTCGGCCGAAGGCCCTCGCCGAGGCCCGGCCGATCCCACCGCTGGCGCCGGTCACCACGACGACGCGTGCGGTGCTGTCGCTCGTCCGGGTCATGGTGATGCCGTCCTCTCGGTCTCGGTGTTCTCCTCCAGTGCCTGGGCCGGCCGGACCGGCGCCCCCTCGGCATGAGGTGGGCTCTCGCATCGCCTCTGCGGCCAGAAGCGCATACGTGAGAGCTTCCCGATGGGCGTGGAGGATATGCATCCGGGACGGAACTTTCTTGACACTCCCAAGCAGTTGTCGGCGACGTGGGGTCCTCCCGCCTGGCATGCCACGCTGGGGGCCATGGCGTACGACGAGGACCTGGCCGAGCGAGTCCATCAGGTGCTGGCCGGCGAGCCCGGACTCACCCAGCGGCGCATGTTCGGCGGCATCGGTTTCATGCTCGAGGGCCACATGGCGGTCGGTGTCAGCGGTCAAGGGGGACTCATGCTGCGGGTTGCGCACGACCAGACCGAGGAGCTTCTCGCCGAGCCGGAGGCAGAGCCGTTCGGGATGCATGGGCGACCGGCGAAGGGCTGGTTGCGAATCCTGGAAAGCGGGGTGGCCAACGCTGAGGACCTGGAGCGCTGGGTGGCCGTGGGCGTGGACTACGTCCGCACCTTGCCGCCGAAGGAGCGCCCATGAAGGTCACGGTGTGTCAGCTGGAGCCGGATCGAGCCCTGCGTGCCGACTACCTCTCCGGGCTGCGCGACCATGCGACGGCTCACGGCACGGACCTGGTGCTGCTTCCCGAGCTGCCGTTCTCTGCGTGGCTGGCGGCCGACCCTAAACCCGACGCCGCCCGGTGGGCGGACAGCGTCGCCGCGCACGGGCGGGCCGTTGCCGGGCTGGGCGATCTCGGGGCCCGCGCGGTGGTGGGAACCCGTCCGGTCATGACCGGGGAGGGACGCCGCCGCAACCAGGCCTTCGTCTGGACAGACCGCACGGGTCGAGCCGAAGCGGTGCGAGACAAGCACTACCTGCCTGACGAGGAGGGCTACTGGGAGCGCAGCTGGTTCGAGCCCGGTGAACGGTCCTTCGACACCGCCCATGCAGGGGCGGCGGTGCTGGGGATCCAGATCTGCACCGAGATGTGGTTCCTGGAGTGGGCTCGCCACTATGCCGCCTCGGGCGTGGAGGTCCTGTGCATCCCCCGAGCCACGCCGCGCGGCACGACGGGCAAGTGGCTCGCGGGTGGACGCACGGCAGCGGTGTGCTCCGGTGCCTTCTGCCTGTCGTCGAATCAGTGGCACGCCCCCGGAGCCTCGCCGGCGGACTGCGGGGGCGTGGGCTGGGTGATCGACCCCGACGGTGAGGTCCTGGCCACCACGTCCGGCGACGAGCCGTTCGCCACTGTCCACATCGACCTCGACGAAGCCCGGCAAAGCAAGTCGACCTACCCCCGCTATGTGCGGGAATGAGCGCCTCCGGCAGCGATCCGAGAGCGCCTCTCTCCGCCAACAGGTCGGCGGCCAGGCGGGGCAGCGTGGTCAGTTCGAGGGCGGCGGGGGCGGAGCCGGCGCGCCCTGCGGCGGTGCCAGCTTCGCGTAGTTGCCCGCCGCGGCAGGGGTCGCGGAGGACGCCGGCGACGTCGCCGCGTCCCCGACGGGCGTCCGGTGGGGTGCGGGGTCCCAATGGGTGTCGACGACGCGCTTCTGCCAGACGATGGCGGCGCCGAGGATCGCCAGTCCGATCAGCGCGATGACGACGATGCCGACGGCGTCGAGGCGGGCGGGGTAGCCGACCGCGATGCCGAGCCAGCCGAAGTCGGTGTCGCCGAAGGTGGTGTTCTCGCCGCCGAAGTCTCCGAGGACCTCCAGCAGGAGCGCCGGCAGGTAGGTGATCAGCAGGCCGTTGATGAGACCGCCCAGCGCCGCACCGCGCCGTCCGCCCGTGGCGTTGCCGTAGACCCCGGCGGCACCGCCGGTGAAGAAGTGAGGCACCAGGCCCGGCAGGATCAGCGCCAGGCCGAAGGCGGGGTTGAGCCACACCGAGAGGGTGAACAGCCCGATCAGGCCGCCGACGAAGCTGGAGATGAAGCCGATGAGGACCGCGTTCTGCGCGTAGGGGAAGACGATCGGCGCGTCCAGCGCGGGGATCGCCCCGGGGACCACCTTGTTGGCGATGCCCTGGAAAGCAGGAACGAGCTCGGCGAGGATGGTGCGGACGCCGAACAGGATGACGGCCACGGCCACGCCGAACGCCAGGCCCTGGGTGACCGACTGCATCAGGTAGTCGCCGACGCCGGTCGCCCCGCCGGGGAAGGCCGTGAAGGCTTCCTCCTGGCCTTCGCGGGCGATGAAGAGGACCGCGAGGGTGACGTACATGATCACCATCGACAGCGCGGTCGCCACCATGGAGTCGCGCAGGAAGCGCAGGCCCTCGGGGAGCTTGACGTCCTCGGTCGAGCGGCTGTTGCGGCCGGCGACACTCCCGGCAGCGCCGGCAGCCACGTAGGCCAGGGTGCCGAAGTGGCCGATGGCGATGCTGTCGTCGCCGGTGATCCGGCGGGTGAAGGGGTGCGCGAAGGCCGGGAGCGAGACCATGACGATGCCGAGCAGGATGCCGCCGAGGCCGACCACGATGAACCCCGAGTAGTCGGCCGACGCGAGGACGATCGTCAGCAGTGTGGACATGAACAGCATGTGGTGCCCGGTCAGGAACACATAGTGCAGCGGGGTGAACCGGGCCAGCAGCAGGCTGACCAGGAAGCCGAAGATCATCAGCCACGACACCTGCGCGCCGAACTCGGCCTGCGCGATGCCAACGATCGCCTCGTTTGTCGGGATCACGCCCTGCGCTCCCGTCGCGCCCAGGATCATCGCGCCGAGCGGGGCGAGCGAGGCGACGACCAGCGTCGCACCGGCCCCGATGAGCAGGAAGCCCAGCGTCGCCTTCACGGCACCGCCGATGATGGCGCCCGTCGACTTGCGCAGCGCGATCAGGCCGACGGCGGTGATGATGCCGATCAGGTAGGCGGGGACGCTGAGGATCTCATTGACGAGGAAGTTGCCGAAGGCCGCGAGCCAGTCCATGTGTGCGGTCTCCCTCAGACGTCGTAGGACTCACGCAGGGCGTGGTCGATCTCGCTGGTGCTGGTGAAGTTCTCGATCACCTTCATCGGCACGCCGACGTCGCCGAGAGTGCGGGCGATCTCGCCGGAGGTGAAGATCAGGTCGAACTCCTTGGCCTTTCCTCGCGCCGACACCGTGTCGGTCGCCTCGACATTGACGTAGCGACCCCAGCCCCACTCGTCGAGAACCTTCTCCAGGGTGTTCTTGAGGAACAGGCTCGTGCCGAGACCATTGCCGCAGACGGTCATGATCTTGTGCTGGCCCGACTTGCCCTGCGCCGCAGGCTGAGTCGCGGTCTCGGCCTTGGCCTTGGTGGTCGTGGTGCCGGTGGCCGTGGCGGTGGATGCCGAGGCTGCGGTCGAGCCGGCCGGGCTCTGACCTCCGCCCAGGAGCGCGTAGACCTCCTCGGGTGAGCTGGCCTCGTCCAGAGCGGCCTTCTTCTGCTTGTCCCCGATGATCACCGCGAGACCGGCCATGGCCTCACGGTGCGTGGTGCTGTCCGTGGCGGCCAGCGCGACCACCAGTGTCACCGGGTCGTTGGACTTGTGACCGAACTCGACGGGCGCTGCCAGCCGGACCCACGACATCCCGGTGCGCTTCACCGCCTCGGACGGACGAGCGTGAGCAAAGGCGAACCCGGGGGCCACCACGATGTAGGGGCCGTTCTCGTGGACGCTGTCGATCATGGACTGGGTGTACTCGGCCTCGGCGACGCCCGCGGACTCCAGGAGGCGCCCGGACGAGCGGATCGCCTCCTCCCAGTCGGCTGCGCTCTCGTCAAGGGCGATGGCGTCGACGCTGATCAGCTCGCTGAGGGCCGTCATGGGGGGGACCATAGTCCCGGGACCGGGAATGCACCAACGGTTGTCCGCGCCATCGGAGAGAAAGTTCTCGACTACTGACAAGTAATCGCAGTCGGGGTGTGGTGCGGCTTACCCTCGCCAAGGCTTTCGCCTGCCACGGATACCGAGGATCCTGGCAGGAGTAGCCCTGCGTGGGCGCAGCGTCTGATAGCGAACGCTCACGAGCGCTTGACGACTCCTGAGAGGGGCCTTGCCCCATGTACCAGCTCCAGATCGACCAGCTGACGAAGCGCTACGGCCACGAGACCGTCGTTCACGACCTGTCGTTCACCGTGCAGCCCGGGAGGGTGACGGGATTCCTCGGCCCGAACGGAGCGGGCAAGTCGACGGTCATGAAAGTGCTGCTGGGCCTCGCGTCCGCGACGGCGGGCAACGCGACGATCGGCCAGCGGCGCTACCGCGACCTCGAAGACCCGCCGAGGACGGTGGGTGTCGTCCTCGAGCCCAACGCCTTCCACCCCGGGCGCAGCGCCCGCAACCACCTCAGAATTCTCGCCGACGGTGGTGGGTTCCCCCGTGCGCGCGTCGAGGAGATGCTGGAGGCCGTCGACCTGGCTCCGGTGGCCGACAGGCGTGCGGGCGCGTTCTCCCTGGGGATGAGGCAGCGGCTCAGCCTGGCGGCCGCGCTTCTCGGCGACCCGCCGGTGGTCGTCCTCGACGAGCCCGGAAACGGTCTCGACCCTCAAGGCATCCGCTGGCTGCGTGACCTGCTGCGCGGACGAGCCGAGACCGGCAGCACCGTCTTCGTCTCCAGCCACCTGCTCGCCGAGGTCGAGCACCTCGCCGACGACGTGGTGGTGATCAACAAGGGGCGCCTGGTCACCGCTGGGCCGCTTGCCGAGCTTCAGCAGGCGGGCACGACCGTCCGAACCCCGGCGCCCGCCGAGCTCGCCGAAGTGCTCGCCGACGCCGGGGCGGTGGTGCGCCCCGGTGCAGAGCGGTCGCTGGTGGTCCTCGGGATGGAGATCGGCGACATCGGTGACCGCGCGCTGGCCGCCGGAATCGCCCTGCACGAGCTCTCGCCGCAGACCGGCTCGCTGGAGGACCTGTTCCTCGGCTGGACCGACAGCGAGGCGACCGTCCCGGACCCAGGCGGGTCCACCGGCAAGCGCCTCATCAAGGGAGCCTCGCGATGACCTGGCTACGACTCGTCAAGGGTGAGCTGCGCAAGCTGGTCACCACCAAGATGCTGTGGGGCTTCCTGGTGGCTCTGCTGCTGATCGCTGCGATCGACGCCTTCGCCGTGGTCTTCGGCACGGACATGGACGGCAGCAAGTCGTTCATCTCCACCGCCGAGGACCAGGTCTCGCTGATGGCCTTCGGCTTCAACGCGATGGTCGGCACCAGTCTGTTCGGCGCGATCGCCGTGGCGCGCGAGTACGGCCACTCCACCGTCGTCCCGATGTTCCTGACCTCACCGCGACGCCACCGCGCGGTGCTGGCTCAGCTGGCCGCCGTCCTGCTGGCCGGCGCAGCGCTGGGACTCGTCGGAGAGGCCATGATCGTGAGCGCCGTCGCGCTGTCGCTGCCGGCCACCGACTTCGCCTTCCTCGCCTCGGCCGGCGAGATCACCCGGCTTCTGGGCGCCTCCGCGGTTGCGGGGATGGCTGGGGCAGTCCTGGGCGCGGGCATCGGCTCGCTGGTCCGCAACCTCGGCGGAGCGGTCACCATCGCGGTGCTCCTGCTCTTCATCGCGCCCGGCCTGGTGGTGCAACTGGCCAGTGGTGCCGCCTCCTGGGTGCCGACCACGGCGCTCAGCGTGCTCTCCGGGGTCACCGCGGAGGTCAGCGTCGGCGCCGCGCTGCTCGCCCTGGCCCTGTGGGCGGTGGTGCCGGCCGGCGCGGGCCTGCTAGCCGTCGAACGACGAGACGTCGTCTAGCCGCGTGGGCCTGCGGCTCCGGGACCGACTAGGAGGGCAGCGTGGCCGCCGCGTCTCACAGGTGCCGCACAGGCGACACCCAGGCCGGTCGCCGTCTGGGCGCGCCATGCTGAGGGTGTGATGCACCAGGACGACCGCGACCCGCACGCGCTGGCTCGACCCGACGGCAGTCCTCCGCGCGTGCTGGTGGTCGATGACGAGGTCAACCTGGCCGAACTGCTAGCCATGGCCGTGCGCTACGAAGGCTGGCGGCCGAGTGTGGCGCACACGGGCTCGAAGGCGGTGTCCCTGGCGAAGGCGGTCGACCCCGACGTCATCGTCCTCGACGTGATGCTTCCCGACTACGACGGCCTCGAGGTCCTGCGCCGCGTCCGCGGCGCTTTGCCCGACGTGCCGGTGCTGTTCCTCACCGCACGGGACGCCGTCGAGGACCGCATCGCCGGGCTGAGGGCGGGCGGGGACGACTACGTGACCAAGCCGTTCAGCCTGGAGGAGGTCATCGCCCGGCTGCGAGGGCTGATGCGCCGGGCGGGTGCGGCCAGCCGTTGGCATGACGCCGTGCTGGCCGTGGGCGACCTGACCCTCGATGAGGACAGCCACGAGGTGGTCCGGGCGGGGGAGAGCATCCAGGTCACCGCCACCGAGTTCGAGCTGCTCCGCTTCCTCATGCGCAACCCTCGGCGAGTGCTGTCCAAGGCGCAGATCCTCGACCGCGTCTGGGACTACGACTTCGGCGGCCAGGCCAACATCGTCGAGCTCTACATCTCCTATCTGCGCAAGAAGATCGACGCCGGGCGCGAGCCGATGATCCACACCGTCCGGGGGGCCGGCTACGTGCTCAAGCCGGCCGCCGCCCGTGGCTAGGCTTCCGCCCCCCTCCCTGACCGTGCGGCTCGTCGTCACGGCGGTCGCCCTCGTCGCGCTGGTCAGCGTGCTCATCGCCGTGGCCACCACACTGGCGGTGCGCTCCCATCTCAACGGCCGGCTCGACGACGACGTACGCCGCTCCCACGACCGCGCCGTCCAGGCCGTGCGGCTCGGGATGCCGCGCGCCGCCCTGCCGCGGCGCGGCCGCCCACCGTTCGGCGAAGCCCGCGGCCAGGACGAGCGCACGGTGACGGCCTACCTCACCGCCGACGTGCGAAGCGGCTTCCTGCTCACCCCCGAAGGCGGCCGCACGGCGCTGTCCGGCACGGTGCTCGATGAGCTTGAGGCGGTCCCGGCCGACGGCAGCCCGCACCCCGTCGATCTGGACGCACTGGGGGGCTATCGCGCGGTCGCGCGGCAGGTGGGCGAGGTCACCGTGGTCACCGGGCTGCCGACCGAGGCGGTGGCCGCCACGGTGGGCAGCCTCGTCGGCGCCGAGGTCCTCTTCACCTCCTTCGGGCTGGTGGCGGCCGGCGCCTGGGCGTGGGTGGCGGTGCGCCGCCAGCTCCGACCGCTGCGCGACGTGGCCCGCACCGCCCACGAGGTGGCGGCGCTCCCGCTGGCCGAGGGTGCGGTCGGGGTGACCCGGCGGGTGCCGGTGGGCCTGACCGACGAGCGCACCGAGGTGGGCCAGGTGGGCTCGGCGCTCAACGGCCTGCTGGGTCACATGGAGCAGGCTCTGGACGAGCGGCACCGCAGCGAGCAGCAGGTTCGCCGGTTCGTGGCGGACGCCTCGCACGAGCTGCGCACCCCGCTGGCGACGATCCAGGGGTACGCCGAGCTCAGCCGCCGACTGCCCGAACCGCGGCCCGCCGCCGCGATGGCCGAGGCCCTCGGCAAGGTCGAGAGGGAGGCGGCGCGGATGTCCTCGCTGGTCGAGGACCTGTTGCTGCTGGCCCGGCTGGACGCGGGGAGGCCGCTCGCCCGGGAGGAGGTGGACCTGAGCCGGCTCGTCGTGGAGTCCACCGCCGATGCCCGAGTGGTGGCTCCCGACCACGGCTGGACCCTGGAGCTCACCCAGGAGCCGGTGGTCGTGATCGGGGACGAGCAGCGCCTGCGTCAAGTCGTCACGAACCTGGTCGGCAACGCGGGACGGCACACCCCGCCGGGCACCACGGTCACGGTGGGCGTGCACGCCGACGAGCGGCAGGCGACGGTGACGGTTCGCGACGACGGCCCGGGGCTGCCCGAGGACCTCGCCGGCACCGTCTTCGAGCGCTTCAGCAGGGGCGACACCGCCCGGACCCGGGACTCCGGCGGGTCCGGGCTGGGCCTGTCGATCGCCCGCGCGATCAGCGCCGCCCACGGAGGGGAGCTGAGCGTGGACTCCACACCGGGGGCGACCACGTTCGCCCTCACCCTGCCTGCCGCCGGGCCGGCCACCGGGCCTGCGCCGTACAGCTGACTCCGGGACGTCCCTCAAGACGCAGGCCTCCTCGGTCGATATGCAAGGAAGACGGGAGGAGATCCATGGGCGGAGGCGGGGCCTCGAGGGGGTTCTACCGCAGCGTCATCGACACGATGAGCGATGGCGTCTACTTCGTGGATCGGTCCCGGCGGATCACCTTCTGGAGCCGTGGCGCCGAGCGTCTGACCGGGTTCGCCGCCGCCGACGTCGTCGGCCGCCGCTGCACGGACGGCATTCTCAACCACGTCGACGAGCACGGCGAGGAGCTATGCGGTGCTCGCTGCCCGCTCAAGGCGGCGATGCTCGAGGGGCGCGAGCGCGAGACCCACATCTACATGCACCACCGAGACGGGCACCGCCAGCCGGTCTGGGTCCGCGCGTCCCCGCTGCCCGATGAGGATGGCGCCGTGGTGGGTGCCGTCGAGGTGTTCAGCGACGACACGGAGGTGGCGGCCGCGCGTGCGCGGTTGGCCGAGATGGAGACCCTCTCCGTGCAGGACCCGCTGACCGGGGTCGGCAACCGACGCTTCGTGGAGACCCAGCTGGACTCCCGGCTCGGCGAGTGGCGTCGGGACGGGTCCCGCTTCGGCCTTCTCTTCGTCGACATCGACCGCTTCAAGGCCGTCAACGACGACCTGGGCCATGACGCGGGCGACCAGGTGCTGGCCGTCGTCGCGCGCACGCTCCGCTTCAACCTCCGAGGCTCCGACACGGTGGGCCGCTTCGGGGGCGAGGAGTTCGTCGTCATCCTGCCCCATGCGACGCCGGAGAGCATGGTCGCCACCGCCGAGAGGCTGCGTGCGCTGGTGGAGAGCTCGCGACCGCTGGTGAGGGGCCAGGCCATCGCGATCACCGTCAGCATCGGCGGAACGCTCGTCGCCGAGGGCGACACCAGGGCCGAGGTGATCGGCCGCGCCGACGAGATGATGTACGCCGCGAAGCGTGATGGGCGAAACCGGGTCCGGATCGGCGTGCCGAGGGGGCGCGGGGCGATCCCTTCCTCAGTCCACCCGTCATGACCGCGCCCCTCGACCTGCTGCTCAGTGGCGCTGTCGCGGTGCCGGGCGCCGCGGTGCTCAGCCTGGGGCTTGCGAGGACCTGGCGTGCTGGCGCCGGATCGCCGCGTGCGGGTCGCGGGTTCGCGCTGCGGCGGCTGGTCGCGCGCCGGAGGGATCTGTTCTCTGACCCCGGGCCGGACACCTCGGGCGGCACCGAGCGTCGCCAGCAGCTTGGGCCGAGCGAGAGCGCCGACCAGGGCGTCATGGTCACCGACCGGTCCGGTCGGGTCCTGGAGGCCAACGAGGCCCAGGCCAGCCTGCTCGGGGTGGCGACGGCCGACGAGCTCAAGGGCCGGCCCTGGGCCTCGCTCCTGGCCGAGCCGGAGAGCCTCCGCCTGGCCGACGAGGTGGCCGAGGCGCTGGCGTCCCGGGGCCGGTGGGAAGGTCAGATGCTCGGGCGTGGGCGTGACGGTGCCGCGGTGCTGATGCTGGTGTGGGTCAAGGCGTTGGGTGACGGTCGGGCGCTGCACGTCAGTCGCGACATCACCGAGCGCGACCGGCTGCAACGCCAGCTGATGAGGCTGTCGCTGGCAGTGGACGCGGCCGGGGACGGGATCGCCGTCGTGGACCCGCTCGGTCAGGTGGTCTACGCGAACGCGGCGTACGCCCGTGCCTTCGGGTTCGCCACCGCCGAGGCCGCACTGACGAGCCACTGGGGATCGGCATACCGCGACACGAGCGCGCCGGCCGGGCCCGCGGCCATGACCGAGGAGGTGCGAGCCACCGGGCGCAGCGAGGGGACCCTCCGTGGAGCGCGACCGGGCGGCGGTGAGTTCGTCCATCGTGTCTCCCTGACCGCCATCGCCGACGGTCAGGTGCTGGTGGTGGTCGGTGACGAGACCGAGCGCGAGCGGACGCTGCTGGACCTGCGCGCCAGCGAGGAGCGCTTCCGCCTGGTGGCCCACGCGACCCGTGACACGATCGTCGACCTCGACTGCGCGAGCGGCCGGATGGTGCTGTCGGGTGCGATCGAGCAGATGCTCCAGATCACCGGCCCGTTGCAGGAGGTCGACGCCGAGGCCCTCCGCGCTCGCATCCACCCCGAGGACCGTCCCCGGGTGTGTGCCGCGCTGGAGCAGACCCTCGCCTCCGAGCACGACTCTTGGCACCTGGAGTATCGGATCGCCCGTGCCGACGGGTCCTTCCTCGACGTCCTGGAGCGCGGCCACATCCTCCGCGACCCGGCCGGAAGGCCGCTGCGCACGGTGAGCTCGTTGATGGACGTCGGCGAGCGGCGCGAACGCGAGCGGGAGCTGGCCGCAGCGCGGGCGGAGGCCGAGGCGGCCAACTCCGCGAAGTCGGTGTTCCTGGCCAACATGAGCCACGAGATCCGCACGCCCATGAACGGTGTGGTCGGCATGGTCGACCTGTTGCTGCGCGACCCGGAGCTGACCGCGACGCAACGGCATTTCGCCGAGACGATCGAGACCTCGAGCGACCGGCTGCTCCAGATCATCAACGACGTCCTGGACCTGTCGAAGATCGAGGTCGGCAAGCTCACGCTGCGCGAGGAGCCCTTCGATCTTGCCCGCCTGGTCAGCGACGTCGGCGAGACCTTCGCAGCAGCGGCGCACCAGCAGGGCCTCACCTTGGACACGCACGTCCGGCCCGACGTCCCCCGACCCCTCGTGGGTGACTCGGGACGGCTGACGCAGGTGCTCGCCAACTTGGTCGGCAACGCGTTGAAGTTCACCCCACCCGGGGGTTGGGTCTCCGTGCGCGCCTCGGCCCGGCGGGACGCTGGACGGCTGTGGGTGCACATCGACGTTGCAGACACCGGAATCGGCATCCCCGAGGACCAGGCTGAGCGACTGTTCCTCCCCTTCAGCCAGCTCGACGAGTCGAGCACCCGCCAGTACGGCGGCACCGGGCTCGGACTGGCGATCTGCCGTGAGCTGGTCGAGATGATGGGCGGCCGTGTCGAAGTGCGCAGCACGGTCGGACGAGGCAGTTGCTTCAGCGTTCACGTCCCGGTGACCGACGCCGTCGCCGACGGCGCGTCGAGCCCGACGGAGGGGTCGGCGCACCAGGCGAGCACCCCACGGGACTCCGACCGGCGCCTGCCGTACAGCCGCAACCTGGACCCCGAGCCGAGTCCCGACCTGGACCCCGAGCCGAGTCCCGCTCTGGTGGGCAGGCGTCTCCTGCTGGTCGAGGACGATCCCATCAACCAGGAGGTGGCCGAGCTGATGCTGCTCGGCCTGGGCGTCGAGATCGCCGTCGCCGCGGACGGGCAGGAAGCGCTCCACCTGCTGGCCGCTGGGCAGGTCGCGGGAGTGCCCTACGACGCGGTTCTCATGGACGTTCACCTTCCGGTCCTCGACGGGCTCGAGGCGACCCGCCGGATCCGGGCAGCCGAGGCCGAGTCCGCGAGATCGGGCGGCACCGCAGCGCGGCTCCCGGTCATCGCCATGACCGCCAGCGCGCTGGAGCACGAACGCCGGGCCGCTCACGACGCGGGCATGGACGACTTCCTGCCCAAGCCCGTGAGCATCCGCTGCTTGGAAACGGTGCTGACTCGTTGGGTCGGGAGCACCTGAGGAGCGGCTACTCGCCGGCCTCGCCCGAGAGCCGCGGCAGATCCAGGATCGCGAACTTGCCCCGGCCCAGGCGCAGCATGCCTTGTTCGGCGAACTCGTTGAGGACCTTCGTCGTGGTCTCGCGGGAGGTGCCGGCCAGCGCCGCGACCTGCTCGTGGGTGAGCGACACCTGAAGTCCGCGACTCAGCGGCCGGCGCTGCTGCTCCTGGGCGAGCAGGCACAGCGTGGTGGCCACGCGCTGGGGGACGCTCTTGAACACGGTGTCGGAGAGTCGTCGCTCGAGCTGGGAGACGCGGTGGCCGAGGATCTCCGAGATGCGGGCGGAGATGCGGGCATCGGACATCAGGAACCGCTGGACGTCGTGGCGGTTCAGCACACAGACGACCACCCGGTCGAGTGCCTCGGCGAAGTTGTCGTGCATCTGCTGGCCGAGCAGCAGCATCTCGCCGAAGATCGTGCCGGGTGTGACGATGGCCGTCGTCAGCGCGCGGCCGTCGCTGGAGACCCGGAAGATCCGGACCCGGCCCTGCTTGAGGATGAACAGCGTCTCGGTGGGCTCGGGTGGGGAGTAGAGCAGCTCTCCCGGCGCGAACTGGCGCATCGGCGCGGCAGCCGCGATCGCCTCCATCTCGGTGTCGTTGAGGTCGGCGAAGATGTCGACCTCCGACATGCACCAGGGTTCGCTGCTCGCCCTCTGCTGGCGCTCCACGTCCTCCACCTCCTCCCGCGGTCCGGGCGCCCAGGGCGCCGTCCCACCCGTGCGCGGCACCCCCATGCCTCCCACCAGACAGTACGCCGCGGGGCTCGGCGCAGGCTCGTCTCGCAGGAGCTGGTGGCCCGCCACCAGGCGAGCCACCCTCGTGTCCCACATGGCGCGGGTCAGCTGTGTTCGCGGCGGGCGAGCTGGGAGTACGCGATGCCGAGGATCAGCCCGAACATCAGGTGACCGGCCAGGCTCTGCCACGCGGTCGTGTTGAGGTTGAACACGGGCATGCCGAGCTGCGCCGGCATGGCGATGAGCGCGCCGAGCACCCACCACCCGACGCCGTAGCCCATGCCGACCAGCGCGGCGGGGAGGACTTCCTTGGCGAAGGAGCCGAGCAGGACGGCGAACGAGGCGCCGATGAAGGCCGAGATCGCGAGGTGCAGGAGCCAGCCGACGACCACCGCGTCGCTGCCGACGAGCTGGGCGACCATCTCGATCATGCCCATCGTCTGCATGAGGAGCCCGAAGGCGACGCCTCCGGCGATGCCGCCGATCGCGCCCAGCAGGGCTCGGTGGGTGGTGGTCGCGAGGACGTTGGAGTGGGCGGTGGTGGTGGACATCGCAGGACCTCCTGGAGCGGGGTGGTGCTGTGACGCTAGGAGCACGCGGTCGCCGACTTCGGTGACCCCGCTCACACAGCGGCCGATTGGCTCAGCGACGGCGGCGCGCGGCCAGGATCAGCGCGAGGGCCAACGCGGCGGCGAGCGCACCGGTGACGAGCAGCACCACGGTGGGACCGATGGAGGCGACCGCGTTCGCCAGGGATCGCTGCACCGCGGCGGCGGCCTCGATGACCGGGTCGTCGGTGGCGTCGCCGCGCAGGACACGGATCTCCCACCAGCCGTAGTAGGCGACGTAGGCGCCGACGACGAGGAGCAGCACGCCGGCGATCGTCGGCACCCAGCGCCCCAGGCTCCGGGCACCGCGCACCAGGGACTGCTGCGCCAGGGCCACGGCGACGGCGGCGGTGCCCACGACGAACCCCATGCCGGCGGCGTACAGCACGAAGAGGCCGAGCCCCTCCACCGTCGACCCGGACCGGAACGCCGAGACGACGACGGCCAGGAAGGGGGCGATCGTGCAGGTGAGACTGGCGGTGGCGTAGGAGACCCCGAAGCCGAGCATCGAACGCATCGATCCGGTGACGGGCGCTCCGCCGCCCCTGCGTGGCTTGGCGCCGGGCAGGCTCCGCCCGGCCAGTAGCCACCCCCCTGCCGCGAGGAGCAGCAGGCCGATCACCACCGTGGCCCACGGCAGGTAGCGCTGGGCCGAGGAGGCCAGCGGGGCCACGACGAAGCCGAAGGCGGCAAACACCAGGAGAAACCCCGCGGTCATCGCCGCGGTCATCCGCAGCGCCCGGAGGACGGCGACGAGCCGGGTGGGCTGGTCTCCGGTCACCAGCAGGGACAGGTAGGCCGGGAGGAGCGCGAAGCCGCACGGGTTGAGCGCGGCGAGCATGCCCGCGCCCAGGGCGAGGGCCGCGGCGCCATCGACCATCTCAGGTCACCCGCGCGGGACTATTCACCGAACACCCTTGGTGGGCTCTCGTGTTCAGTCGACGAGCCCGGCGACCGTCTCGGCGAGCACGGGGTCGTCGAGATAGCCCTCGGTGACCACGCCCCCGTCGGCGTCGAGGACCAGGTAGGTGCTCTGCGCGGTGACGCCGAAGTGCCGCCACACCTCACCCGCCTCGTCGACCAGGTGGGTGGGCCCGTCGACCTGCTCGGCGAAGTCGCGGATGTCGACGGCGTCGGCGAGTCCGCCCACGCCGACAACGGCGACGCTGTCGTCGTACTCCTGCGCGAGCGTGCTGACCGCGGGGGCCTGGGCGCGGCAGGTGGGGCACCAGGGCGCCCAGAACCACAGCACGGCCGGCTTCCCCTCGAGGGTCGTTCCGTCGAACGTGGCACCGCTCAGCGTCTCCGCGGTGAACGCGAGGTCGGTTGTGCCGTGGGCCGCAGACGCGTCGCTGCTGGAGGAGTCTGTCGAGCCGCACCCGCTCGCGCCGAGAAGGGCGCCGACGGCCAGCGTGGCAACCGTGCGTCTCATGGGTCTCCTCCTCGAGGCGTGACCCGGGTCCCTCCCGCACACCTCGCCATCAGTCTGCTCACCATCCCACGCGCGTTCGGTGAGCGCGCTCACAGAAGGACCGGGTGAGACCACGGATGCTGGGGCCGAGGAGGTTCCGCCCATGACTCGTCGCGCCACCCGGTCGCGGGCCACCGGGTCGCTCGCCGCTCTGGCGGGGATGGTCGTGCTCAGCGCCTGCTCCGGGCACGCCGCACCCGGCGCCCCGGCCGATGCCGGCAGCGTCCCGCCGGGCCGGGAGGCCTCGGACGAGGGTCCCTCCGCGCTCGAGGGCCGTTTCGACGACCGGCTGCCCGAGCCGTTGGTCGACCCCGAAGACGTCCGTTCCGGCGGGCCGCCGCCGGACGGCATCCCCCCGATCGACGAGCCCTCCTTCGAGGCGGCTGAAGCGGTGACGTGGCTGGAGCCGGACGAGGCGGTGCTCTCGCTCACCGTCGAGGGGGAGACCCGGGCCTACCCGCTGCGGATCATGACCTGGCACGAGATCGTCAACGACACGGTGGCCGGGGTGCCGGTCGCGGTGACCTACTGCCCGCTGTGCAACTCCGGCGTCGCGTTCGTGCGCAAGGCCGGCGGCCGGGTCCTGACCTTCGGCACCTCCGGGATGCTGTACGCCGACAACCTGGTGATGTATGACCGGCAGACCGAGTCGCTGTGGCCGCAGCTGACGGGCGAGGCCGCCATCGGCGTGCTGACCGGGCAGCGGCTCGACGCGATCCCGATGGGGACGGTGGCCTGGAGCGACTTCCGGGAGGGCCATCCCGAGAGCCTCGTGCTGTCCCAGGACACCGGCTTCGACCGGCGCTACGGAGCCAACCCCTATGTGGGCTACGACAACCCGAACGGAGGCCTGCTCTTCGGGCTCCCCGACGACCCCGACCAGCGGTTGCCGATCAAGCAGCGGGTGATCGGGCTGGCCGCGGGCTCGGCCAGCGTGGCGGTCGTGCGGGTGGGACTCGAGGGTCGCGGCCCCCTCGACGTGCGGGTCGGGCGAGGCGTGCTCACCCTCTGGCACCTGCCGGGCCAACGCTCCGCGCTCGACGCGCCCGACATCGCCGACGGCGACGACATCGGGACGGTGAGGGTGTTCGACCCGGTGGTCGAGGGGCGCCGGCTGCATTTCACCCGCCGGGACCGCCTCTTCCGCGACGAGGAGACCGGCAGCCTGTGGAACATCCTGGGGCGCTCGGTGCGGGGTCCCTTGAAGGGGAGCGTCCTATCCCCCGCAGAGCACCTCGACACCTTCTGGTTCGCCTGGGCGACCTTCCACCCCGACACCACGCTCGTCGACCCGCGGCCGGACTCCTGACCCGCCGGGGGCGCCACCGGGGGTCTGAACCCCTCGGGGGCGGTCCGGTCCGGACACCCGGTGGTCGGGTCGGGGAACTTCGGCCCTTGGCAACCCGAGCGCGAGGCGCCCAGGATGGCCTGAGGCACCGCCGCGCCGCCGCCGGACTCCGGGCGCGGCGAAGCGTGGAGCCCCGAGGTCCGGAGGATGCCATGGCACGCACGGGAAGCACGCGGGTGCTGGTCGGGACCCGCAAGGGCGGTTTCGTCCTCACCTCCGACGAGCGGCGCAGGGACTGGACGGTCACCGGTCCGCTCTTCGCGGGGTGGGAGATCTACCACATGAAAGGGTCCCCGCTGAACCCAAACCGGATCTACGCGTCGCAGAGCAGCGCCTGGTTCGGTCAGGTGGTGCACCGCTCCGACGACGGCGGCGCCACCTGGGACCCGGTCGGCAATCACTTCGCCTACGACGGTGTGCCCGGGGAGCACCAGTGGTACGACGGATCGCTGCGCCCCTGGTCGTTCACGCGCGTGTGGCACCTCGAGCCGTCGCTGCACGACCCCGAGACCGTCTTCGCCGGGGTCGAGGACGCCGCTTTGTTCACCTCGGTGGACGGCGGGCACACCTGGAGGGAGCTGTCCGGGCTCCGCACGCACGAGACCGGGCCGCAGTGGCAGCCTGGCGCCGGCGGCATGTGCCTGCACACCATCCTCCAGCACCCGAACGACCCCGACCGCCTCTACGTCGCGATCTCCGCGGCGGGCGTCTTCCGCACCACCGACGGCGGCACGACCTGGCAGCCCATCAACAAGGGGCTGCGATCCGGGGAGATCCCCGAGGAGGACTCGGAGGTCGGGCACTGCGTCCACCGCATCGACTTGCACCCCGACCGGCCCGAGGTGCTCTACATGCAGAAGCACTGGGACGTGATGCGCAGCGTGGACTCCGGGGACTCCTGGCAGGAGGTGAGCGGGAACCTGCCGAGCGACTTCGGCTTCCCGATCGCGGTGCACGCCCACGAGCCGGAGACCGTCTACGTCGTGCCGATCACCAGCGACTCCCAGCACTTCCCCCCCGACGGCCGACTCCGCGTCTACCGGAGCAGGACCGGTGGCGATACCTGGGAGCCGCTGGAGGCGGGCCTGCCGCAGGAGCACTGCTATGTCGACATCCTCCGCGACGCCATGGCGGTGGACCGGCACGAGTCGTGCGGGATCTACGTGGGCACCACCGGGGGCCAGGTGTACTGCTCTGCCGACTCCGGCGACAGCTGGGCACCGATCGTCCGCGACCTGCCGCCCGTGCTGTCGGTCGAGGTCCAGACCCTCCCGTGAGACACTCGAGCACCGAGACGAGAGCACCGATGAGCACCGTGCGGGTGGTTCTGCCGGCGCACCTGCGAGAGCTGGCCCGCGTGCCCGGTGAGCTCGCCGTCGGGGTGCCCGGGGTGGTCACCCAGCGCTCGGTGCTGGACGCGGTCGAGGCGGACTTCCCGATGCTGGGAGGCACGATCCGGGACCGGGCGACGTCTCGCCGCCGGGCCTTCGTCCGCTTCTTCGCCTGCGAGGAGGACCTGTCACACGAGGACCCGGATGCGCCGCTGCCCGATCGGGTCGCGCGGGGCGAGGAGCCCTTCATCGTCGTCGGCGCGATGGCCGGCGGGTAGCTCCGGTGGTCGGATCGACTCGTGGCGGCCGGCTGGCTTTCCGGTCGCGAGGAGGGTGGGCCGGGTGCGGGTCGCGCTGATGGTCACCTGCATCAACGATGCGCTGTGCCCGGCGACGGGGAAGGCCGCCGTGACGGTGCTGCGACGCCTCGGCGTCGAGGTGGAGTTCCCTCCGGACCAGGCGTGCTGCGCTCAGCCGATGGTGAACACCGGATACCTCGACGAGGCCGTACCGGTAGTCCGGGCGTGCGTGAGCGCCTTCTCGGCGTACGACGCGATCGTGACTCCCTCGGGCTCCTGCGCGGGGTCCGTGCGTCACCAACACCGCCTCGTCGCCCGACGCGCCGGCGACCCGAGGCTGTCCACGCTCGCCGACCGGACCTACGAGCTCAGCGAGTTCCTCGTCGACGTGCTCGGGGTGACGGACGTGGGGGCGAGCTTCCCGCACACGGTGGCCTACCACCCGACCTGCCACTCGCTGCGGATGCTGGGCGTGGGGGACCGGCCGCTGCGGCTGCTGCGCGAGGTCCGCGGCCTCCGGCTGGTGGACTTGCCGGCTGCCGAGGAGTGCTGCGGCTTCGGCGGCACCTTCGCGGTCAAGAACCCCGACACGTCGGTGGCGATGGGCTCCGACAAGGCGCGACATGCGGCCCAGAGCGGCGCGGAGGTCCTGGTGGCGGGCGACAACTCGTGCCTGCTGCACATTGGCGGGCTGCTCTCCCGACAGCGACAGCGGATCCGCGTCTCGCACCTGGCCGAGGTGCTCGCCTCGACCGCGACCGGCCCGGGGGAGGGTGGGTGATGGGCGCGACGTTCGTCGGGATGCCCGCCTTCCCCGACGCCGCCCGGGCCGCGCTCGCCGACACCCAGCTGCGCGCCAACCTCGCCACCGCCACCGCCACGATCCGCGCCAAGCGCGCCGCGGTGGTCGGCGAGGTCCCGGAGTGGGAGCAGCTTCGGCTGGCCGGCGCGGCGGTCAAGGACCGGGCGCTGCTGCAGCTGGACGCCACGCTGCTGGAGCTGGAGGCCGCGTTGCAGGCGGCAGGGGCGCGGGTGCACTGGGCGCGGGACGCGGCGGAGGCCTGCGAGATCGTCGCCACGGTCGCGGAGCAGCACGGCGTCGACGAGGTGGTCAAGGTCAAGTCGATGGCCACCCAGGAGATCGGGCTCACCGAGTCCTTGTCCCGGCGCGGCATCAGCGCCTGGGAGACCGACCTGGCCGAGCTCATCGTGCAGCTCGGGGACGACACCCCCTCGCACATCCTGGTGCCGGCCATCCACCGGAACCGGGCAGAGATCCGAGAGATCTTCCTGCGCCGGATGGGAGCCGCCGGTCGGCCGGCGCCCGCGGGGCTCACCGACGACCCGGCCGAGCTTGCCGGGGCGGCGCGGCTGCACCTGCGCGAGAAGTTCCTCCGCGCCACGATGGCCATCTCGGGGGCGAACTTCGCGGTCGCCGAGACAGGGACCCTCGTCGTGGTCGAGTCCGAGGGCAACGGCCGGATGTGCCTGACGCTGCCGGAGGTGCTCGTCTCTGTCGTGGGCATCGAGAAGGTGGTGCCCCGGTGGGAGGACCTCGCCCCGATGCTCGAACTGCTTCCGCGCTCGTCCACCGGCGAGCGGATGAACCCCTACACCTCGACCTGGACCGGCGTGACGCCCGGCGACGGCCCGCAGGAGGTGCACGTCGTCCTCCTCGACAACGGACGCACACGAGCCCTGGCCGACGAGGTCGGCCGGCAAGCGCTGCGCTGCATCCGCTGCTCGGCCTGCCTGAACGTGTGCCCCGTCTACGAGCGCACCGGGGGGCACGCCTACGGGTCGGTCTATCCCGGCCCGATCGGGGCCATCATCACCCCGCTGCTGCGCGGGGTCGGCGTCGATGAGCAGGTCGACTCGCTTCCCTTCGCCTCCTCGCTGTGCGGGGCCTGCTTCGAGGTCTGTCCCGTGCGCATCGACATTCCCTCGGTGTTGGTGGACCTGCGGGCCCGGGTCGTGGACGCCCACCGACCGTCGGCGAAGCCCGAGGCCCTCGTGATGCGGGCGGCGTCGTGGACCCTCGCCGCCGGCGATCGCCTTCGGTTCGCCGAACGGCTCGCCGGCCGGGTGGGCAGGCTCGCGGGGCGGCTGCCGGGCCGGCCGAGCCGGCTGGCGACCGGCCCCACGCGGCGCCGGAGGATGCCGGGCGGGCGGGTCGCGCTGGCTCGTGGCTTCGCCGCCTGGACCGGCGCCCGCGACCTGCCGGCCCCGCCTGAGGAGCCCTTCCGCGACTGGTGGCGTCGCACCGACGGGGGACGGAGGTGAGCGCGCGGGACGAGATCCTGGCCCGGATCCGCGACGCCCTCGCGGACGCACCGGCACCGCCCCGGGCGGTGCCGGTGCCGGGTCCTGACCATGCCGCCGAGAGCGCGGCGGCCTCGCTGCTCGACCTCTTCGCCGAGCGGGTCGCCGACTACCGCGCTGTCGTGGAGCGATGCTCGGATGACGAGGTCGAGGCCCGGATCGCCGCCGCTCTGGCGTCCCTCCTCGCTGACGTGCCGGATGGGGGCCGCGTCGTCCGGCCCGCCGACCTGCCCTGGCCGGTGTCGGGGGCATCGCCCGACCCAGGCCTAGCCGGTGCCGACATCGACGCGTTTGACGCCGTGGTCACCGCCGCTGCCGTCGGCATCGCGCGCACCGGCACCGTCGTGCTCGACCACGGCCCGGGCCAGGGTCGGCGGGCACTCTCGCTGGTCCCGGACCGGCACGTCTGCGTCGTAGTCGCCGACCAGGTGGTCCACGGGGTGTCGGAGGCGCTCAGCCGTCTCGACCCGAGCCGTGCCCAGACCTGGATCAGCGGGCCCTCGGCCACCAGCGACATCGAGCTGCACCGAGTCGAGGGGGTCCACGGCCCGCGCCACCTGCATGTCCTGATCGTGGAACCGTCCGTAGCATCGTCACAGTGAGCAAGCACGCGGGTCCCCCGGCGCCGCACGACAACGCGCTGGAGGTGTTTGCCGATCTGGTCCTCGGGGCGCATCTGATGGGGCCCCACGAGCTGCCGGACCACGTCGCCACCCATGCCGCCCGGCTGGGCTTCGGGGATGCCGTGCTCTACCTGGCCGATCTGGAGGGCCGGGTGCTGCTGCCCTTCCTGCCGGGTGGACAGCCCGACATCGACCATCGACACACCGCACTCGGCATCGACTCCACGCTGGCCGGTCGGGTCTTCCAACAGCTCGAGCCGCTAGGTCAGGCGGACGGAGAAGGCCACGTGCGGACCTGGGTGCCCGTGCTGCGCGGTGTCGAACGGCTGGGGGTCCTGGCGGTGAACCTCGAGGTGTCCTCGGACACCGACGAGACCGAGCACCGGCGGATGCTGGCGCTGTTCGCAGCGGAGGTCGCCGAGCTCGTCATCACCCGGCAGTCCTTCGGCGACACGATCACGCGCCTGCGGCGTACCTCGCCGATGGGGTTGGCCGCGGAGATCCAGTGGGACCTGCTGCCTCCACTGGCCTTCGCCAACCGCGACGTGAGCGTGGCTGGTGCGCTGGAGCCGGCCTACGAGGTCGCCGGCGATTCCGTCGACTACGCCGTGGACCGAGAGACCGCCTGGCTGGCGATCTTCGACGGCATGGGTCACGGGCTCGACAGCGCCCGGCTGGCGAGCGTCCTCATTGCGGCGTACCGCAACGCGCGGCGCGCCGGTCAGTCGCTGACCGCCGCCTGGGAGCGGATCGACTCCGTGGTGACCGACGTCACCGACGGCGAGGGGTTCGCGACCGGGCTGATCGCCGAGCTCGACAGCCGGACGGGGGCTTTGACCTGGCTCAACGCAGGCCATCCGTCGCCGCTGCTGATCCGGGGCAACCGCGCCGTCAAGGAGCTGCGGATGGAGCCGGAGCTGCCGTTCGGGATGGGGGCGCTGCGCGAGCCGCCGGCTGCCACTGGAGGCGACCGCGTCGGCCACGTGCAGCTCCAGCCGGGGGACTACCTGCTGCTCTACACCGATGGCATGGTCGAGTCGCGCTCACCGGCCGGCAAGCAGTTCGGAGTCGACCGGCTCACCGAGTTGCTGGTCAAGAGCATCGTCGGTGGGATGCCCGCCTCCGAGACGCTGCGCCGCGCCGTCCGGGCGCTCATGGACCACCAGAGCGCCAACCTGAGCGACGACGCCACGCTGCTGCTGACCCAGTGGCGACCACCGCACGACCTTCGGCTTCTCGGCGTCCCCGGCTGACCGGGGGTTGGTCGAGCCCCTTTCTGCCGGCATCCGTGTGGACTGCTGGTGGGACTCGTGGGAATTGTGCTGAATGCAGACAGGACGTCCCCGATGCCTGGATGATGGTGCCGCGGACCCGGGACATCGGCATCATCCGCCATGCCCGGGACCGGCTCGCTCGGGGGGTGGGCATCGCGAGCCGGCGATTGCGGCCGAGGGAGGGAGCCTGATGGAGCGGACCCCGCACGCATTGGTGGTCGACGACGACGAGGATGTGCGCGTCATCACCCGGTTGAGCCTCGAGGTGGCCGGATGGGTGGTCTCGGAGGCCGCCAGCGGCGCCGAGGCGCTGGCGCAGTGCGCCGCCGAGGCGCCCGACGTGGTGCTGCTCGACGTGATGATGCCTCAGATGGATGGCCCGACGACCTTCGCCGCCCTCCAGGCCGACAGCACCCTGCGCTCGGTGCCGGTCGTCTACCTCACGGCCAAGGCCGAGCCGGCCGAGCGAGAGCGACTCCGGCGCACGGGCGTGATGGGGGTCATGTCGAAACCATTCGACCCGCTGACCTTGGCGGACAGCGTGTCGAATCTCTTGGGATGGAAGTCCTAGGAAATCTGGCGAAACGCCACCGAACCGGACGGCCCCACCTAGCGTTTTACCGTGAGGCACACGCAGACGGGCACGACGAGGCCCTTCCGGATTGCGCTCGTGGTGGCCGCGGCCGCGTGCGTCGCCTTCGCATTCCTGCTCGGCGGCCCCGCGCCGGACGACGTGGCCACGACCGCGAGTGCGCTCGGGCTGCTCGGGGGCGGAGTCGCAGGCCTGCTCAGTTGCGCCTGGCGCGCGTGCTGCAGCCCGAACATCCGCCGCCGACCCTGGCAGTTGCTGGCCGCGGCGGCCTTCGTGGCGATCAGCGGCAACGTCTGGGTGGCCGTCAGCGGGTCGGACCCGTTGACCTCGCCAAGCCTGCTCGGTGAGCTGAGCATCGGCGTTGCCCTGCTCCTCTCCATCGCCGGGCTGCTCAGCTTCCCCGCGGCCCGACGGCGCGGCATCGAGCTGATCCTGATGGTGCTCGACGGCGTCGTGATCAGCGGAGCCATGCTTCTGATCGGCCTGGCGCTGGTCTATCCACGCTTGCTGGACTCGGCGGCGAACGGCTTGGGCTCTCGGCCGTCGGCCCTACTCTTCCCCGCTCTTGACCTCGTGATGGCCGCGGTGGCCCTGCTGTTGGTCATCCGCCGTCGCAGCGAACGGGCCGTGCTGGTCCTGGTCGCCGCGGGATTCCTCACCTACGCCACCGCCGACCTCACGTTCGCAGTTCGGGTGGCCGAGGGCACGTTCGAGTTCGGGACCGTCCTCGACCTGGCATGGATCACGGGGTATGCCCTGATCGCGCTGGCTGCCTGGCACCCGAGCGCGGCCCGCGCTCCACAGGAGCATGAGGCTCACCGGGGCAGCGCCGACGTCCACGGGACGATGCTGATCTCCGGGGTGCTCGTGGTGGCCGTCCTGGCTCAACTCGGCCGGCACGCCAGCGGCGAGTTCTACCGCGTGCAGGCGGTGCTCTGGCTGCTGCTGGTGCTGACCGCGGGCCTGCGCCAGGTCCTGTTGACCTACGACAACGCCCGACTGCGGCAGAGCCTCGAACGCCGGGTCAGTGAGCAGACCGCGGACCTGCGTCGGCTCGCCCGCCAGACGGAGGTGCTGCTGGGCTCCGTCGGGGACGGCATCTACGGCGTGGACGCGGACGGCCGGCTCACCTTCGTCAACCACGCCGGTGCGCTGGCCCTGGGCCGTTCCCCCGAGTCGCTCCTGGGCACCCATGCCCTGGGCTCGCTGCGCGCACCGAACGCCGAGGCCGCTCGCGGTTGCGGTGCCGGTTCCGCTTCGGGCCGGTCCTACGTCGACCGCGCCATCCGCGACCGGGTCGTCTCGACCGGCCAGGAGGACACCTACCTCCGCGCCGACGGGACGACGTTCCCGGTCGAGGTCACCTCCAGCCCACTGCTCGACGACGAGATCTCCCAAGGAGCCGTGGTCGTCTTCCGGGACGTGACCCAGCGGCACGAGGTCGAGCGGCTCAAGAACGAGTTCCTGTCGGTGGTCAGCCACGAGCTGCGCACCCCGCTGACCTCGATCCGCGGCTCGCTGGGCTTGCTGTCCGGTGGGGCCGTGGAGCCACTGTCCCCGCGGGTTCGCTCGATGATCGACATGGCGCTGAGCAGCAGCGAGCGACTGACCCGCCTGATCGAGGACATCCTCGACGTCGAACGGCTGGAGTCCGGCACACTGCCCATGGACGTGCGGCCCTGCCGCGTCGCCGACCTGCTGGGCCCGGCGGTCCGGGAGGTCGCCGGCTTCGCCCGGCAGACGGACGTCGAGGTCACCTGGGGGCCCTCCTCCGGAGGCGTCATGGCCGACCCCGACCGGGTCGTCCAGACCTTGACCAACCTGCTGACGAACGCGATCAAGTTCTCCGCGGTCGGGAGCACCGTCCGGCTTGACGCCGAGGACCGGGGCCACGAGGTCCTGTTCCGGGTCCGGGACAGCGGGCGAGGAATCCCCGAGGAGAAGCTGGAGAGCGTCTTCGAGCGCTTCCAGCAAGTCGACTCCTCCGACGCTCGGGTCCGCGGAGGCACCGGTCTCGGCTTGGCGATCAGCCGCCGGATCGTGGATCAGCACGGAGGGCGGATCTGGGCCGAGAGCGTCACTGGGGCCGGCACGACGGTGAAGTTCACCCTGCCCGCGGCCGATGTCGATAGTGCGGACCCACCAACGCCACCGGCCTTCGCCGAACCGACGGGCAGTGACGGGGACCGCGAAGCCTGGCGGACGGTCGCCTAGCGGGCTCCGACTCCCCGACCGACGCCCCCCGAACGTGAGGCCACTGACGTGCGCCCATACGACGTATGAGGAAAGAGAAGCCCATGCATGAGAACCGTCCCGAGGAGGGGAACCCGACTCCGGTGCTGGACATCACGCTCCGCACGGGCGTGGGTGCGGGGAGGACCCCACTCTCCGCGTTCGACACCGCGCTGCTGGATGCCGGGGTCGCCAACTACAACCTGGTCCGACTCTCGTCGGTGATCCCTCGTGCCGGGAGACTGCGTCGCACCTCCGAGACACTCCGCGGCCTGCACGGAGACCGGCTCTACTGTGTGTACGCCGAGGCGCACGCCAGCGCCCCCGGCCAGATCGCCTGGGCCGGGGTGGGATGGATCCGCGACGCCAGCGGCGACGGGCTATTCGTGGAGCATGTCGGCGAGAGCCGAGAGCACCTCGTGGAGCAGATCGAGCTGAGCCTGGCAGACATGGCAGCAAACCGCGGGGGCGGCTACGGACAGCCCGAGTACGTCCTCGCCTGCGCGGAGTGGGCCGACCGTCCGGCGTGCGCTCTGGTGGTCGCGGCGTACGAGATGCAGACCTGGACGCTGTCATGACGACCACGACGAGCCTGCCCGGCTACACGATCACCGTCGAGACCGTGGTCGACGACGAGACCGCCCGTGCCTTCTACAAGCTCTACCTCGAGACGTTCGGTGAGCTGGCAACCCGCGCCGCGGCCCGCCAGGTCCTGGACGAGGACGAGTTCATGGCGGACATGGTCGACCCGCGGGTCTTCAAGTACCTCGCCCGCGACCAGGCCGGCAACGTGGTCGGGATGTGCACGCTGACCAGCCACCTGCAGGTGGTCCCGTGGATCAGCCCCGAGTACTTCGCCCACCACTACCCCGACCACGCCGAGCGGCAGGCCATCTACTACCTCGGGTTCATCCTGGTCGCCCATCGCCACCGGCGCACCCGGCTGTTCCAGCTGATGATCTCGCGGGTCGTCGAGCGGCTGGTGGCCGAGCGGGCCGTGTGCTCCTACGACATCTGCGGCTACAACAACACCGTTCTGCGCCTGGCCGACAACATCGAGTCGCTGCTCGTCCGCGTCGCAGACGTCGATGTGGAGGAGATCGACGCCCAGCGCTACTACACCGCCACGTTCACCGGGTCGGCACCGGCAGCCTGACCCGCTCCCGACCCGAGGTCGCGCCGCAGCAGGGAGCCGAAGGTGGCCAGCGCCACCTCGGAGCCCTCTGCGCGCAGCCCCATCGGCGACGCGAGGCACAGGAGCGACTCGCCACCCGACCCCGTTTGTGCTTGCCCCGGACGGGTCTCGACCTCGCTCAGAGATCACGTCGGGCGCGAACCGCCCTCAGCTGAGCGCTCGGAGGAAGGGCAGCGCCCACTGCCAGGCCTCGACGGCCAACTCGTCGAGTTCGGGGCTCAGCTCGTCGGATTCGCCGTACCGCACGGCGGCCTCGTAGCCGGCCACCTCGCTGACCACGGCGCCCATCGGGCCCTCGCCCCAGAAGGCGGCGTCGCGGAGCTCGGAGGATAGGGACATGCTCTGGGCGAGGTCGGTGACCTCGCAGCCGAGCAGAAGGTCCAACGCGGAGATCAGCCCGGCAGTGAAGGCGAACTCCCCGGAGAGGCGTCGCCGAGTGGCCACCGACTCGCAGATCCGCGCACGGGTGACCGCGACCGCGAGGCCGTCCACACTTCCGGTCGGGTGACCGCTGAGCATGGTGAGCGCGATCCACTGCCGGATCCGCCTGGTGCCGAGCAGGACGAGCGCCTCCCGGATCGTCCGGACCTCTCGGCGCAGCCCCGAGGCGGCGCCCAGGGACGCGACATGGAGCAGCTGAGCGGTCAGCTCCGGTTCGTGGCGCAGGGTTGCCTCGATGTCGTCGTACTCGAACTCGTCGCGCAGCATGGTCATCGCCAGCTCGGTGCGGGCCACGCTGGTCGGGGCCAACGCATGCGCGGCCACGAGGGTGGGCCGTTCGACGCCGTAGCCCTGGAACAGGTCGAAGCCCAGCTCGCGGGCCGCAGCGATCGCGTCGGCCGACTCGACCTTCTCGGCCAGCATCATCGCCCGTTCACTGGCGAAGCGCTCCACGAGCTCGGCCACCGCGTCGGCGGGCGTGGTGAGCATGTCCACCTTGACGATCGAGACCACGTCCAGCAGGTGTTCGGCGCCCTTGCGCCAGACGAAGTCGTCGAGCGCGATCGCGTAGCCCTCGCCGGCGAGTCGCCGCACGCCGTCCACCACCTCGGTGTCGAGCTCCACGGTCTCCAGGACCTCGATGACGGTACGCCGCGGCGGCAGGGCCACGGCGAGCTCCCCGGTGAGGACCGCCCGGTCGGCGTTGACGAACACGGCCTTGTCGCCGACGAGTGCCTCGAGCCCCAGGGTGAGCGTGTTGAGGAGGACTTCGGCGGTCTTCCGGTCGCCGTCGCTGGGAACCGGTAGCGAGCCCGTGGGCCGGTGCAGCACCTCGTAGCCGTAGACAGCTCCGGTGCGGTCGACGATGGGTTGCCGGCCGACGGCGGCGCGCGCCCGATGGGCGTGGACGGTCTCGGTTGGCATGCGATTTCCTCCCCGGCCACCAGTCTGACGGCAGGTGCCCGCGTGCGCTGGCGTTCCTCGCACTTGCTGCCTCCTCAGGGCGGGCGCTCGGGCGCCGGCGTCGCGGGGACATGCCGGGACGGCCCGCAGGTGCCCAGGTGCGGCAGGATGGC
Source organism: uncultured Actinomycetota bacterium (assembly GCA_963745245.1). Lineage (GTDB taxonomy): Bacteria > Actinomycetota > Actinomycetes > Propionibacteriales > Nocardioidaceae > Marmoricola_A. The sequence continues at coordinate 54,017 of CAVUWU010000004.1, forward strand.
GTGTCGGATCGGCGCGGTGAACAGCACTGACGAGGGCACCGGGAGGGGGCTGGCTCATGGAGCACGGGCGGGGGGTCGAGCGAACGTCGCTGGACGTGGGGGAGGTGGTGCTCGACGCGTCCCTCGCCGGAGACCCGGAGGCTCCGCCGGTCGTGCTGCTGCACGGTTTTCCCGAGACGTCGGCGCAGTGGCGTCCGGTCACGCCGCTGCTCACTCGAGCCGGCTTCCGCGTCGTGGCCCCCGACCAGCGCGGCTACTCAGCCGGAGCGCGGCCGCCGGGCACCGCTCCCTACCGGCTGGACCGCCTGGTGGCCGACGTCTTGGGGATGCTCGATGCGCTCGGGCTGGACTCGGCCCACCTCGTCGGCCACGACTGGGGGTCGGTGGTGGCGTGGTGCACCGCCGCCCGGCACCCCGAGCGGGTCCGCACCCTGACCGCCGTCTCCGTGCCACACCCCCGCGCCTTCGCCTGGGCTCGGCGCACCGACCCCGACCAGCAGCGCCGGTCCTCCTACATCGACCTCATCGCCCAGCGTGGCAAGGCAGAGCGGGTGCTGCTCGCGGACGGCGCCCGGCGGCTGCGGGCGATATACGGCCCAGCCGTGCCCAGGGACCTCGTCGAGCACCACGTCGCGGTGCTCGGGCAGCCTGAGGCGCTGACGGCGGCGATGGCCTGGTACCGCGCCACCCCGCTCGCGGCCTACGAGGAAGTGCCCGACGTGTCCGTGCCGACGACGTACGTGTGGGGCACCGACGACGTCGGGCTGGGGCGCGCCGGTGCCGAGCGATGCCGCGACCACGTCGTGGGGGACTACCGCTTCGTGGAGCTCGAGGGGGTGGGGCACTGGGTTCCCGAAGAGCAGCCGGAGCGGCTCGCGGAGGAGATCCTCCGCAGGGCGGAGGCCGGGGAGAACGACTCAGGCCTCGGCGAGGCCCCCGGCTGAGGCAAGCTCCAGCAGCTCTCGAAGGGCTTCGCGGAGATGGTCGACGAGGATCCAGACGTCGGGAACGAGCTCGCGACAGGCCATCAGGCCCACGTCGAGCCTGTCGAGGTAGCTCTGCACGGTGATGTTGAGTCCGACGCCATCGCCCACGATGGAGACGGGGTAGTTGGCGACGACCCTGGCCCCGGCGTAGTACAGCTCCTGCCGAGGACCCGGGACGTTGGAGATCGTGACGTTGAACGGCGGGTTCAAGTGGTCGGCCACCCGCAGGCCCGAGAGCGTCCGGGCGACGAGCTCGGTGGCCAGCGGCGTACTGAAGCGGCTGAGATCCTGGACGAGGTGCACAGGCAGCAGTCGATGCTCCTCCTTGGCCTCCGCCATGGCCTGGTGTGCGGCGGCGAGGCGCTCGGCAGGGGTCTCCAGGTGGGTCGGGATGGGCACGATGACCATCGAGACCTCGTTGCCCGCCGCCGTCGACGCCGCGTCGGTGCGCACCGACACCGGGACCATGGCGAGCAGCGGGTCGGCGGGCAACTCGTCGTGGTCCAGGAGCCAGCGCCGCAACGCCGAGGCGCACACGGTGAGGACCACGTCGTTGAGCGTGACGCCTGTAGCGTTCTTGACCGCCTTGAGTTCGTCGAGGGACAGCGAGGCGAAGGCCCACCGCCGGTGCGCACTCACCGTCCGGTTGAACGACGTGCGGGGTGCCAGGGTCCGGATCCGCGGGTGCACGACGGCGTGCGTCACGCCCTTGAGCCGGGGAAGGATCTCCCTCCGCCCCTCCGCCGAGGTCAAGAGCCTGGCCTGCAGCCGGAGCAGCTGTCCGGGCCGGGCGAGCAGCCCGCGCGCGCCCCGCGTCAGCATCGCCATCCGGCCCGGGACCTGCTCGAGCGCCACCTGGCTGTCGGCGTGCACGATCGTCGACGGGGTCGGGTGCTGCACCGGGTTCTGGGCTGGGTCCTGGGCTGGGTCCTGGGCCGGGGGGAGTCCGCCACCGTCGGGAGTGGTCTCGAGGAAGGCTGCGAGGATCTGCATCGCCGCAGCGCCGTCGACGGCCGCGTGGTGGAGCTTGGTGAGGATGCCGACGTGGCCGTCGGGAAGTCCGTGGATGAGGTACATCTCCCACAGCGGGCGACGACGGTCGAGCCGCCGCTCGGCGATCCGCGCCACCTGGTCGGAGAGCTGTTGGTCGTTGCCGGGAGCCGCGAGCGCGATCTCGCGGACGTGGTAGTCGAGGTCGACGTCAGGGTCGTCTGCCCAGGACGGCAGGTCGATGCCTAGGGGCACTTCGACCAGCCGCCAGCGCAGCGGAGGCAGCAGCGGGAGACGCTGCCGCACGTGCTCGCGGAGCACGTCGAGGGTGAAGGGCTCGTCTCGTGTGCTGGGGTCGAGGACGAGCAGGCCGGTGACGTGACCTTGCATGCGGTCGTTCTCGCTATACAGGAACGCCGCATCCAGCCCGGTCAGTTGTTGCACGATCAGTGACAATACCTGCATGCCGACACCTAGGGATTCACGAGCCCCCTCTCGCGACGACCAGCCGATGACCGAGCCGATGACGAGCCCGATGACTGGCCCGATGACTGGCCCGATGACTGGCCCGATGACTGGCCCGATGACTGGCCCGATGACTGGCCCGATGACTGGGACGACGACTGGGACCGTGACTGGCCCGATGACTGGGACCGTGACTGGGACGGCTCGAGCCAACGGCATCGAGATCGCCTACGAGACCTTTGGCTCCCCCGAGGGTCGACCCCTGCTGCTGGTTATGGGCCTTGGAGTCCAGATGCTCAGCTGGCCCGAGGAGTTCTGCGCGATGCTCGCCGACCGGGGCCACTTCGTGGTGCGGTTCGACAACCGGGACGTCGGGCTGTCGACCCACCTCCACGACGCCCCGCGGCCGGACCTCCTCGCGGCGATGGCCGGCGACTCCTCGTCCGCGGCGTACACACTCGACGACATGGCCGACGACACCGTCGGACTGATGGACGCGCTCGACGTCGCCTCGGCTCATCTCGTGGGTGCGTCCATGGGCGGGATGATCGCGCAGACCGTCGCGATCCGGCACCCTGAGCGCGTCCGCAGCCTCACCTCGGTGATGTCGACCACCGGCGACCGTGCCGTGGGCGGCTCGACGCCGGAGGCGCAGGATGCGCTGCTGTCGCCGCCACCGAAGGACCGAGAGGACGCGGCGCGCCGGTCGATCGAGGCCTGGGAGGTGATCGGCTCCCCTGGCTATCCCCTCGACGCCGACGCGGTCGGGGACGTGGCCAGGCGATCCTTCGACCGGGGCTCGGACCCGGCCGGGATGATGCGCCAGTTGGTCGCGATCCACGCCTCCGGCGACCGCACCGCGGGCCTGCGTTCGCTCGACGTGCCCGCCGTCGTGATCCACGGCGAGGCCGATCCGCTGATCGCGGTCAGCGGTGGTCGAGCCACGGCGGAGGCGATTCCTGGTGCCCGGTTGCTCACCCTCCCCGGCATGGGCCACGACCTTCCCGAGCCGTTGTGGGAGCCGATCGTCGAGGCGATCTGCGCCCTCACCGACCGCGTGGAACACGTGGGCGGCTCGCGCCCGACCGGCGATTGAAACCGACGTAGGGTTCAACTAGCGTTTCCCCGCCGCGGGGCGACCTGGTTCCCGAGCTCCCTTCCCGCTCAGGAGGACCCATGCAGGTGGACAGCAGGGTGGCCGTCGTCACCGGGGCGGCCGGAGGCATCGGCGCTGCGCTGGCCCGCGAGTTGCTGGCGCGCGGCGCCCGCGTGGCTATCTCCGATCTGGACGCCGTCAGACTCGACAGCACCGCGGGGGCACTGCGCGCCGAGCACCCCGGCCGAGTGGTGGCCCTGGCGGGGGACGCCGGCGACTCGTCACATCTGCGCGCCCTGATCCACGCGAGCGAGGCCGAGCTCGGACCCGTCGCGCTGTTCTTCGCCAACGCCGGCGTCGAAGGCGGAGTCGGTCTCGAGGCGGACGAAGCCGCCTGGCGCCAGGCACTGGAGGTCAACGTGATGGCGCACGTGCGAGCGGCCCAGCTTCTGGTCCCGGCCTGGCTGGAGCGTGGCGAGGGCTACTTCGTCAGCACCGCCTCGGCAGCCGGCTTGCTCACCCAGGTCGGCTCGGCGACGTACTCGGTGTCCAAGCACGGCGCGGTGGCCTTCGCCGAGTGGCTCTCGGTGACCTACGGCTCTCGGGGAGTTCGGGTCAGCTGCCTGTGCCCGATGGGGGTCAACACCGCGATGCTCACCGAGGGCGTGGAGTCCGCCGACCCGGCGGCCCGGGCGGCGGCGATGGCGGTGATGCACTCCGGTGGCGTCCTGGAGCCGGCAGACGTGGCCCGCGTCGTGCTCGATGCGCTGAGGGAGGAGGAGTTCCTGATCCTCCCCCATGCTGAGGTCCTGGAGTTCTTCCGGCGCAAGGCGGCCGACTATGACCGCTGGCTGCACGGCATGCGCCGACTGCAGGAGAGCGTCTCCTCGTGATCGGCACCGACGAGCAGGCCCCGGACACGAAGTTGAGGTCGGGTTCAACTCCCCGGTAGTGTGCGCCGCGTCACCCACCGAGGGAGGAACCGCGTGTTCGAGCCGACCGACCGAGCCAGGGACTACCAGGAGCGGCTGCTGGCCTTCATGGCCGAGCGCGTCTACCCCGCGGAGCCGGTGTACGAGGAGCAGATGCGCGCGTCGGGAGACCCGCACTTCCATCCGCCCGTGCTCGAGGAGCTGAAGGCGGAGGCTCGCCGCTGGGACCTGTGGAACCTGTTCCATCCCCATCCGGAGTGGGGCCCGGGCCTGAGCAACCTCGAGTACGCGCCGTTGGCCGAGATCATGGGCCGCAGCCCACACCTCGCCCCCGAGGCCACCAACTGCAACGCCCCCGACACCGGCAACATGGAGGTGCTCACGCTCTTCGGCACCGAGGAGCACCAGGAGACCTGGCTCAAGCCCCTGCTCGAGGGCGAGATCGCCTCGGCCTTCGCGATGACCGAGCCGGCGGTGGCGAGCTCCGATGCGACCAACATCCAGCTGCGCATGCAGCGCGACGGCGACGACTACGTCCTGAACGGCCGCAAGTGGTGGACTTCCAACGCCTTGCACAAGAACTGCCGAGTGCTGATCGTGATGGGGAAGACCGACCCGGAGGGCCCCAAGCACCGGCAACAGAGCATGATGGTCGTCCCGCTCGACACCCCCGGGGTCACGGTCCTGCGCAACCTGCCCGTCTTCGGCTACCAGGACCGGGAAGGGCATGCCGAGGTGCTCTTCGAGAACGTGCGGGTCCCCCGCAGTGCCCTGCTCGCCGGTGAGGGCGACGGCTTCATGATCAGCCAGGCGCGGCTCGGCCCCGGCCGGATCCATCACTGCATGCGCTCGGTGGGGATGGCCGAGCGGGCGCTCGACATGATGATCGACCGGGCCGCCGCGCGAACGACCTTCGGCCAGCCCATCGTCAGCCGGGCCAACATCCAGGACTGGATCGCCGAGGCCCGCATCGAGATCGACATGGCGCGGCTGCTGACGCTCAAGGCGGCGTACCTCATGGACACCGTCGGCAACCGCAAGGCGCGCACCGAGATCGCCGCGATCAAGGTGGCCGCCCCGCAGGTTGCGCTCAAGGTCGTCGACCGCGCGATCCAGGTGCACGGCGGGGGAGGCGTCTCCGACGACTTCCCGCTTGCCAGCATGTACGCCCACCTGCGGACCCTGCGGCTGGCCGACGGTCCCGACGAGGTGCACAAACGCACGCTGGCGCTCTGGGAGGTCACCCGACGCGAGGCCGAGCGGGACGCCGCGGGATGACCGGGCCCGGCACCACCTCGGCCGGCGCCACCTCGGCCGGCGCCACCTCGGGCGGCACCGCCTCGCCCGGCGCCCTGGACCTGGCCTGCGTGGAGGTCTGGCTCGGGGAGCTCGACGGCCCGGTGCTCGGTCCGCTGGCTGCTGAGCGGGTCGGCCTGGGACAGTCGAACCTGACCTACCTGGTCACCGACCGGGCGCAGCGGCGCTGGATCGTGCGGCGTCCGCCCTTGGGAGTGCTGCTCCCGTCGGCGCACGACATGGCCCGCGAGCACCGCATCCTGTCCGCGCTGACCGACACCGACGTCCCCGCGCCGCAGGTCCATGGGCTCGTCAGCGACGGCGTCGATCACGTGATCATGGAGTACGTCCCCGGGCTCGTCATCGACACGATGGAGGTGGCCGCGGCCCAGCCGGACCGGGTGCGCGCGGCCCTAGGGCCCTCGCTGGCCCGCACGCTCGCCGCCATCCACGCCGTCGACCCAGATGCGGTGGGCTTGGCGGACCTGGCCAGTCGCCGCCCGTACGCCGAGCGCCAGCTCCACCGCTGGGCGCGGCAGCTCGACCACAGCCGCACCCGCGAGCTCCCACGGCTCGATGCGCTCACGGGAATGCTGCAGCGGCAGCTGCCCGAGCAGCGCGAGACCGTGCTCGTGCACGGTGACCTGCACCTGCGCAACGTGATCTGCTCCCCGCACACCGGCGAGGTCCGTGCCGCCCTGGACTGGGAGCTCGCCACACTGGGCGATCCGTGGGCCGACGTTGGCACGCTGCTGGCCTACTGGCCCGAGCCGGGGGAGGCGCCGGCGCAGCTCTTCGCGGCCTCCAGCCTGCCGGGCTTCTCCGGCCGCGACGAGCTCGTCGCGGCCTACGTCGAGGCCAGCGGGCGTGACCCCGGGCCACTCGGCTTCTGGCACGTGCTGGGGGTGTGGAAGATCGCAGTCATCGCCGAGGGGGTCCGCCGCCGGGCACTCGACGAGCCGGCGAACGCCGCCGAGGGAGGGCCGCTGCCGGCGGCGTTCATCGACCACATGACCGACCGGGGGTGGGAGCTGGCCCGGCACTACGGTCTGGATGCGAGGAGGGGGTCGTGAGCACGCCGGAGAGCACCAGGGCCGGGACCGATACCGGCACCCGTCCGGGCACCCAGGCGGGCGCCCACGCCGTGGTCCAAGCCGAGGTTCGCTCACCCGACGGCGAGGACATCCCCTCGCTCGCCGACACCTCTGGGCTGCGCGAGCCGCCCAGCACCCCGCGCGGAGTCCGGACCCGGGCGGCCCTCGTGGCCGCGGCCCGCGTGGTGTTCGAGCGCGACGGCTACCTGGATTCGCGGCTCACCGACATCACCGCCGAGGCGCACTGCTCCACCGGCACCTTCTACACCTACTTCTCCAGCAAGGAGGAGATCCTCCAGGCCGTGATCCAGGGCGCGCAGGACGACATGCTGCACCCAGGCATGCCCCGACTCGGCCCTGAGGACGCCTCGCCGGCTGCGGTGATCGGGGCCAGCAACCGCGCCTACTTCGAGGCCTACCGCCGCAACGCGCGGCTGATGGCCATCCTCGACCAGGTCGCCACCATCGACCCGAAGTTCCGTGAGCTGCGCCGCCGCCGCAGCCGTGCGTTCGCCGACCGCAACGCCCGCGCCGTACACGCCCTGCAGGAGCGGGGGGTGGCCGACCCCGAGCTCGACCCGGCGCTGGCTGCGCGCGCGCTGTCGGGCATGGTGAGCCGGATGGCTCACTACGCGTTCGTGCTGGAGGCCGACGTCGACCTCGACGGGCTCGTCGACACCTGCACCCGGTTGTGGGTCAACGCGCTCCGGCTGGCCCCCGAGGCGGGCGGCCTCTCGACCACCCAGGAGGACCTGCGATGACCACGACCGCGACCCCGAACCCGCCCGACGGGCCGCCGGTGCTGCACGAGCTCGACGACGACGGGGTGATGCTGCTCACCCTCAACCGGCCAGAGCGGCTCAATGCCTGGAACCGCGACCTGGAGGAGCTCTACTTCGACCTGCTCACCAGCGCCGACGCCGATCCGCGCGTCCGGGCGGTGGTGGTCACCGGGGCGGGGCGCGGCTTCTGCGCCGGGGCCGACATGGCCGACCTCGCGCAGGTCCACGAGGCCACCGAGGAGGACCTCGGGCGTCCGCAGCACCTGCCGCTGTCCCTGCGCAAGCCGATGGTCGCGGCCGTCAACGGGGCCGCCGCCGGGCTCGGGCTCGTGCACGCGCTGTACTGCGACGTGCGCCTCGCCGCTCCGGAGGCCAAGCTGCTCACCGCCTTCTCCCGGCGGGGCCTGATCGCCGAGTACGGCATCTCGTGGCTGCTGCCTCGCATCGTCGGCTCGTCCCGGGCCGCCGACCTGCTGCTGTCCGGCCGCACCGTGCCCGCCGAGGAGGCCGCGGCCATCGGGCTGGTGAACCGGGTCGCCGCCCCTGGCCGGGTGGTCGAGGAAGCCTGCGACTATGCCCGGATGCTGGCCACCGCCTGCTCTCCGGCGTCGATGGCGACCATCAAGCACCAGTTGCTCGTTGACGCCGACGCCTCGGTGGCCGAGGCCATCGCGCGGGCCGAGGGGTTGATGAGGGAGGCCTTCCGTGCGCCCGACGTCCGCGAGGGGGTCGCCAGCTACACCGAGCGACGCGCACCTCGGTTCGCGCCGCTGCCCGGGCCGCCGGGCGTCAGCTGACCGAGGCTGCCGTGTCGTCACAGTCATCGCAGGACCCGGTGTCCTCGGTTCTGATCGCGAACCGGGGCGAGGTCGCGGTCCGGATCCATCGTGGCGCGGCCGCCGTGGGGCTTGGCTCGGTCGCGGTCTTCGTCCCCGAGGAGCGGGAGGCGTTGCACGTCCGCCTCGCCGAGGAGGCGCACCCTCTCGTCGGGCGTGCGCCCTACCTGGACGCCGACCAGCTCGTCGCCCTTGCCCGCGCCAGCGGCTGCGGCCTGCTGCATCCCGGCTACGGCTTTCTCAGCGAGAGCCCCGAGTTGGCCCGGCGGTGCGCGGACGCCGGCGTGCGGTTCGTGGGGCCGGCGCCGGAGGTCCTCGATCTCTTCGGCGACAAGGCGGCGGCCCGCGGCTTCGCGGCCGAGCACGGGGTCCCGGTGCTTCCGGCCACCCCGGGTCCGACCACGCTCGCCGAGGCGCAGAGCTTCCTGGAGGGGCTCGGCCCCGGCGCGGCGGTCATGGTCAAGGCGGTCGCCGGCGGGGGCGGCCGCGGCCTGCGCGTCGTGCGCGACCCCGCAGAGATGGCCATGGCGTGGGAGCGGGCGCGCTCCGAGGCCGCCGGCGCCTTCGGCCGTGACGAGGTCTACGTCGAGGCGCTCATGTGGCCCGCCCGGCACGTCGAGGTGCAGGTCGTCGGCGACGGCTCCGGCGCGGTCAGCCATCTCGGGGACCGCGACTGCACGGTGCAGCGTCGGCACCAGAAGCTGATCGAGGTCGCCCCCTGCCCCGGTCTCCCCGAGCTCACCAGGACGGCGCTGCACGGGGCGGCGGTGCGGCTCGCCTCGGGTTGCGGCTTCGGGGGTGTCGGCACCGTGGAGTTCCTCCTCGACCGCGACGACCCCGAGCGCTTCGCCTTCCTCGAGGTCAACCCCCGGCTGCAGGTGGAGCACACGGTCACCGAGGAGGTCACCGGCCTGGACCTGGTGGCGATCCAGCTGCGGCTGGCCCTGGGGGACAGCCTGGCCGACCTCGGGCTGGAGCAGTCCAGCGTCCCACCGGCACGCGGGATGGCGGTCCAGTGCCGGGTCACCCTCGAGGACGTCGGGCCGGACGGCACCGCCCGGCCGGCCACCGGCACCGTGGAGCGCGTCGAGTTGCCGGGCGGCCCCGGGGTCCGGGTGGACACCGCCGGACACGCGGGATATGTGAGCAGCGGCAGGTTCGACCCGCTCTTCGCGAAGGTGATCACCCGCACCCCGACCACGAGCCTCGCCCAGGCCGCCGAGGCCGCGGACCGTGCCCTCGCCGACGTCCGGATCGAGCCCCTGCCCACCAACGTCGCGTTGCTGCGGACCGTGCTCGCGCTCCCGGCATTTCGATCCGGGACGATGGACACCGGCGCCGTGGATGCCAGTGGAGCCGGGCTGACCGCCGCCGCTTCCCCCGCCGATCGTGCCGACCAGGCCGACCAGGCCGACCGGGCCGACGACCCTCGGCGTCAGGGGGATGCGGGAGCCCCGGCCTGGGTGCTGTCGGCCTTCGCCGGGGCCGTCGTCGAGGTCCGGGCCGCCTCCGGGCAGCACGTCACCGTCGGGACCCCGCTGGTCGTGCTGGAGGCGATGAAGATGGAGCACGTCATCGCGGCCGAGGTCTCCGGGGTCGTGGACCGCATCCTCGTCGAGCCGGGCGCGACCGCGGGGCCCGGGGATCGGCTGCTCACGCTCGTCCCGGACGCCGAACAAGTCGCCGGGGTCGCCGAGGAGACCGAGGTGGACCTCGACGCCGTACGCCCCGACCTCGCCGAGGCCCGCGATCGGCACCGCCTCGGTTCGGACCAGGCGCGACCCGAGGCGGTCGCCCGACGCCGTCGCACCGGCCGGCGCACCGCCCGGGAGAACGTCGGCGACCTGTGCGACCTGGACACCTTCCAGGAGTACGGCGCGCTCGCCATCGCCGCGCAGCGCCGCCGACGCAGCCTCGAGGATCTGCTCGCCTCCACCCCCGCCGACGGCATCGTCACCGGCATCGGTCAGGTCAACGGGACCGATCCGCAGGGCGCGCCTCGCCGCTGTGTCGTGCTCGCCTACGACTACACCGTGCTGGCCGGCACGCAGGGGCTGCTCAGCCACCGCAAGACCGACCGGATGCTCGACCTGGCGCACAGGCAGCGGCTGCCCGTCGTGCTCTTCGCCGAGGGTGGCGGCGGCCGGCCCGGTGACACCGATACGACGACGGTGTCCGGGCTCGACGTCGCCACGTTCGCCAGCATGGCGCGGCTGTCCGGGCGCGTGCCGACGGTGGGGATCGCCTCAGGGCGGTGCTTCGCGGGCAACGCCGCGTTGCTCGGCTGCTGCGACGTCATCATCGCCACCGAAGACGCGACGATCGGGATGGGCGGCCCGGCGATGATAGAGGGCGGCGGGCTCGGCCGCTTCCGGCCCGAGGAGGTCGGCCCGATGGAGGTGCAGGTGCCCAACGGGGTCGTGGACCTCCTGGTGGCCGACGAGGAAGCCGCGGTGCGGACGGCCAAGCGCTACCTCTCCTACTTCCAGGGGCCGGTGCCGCAGTGGCACGCTCCGGACCAGCGGCGGCTGCGGCACGTGGTGCCGGAGAACCGGGTGCGCGTCTACGACGTGCGCGAGGCGGTTCGACTGCTGGCGGACGAGGGCTCAGTGCTCGAACTCCGAGGTGGGTTCGGGGCGGGCGTGGTGACCGCGCTGGTGCGCCTGGAAGGGCGTCCCGTGGGCCTGCTGGCCAACAACCCCGCGCACCTCGGTGGAGCGATCGACGCCGACGCCGCCGACAAGGCCGCCCGGTTCCTCCAGCTCTGCGACGCGCACGGCCTCCCGGTGGTGTCGCTATGCGACACGCCCGGCTTCATGGTCGGGCCGGAGGCCGAGCGTGCCGCCACCGTGCGGCACTTCAGTCGGCTCTTCGTCGCCGGCGCGCACCTCCGGGTCCCCCTGGTAGGGATCGTGCTCCGCAAGGCCTACGGGCTCGGCGCCCAGGCGATGGTCGGGGGCGGGTTCCACGAACCCCTGGCCACATGGGCCTGGCCCACGGGCGAGCTCGGCGGGATGGGCCTCGAGGGCGCGGTGCGCCTGGGGTTCCGTCGCGAGCTGGACGAGGTCGCGGACCCCGAGGAGCGAGACCGCCTGTTCGAGCGGCTGGTCGCCGACCACTACGAGCGGGGAAAGGCGGTGAACGCCGCCGCGGCCTTCGAGCTCGACGATGTGATCGACCCGGCCGAGACGCGGTCGCGGATCCTCGGGGCGCTGCCGGCTCCCGGCGTACGACCGGGGAAGCGGCGGGGCTTCGTGGACACCTGGTGAGGCCGTGGGGCTGTGGTCAGAGCACCGCGGGATCGACACCGACCATCCGCAGGGCCAGCTCGGAGTAGTAGTCGCCCACGTCCTCGGGAGACCACGTCCCGTCCTCACGGAACCACCGCGCGATGTCGACGCCGAGCGAGAGCAGCGCCACCGCGGTCATCCGGGGGTCCGGGGCCCGGAAGGCCCCAGCCGCCACGCCACGCTCCACGAGCGTGCGGACCTCGTCCTCGATCTGGCGGCGCAGCTCGCGGATCTCCGCACGGTGCTGCGGGGTCAGCGCCTCCATCTCGTAGTTGACGATCCTGGCGACCGTGTGGTCGCGGGCGTGATGGATCGCGAAGGCCCGGGCGAGGGCAATGAGCTGGGCCTTCGGTCCCGGGGCGGAGCGCAGGGCATCGCGGACCAGGGCCAGCGTCCGTTCGTGCCCGGTGCGCGAGATCCGGTGGAGCAGTTCCTCCTTGGAGCGATGGTGGACGTAGAGCGCGGCCGGGCTCATCCCCGCGGCCGTGGCGATGTCCCGCGTCGTCGTGCCGTGGAAGCCACGGTCGGCGAACGCCTGAATCGCGGCCTCCAGCAGCCGGGCGCGAGCGGCATCGGTGCGGGCCTGGGGCTGAGGTCCCGACATCCCTCCTCCTTCGCCTGGCGGTCTCGCGAGGGCTCGTCGTGTGACCGGGGTCATACGCGGCCCCGATGAACCGGGGGTTGAGGCGTACCCTCGCAGTCCTGCACAGTAGCCGGGTAAGCAAGCGCTTAGTCACCCATGAGGAGCCCTCGTGCCCGAAGCCGTGATCGTCTCCGTTGCCCGCTCGCCCATCGGCCGCGCCATGAAGGGGTCCCTGCGGGAGATGCGTCCCGACGACCTCACGGTGCAGATGGTGCAGGCGGCCCTGGCCGACGTGCCGCAACTCGATCCTCGCCAGATCGACGATCTGATGCTGGGCTGCGGTCAGCCGGCCGGGGAGTCGGGCTTCAACCTGGGCCGCGTGGTCGCCGTCCTAGCCGGCATGGACCACGTTTCGGGTACGACGGTCAACCGCTACTGCTCCTCCAGCCTGCAGACGAGCCGGATGGCCATGCACGCCATCCGGGCCGGTGAGGGTGACGTCTTCGTCTCCGCGGGCGTCGAGACGGTCAGCCGCTACGTGAAGGGCAACGCCGACGGCCTCCCCGACACCGAGAACCCGCTCTTCGCCGCGGCCAAGGAGCGCACCGCGAAGCTCGCCGCGGGCGGCGGCACCTGGAGCAACCCTCGCGAGGGCGGGATGCTCCCCGACATCTACATCGCGATGGGACAGACCGCGGAGAACGTGGCCCAGCTCCGCGGGGTGAGCCGGGCCGACCAGGACGCGTTCGGCGTGCGCAGCCAGAACCTCGCCGAGAAGGCCATCGCCGACGGCTTCTGGGCCCGGGACATCACCCCGGTCACGCTGCCCGACGGCACCACGGTGAGCACCGACGACGGCCCACGCGCAGGGGTGACCCTGGACAAGGTCAGCCAGCTCGAGCCGGTGTTCCGCCCCGACGGCACGGTGACTGCCGGCAACTGCTGCCCGCTCAACGACGGGGCGGCCGCGGTCGTGATCATGTCCGACACGAAGGCTGCCGACCTCGGGATCACCCCGCTGGCGCGGATCATCTCCACCGGCGTCACCGGAGTCTCTCCGGAGATCATGGGCCTGGGCCCGGTCGAGGCCTCCCGACAGGCCCTGTCGCGGGCCGGGATGACGATCGACGACGTCGACCTCGTCGAGATCAACGAGGCCTTCGCCGCCCAGGTGATCCCCTCCGCCCTTGAGCTCGGCGTGGACATGGACAAGCTCAACGTCAACGGCGGCGCGATCGCCGTGGGGCACCCCTTCGGTATGACCGGTGCCCGGATCACCAGCACGCTGCTGCATTCGCTGCAGTTCCACGACAAGCAGATCGGGCTGGAGACCATGTGCGTCGGTGGTGGCCAGGGGATGGCCATGGTCGTCGAGCGACTGTCCTGACCGCCCCGGCCGGCCCCATCAGACCGGCCGCCCCGGCCGGCCCCACCAGACCGGCCGGTCCGACCGGCCCCAGCAGTCCGGCCGGTCCCCACAACGACTCCCGGAGGAAGCATGACCGCACGCACCGCAATCGTGACCGGCGCCGCCCGCGGCATCGGCGCTGCCGTCGCACGCCGGCTGGCCCAGGACGGCTTCGCCGTGGCCGTCCTGGACCTCGACGAGGCGGCCTGCGCGCCGGTCGCCGAGCAGATCCGCAGCCTCGGGGGCCGGGCGCTCGCCGTCGGCGCGGACGTCTCGGACGAGGTGGCGGTGGCCGAGGCCGTCGACCGGGTCGCCGCCGAGCTGGGGCCGCCCACCGTGCTGGTCAACAACGCCGGCATCATCCGCGACAACCTGCTGTTCAAGATGACCACCGACGACTGGGACGCGGTGATGGCGGTGCACCTGCGCGGCGCGTTCCTGATGTCTCGGGCGGTCCAGGCGCACATGACCAAGGAGACCTACGGGCGGATCGTCAACCTGTCGAGCAGTTCGGCGCTGGGCAACCGGGGCCAGGCGAACTACTCCGCGGCCAAGGCCGGCCTCCAGGGCTTCACCAAGACACTCGCCCTCGAGCTCGGCAAGTTCGGCGTCACCGCGAACTCCATCGCCCCGGGCTTCATCGAGACCGACATGACCGCGGCCACCGCCGAGCGGATGGGCGTCTCCTTCGAGGACTTCAAGAAGGCGGCCACCGGGTCGATCCCCGTCGGCCGGACCGGCAAGCCCGAGGACATCGCCCACGCCGTGTCCTACCTCGTCAGCGAGGGCGCCGGCTACGTTTCCGGCCAGGTCATCTACGTCGCCGGAGGACCCCTCAACTGACCTGTGGAGCCCCCTCGGGCCCCGGCGGCTCCAGGTGGGCCCGGTGTGCGCGGCGTACCTCCCCCTGGGCCGTGCCCCGACGTCAGTGACTGACGTGGGGTTGGTCTTCAGGGCCAGGGACCGTCCTCAGGTCAGTGACTGACGTGGGGTTGGTCTTCAGGGCCAGGGACCGCCCTCAGGTCAGTGACTGACGTCCGGGGAGGGGCGACGCCGGCGTCCGGGTCAGTGACTGACTTGGGGCTGGTTTTCCGGGCCAGGGACCGCCCTCAGGTCAGTGACTGACGTCCGGGGAGGGGCGACCAGGCGGAACGGCGTGACCTGGCGGCCGGCCGGAATCCGGTGTCACGGAATCAGGGTGACCTTGCCGGTGGCGGCGCGTTCCTCCAGGCCCTGCAGCGCCTCGGCGGCGTGGTGCAGGCCGAAGCTCGCTCCGAGCACGGGGGCGAGGGCTCCGCTGCGCAAGTGCGGCAGCATCGCCTCCCACTCGCGGCCCACGTGTCCGGGGCGGCTCAGCACGTAGGCCCCCCAGCCGACCCCGACGACCGCGATGTTGTTGAGCAGCAGGCGGTTGACCTTGACGGTGGGGATCTCGCCGGCGGTGAAGCCGATGACCAACAGCCGGCCGTCCTCGGCGAGACAGCGCAGCGAGTCGGTGAACCGATCGCCACCGACCGGGTCGACCACGAGGTCGACGCGGTCGCCCAGGGACTCCCGGAAGCCCTCGGCGAGGACGAACTCGTCGGCGCCGGCGGCGACGGCGACCTCGCCCTTCTCCGGCGTGGAGACGACGGCGACCACCCGGCCGGCGCCGAAGGCCTTGGCCACCTGCAGAGCGGCGGTGCCGACCCCACCCGCCGCCCCGTGCACGAGCACGCTCTCGCCGGCCCGCAGGTGCCCGCGCTCGACGAGCGCGAAGTACGCCGTGCCGTAGTTGAAGATGAACGACGCGCCGGCCTGATAAGACACTTCATCGGGCAACCGGAAGGCCAGGTCGGGCTGGACCACCGCCCGCTCGGCGAAGCCACCCAGCAGCGGCAGGGCGGCGACCCGGTCACCCGGTCGCAGCCCGGAGGACTCCGGCGCCTCGACGACGTCGCCGGCCACCTCCGCGCCCGGCACGAAGGGCAGGGGCGGCTGCACCTGGTAGAGCCCCCGGGTCTGGAGCAGCTCAGGGAAGGCGACCCCGGCTGCCCGGACCTCGACGAGGACCTTGCCGTCCGCCGCGGGCGACGCGATGTCGACGACCTCGACGGCCTCGGGGCCGTCAAGCCTGGTGATCTGGACGGCGCGCATGCGCGCTCACCCCTTCCGTCCGTGGTGTCTGTGGTCGGTCGTGTCTCACACCTGGAGCACGAGCTTGCCGGTGTTCATGCCGCGGAACAGTCCGAGCAGCGCCTTCGGGAAGGCCTCGACTCCTCCGGGGACCACGGTCTCGCGGGCGATCAACCGGCCGTCGGCGATCATCTCCGCGATGGCGCTGATCCCCTCGGGATAACGGTCCTCGTAGTCGAAGACGACGAAGCCGGTCATCGAGGCCCGGAAGACCAGCAGCGACATGTAGCGCCGCGGACCCGGCGGCAGCGAGGTCTCGTTGTAGCCGGAGATCGCCCCGCAGATGACGACGCGGGCACCGCGCCTGAGGTTGGCCAGGGCGGCGTCGAGGATGTCCCCGCCGACATTGTCGAAGTAGACGTCGATCCCGTCCGGGGCGACCTGGCGGATCCGGGTGATGACCTTCTCGTTCTTGTAGTCGATGGCTTCGTCGAGGCCGATCTCGCGCAGCCAGGCGACCTTGTCCGGGCCGCCCGCGATGCCGATCACCCGGCAGCCCATCGCCTTGGCGAGCTGGGCGACGACACTGCCCACCGCCCCCGCGGCAGCCGAGACCAGGACGGTGTCTCCGGCCTGGACCCGACCGACATCGGTCAGCCCGAAGTACGCCGTCATGCCGGGCATGCCCAGCGCTCCGAGCCAGGTCGGCGCCGGGGCCACGCCGAGGTCGATGCGGCTCACGCCCCGGCCGTCGCCGACCGCATGCTCGGCCACGCCGAAGCTCCCGGTCACCGCAGTGCCCTCCGGGAAGTCGGGGTGTCGTGAGGACAGCACGGTCCCGGTGGCCCCGGCTCGCATGACAGACCCGACCTTCACGGGCGGGATGTAGGAGCGGACGTCGTTGAGCCATCCGCGCATCGCGGGGTCCAGGGACACGTAGTCGGTGGCGACCACGAACTGTCCGTCGTCGGGCTCGGGGACGTCGACGGTTTCGATGCGCCAGGTGCTGTCGTCGGGGTATCCGTGCGGGCGCTCGGCGAGGACGACGCGCTTGGACTGGCCCGTCACCGAGCACCGCCCGGCTGGTCGCTGGCCGCACCGGCGCCGTGCTGGACGAAGCGGCCGATCGACTCCGCGACGCAGACCGGCTTCTCGATGCCCTCGGCCTCGAAGACCTGAGTGGTCGTGACCTGGGCCGATCCCTCGCCCATCGGGGTGACCTCGCTGACGGTGGCGGTCATCCGCACCCGAGCGCCCACGGGAAGCGGATGCGGGAATCGGACCTTGCCGTAGCCGTAGTTCAGGCCATGGGCGAAACCGTCGAAGGCCATCAGCTCCTCGGTCAGAGCCGGGCCCAGGCTCAGGGTGAGGAGGCCGTGCCCGATCGTGCGGCCGAAGGGCCCTGCCGCCGCGCGCTCGGGGTCGACGTGGATCCACTGGTGGTCGCCGGTGACGTCGGCGAAGGCGTCGATGTCCGCCTGGGTGAGGGTGTGCCAGCGCGTCGGCCCCAACGTGCTGCCGACGAGCTCCTGAAGGTCGGCGATCGTGGTGGGGCGCAACCGCTCGGCGCTGGGGGCATCCTCGGTGGTCTCGGTGCTCACAGGCGGGTCTCCTCCTTCTCAGGTGATCGGCCTCACGCTAGCCTGAATCCGAAGCCAGGTTCAAATGTGTGCGAAGGAGAGAGCGTGGACGACACCGAGGACCTGCACCGCCCAGCCCCGCCCGAGGCCGACCCCGACCTGGTCCGGCGCGTGCGCGACCTCGTCTCCGGCGCCGACCCCGCCACCACGCCACTGGCGAACTTCCTGGGCGCGCGGTTCGACGCCGGACTCGCCTGGGTGCACTTCCCGGTCGGCATGGGCGGGCTGGGTCTGCCCCGAGAGGCTCAGGGGACCGTCGAGCGACTGCTGACCGAGCACGGCGCCCCACCTCCCGACTACGGCCGGAACGGCATCGGCCTGGGCATGGCAGCGCCGACCATCCTCGCTTTCGGTACGCCGGAGCAGCAGCGCCGCTATCTGCGGCCGCTGTTCACCGGGGAGGAGGTCTGGTGCCAGCTGTTCAGCGAGCCCGGGGCCGGCTCGGACCTGGCGGCGGTCGCCACCCGGGCCGTGCCCGACGGGGACGCGTGGGTGGTGACCGGGCAGAAGGTCTGGACCTCAGGCGCACACAACGCCCAACGCGCCATCCTGCTCGCCCGCACCGACCCGGACCTGCCCAAGCACGCGGGGCTCACCTACTTCCTGCTGGACATGAGCGACCCGGGTGTCGAGGTCCGGCCGCTGCGCCAGATCACCGGCGAGGCGGAGTTCAACGAGGTCTTCCTCACCGACGCGCGCATCGATGACCGCGACCGGCTGGGGGCGGTCGGCGAGGGGTGGCGCGTCGCCACCGCGACGTTGAACAACGAGCGGGTGGCGATCGGCAGCGGCTCAGCGCGCGAAGCCGGTCAGATCGGCGTGCTCGCGCAGCGTTGGCGCCAGGAGCCTGCGATCCGCGATCCCCGCCTGCACGACCGGGTGCTGTCGTGGTGGGTGGAGGGCGAGGTGACCCGGCTCGCCGGGGAGCGCCTGCGGCAGTCCCTGGCCGTGGGCGAGCCCGGTCCGGAGAGCTCGGCGATGAAGCTGGCGTTCGCCCGGCAGGCACAGCAGGTCAGCGGCTTGGCGTTGGAGCTCGACCCGGACACAGGGCTGCTGTACGACGACTGGTCGATGGTCCGCTCCGAGTCGGCCTCGTTCCTCGGCCGCGGTCCGGGATTCCGCTACCTGCGCGCCAAAGGCAACTCCATCGAGGGCGGCACCTCGGAGGTCATGCGCAACATCGTCGCCGAGCGCGTCCTCGGCCTTCCCGCCGAGCCTCGATCGGACAAGAACGTTCCCTTCAAGGATGTGCCCCGATGACCAACCTGCTCTACACCGACATCGAGGACTCGCTGCGCGAGGCGGTGCGCGCCGTCCTGGACCGCCGGCTGTCTCCGCAGGCGGTGGCCGCCATCGCCGACGCCCCCGAGACCGACTTCTCCGTGCTGTGGGGCGAGCTGGCCCGTGACGTCGGCGTGGCCGCCCTGCTCGTGCCCGAGGAGCTGGGCGGCGCCGGAGCCGGTCCGCGCGAGGCGGCCGTGGTGCTCGAGGAACTCGCCCGCGCCGTCGCGCCGGTGCCCTTCCTCACCAGTGCGGTGGTCGCGACCGCGGCCCTGGTCGCGGTCCAGGACAGGTCGTGGCTGCCCAAGCTCGCCGCGGGGGAGCACACCGCCGCGCTGGTCGTGCCGTGGTCGGCTCGGGCGGGGGCATGGGGGCCGGCTCTCGATCGCCCTGAAGGGCTCGAGGCCCTCGACGGTCCGGGGGCGGGCGGATCCGCGGTCGCGCCCGTGGCCGGGGCCGTGGAGGCGGATGTGTTCCTCGTGCCGACGGTGGGGTCCGACGGCCAGCCACAGCTGCGGGCGCTGGGACGCGACCAGGTAGCCGTCAGCCCGCTCGCCACGTTGGACATGAGCCGACGCCTGGCCGAGGTGAGCTGGAGCGGGGACGGCGAGATCCTCGCCACCGGCCCGTTGGCCCGCGACGCCGTAGACGGCGCGCTCGGGCTCGGTGCCGCCCTGCTCGCCTCCGAGCAGTACGCCCTGGCCCGCCACTGCCTGGAGGCCACGGTGGCCTACGCACGGACCCGGATCCAGTTCGCCCGGCCGATCGGGTCATTCCAAGCGCTCAAGCACCGGCTGGCCGACGTCTACCTCGAGGTGGTCCAGGCCCAGGCGGCGGCCCGCTATGCCGCCGACACGTGGGCGACCGGGGATCCCGACCGGCACGTCGCCGTGGCGGTCGCACAGTCCTTCTGCTCTGAGGCGGCGGTGCATGCCGCCGAGGAGGCGCTCCAACTGCACGGCGGCATCGGGATGACCTGGGAGCACCCGGCCCATCTGTGGCTCAAGCGGGCCAAGAGCGACGCGATGGCGCTCGGCACGCCCACGCGCCACCGTGCCGAGCTCGCTCGCCTGGTCGACCTCGCCTGACCTGTCCCGCACTCCGCTCCGTCTGGCTGTCTGCCGCCGACCCACACCCGCAGGAGGAACGCTGTCGTGGACACCTCGTCCCTGTTCTCGCTGAAAGGCCGCTCCGCGCTCGTCACCGGCGGGTCGCGAGGGATCGGTCTGATGATCGCCCAGGGGATGCTGTCCCACGGTGCCCGCGTCTTCATCACCGCCCGCAAGGCGGAGGCCTGCGACGCGGCCGCCGCCGAGCTCTCCGCGCTCGGCCCCTGTGTCTCCTTGCCCGCGGACGTCTCGACGACCGAGGGGATCGAGCGGCTCGTCGCGGCGTACGGCGAGCACGAGTCCTCCCTCGACATCCTGGTCAACAACGCCGGCGCCGCCTGGGGGGCGCCGTTCGAGGACTTCCCCGAGGACGGCTGGGACAAGGTCATGGACCTCAACCTCAAAGCGCCGTTCTTCCTGACCCAGGCGCTCAAGCCCGCCCTGGTGTCCGCCGCCTCCGAGGACCGGCCGGCCAAGGTGATCAACATCTCCTCGATCGACGGGCTCTCGCTGAACCCACAGGAGACCTACTCTTACCACGCGAGCAAGGCCGGGCTGGTCCACCTGACCCGCAAGATGGCGATCCGCCTCGTGCATGAGGGCATCGTGGTCAGCGGCATCGCGCCCGGGGCCTTCGCGTCCCGGATGAACAAGGACGCACGCGATCACGCCGACGAGGTGGCCCGGCACATCCCCGCGGGCCGGATCGGGACGCCGGAGGACATGGCCGGCGCGGCGATCTACCTCGCCTCCCGGGCGGGTGACTACGTCGTCGGCTCGACCCTGGTCGTGGACGGCGGGGTGACCTACACCCGCTGATCGCCTGCGAGGGGCTCCTCGCCCGCGGCCACCCGATCACCCGCCGTCGGTGGAGGGTCGCGCCGCGATCGGTAGCCTTCGTCCATGTCCGAGGTCAGCGTCCGGCGCGCCCGCGGCACCCGCTGGGAACCCCTCACCGTCGGCGTCGACGTCGGGGGCACCAAGGTGATGGCAGGGGTCGTCGACGGCACCGGACACGTGTTGGCCGTCACCCAGCGGCCCACGGCAGGGCAGGACGTGCGCACGGTCGAGGACACCATCGTCGGGCTGGTGGAAGGCTTCGCGGACACTCACGACGTCGCCGCAGTCGGCATCGGGGCCGCCGGCTTCGTCGACGCGACCCGGTCGGTGGTGATGTTCTCCCCGCACCTGGACTGGCGCCGGGAGCCGGTGCGCGCACGGGTGGCCGAGCGGGTGCGGCTGCCGGTGGTGGTGGACAACGATGCCAATACTGCGGCGCTGGCCGAGTGCCGCTTCGGCGCCGGACGCGGGCACCGCTTCGTCCTCTGCGTGACGCTGGGCACGGGCATCGGGGGCGCCCTGGTGCTCGACAACCGGGTCTACCGCGGCGCCAACGGCATGGCGGGGGAGTTCGGACACGTCCAGGTGGTCCCCAACGGACATCGCTGCCAGTGCGGCAACCGCGGGTGCTGGGAGCAGTACGCCTCCGGCAACGCCCTGGTCCGCGACGCCCGGGAGCTGGTCCGCGCCAACTCGCCGATGGCCCATCACCTCCGCGACCTGGTGAACGGCGACGCCGAAGCCCTGCGCGGACCGCAGATCACGCAGGCGGCGATGGACGGCGATCCGCTGGCCGTCGAGCTGCTGGACGATCTCGCGGCGTGGCTCGGCACCGGGCTGGCCGGGATGGCGGCCGCCTTCGACCCGGGGTGCGTGATCATCGGGGGCGGCTTGTCGGCCGCGGGTGATCTGCTGCTCGCCCCGACCCGGCAGGCATTCTCCCGGTCGCTGACCGGGCGGGGGCACCGGAGCGAACCCGTGATCGCGATCGCGGAGCTCGGCCCGCGCGCGGGCTTCATCGGTGCCGCCGACATGGCCCGATCGGCGGCCCGTCGCTCTCGGCGCACGAGGCGGCGCCAGCGGCGCACGGCCGGCACCCGCCGGCGGCTGTTCGACCCCTCGGCGCGGGAGCCGCGGCGACCGGGGCTCCGACGAGGGGCCGGGCTTGGACCGGTCCACGATCACGATGGAGACTCGCATCCATGAGCGACCCCACGAATGACGCTCTGCCCCCTGCCGGACCCCGCGCGATGCGCGTCGCCGGGGCACCCATCTCGTGGGGCGTCAGCGAGGTGCCGGGGTGGGGGTTCCAGCTTGACGCCGGCACCGTCCTGAGCCAGATGCGCGCGCTGGGTCTGGAGGCCACCGAGTTCGGACCCGCGGGCTTCCTCCCCGACGACCCCGACGCGAAGGCCGCCGTGCTGGCCGGTCAGGGACTTCGCGCGGTGGGCGGCTTTCTGCCCGTGCTGCTCCACGACCCCGGCGCCGACCCGATGCCGGAGGTGGACCGGTTCCTCGACTCCTGCCTGGCGTCCGGGGCGGAGGTGGCGGTGCTCGCCGCCTTCACCGGCGTCGAGGGGTACGACGGCCGGCCGGTGCTGGACGACCAGGGCTGGGAGACGCTGCTGGCCAACCTCGACCGGATCAGCGACCGCGCTGCCGCCCGTGGGGTCCTGGCCTGCCTGCACCCGCACGTGGGGACCATGGTGGAGACCGGCGCAGAGACCGAGCGGGTGCTGGCCGGCTCCCGGGTGGGTCTGTGTGTGGACACCGGTCACCTCCTGGTGGGTGGGGCCGACCCCGTCGCGCTCACCGCCCAGCACACCGAGCGCGTGGTCCACGTCCACCTCAAGGACGTCGACGCGCGGCTGGCGGCGCAGGTGACCGACGGGACTCGCGCGTTCGGGGACGCCGTGCGAGCCGGCATGTTCCGTCCCCTCGGCGAGGGCGACGTCGATGTCGCGGCCCTGGTCAGCACCCTGCAGGGTGCCGGGTACGCCGGGTGGTACGTCCTGGAGCAGGACGTGATGCTGGACGGCCCGCCGAGCGGCGAGGGTCCCGCGGTGGAGGTCCGCGCCAGCCTGGAGTTCTTGAAGAGCGTGACGGCGTGACCGCCTCCGGGGTGACCCCGCACTTCGAGGTCCTCACGATGGGACGCTGCGGCGTCGACGTCTACCCCGAGCAGGTCGGCGTGCCGCTCGAGGGCGTCACCAGCTTCGCCAAGTTCCTGGGGGGAAGCCCCACGAACGTCGCGGTCGCGGCCGCCCGGCACGGCAGGTCCGTGGCGGTCATCACGCGCACCGGGGACGACCCCTTCGGCCGGTTCGTGCACCAGGCCCTGCGTGGCTTCGGGGTCGACGACCGCTACGTCGGCGCGGTCGAGGGGCTGCCGACCCCGGTGACGTTCTGCGAGATCTTCCCGCCCGACAATTTCCCCCTGTACTTCTACCGACTGCCCACCGCGCCGGACCTGCAGATCCACCGCGACGAGCTCGACCTCGACGCGATCGCGTCGGCCGACGTCTTCTGGGTGACCGGGACGGGGCTGTGCGAGGAGCCGTCGCGAACGGCCACGATGACGGCCCTGCGAGCCCGCGGCGACCATGGGACGACGGTGCTCGACCTGGACTACCGCCCGATGTTCTGGGACTCGCCCGCCGAGGCCCGCAGGCACCTCGGCGCCGCGGTGGGTCTCGTCGACGTCGCGGTCGGCAACCTCGAGGAGTGTGAGGTCGCCGTGGGCGAGCGGGACCCACACCGGGCGGCGGCGGCGCTGCTCGAGGCAGGCGTGGAGCTGGCAGTGGTCAAGCAGGGGCCGACCGGCGTCCTGGGGGCTCGGAAGGCCGCCCGCACGATGGTCCCACCGGTGCAGATCGAGGTGGTGAACGGCCTGGGCGCCGGGGACGCCTTCGGCGGCGCCCTGTGCCACGGGTTGCTGGCCGGATGGGAGGTGGAGCCGATGCTGCGGTTCGCCAACGCCGCCGGCGCGGTGGTTGCGGGCCGGCTGGCGTGTGCCGACGCGATGCCGACGACCTCGGAGCTGGAGGAGATCCTGGGCGACGTCCACCAGCAGGTCCGCAAGGATGGTGTGAGATGACGCCGTCGAACACCGACCTGCACGTCGCCGTTGGCACGGCCGCCCGCGACGGCTGCGAACTCGTGGTCACCCCGGCCTCGGCGGGCTGGGGCTTCAGCGGCCTGGCCGTGGCTCGGCTGGAGCCGGGCGGTGAGCTGTGCTGGCACACCGGGGAGGCCGAGACCCTGGTCCTCCCGCTGGCCGGCTCCTGCACGGTCACCTGCGAGGGCAGGACCCTCGAGGTGCGCGGGCGCCGTGACGTGTTCTCGGGTCCGAGCGACTTCGTCTACGCCCCCCGCGACTGCGTGATCCGGGTCGCCAGCCCCCGCGGCGGCAGGTTCGCCCTCCCCTCGGCCCGGTGCGGCCGACGGCTGCCGTTCCGCCACCAGCCCGCCGACGCCGTGCCGGTGGAGCTTCGCGGTGCGGGCTCCTCCAGTCGTCAGGTCAACAATTTCTGTACGCCGGAGGCGTTCGACGCCGACGCCCTCATCGCCTGCGAGGTGCTGACCCCCGGCGGCAACTGGTCGTCGTACCCACCCCACAAGCACGACCAGGGGACGGCGACCGAGAGCGCCCTGGAGGAGATCTACTACTTCGAGATCGCCGAGGGCCCGTCGGGCCCGGGGATGGCCTACCAGCGGGTCTACGGCCACCCGGGGTTCGAGGTCGACGTGCTGGCCGAGGTGCGCAGCGGCGACGTGGTGCTCATCCCGCACGGCTGGCACGGACCCTCGATGGCAGTGCCCGGCTACGACCTCTACTACCTCAACGTGATGGCCGGCCCGGGTGAGCGCGCCTGGCGGATCCGCGACGACCCCGCGCACGGGTGGGTGCGCGAGACCTGGTCCGACCAGGGGGTCGACCCACGGCTGCCGTTCGGCAGCCCTCAGCGGGACGGGGAGGACCGATGACCATCCGACTGACCGTCGCCCAGGCGATCGTGCGCTTCCTCGAGACGCAGCACGTCGAGCGGGACGGGGAGGAGAACCCGTTCTTCGCCGGCTGCTGGGGGATCTTCGGTCACGGCAACGTCGCCGGCCTCGGGCAGGCCCTGCTCGAGCGGGAGATGCGGGTCGGTGCCAGCGGGGAGGGCGGGGCTGGGGAGGGGCCGCATGTGCTGCGCTATCACCAGGCCCGCAACGAGCAGGCGATGGTGCACGCCTCGACGGCGTACGCCCGGCATCGCGATCGCCTGGCCACCTTCGCCTGCACGGCCTCGGTCGGCCCGGGGTCGACGAACATGGTGACCGGAGCGGCCCTGGCCACGGTCAACCGACTGCCTGTGCTGCTGCTGCCGGGGGACGTCTTCGCCACCCGCGTCGCCAACCCCGTGCTGCAGGAGCTCGAGGACCCGCGATCGATGGACGTCAGCGTCAACGACTGCCTCAGGCCGGTCTCGCGCTACTGGGACCGGATCGACCGGCCCGAGCAGCTCCCCTCGGCGCTGCTGGCCGCCCTCCGCGTGCTCACCGACCCCGCCGAGACCGGTGCGGTGACGCTCAGCCTGCCCCAGGACGTGCAGGCGGAGGCATGGGACTGGGACCAGGACCTCTTCGCCCGTCGGGTCTGGCACGTGCCGAGGCAGCCCGTCGAGGAGGTCTCGCTGGCTCGGGCCGCCGCGATCGTGCGGCAGGCGAGGCGGCCGCTGCTCGTGGCGGGCGGGGGAGTGATCTACGCTCGCGCGAGCGAGGCGCTGCGCCGTCTCGTCGAGGCCAGCGGCATCCCGGTGGCCGAGACCCAGGCAGGCAAGGGATCGCTGCCCTACGACCACCCGCTGGCCCTCGGCGCCCTCGGTGCCACCGGGACCACCGCGGCGGACACGCTCGCGGAGGAGGCCGACGTCGTGATCGGCGTGGGCACCCGCTACAGCGACTTCACGACGGCGTCCCGGACCGTCTTCGCCTCCCCCGACGTCCGCTTCGTCAACCTCAACGTGGCCGCCGTGGACGCGCACAAGCTCTCCGCGCTGCCGTTGCTCGGTGACGCGCGACGCGGGCTCGAGCAGCTGGCCGGTGCCTTGGCCGGCTGGCGAGCGCCCGCGGCGCACTCCGCGCGCGCGACGGCGCTGGCCGCAGAGTGGGACGAGACCGTGGAGCGCGCCTACGACGGCGCCCACGCGCCGCTGCCGGCCCAGTCGGAGGTGATCGGCGCGGTGAACCGGAGCGCCCGGGCGCAGGACGTCGTCGTCTGCGCGGCCGGCTCGATGCCCGGGGACCTGCACAAGCTCTGGCGAACCCGGGACCCCAAGGGCTACCACGTCGAATACGGCTACTCCTGCATGGGCTACGAGATCGCCGGCGGGCTGGGGGTCGCTCTCGCGGTCCGCGACCTGGGTGAGGACCGTGAGGTCATGGTGATGGTCGGCGACGGGTCCTACCTGATGCTCGCCCAGGAGCTGGTCACCGCCGTCCAGGAGCGCGTGAAGCTCCTCGTCGTGCTCGTCCAGAACCACGGGTTCGCCTCCATCGGGGCGCTCTCGGAGTCCGTCGGGTCGCAGCGGTTCGGCACCCGCTACCGCTATCGGACCCACTCGGGGCTCGACGGCGATCTGCTGCCGGTGGACCTGGCCGCCAACGCGGCCAGCCTGGGGGCACGGGTGCTCCGCGTCACCGGTATCGGCGAGCTGGACAAGGCCCTGCTCGAGGCACGTGCGGCCGCGACCACGACCGTCGTCCACGTGGAGACCGACCCGAGGGTGCCGGCTCCCGAGAGCCCCGCGTGGTGGGACGTGCCCGTCGCGGCCACCGGCGCCCTGGAGAGCACCCGAGCCGCGCGAGCGACGTATGAGACCCACAAGCAGCGGCAGCGTGGCCACCTGCGCCCCACGACCGGCCCCGAGGCTGGGACATGAGGACGATCCAGCACTGGATCGACGGCGAGCCGACCGGCGGCGTCGGCACGAGCCGCGGACCGGTGTGGAACCCGGCCACCGGCGAGCAGCAGGCGGTGGTGGCGCTGGCGTCCGGGGCCGACGTGGACACGGCGGTGGCGGTGGCCGTCGAGGCGTTTGCCGGCTGGTCGCAGGCCTCGCTCAGCCGCCGTGCCACCGTGATGTTCGACTTCCGCGAGCGGGTCAGGGCCGCTGCCGACCGGCTTGCCGAGGCCATCACCGACGAGCACGGCAAGGTCCTCGCCGACGCCCGAGGTGAGGTGCAGCGCGGTCTGGAGGTCGTCGAATTCGCCTGCGGGATCCCGCATCTGCTCAAGGGTGACTTCTCCGCGCAGGTCTCCGCGGGTGTCGACCTGCACTCCTTCCGGGAGCCGCTGGGGGTCTGCGTGGGCATCACGCCGTTCAACTTCCCGGCGATGGTCCCGATGTGGATGTTCCCGGTCGCCATCGCCTGTGGGAACACCTTCGTCCTCAAGCCCAGCGAGCGGGACCCGTCGGCCTCCATGCTGTTGGCCCAGCTGTGGGCCGAGGCCGGGCTCCCCGCTGGTGTCTTCAACGTCCTCCACGGGGACGGCGAGACCGTGGCCGCACTGGTCGAGCATCCGGACGTGGCCGCGGTGTCCTTCGTGGGCTCCACGCCGATCGCCCGGTCCCTGCATCGCCGGGCCACCGAGCACGGAAAGCGCGTCCAGGCCCTGGGCGGCGCCAAGAACCACGCCGTGGTGATGCCCGACGCCGACCCGGAGCACACCGCCGACCAGCTCGTCACGGCGGCCTTCGGCTCGGCTGGAGAGCGGTGCATGGCCATCTCCGCGGCCGTCACGGTCGGTGAGGCCGGGCGGGAGGTGGTCGGCCTGGTGACGGAGAAGGCCGAGGCGGTGCGCGTCGGCCCCGGTCGCGACCCGGCCGCCGAGGTCGGACCGGTGATCACCGGGCAGGCCCGGGACCGGATCGTGGCGCTGATCGGCTCCGGCGAGCGGGAGGGTGCCCGGATCGCCGTCGACGGCCGCGGGATCACGGTGCCCGGGCACGAGGGCGGCTTCTTCGTCGGCCCGACGGTCCTCGACCGGGTCGCTGCGGCCATGGAGGTCTACCGCGAGGAGGTGTTCGGCCCGGTCCTCTCGGTGCTGCACGCCCCCGACATCGATGCCGCGATCGCTCTGGTCAACGCCAGCCCCTACGGCAACGGTACGGCGGTCTTCACCAGCAGCGGAGAGACGGCGCGCCGCTTCGAACGGGACGTCCGGGTCGGCATGATCGGAGTCAACGTGCCGATCCCGGTGCCGGTGGCCAGCTATTCGTTCGGGGGGTGGAAGGACTCGCTGTTCGGTGAGCACCACATGCACGGCCCTGACGGCGTCGCCTTCTACACCCGGTCCAAGGTGGTGACCAGCCGGTGGCCGGTCCTCGCGCCCGCCGATCACGGCGAGCGGCCTCGGGCGCCGTTCAGCTTTCCCACGCACCGATGAGGTCGCCCTCGCCCGGCTCTGGCGCCGAGCCGGGCGGCTCCCTGCGCACTCGACACGTTCGACTCGTTCGACTAGGAGGACAACCATGAGGTTGCGACGCGTACTCACCCTCGGACTCGCCGCCGGGGCGCTCACGCTCGCTGGCTGCAGCACCGGCCAGGACGACGGCGACGGCGGCGACGGCGGGGGCGGGGGCGCCGACACCGGCGACATCCGCATCGACGTGGTCACCCACGCGGCGCCCGGCGACTCGTTCTGGGATGTCGTCAAGGCCGGCAGCGACCGGGCGGGGGAGGACCTCGGCATCGACGTGCGCTACACCAGCTCTCCCGAGCCTGGGGAGCAGAGCACGCTCATCGACAACGCGGTGGCCGACGGCACCGACGGGCTCGTGGTCTCGATGGCCAACCCGGACGGCCTGGAGTCCAGCATCCGTGCGGCAGTCGAGGCGGGCGTGCCGGTGATCACGATCAACTCCGGCATCGAGCGGTGGCAGGACTTCGGCGCCATCACCCACGTCGGCCAGAGCGAGACCATCGCCGGGGAGGCCGCCGGCCGTCAGCTCGACCAGGCGGGGGCGACCACCGCGATCTGTGTCATTCACGAGGCCGGCAACATCTCGCTGGAGGAGCGCTGCAAGGCCGCGGCCTCCACCTTCGGCGGTCGGATGCGCAACCTGCAGACCGACATCACCGACCTCGCGGCCTCCCAGGCCACCATCGAGTCGCAGCTCACCGCCAACGACGCGATCGACGGCATCCTGACCCTCGGCGGCGACACGGCGGGGCGTGCGGCGGCGGCGGTGGACGCCACCGGCAGGGATGTCGTGGTGGGCACCTTCGACGTCAATGCCGACGTGGCCCAGCTGGTCAGCGACGGCGACCTGGCCTTCGCCATCGACCAGCAGCCCTTCGTGCAGGGCTATCTCGGGGTGACCGGCGTCTATCTCAAGCTGATCAACGGCAACGACATCGGCGGCGGCCAGCCGGTCTTCTCCGGGCCCGCGATCGTCACCCAGGACAACGCCGACGCCGTGCTGCAGTTCGCCGAGAGCGGGACACGCTGAGGACACAGCGGGACGCGCTGAGGACGCCAGGCGCGGCCCGTTCGCGCGCGGACGGGGGATCCCGACCGAGGAAGGACCCGTGATGGGCACGAGCACCGCCCAGCCACCGCCCCCGGCGACGCCGGCCCCGGCCGGAGACGACCGGCTCTCCTCGTCGCACCGCTGGAGGCGTGTCCTGCGCCGGCCCGAGGTCGGGGCGATGGCCGGTGCGCTGGTGATCTTCGCCTTCTTCGCGCTCCGCACCGACTCCTTCATCGAGCCGGCCGGCGCCAGCACCTGGGTGTTCAACGCCTCGACGGTCGGCATCATGGCGGTCGCGGTCTCCCTGCTGATGATCGGTGGCGAGTTCGACCTCTCCGCCGGGGCGATGATCGGCACGACCGGGCTGACCACCGGCATCCTGATGACCGAGTTCGGACTCTCGGTGTGGCTCGCCATCGCGGTGGCCCTGGTGGTGGCGTTGGCCGTGGGCGCCCTCAACGGCTTCCTGGTGATGACGACGAAGCTGCCGAGCTTCATCGTGACGCTCGGCACCTTCTTCGTGCTCCAGGGGGTAAACCTGGCGGTCACCAAGATCCTCATCGGCAAGGTGTCGGTGACCGGGCTGAAGAGCGTCGGGGGCTACCTCGACGGCAAGCAGGTCTTCGGCTCGTGGGTCGACATCGGCATGAGCTGGGTTCCGTGGCTGGAGCCCTCCGACGTCAAGACCTCACTCACTCTCTACTCGGCCACCTTCTGGTTCGTCGGCGTCACCGCCCTGGCCACCTGGGTGCTGCTGCGCACCAGGCCGGGCAACTGGGTCTTCGCCGTCGGGGGGGCGCAGCACAGCGCTCGGCAGGTCGGCGTCGCGGTGTTCGGCACCAAGGTGGGGCTGTTCATGACCACCGCCACCGCCGGGTGGCTGGTCGGCATGCTCAACCTGTTCAAGACCACGACGGTGCAGAGCACCACGGGGGTCGGCCAGGAGTTCATCTTCATCATCTGCGCGGTGGTGGGCGGCTGCCTGCTCACCGGCGGTTACGGCTCCCCCGTCGGTGCCGCCTTCGGCGCCCTGATCTACGGCATGGTCCAGCAGGGCATCCCGCAGGCGGGCTGGGACAACGACTGGCTCTACGCCTTCCTCGGGGTGATGCTGCTCGGCGCCGTCCTGGTCAACAACTGGGTCAAGGCGCAGGCGGAGTCGCTGCGATGAGCGCCACTCGCACCCGGTCCTCGGCCACCCACGCTCTCCCGGCCCCGGGGACTGCGCTGATCGAGGTCCGGGACATCGGCAAGTCCTACGGCTCGGTGATCGCCCTGCGCGAGGTCACCATCAGCGTCAACGCCGGGGAGGTGACCTGCGTCCTGGGCGACAACGGCGCCGGCAAGTCCACCTTCATCAAGATCCTCTCCGGTGCCCACGTGCACACCGAGGGCGTCTTCACCGTGGACGGGGTCGAGCGGCGCTTCTCCTCGCCTCGGGAGGCGCTCGACCTCGGCATTGCGACGGTCTACCAGGACCTGGCGGTGGTGCCCCTGATGCCGGTGTGGCGCAACTTCTTCCTCGGCTCGGAGCTCACCACGGGCATCGGGCCGCTGCGGCGCCTCGACATCGCCGCGATGAAGCAGACCACCAAGGACGAGCTGGCCGCGATGGGGATTGACCTGCGCGACGTCGACCAGCCGATCGGCACCCTGTCGGGCGGGGAGCGGCAATGCGTCGCGATCGCGCGCGCCGTCCACTTCGGGGCGCGGGTGCTGATCCTGGACGAGCCGACCGCCGCGCTCGGCGTGCGGCAGTCCGGCATCGTGCTCACCTACGTCGCCCGGGCCCGGGCGCGGGGGCTCGGGGTCGTGCTGATCACGCACAACCCGCACCACGCCTATCCGGTGGGCGACAGGTTCATGCTGTTGCGGCGTGGCCGCAGCATGGGCACCTTCTCCAAGGCCGAGCTGTCCCTCGACGAGCTGGCGACGATGATGGCCGGCGGTGCGGAGCTCGAGGCGCTTAGCCAGGAGCTGGCCCGGGAGCTCCCGTCCTCGGACCCGACCGAGGACGGGAGCTCCCGATGAGTGGTGTTCGGCAGGTCGGGGTCGGGGTCGTGGGCTTCGGGTGGATGGGTCAGGTGCACGCGCGGGCGTGGAACCGGCTGCTCCAGCACTACCCCGACGGCCCGGTGCGGCCCCGGCTCGTGGGGGTCGCGGAGCCCGACGGGGACCGGCGCGCGCTTGCGCTCTCGGCGTACGGCTTCACCGCGGCAAGTCCGGACTGGCGGTCGCTGCTGGACCGCGACGACCTCGACGTCGTCAGCGTGTGCGGCCCCAACTTCGTCCACCGTGAGGTCGGCGTCGCCGTGGCCGAGAGCGGGCGGCACCTGTGGATCGAGAAGCCGGCCGGGACGTGTGTGGAGGACACCGAGGCGATCCTGGCGGCTGTGCGCGCGGCCGGCGTGAAGTCGGCGGTGGGCTTCAACTACCGCAACGCCCCGGCCGTGGAGGTCGCCCGCCAGATCGTCGCCTCGGGGTGGCTCGGCGAGGTGGAGACGGTGGACGTCCGGCTGCTCGCGGACTACTCCGCCCACCCCGACGGCGTCCTGTCGTGGCGCTTCGACCCCCGGTACGCCGGCACGGGGGTGCTCGGCGACCTCGCCAGCCATGGTTTCGACCTCGCCCGGCACGTCGGCGGGGAGCGCGTCGGGGAGATCCGCGAGCTGGTGGCCGACCAGGCGACGTTCATCGCCGAGCGGCCCGCGATCACCGGGACCGTGTCGCACTTCGCGCGAGGAGGCGACGGTCCG
This sequence comes from uncultured Actinomycetota bacterium, assembly GCA_963745245.1. GTDB lineage: Bacteria > Actinomycetota > Actinomycetes > Propionibacteriales > Nocardioidaceae > Marmoricola_A. Next base: position 86,038 of record CAVUWU010000004.1, read on the forward strand.
CGCGGGCGGGTGGGCAACGAGGACCAGGTCTCGGCCCTGCTGCGCTTCGACTCCGGCGCACACGGCACCCTGCTCGCCTCCCGCGTCGCGGTGGGGGAGCAGTGCGCCTACGGCATCGAGGTGCGCGGGACGCGCGGCGCCGTGGCGTGGGACTTCCGGCGGATGGGTGAGCTGCGCACGTGCCTGGACCAGGACTTCCAGGATGCCGCCTGGCAGACCCGCCTGGTGCGCCCCGGCGACGGCGAGCTGGCCGCCTTCCAGCCCGGCGCCGGCATCGCGATGGGCTACGACGACCTCAAGGTCGTGGAGGCCAGGAGGCTGGCCCAGAGCATCGCCACCGGCGCTGACCACGGCGCAAGCCTCGACGACGCCGTGGCCGCCGCCAGGCTGGTCGATGCGATGGTGGTCTCGCACCGCGAGGGAAGGTGGGTGGCTCCATGACCGTGCCGGGAGCAGGGCCGCTGCGGGTCGGCGTGATCGGAGCCGGTGCGATGGGTGCCGCGCACGCCGCGATGCTGACCGACCAGGTCCCAGGCGCTGCCGTCGTGCGGGTCTTCGACCCCGACCAGGACCGGTGCCGCGCGGTCGCAGAGGCGTCCGGCGCCGCTCAGACCGACGGCGCCGCGGAGGTGGTCACCGCCGAGGACGTGGAGGCGCTGCTGATCGCGGCTCCCGACGCACTGCACGAGGAGCTTGCCCTCGCCGGTCTCGCGGTCGGCAAGCCCACCTTGTGCGAGAAGCCGCTGGCGACCTCCCCCGCCGGGTCGCTGCGGGTCGTCCACGCCGAGGCCGCCACGGGTCGGCGGCTTGTCCAGGTGGGCTTCATGCGGCGGTTCGACCCGGGGTACGCCGCCCTCCGGAAGGGGCTCGACGAGGGAGCCGTGGGCCTGATCCGGACCGCCCACTGCATCCATCGCAACGCCCGGGCACACCCCGACGCCACCTCCGAGGGCGTGCTGGTCAACTCGATGATCCACGAGTTCGACATCGTGCCGTGGCTCCTCGGCGACCGGGTCGCCGCGGTCACGGTGCACGCCGCGCGGGTGCCCGATGGCCACCTCCGCGACGTGCAGGTGGCGGTGCTCGAAACTCGTGGCGGGGTGGTGGTGACCGTCGAGGTGTCGGTCAACGCGCGCTACGGCTACGACGTCCGCGCCGAGATCCTCGGCACCGAGGGCACGCTGCGGTTGAACCCGCCGTCCCCGGTGGCCATCCGGTGCGACGGGCTGGACGCGCTCCCGGTCGCCCCGGGCTTCGTCGAGCGCTTCAGTGAGGCCTACCGCCTGCAGCTGGTGGCGTGGGTGCGCGCCGCGCGGGCCGGCCGAGTGACCGGGCCGTCCGCCTGGGACGGGCACGTGGCCAACCTGGTCGCGGAGGCGGCGGTGGAGTCGCTGCGGGGTGCGGGGCGCGTGGAGGTGCCGCAGGACGCACCGGTGCCGACGGCATGACGCCGCTGGTCTGATCAGCCCTCCCCGGCGGTGTCCGGATGGGAGCGGTGGGGCAGGCTGGTCCCGTGCAACAGCTCAGCGGTCTGGACGCCGCCTTCCTGGCCCTCGACTCCCCGACCGTCTATGGGCATGTCGGCAGTGTCTCGATCCTGGACCCGTCGACGTCGCCCGAGCCCCTCACCCTCGAGCGGATGACCCGGATGGTGGAGTCACGGTTGCCGTTGATCCCGCCGTTCCGCCGCAAGCTCGTCACCGTGCCGTTGGGACTGGACCAGCCGTACTGGATCGAGGACCCCGACTTCGACATCGAGTTTCACGTCCGGGAGCTGGCCCTCCCTGCCCCGGGCAACAACCGCCAGCTGGCCGACCAGGCCGCGCGGCTGCACGCCCGGCAGCTCGACCGCAGCCGGCCGCTATGGGAGCTCTACCTCATCCACGGCCTCGAAGGCGGGCGCGTCGCGGTGTACAGCAAGGTGCACCATGCCGCGATCGACGGTGTCGCCGGGAACGACATCGTCAGCGCCCTGATGGACCTCTCCCCCGAGGGCCGCGACGTCCCGTCGGGCGAGCCCCCCCACGCCGGCGAGCGCCCGACCGGCGTCGGGCTGCTCGCCCGCAGCGCGCTGAACGGGCTGCGCCAGCCGATGCGTGCCACCCGGTTCTCGGCGGGGCTGCTCGGCTCCCTGCCGGCCGTCGTCACCAGCCCCGCCCGTCCGCAGATCCCGGTGGTCGACCGGCTGATCCCGAAGCGGGGGCGCACCGCGGTGCTGAACACCACACCGCTGCGCGCCCCCGCCACCCCGTTCAACAAGAACATCGGACCGCACCGCCGGTGGGCCTTCGGCTGCCTGCCGCTCGCGCAGGTGAAGGAGATCAAGAAGGCCCAAGGCACCACCGTGAACGACGTGGTGATGGCGGTCTGTGCGGGTGCGCTGCGGACCTGGCTGCTGGCACACGGGGAGCTTCCCGCCGGCCCCTTGATCGCAGCCGTCCCGGTCTCGGTGCGCACTGCAGAGGAGGCCGGTGCGGCCGGCAACCGGGTCTCCGCGCTGCTCGCACCGCTGCCCACCCACCTGGACACCCCGCTCGAGCGCCTGGAGGCCTGTCACGAGGCGATGCGCGCGGCCAAGGACCAGCATGAGGCGCTGCCGGCCAACCTGCTCAGCGACGTGGCGCAGTTCGCGATGCCCGCGGTGGCCAACCAAGCCGGACGGCTGGCGGCGCGACTGAAGCTGATGGAGCGGGCCAATCCGTTCAACCTGATCATCTCCAACGTGCCCGGGCCGGCGGTCGACCTCTACATGGGCGGGGCGCGCCTGGAGGGGATCTACCCGATGTCGGCGATCGCGGACGGCCAGGGGCTCAACATCACCGTGCTGAGTCTGGGCGGCCAGCTGCACTTCGGCGTGATCGCCGACCGTGACCTCGTGCCTGACGTGGACCTGCTCATGACAGCCCTGGAGGAGGAGGTCGCCGCGCTGCGCGCGGCGCTCGGTATCGACTAGACCAACGTCGAGCTCACGTCTAGCTCCGGGTTCGCACAGCCCTCGCTCCGGGCGTCGCACGCCAGAGCTCACCCGTCGGGGGTGAGGCGCCCGCGCCTCGGGCTGCCCACGATGGAGGCGTCCCAGGGCAGGGCCGGGACGGTTCCCGGGACCAAGCCGATGAAGTGAGAGGCAGAGGAGACCCACGTGGCCACGCTGAGCGTCTGGAAGTTCCCCACCCCTGACGGTGCCGACAACGCCGTCGAAATCCTGCGCGACCTGATGAGCAAGGAGCTGATCAAGGTCCACGACGCCGCGACGGTGTCCTGGGAGGAAGGCAAGAAGAAGCCCAAGACGCGTCAGGAGCACAACCTGGCCGCGGCCGGAGCTCTGGGCGGCACATTCTGGGGGATGCTCTTCGGCCTGATCTTCTTCGTCCCGTTCCTGGGAGCAGCGATCGGCGCGGCGGCTGGTGCGCTGGCCGGCATGATGAGCGACGTCGGGATCGACGACGATTTCATCAAGCGGGTGCGCGAGGAGGTGACCCCGGGCACCTCGGCACTCTTCGTGCTGACCTCCGACGCGGTGCGCGACAAGGTCAGTGATGCCTTCGCAGGGCGGCACGCCGAGCTGATCCACACCAACCTCTCCCAAGAGGAGGAGGACGCGCTGCGCGACGCCTTCGCCGAGGAGGGCTGAGCCCCCCGGGGGGATCGGGCCCCAGGTTCCTCTCAGTCGGTGCGACTGAGAGGAACGGCGAGGCGGCGAGGAGCAACGGCGGCGCGAAGCCGAACACCTCGCTGAGCTCCGCGACGTCGGCCGGGGAGTTCATCCGCATCAGGACCACGTTGTCGCACTGGGAGAGCACCTGCGGGTGGATCTTCGACGGACGCTGCGTGGACAGCAGCAGCCACAGACCGTACTTGCGGGCCCTCGGCAGCGATCTGGACGATCCGGTCGACGAGCACCGCCTGTGCCGGCCCCATGGGACTGGCCGGCCAGACGTTGTGTGCCTCGTCGATGACGAGCAGCGTGGGCGTGCGGGAGCGGCGCTGAGCCCACAGGCTCTCCACGACGTCGAGGCCGATCGCCACCGGCTCCCCGGGATCCCGGAATCCGCAGGTCCGCAACCATGACCCGGGTGCCAGCGACGACGTCGGCGACCGAGGGCTGCTCGCCGGCCCACACCTCCCAGTCCACGAGTCCAAGGTTCTCGATCCGCTGGGCCAGCGATCTCGCCCAGGCCCACCCTCGACCAGTCCCTCGACGACGGCGCCGACCTCCGTCGGTGGCCGGTCCGCCATGAGATGCAGGAACTCGTTGTACTCCTCTCGGTCAGCGAGCGGGTGCGGCCCGGAGCCGCGTGGCGTCCGCCTCGGGCACGCCCGGACGCGTCTGGTTGATCCTGGTGAAGTCGGCGTTGGGATCCATGATCACCAGGCGCAGTTCGGTGGCGAGCATCAACTGCTCCAGATGTACCCCCAGCGCGTAGGTCTTTCCCGAGCCGCTCTGGCCGCAGAGGAAGGTGTGCCGCCCGAAGCCTTGGGCGCGAAGCCTGGCCGTCACCGTGGTGGCGCCGGCATTCCAGGTGCCGATGCCGAGCTCGGCGCCGCTTCGTCGGTCGGACCGATGAGGACGCCGGAGTCGGCCGCGAGCAGTTGACCGAGCAGAGGTGTCGCGCCGGGCGGCCGTGCCCTCACCCGCTCCGGGTGAGGACGGGACAGGACGCGCCGGGCGACGATCGTCTGGTGAGCGCGTCGTCATCGAGTCCGATCGACCACGTGCGCTACGAGTTCCTCGTGTCCGGCCAGGTCTCGGACACGGTCGGGGCTGCGTTCCCCGAGCTGCGGCGGACGGTCGGTCCCGCGGGCGGTACGTCGTTCTTCGGGACCGTGGAGGACGCGGCGCACCTGCGGGGGATCCTCGACCGGTTCCAGGCCCTGGGAATCACCGTCCTGGAGATGCGCCGGCTGCCGGACTGAGGCACGGTCGAACCCACCCACCCACCCACCCACCCACCCACCCACGCAGGGCAGGACGCGGTGGCGCGTTGGGCGGTCCCTCTACAGTGATGGGCACGACAGTCGCTCGGGAGCGGAAGCCACGGTCCTACGGAAGGTGGGCGTGAGGACAGCGCGTGCCAGGGTGGGCAGGAGCAAGCTCGGCCTCCCCGTCTCCGAGGAGTCGCTGGTGGAACGCCCGCGGCTGACCTCCCGTCTCGACGCCCTTGCGGAGGGCAGCACCGGCTCACAGGTCTTTCTGGTCAGCGCGCCCGCGGGTTTCGGGAAGACGACCGCAGTGTGCATGTGGGCAGAGGCCCGGATGCACAGAGGCGCCGTGGTGGCATGGTGCAGCCTCACCAGCCTCGACTCGACCCCGTTCCGCTTCTGGTCGCTGGTCCTTGCCGGGCTCGAGTCCGCGGGTGGCGACCGGGCCCACGCGGTGAGGGAGCTCAGTGCGCCCCACGAGTCGCAGGACGAGGACTTCGTGGCTGCGCTCGTCGAGGCTCTCGAGGGGTTCGGACCGCTCCTGCTCGTTCTGGACAACCTGCACGAGGTCGCCGACCCGGGGCTGATGCGGGCCGTCGACGGCCTGCTGTCCCGGCTGCCTACCTCGGTCAAGGTCGTGCTCATCAGTCGCGCGGACCCTCCCCTGGGGATGCTGCAGCGGCTGAAGCTCTCGCGGCGGCTCGGCCAGCTCCGGGCGGCCGACCTGGCGTTCACCGCCGAGGAGACGGCAGCGGTCAGCCCGGACCTCGATGGCCGCACGCAGCGGCTCACCTGGGAGCGCACCGAGGGCTGGCCCGCCCTGGTGCGATTGATGGGGCTCGCCGTCGGAGCCTCGCGCGAGGTCGGAAGCTACTCCACCGAGCGCGACGGCGCGCTGGCCGACTATCTCTTCCACGAGCTGTTCGACCGGCAGGCGCCTCGGGTGCAGCATGCGCTGATGGTCTGCGCGGTTCCTGACCTGGTTCCACTGGACCTCGCCGTGCAGTTGAGCGGGCTGCCCGATGCCGGGTGGATCCTGGAGGACGTGGCGCGCCGCTCGGGCCTGATCACCCAGGGGGGACACAAGGACCCCCGGCAGGCCTGGTATCGCTTCCATCCGATCCTGCGGGCCTACCTGCGGGGAGAATTGCTGCGTCGCGACAGCGATCTCGAGCGGGAGATGCACCTGCGGGCTGGTGCCTGGCTGCTGGCGCACGACTACCCCGCCGAGGCTGTCTGGCACGGGGCCCTGTCCGGCGATGTCGCCTTCCAGGAGCGCGTCGTGGCCTCCACCGGTGCCCGGCTGGTGAACTCCGGTGAGGCCCGGCTCCTGCTGTCACGACTCCAGCCGGCACTGCGGCAACGCACGGACCTGACCTGGACCCGGATCGTGTCTGCAGCCGCCCTCCTCGACGTGGGCCGTGTGCAGGAGGCCAGCAGCTTGCTCGACGCGCGACCCGCACCCGAAGCACTGCTCGATCAGCCCGCGCTCGGTGCGGCGTGGCAGGCGGTCGAGGTTCACCTGCGGCGGCGTCAGGGCGTCGAGCCGAGCCGGGAGCTGAGCGAGCCGGTCACCGTCGACGATCCGGACGTGCGGCTGCTCCTTGCCGTCCAGCGCGGCCCGGCCCTGCTGTGGCAGGGCCAGGTGGATGCCGCCGAGAGGGAAGCGGTGGACGCCGCGGAGCTGGCCCGAGGGCTGGGTCGCTCCGCGGCGCTGATCGACTGCCTGGTTCTGCGCGCCGCGGTCTGCTCGGCCAGCGGCGACTTCGCCGGGGTGCGGCAGTACGCCGCTGAGGCGCTCGAGCTGACCGAGGCGCACGGCTTCACCGCCTCCCCGCGGGCAGTCCCCGCCCATGTGCTCGCGGGGTGGGCCGACCGCCAGGGGCTGGACGACGCTTCGAGCCGCCGGCACGCCGAGCGGGCATTCGGGCTGCTAGAGCCGTCGGTCGACCCGTCCACGGCTCTGGCCGCACGGGCCCTGCATGCCGCCATCCGGGCCGAGGAGGCGCCCTACGACAGGCGCGAGGCCGAACGGCTTCATGCGATCTGGGTTACGACCGCAGAGGCGACGGTCGAGCCCGCTCTCCTGGCCTTCGCCGCCCTGGCCGACACGCGGGCCAACCTCCGCCTGCACCGGCGCGACCGCGTCGAGGAGACTCGGCGGTCCCTGGTCGAACGGCTCGGTCGGTGCGCGGAGTCGCTCGTCGTCGCTGCGCTGCTGGAGCAGGCCTCGGGGCGCCCGGGACGGGCCGAGGACCTCCTGGTCGACGTCGTCCAGGGTCGGGTCGATTCGGTCTCGCCACTCACCGTGGCGGAGGCGGCGGCACTCGCGGCCGGGTTGGTCGCCGACCGCGGGGACATTTTCGGCGCGGTGGCGTTGGCGCGCCGCGCCGTCTCCCGGGCGCTGGAGATGCAGGCGCTTCGGCCCCTGGCCGATGCGGGGCCGTCCTTCAGGCGGCTGCTCGCCTCTGAGCGGGGCCGCTGGGGTGCCCACGAGCACGTCGTCCACCGTCTGGTGGCTCGCGAGCCGGCGGAGCCCGCCTCGACTCCGCCGGGGCCGACCGTGCTCACCGAGCGGGAGTTGGACATCCTCCAGGAGCTGCCGACGCTGCGGACGCTGGCCGACATCGCGGACAGTCTCTTCGTGTCGGTGAACACCGTGAAGACCCACCTGCGCAGCGTCTATCGCAAACTGGGCGTCGCGTCCCGGCGGGAGGCCGTCGCCACGGCGCGGCGTACCGGTCTGCTCTGACGCGAGGCTCTCCCCTGAGCGTTCTGCACTCCTGGCCCTTGCCCGGGCACGACCGCCGGGCTCACACCACGGCAGCGGGGGAGCCCGTCGCCTTCTCGACGCGCCGCGCCATCAGCCCGGCGACCAGGGACGTCACCCCCACAGCAGGGCCATCAGACCCAGATCCCCCACCACGATGACCAGGGCCACGGCAGTGGAGACCGTCACGCCATCGCCACGATGCCGAAGAGGATGCCGACGATCCCGCGGAGGACGAGAACCTCCCACGCGAGCTCCGGCCAGTCCATGACAGGTCCTTCCCCGAGCAAACCGCGACGATGCGTGTCGGTGACCCACGCGAGCCACGGCGGGTCGCCGCGACCTCACCGGCGCAGGGTGAGGACTGTCCCGGGGCCCACCTCGGGAACAATATCGGCTCGTGAGCGATTCGCGGACAGGTCACGACCAGCACTCCGACAAGCCGGCGCGCGGTCGCCTCCGCTGGGGACCGTGGTGGCGGGCGCTGGCCAGCCTGCTCAGCGTCCTGACCATCTACTACGCCTTCCCCTTGCGGTGGACCGGGGCGGGCCTCGTCGCGAGCCTGCTGTTCACCTTCGCGGGCGCCGGTGCGCTCGCTTGGGCGATCGCGGGGCAGCTGCGCCGGCACCTGCGGGAGGGGGCGTCCATCGAGCTGCCCACTCTCACGACGCTGATGAGCCTGGTCCTCGCCGTCTTCGCCTTCGGGTACTTCAGCCTGGAGACCGCCGTCCCCGGGGAGATGGCCAACCTCGCGACGCGGACCGACGCCCTGTACTTCACCATGCAGGTGCTGACCACAGTGGGACTCGGCGACGTCTACGCCGTGGGGCAGACGGGCCGAGCGCTGGTCACGCTGCAGATGGTCTTCGACGTGGTGTTCATCGCCGCCGGGGGCTCGGTGCTGGTGGCCAGCGTTCGCGACTCCCTGCGGGACGGTCGGGAGAAGGCATGACCGCGGCCATCGCGGGCCTCGGGCGGGCCGCTACTGCGACCCTGCGGGGGTGAGGATCGCGAAGTCGGGGTCCGGATCCTGGAGGACCTCGAGCAGGCGGTCGAGCTGGGCGGCGTCCCCCTCGATGCCGCCACCCGCGTCGGCGAGACCGGCGACCTGCACCATCTTGAACGCCAGCCCGGCGAGCAGCTGGGGCGTCAGCGTGACCGTGGTCGCCGCGGGACTCGACTGCGTCGCCGTGGTGTAGACGAGGACGCCGTTGTGGAGCGTCACCCGGTAGGTGCCATGGCCGGCCACCGTGAAGTCGAGCACGAGGTCGTCTTCCCAGCAGGAGGGCCCGTCGACCCGGATGGCCATCGCGTCGAGCACCTGATCAGGGGCCAGGTGGGAGAGCAGGTCTGCCGACGCGGCCACCGCCGGCGTCCCGAACACGCCGTGCCGCAGCTCATGGGCGCCGGAGAGGTAGACGCTGCGCCAGGTCCCGTTCTCCGCTCCATAGCCGAGCTGCTCATAGGTGTCGGCGAGCAGTTCGCGGGCTGCGGCGTGGTCGGGCTCGGTCTGGAGGACGTGGTTGACCACCTCGGCGACCCATCGGAAGTCGCCCTCCTCGAAACAGGCGCGGGCCTTCTCGACGACCGCATCGGCGCCGCCCATGAACTCAAGGTAGCGCCGGCCAGCCTCCGCGGGCGGGTGTGGCCACAGGCTGGCAGGGTTGCCGTCGTACCAGCCCATGTAGCGCTGGTAGATCGCCTTGACGTTGTGGCTCACCGACCCGTAGTAGCCGCGGGTGTGCCAGGCCCCCTCGAGGGCCGGAGGGAGCCGGATCGCCTCGGCGATCTCGACACCCTTCATCCCTCGGTTGAGCATCCGCAACGTCTGGTCGTGCAGGTAGGCGTAGACGTCGCGCTGCAAGGAGAGGTACCCGACCGCCTTCTCCCGACCCCAGGTCGGCCAGTGGTGGGAGGCGAAGACGACCTCGAGTCGGTCGCCGAAGAGATCGATGGCCTCGGTCAGATACATCGCCCAGGCATGCGGGTCGCGGACCGGGGCGCCGCGCAGGGTCAGCAGGTTGTGCAGGGTGCGGCTCGCGTTCTCCGCCATGCACAGCGCGGCCGTGGCCGGGAGGAAGAAGTTCATCTCGGCGGGGGCCTCGGTGCCGGGCGTGACCTGGAACTCCAACTCGACGCCGTCCACGGTCTCGGTCTGGCCGGTCTCGGTGATCGTGAGTGTCGGTGGGATCAGCGTCGGCGTGCCGGTCGACGTCGTCTGGCCCAGGCCCGCCCCCACCTGGCCGCGCGGCCCGCGGTCCAATGCCGCGCCGTACATGTAGCCGGCCCGGCGGCCCATCGCGGTCCCGGCGTAGACGTTCTCCTCGATCGCGTGATGCAGGAAGCCCTCGGGGGCCAGGATCGCGACGGCGCCCGCGTCCACCTCCTCCTGGCTGGTCACGCCCTTGACCCCGCCGAAGTGGTCGATATGACTATGGGTGTAGATCACCCCCGTGACAGGTCGGGGGCCTCGGTGCTGACGATAGAGCGCCAAGGCTGCCGCGGCCGCCTCTGTCGAGATCAACGGGTCCACGACGATCACGCCCGCACCACCCTCGAGGAAGGAGACCACCGACAGATCGAAGCCGCGCACCTGGTAGATGCCCTCGCCGACCTCGTAGAGCCCCTGCCGGGCCAGCAGGGAGGACTGCCGCCACAGGCTGGGGTTCACCGACGTCGGGGCCTCGCCGTCGAGCAGGAAGGCGTAGGAGTCGTTGTCCCAGACCGGGGCTCCCGACGAGGTGGTGATCGCTGCCGGCGACAGCGACCCGAGCAGGCCACGGTCGGCGGCCTCGAAGTCGTCACGGTCGCCGAAGGGCAGCGTGCGCAGCTGTTCCTCGTGCTGCACCTCGATGACCGGGCTGGGGTCCTTGGCTGACGTCGTCATGGGTGCGGCCTCTCGCGTCGACGTGCGGGCTGAGGCTCGAGTATGTCCACCCGAGCACGGGGACCGCGTCACCCGCGACAGGTGAGCCTCCCGACCGTCCTGGTCCGGCACACTGAAGCCTCCGCCCCGGCGACCAGACGAGTCCGCGGGCCAGGTCCGAAGGGATGAGCGTGACCGACCCAGACAGGACGAGGCAGCCGCCGGACTCGGACCCCGGCACCGACTGGCGAGAGTTCGTCGCGGTGCTCCTGATGTCCATCACGGCCGTCCTCACCGCCTGGAGCGGCTTCCAGGCCAGCAAGTGGGGCGGGGCGATGTCGATCGCGTTCTCCGAGGCCTCCTCGGCGCGCGTCGACGCCTCGAGGCTGGAGGGCCAGGCGAACCGCCGAGTGGACATCCAGGTGGGGCTGTTCACCCAGTGGCTCCAGGCCTTCCAGGCCGAGGACGAGGAGCTGGCCGACTACCTGGCCGGCGTCTTCCCCGAGCCGCTGGCCTCCACCTTCCCCGACTGGGTGGAAACCCGGGCCTCGGACGACCCGGCAGCTCCCGCCACACCCTTCGCGATGCCCGGGTACGTCGTGGAGGAGCAGGTGGCGGCCGAGGCGGCCGAGGACCGCGCCGAGGCTCGCTTCGCCGACGCGCTGGAGAACAACCAGCGAGGCGACAACTACACGGTGCTGACTGTCGTCTTCGCCACCGTGCTGTTCTTCGGCGCGATCTCCGGGCGAGTGCGCGCCAAGCGCAACCAGTGGTTGCTCCTCGGGTTCGGGATCGTCGGGTTCCTGGGCGCCACCGGCGTGCTCCTCACCTTCCCCCGGTTGCTGTAGCCGGCGCCGGGGACGGGATGGTCGCATCCCCCGGCGCCCCGGCGGTCACCCGAGCGTGGCGTCGCGGACCGGTCAGCCCCTCAGGTCCTTCTTCAGGATCTTGCCGCTGGGGCCCTTGGGAAGCTCGGTGACGATCCGGACCTCGCGCGGGTACTTGTAGGCAGCCAGCCGCTCCTTGCAGAAGCCGATCAGCTCGTCCTCGGTCGCCGAGGCGCCGGGGTTGAAGGCCACGTAGGCGAGGACCTCCTCGCCGAGCTTGTCGTCGGGCTTGCCGATGACGGCCACCTCGGCGACCGCCGCGTGGGCGTAGAGAACCTCCTCGATCTCGCGCGGATAGACGTTGTAGCCGCCCCGGATGACCAGGTCCTTCTTGCGGTCGACGATGAACAGGTAGCCGTCGTCGTCGGCGTACGCCAGGTCGCCGGTGTGGAACCAGCCGTTCTTGAACGCCTCCGCGGTCGCCTCGGGCTTGTTGTAGTAGCCCTTCATGATGTTGTGGCCGCGGATCGCGATCTCGCCGACGTTGTCCGGCCCGGGCGGCACCGGCTTGTCGTCCTCGTCGACCAGGCGCACCTCCACCCCCCAGATCGGCTTGCCGATCGAGAGCACCTTGCGCTGCTCGGCGTTGATGTTGAACGTCGTGGTGCTCGAGGACTCCGAGAGCCCGTAGCCCTCGAGGATCACCACGCCGGGGAACTTCTCCTCGAACGCCCGGATCACCTCACCTGGGATCGCAGCCCCTCCGGAGACGCCGACCCGGAGACTGGACAGGTCGCGGCCCGAGACGTCGTACTGCAGCAACCCGAAGTACATCGTGGGGACGCCGGAGAAGATCGTGCACCGGTGCTTCTCCATCGCCTCGACCACCGGCTCCATCTCGAAGCGCGGCACGAGCACGACGGTCCCGCCGTACCGCACGGAGGTGTTGAGCACGCTGGAGAGCCCGAAGACGTGGAAGAGCGGGAGCACCGCGAGGCCGATGTCGTCCTCGCGGAAGCCGAACAGCTCCCCGGCAACGGTGCAGTTCATGAACAGGTTGAAGTGGGTGAGCTCGGCGCCCTTCGGCTGGCCGGTGGTGCCGCTGGTGTAGAGCAGCACCGCGGTGTCGTCGGCCTGGGTGGGGTGGATGTCCCGGGTGTCCTCGGCGAAGTAGAGCAGGTCGAAGTGCTGGGTGCCCTCGGGCCGCTGCTCGCTGCCGGGCATCTGGACGACGTACGTCGGGACGTTGCCGGCGTCCTGCGCCCCGCGGAACGCCTCCTCGGCGAACAGCTCGAAGGTGATCAGCAGCTGTGTGTCGCTGTCGGAGAGGTGGTAGGAGACCTCGGGCGCGCGCAGCAGCGGGTTGAGCGGCACCATCACCAGCCCGGCCTTCATGATGCCGAAGTAGGAGAAGAGGAACTGCGGCACGTTGGGCAGCTGAAGTGCGACCTTGTCGCCGGGCTGCAGGCCGAGGCCGCGCAGCGCGGAGGCGACGCGCCCGGAGATCTCGTCGACCTGCGCATAGCTGAAGGTCATGTCGTTGATGTGCACCAGCGGCTTGTCGGCGTGCACGGCAGCTGACTCGCGGAGCATCGTCGCGAGGTTGAACGTCATCGGGTCTCCTCACCATGCACGGTCGATCGCGTGCGGGGTTGCTGTGGTCGCTGCAGGTCGATTGAACGCCGAGCATGTCGGATCGCGGGCGTGCAATCAACGAAACCGGACCCAGGTTCGTGCTGCGGGGGCCTCGGCGCGCTCATTTCGGGTCGAGGATGCGACGACTCGGCGGGAAGTGGGAACCCTGGGGGGGTGGCGATCCTTGTCGACCCCCCGAACGCCCCCGGTCACGGCCGGCTGTGGTCGCATGTCGCCAGCGACGTCTCCTTCGAGGAGCTCCACGTCTTCGCGGCCGAGACCGGTTTGCCTCCGCGGAGCTTCGACCGGGACCACTACGACATCCCGGAGGAGTGGTATCACCTCGTCGTGGCCGCCGGCGCCCTCCGGGTCAGCTCCCGGGAGCTGGTCTCCCGGCTGGTCGTCGCCGGGCTGCGCAGGCGTAAGCGCGCTGGCGTCGTCCTGCGCTAGGGCGTCACTGGGCCTCGAGCCCGGCCAGCTCGCGGGTGACGTTGCGGCGGGCGGAGTCCTCCCAGGCCTGACGGGCGTACGCCGAGGCGAACAGCCGCTCCCGGGCCAGCAGCTCCCGCAACACCTCGGCCCGTCCAGCCCGGAAGGCGGCTTCGGGGATCTCGGCGTACTCCCGGCGGACGGCGTCGGCGTACTCGTCGTAGCGGGCCTCCGGGGCCGCGAGCACCCCCAGGTCCGCGTCGGACAGCGCCTGGCCGTTGGCGTCTCCCGGCCCGGGGTGGTGGCTCTGGGTCAGCCGCACCAGCCGGGCCACCTCGGTCACCGTGGAGGTCTTCAAGCCCTCGCCAGCCAGCGCCGACTCCGCCCAGCGCGCCGAGCGGTCCTCGGCTCCCGTGCGACCATCGTAGACGGCATCGTGGAACCACGCCGCGAGCAGCACGGGCAGCTCCTCGAAGGCCACCCCCGCCGCAGCCAGCTCGTCGAGCCGGGTCAGCACCTCGGCGAGGTGGCGGGCGTCGTGGTAGTCGCGGTGGGGCTCGCGGTAGGCCGCGAGCAAGGCGTCGCGCAGCCCGCTGGCGGTCGGCAAGGGCCAGCGCAGTGCTCCGGGGTCCATCCCCCCATCCCACACCTCGGCGCCCGGCCACCCCAGGAGAGCCCGACGGCTCGACCCGCTGGCGCTCGCGCGGGTCGGTCGCGAGAGAGTGGGCCCCACTCGGCATGGGCGCCGTGGAGGCGAGGAGGACACCCGATGACCACCAGCACGTCGGATCAGCACCCCAGCGACCTGCTGCGGGAGATGACCGTCTCGGTCCTCGGCGGCACGGGTCCGCTCGGCCGGGGGCTGGCGCGACGCTTCGCAGCCAGCGGCCTCACGGTCGTCATCGGCAGCCGGAGCGCCGAGCGGGCGGCGGGCATCGCTGCCGAAGTCGCTGCCGAACTCCCCGCTGACGCCACCGGGGCGACCGGCGGACGCGTCGCGGGTGCGGACAACGAGGCCGCGGCGCGGGCCGGAGACGTCGTCGTCGTGGCCGTGCCCTGGGGAGGCCACCGCGAACTGCTCGCGGACCTGGCGCCGGCGCTCTCGGGCAAGGTCGTGGTCGACTGCGTCAACCCCCTGGGGTTCGACAAGCAGGGCGCCTACTCCCTCGCGGTGGACGAAGGCTCCGCGGCGCAGCAGGCGGCATCACTGCTCCCGGACTCCACCGTGGTCGGGGCTTTCCACAACGTGAGCGCGGTCCTGCTGGACGACCCGGGCGTGGCCTCGATCGAGACCGACGTGCTGGTCCTCGGTGACCGTCGCGAGGCCACCGACCTCGTGCAGGCGCTGGCGGGGGCGATCCCCGGGGTCCGGGGGATCTACGGCGGCCGGCTGCGCAACGCCCACCAGGTCGAGGCGCTCACGGCCAACCTGATCAGCATCAACCGCCGCTACAAGGCCCACTCCGGAGTCCGGGTCACCGACCTGTGAATCCCCGGGACCGCGCCTCTCGGGGCTGCACGGAGGCGGTGATCAGCCGAGTAGCGCGCCGCCGTAGCGCAGCACGACGGCGAGCACCAGCAGGAGCAGCCAGACCACGACGACGACCAGATCGAGGTCGCTGCGGATCGCTGAGGAGAGCCCGGCCTGCAGCCGTCGCGGCAGGAACAGGTTGTCGTCGCGAATGTTGACGTGCAGCAACGTGGCGAACACGGCGGTCGTCGACACCGTGATCACCAGGCACCACGGGCACAGCGCACCGATCACGAACATGGACTGGGTGAAGAGCCAGTAGGCGAAGCCCAGGCCGATGAGATACACCAGCTGCGCGGCGAGCATGAACCAGCGTGGGAAGCGGACGCCACCCAGGCTGGCGACTGCGATCGTGATGATCACCGGCTCGGCCACCAGCCCCAGGTAGGCATTGGGAAAGCCGAGGAGCTGGGCCTGCCAGGTCTGCGCTACCGTGCCGCAGCTGATCACCGTGTTGATGTCACAGCCCAGCTCCAGTGTGGGGTCCTCGGCCAGGCGCAGGGCGTCGATGGACAGCACGAAGGAGGCGTAGAGGCTCAGGAGCGACGAGGCCAGCATCGTGCCGAAGATCCACGCGTCGGAGTGGCGGACGCGGTGCAGCCGGTGTGCCGGTGCGCTCACTCGTTCGCGCCGTCGGAGGCCGCGGCCGCTTTGTCCGCCTGCACGATCGCTGCACTCAGCGGACCGGGGGTGTAGAGGTCGCCCTGGTAGTCCTCGCCGTTGATGCGCACCGTCGGAGTCCCCTCGACCCCCGAGTCGAACGCCTGCTCGGTCACCGAGGTGACCCAGCCGTCGTACTCCCGATCCGCGAAGCGCGCCACGACCGCGCCGGGAACGCCCGCGTCGCGGGCGATGGCGGCGATCTCCTCGTCCGACAGGCCGGTGCTGCCCTCCTCGGGTTGCGCCTCGTAGAGGGCCTGGTGGAAGTCCCAGGCGGCGTCCGGGGCGCCGTCGGCGACGGTGGCGATCGCGTTCGCCGCCCGGGTGGAGTACTCGGTGCCCTGAGAGGCACGGTCGAGGAACGAGATCGGGTGTAGGTCGATGCGCGCCGTCCCCTCCGTGAGAAGGCGGTCGAGCTCGTCGCCGTTGGCCTGCTCGAAGAGGCCGCAGGCCGGGCACATGTAGTCGAAGTACACCTCCACGGTGACTGGTGCCTCTTCATCGCCCACGGGGATGGCCCCGTCGGTGGTGTTGGCGGGGATGGCGGAGTCTGATGTCGAGGACCCGCCCTGCGCCGGCTCGTCGTCACCGGCGGCCTGCACCAGCGCCAGCACGATCGCCACCACCAGGGCGACGGCGACCGCGCCGCCGACGATCAGCACGAACCGCCGGCGGCGCCGCTCGCGCTCGGCGGCTCGTGCCTGCGCCTCGCGGAGCGCCTGGGTCCGGCTCCGAGCCCGACTGCTCATCGCTTCACACCTTGTCAGGGAGGGGGTCTGGCCCGACAAGCCTAGAAGGAGACCGTCGGTTGGGGCCCGGAACCCGCGTGAACGCACAACCGGCGCGTTTGGCGTCACAACACCAGGTGGGTGGCCCGGCCCGCAACGAAGGTGGCGGCCACGCCACGCGCGCCGAGCCCGCGCAGGTGCGCCGCCGTGGCGGCGGCATCACCGGCGGGGCGGAGCGGGTCGTCGTCGAGCAGCACCAGGTCCCCGGGGCTGCCCGGGCCGATCGTGTCCTGGCCGTCCAGACTGGCCGCCAGCGCCTGGTGCGCGGTGAGCGACTCCGCTGCGTTCCACGGTGGCTGGTCGTCGGCCGTGCGGTGCACTGCCGCCGCCATGGCCAACCAGGGGTCGAGCGGTGCCACCGGGGCGTCCGACCCAAGCGCCAGCCGAACCCCCGCCCGCCACATCGAGGCCAGGACGAAGCAGCGGCCGGCGCGGTCCGGCCAGCACTGGTCGGTGACCTTGCGGTCGTCCAGGAGGTGGGCGGGCTGCACGCTGGCCCGGACGCCGAGCGCCGCGATGCGGGGGACGTCCTCCCAGGCCACGAGCTGGAGGTGCTCCAAGGACCCGCCGGCCCCGGTGGTCTCGAAGGCGTGGACCGCCGAGGTCGCGGCGGCGTCGCCAATCACATGGACGGCGGACTCCAGCCCGTGCGCCCACGCCCGGTTCACCAGCCCGGCCAGCTCCTCACCGGTGTAGGTCGGGCGGCCGCGTGTCGGGCCGTCGCCGCAGGCATAGGGCTCCCAGCAGTGCGCGGTGCCGGTGTTGAGAGAGCCGTCGGCGAAGAGCTTGAGCGGCCCCATGTGCAGCAGTCCACGTCCCCCGGGCAGTGGTGCGTCGGTCTTCAGCCCGTGGGCGATCACCTCGTCGAGCCGGTCGGCATACACGGCGGTCCGGACCCGCACCTGGTCCAGGCCGCGGGCCAGCCGCCCGATCCAGTCGGCGTGCCCCTGGCCGAACTCGAAGTCCACGATGCCGACCAGCCCCATCGCGGCCGCGTCGTCCAGCACCTCCCGGTAGCCGGCGTCGCCTGCCCCGGGCGCGTCGGGCAGGTCGCGCATGCGAGGGAACACCGCGAACCAGGCGTCCTCCTCCACCGGCCCGACCGGGGCGGGGACGCCGAGCAGCCGGGCCGCGCTCGAGTTCATCCAGGCGTTGTGGGCGTCGCCGCTGACCAGCACGACGGGGTGGTCACCGCTGGCGGCATCCAGCTCGGCGACCGTCGGCCTGCGCGGCCAGATGCCGAGCCGATGCCCGAAGCCGAGGACCGTCGAGGTGTTGTCCTCGGGCAGCTGCGCGACATGGTCCGCGACCACGCGGGTCGCGTCCTCGGCGCAATGGGCTCCGCTGAGGTCGAGGCGGACCTGGTTCAGCGCCCACTGCCCCAGGTGCACGTGCTGGTCCCACAGGCCCGGGATCGCCCACCGGCCGTCGGCGTCCAGGACGTCCTCCCGGGAGTCGGGCCGCAGGGCCGGAGCGACCTCCACCACGCGTCCGCCGCGGATCCGCACGTCGCAGGGGTGCCTGGTGGGGACCGGGGTGCGGATCGGGACGAGCCGGACCCGGCGCAGCAGCGTGTCGGCAGTGAGGTCCCCGAGGCCGGGCGCGATCACGGGACCGCCCCTCCTCCTCCGTCGACGGCTTCGCCGCGGCGCGCCAGCCCGGTGACCCGATGCGTGAGGCACGCCGAGGCCGTGGAGGAGCGGCAGGTCAGCCGCCGGGGGTCGCCGCGGGTCGAGGTCACCCGCACCTCCCAGACGGTGGAGTCGCCGGGGGCGCCGACGGTGAAGCTCGCAACGGTGTCGGTGCCCGACCGCGCGGCGCCGGCCAGCCGCACCGACTCAATCAGCGTCTCGCCCAGGTGCCGCCGCAGGTGCGCCTCCGCGGCCTGGGCGGCGAAGGGCAGGGACGACCGGCCGCGGAGATGATCGAGGTCCAGATGCCCGGCGGCGTGTCCCGCCGCGAACGGGGCCACGTCTGGGGGGGTGAGGCGTCCGTAGTACAGGCCGTGCGGCAGGACCAGCACGTTGGCGGCGAAGCGGTCGCCGCCGATGTGGGACACCTCCCACGTCTCCTCGGGTGCCGCCTGGGCCAGCGCCGCCGCCAGTGGCCGGCCCCGCTCGGCGCAGCAGGGGTCGTGCCGGCCGTGGGTGCAGACCAGGAACAGCGAGCCGTGCTGCGCCGGCAGGCCGAGGGACCGCCGCGAGCCCAGCGACTCCAGCGGCAGGTCCAGCACCTCGCGGACGTCGGTCACGCTCGCGGTCTCCAGCCACGGCCCATCGGCCCCGGCGTACGCCGCGAACAGGCGGACCGGTCCCCGGGAGGCCCGGCCCGGACGGCGGACCAGCAGGGGCCGGATCCCCTGACGGCCCAGGGAGCGCAACCGCCCGAGCACCTCCTCGGGCAGCCGGCTGTCCCGCAGCGCGTCGGCGCCCCAGGGGCCGGGCGCCTCCAGGAGCAGGAACGTCGAGACCGTGGAGGCGGTGCCGGCCAGCGGCTCGGCCTGCGACCCGCTGTGCTCGGAGCAACGGAAGGGGTGCCCAGCCTCGGCGCTGCCGGGCGCCGTCGCGGCCGTCATCGGTCGATCCGCAGCAGGCCCTCCCGGACCAGTCGTCGCACGACGACCAGCCGGCTCGCCGGATCCAGCCAGGGCGCCAAGTCGCCCACGGCGAAGCTGTGGCGGTCGTGGACGAACTGCATGGGCTCGCGGAGCCGCAGCGGCATCCGAAGCTCGCGGTCGCCCAGCAAGACGCGCAAGGCGTCGGCGTCCTCCCGGAGCACGCAGGCTGCGGTCGGCCGACGTGAGACCCGGCTGGCGTCTGCGAGGCCGTCCAGGGCGTCGAGGTCGAGCAGCCCGCCGCGCAGCGCCGGGGTGCGCTCGCGCAGGAACCGGTCGCACTGGGCGGCGGCCGCCGCCTCGGCGGGCAGTGAGCCCAGCGCCGAGGAGTACTCCCGCAGGCGGTCACCCAAGGCCCGCCCGAGTCCGCTGGGATCCTCGAGGTAGCCCGCCGGGAGCGGCTCGGCGTACCGCTCGTCGGTGAGCGCCTCGTGCGCGAGGGTGCGAAGCAGGTCCCGCCAGGTCAGCCGGTTGATGCCGACGGTGACGTGGAGCGAGGTCGCCGCCTCGCTGCGGGCGGAGTGGGGGGTTCCGGTCGGGAGGTACATCGACAGCCCCGGCTCGAGGAGCACCTGGCGAGGGTCGGCACCCTCCTCCTCGACGATCTCCCACCGCTTGCTGCCGTGCGTCTGGTAGACGAACACGTCGTGGGTGTCGCTGTGCCGGGCGAAACCCTGGGATCCCGGCGGCGTGAGGTAGGCGTTCGCCTGGCAGGGGTGCCCCAGCGCGAGCTCAAGCGACCGGACCAGCTCGGTGAGCGCGGGCCAGGATCGCTGCAGCCCCTGGAGCACGACGGTCGCCCCGGCCTCGAACAGGGCGAGCACCTTGCGCCCGTCGACCAGCCCTGTCAGCGGCGACCCGGCCAGCGCGGCGGGCCGGGTGAACTCCGCGCTCGGCAGCACTGTCCCGTTCCGGACCACGCGCACCGACGGGGTCCGCAAGGCGCTGCCGGTCAGCAGCCGGTCGACGTCGTCGAGGGACAGGGTGTTCGCCAGGCGCGCCGGGTCGCCGCGGTGCACGAGCACGCGTGACGCCCAGGCCTTCTCCCGGAAGGCGGCAGGGTCGCCACTGAGCAGGTCGAGGGCGTCCAATCGCTCAGGCGTCGGTGCTGTCGGCGTCGGAGCTGTCGCCGTCGACGACGTCGGTCGCGTCCCCGTCCGTGGCGTCGGCGTCGGCTCCCCCGGCGTCCGTGGCGTCGGCGTCGGCTCCCCCGGCGTCCGTGGCGTCGGCGTCGGCTCCCCCGGCGTCCGTGGCGTCGGCGTCGGCTCCCCCGCCGTGGGTGCCGTCCGCGCCGTCGATGCCGTCGATGCCGTCTGCGTCGGCCTGGGCGCCGCCGTCGTCGCCGAGCCCCATCTGGCTCGGAGCCTGCGGCCCACCCACCGTCTCGATGTCGTCATCCTTGAGCGGCTCGTTGGGGTTCGTGGACATGGCGTTCCTTTCGAGATGGGACCTACCCCGGGAGTGTGGCACCCGCGACCTCTTCCGGCCAGGCTGGGCGGCTCGCCGCGGGTGTTCAGGCGGTGTAGGTTGACCGGCGAACGACAGGGGAGCGCCACCGGGCGCTGAGAGTGCGGACACGGCCGCAGACCCTCGAACCTGCACCGGCTAGCACCGGCGAAGGAAGTCGAGCTCTTCCCGTCTCGTGCGGGACCCTCCCTGCCACATCGGGAGACAAGACATGCCCCACGCTTCGTGCCCGGTCGCCTCGCGATCCACCCGGCACGCCCGAGGACGGCGCTCGGCGCTCGGTCCGGCACTCGCCCTCGGCCTCGCGGTGAGCCTCGCCGCCTGCTCCGTCGGTGGCGGCACCTCGGCGGCGAACGGCGACGACCGCGCAACGGTGACCCTGCTGACCCATGACTCGTTCGCGGTTCCCGACGAGGTGGTGACCGCCTTCGAGGAGCAGTCCGGCTTCACCCTGGAGGTCGTGCGCAACGGTGATGCCGGTCGGCTGACCAACCAGCTCGTCCTGACTGCCGACGACCCGCTCGGCGACGCCGTGTTCGGCATCGACACGACGTTCGCCAGCCGGGCCGTGGACGAGGGGGTCCTCGCCGCGTACCGCGCCGACGACCTGCCCGCCTCGGCCGAGCCCTATCTCCTCGAGGGCGACGGGGCGGACCGGCTGACCCCGGTCGACTGGGGGGACGTGTGCGTCAACGTCGACGAGCGCTGGTTCGGGCGCGAGGGTCTCGCCCCGCCGCAGACCCTCGACGACCTCGCCGACCCGGCGTACCGCGACCTCTTCGTCACCCCCGCGGCCACGACCTCCTCGCCCGGGTTCGCCTTCCTGCTGGCCACGATCGGGGAGTACGGCGAGGGCGCCTGGGAGGACTACTGGCGTCGTCTCATGGACAACGGCACCAAGATCGTCGCCGGCTGGTCGGACGCCTACGAGGTGGACTTCACCGCCGGCGGCGGGGGCGGGGACCGGCCGGTGGTCGTCTCCTATCACTCCTCCCCACCCTTCACGATTCCTGAGGGTGGCGACCGGCCCACGACGAGCGCTCTGCTGGACACCTGCTTCCGGCAGGTCGAGTACGCCGGGGTCCTGGCCGGTGCGGCGAATCCCGCGGGCGCCGAGGCCCTCGTCGACTTCATGGTCGGCCCGGAGTTCCAGCGGGTGCTGCCGGAGAGCATGTTTGTCGTCCCCGTGGACGACCGCGTGCAGCTGCCGGCGCAGTGGGCGCGCTGGGCGGTGCCGGCCGAGGATCCCATCGAGGTGCCCGCGGACCAGATCGCCGAGAACCGGGAGACCTGGCTGCGGCAGTGGGACGACGTGACGGCCCGGTGACCGATCCGCCGTGACGGTGAGGTCCGGTGAGGTCCAGTGAGGTCCAGTGAGTCGGTGTTGACCGGGCGTCGCTATGTCGTGCTGGCCGTGCTGGCCGGCGCGGTCCCGGTGGGCGTGCTCGTGGTGTTCTTCGTGGTGCCGGTGGCCGGGATGCTGGAGCGCGGCTTCCTCCCGGACGGGCAGTTGGATCTCTCCGGGGTGCTGCGGACGCTGTCTCGGCCACGGGTCCGCGACGCCCTGGTGTTCACGGCGTGGTCCTCGGCGGTCGCCACGGGCGTGACCCTCCTCCTCGGCGTACCCGCGGCGTACGTCCTGCACCGGCTGGCCTTCCCAGGCCGTCGCCTGCTGCGGGGGCTGGTCACCGTGCCCTTCGTCCTGCCCACGGTCGTGGTCGGCGTGGCCTTCCGCACCCTGCTCGCCGACGCCGGACCGCTGGGCTTCCTCGGCGCTGACGGGACACCGGTGGCAATCGTCGCCGCACTGGTGTTCTTCAACGTCGCCGTCGTCGTGCGCACGGTAGGCCCCTGGTGGGAGGGGCTGGACCCGCGGCGGGCCGAGGCCGCTGCGGCGCTGGGTGCCACCCCGCTCCAGACCTTCGCCACGGTGACCTTCCCGGCGCTGAGGCCGGCAGTGGTGTCCGCCGGGAGTGTGGTCTTCCTCTTCTGTGCCACTGCCTTCGGTGTCGTGCTGACCCTCGGCGGCGTCCGTTACACCACGATCGAGTCCGAGATCTACCTGCTCACCACGCAGTTCCTCGACCTCCAGGCCGCCGCGGCCCTCTCGGTGCTGCAGTTGGTGTTCGTGGTCCTGCTGCTCGTCGCGGCCGGCCGCAGCGGCGCCGGTGGGACCCGGCCGGTGCATCAGGTCGGCGCCGACCGCGCCACCCATCGGCCGAACCGAGGCGACCTGCCGGCCCTGGCGCTGACCGGGATCGTGGTCGTGCTCGTCCTGACCCCGATGGGCACGTTGGTGGCCCGGTCGCTGCAGGGCGGCGGCGGATGGACCACGGAAAACTACCGGACGCTGGCCACCGCGGATCCCGGGGCGGGACTGGTCGTGCCGGTCACCACGGCGCTGCTCAACTCCCTGCGCGTGGCCGTCGATGCGACCGCCCTCTCCCTCACCCTGGGGTTCGTGGTCGCCGTGCTGGTGACCCGACGGGTGACCGGTCCGGTGGTCCGGCGGTTGGTGGCCGCCTTCGACGGAGTCTTCATGCTTCCCCTGGGGGTCTCCGCGGTGACTCTCGGCTTCGGCTTCCTGGTGGCGCTGGACCAGCCGCCGCTCGACTTCCGCGGAAGCCCCTGGCTCGTGCCCGTGGCGCAGGCGCTGGTGGCGCTGCCGCTGGTGGTGCGAACCCTCGTGCCCGCGCTGCGCAGCATCGACCAGCGCCAACGGGAGGCGGCGGCCACCCTCGGGGCCGACCCGCTGCGCATTCTGGCCAGCGTGGAGCTCCCGCTCGCCTGGCGACCCCTGGTGGCCGCGGCGGGCCTGGCCTTCGCGGTCTCGCTCGGCGAGTTCGGTGCCACCAGCTTCCTGGCCCGGCCGGACTTCCCGACCCTGCCGGTGGTCATCTTCGACCTGCTCGGTCGCCCGGACCCGGCGGCCTTCGGTGCGGCCCTGGCGGCCTCGGTGGTGCTGGGGACGGTGACGGCGGTGGTGACCGTCGCGGTCGACCGGCTCCGCGTCGGTGGCGTGGGAGCCTTCTGAGGTGCTGACCATCGACCGGCTCACCGTGGCCTTCGGTCCCACGGTGGCCGTCGACGCGGTGTCCTTCGATCTCGACGAGGGCCAGGTGCTGGCCGTCTTGGGGCCCTCGGGATGCGGCAAGTCGACGCTGCTGCGAGCGATCGCCGGGCTGGAGCGCTCGCGGTCCGGGAGGGTCGTGGCCGAGGGCGAGGACCTGACCGGGGTGCCGACTCACCGGCGCGGCTTCGCGCTGATGTTCCAAGACGGCCAGCTCTTCCCGCACCTGTCGGTGGCGCGGAACGTCGCCTACCCGCTTCGGCTGCGTCACGTGCCGCCGGACGAGCGTCGCCGCCGGGTCGTCGATCTCCTGGACCTGGTCGGGCTCCCCGGGTACGCCGAGCGTGACCCCACCACGCTGTCGGGGGGAGAGCAGCAGCGAGTGGCGCTGGCCCGGGCACTCGCGGTGCGTCCGCGGCTGCTGCTGCTCGACGAACCGCTCTCGGCGCTCGACCGCAGCCTGCGGGAGCGGCTGGCGGTCGACCTGCGCGAGATCCTGCACGCTGCGGGGACGACGGCCCTGCTGGTCACGCACGACCACGACGAGGCCTTCGCCGTCGCCGACCGGATGGGCGTGATGCGACAGGGCCGGCTGATGCAGGAGGGGTCCCTGGCGGAGGTCTGGCGGCACCCCGCCGACCCGCCCACCGCCCGGTTCCTCGGCTATGCCGCGGTGGTCTCCGGTGCGCGGGCGACCCCGCTGCTGCGCCTCGTCGGACGTGGGCCCGGGGGCGATGCCATCGCACTGCGCCGGTCCGCGCTGAAGGTGGACCCGGAGGGGTCGCTGCGCGGTGTCGTCGTCAGCGCTCGGCTCTCCGCCGAGCAGGCCAGGCTGGTGGTCGAGGTGGACGGCGTAGGGCGTCTCGACGCGGTCGCCGGTCTCGGCGTACCGGTGCGTGCCGGTGACTCCGTCCCGTTGGCGCTGGACCCGTCCCGCGTGGCGTTCGTGCCGGTCGCTGCGCCGGGCGAGCCGCCGGAGGCGTGATGGTCCTCATGGTCGCCGCTTTCCGGCGCGGCGGTGGGGGGCGGCCTGCCTACACTGGCGCACTATGAAACGTCGGCCCTACGGACTCCTCGTCGGTGTCGCCGTGGGCATGGGGCTGACGGTGCTCATCGTCTCGCAAGGCCTCGATGAGCGCCTGCGCGACCCCGACGGCTTCCTGGGCCCCGGCTGGCTCCGGCTGCCCGCGATGCTGCTCGGCGCCTTCCTCATCGACGTGGTCCCCAGGTCGCTGTGGCGCGCCCGCCACAACCGACGCGCCTTCCTCACCGAGGCCCGGGAACTGATCCACGAGCACTGGACCTACGAACGCGTCAAGCTCGTGGTCATCGGACTGACGTCGTTCTACGTCACCTACGTCAGCTACCGAAACCTGAAGAACTACCTGCCGCAGTTCTACGACTCCATGCAGGATCCGCTGCTGCATCGGCTGGACCGCTGGCTGTTCTTCGGCAATGAGCCAGCCACCGTGCTCCATGCGGTCTTCGGGGACGCGTGGGCGGCGCACTTCTTCGCCTTCATCTACCTGATCTACCTGCCGCTGGCCCCGATCAGCCTGGTGATCTGGCTGGTGTGGTCGCGCAACGTGAGCTACGGCTACTGGTACGCCACGGCCAACTGTCTGACCTGGACGCTGGGCACGCTGAGCTACTACATGATCCCGACCATGGGGCCGACCTTCTGGTACCCGTGGCTCTACACCGACCTCGACGTCACCGGGGTCACCGATCTTCAGGAAGCGCTGTGGAACGGCCGGCAGGACGTCCGGTTCCCGCTCAACCCGTTCGGCGACAGCATCCAGTCGGTGGCGGGCTTCGCCTCGCTGCACGTCGCCCTCACGCTCGTGATCGCGATGGTGGCGCACTACACCGTCCGGCACGCCCTGATCCGGTGGTCAGCGTGGGTCTTCTTCGGGCTCACGGTGATTTCCACGCTCTACTTCGGCTGGCACTACGTGGCCGACGACATCGCTGGGGTGGTGATCGCCTTCCTGGCGGTGTGGCTGGGAGGCATCGCCACCGGCCAGAAGTTCGACCGATATGGACGCTCGTCGCAGCGGGTGCCCGAGGCGGCGCCGGTGGCCGCCGAAGCCGGGACCGCCGACAGCACCGGGGCGCGCTGACGCCTCGGACCGGCGCCGGGCACGCTCCCAGCCTCGCCGCCGCGGGAATGCGGACAAAGCCTCGCAAGAGCCTGAACAACCGGTGTGCGAGAGGAGCGTGTGATGTATGCTTCATCAATGGAGATCCGGGGGGGTCTCCTGACGAGATCGGGACGGGTCGGCTCAAGCAGTCGGCCTGGGAGGTTTGCGGAGGCGACGCAAGACGTCTTCGAGGCGTCAACCCGACTCACTGGTTCTGTCTCAGCCTCCCAATGGGACAGAACCTAGAGGTCCCGTCCGAGCCTCCCAATCGGACGGGACCTCTTCTCTTTTAGGCCTGGACGCTGACGTCCGCGCCGGGCCCGGCTCCCAGCCCGGCCCGTGGCCACCCGCCGGAGGCCCCAGGCCACCGTCGGGGACGTTTCTCCCGCCCTAGGTATCGGTTCACGTTGCTGGTTCCTTGACCCCTGGGCCACGTCGTCACGTCGTCACGGTGTCCCCCGCTTGACTGAGTTGCATTGGTGTAGTTAGTCAAGCCGACACGCCGACGAGGCAAAGAAACTTCTGTGGTCTTTGTTCCTTCTGGGGCCATTGAGCATTAGCGTGACGCGAGTCCACTGAGGAGGAGCGTCATGCGCCGTGCGTGTGTGTCGAGGGTCGACCGTCCCGCTCGCCGAGGGCTTGCCCCGGCCGAGGGGACGCGCCCGCTGCTCGTCGTCGCCCTGGTCGGGTCCCTGTTCTTCGCCCCGCTCGCGGGGCCGGCCGCCGCGGCACCCAGCGATGGAACGCCCACCAGCCAGGACGTGCGCCAGGCCCAGGACCGGGAGGCGCGAGCGCGTCGAGACGTCGGCGACGTGCAGGCGGCGTTGGCGCTGGCCAACAGTGCGAGCGAGGCCTCCGCGGTGCGCGCGGCGCAGGCGTTCGAGGACTACAACGGAGCCCGCTTCGCCCTCCAGGAGGCTCGCGAGACGCTCCGACGAGCGCGCGCCGAGGCCCGGGTCGCTGGCCGCAGGCGGGCTCGGCAACGCGATCGCCTCGCAGGGCTGGTCAGCGCGGACTATCAGCAGGGCTCCGACCTCTCGGTTCTCGATGCGCTCGCGGAAGGGCAGGGGCCACAGGGGCTGATGACTCACCTCTTGGCCCTGGACGGCGCCACCTCCTCAACGGACGCGCAGCGGCAGAAGTTCGCAGCGACCGCCGTCCTGGCCGAGGTCTTCCGCGAGGAAGCCGCGCGGGCCCGGGAACGTCAGCAGCGAGCGTTGGCTCGGGCCGAGACTGCACGCCAGGCGGCGGTGGCGGCCGCGGCGACGGCAGAGCGGACGGCCGGGGCCATCGCGGCCGAGAAGGACCGCCTCGTGCGGGAGCTGGCCGAGCTCCAGGGGATCTCCCTCGCGCTGTCGCGACAACGACAGCGCGCACTGGAGGCACGCGAGCGCGAGCGGGCTGCTGTGCAGGCCTCGGCAGGCGCGTCGACCCCCCCGAGCGGTGCGGCTGTCGCTTCGCCCGACCAGGGGGGCGCATCCGTGTCGCCTCCCCCCGCGCCCGGGCCGCAGCAGCCCCAGGTGGCCCGGCCGGCGCCCGCGCAGCCCGAACCAGACGCAACGGCGCCCGCTCCGCAGCCGCCCGCGCCCGCCGCTCCTGCTGGGCACCCTCAGCCAGCCCCGGAGCCGTCACCTGCCCCACCGTCGCCCCCGCCGCCCCTGCCCCCCGCCCCGCAGCCCGCGCCCGCTCCAGCCACGTCGGGTGGCGCAGCATCGGCGGTCGCCTTCGCCCGTGCGCAGCTCGGAGAGCCCTACGTGTGGGCGGCCGCCGGACCGAACGCGTGGGACTGCTCGGGGCTGACCATGATGGCCTGGCGCGCCGGTGGCGTGTCGCTGCCGCACTACTCGGTCGCCCAGTACGCCGCCGCCACGCCGATCACCTCCGCGCAGCTGCGGGTCGGCGACCTGGTCTTCTGGGGCGCGGGGAGCAGCCCGTCGTCGATCTACCACGTGGCGCTCTACGCCGGTGGCGGGATGATCATCCACGCCCCGCGCACCGGCAGGCCGGTGAGCCTGGAGTCGATGTACTCCTGGGCCGCGCCCACGTTCTTCGGCCGGGTCTGAACGACGCTCAGTGAGCGGGCTGCTCGCGGGAGGTGCGATAGCGCTCGAAGGAGGCTCGGATCTCCTGCTCCGCCGCCGTCCGGCCGACCCAGTTGGCGCCCTCGACCGACTTGCCTGGCTCGAGCTCCTTGTAGACCTCGAAGAAGTGCTGGATCTCGAGCCGGTCGAACTTCGAGACGTGGTTGATGTCGCGCAGGTGCTCCAGCCGTGGGTCGGTCGACGGGACACACAGCACCTTGTCGTCCCCACCCGCCTCGTCCTGCATCCGGAACATCCCGATCGCCCGGCAGTGAATGATGCAGCCGGGGAAGGTCGGCTCCTGGAGGATCACCATCGCGTCGAGCGGGTCGCCGTCGAGCCCGAGGGTCTCCTCTATGAACCCGTAGTCGGCGGGGTACTGCGTGGAGGTGAAGAGCGTGCGATCGAGGCGGATGCGCCCGGTCGTATGGTCGACCTCGTACTTGTTGCGCTGACCCTTGGGGATCTCCACCAGGACGTCGAACTCCACCTGCGTCTCCTTGCACTCGGGCGGCCCTGCGGCCGCAACCGCCTCGACGACGCCGGCACACGAACGGCCGGCGGCCACAGAACGTGAGCTAGTCTCCCGCAGAATCCGGCGCGCTGATACCCGAGGGGGTCCCATGCTCACACGTCGGCGGTCGCGCCGCCGGTGGCGGTGGGTGGCAGCGCTCACCGTGCTCGTCCTCGCGCTCGGCGTCATGGTGGCCTACCGACTCGAGCTCGGCCCCAGGCTCGGCGGCGCGGACCCTGCCGAGGAGCCCGCTGCGGTGCCTGCGCCGCCGGGCCTGACGCTCCCCGAGACGGCCCCCGCACCCTCGGTGGCGGACCCGCTGCCCGAGAAGCGGCTGCGCCCCGCTGCGGTGCGGCGCGCCGTGGCGAAGCTGGTCGACGACCCGCGCCTGGGCCGCCGCGTGGGCGTGCGGGTGGCCGGGCTGGACGGCCCCGTGGTGTACGCCGAGGGTCCGCGGCTCGTCGTGCCGGCCTCGACGATGAAGATCCTCACCACGCTGACCGCCCTGGAGACGCTCGGCCCGGAGTACCGCTTCGCCACGACCGCGGTCCGGGCCGGGAACCGGCTGGTGCTCGTCGGCGGCGGCGACCCGCTGCTGGCCGGGCCGTCGCCGCCCGGTGCGGGCGCGCAGACCGGTGCCGCGTCGGATCGCTATCCCGAGCGAGCCGACCTCGGGACGCTGGCCCGCCGGGCGGCTCGCGAGCTGCTGCGAACCGGGCGCGGCCGGGTCCGGCTGGGCTATGACGCCACCCTCTTCTCCGGCCCGCGGGGCAGTCCTCGCTGGGAGGACGACTACCTGCCCGACGATGTCGTGAGTCCGATCAGTGCGCTGTGGGTGGACGAGGGCCGAGGCGCCGCGGGGGGGCCCGGGCGGGTCGAGAACCCGGCGCGCACGGCCGCCAGCCGGTTCGCCCGCGCCCTGGCCGATGCCGGCGTCACGGTCGCTGGCCGGCCCGCCCCGGTGCGTGCGCCCGCTGACGCGGCGCCGGTCGCGGAGGTGTGGAGCGCCGAGCTGGTCGAGATCGTCCAGCACGTCCTGGAGACCAGTGACAACGAGGCCGCCGAGGTGCTGGCCCGGCATGTGGCGCTGGCCGAGGGGCGGCCCGGGTCCTTCGCCGGGGTGAGCCGGGCCCTCCCGGCCGTGGCCGAGCGGCTCGGTCTCGACATGCGCGGTGCGGTGGTCGACGACGGCAGCGGGCTCGCCCGGAGCAATCGGCTGCAGCTCGGCTCGATGCTGCAGGCGTTCGCCGTCGCCGCCGACCCCGACCGGCCCGAGCTGTCCGGGGTGCTCTCGGGGCTGCCCGTGGCGGGCTGGACGGGGTCCCTGGGCTACCGGTTCGGCACACGCGCGGACGCCGGACTGGGCCGGGTCCGGGCCAAGACCGGGACACTCACCGGCGTCCACGGGCTCGCCGGGGTGGTCACCACGGCCGACCGCGCCCTGGTGTCCTTCGCCGCGGTGGCCGACCGGGTCCCGGTGGTGAACACCCAGCTGGCCCGCAACCGGCTGGACCGGGTCGCCGCGGCTCTGGCGGCCTGTCGCTGTGCCCGCTGAGCACCGCGCCGGCCACCACGCTCGCGCCACCCGCCGTCCGCCCCGCCGCCCGCCCCGCCGCCCGCACCGCCGCCCGCACCGCCGTCCACCCCGCTCAGGCCTTCCCGCCCGCCGTAGGCTCGGCGCATGACCGGGATGATCGACTGGGGCCTCGCCGTCGCCACCGCCACGCGGATCGCCGGCGAGGGCCCCGAGGTCTCCCGACACGAGGTCGAGCAGGTGGTCGGCGAGCTGCGGCGCGGCGCCGACCGCTCGACGCCCTTGGTGCGAGAGTTCACCGGCCTGACCGCTGAGGACCGCACGGCACCGGTTCTCGTGGTGGACCGGCCGGGCTGGATCCAGGCCAACGCCGACGGCTTCGCCACGGTGGTGGAGCCCCTGGTGCAGCGGCTGCAGGAGCGCCGCGGGGACGCCAACGCGCTCACCGAGGCGATCGGGTCGCGGGTCACCGGTCTGGAGGTCGGGGCTCTGCTGGGGTTCCTCGGCGGCAAGGTGCTCGGCCAGTTCGACCCCTTCTCGGCGCCACCGGGCTCGAGGGACACCGGTCGGCTGTTGCTCGTCGCCCCCAACATCGTCGCCGCCGAGCGTGAGCTCGCGGTCGACCCGACCGACTTCCGGCTGTGGGTGTGCCTGCACGAGGAGACCCACCGGGTGCAGTTCACCGCGGTCCCGTGGATGCGCGATCACCTTCAGGGGCAGGTGGACGCACTCGTCGCCGGGGTCGACGTCGACCCGGCCCGGTGGGCAGCGATGCTCAAGGAGGGCCTGGGGCGCCTCGGAGACGTGCTCGCCGGCCGCTCGGAGACCGGGCTGATGGAGCTCTTCGCCACCCCGGCCCAGCGCGAGATCATCGACGGGGTGACCGGGGTGATGTCGCTCCTGGAGGGGCACGCGGACGTGGTCATGGACGGAGTCGGTCCCGAGGTCATTCCCTCGGTGGCCGAGATCCGCAGCCGCTTCAACCGCCGTCGCCGCGGAGCCGGCTCCCTGGACCGGCTCGTTCGCCGGCTGCTCGGGCTGGAGGCCAAGATGGCGCAGTATCGCAACGGCGCGCGCTTCGTGCGCGGCGTGGTCCGGCAGGTCGGCATGGAGGGGTTCAACAAGGTCTGGGTCGAGCCTGACCACCTGCCCTCGCGGGAGGAGATCGCCGACCCGCGCGCCTGGGTGAGACGAGTCCACGGCTAGGCCCGGCTCGGACCCGGTCACGACAGCGCCACCGTGGGCTCCCCCCCAGCCGTTGCCGCCACCCGCCTCGCGGTGCGCCGATGCCTCCTCGACACCCTCCGCGACACCCCTCGTGCGCGAGCCGGACCCGTGGTCGTGGCCTGCTCCGGAGGCGCCGACTCGCTCTCCCTGGTGGCCGCCGCCGTCGCCGAGGGGCGGGCCGCCGGAGTGCGCGTCGTGGGCGCGACCGTCGACCACGGGCTGCAGGAGGAGTCGCGGGCACTGGCCGAGGCGGTCGTGACCCGGATGGCGGCCCTCGGTGTCGACGAGACGCTGGCCGCGAGGATCCGGGTCGAGCCCGGCGGTCGCGGCATGGAGGCGGCCGCCCGCGAGGCCCGGTACGCCGTTCTCGAGGCGATGGCCGGACAGCTCGGCAGCCAGCTGGTCCTGCTCGGCCATACCCGAGACGACCAGGCCGAGACCGTGCTGCTCGGACTCACCCGGGGATCCGGGGGGCGGTCGCTGGCCGGGATGCGTCGCGCCTTCCGGCCGTTCGCGCGGCCCTTCCTCGACCTCACCCGGGCCCAGACCGAGCAGGCCTGCCGCGACCAGCGGCTCGAGCCCTGGTCCGACCCGCACAACGAGGACCCGCGGTTCACCCGAGCCCGGGTGCGGCACCGGGTGCTGCCGGTTCTCGAGGCTGAGCTGGGGCCAGGGGTCGCCGCCACGCTGGCCCGCACCGCCGACCAGCTCCGCGAGGACATGGAGCTGCTCGACCGGCTCGCGGACGCCGCGTACTCCGAGGCCGTGCGCGATCGAGCAGAAGGGCAGGTGTCGCTCGACGTAGCCTCCCTCGAAGGGCTGGACGTCGCCCTGCGTCGCCGGGTTCTGCGGCTGGCCGCACTCGCCGCAGGGTCACCGGCCGATGAGCTCTTCCGGGTCCACGTGCTGGCCACCGAGGAGCTGGTCACGGCGTGGCGTGGGCAGCGGATGGTCCAGCTCCCCGGCCATGTCGCCGTGACCCGCGCCGGCAGCACCCTCACCTGGGCTCGCGGCCCTGTGGCAGGCTGACGCTCGTGGACGCACCGGACGTGGACGGGGACCTGCTCGAGGTCCTCCTCACTGAAGAGCAGATCCGGAGTCGTCTGCGGGACCTGGCCCGGGAGATCGAGCGCGACTACCAGGGTCGCGGTGTCCTCCTGGTCGGCGTCCTCAAGGGTGCCCTGATGGTGATGGCCGACCTGTCCCGGGAGCTGGGCCGGCACGTGGAGACCGACTGGATGGCCGTGTCCTCCTACGGCTCGGGCACCAAGTCCTCCGGCGTCGTACGGATCCTGAAGGACCTCGACACCGACATCAGCGGCCGGGACGTGCTCATCGTCGAGGACATCATCGACACCGGTCTGACGCTCTCGTGGCTGGTCTCCAACCTCCGCTCGCGGGGTCCGGCCTCGGTCGAGATCTGCACCCTGCTCCGCAAGCCGGATGCGCTGCAGATGAGCGTGGACGTCAAGTACGTCGGCTACGACATCCCCAATGCCTTCGTGGTCGGATACGGCCTGGACTACGCCGAGCGCTATCGCAACCTCCGGTGCATCGGCACGCTCGCGCCGTCGGTCTACTCCTGAGCGGGCCCGAGGGCCGGGTCAGCGAACGACTCGAGGCCACCGTGCGTTGCTGGCGACGTGTACCGTCAGAGGGGTCATCGCACCTGAGTCACGCACTAGGAGGTCGGGGCGCCGGCCCCTCACCACAACTGTGAAGCGCTTTGTCCGTGGTCCTTGGTTCTGGATCATCATCGCCGTGGTCGGCGTGCTGGTCGCGTTGCAGTTGCTCGCGCCCAACGGCGGATACGAGGAGATCGACACCTCCGAGATGACCCAGCTCATCGAGGATGGCAAGGTCAGCGAGGTCACCTTCATCGATGGTGACCAAGAGATCCGGGCCACGCTCGACGGCGGCCGCCAGGTCGTCACCGCCTGGGTGGACGGTCAGCAGGAGAGCATCATCGCCGCGACCGAGAAAGGCGTGCGCAGCGGCGACATCGAGCGCTATGACTCGGAGAACCCGCAGCCTGGTTTCCTGGCCTCGATCCTGCCGACGCTGTTGCTCTTCGGCTTCATCATCCTGCTCTTCTTCTTCCTGATGAACTCCGTGCAGGGCGGTGGGGGCCGGATCATGCAATTCGCCAAGTCGAAGGCGAAGCTGATCAGCAAGGACATGCCGAAGACGACGTTCACCGACGTGGCCGGCTGCCAGGAGGCGATCGAGGAGCTCGGCGAGATCAAGGAGTTCCTCCAGGAGCCGGGCAAGTTCCAGGCGGTCGGGGCGAAGATCCCCAAGGGCGTCCTGCTCTACGGCCCCCCGGGCACCGGCAAGACCCTCCTCGCCCGGGCCGTCGCCGGCGAGGCGGGCGTGCCGTTCTACTCCATCTCCGGCTCGGACTTCGTGGAGATGTTCGTCGGCGTCGGCGCCTCGCGAGTCCGTGACCTCTTCGAGCAGGCCAAGGAGAACGCCCCCGCGATCGTCTTCATCGACGAGATCGACGCCGTCGGCCGGCACCGTGGCGCCGGGATGGGCGGCGGCCACGACGAGCGGGAGCAGACCCTCAACCAGCTGCTGGTGGAGATGGACGGTTTCGACGTGCGTGGCGGGGTGATCCTGATCGCGGCCACCAACCGGCCCGACATCCTCGACCCGGCACTGCTGCGGCCGGGCCGCTTCGACCGGCAGATCGCCGTCGACGCCCCCGACCTGGAGGGTCGAGCCAAGATCCTTCAGGTGCACTCGCGGGGCAAGCCCATGGAGCCCACCGTCGACCTGATGGCGGTGGCCCGGCGCACCCCCGGCTTCACCGGCGCCGACTTGGCCAACGTGCTCAACGAGGCAGCTCTTCTGGCCGCGCGTCAGAACAGCAAGTCCATCGACGCCCACGCCCTCGACGAGGCGATCGACCGGGTGATCGCAGGACCCCAGCGCCGAACGCGGTTGATGAGCGAGAAGGAGAAGCTGATCACCGCCTATCACGAGGGCGGGCACGCGCTCGTGGCGGCGGCGCTGCCGGGCACCGACCCGGTCCACAAGGTCACGATCCTGCCGCGGGGCCGGGCTCTGGGCTACACGATGGTGCTCCCGGACGAGGACAAGTACTCCCAGACCCGCTCGGAGATGCTGGACCAGCTCGCCTACATGCTCGGGGGCCGGGCGGCCGAGGAGATGGTCTTCCACGACCCGACCACCGGTGCCGGCAACGACATCGACAAGGCGACCTCGCTGGCCCGGGCCATGGTCACGCAGTACGGCATGACCGAGCGGCTCGGGGCGATCAAGCTCGGCGAGGTCAACTCCGAGCCGTTCCTGGGTCGCGACCTCGGGCACAGCCGCAACTACTCGGAGGAGATCGCGGCCATCGTGGACGAGGAGACCAAGAAGTTCCTGGCCAACGCCCATCAGGAGGCCTTCGACATCCTCGTGGAGAACCGCGACGTCCTCGACTCCCTGGTCTCGTCGCTGTTGGAGCGGGAGACCCTGGACAAGGAGCAGGTCGCCCAGGTCTTCGAGCCCTTGCGGCGTCGCCCGATGCGGCCGGCATGGACCGGCTCGCCGACCCGCGAGCCGTCGGAGATCCCCCCCGTCGAGGTGCCCAAGTCGGCCACCAACGGCACCCGCCCCGAGGAGCCCAGCGGCACCACGATCATCACCCCGCCGGGCTCCGGGGGCGACATCCACGGCATGCCGCCCCCCGTCGGAGGCTCCTCGGAGTGAGCGCCCCGATCAGCGAGATCACCTCGGTGGACCCCGTCGTCCTCCCGGCGTACGACGACCTGCCGCCCTTCGACCACGCTCGGGCCGAGGTGGCGGTGCGCGAACTGCTGATCGCGATGGGGGAGAACCCCGACCGCGACGGCCTGCGGGACACCCCGAGCCGGGTGGCCCGCTCCTATGCCGAGCTGGTTCGCGGGATCAGGCAGACCCCCGAGGAGGTGCTCACCACCACCTTCGACCTGGGCCACGACGAGATGGTGCTGGTTCGCGACATCGAGCTGTGGTCGATGTGCGAGCACCACCTGGTGCCGTTCACCGGCGTGGCCCACGTGGGCTACATCCCGCATGAGAACGGCCGGATCACCGGCCTGTCGAAGCTCGCTCGGCTCGTGGACGTCTTCGCCCGGCGCCCTCAGGTCCAGGAGCGGCTGACCTCGCAGATCGCCGACTCGCTGGTGCGGCTGCTGGACGCGCGCGGAGTGATCGTGGTGATCGAGGCCGAGCATCTGTGCATGACGATGCGGGGGGTGCGCAAGCCGGGGGCCAAGACGATCACCTCGGCGATCCGCGGCGTGATGCACAGCGCGGCCACCCGCTCGGAGGCGATGAGCCTCATCATGCACGGGACCCGCTGACCCGCCAGGTGCCTGGGCTCGTGGACGGGACGCCGGAGCGGTACGTCGAGGGGCTGCCCCGCCCAGACCGGTGTCTGGTCATGGGCGTGCTCAACGTGACCCCCGACTCGTTCTCCGACGGCGGTCGCTACCTGGACCCCGAGGTGGCGGTGTCCCACGGCCTGCGGCTGGTCGCCGAGGGGGCCGACCTGGTCGACGTCGGGGGGGAGTCGACGCGACCCGGCGCCCGGCGTCCTCCCGAACGCGAGGAGCTGGCGAGGGTGCTGCCGATCGTCTCGGCGCTGGCCTCGGCCGGGGTGAGGGTGTCCATCGACACGATGCGTGCCTCGGTCGCCGCGGCCGCGACGCAGGCCGGCGCCGCGCTGGTCAACGACGTCTCCGGCGGTCTGGCCGACACGGCGATGTTCGCCACCGTGGCCGACCTGGGCGTCCCCTACGTGCTCATGCACTGGCGGTCGCACTCGGCGACGATGCAGCAGCACACGGCCTACGCCGAGGTCGTCGGTGACGTCACCGCCGAGCTGGCCGACCGGCTGGCCCTGGCCGGTGACGCGGGCATCGACCCGGCCAGGATCGCGATCGACCCGGGCATCGGCTTCTCCAAGACCGCCGAGCAGAACTGGCAGGTCTGCGCCCGGCTCGACCAGCTCCAGGCGCTGGGTCGACCAGTGCTGCTGGCCACCAGCCGCAAGCGGTTCCTGGGCGAACTGCTGGCCCAGGAGGGGGAGCCGCGACCGCCTGGGGAGCGCGACGCGGCGACCGTGGCGACCACGGCCCTGGCTGCGGCCGCCGGTGCCTGGTGCGTGCGCGTCCACGACGTCGGCCCCTCTGCGGACGCGGTCCGCGTGGTGGCCCGGTGGGCGGCTGCCGCCGGATCGGGGGGAGAAGGCCAGTAGGGTCGGAGCCGTGACTGCGGACCGACTCAGCGTGACCGGCATCGAGGTGTTTGCCCACCATGGCGTGCTCGACGCCGAGCGCCGGCGCGGACAGCGGTTCCTCGTCGATCTCGCCCTGGGGGTCGACACCTGCCCCGCCGCGGCCAGCGACGACCTGGCCGATACCGTGGACTACGGGTCGCTGGTGGAGCGGATCTCGGCCGCGGTCGCTGCGGACCCCGTGGACCTGATCGAGACCGTTGCCCAGCGGGTCGCGGAGATCTGCCTGCTCGACGACCGGGTCGAGTGGACCGAGGTCACTCTCCGCAAGCCGGATGCACCCATTGCCGCGACCTTCGCGGAGGTCGCGCTCACCATCACTCGGAGCCGCTGACATGACCGCGCTGACCCCGACCGCACCGACCCCGACCGCACCGACCCCGACCGCGCCGACCCCGACCGCGAGCCCGCAGTCATGACCGAGACGCCCAACCCGAACATCGTCGACGCCGACACCTTGACCGGCGAGATGCGCCCGATCCGGCGCTGCGTGCTGGCCCTCGGCTCGAACCTCGGGGACCGGATGGCCAAGCTCCAAGGCGCCCTCGACTCGCTGGCAGACACTCCGGGGATCTGGATCACCGGCGTGTCCCCGGTCTACGAGACCGAGCCGGTGGACACCCCCGAGGACTCCGACCCGTTCTTGAACGCCGTGGTGGCCGTGGACACGATGCTGACCGGCAGGATGCTGCTGGAGCGAGCGCTGGCCATCGAGGCCGCCTACGGCCGCAGGGCGAGCGAAACCCGCAATGCGCCGCGGCCGCTGGACGTGGACCTGATCACGATGGGTGACCGGCGCTCGGACGATCCCGACCTCACGCTCCCGCATCCGCGGGCCCATGAGCGGGCCTTCGTGCTGGCTCCGTGGGCAGACATCGACGCCGAGGCGGTCATCCCCGGGGTGGGCGCGGTGCTGGATCTTCTCGCCGAGCTGGACCGGGAGGGGATCCGGCGCCGGGTCGACCTGACGCTCGAGCTGCCCTGAGGCCCTCGCGGTGCGAGACGAGGTGCCGGAGGAGGACCCGCAGGCGGATCCGGATGCCGGTCCACGGCCGGGTCGACTCCGTCCGATCGCACCAGGTCTGCTGGTGGCCAGCGGGCTGTCCGGGCTCGTACTCGGCTGGTCGCTGCGGGCGGTGGCGATCCGGGTGGACGCGCTGCTCCCGAGAATCGGCTGGCTGCAGGCCGCCACCCTCTACCTCGTGGCACTCATCCTCGCCCTCGCCGCGCGTGCGACCCACCAGGCGCTCCAGCGGGGGGAGCGACGGCTGCCTCCGCACCAGGCGGTGAACCGGCTGGTGCTCGCCAAGGCATGCGCCATCGCCGGGGCGTTCGTCACCGGCGGCTATCTGGGCCACGCCTTGAGCTGGGTCGGGGTCGCCTCCGATCTGGGCGGCAGCCGGATCCTGGTTAGCACCGTCGCGGCCGGCGGCGCGGTGCTCATGGTGGCCGCGTCCCTGCTGCTCGAACGCGCGTGTCGGGTCCGAGATGACGACGACGAGCCCTAGGCTCGGGCCATGCCCCGTTCCTCCGCTCGCCGTCGGCAGCGCAGCGTTCGGGCCTCTTCGGCGGTGAGCCTGCTCACGGTGGCGTCGCTCGCGGTGGCCACGGCGCTGGTCACCGGTGCTTGGGTCGGGCCCGCCGCCGCAGTGTCCCTACTGGCGGGCTGGGGGGCGGCCCGCATCATCCACACCGAGCTGCTCCAGGCGCGTCGCGAGCACGCCCGCGACCGGGCCCGGCAGGCCCGCTCCTTCGAGCAGCTTCTGGCGGCCCGATCGCAGCAGCAGCTCCGGGTCGCACGGGAGCTGGACGACCGGCTCGCGGGGCGAGAGCGCGACGTGCGCGAGCTGGAGGGCACGCTGCGACTCCTCGAGACCCGTGCCGTCGTGGCCGAGGACCGAGTGCGGCGCGAAGGACGGCGAGTCGTCCAGGCCCAGGGCCGGGTGGCTGAGCTGGAGCTGGCCTTGGCCATCCGCAGCGCCGAGGAGGCCGACGAGCTCGCCACGTGGTCACCGCACGATGACCCCGCACGGGACGCCGGGATCGTCTCCGAGGTCGACGCCGACGTCGACACCGACGTCGACACCGACGTCGACACCGTGGTGGACATGCTGGCTTGGGAGCAGCGCGGAACGTCGGCACGGCGGTTCACCGGATCCGCGACGCGGCAGGCCTAGTCCGGCGCCTGACCCGGGTCCTGGCTCGGGTCCGGATTCGGCACGGCGGGCGAGAGGCCCGGGACTTCGGCGTCCCCGACCAGCGCCTCGGCAATCCGGAAGTCCAGGCGGTCGGTGACTTTGATGTTGCGCAGGTCGCCGGGGACGACGTGCACGGGCACATCCGGCAGGTAGCGCAGCACGACCCCGACGTCGTCGGTGGCCCGGAAATGCGGATCCCGCCCGGCGCGGGCGTACGCCTCGCGGATCACCGACAGCCGGAATCCCTGCGGTGTCTGGGCGCGCCGCAGCGAGGCCCGCTCGGGCACGGACTGCACCCTGCCGGCGTCGTCGACCTCGACCACGGTGTCGGTGGACGATATGGCAGTGAGAACGGAGTCCACCTCGCGCAAGGCCTCGAGGCACTCGGAGATGACTCTCCGCGGCACCAGGGGCCGCGCGGCGTCGTGGAGCAGCACTGCCCGCTCCTCGTCCCCCAGCGCTGCGAGCGCTCGCATGCTGCTCCCGCTCCGGGTGGCCCCTCCTGCAAGGACCTGGCGCACCTTGCCGAAGCCGCCGTCGGCGACGATCGCGTGAACGGCGTCGAGGTGGTTGGCCACCATCATCACCACGATGTCGTCGATCCCCGGGTGCGCGTCGAATGCGGCGATCGAGTGCGCGAGCACCGGTCGGCCGGCGATCGGGAGCAGCTGCTTGGGCAGCGCCGCCCCGACGCGGGTGCCCACGCCCCCCGCGAGGAGCACCGCGGTGTTCCTCCGGGGCCCGGCCACCGCCGCAGTGTGGCACAGCGGTCCGCGTGCTACTTGTCGATGTCGCCGATCACGAACAGCAGGGACCCCAGCACCGGGACGAGGTCGGCGACGGTGGCGCCGTGCAGGATCGCCGGCAGCGCCGCGGCGTTGTTGAAGCCCGGCGTCCGGAGCTTGAGCCGCCAGGGCGTGCGCTCGCCCCGCGAGACCAGGTAGTAGCCGTTGAGCCCCCCGGGGCTCTCGGACCAGACGTAGGTCGCACCCTCGGGCGCCTTGACGATCTTCGGGAGCCGGACGTTCACCGGACCCGGTGGCAGGGAGCGGATCGCTTCGACGCAGGCCTCCACCAGGTCGAGGCTGACCTCCACCTGCTGCAGCAGCACCGAGAACCGCCCCCAGGCGTCCCCCTCGGACCGGCTCACGGCACGCAACACCCCGGCGGCGGCCAGGTCGGCGTAGGCGAGGTAGGGCTCGTCGCGACGCAGGTCGGCGTCGAGACCGCTGGCGCGCGCGACCGGGCCGCTGACGCCGTACGCCGCGGCGGTGGCGCTGTCCAGGACGCCGACCCCCACGGTGCGCGTTCGGAACGCCTCGCTGCCCAGGGTCGACTCCCGGATCGCCGGGAGAGTCGCCCGGACTCCGGCCGTCGCGGCGCCG
Organism: uncultured Actinomycetota bacterium; assembly: GCA_963745245.1. Classification (GTDB taxonomy): domain Bacteria; phylum Actinomycetota; class Actinomycetes; order Propionibacteriales; family Nocardioidaceae; genus Marmoricola_A. Next base: position 125,991 of record CAVUWU010000004.1, read on the forward strand.
ACCCGGTCCAGCCATCCGGCCGGCATCTCCTCCTTGAGGCCGCCGACCCGGTTGAACATGAAGTGCATCCGGCCGCCAGCCAGCTCCTCCATCACCCGCAGCACCGCCTCGCGCTCGCGGAGGGCCACCGGTGGCGCCTGGCCCAGTTCGGCAGGGTAGGAGCCGAGGAACATCAGGTGGTGGAGCACGCGGTTGAGCTCGGCGAGCAGGGTTCGCGCCCACACCGCGCGGGGTGGCACCTCGATGCCGAGCATCCGCTCCACGGCCATGACCACGCCGAGCTCGTTCGCGAAGGCGCTGAGCCAGTCGTGGCGGTTGGCCAGCATCACGATCTGGCGGTAGTCGCGGACCTCGAAGAGCTTCTCCGCGCCCCGGTGGACGAAGCCGACCTCGGGGTCGCAGTGCACGATGCGGTCACCGGTCAGGCGCAGGTGCAGCCGCAGTGCGCCGTGGTTGGTGGGGTGGTGGGGCCCCAGGTCGAGCACGACGGTCTCGGGACCCTCCCCGTCGCGGCCCTCGGGCACCAGGCCGTGCGCGGCGCCTCCGACGGCGACGGTGAGCGGCCGGCTCGGGCTCGCCTCCGCGGCGGGTTGCTCCTCGGATGCGGCCACGCGCGCATCATAGGGACGCTCGGGGGTGGCGGGACGTTCCGTGCGGGACGCATCCCTACGCTGGATCCGTGGATGCCCTCTTCGACCCGCCCGGTGCCGCCTGGCAGCGGGTCTCCCCCCGGCTGGCCGTCGGCCGCCGGATCGTGCTCGGGGTCGTGGTGGGCGTTGCCGTGATCCTGCTCGGGCTGACGCTGGCACTCGGGTCCCTGGACCAGCCGTGGCGAGTGGTGCTGCCGGTCGGGTTGGTGGGACTGGCCGCCTGGGGCTGGTGGCTGGCCGGCCGCACGACCGCGCTGTGGGGCTATCTCGAGGCCGACGAGGAGCTGTTCATCACCCGCGGAGCCCTCTTCCGCCGCCTGGTCATCGTGCCTTACGGCCGGATGCAGTACGTCGATGTCCAAGCCGGCCCACTGGACCAGCTGCTCGGCATCGCTTCGCTGCGTCTGCACACGGCCAGCCCGGGGACGAGCGCGGTGATCCCGGGGCTGCCGGCCGGGGAGGCGGCGCGGCTGCGTGACCGGCTCACCGCCCTCGGCGAGTCCCGGGCGGCCGGACTGTGAGCACCCCCCCTCCCGAGCAGCCACCCCCGGTGCCGGCCACCGCGTCCGGGGACCGGCCGGCTCCGCCGGCCCGGCGGCCTCGCCGGTTGAGCCCGCTGACGCCGGTGGTGCGGGCGCCGATCGTGGTGCTCGCCGTCGTGGGGGCGTCGTGGCGCCAGATCCTGGACCAGGGGAGCCTGGGGTTCACCGGGTTGATCCTGCTGTCGGTGCTGGTCGCCGGCGCTGTCTATGGCGTGGCGTCGTGGTTCCTCACCACGTACTGGGTCTCGGTCGACGAGCTGCGGATCGACACTGGGGTCCTGGTCCGGCAGTCGCGGCGGATCAGGATCGACCGGCTTCAGGGCGTCGACATCGTGCAGCCGCTGGTGGCGCGAGCCTTCGGGCTGGCCGAGCTCCGGCTCGACACTGCGGGGGGAGACCGCGAGGGGCGGCTCGCGTTCTTGCCGCACTCGGAGGCGCTGGACCTGCGGCGGGTGCTGCTGGAACGGCGCGACGACCTCGTGGGTGGGGGACCCGAGGAGGACCACGGCGCTGCGAGTGCGGGTGCTGTGGAGCCCGAGCGGGTGCTGGCCAGGCTGGACCCGGGCCGCTTGATCGGCAGTCTCGTCCTGTCCACCGAGACGCTCGTCGGCGCGGTCGCGGGGGTGGTGATGCTCACGACCGCAGCCGTCGGCGGCTCGTTCGCGGTCTTCGGGCTCGGATTCCCCGCCCTTCTGGCGGTGACGCTGGCGCTGGGCAAGCGGCTCAGCGGCTACTACAACTTCACCCTCAGCGAGTCCTCCGCGGGCCTGAACGTGCGCCGTGGGCTGACGTCCCTGTCGAGCCAGACCATCTCACGTCCGCGCATCCAGGGCTACGTGGTCACCGAGCCGCTGCTTTGGCGGCGGATGGGCTGGGCCCGCCTGGACGTGTCGGTGGCGGGACAGGTGAGCGACGCCGACGACTCGGCGGGGTCGTCCACGATCGTGCCCGTAGCCCCCCGGGAGGAGGTGATCGCCATCCTCCGGTCGCTGCTGGGCGACCGCGACCCCCGCTCGGTGCCGCTCGTGCGTCCGCCCCGACGCGCCGCGTGGCGGGCTCCCCTGACGTGGTGGAACCTGGCGATCGGCCTGGACGACGACCTGGCGGTCAGCCGCCGAGGCTGGTGGGTGCGGCGCACCGACCTGGTGCCGCATGAGCGGTCCCAGTCGATGCGGGTGACGCAGGGCCCTCTGCAACGGCTGCTCGGCCTGGCCGACGTCCACGTCGACAGCCCCCCCGGACCCGTGCACGTCCGGGGGGAGCAAAGCGAGGCCGCCGTCGCGCGGGCGTTCCTGGTCGAGGCGGCCCGGCGGGGCAGGGCGGCCCGACACCGGCCGATTCCAGGCCGGCAGACCCCCGCCAGCCGCCCCGATCGAGGTGTCCCCGATCGCGGTGTCCCCGATCGTGGGGGGATCGATGGGGAAGCCTCCGATCATCGCAAGTCCGGGGACCCCCAGGAGGGCACGACACCGCCGCGCCCGGAGACCACCCAGTAGAAGCCGCCGAAGCCGCCGGGCGCGAGCAACTCCGCAGCCGCGGTCGCCGAAGCCAACGAGCGCAGGTATCCCGACGGGTCCGACCTCGCCTCCGCGAGCGGGGGGCGGCGGGCGCTGACCCCCAGAGCGGCGAGGGCCTCTCGCTGAGGCAGCACTGACCCCTCCACCGCGGCGGCGACGGCATCGACCGCGACGTCGGCGGTGACGTCGCGGGTCCCGTCCGGGGCGACCCCGACCTCGCGGCCGTGGCGGTAGCAGCGCAGCGACCCCCGACTCGGCCGCCCTGCGCGGGTGTGCCCGTAGTCCACGGCCACCGCCAGCCCGCGCCGCAGCCGGGCCACGGCTGCCGCCCAGGTGCGGTCCCGGTCCAGCCCCACCTCGGCCCGCGCGCCCGGCGTTGCTCCGGCCAGCGGCCACCACTGATCCAGCCACCGGGTCAGCTCCGCGGTCTCCCCGGAGGTTCTCAGCGGCTCCCCCAGCTGCTCGTTCCCGGTGCGCGGGTCGACGTGCACGAGGCGCGGCGTACCTCCCGGGTCGACCTCGGCGACCGCGCAGGGAACCGTGTCCAGCAACTCGTGGGCCAGCACCAGGCCCTCGACGGCTTCCGGCGCGGTATGTGACCAGGTGATGTCTGACGGCAGGCCGACGGGCCGGGGCGCCACCTCGACGGCGTTCAGGCGGAGGTGGGGGGCGGCACGCCGCAACGCCAGCAGCAGCTCCCCGCGACCGGCGCCCACGTCGACCACGGAGTCGAGCCGGTGCCGCCGGGCCAGGGTCGCCAGCGCCCCGGCCAGGACGTCCGAGCCGTGGGCAGCGGTGCGGAAGTGCTGAGCCGGAGCCTGGTGGCGGTAGAAGCCGCCGGTGCCGTAGAGCGCCTCCCGCCATGCGTCACGCCACAGCGGCAGCGGGCACGCGGCTGGCCTGGGCGGGTCGCGGTCCACCGCGCTCAGGGTACGCCGCGAACGCGCTGTGACTGACCCCACGGCTGGATCTGCTGACGTGGGCAGGCCGTCGCTCTACGCTGGATGATCGGTCGCGACGTCCGGTACCCCGCGATGGGACTGGAACGAAAGGCGGATCACGATGGCGCGCCATGCACCCCGCACGATCGGAGTTGTCGGCGCGGGCCGGGTCGGCGCCGTGCTCGCCGCGGGGCTGCGCTCCGCCGGACACGAGGTCACCTCCGCCGCCGGCGAGTCCGACGCCTCCCGCACCCGGATCGCCACGCTGCTGCCGGGCGTCCCCGTGCGCAAGCCGACCGCGGTCAGCCGCTCCTGCGACCTGCTCCTGCTCACGGTTCCCGATGACATGCTCGGCAACGTGGTCACGATGCTGGCGGCCTCCGGCGCCATCGCGGAGGGCCAGGTCGTCGCGCACACCTCGGGTCGGCACGGTCTCGCGGTCCTCGAGCCCGCGCGCCGGGTCGGTGCCCACGTGGTGGCTCTCCATCCGGCCATGACCTTCACCGGCACCTCGCGGGACCTCAGCCGCCTCGACGGCTGCTCCTTCGGGGTGACCGCCGAGGAGCCGGTCGCCGTCGAGGCGGCCAAGCGGATCGTCGGCGAGCTCGACGGCCGGCTGGTGTGGGTGCCCGAGGACCGGCGTGCGCTCTACCACGCCGCGCTCGCGCACGGCGCCAACCACCTGGTGACCCTCGTGACCCAGGCGATGGACCTGCTCCGGGACTGCGGCGCGGAGGACCCGGCCGCCACCCTGCGCCCGCTGCTGACCGCGGCGCTGGACAACGCCCTGATGATGGGCGACGCGGCGTTGACCGGACCGATCGTGCGTGGCGACGTGGAGACGGTCCGGGCGCACCTCGCGGCGATCGAGGCGACCCAGCCCGGCACCGTCCCCGCGTACGTCGTGCTGGCCCGGGCCACGGCCAACGCCGCCGTCCTCGACGGCCGGCTGCTGCCGATCCGGGCCGCGAAGCTGGTCGGCATCCTCAACGACGCCCTGGAGCGGGTCGCCGCGTGACTCGGCCGTGCGTCGCGCGCACCCGGGCCGAGCTGGTGGCCGGCCTCGCGACCTCGCGGCTCGGTGAGGCGGGCCCCGCGGATGCGCGCGGGCCGCTGGTGCTGGTGCCGACCATGGGCGCCCTGCACGCTGGTCACCGCACCCTGCTCGACCAGGCGCGGCGGCGCGCCGGCCCGACCGGTGCGGTGGTGGCCTCGGTCTTCGTCAACCCGCTGCAGTTCGGGGCGGGGGAGGACCTGGACCGCTATCCGCGGACCTTCGATGCGGACCTTGCGATGAGCGCGGAGGCGGGGGTCGACGCGGTCTTCGCCCCCGACGTGGCGCACGTCTACCCCGGCGGCGAACCTCAGGTCACGGTGGACCCCGGCCCGATCGGGGCGGTGCTGGAGGGAGCGGTCCGGCCGACGCACTTCAGGGGGGTCCTGACCGTGGTGGCCAAGCTGTTCGCCCTGGTCCGCCCCGACGTGGCGGTCTTCGGGGAGAAGGACTTCCAGCAACTGGTGCTGGTCCGCCGGATGGTCACCGACCTCAGCCTGGGGGTCGAGGTGCTGGGCACGGCCACCGTGCGCGAGCCGGACGACCTGGCGCTCTCCAGCCGCAACCGCTACCTCGACGCCCGGCAGCGCCGCGAGGCCGCCGCGCTTCCGCAGGCCCTTCGAGCCGGGGCCGCCGCCGGCCCGCACGGGGCCGAGGCAGTACGCCGCGCCGCCCGGGCCGTCCTCGACGCGGCCTCCGGCGTCGAGGTGGACTACCTCGCCCTCACCGGCCCCGACCTCGGCCCCGCCCCGGACAACGGGCCAGCGCGGCTGCTGGCCGCGGCCAGGGTGGGCAGCACGCGGCTGATCGACAACGTGCCGGTGTCCCTCGGCGCAGCCGTCGGGATCCCCGCATGACCACCACCCCTGCGCCGCTGCTGGCCGCCGACATCGGCAACAGCCACACCACCGTGGGACTCGTGGCCGACGGGGTGGTGCACGACCACTGGCGGGTGGCCACCGACGAGGTGCGCACCGCCGACGAGTGGGGGGTCCTGCTCTCCGCGCTGCTCCAGTCCCGCGCCGTCGGCCAGCACCTGTGTGGCGTCGCGGTGTGCAGCACCGTGCCGGCCGTGATGCACGAGTGGCGGCGGATGATGGCCGACTACCACCCGGGCATCCCGCACGTCGTGGTGGAGCCGGGCGTGCGCACCGGGGTCCCCCTGCTCGTGGACAACCCCCGGGAGGTCGGGTCGGACCGCGTCGTCAACGCACTGGCCGCGGCCCACCTCTACGACGGTCCCTCGATCGTGGTGGACTTCGGCACAGCCACGACCTACGACGTGATCTCGCCGCGAGGGGAGTACCTCGGCGGTGCGATCGCACCTGGCATCGGCATCTCCCTGGAGGCGTTGGGCCGGCGGGGCGCGCAACTGCGCAAGGTGGAGCTGCGACGGCCCCGGTCGGTGATCGCCAAGAACACCGTCGAGGCCGTCCAGAGTGGCGTGCTCTTCGGGTTCGCCGCGCAGGTCGACGGCATGGTCGCCAGGATGACCGCCGCACTGCAGCTCAAGCCGGCCGACGTCAACGTGGTGGCCACCGGCGGACTCGCCCACGTCGTGCTCGAGGAGTGCGCCAGCGTCACCGACCACCAGCCGTGGCTGACGCTGCTCGGACTGCAGCTGACCTTCCGGCGCAACACCTGAGCGCCGGCCCTCCCGGGCGGCGGGCCGGCCCCGGCGTACCCCTCCTAGGCTGTGCGCCATGCCTGCCACCTCCGAGCCGCCCCTCCCCGCCGAGTCGGCCGGGCACTCCGAGCAGTCAGGCGAGGTTCCCGAACAGGTCCGCGTGCGCCGCGAGAAGCGTGACCGGCTGCTGGCCGCCGGCACCCAGGCCTACCCGGTGCAGGTGCCGCGCACGCACACGCTGGCCGAGGTCCGGGCGCACTACGACGCGCTGGGGCTGGCGCCCGACACCCGCACCGGGGACGTGGTCTCGGTGGTCGGCCGGGTCATCCACGTCCGCAACACCGGCAAGCTGTGCTTCGCCCGGCTCCGCGAGGGCGACGGCACCGAGCTCCAGGCGATGCTGTCGCTGGCCGACGTCGGCGAGGAGGCGCTGGCCGACTACAAGGCGATGGTCGACATCGGCGACTACGTCGGCGTCACCGGCGAGGTGATCACCAGCCGGCGCGGCGAGCTGTCCGTGCAGGCGACCGCCTGGGTGATGGCGGCCAAGGCGCTGCGCCCGCTTCCGACCGAGCACAAGCCGCTCTCGGCCGAGGCGCGGGTCCGTCAGCGCTACCTCGACATGGTCGTGAACCCCGAGGCGCGGGCGATGGTGCGCACCAAGGCCGTCGTGCTGGCCTCGCTGCGCCGCACCCTCGACGACCGGGGGTACGTCGAGGTCGAGACGCCCATCCTGCAGCTGACCAACGGCGGGGCCGCCGCCCGGCCGTTCCGGACCCACCTCAACGCCTTCGACCAGCCGATGCTGCTGCGGATCGCCCTCGAGCTGGACCTGAAGAAGGCGATGATCGGTGGCGTCGAGAAGGTCTACGAGATCGGCCGCACCTTCCGCAACGAGGGCCTGGACTCCAGCCACGCCGCGGAGTTCTCGATGCTCGAGGCCTACGAGGCCTACGGCGACGTGGAGACGATGAAGGACCTGGTGCGCACACTCGTCGTCGAGGCCGCTCGGGCGGTGGGCCGCACGGTGGTCACCGGCCGCAACGGCGAGGAGATCGACCTGGAGCGACCCTGGCGCTCGGCGCCGATGCTCGAGCTGGTCTCCGAGGCGCTCGGAGTCGAGGTCACGGTCGAGACTCCCCGCGACCGGCTCGTCGCGCTGGTCGGAGAGCGTGACATCGAGCTGCAGCCGCACTGGAACGCTGGGGAGGTGGCCCTCGAGCTCTTCGAGCGACTGGTCGAGCACACGCTGGTCCAGCCGACCTTCGTCCAGGATTATCCGGCGTCGGTCCGCCCACTGGCTAAGGCGCACCGGTCCCAGGTGGGTCTCGTGGAGGCCTTCGACCTCGTCATCAACGGTGTCGAGCTGGCTCCGGCGTACACCGAGCTCAACGACCCTGTCGTCCAGCGCGACCGGCTCGTCGAGCAGTCGCTGCTTGCCGCCCAGGGCGACCCCGAGGCGATGGAGCTCGACGAGGCGTTCCTGCGGGCGATGGAGCACGGCATGCCGCCGGCCGGCGGCATGGGCATGGGCGTGGACCGGCTGGTCATGCTGCTGACCGGCGCCGGCATCCGCGAGACGATCCTCTTCCCGTTGTTGCGGCCGCACTGACCGGCGCCGATGAGAGGCGCGCCGGCGACGTGGGCGGCCCGACGCGCGGGATGAACGAGGAGAGGACGACCACGGACTTCCAGCATAAGAAGCAGCGTCCACCGCGAGCGAAGAAGGGCCCGCCTACATCGTGAGGGCGGCGGCAGAGCCCTATTGGCGTTCTGGACGAGGCAAGAAGGTGTGCACAAGAGACGCGCGCACCTTGTTTCCTCGGGCTTTCGTGCCCCATAGTTATTCTTGGCTGATTCCGGGGGCCGTGATGGAATCGCATCGGGTGACCCAAGGAAGGTATTGGATGGCACAGAGGGTGAGTGTGGTGTTCGTCGACGACATCGACGGAACTGAGGCCGTGGGCACGTATTCCTTCGGCCTAGAGGGAACGCAATACGAGATCGACCTGTCGGAGGCGAATGCCGACAAGCTCCGAGAGGTCCTGGCACCCTTCGTCGCACACGGCCGGAAGGCCACCGCTCGCAGGCGCTCCAGTGCTCGCTCGTCGAACGGCTCCGCGCGAGGCTCATCCGCGGGCCCGTCGGCAGCGGAGATCCGCGCCTGGGCGCGTGCGGAGGGCCACGAGGTCTCCGAGCGTGGCCGTGTGCCGGCCGAGCTCAGGGAGGCGTACGCCGCCGCCCACTGAGTCCCGGCCACCGATGCCCCTCGCCCGCCCGCAGGCGGCCGGCGGGCATCGTGGCCGGACGCATTTCGCACGATGCTGTTCGCTGGCAGCGAACCCGGCTGGGGGAACAGCGCTTCTGGGCGACTCGTTGGGACAGATGTCAGCGCGCGATGCTGCCGGAGTTGCGCAGCGTGCGGTTCTCGGTAGGAGCCGGGGACTACAGTGCAGAGGACGACCCCTCTTCGCGCGGGTTGCGCAGGGAGTCGTGGGGTAGGAGCGAAGACATGTTCGAGCGGTTCACGGATCGAGCCCGTCGGGTTGTCGTGCTGGCGCAAGAAGAGGCCCGCATGCTCAGCCACAACTACATCGGCACCGAGCACATCCTCCTCGGCCTCATTCACGAGGGCGAAGGGGTGGCGGCCAAGGCCCTGGAGAGCTTGGGCATCTCCTTGGAGGCCGTGCGCGCACAGGTCGAGGAGATCATCGGTCAGGGCCAGCAGGCACCGTCCGGTCACATCCCCTTCACGCCGCGCGCCAAGAAGGTGCTCGAGCTGTCGCTGCGCGAGGCGCTGCAGCTGGGACACAACTACATCGGCACCGAGCACATCCTGCTCGGCCTCATCCGCGAGGGTGAGGGCGTCGCGGCCCAGGTGCTGGTCAAGCTCGGCGCCGACCTGAACCGGGTCCGCCAGCAGGTCATCCAGCTGCTGTCGGGCTTCCAGGGGAAGGAGACCGCCACCGCGGGCACCGCCCCTGAGGGTGCGCCCTCGAGCTCTCTGGTGCTCGACCAGTTCGGGCGCAACTACACGCAGGCCGCTCGCGAAGGGAAGCTCGACCCGGTGATCGGGCGCGAGAAGGAGATCGAGCGGGTCATGCAGGTGCTGTCGCGCCGCACGAAGAACAACCCGGTGCTGATCGGCGAGCCCGGCGTGGGCAAGACCGCCTGCGTCGAGGGCCTCGGCCAGGCCATCGTGCGCGGCGACGTGCCCGAGACCCTCAAGGACAAGCAGATCTACAGCCTGGACCTCGGTGCCCTGGTGGCCGGCTCTCGCTACCGCGGCGACTTCGAGGAGCGGCTGAAGAAGGTCCTCAAGGAGATCAAGACCCGTGGCGACATCATCTTGTTCATCGACGAGTTGCACACTCTCGTCGGGGCCGGCGCCGCCGAGGGGGCGATCGACGCAGCGAGCATTCTGAAGCCGATGCTGGCCCGGGGCGAGCTGCAGACGATCGGCGCGACCACGCTCGACGAGTACCGCAAGCATCTGGAGAAGGACGCCGCCCTGGAGCGCCGCTTCCAGCCGATCCAGGTCCACGAGCCCTCGATCGCGCACACCATCGAGATCCTCAAGGGGCTCCGCGACCGCTACGAGGCGCACCACCGGGTGACGATCACCGACGAGGCGCTGGTGTCGGCGGCCACGCTGGCCGACCGCTATGTCTCTGACCGGTTCCTGCCTGACAAGGCCATCGATCTCATCGACGAGGCCGGCTCGCGGTTGCGGATCCGCCGGATGACCGCTCCGCCGGACCTGCGGGAGTTCGACGACAAGATCGCTGACGTGCGACGCCGCAAGGAGAGCGCCATCGACAGCCAGGACTTCGAGCTCGCCGCGTCGCTTCGCGACGAGGAGAAGAAGCTGATCCTGGCCAAGGGCGAGCGCGAGAAGCAGTGGCGCGCCGGCGACATGGACGTGGTCGCCGAGGTCGACGAGGAGCTGATCGCCGAGGTGCTCGCCGTGGCGACCGGCATCCCGATCGTGAAGCTGTCCGAGGAGGAGTCCACGCGGCTGCTCAAGATGGAGGACGAGCTGCACAAGCGGGTGGTCGGCCAGGAGGAGGCAGTCAAGGCCCTCAGCCGCGCGATCCGGCGTACCCGTGCCGGGCTGAAGGACCCCAAGCGCCCGGGTGGGTCGTTCATTTTCGCCGGGCCCTCGGGCGTCGGGAAGACGTGGCTGTCCAAGTCGCTGGCGGAGTTCCTCTTCGGCGACGAAGACGCGCTCATTCAGCTCGACATGTCGGAGTTCTCCGAGAAGCACACCGTGTCCCGACTGTTCGGCTCACCTCCCGGTTATGTCGGATATGAGGAAGGCGGTCAGCTGACCGAGAAGGTGCGGCGCAAGCCGTTCTCGGTGGTTCTCTTCGATGAGGTCGAGAAGGCCCACCCGGACATCTTCAACTCGCTGCTGCAGATTCTCGAGGAAGGTCGGCTGACCGACTCGCAAGGCCGGGTGGTCGACTTCAAGAACACGGTCATCATCATGACGACCAACCTCGGGACCCGGGATATCGCCAAGGGCGTCAACCTCGGATTCCAGCAGACCGGGGACGTCGAGGGCTCCTACGGCCGGATGAAGGCGAAGGTGTCGGAGGAGCTTCGCCAGCACTTCCGCCCCGAGTTCCTCAACCGTGTCGACGAGATCATCGTCTTCCCGCCGCTGTCGCAGGAGCAGATCGTCTCGATGGTCGACATGATGATCGACGGCGTCGACAAGCGGCTCGCCGACCGGGACATGACGGTGGAGCTGACCGATGCGGCCAGGCAACTGCTGGCCAAGCGCGGCTTCGACCCCGTCCTCGGCGCCCGACCGCTGCGTCGCACCGTGCAGCGCGAGATCGAGGACACGCTCGCCGAGAAGATGCTGTACGGCGAGGTGGGCCCCGGCCAACGTGTGCTGGTCGACGTCGAGGGCGAGGGCCCCGGGGCCACCTTCACCTTCGAGGGGAAGCCACGCAACAGCTTCGACCTCGACATGCCGCCGATCGAGACGATCGAGGAGGTCGAGCCCGCGGAGGCCGACTGACCGACTCACTGCAGGATCGCCCGTGCCGAGAACCGGCACGGGCGATCGTGACTCCCGGGGCGGTCGACGCACTCAGGGCAGCCGGTAGCCGGCTCCGTCTTGGACGAGCAGCCCATCGAGCAGCAGGCCGGCGAGGCAACGCTCGCGTTGCTCGACCGGCTCCCACAGGGCCGCGAGGACGGGGTGCGGCACGGCGCCCTCGGCGTCGCGGACCGCACCGAGCAGTCGACCTCGGCACTGGCGGTCGGTGCCGGCATACCCCTGGTGGCGGCGAGTCGGCGCATCGCGAGCCGGACGTCCGACACCCAGCCAGCGGCAGTGGCCCGCGACCGGGCAGGCACCGCACCGCGGCTCCCGCGAGACGCAGACGAGGGCGCCGAGCTCCATGACCGCCACCGCCCAGATCGCCGCGGACGGCGGCGGGCCGGGCAGCAGCGCCTCCGCCAGGGTGCGCTCGGCCGCGGTCACCGAGGCCGGCGGCTGGGCGGCGCCAGACACCATGCGGGCGAGCACGCGACGGACGTTGGTGTCGAGGACCACCTGCCGCTGTCCGAAGGCGAAGGCGGTGACCGCCGCCGCCGTGTATTCCCCCACGCCCGGGAGGGCCCGCAGCTCCACCAGGTCCGCGGGGACGTCGCCGTCGTGGTGGGCGACGATCTCCCGAGCGGCGGCGTGCAGGCGCAGCGCGCGGCGCGGATACCCCAGTCGGCCCCAGGCGCGGATCGCCGACCCAGCCTCCTCGGCTGCCAGCGCGGCAGGCGTGGGCCACTGGCGCAGCCAGCTCTCCCAGACGGGCAGCACCCGCGCCACGGGGGTCTGCTGGAGCATCACCTCGGAGACGAGCACCGCCCACGGGCTGGTGCCCGGCTCCCGCCATGGCAGGGCGCGGGCATTGCGCGCATACCAGTCCAGCAGCGCGTCGTGGAGATCGGCCGACGCCTGGCGCGGTGCCGCCGGTGCCTCGACCGGGTCGACCGCCGGGCTGAGGTTTCCGGCGGGGGCTGGACCCGCGGGCGAAGGTGCGGACAAACCGGCGAGGCCATGAGGAGAGGTCATCGGATTGCCACCCTAGCCGGGCGGATGCGGCGCCGCGGGACTCTGATCGGACCCCGCGCGTGCCTGCAGGGGAGCGGGCGGGGGAGCCGTTACGGTGACGCCCATGAGTGCCGTGACCCGTCCTCGTGGGCCGCTGCCTCGGAGGGTCTACTGGACGCGACGTGTCGTGGTCGTGGCGCTCCTGCTGCTCATGGTCCTCGGGGCCGTCCGGCTCGTGGGACTGGCGGCCGGGGAACCCGACACCGCCAGCGGGGAGGTCGGAGCCGTGGCCGCCGCGCGAAGTGCCGCCGGGCCTGCGGACGCCACGCCGACAGCCGGCGCTGGCTCAGGGCCCGGCGCCGGGGAGCCCGGCCCCGGCACGGAGGCGGACGCCAAGGCACGTGCGCGCAAGGAAGGCGCGAAGCGCAAGAAGTCCAGCTCGAAGCCGAAGGCACCACCCAAACCCGACGGTCCCTGCGAGGACAGCGACATCCTCATCACTCCGGTCTCGACCGAGGCCCGGCCCTGGGGACGCGTCGAGATCGCCCTGGACATCAACACCCACGAGGCTCGGGCATGCACGTGGGAGGTCACACCGGAGACGCTGTTCGTGAAGATCTCGACCGCGGACGCGGATCGCTGGTCGAGCCAGCACTGCCCGCAGGCGATCCCCACGACCACGGTCGTGGCCCGCAAGAAGCAGGCGGCCCGAGTCCGGGTGGTGTGGCGCGGCAAGGAGTCGGCGCCCGGGTGCCCCGGCGACTCGCCGTGGGTCGACGCGGGCACCTACGTCGTCGCGGCCGTGGCGCGTGGCTCGGTGGAGCCTCACGAGGCGACGCTCCGTCTGCGGGCCGACGCCGGGACCCGGCCGGGGCGACCGGCGAAGCACAAGCGGCATGAAAGGTCTCAGACGTAGCGCTCGAGGATGCTGGACTCCGCGAGCCGAGAGAGCCCTTCGCGGACGTTGCGAGCTCGGAGCTCGCCGACGCCGTCGACCGCCTGAAGGTCGTCGATGCTTGCCCCGAGCAGCTTCTGGAGGCTGCCGAAGTGCTCCACGAGCCGTTCCACCACCGTGGCCGGGAGTCGGGGAACGCGGGCCAGCAGACGGTAGCCACGTGGTGACACCGGCTGGTCGAGCAGCTCATTCGTGCCGAGGCCCAAGACGCGCGAGGCGGCATTGATGTCGACGAGCTCGGTGGGGGTGAGGCGCTCGAACTCGGCGAGCGTGGCCTTGGGGGTTCTCGCCTTCTTGCCCGCTGGCAGGTAGTCACGCACGACGAGCTCGCGATCGGCGTCCACGCCGGTGACCAGCTCTTCGAGCTGGAGCGCCAGCAGCCGCCCGTCGGTGCCCAGCTCGAGCACGTAGTCGTCGATCTCGCGCGCGATCCGGATCACCATCTCCAGCCGCTGCGCCACGGCGGCCACGTCGCGGGTGGTCACCAGGTCCTCGATCTCGAGCGCTGACAGCGTGCTGCTGACCTCGTCCAACCGCATCTTGTATCGCTCGAGCGTGGCCAGGGCCTGGTTCGCCCGGGAGAGGATCGAGCCGGTGTCCTCGAGCACGTAGCGCATCCGGCCCACGTAGAGGGCGATGATCTGCATCGACTGGGACACCGAGATCACCGGATAGCCGGTCATCCGCGCGACGCGGTCGGCGGTGCGGTGCCGGGTGCCGGTCTCCTCTGAGTGGATCGACTGGTCCGGCATCAGGTGTACGGCGGCGCGCAGGATCCGCGTGGCCTGATGGTCCAGCACGATCGCCCCGTCCATCTTGGCGAGCTCGCGCAGGCCCGTGGCCGAGAAGGGGACGTCCAAGGCGAAGCCGCCCGAGGAGATGGACTCGATGGTCTTGTCGGTCCCGAGCACGATGAGCGCTCCGGTGCGCCCTCGCAGGATCCGCTCGAGGCCGTCACGCAGGGCCGTCCCCGGGGCGACGCTGGCCAGCGTCGCCCGGAGACGAAGCGAGTCGTCGGCTCGATCTGTGGCCACGCTTCTCCCGAGGTCGACGACGCTGCGGCCCGACGCGCAGCGCTGCGCGTGAGTCTAGGCGGTGCGGGGCGTGCTTCGCGGTGATCGACGGGTCGGCAGCAGGTCGAGCACACTCAGGGCGGTGCCGATGTCGGGGGCGGCCAGGACGTCCATGCCGCCTGGGTGGGGTGCCTCTGAGCCGCCCGGCTCGGCGGGCACGATGGCGAACCCGAAGCCCAAACGTCGCGCCTCGGCCAACCGCCGGGCCAGCTCGGGGACCCGGCGCAGCTCCCCAGCCAGGCCGATCTCGCCGACCGCCACCACCTGAGGCGGCACGACCAGTCCGCGCGCGGTCGAGGCCACCGCCAGAGCGGTGGCGAGGTCGCCGGCGGGTTCCTGCACGCGGGCTCCGCCCACGGTGGAGACGAAGACGTCGGTGGACCCCAGGCGCACTCCGGCCCGAGCCTCCAGCACCGCCAGCACCATCGCCGTGCGCGCGGAGTCCAGGCCCGAGGTGGTGCGGCGGGGTCGCTCCGCGGCGCTGGCGGTGACGAGCGCCTGGACCTCGGCCAACATCGGTCGACGCCCCTCGAGCGTGACCGCGACACACGTCCCCGGAACGGGCTGGTGGTGGCGGGAGACGAACAGCCTCGACGGGTCGGTGACCGCGCTGATCCCGCCGGAGTTCAGCTCGAAGCAGCCCACCTCGTCCACCGGGCCGAAGCGGTTCTTGACCGCCCGCACCATGCGCAGGGGCGTCGCACGCTCTCCCTCGAAGTGCAGGACGACATCGACGAGGTGCTCGAGGACGCGTGGCCCGGCGATGCCCCCCTCCTTCGTCACGTGCCCGACCAGGACCGTGCCCATGGCGCGGCTCTTCGCCTGCCGCACCAGTGCGGCGGCGACCTCCTTGACCTGGGACACCCCGCCGGGCACCCCGTCGACACCCTCGGCCGACACCGTCTGCACGGAGTCCACGACGAGCAGATGGGGCCGGACCTGCTCGACGTGGGCCAGCACCGCCTCGAGGTCGGTCTCGGCCGCCAGGTAGAGGTCGTGGTGCACGGCCCGGCAACGGTCCGCACGCAGCCGGACCTGGGCGGGCGACTCCTCGCCCGAGACATACAGCGTGCGCCGCCCGCTGCGCGCGCACTGGGCGGCCACCTCGAGCAGCAGCGTGGACTTGCCGACGCCCGGTTCCCCCGCCAGCAGCACCACCGCCCCGGGCACCACCCCGCCGCCGAGCACCCGGTCGAGCTCGGGGACCCCGCTGCCGGTCGCCACCGTGTCCTCGATCGGCACCTGTCCGATCGGGATCGCCGGGCTGGGTGCCCGGGGAGCCTGCGCCCGGCCGGCCGGGCCGCGGGCGGGGCGCCGGTCGTCCACGGCCTCGACGAGGCTGCCCCAGGCGCCGCACTCGGCGCAACGCCCCAGCCACGTCACGGTGCGCCAGCCGCACTCAGTGCATCGGTGGGCGCTGCGATCCGGTCGGGGGGCGCGGGAGGGGCGGCTCATGGGCTGAGGCTAGGAGGCGGCGCCGACGCTTTCGGGGATCTCGCCGCAGCATTCCGCGTGGCTTCGCTTGCCGTCGTCGTTTGACTCCGACCGGGCGGCGAGTGACCATGAAGGAACCGATTGGATCGATCCACAACCACAAGCGAATCCACAAGCACAGGCGAATCGGCCACTGCGGCGCGATGAGGGGACCATGCCGGCACGTCACAGACCCGTGGCGACGCTCGCCACCGTTGCCGCGGCCGCGGGGGTCTCCCGTCAGACGGTGTCGAATGCTCTCAACAGCCCCGAACTCCTCCGCCCGGAGACGCTGACCCGGGTCCAACAGGCCATCGAACGGCTCGGCTACACCCCCAACCGCGCAGCCCGGAACCTACGGACCCGCGCCAGCCACCTGGTCGGGCTGCGGCTCGAGCCTGCCGTCGAAGGCACCGCGAGCGGCCTCATGGACCGCTTCCTCCACTCGCTGGTCGAGTCCTGCAAGGAGGCGGGGCTGCACGTGCTGCTGTTCACCGCGGACAACGTCAGCGACCCGCTGGACGGCTATGGCCAGATGCTGCGCTCCGCCGCCGTGGACGCCTTCGTCGTCACCGACACCTACCGCGGCAACCCCCAGGCGGCCTGGCTCGATGAGCGGCAGGTGCCGTTCGTCGCCTTCGGGCGCCCGTGGACGGACCCGACCGCATCCTTCCCCTGGGTCGACGTCGACGGCCGGTCCGGGGTCCTCCTGGCCGTGGACCACCTCGCCGACCGCGGCCATCGGCGGATCGCCTGGGTCGGTTGGCAGAAGGCGTCCACCATCGGCGAGGACCGGCGCAGCGGGTGGGTCGATCGGATGCACGAGCGCGGACTGGCCACCACCGGCCTGAGCGCTCGCGGCGAGGACACGATCGAGTTCGGGCGGCGGGCCGCGCACGCGCTCTTCGACAGCGCCGAGCCTTCGGCGTATGTGTGCGTCAGCGACACCATCGCGATGGGGGTGCTCCAGGCGATCCGGGAACGGCACCGCACCCCCGGTCCCGACGACGTCGCGGTCGTGGGTTTCGACGACTCCTTCGCCGCCCAGGTGGTGCCTCCCGGGCTTACCTCGGTGCGGCAGCCGCTCGAGAAGGTGGCCGTGCAGATCGTGCGGCTGCTCGAGGACCGGCTCGCCATCCGTCGCAGCTGCGAGCCGCACGTGATCCTCACTCCGCAGCTGCGGGTGCGCGGCACGTCCTGACGGCTCGGTTGCGAGCGAGTCAGAAGCGCCGCCACCACAGGTTGACCGCGTAGTCGAGCGTCGTCCCGTGGTGGGCGGCCAGGACCCGGTCCGCAGTCACCGGATCCAGCTCGATGCGGACCACCGCCTCGAGATCGGATCGTCGCTCGAAGCGCCACAGGAGGTCGACCGGCTCCCGGGTCCACCCGTGCCGGGCCCAGAAGCGCTCCACGGCCACGGGGTCGAGCGAGGGATGACCGAGCCGGAACCAGCGCCCGAAGGTCGACCGCGTCGGGTCGTTGTCGACGACGAACGCGGTGCCGCCGCGGCGGACCACCCGGTCCAGCTCGGCGAGCCCCGGCTCGCAGCCAGGACCGAAGAAGTAGGCCCAGCGCGCGTGCGCGACGTCGACGGAGGCCGCCGGCAGCGGGATGCACTGGGCGGTTCCGTGCAGGACGCGCACCGAGCCCAACGCCTGCACCCGTCGCCGCGCACATCGAAGCAGGGGCAGGTGCGGCTCGACGCCGGTCACCGAGCGCGCGGTGGCGGCGAAGGCGGGCAGGTGGTAGCCGCTGCCGCAGCCGAGGTCGAGTACGTCGCGGCCCGCCCAGTCGACGCGCGCCCGCATCGCCCGGTCGAGGGCGCCGTCGCGGGCCACTGCCCGGTTCTCCAGCTCGTAGATCTCCGGGTGCTGCCAGATGTTGGGAGAGGGTACGGCGCCAGCCAGCAGCCCGGGCGCTCTGCTCACGGTGCTGGTCCTGCTGGTCCTGCTGGTCGTGCTGGTCGCGCTCAGATGCGCGCGAGGCCGGTCGGGGTGGAGAACTGCGCGGCGAGCAGGCCCGGGACACCGTTCACGCCAACCCAGCGCACGTGGACGTCCTCGAGCGGCTCCTCGACCGCGGTCCCCAACCACTCGCCCACGCGATGCGGGTCGCCGGCGATGTCGAGGGACTCCAGCCGCAGATCCTGCGAAGCCCCGATGCTGGGGTGGTCGGCGCCGTCCCCCTCCCACTGGACGAAGAACGGCAGCTGCGGATCCGCCTGCACTCCGGTCACGCCGACCTGGCGCCACCGCAGCTCGTGACCGTCAGGGCGGTGCCGGTTCCCCGGCACCGAGCTGCGGCCCAGCCTCTGCTCGACCACGCCGATGTCCGGCACCGCGATGACCCAGCCCAGCCATCCGCCACCCAGCGCGGAGCGCTCCCGCACCGCCCTTCCGAACGGGGCCTTGTCGGAGGCGGGGTGGTCGAGAACGTCGACGATCTCCAGGTAGGTGCCCCGCGCCAGCGGCAGGACCATGTTGCGCGTGCCGAAGCGTGGGTGGATGCCGCCGTCGACGAAGGGCTCCCCGAGGATCTCTCCGAGCTGATGTGCCGTCGTCTCGAGGCCGTCCGGTCCCGCGGCGTACGACAGGTGGTCCAGGCGCATAGCGGCATTGTTGCGCTGCTCACATCGGAGCCCGACGCCGGGGTGTCGTGGCCCCCGTTCCGGGCCGGGTTCGGGATGGGTGTCGGCTGGGTCTCTTCGGAGTCCAGACCCTTGTGCCCTCCGCCGGGCGGGGGTTGAGTGGACCCACGATTCCGGGGGCCTCGCGCGAGGCCCCCACGGTGCGAGGAGGCGTCGGAGCGTGGCCAACAAGGCGGCAGCCGCCCAGGCGGTGAAGGGAGAGCGGGCGCCGGTCGCCCCAGGATGTGATCAGATCCGGAACGTGGTCCTGGTCGGACCCGCCGGCTCCGGCAAGACGACACTGGTCGAGACCCTCTTGGTCTCGGCCGGTGTGCTGAACAGGCCGGGTTCGACCCTGGAGGGCACCACCGTCACCGACCACGACGAGGCCGAGCACAGGCAGCAGCGCTCGGTGTCCCTGGCCGTGGCTCCGGTGCTTCGCGGCGGCACCAAGATCAACCTGCTCGACACCCCGGGCTACGCCGACTTCGTCGGTGAGCTCCGCGCCGGGCTGCGCGCCGCCGACTGCGCGATGTTCGTCGTCGCCGCCAACGAGGGCATCGACGCACCCACCCGCGCGCTGTGGCGCGAGTGCGCGGCCGTGGACATGCCCCGGGTGGTCGTGGTCACCAAGCTCGACCATGTGCGCGCGGACTACGAGGGAGTCGTGGAGCAGGCGCGGGCGGTCTTCGGCGACAAGGTCGTGCCGGTCTATCTGAGCGAGGAGGACCGGCTGGTCGGGCTGCTGAGCGATGACCACACCCACGAGGAGCAGCGGGGCGCGCTGATCGAGGCAGTCATCGAGGAGTCCGAGGACGAGAGCCTCATGGAGCGCTACCTGGGGGGTGAGGAGATCGACCGCGACCTGCTGGTCGACGACCTCGAGAAGGCGGTGGCCCGCGGCTCCTTCCATCCGGTGGTCCCCGTCGACTCCAGCACCGGTGTCGGCGCGGAGGAACTGCTGGACCTGGTGGTCACCGGCTTCCCGTGCCCGACCGAGCACGTGCTCCCTGAGGTGTTCACCCCCGCCGGCGTCCCGGGGCCGCCGCTCACGTGCGACGCCGAGGCATCCCTGGTGGCCGAGGTGGTGAAGACGACCACCGACCCCTACGTGGGCCGGGTCTCGCTGGTGCGGGTCTTTGCCGGCACCGTGCGTCCGGACATGACCGTGCACGTCTCCGGCCACCTGTCCTCCTTCTTCGGCGAGGAGTCGGGTCACGCCGACCACGACGATGACGAGCGGATCGGCGCACTCTCCATCCCCCTGGGCAAGACGCTGCGCCCCACCGACGCGGTGATCGCCGGTGACATCTGCGCCATCGCGCGGCTGAGCACCGCGGAGACCGGCGACACCCTGTCCGACAAGGACACCCCCGTCGTGCTCAAGCCCTGGTCGATGCCCGAGCCACTGCTGCCGATCGCGGTCAAGGCGCGCGCGAAGGCCGACGAGGATAAATTGTCCCAGGGACTGCAAAGGCTGGCCGCCGAAGATCCCACGCTGCGCGTCGAGCACAACGCCGAGACGCACCAGATCGTGCTGTGGTGCATGGGCGAGGCGCATGCCGACGTGCTGCTCGACCGGCTGAGCACCCGGTACGGGGCAGCGGTGGACCAGGTGGAGCTGAAGATCCCCCTGCGCGAGACCTTCGCGGGCACCGCGAAGGCGCATGGGCGACATGTCAAGCAGTCCGGGGGCCACGGTCAGTACGCCGTGTGCGACATCGAGGTCGAGCCGCTCGGGCAAGGAGGTGGCTTCGAGTTCGTCGACAAGGTGGTCGGTGGCGCCGTCCCGCGACAGTTCATCCCGTCGGTCGAGAAGGGCGTCCGGCAGCAGATGGAGAAGGGCGTGGCCGTGGGCTACCCCGTGGTCGACATCAAGGTCACGCTCTTCGACGGCAAGGCCCACAGCGTCGACTCCTCCGACATGGCCTTCCAGACCGCCGGGGCTCTGGCGTTGCGCGAGGCCGCCGGGACGGCGCGGATCTCGATGCTCGAGCCCGTGGACGAGGTGCAGGTCGTCGTTCCCGACGACCTGGTGGGCACGGTGATGAGCGACCTCTCCTCGCGCCGGGGGCGGGTGCTCGGTTCGGAGAGCGTGGGTGAGGAGCGGACCATGGTGCGTGCGGAGGTGCCGCAGCTGGAGATCTCCCGCTACGCGATCGATCTGCGCGCCTTCTCGCACGGGTCGGCGACCTTCACCCGCAGCTACGTCCGCTACGAGGCGATGCCTGAGAGCGTCGCGGCGAAGCTGCGCGAGCAGCCGGACTGAGACGGGCCCCCCGAGGAGGCGCCGACGCGGGTCGGGTTGAGTGAGCAGGACGCGCCGACCCGGCCGGGTCAGGGGCCGAGGACGCGACGACTGGCCGGGTGCCGGAGGGCCGTGGTGCTGGCGAGGTGCGCCTCGCAGTGGCGGGCCAGTTCGTCGTACGCGGGGCGACCGATCAGTTCGACCAGCTCGGTCTCCGCCGAGACGTACACCGGCTCGGCGGCCACGTGGGCCTCGGTGTTGGCCGAGCAGTACCAGTCGAGGTCATGCCCGCCCGGCCCCCACCCGCGGCGGTCGTACTCGGCGATCGTGACCTCGAGGTACTCGGTGCCGTCGCCGGGGTCGACGGTGCGGTAGGTGCGACGGATCGGCAGCTGCCAGCACACGTCGGGCTTGGCGCGCACCGGGTGTACCCCCGTGCGCAGGGCATGGCGGTGCAGCGCGCAGCCGGTCCCCCCGGGGAAGCCAGGCCGGTTGAGAAAGACGCAGGCGCCGTCGACGACCCGGGTCTTGCGCGAGCCCTCCTCGTCGGTCTCGACCCAGCGTCGCCGCCCCGCCCGGCGCAGCTGCCAGTCCTCGGCCGTCAGCTCCTGGACGTACGCCGAGACCCGGGCCTCGTCCTCCTCGTCGCTGAAGTGGGCACCGAGTGTGCAGCAACCGTCCTCGGGCCGGTCCGCGTAGATGCCGGGGCACCCGCGACCGAAGATGCACGTCCACCGCGACGTCAGCCAGGTGAGGTCGCACCGCAGCACCTGGCCCACCTCCGCGGGGTCGACGAACTCCACCCAGACGCGCGGGAACGGCAGCTCGACCTCGGGCACGACGCGCAGCCTAGCCTGGGTCGGCGCGGTCGGGGTCGGCGCGGTCGGGTCCGCACGGGTAGGTTGTCCCCGTGCGGCTGGGCGTGCTCGACATCGGCTCCAACACGGGGCACCTGCTGGTCGTGGACGCCCACGGTGGAGCTGCGCCGCTTCCGGCGTACTCCTTCAAGCGCCCGCTGCGCCTTGCCGAGCACCTGGACAAGGAGGGCTCGCTGAAGAAGTCCGGGACGAAGGCCTTGATCGACTTCGTGGCCGAGGCGATCACGGTGGCCGAGGACAAGGGCTGCCAGGACATGCTCGGCTTCGCCACCTCTGCGGTCCGCGACGCCAGCAACTCCGAGGAGGTGCTCGGTCGGGTCAAGGAGGAGGCCGGGGTCGCCATCGACGTCCTCCCCGGTGAGGACGAGGCGCGACTGACCTTCCTCGCGGTGCGCCGGTGGTTCGGCTGGTCCTCGGGGCGGCTGGTGGTCTTCGACATCGGTGGTGGCTCGCTGGAGATCGCGACCGGGTGCGATGAGGCGCCTGACGTCGCGCAGTCGCACCCGTTGGGCGCCGGACGGCTCACCCGCGACTGGTTGGTCACGGACCCCCCGGGCAAGGAGGCGGTCCGCGACCTGCGTCGCAAGGTGCGATCCGAGATCGCCCGCGACGCCGGGCTGGTCCTGCGCGCCGGACAGCCCGACCATGCGGTGGCCACCTCCAAGACCTTCCGCTCCCTGGCCCGGATCTGCGGTGCCGCACCGGCGGCGGAGGGACTGCGGGCCCGACGGGCGCTGCCCCAGGACGTGCTGGCGGAGAAGCTGCCGGAGCTGGCGACGATGGACGACCGGGCTCGTTGCGCGCTTCCGGGGGTCTCGCCGAACCGGTCGCACCAGATCCTGGCCGGCGCGCTGGTCGCCGACGCGGTGATGGACATCTACGGCCTACACGAGCTCGAGATCTGCCCCTGGGCGTTGCGTGAGGGGGTCATCCTCGAGCGGCTCGACACGTTGAGCGTCATCGGATGACCACCGGGCGCGAGGACGGTCCGGCGCGCGTGCCGGTGGCGCTCTCCACCGCCTCGGTCTATCCCGAGACCACCGCTGCGGCCTTCGAGATGGCCGTGCGACTGGGGTACGACGCGGTCGAGGTCATGGTGGGGATGGACGAGACGAGCCAGGACATCGCCCAGGTGCGCCACCTCTCGGACTACCACCAGATGCCGGTCTGTGCGATTCACGCCCCGTGCCTGCTCATCACCCAGCGGGTCTGGGGGACCGACCCCTGGGGGAAGCTCGACACCAGCGCCGAGATGGCCAGTGCGCTGGGCGCCGAGGTCGTCGTCGTCCATCCGCCGTTTCGCTGGCAGCGGGACTACGCACGCGGGTTCGAGGAGGGGATCGCGCTGCTGGAGGAGCGGACCGGGATCGACTTCGCGGTGGAGAACATGTACCCGTGGCGTGCCTCGCGGAGGGAGATGCAGGCCTACGCCCCGCATTGGGACCCGGTGGGACTCGACTACGCCCACACCACCCTCGACGTCTCGCACGCTGCGACCGCGCGCGCGGACTGCGTCGAGCTCGCCGGGCGGATGGAGCCGACGCTGCGGCACGTGCACCTGACCGACGGGTCGGGCAGCGCCAAGGACGAGCACCTCGTGCCTGGCCGGGGTGCGCAGCCGGTGGCCGCGCTGCTGGAGCGGCTGGCCGTGGTCGGCTTCGGTGGCAGCCTGGTGCTGGAGGTCAACACGCGGCGCTCGGGGAGCCGGGGGACCCGGGAGACCGACCTGATCGAGGGTCTGGCCTTCGCCCGGCTGCACTTCGCCGCGCCCGCGGTGGACCCGAGCCCGTGAGCCCCCCGTCGCCCACGGCGAGCCCCGGTAGGCGAACGGCGGGCCCCCGGTGAGCACCGCCGCACCGGGTTCAGCCGGGGGGGCGCGCGGCGGCCGGCGGCGAGGCAGGCCGCCCGGCCCTCCCTCCTCGGCCTCCGACACCCGGGACGCGATCTTCCAGGCCGCGCGGGAGTCGTTCGCCGGCAAGGGGTACACCGCCACGACGATCCGCGGGGTGGCCCTGCAAGCCGGGGTGGACCCGTCGCTGGTGCACCACTACTTCGGCACCAAGGACGACCTGTTCCTGACCGCGCTTCAGGTCCCCTACGACCCGCGCGAAGTCTTGGCCGGCGTGCTGGACGGACCGCTGGACACGCTGGCCTGGCGGCTGCTCGACACCGTGCTCGCGCTTTGGGACGACCCCGGGGGCCAGTTGTCCCTGGTCGCCCTGGCGCGCACTGCGCTGAGCGCGCCCACGGAGGCCAACCCGGTGCGGGAGGGGCTGCTGCCCCTCATCCTGGGGCCGCTGCGCGCGCGACTTCCCGAGCCTGCGGCCCGGCGCGGGGATCTGGTGGCCTCGCAGATGCTGGGACTGCTGGTGACCCGCTACCTGCTGAGGCTGGAGCCACTGGCGAGCATGCCGCGGGCCGAGGTGGTCTCCTGGGTGGCACCCAGCGTCCAGCACTTCCTCACCGGCGACTCCGAGCGACTTGCGCCGAGCAGTTCAGGAGCCCATAATTCAACACATGATGAATAGCGCGATCGAGGTATCCGACCTCGTCGTCGTTCGCGGGGTGCACCGAGCCGTGGACGGGGTCACCTTCACCGCCCGGGCCGGGGAGGTCACCGGCCTGTTGGGCCCGAGCGGCTGCGGCAAGACGACCCTGATGCGCTCGGTGGTCGGTGTGCAGCGGCTCACCAGCGGGACGGTCACGGTGCTGGGCAAGCCCGGAGGACATCCCTCGCTACGGCACCGGGTGGGCTACGTGACCCAGGCGCCCAGCGTCTACGCCGACCTGACGGTGGAGGAGAACGTTCGCTTCTTCGCCCGCGTTCTCGGTGCCGACCCCGTCGAGAGCCAACGGGTCGTCGGCCTGGTCGACCTCGACTCGCACAGTGATGCCCGCGTCGACCAGCTGTCCGGAGGGCAGCAGTCCCGGGTCAGCCTGGCCGTCGCCTTGCTCGGCGAGCCGGAGGTGCTGGTGCTCGACGAGCCCACCGTCGGTCTCGACCCAGTGCTGCGGCAGGAGCTGTGGCGGCTCTTCCACGGGCTTGCCGACGGTGGTGCGGCGGTCCTGGTCTCCAGCCACGTGATGGACGAGGCGGAGCGGTGCGACCGGCTCCTGCTGATGCGCGAAGGGAAGATCATCGCCGACGACTCCCCGGCCGGGCTGCTGAGCGCCACCGGCGCCGCGGATGTCGAGGCGGCCTTCCTCCAGCTCGTCGGGAGCGCAGCATGACCCCCCGGATCACGCTGGCGGTTGCCGGACGGGTGCTCAGTCAGCTCCGCCACGACCGTCGGACCCTCGCCCTGCTGCTGGTGATGCCCTCGCTCATCCTCGCGCTGCTGCGGTGGATGTTCGACGCCCGACCGGAGACCTTCGACTCCCTCGGACCGGCACTGCTTGCGCTCATCCCGTTCACCGTGATGTTCCTGGTGACCAGCGTGACGACGCTGCGGGAGCGCTCCTCGGGCACCCTGGAGCGACTGCTCGCGATGCCGATGGGCAAGCTGGACCTGCTGCTCGGCTACGCCCTCGCCTTCGGCGTGATGGCCGCGGCGCAGTCCGCGATCGCCGTCGGGCTCAGCGTCTGGCTGTTGGGCCTGACCGTGACCGGTGCGCTGTGGGGACTGCTCCTGGTCGCTGTCGCCGACGCAGTCCTGGGCACCGCCTTGGGGCTGTTCGTCTCCGCCTTCGCGCGCACGGAGTTCCAGGCGGTGCAGTTCATGCCGCTGCTGGTGATCCCGCAGATCCTGCTGTGCGGCCTCTTCATCCCTCGCGACCTGCTGCCCACCGGGCTCGACGTGCTCAGCGACCTGCTGCCGCTGTCCTATGCCGTCGACGCGATGACTCTGGTCGCCTCCGATGCGGGGGACACCCTCGCGGGCCTGCCCGCGGACATCTGGCCGGACCTGGCGGTGATCGCCGGCTTCATCGTCGTCCTGCTCGCGCTGGGGGCGGCCACCCTGCGTCGCCGTACGGCGTAGCCTGGGTCCGCGCCGGCCACGCTCCGGCGGCCGCGACCGGAGAAGGAGGACCCCAGGTGCTGAGGCAGCCGCTGCTGATGCTCGCGCGCAGTGACCGGGTCAAGGGGCTGGTCACCGCCATGCCCGTCTCGAGCGCGATCGTGAACGGCTACGTCCCCGGCGAGAGCGCCGTGCAGGCCGTCGACGTGGTGGAGAAGCTGGTGGGGGCGGGGCTGCTGGCCACGCTGGACTTCCTCGGCGAGGACACCCTCGACCTCGCCCAGGCGGAGGCGACGGTCTCGGCCTACCTCACCCTGCTCGAGGAGTTGGCAGACCGCGGTCTGGCCGGCCCCGCCGAGGTGTCGCTCAAGCTCTCCGCGGTCGGGCAGGCACTCCCCGACGAGGGTGAGAAGACCGCGCTGGCCAACGCCCGCAGGGTCTGCCAGGCCGCGCGCGACGTGGGCACCACGGTCACCCTCGACATGGAGGACCACACCACCACCGACTCGACGCTGCGGGTCCTCGCCGAGCTGCGCCGGGACTTCCCGGAGACCGGTGCGGTGCTCCAGGCCTACCTGCACCGCGCCGAGGAGGACTGCCGGGCGCTGGCCACAGCCGGCTCGCGGGTCCGGCTCTGCAAGGGCGCCTACAAGCAGCCGGAGTCGGTGGCCTTCCAGTCGCGGCTGGAGGTCGACCGCTCCTACGTCCGATGTCTGAAGACCCTGATGGCCGGCGAGGGCTACCCCATGGTGGCTAGCCACGACCCGCGGATGGTCGCGATCGCCGGCGACCTGGCTCGCCGGCACCGGCGGGCGCAGGGCAGCTACGAGTACCAGATGCTCTTCGGCATCCGCCCCGAGGAGCAGCGGCGGCTGGCCGCCGAGGGGGAGGCCGTTCGGGTCTATATCCCCTACGGCGAGGAGTGGTACGGCTACCTCATGAGACGACTGGCTGAGCGACCACAGAACCTCGGGCTGTTCCTTCGTTCACTGGTGTCGAAGAAGTGAGCACGCCGAGCCCCTCGGCCGCATCGGCCACGCAGACCTCCCCTGGGCCCTCGAGCGACCCGCCCACCGGGCCCGCCGCGACCGAGCCGGAGCCGGCCCGGGTCGCAGTGCTCGGCGTCGGGGTCATGGGCGAGACCCTGCTGTCGGGACTCATCCGGGCTGGCCGGCCGGTCTCCAGCTTGTTGGTCGGGGAGAAGCGGCCTGAGCGGGCCCACGAGCTCGCAGAGCGCTACGGCGTGGAGGTGGCCTCGAACCGGCTCGCGGCGCAGAATTCCGGCACGGTGGTGATCGTGGTGAAGCCACAGGACATGGCCGACTTGCTCACCGAGATCGCCACCGAGCTGCGGCCCGGCCAGCTGGTGGTCTCGCTTGCGGCCGGCATCACCACCGCGTTCATCGAGACCCACCTCCCGGCGGGGGTCGCGGTGGTCCGGGTGATGCCCAACACGCCGGCCCTCGTGGACGAGGGGATGGCCGCGATCTCGCGCGGCACCCACTGCGACGAGCGCCACCTCGCCGAGGCGGAGTCGTTGATGGCGGCCACCGGCAAGGTGGTCCGGGTGCCGGAGAAGCAGCAGGACGCCGTGACGGCGATCAGCGGCTCCGGCCCGGCGTACCTGTTCTTCGTGGTGGAGGCGATGATCGAGGCGGGGGTGCACCTGGGGCTTCCGCGCACCACCGCCACCGAGCTGGTGGTGCAGACCGTGGTCGGCTCGGCGAAGCTGCTACGCGAGACCGGCGAGCACCCGACGGTGCTGCGCGAGCAGGTCACCTCCCCAGGGGGCACGACGGCAGCGGCGGTGCGGAAGCTGGAGGACCACAAGGTGCGCGCCGCCTTCCTGACGGCCATGGAGGCCGCGCGAGACCGCTCCCAGGCCTTGGCCGAGGGGTCGTGAGGCCGTGAGCGGACCAGCCTGCGTCGTCTTCGAACCCGAGCTGGTCGAGTACGACTTCGGTGCCACCCATCCGATGAACCCGGTCCGCGTCGCGCTGACGATGCGGCTGGCCGACGACCTGGATCTGCTGGCCAGGCCGGCGACTCCAGACGGGCTGGAGATCGTGCCCGCCCCGACGGCCGCGGACGACCTGCTCCTCACCGTGCACGACGAGCGGCTGATCGAGGCGGTGCGGCGGGTCGGGGAGGACCCCGACCGCTACGACCTCGAACGTGGGCTCGGCACCGAGGACAACCCGACCTTCCGGGGAATGCACCACGCTTCGGCGCATATCGTCGGCGCCACCGTGGAGGCGGCCCGCCGGGTCTGGACCGGCGACGTGCTGCACGCCGCGGCCATCACCGGGGGGCTGCACCATGCGATGCCCTCGCGCGCGAGTGGGTTCTGCATCTACAACGACGTCGCCGTCGCGATCCGCTGGCTGCTCGACCAGGGCGCCACCAAGGTTGCCTACGTCGATGTCGACGTGCACCACGGGGACGGTGTGGAGCGCGTCTTCTACGACGACCCGCGGGTGCTGACGATCAGCCTCCACGAGACCGGCCAGATGCTCTTCCCGGGCACCGGGTTCCCCGACGAGACCGGCGGCCCGGACGCGGAGGGGAGCGCGGTCAACGTCGCGCTCCCGCCGGGCACCTCCGACGCCGGCTGGCTGCGGGCCTTCCACGCCGTCGTCCCGCCGCTGCTTCGTGAGTTCGCTCCCGATGTCCTGGTCACCCAGCAAGGCTGCGACAGCCACACCGAGGACCCCCTGGCGCACCTGATGCTGTCCGTCGACGGCCAGCGCGCGTCCTACCAGGCGCTCCACGACCTCGCGCACGAGGTCAGTGGCGGCAGGTGGGTGGCCACCGGGGGTGGCGGCTACGCGATCGTCGACGTGGTCCCGCGGGCATGGACGCACTTGCTGGCCATCGTGGCCGGAACGCCGCTGGACCCCGCCACCGAGGTTCCCCAGGGCTGGCGCGAGCACGTCGTGCAGCGCCTCGGGCAGCGCGGGCCGTTCCGGATGACCGACGGTCGAAACCCGGTCTTTCGCGACTGGAGTCAGGGGTACGACCCGAACACCTGGTTGGACCGGGCCATCAACGCCACCCGCTCGGCGGTCTTCCCGTTGCACGGGATGGACCCGATGCCCTGAGAGTCCAGTCGACACACCGCGGACTGGATCGGTTTTTGGCTCAAGTGGTGTACCCCGTCCCACCTGTCCCACTACGCTCACGTGCACGAGAGGCGCATCGTCGCGTCCCGGCGGGGAAGCCGGGGCCGCGTGGCTCGAGAAAGTGCGGTGCACGATGCCGGAAGGACGACCCGAGAGCGGGACCCCTAGCGGCTCCGGAGACGTCTCCGGCGTCCGGTTCCTGACCGTGGCGGAGGTGGCCGCCGTGATGCGCGTGTCCAAGATGACGGTCTACCGCCTGGTGCACTCCGGCGAGCTCACCGCGGTGCGCGTCGGCCGGTCCTTCCGGGTGCCGCAGGATGCCGTGGACGAGTATCTCCGGCGCAGCTTCTTCCAGACCGGCTGACCTGTGCCTCCCCGCCGGCCCCCTCGTCCATCGATGCGCCCGCTTCGCCGCCGCCGCAGGCGGCGCGCCGCGCGGCTCCACGCGCTCGACGCTGGACCGACCCGCTGACCTGCGCTCGGTGCCGTTAGGCTTGGCCGTTCGCGGTCTGTTCGGACCCCGTCGCCGCTCGGCCGCCCCGTCGGCTGACACCGATCTCGAAAGGCTCTGGAGTGGGTTCTGTCATCAAGAAGCGTCGCAAGCGCATGGCCAAGAAGAAGCACCGCAAGCTGCTGAAGAAGACGCGCGTCCAGCGTCGTCGTCTCGGCAAGTGATCTGAGACCCGTCTGAGCCGACCGGCCGGCAACGGCCTCGACCTGTCCGGGGGAGGGAACCTGTGGGACGCATCGTGCTGGTGACGGGAGTGTCCAACGACCTCGGTGGACGGTTCTCCCGCCGCATTGCCTCGGACCCGGAGATCGACCGGGTGATCGGGGTGGACATGGTGCCGCCTCGGCGCGACCTGGGCCGAGTGCGCTTCGTGCGGGCGGACATCCGCAACCCGGTGATCGCCAAGGTCATCGCTGGGGAGGACGTGGACACGGTGGTGCACACCTCCGTGGTCGCCTCTGCTCGCCAGATCGGTGGACGGCTGTCGATGAAGGAGCACAACGTCATCGGGACGATGCAGCTCCTCGCCGCCTGTCAGCGCGCCCCTGGGCTCGAGCGGCTGGTCGTCAAGTCATCCGCGGCGGTCTATGGGGCCTCGAGCCGGGACCCGGCGATGTTCCGCGAGGAGATGTCGGCCGAGCAGATCCCCCACGGGGGCTACGGCAAGGACGTCCTCGAGGTCGAGGGGTACGTGCGCGGCTTCGCGCGGCGGCGCCCCGACGTCGCGGTCACCCTCCTGCGCAACGCTGCGCCGCTGTCGTCGTACACCGACACCTTGATGGCCAGGTATTTCCGGCTCAGCCCGGTGCCCAAGGTGCTGGGGTTCGACGCGAGGCTTCACCTGCTGCACTACGACGACCTGGTGGCGGTCCTGCACCACGCGACGCTCGCCGGAGTCCATGGCACCTTCAACATCGCCGGACCCGGGGTCCTGACCATGTCCCAGGCCATCCGCAAGCTCGGGCGCCCGATGGTGCCGATGCCGGCCGCGGCGATGGGTACCCTCGGCTCGCTGATCCGGCAGGCGAGGCTTGGCCTGGAGGACTACACCTCCGAGCAGCTTGGCTTCCTCACCTACGGACGCGGGTTGGACACCGACCGGATGCGCGAGGTGCTCGGGTTCGAGCCGAAGTACACCACCGAACAGGCGCTGCTGGAGTTCGCGACGTCCGTGTCGGCCGGCCCGCTGGGGGCACGGCCGGTAGTGGCGTTGGACAATCTGCTCGCCGGCGCATGGGGAGGCACTCGTGGCTGACGCCGAGATCATTCCGCTGGACTCCCGGAGCCGGCAGGACCGCAGAAGACCGGACCCGACCGCGGAGGACTCCGCGGTGGCGCCACGAGGCCCCGCGGACACCCACCCGGAAGGCCCAGACGGCCCGGGCAAGCCAGACGGCCCGGGCAAGCCAGACAGCGCAGGCAGCGAAGGCGGGACCGCCGCGAGCCGGGCCACGGAAGCCGAGCATGCCAGCGAGCCGCGGGCCGCGGTTCTCGGCGCCGCCGGGGATGGCGGGGCCGAGCCGGGTGGCGAGCCCGCGTCCGGGACGGCGCGGGCGCCGGGTGCCTCGGGCGGCCGGTTCCCGCTGGGCGAGGTCGTGCGGGCGGCGACCGCAGCCGCGGAGAAGGTCTTCGGCGCGGACGCGGAGCGACGGCTCGCAGAGCTGATCGCCTTCGCGCGTCGCCGGATCACCGGCGACTACCACATCGACGAGTTCGGCCTGGATCCCGAGCTGACCGAGCGCTTCGTCTTCGAGCTGGTGCGACCGCTGGTGACGCGGTGGTTCCGGGTCGAGGTGCGCGGCGTGGAGAACATCCCCCGGTCCGGCGGCGCGCTCATGGTGGCCAACCACTCCGGCACCCTCCCGCTCGACGGCTTGGTGACGATGTTCGCGATTCACGAGACCACCGGGCGGCACCTCCGTCCGCTCGGCGCCGACCTGGTCTTCCGGATGCCCTTCCTCGGCGAGATGGCCCGGAAGACCGGAGCCACGTTGGCCTGCTCCGAGGACGCCACCCGGTTGCTTCGCAACGGCGAGCTCGCCGGGGTGTGGCCGGAGGGCTTCAAGGGGATCGGCAAGCCCTTCTCCGAGCGCTACAAGCTGCAGCGATTCGGGCGGGGAGGCTTCGTCTCGGCCGCCATCCGCACTGGTGTCCCGATCGTGCCCTGTTCCATCGTCGGCGCCGAGGAGACCTACCCGCTGGTGGGGAACGTCCCGGTGTTGGCGCGGTTGCTGGGCCTGCCCTACATCCCGGTCACGCCGTTCTTCCCGGCTCTGGGTCCGCTGGGGCTGGTGCCGCTACCGTCCAAGTGGATCATCGAGTTCGGCGAGCCGATCCGCGCCGACGCCTACGACGAGGGCGCTGCGGACGACCCGATGCTGGTCTTCAACGTCACCGACCAGGTGCGTGAGACGATCCAGCAGACGCTCTACTCGCTGTTGATGCGCCGCAAGTCCGTCTTTCACTGACCACCGGTCCACAGGCCCGTCTCAGGACCGTCGGGTCCGCGGTGACCTCCGCAGGGCCACGGCGGCCCCGACGGCGCCGGTGACGGCTCCCACCGCCGCGGATGTGACCAGCCCCCATCGGGCCGCCTTGCGGCCCCTGCGGTAGTCGCGCACCCGCCAGCCGCGAGAGCGTGCATAGTCGCGCAGCCGGGCGTCGGGGTTGATGACGCACGGGTCGCCGACCATGGTCAGCATCGGCAGGTCGTTGAAGGAGTCGGAGTACGCCGAGCACTGGGCGAGGTCGAGCCCCTCGCGCTCGGCCAGGTCGCGCACCGCGACCGCCTTGGCCGGCCCGTGCAGGAGGTCCCCGACCAGCCGCCCGGTGTAGACGCCGTCGACGTGCTCGGCGACGGTGCCCAGCGCGCCGGTGAGCCCGAGCCGACGGGCGATCGTGGTCGCGATCTCGACCGGGGCGGCCGTGACCAGCCAGACCCGTTGCCCGCGGTCCAGGTGCATCTGTGCCAGCGCCCGGGTGCCGGGCCAGATCCGACCGGCCATCGACTCATCGAAGATCTCCTCGCCGATGTCGACCAGGTCCTCGACGCGGTGCCCTCGGATGAAGGCCAGCGCGGCCGCCCGAGCGTCGGCGACGTGCTCGGGATCCTCCACGCCGACCAGCCGGAAGTAGGCCTGCTTCCAGGCCGCGGCGGCGATGTCGCGGGTGGTGAAGAAACGGCGTCGGTGCAGTCCCCGGGCGAGATGGAAGATCGAGGCGCCCTGGACGATCGTGTTGTCCACGTCGAAGAAGGCGGCCGCCACGGGGTCGGCCGGGGCCTCCAGCGACGACTCCACCTCTCGGGCGGAGGCAGCGGCCTCGCCGGCCAGCCGCGACCGTTGACGGAGGTCTTGGCGCGGTCGAGGTGCCTGGTGCCGCTCTGCAGGGGTCACGCCGGTCCAGCCTAGCCGCAGCGTGTGCCACACTCGCCGTCGTGACCGCGAACCTCGCCGAGCTGCTGTCCCGGGCGGCGGCAGCGGCGCCGGAACGGGTGGCGTTGGTCGAGCTCCCGGCCGGCCTCGAGATGACCTGGGCCGAGCTCGACGATGGCGTCTCGTCCGTGGCGCGCGGCCTGGAGCAGCAGGGAGCGGTGGCCGGAAACCGGGTGCTGCTCGCGATGCCCGGTCGCACCGAGCTCGTGGTGGCCTACCTGGCCGCGCTGCGGGCACGGCTGGTGGCAGTCCCGGTCGACCCGCGGGCCGCCATCGGGGACCTGCTGCGCATCGTCGCGCACTGCACCCCCCGGTTGGTGGTCTGCGACGCCAGCACCGTCGACCAGGTGCGCGCGGTGGTGGCTGGGCTCGCCGACGCCGACGGCCAGCACGCGCCGCCGCCTCGCCCGGTCGTCGTCGGCGCCCTGCCGGGGGACGGAGAAGTCGCCTGGGCGGAGCTCGCGCGGGCCGACGCCGCGGATGTCCCGCTCGGCCGAGACCCGGAGGCGCTCGCCGCGCTCCTCTACACCTGGGACGCCACGGGGAGACCCTGCGGGGCGATGCTCACTCACCGGGCCCTGCTGGCTGGCCTCGAGCAGGTGGCCGCCGTCGACCCACCGGTGGTCGCTTCCCACGACGTGGTCGGCGCAGCCCTGACGCCCTTCCACGGCTACGGACTGACCGCCGTGCTCGGGCAGGTGCTCCTCCAGGCCGCCAGGCTCGTCCTGGTCGAAACCGACGCGCCCGCCGACGCCCTCGACGACCTCCGCCGCTCCGGAGCCACCGTGGTCGTGGCGTCCCCGGCGGTTCTCGGGCAGTGGAGCGAGGAGACCGACCTGGGCGCTCGACTCGGCGGCGTCAGGCTGCTGTTGTCGGGGGCGGCCCCGCTGCCTGCCCAGGTCGTCGCCGACCTGCGTGACTGGCACGGTCTGCGCGTTCACCGGGGCTATGTTCTGACCGAGGCCGGCCCGCTGGTCACCTCGACGCTGTGCAGTGACGACCCGGACGACGCCTCGCTCGGAGCGCCCCTGCCCGGTGTGTCCCTCCGCGTCCTCGACGACGACGGACGCCCGGCGGCCCCCGGTGACCCGGGCGAGATCCGGGTCTGCGGCGACAACCTCTTCGACGGTTGCTGGCCCGACGGCACCCACGGGCCGGTCGAGGGGTGGTACGCCACCGGTGACGTGGGATACCTGGACGGGAGCGGAGACCTCTTCCTGGTCGACCGGCTGGAGGAGGTCATGGTGGTCTCGGGATTCACCGTCTATCCCTCCGAGGTCGAGGAGGTCGTCACGGCCGTTCCCGGGGTGCTCGAGGCGGCCGTGGTCGGCGAGCGCGACGAGGAGGCCGGCGAGCTGGTGGTGGCCTACGTGCGGCCGGTGCCGGACACCGGTCTGGCGGAGGAGGAGCTGCGCGCCCGGATCGTCGACGCCTGCCAGCAGCTGGCCCGCTTCAAGCGTCCGGCCCGGGTGCTGCTGGTCGATCGCCTGCCGCACACCCCCGGCGGTCGCGTAGCGCACGGGACCCTGCGAAACGCGCTGCATCGCGCCCGGCGGGGCACCGGATGACCGGCCACAAGGAGCCGCGGGTGAGGCTCTACTCCCGCCCGGGGTGCCATCTCTGCGACGACGCCCGGCTCGTCGTCGCGGCGGTCTGCGCCGAGCTCGACGAGTCCTTCGCAGAGGTGGACATCGCGGAGGATCCCGAGCTGCTCCGCCGCTTCACCGATGAGATCCCGGTCACCTTCGTGGACGGCCGTCAGCACGACTTCTGGCGCGTGGACCCGGGGCGGCTGCGGGCCGCGCTCACGGTCTGAGCCTGCTGCTGACCGGAGCCACCAGGCGCCCGGGTGGGCACCGGCGGTGGTGCCCACCCGGTGGACGATTTTGTTCGCACGTTCACAAGCTCCTAGAGTGGAGCGAACGATCCCGGCGGCGCCAGCGCCGCTGGGGCACACCGAGGCCAGTCGTCGGCGAGCCAGGAGCATCGTGAGCCCAGCACGCACCACCCGTGGCACTCCCACGGGAAGCGGCCTCCACGCCGGCGACGGCGTGACGGCCCCGAAGCGGCAGGAGCCGCTGGAGCGTGACGTGCAGTCCGGCGTGGCGGTGCCGACCGCGCGAGCCGGACCCGTTCCCGCCCGCGGCATCCCGGAGGCGACGGTCGCCCGGCTGCCGGTCTACCTGCGTGCCCTGATGGCGCTCGCCGAGCGCGGCATCGCCCTGTGCTCCAGCGAGGAGCTGGCCGCGACGGCGGGTGTGAACAGCGCCAAGCTGCGCAAGGACCTGTCCTATCTCGGCTCCTACGGCACTCGCGGCGTCGGCTACGACGTGGAGTACCTCCGCTACCAGATTGCCCGCGAGATCGGCGTCACCCAGGACCTGCCGGTCGTCATCGTCGGGATCGGGAACCTCGGGCATGCCCTGGCCAACTATGCAGGCTTCCGCTCGCGCGGCTTCCGCATCGCTGCGCTGGTGGACATCGACACCACGCGCGTCGGTTCCCGGGTCGGCGGCCTGGTCATCCGGGGGGACGACGAACTCGAGCAGGTCGTCATCGAGAAACGGGTGGCCATCGGGGTGATCGCCACCCCCGCCGAGGCCGCTCAGGGGGTCTGCGACCGGCTGGTCGCCAACGGGGTGACGAGCATCCTCAACTTCGCCCCGACGGTGCTCGCGGTCCCCGCCGGGGTCGACGTGCGCAAGGTGGACCTCTCCATCGAACTACAGATCCTGGCCTACCACGAGCAGCGCAAGACGGCGGCGGCGGTGTCCCCAGCGGCCCCCGCCTCCGTACCCGTCGTTCCGGCACCCGCCGCTCCCGAGGGGGCGCGATGAGTCTGCTCGTCATCGGTGTCTCCCACCACACGGCCCCGGTCGACCTGCTGGAGCGGTTGGCCTTGGACGGATCCCGGGTCGAGAAGCTCGTACAAGCGGTCAGCCTGACCGACCACGTCCAGGAGGTCACCGTGCTGGCCACCTGCAACCGGATCGAGATCTACACCGACGTCGACCGCTTCCACGGCAGCGTCGACGCCGTGACCCGTGCCCTGTGCGAGCTGGCCGACGAGCGACCGGCCGACGTGATCCCGCACCTCTACGTGCACTACGACGACGGGGCGGTCTCGCATCTGTTCCACGTCGCCGTCGGACTGGACTCGATGGTCGTCGGCGAGGGACAGATCCTCGGCCAGACCCGGGAGGCGCTGCGGCTCGGTCAGGACCTCGGAACCGTCGGCCCTGCGCTCAACGCCGCCTTCCAGCAGGCCCTCCGGGTGGCCAAGCGCACCCACGCCGAGACCGACATCGACCGGGCGGCGCCGTCGCTGGTGTCGGTGTCACTGGCGCGCGCCGAGGAGCACCTCGGGTCGCTGACCGGGATCCGCGCGGTCGTGGTCGGGGCGGGCTCGATGGCCGCGCTGGCCGTAGCCACGCTGCGGCGTCTCGGGGTGGCCGATCTGGTCGTGCTCAACCGCACCGCGGACAAGGGGGCCGCGCTGGCCGGACTGCACGCCTGCCGACACGCCCCGATGGCCGCGCTGCCTGAGGAGCTGGCCTCAGCGGACCTGCTGGTCTCCTGCACCGGCGCGGTCGAACCCGTGGTGACGGCCCAGGAGCTGGCCCGGGCCCGGTCGAGGTCCGCTCGCCGGTTCGCCGTGGTGGACCTCGCGCTGCCCCACGACGTCGACCCCGAGGTCGAGAGGCTGGCCGGGGTCCGGCTGATCGGGCTGAGGATGTTGGCCGAGGAGCTCTCCGACGAGGAGGGCGGCCTGGCCGACGTGGTGGGCGTGCGGCGCATCGTGACCGAGGAGATCCAGGCGTTCCTCGACGCCCGGCGGCTGGCCAGCGTGACCCCCACCGTGGTGGCCCTGCGCACGATGGCCACCGGCGTGGTGGACGCCGAGCTGGCCCGGCTGCACGCGCGGCTGCCCGAGCTCCCTCCCGAGGTGCGCGTCGAGCTAGAGGCCGCCGTACGTCGGGTGGCCGACAAGCTGATGCACCAGCCCACGGTGCGCGTCAAGGAGCTGGCCAGCAGCACCGGTGCGGTGTCCTACGCCGCCGCGCTCGCCGAGCTGTTCGCCCTCGACCAGCAGGCCGTGGAGGCCGTGACCCGAGCCGAGGGGGTGTGAGCGTGAGCGAGAGCCGGGAGCCGGGCGTCCTGCGCGTGGGCACGCGAGCCTCGCTGTTGGCTCGCACCCAGGCGGGGCAGGTCGCCGACCGGCTGAGGCTGGCCCTGGACCGGCCTGTCGAGCTCGTCGAGGTGACCACCGAGGGCGACGCCTCCGCGGCGCCGCTGGCCTCGATGGGCGGTGCCGGCGTCTTCGTCGGCTCGCTGCGCGAGGCCTTGTTGCGCGGGGAGGTCGACCTCGCGGTCCACTCGCTCAAGGACCTGCCCACCGCACCGGCGCCGGGGATCACCCTCGCGGCCGTGCCGCCTCGGGAGGACCCTCGCGATGCCGTAGTGGCCCGCGACGGGCTGACCCTGGGAGAGCTGCCGGTCGGCGCCCGGGTGGGCACCGGCTCGCCGCGACGTGCCGCGCAGCTGCACGCGCTGGGGCTCGGCCTCGAGGTGGTCGCGATCCGCGGCAACGTCGACACCCGAATCGCCAAGGTCCGCTCCGGCGCGGTCGACGCGGTCGTCCTGGCTCGGGCCGGGCTGTCGCGCATCGGCCGCCTGGACGCGGTGACCGAGGTCCTCGACCCGCTGCAGATGCTCCCGGCTCCCGGGCAGGGGGCGCTGGCGGTGGAGTGCCGCACGGCCGACCGCCATGCGCTCGCCACGGCTCAGGCCGCCGACGACCCCTTCACCCGGTCCGCCGTCGCCGTGGAACGCCGCGTCCTCGCCGACCTGGAGGCCGGCTGCAGCGCCCCGGTCGGAGCGCTGGCCGAGCTGGTCGAGGGGGAGGACGGCGAGGAGCTGTGGGTCCGCGCCGTGGCGCTGTCACCCGACGGCGTGCTCACCGTCCGCCGGTCCGCGAGCGCCGCCGCCGGCGGGGACCCCGACCAGCTCGGGGCCAGGCTGGCGGCCGAGATGCTCGACGACGGAGCCGGCGACCTGCTCGCCCCGACCCCGACGGGAGTGACTCCCGTGACCTGACCGCTCCCGCCCCGACCGGATGGGGACCGGCCGGTTCCCGCAGACCGAACCTGATCAGCAAGAAGGCAGATGTGAGCAACACCTCCCAGACCACCGCACCGCACCACGAGACCAAGGCCCCGGTGCTCGCCAAGCCCGCCGGCCAGGTCGCGTTCGTCGGCACCGGACCGGGCGACCCTGATCTCCTCACCCTCCGCGCGGTCGAGCTGATCCGCGCGGCCGAGGTCATCGTGACCGAGGTGCCCGGGCACGTCGACCTGCTTCGGCGGGTGCTGGACCGCGCCGACCTGTCCCTGCCCGGGCCGGACGAGGACGGGTCCGCTGTCGGCACCGGCCCCGAACTCGTCGACGGCGGGTTCGGCGGGGGCGGCCGGCCGCTGACCAACGCCGCCCGCGCCAAGCTGGTCGTCCGACAGGCGAAGCGGGGACGGCGGGTGGTCCGGTTGATGGCCGGGGACCCGTTCCTGTTCGCTTCCGGGCCCCAGGAGGCGCAGGCCTGCGTCAAGGCCGGCATCGCCTTCGAGTTCGTCCCGGGAGTCTCCACGGCCACCTGCGTCCCGGCGTACGCCGGCATCCCGATCACCACCCGCTCCGACAGCGAGGTCGCGGTCCTGTCCTGCTCGGAGGCCAGGATCGACTGGACCTCCTATGCCGACCACCGGACCCTGGTGCTGCTCTCCGCGGTCAAGGCGATCGGCAGCGTCGCGGAGGCGCTGATCAGGGCGGGGCGCTCGCCGGCGACCCCGGTGGCGATGACCCGGATGGGCGCGACCACCGACCAGGCCACCGTGGTGGCCACGCTCGAGACGATCGCCGAGGCCGCCGCCGCGGCCGGAATGACCCCGCCGGCGGTCACGGTGGTCGGGGACGTGGTGCACCTGCGCGAGACGCTGTCGTGGTTCGAGACCAAGCCGCTGTTCGGGTGGCGAGTGCTGGTGCCGCGCACCAAGGAGCAGGCCGGGTCGCTCTCGGCGCGGCTCCGCGCCTACGGCGCGATTCCGCAGGAGGTGCCGACGATCTCCGTCGAGCCGCCGCGCAACCCACACTCCATGGACAAGGCGGTCCGGGGGCTGGTCGAGGGGCGCTACGAGTGGATCGCCTTCACCTCGGTGAACGCCGTGAAGGCGGTGAAGGAGAAGTTCGAGGAGTACGGCCTCGACGCCCGCGCCTTCTCCGGGCTCAAGATCGCCGCGGTGGGGGAGAAGACCGCCGCCTGCCTGGCGGAGTGGGGGCTGCGTGCCGACCTGCTTCCCTCCGGCGAGCAGTCCGCGCGCGGGCTGCTCGAGGACTGGCCGGAGTACGACGACGTGCTCGACCCGATCAACCGCGTGTTCCTGCCCCGGGCCGACATCGCGACCGAGACCCTGGTGGCGGGCCTGCACCAGCTCGGCTGGGAGGTCGACGACGTGACCGCCTACCGCACGGTCCGGGCGGCGCCGCCACCGGCACCGGTGCGCGACGCCATCAAGACCGGCAAGTTCGACGCGGTGGTGTTCACCTCGTCCTCGACGGTCCGGAACCTGGTGGGGATCGCGGGGAAGCCGCACGCCTCCACCATCATCGCGGTGATCGGGCCGGCGACGGCCAAGGCCGCCGAGGAGCACGGGCTGCGGGTCGATGTGCTGGCCCCCACCCCGAGCGTCGAGGTGCTCGTCGATGCGCTCGCCGACTTCGGCGCGGCCCGCCGGGTGGCGCTGCTCGAGGCGGGCCAGCCGGCCACCAAGCCGTCGGACCGCAAGCCCGCCGCCCGGCGCCGCACCGGCTCGAAATGAGCCGTCCCGCCGGGTCCGACCCGCGGGCGGTTCCACCTGCCGTCTCGCCGGTCGGCCGGCCCGTGGTCCGTCCACGGCGACTGCGGCGCACCGCCGCGCTGCGGAACCTGGTCGCCGAGACGTCGCTGGAGCCTCGGCAGCTGGTGCTGCCGATGTTCGTCCGCGAGACCGCCACCGACCCGGTCCCGGTGGGGAGCATGCCCGGCGTCGTGCAGCACACCCGGGACTCGCTGCGGCGCGCTGCGGCCGAGGCGGCACGGCTCGGGCTCGGAGGCGTGATGCTCTTCGGCGTGCCGGAGTCCAAGGACGCCGCAGGATCGGGGGCATGCCGGTCCGAGGGGGTCTTGAACGTCGCGATCGCAGACGTGGTCGGTGAGGTCGGTGACGCGCTTGCGGTGATGGCCGACCTGTGCCTCGACGAGTTCACCGACCACGGGCACTGCGGGGTGCTCGCCGACGACGGCTCGGTGGACAACGACGCCACGCTGCAGGTGTACGCCGAGATGGCCCTTGCCCAGGCGGAGGCCGGAGTGCACGTCGTGGGGCCTAGCGGGATGATGGACGGTCAGGTGGCAGCCGTCCGCTCGGCGTTGGACGCGGCGGGCCACCCGGAGGTGGTGATCCTCGCCTACTCCGCGAAGTACGCCTCGGCGTACTACGGCCCCTTCCGTGAGGCCGTCGCGTCGTCGCTGCGCGGGGACCGGCGCACCTACCAGCAGGACGCCCGCAACCGCCGCGAAGGAGTGCGCGAGGCGCTGCTGGACGTCGCCGAGGGTGCGGACGTGGTGATGGTCAAGCCGGCGTTGGGCTACCTGGACGTGCTGCGCGAGGTGCGCGACGCCGTCCCGGTGCCGGTGGCCGCCTACAACGTCTCGGGAGAGTACGCGATGGTGGAGGCCGCCGCCGCGCGAGGCTGGATCGACCGGGAGGAAGCGATCCTCGAGACCCTGACCAGCATCCGCCGAGCCGGCGCCGACCTGGTGCTCACCTACTGGGCCGCCGAGGCCGCCCGGCTGCTGGCCGAGGCGCCCCTACGGCGGGCCCCCGGTCAGGCTCCGCCGCTTGCCGGGTCGGAGAGGATGGGCCCGTGACCTCGCTTTCCGACGCACCCCCTCAGGCAGGCTCCGGGCCGGCCGGCGACGACGCGGCTCCAGGCTCCGCAGAACTCTTCGCGCGCGCCCGACGGGTGACCCCCGGCGGAGTCAACTCCCCGGTCCGGGCCTTCACCGCGGTCGGCGGCACCCCCCGGTTCATCGCCTCGGCGCGTGGCCCCTACCTGGTCGACGTGGACGGCCGGGAGTACGTCGACCTGGTGTGCTCGTGGGGGCCGATGCTGCTCGGTCACGCGCACCCCGAGGTCCTCGCCGCTGTGACCGCGGCCGCCGCGCTCGGCACGTCGTACGGCACCCCCACCCAGGCCGAGGTCGAGCTGGCCGAGGAGATCGTCGGCCGCACCCCGGTCGACACGATCCGCCTGGTCTCGTCGGGCACCGAGGCCACGATGTCGGCGATCCGGCTGGCGCGGGGGTTCACCGGCCGCGACCTGGTGGTGAAGTTCGCCGGCTGCTACCACGGCCACGTCGACTCGCTGCTGGCGGCCGGCGGCTCGGGGCTGGCAACCTTCGCGGTCCCCGGGACCCCCGGCGTGCCCGCCGACTTCACCGCGCACACCCTCGTGCTGCCCTACGGCGACCGGGCCGCGGTCGAGACGGCGTTCGCCGAGCACGGCGACCGGATCGCCTGCCTGGTCACCGAGGCGGCTCCGGGCAACATGGGGATCATCTCGCCCGAGGACGGGTTCAACCGCTTCCTGCTCGAGACCTGCCACCGGCACGGGGCGCTCTTCGTCTCCGACGAGGTGATGACCGGGTTCCGGGTGACCCGCACCGGTCGCTGGGGCCTCGACGGGGCGGTCGAGGGCTGGCGCCCGGACCTGATCACCTTCGGCAAGGTGATGGGCGGCGGCTTCCCGGCCGCGGCCTTCGGCGGTCGCGAGGAGGTGATGGCCGAGCTGGCACCGCAGGGGAGCGTCTACCAGGCCGGCACGCTGTCGGGGAACCCGGTCGCGGCCACCGCGGGGTTGACCACCCTGCGACTGGCGACCGAGGCCGTCTACGCCCACCTCGACCGGGTGGCGACCACGATCCGGGAGGCGGCCTCCACCGCGCTCCGCGAGGCCGGGGTTCCGCACGTCGTCCAGCACGACGGCACGATGTTCAGCGTCTTCTTCACCGAGGAGGGGGTCACCCGGGTCCGCGACTTCGCCGGGGCATCCGCGCAGCGCACCGACCGGTTCGCGGCGTTCTTCCACGCCATGCTCGACCGCGGCGTGTACCTCCCACCGAGCGCCTTCGAGGCGTGGTTCGTCTCTGCCGCCCACGACGACGTCGCCGTTGACCGGGTGCTCGCCGCCCTCCCGGCGGCCGCCCGCGCCGCCGCCTCGGTCCCGCCCCCCTGATGCCGAGTCGTCGTATCCTCGGCTCCCGATCCCGTCGAGTCGTCGCGTCCTCGGCGCGGCACGACCTCCGAGCACCAGGGAAGGACTGGCCCGCGTGACCACCACCACCGTCCACCTGCTCCGCCACGGCGAGGTGCACAACCCCACCGGCATCCTGTACGGGCGCCGGTCCGGCTTCTTCCTCTCCGACCTGGGCCGGCAGATGGCCCAACGCGTCGCCGACACCATCGGGGACCGTGACATCACCGCGGTGTGGGCCTCCCCGCTGGAGCGCGCGCAGGAGACCGCCCAGCCCCTAGCCGACCGGCTCGGCCTGCCCGTCCAGCACGAGGAGCGGGTGATCGAGTCCTCGAACGTCTTCGAGGGCGAGCGTTTCGGGAGCGGCGCGGGCGTGCTGCGCCGGCCGTCGGCGTGGCGCCATCTCTGGAACCCGTTCCGCCCCTCGTGGGGAGAGCCCTACACCGATGTCGTGGGCCGCATGGTCGCCGCCGTCAACGACGCCCGCCGCGCTGCCGAGGGCCACGAGGCGGTCGTCGTCAGCCACCAGCTGCCGATCTGGGTCACCCGGCTGTACGCCGAGCGCCGGTCCTTCGTCCACGACCCGCGCAGCCGCCAGTGCACCCTGTGCTCCTTGACCTCGTTCACCTTCGGCGGGGAGCGACTGGCCAGGATCTCCTACTCCGAGCCGGCCGCCGACCTGATCCCGGTCAAGGACCGCCGCTCGCCGTTCTCCGCCGGCGGGGCCACCGACCTCGGCACCGCCCACCGTGACGACGCCGAGGACACCTCAGCGCGGTGAGCCCGGTGCCGCGTCGTCTTCGCTCCACCGTCGCGCGCGTCGTGGCGACGGGCCTGGCCGCTGTCCTCGCGGTGGTGCTCGGGGCGCTCGCCGGGTGCGCCGGGTCGGCGTTCAGCGCCGGCGACCAGGGGTTCGTGAGTGGGGACGGCCGGGTGACGGTGCTGGACGAGGACGAGCGCACCGAGCCGCGCGGTGAGGTCGCCGGTCAGACCGTCGACGGAGAGCCGGTGGCGCTCGCCGACCACCGGGGCCAGGTCGTCGTCATGCCGGTGTGGGGATCGTGGTGCGCCCCGTGCCGCGAGGAGGCGCCGATGCTTGCCGAAGCCGCACGCGACCTCGCCGACGACGCGGTGGTGTTCCTCGGGATCGACTCCCGTGACCCGAACCCGGTGCAGGTGCGGAGGTTCGAGGAGCGCTTCGACATCCCCTACGACAGCATCTACGACCCCGACGGCGAGACGCTGCTGGCCTTCCACGGCACCCTGCCGCCGATGACGATCCCCAGCTTCGTGGTCATCGACGCCGAGGGCCGGGTCGCCGCCCGGGCGCTGGACTCGATCAGCCGGTCCACGTTGTACGGCGTCGTCGAGGACGTCCTGGGCGAACAGGTGCGGCCGCGCTCGTGAGCATCGCCGACTGGTTCGTCGAGCAGGTCACCTCCGGCACCATGCTCCTGGCCCTCCCGGTCGCCGCCGCGGCCGGGCT
The DNA here is from genome assembly GCA_963745245.1 of uncultured Actinomycetota bacterium. Taxonomy (GTDB): domain Bacteria; phylum Actinomycetota; class Actinomycetes; order Propionibacteriales; family Nocardioidaceae; genus Marmoricola_A. The sequence goes on from CAVUWU010000004.1 coordinate 169,499, forward strand.
GGTCTCGTTCTTCTCGCCGTGCGTCGTGCCGCTGCTTCCCGGCTACGTCTCCTATGCCACGGGGCTGTCCGGGGCGGACCTGGAGACGGCGCGCCGTGGCCGGATGCTCACCGGCACCGCCCTGTTCGTCATCGGCTTCACCGCCTGGTTCGTCGTGCTGGGCACCGCCACCGGCGCGCTCGGGGAGTGGCTGTGGGCCTACAAGCGTGAGATCAGCATGGTCCTGGGGGCGCTCACGATCGTCGTGGGCCTGGTCTTCATGGGCGCGCTGCCATGGTTTCAGCGCGACCTGCGCGTGCACCGCATGCCGTCGGTCGGGCTGGCCGCCGCGCCGCTGCTCGGGGTGCTCTTCGCGATCGGCTGGACGCCGTGCCTGGGACCGACGATCGCCGCCGTCCAGGGGCTGGCCCTCACCGAGGGCACTGCCGGCCGGGGCGCGGCGCTGAGCGTGGCCTACTCGCTCGGCCTGGGCATCCCGTTCGTGATGCTGGGGCTGGCCTATCGGCGGATGCTGGGCGCGGTCCGATGGGTTCGCCGGCACCAGGTCTGGGTCACCCGCGCCGGCGGGCTGATGCTGGTGATCGTCGGGGCGCTGCTGCTGACCGGCTGGTGGGAGCTGTGGGTGGCGGACCTCCGCGGCTGGGTGGTCGGCTTCGAGGTGCCGGTGTGACCACGTCGACCACCGAGCGGCCCACCGCGTCGAGCCCGCCGAACCCGCCGTCGCTGTCCCCGCGCGAGCTGCTGCGCTGGGCGTGGCGGCAGTTGACCTCGATGCGCACCGCCCTGGTGCTGTTGCTGCTCCTGGCGCTGGCCGCGGTCCCTGGCTCGGTGGTGCCGCAGGCCGACATCTCCCCCTCCGACGTGGCGCAGTGGCGCGCCGACCACCCCACCCTGGCGCCGTTCTACGACCGGCTCGGGCTCTTCTCGGTCTACGACTCGACCTGGTTCAGCGCGATCTACCTGCTGCTCATGGTGTCGCTGGTGGGCTGCATCGTGCCCCGGCTGCTCGTCTACGTCCGAGCTCTGCGGACCCCGCCCCCGCCGGCCCCGCGAAACCTCGGCCGGCTTCCGGCGTACCTGCGCGTGGAGCTCGACCCGGGGGATGGCGACGCTGCCACGCCGGACCGGGCGCGCGCCGAACTGCGCCGTCGCCGCTACCGCGTGGTCGAGGGCGGCGAGTCCGAGCCGTGGGTGGCTGGCGAGCGCGGCTACGCCCGCGAGGCCGGCAACCTGCTGTTCCACATCTCGGTGCTGGTGGTGCTGGTCGGCTTCGCGGCCGGTCAGCTGTTCGGCTACACCGGCGGGGTGATCGTGCTCGTCGGGCAGGGGTTCTCCAACTCGCTCACGCAGTACGACGAGTTCGCGCCCGGGTCGTTCTTCGACCCCGCGGACCTGCCGCCGGTGAGCCTGACCGTGGACGACTTCGAGGCGGAGTTCCTCACCGAGGGGCCGCAACGAGGCCAGCCGGTCGACTTCGGAGCCGACCTGACCTACACCGAGGCGCCGGGAGAGGATCCGCAGTCCTACCGCCTGGAGGTCAACCGGCCGCTGATGCTCGAAGGGATCAGCGTCTTCCTCGTCGGCCATGGCTACGCCCCGGTGTTCACCGTCCGCGACGGCGCGGGGGAGGTCGCCCACTCCGGGCCGGTGGTGTTCCTGCCCCAGGACCCCAGCTTCGCCAGCTTCGGCGTCCTCAAGGTGCCCGACGCGGAGCCCGAGCAGCTCGGCTTCGACGGGCTGTTCTTCCCCACCTACGCCTTCACCATGGACCGCGGGCCGTTCTCGGTCTTTCCCGACGCGCTGAACCCGGCCGTCTCGATGCTCGCCTACCACGGTGACCTGGGCATGGACGACGGCGAGCCGCAGTCGGTCTACGAGCTCGACACCGACGCGATGCAGAAGGCGACCAAGCCCGACGGCCGCGACTTCCGGCTCGACCTCGCCCCCGGGCAGACCGTGCAGCTGCCGGACGGGCTGGGCTCGGTGAGCTTCGAGGGCTGGCAGCGGTGGGTGAAGCTCCAGGTCAGCGACAAGCCCGGGACTCCGGTGGCGCTGGCCGGCGTGGTGTTGGCCCTGGTGGGCCTGATGGGGTCGCTCTTCGTCCGCCGGCGCCGGCTGTGGGTGCGGCTCTCCCAGCGCGACGGCCGTGGGTACGTCGAGGTGGCCGGGCTGGACCGGGCCTCGGCTGGGGACGGGACCGGTGCGGGGCTGCAGGAGGAGGTCCGGGCGGTGGCGGCCACCCTGGCCGGGACCGCTGGCGCGAGTATGCATACTGACCGCAGGTCGATCGGGAGGTCCGGGTGAGCACCGAGCAGGTTGCGGCGTTCAGCGACAACGCCATCATGTTCGCTGGCATCGTCTTCGTGCTGGCGCTGCTGGCGCACGTCGCCGAGTGGGCCGCCGCGCTCGCGGGATCCGCGGATCTCGAGCGGCGCACGGCCCCCGACCGGGAACGGCCGGTCGTTGTGACCGCGGGTCCTGGGGCGGCGACGCGCCCCCAGCCCGCCGGGGCTGCCGGGAGCGGAGCCGACTCCGGCGACCCTGACCAAGGGTCGCCCGCGCGCGGGCTGAGGATCGAGACCGCGGCGCGGATCGGCGTGGCCCTCACCGTGGTGGCGACCCTGCTCCTGGCCGCCGGGGTAGTGAGCCGCGCGTTCGCCACCGACCCGTGGCGGGTGCCCTGGGGCAACATGTACGAGTTCACCCTCGCCGGTGCCCTCGGCGTTGCGCTGATCTATCTGGTGCTGCTGCGCCGGATGCGGCTGCGGTGGATGGGGCTGTTCCTCACCGGCTTCGAGGTCGCCGTGCTGATGCTGGCCAACCTCACCCTGGAGCAGCAGGCCGGTCCGCTCGTCCCGGCGCTGCACTCCTACTGGCTGGTCATTCACGTCGGTGCGGCCGTCCTCGCCACCGGGGCCTTCTCGGTCGGGGCGCTGGTCGCGGTCGTGTTCCTGCTCAAGCTGCGGGTGGAGGGTCGTGGCGGCGCCCGGTCGCGCGCGCTGTTGGGCATGTTCCCCGACGCTGAGGCGCTGGACAGGCTGTCCTACCGGCTGCACGCGGTGGGCTTCCCGCTGTGGACCTTCGCCGCCCTCATCGCCGGCCCGATCTGGGCCGAGTACGCCTGGGGGTCCTACTGGAACTGGGACCCCAAGGAGGTCTGGGCGTTCATCACCTGGGTCATCTACGCCGCCTACCTGCACGCACGGGCGACCGCCGGGTGGCGCGGGCGGGCAGCGGCGGCGATCGCGCTGGTGGGGTTCGCGACGTTGCTGTTCAACTTCGTCGGGATCAACTTCTTCTTCGGCGCCGGGAGCATGCACTCCTACGCATGAGGCTGCCGTCCGGCGCGGTCAGGTCTGGCGCTGGTCCGGCGGGTCGTCGGGGCGGGAGGTGCCATCGTCGGGTCCCTTGCGCCGCTTGCGGTCCAGCCAGCGCAGGAAGTCCTCGTCGTCGTCCGGGGCGACCTGACGGGTCTGTGGCCGCGCCTCGCGGGAGCCCCCGCGGCCTTGCCCGAGCACACGCCGCCGCTCCAACGTCCACATCAGCAGATAGACGGCAGCGGCGAAGAGGAGCACCACGAGCAGGAACTTGGCCACGCGCCCAGACTAGGCCCAACCACCAACAACGCCCCGGTCCGCGAGGTCCAGAGACCCCCGCCTAGTCTGGACTGGTGAGGGAGTTGAGCGTCTACACCGCGGCGCGGCTGGGCGTCTTCGTCGCCAGCTATGCCCTCGTGGTGGGCATCTACCTGCTGCTCACCGGTGGTGGCCCCGTGCCGGTGCTGTGGCCGCTCATCGTCGCCGCGGTGCTGTCCGCGGTGGTGTCGGCCTTCGGGTTGCGCGGGATGCGCGAGCGACTGGCGCAGCGGCTGCGGGACCGCTCCGCCGATCGGACGCCGTCCTCGCGTGCCGACGGTGGCACATGAACGGCATGAAGAAACTGACCCAGATCGTGGCCGTCGTCGGTGTCTCGTGCCTGCTGATCGTCGTGCTCTCGGGCGTGGGGCTGGTGCTCGGGCCCGTCGAGGCCGGCATCGTGGCCGTCGTGGCCCTCGGTCTCGTCCTGGCGGTGGTCTGGCGGGACAGCACGAGCTGACCACGGCGGCGGCTCTCGGTGGGTCTGGCCGTGGCTAGCCGGTGGCCACGACCAGTCCGGCCAGGATGCCGAGCGCATAGAGCAGCTCGGCGGTGCCGGTCAGTTGCAGCACCGGCACCAGCCCTGGCCCCGACGTACCCTTCCCGACGATCTGCGCCGCCCGCCGGCCCGGCGCCAAGGCGGCCAGGCCGAGCAGCGCCCACGCGCTGGTCTCGAGCGCCACGCCCGCCAGCGCCACCACCGCCGCCCCGAGCAGCAGGCCGAAGAGGGCACGGGTGCGACCGTCGCCGAGCAGCACCGCCAGCGTCCGCTTCCCCGCCAGGGTGTCGGTGGGGATGTCCCGCAGGTTGTTCGCGACCAGGATCGCGCAGGCCAGCGCTCCCACACCCACCCCGGTGTACGCCGACGCCAGCGACCAGGTCTCGGTCTGCACGTACGCCGTGCCGATGACCGCCACCAGGCCGAAGAACACGAAGACCATGACCTCGCCCAGCCCCCGGTAGCCGTAGGGTCGCGAGCCGCCGGTGTAGAACCAGGCGGCCACGACGGCCACCACCCCTACCGCCACCAGCCACCAGGCGGTCGTGGCGGCCAGGACCAGTCCGGCGCCGGCGGCCAGGCCGAAGCAGGCGAACGCCGCCGCCTTGACCTGACCCGGCGCGGCCACCCCGGAGCCGACCAGGCGCAGCGGCCCGACCCGGTCCTCGTCGGTGCCGCGGACCCCGTCGGAGTAGTCGTTGGCGTAGTTGACGCCCACCTGCAGTGCCAGCGCCACCACCAGTGCCAGCGCCGCCTTCCACCACACCGGCTGCCCCAGCCACACCGCCACCCCGGTGCCGCCGAGCACGGGGGCGACGGCAGCCGGCAGGGTCCGCGGCCGGGCGCCTGCGACCCACTGCGCTGCGGTTGCCACGGGCCCGATCCTTGCAGGCGGGTGCCCGGCATACGGTGGTGGCCGTGACCACCCGTCCCCCCGACCTCGGGGCCGGTCTTCGCCCGGTCCGCGGCCCGGCGCGCGACCTGCTGGCCCTGCTGCGGGAGTGGCACGCCGTCGACGACCCGGCGCCCCTGGTGGTGGAGACGTCCGGTTCGACCGGGCCGCCCAAGCGGGTGGTGCTCTCCCGGTCCGCGATGCGCGCCTCCGCCGAGGCCACGCATCGGCGTCTGGGTGGGCCCGGGCAGTGGCTGCTCACCGTGCCCCCCGACCACGTCGCGGGGCTCCAGGTGCTGTCCCGGTCGGCGGTGGCCGGGACCATGCCGGTGATCGCCGGTGCCGGGGTCGCCGACATCGCCGCGGGAGTCGGCGCGATGACCGGCGCCCGGCGCTACCTCTCCCTCGTGCCCACCCAGCTGGTCCGGGTTCTGCGCGTCCCCGACGCCGCCGCTGCGCTGGCCGGGCTCGATGCCGTGCTGGTCGGCGGTGGCCCGCTGGACCCCCGGGTTCGGCAGCAGGCGGAGGCGGCCGGGATCCCGGTGGTGCAGACCTACGGGATGAGCGAGACCTGCGGGGGCTGCGTCTACGACGGGCTCCCGGTGGACGGGGTGGAGGTGCGGATCGGCGCCGAGGGGCAGGTGCTGCTGGCCGGACCGGTGCTGTTCGACGGCTACGACGGCGAGCCCGGCCGCACCGCGGAGGTCCTGCGAGCGGGCTGGCTGCACACCCACGACCTCGGCGAGCAGGCGGAGGGCGGGCGGTTGCGCGTGCTCGGTCGGATGGACGACGTCATCCTCAGCGGCGGCCTCAAGGTGCCGGCACTCGCCGTCGAGCAGATGCTCCAGCAACACCCCGCGGTGGCCGAGGCGGCCGTTCTCGGCGTGCCCGACCCCGAGTGGGGCGAGCGGGTGGTCGCGGTCGTGCCCGAGCCGGCGCCTGCCTTGGCCGACCTGCGTGAGCTGGTGAGCCCGCGTCAGTGGGCCCCGCGGGCCCTGGTCTCGGTGGCCACGCTGCCCCGGCTGGACAACGGCAAGCCCGACCGGCGGGCGCTGCGCCGGTTGGCGCAGCAGGCGACCGGTCCGGTGGGGTCGCCCGGACTGGTGCCGGATGGCTGAGTTCTCGGGGTTCTCGGGGTTCTCGGGTTCTCGGGTTTCTCGGGGTTCTCGGTGTTCTCGATCCCGCTGCGCGCCCGGTTCCGCGGGATCACGGTGCGTGAGGGGATGCTGCTGCGGGGCGCGACCGGGTGGGGGGAGTTCAGCCCGTTCCTGGAGTACGACGCGGCGGCCGCCCGGCCCTGGCTCGCCGCCGCCCTGGAGGCGGCCGAGGAGGGGTGGCCGCCGCCCGTCCGGGACCGGGTCCCCGTGAACGTCACCGTCCCTGCCGTCGGGCCCGCGGACGCCGCCCGGATCGTGCGCGCCGGCGGCTGTGGAACGGCGAAGGTGAAGGTGGCCGAGCCCGGCCAGCGGCTCGGCGAGGACCAGGCGCGCCTGGAGGCGGTCCGCGAGGCGCTGGGGCCGGACGGGAGAGTCCGCGTCGACGCCAACGGGGGCTGGGAGGTGGACGAGGCGGTGGCTGCGCTGGCCCATCTGGACCGAGCCGCCGGCGGCTTGGAGTACGCCGAGCAACCGTGCCGGACCGTCGAGGAGCTTGCCGCGGTCCGGCGCCGGGTGGACGTGCCGGTCGCCGCCGACGAGTCGATCCGCCGCGCCGCCGACCCCTATCGGGTGCGCGACCTAGAGGCCGCCGACCTGGCGGTGCTCAAGGTGCAGCCGCTCGGCGGGGTCCGCGCCTGCCTGCGGATCGCGGAGGACATCGGGCTGCCGGTGGTCGTCAGCAGCGCGCTGGAGACCAGCGTGGGGATCGCTGCGGGCGTCGCGCTCGCCGCCGCGCTGCCGGAGCTGCCCTATGCCTGCGGACTGGCCACGGTCCAGCTCCTCGCCGACGACGTGGCCGGCAAGCCGCTGCTGCCGGTGGAGGGTGAGCTGCCGGTCATGCGTCCCGACGTGGACCCGGCGCGGCTGACGGCCCTCGCGGCGGCACCGGAACGCCGCCGGCACTGGACGGCGCGGCTCGCCGAGGTCGGGCAGGATCGGCATCCGTGAGCACTCCACCCGTCCGCCGGTCGCCCTCCCCCTGGGGCAGGAGCACCGGATGACCCCCCGCAACGCCGCCGCGGCGCTGGCCGGCACCGTCGTGGACGAGTTGCTCCGCGGCGGCGTCGGGCACGTCGTGCTCTGTCCCGGGTCTCGGTCGGCGCCGCTGGCCTTCGCTGTGCACGCCGCCGCGACGGCCGGGCGGGTGAGCCTGCACACGCGCATCGACGAGCGGACGGCCGGCTTTCTCGCGCTCGGGATCGCCACCACCGCCCGCCGGCCGGTCGTGGTGGTGACGACCAGCGGCACTGCCGTGGCGAACCTGCACCCCGCCGTGCTCGAGGCCTCGCACCGGGGCGTCCCGCTCGTCCTGCTCACCGCGGACCGGCCGGCGGCTCTGCGCGGGACCGGAGCGAACCAGACCACCGACCAGGTGAAGATCTTCGGGGGCGCGGTGCGGCTGCTCGCCGATGTCGCGGCGGCCCATCCCGGGTGGCCTGCCGGGGAGTGGGCGCAGGTGCGCGGCTGGCGGGCTCTCGTGGCTCGTGCCGTGCTGACCGCCACCGGGCGCGGCGCGACGGCGCGCGGACCGGTCCACCTCAACGTCCAGGTGGAGGGGGCCACGACGCCGGACGTGGCGGACGGGTGGTCGAGCCCGCTGCCCGGTCGCCCGGGCCAGGCCCCGTGGACCGTCTCGGGCGACCCGGGTGGCTCGGGTGGCTCGGGTGGCTCGACGGCGGCGGCGCGGCTTGAGGCCGGGCCGCGGACCGTCGTCCTGGCCGGGGACGGGGCCGGGCCGCCGGCCCGGATCCTGGCCGAGCGCGCCGGCTGGCCGTTGTTGGCCGAGCCGACCAGCGGCGCCCGGACCGGCGACCAGGCCATCCGCACCTATCGGCTGTTGCTCGGCGACGAAGACCTGGCGGGGCGGGTGGAGCGGGTTGTCGTGCACGGCCACCCGACCCTGAGCCGGCCGGTCACCCGACTGCTCGGGCGCAGCGATGTCGAGGTGGTCGGGGTGGTCGCGGACGCGACGCGGGCCTGGACCGACCCCGGACACGCCGTGTCCCGGGTGGTCGCCGCGGCTGATCCGCCGCTGAGACCGGGTCCGGGTGAGGAGCGCTGGCTGGCGCAGTGGAAGCAGCGGGACGCTGCCCTCGGGCGGTCCCTCGACCTCCTGCTGGCGGCCCAGGGCACGCTCACGCCGCAGCAGGTCGCGGGTGCTGTGGCGCGCGCCCTGCCGGCCGGCGGCCTGTTCGTCGTCGGGGCGTCCAACCCGATCCGCGACCTCGACCTCATGGTGCCGCGGTATCCGGTGGGCGAGCACCGACTGGTGGTGGCGAACCGGGGGCTGGCCGGCATCGACGGCACCGTGTCCACCGCGGTCGGCGCGGCCCTGGGCCGGCCCCGGACCACCCGCGCGCTCGCACTGCTCGGGGACGTGACCTTCCTGCACGACGCCACCGGGCTGGTGCTCGGGCCGGACGAGCCGCGCCCCGACCTCACCGTGGTGGTGGTCAACGACGACGGCGGGAGCATCTTCGCCGTGCTGGAGCAGGGCGCTCCCGAGCACGCTGCGGCGTTCGAGCGGGTGTTCGCGACCCCGCACGGGGTCGACCTGGCGGCCCTGTGCGCCGCCACCGGCACTCCGCATCGGCGGGTGCGGGGCCTCCCTGCGCTCGAGGAGGCGCTGCTGGGGCGGCCCCAGGGGATCGAGGTCGTGGAGGCCGTGGTCGCCCGGGACCACCGCCGCGAGCTCGACGCCGCCATCGGCCGACTCGTGGCGTCCTCGGCCTAGATCAGGCCTAGATCGGGGTCGATGCGTCGCGGCCTCGGCGTGCCAGGGCTCGGAGTCGCAGCGGCTTCGGCGTGCTGCTCAGAGGTCGGAACCGGGCTCCGGACGCACGTAGCGACATCCGAGCGGGTCGAGGAACGCCGCCATCCGGTCGTCGGCGATGGCCAGCCCGAACTCGCTGTAGACCTTGTCGTGGATCCCGAGCGAGACCGGCGCCCGCACGTCGCGAGCCAGGTCGATCAGCTCCGACATCTTGGCCCAGGGGGCGCAGACCGGCGCGCAGAACACGTCGACCGCCTGGTCAGGCCGGGTGAAGGCGTCCCCAGGGTGGAAGAGCGTGGCCTCGCCCTCGGTCAGCAGATACCCGGAGTTGTCGAAGTGCGTGAGCTCGGGGTGGATGATCGCGTGCTTCTCGCCGATCACCCGCACGCCGCATCCGGCGATCTGGAGCTCCTCGCCCGGCCTCACGACCGTGACGCGCTCGGCGACGGCGGCGTCGGCGTCGCGGATCTGGCGCTCCACCGCCGCGATCGTCCAGATCGGCGCCTCCGTGGCCCGGAGGTGCTCCACGTCCCAGTGATCTGGGTGCTCGTGGGTGATCAGGACGGCCGCGACACCGTCGACGGCCTCCCGCTCCGACCAGCCGCCGGGGTCGATGACGACATCCCCGCCGCCGGCGGAGACTCGGACACAGGAGTGACCGAACTTCGTGATCCTCATGAGGTCATCCTGACACCGGGCGGCGCGTGCTTCGAGGATGTGAGACTCGCGCCGGACCCCAGGCCCGAGGATGCGACCCGTCGGCTCAGCGGTGGAGGGCGTTGCGGACCGGGAGGAACTTGGCCTGCGCCTCGGCCAGCTCGGCGGCGGGGTCGGACCCGGCGACGATGCCGCACCCCGCGAAGAGCCGCACCGCGTCGCCCTCGACGTAGGCCGAGCGCAGCGCAATGCCCCACTCACCGTCACCGGTGGCATCCATCCAGCCGACCGGTCCGGCGTAGCGGCCGCGGTCCATCCCCTCCAGCTCCTCGATGAGGCGCACGGCGGCGTCGGTGGGCGTGCCACCGACCGCGGCCGAGGGGTGCAGCGCGGCGGCCAGCTCCAGGGAGGTGGTGTCGTCCTCGATGACACCGGCCACGTCGGTGGCCAGGTGCATGACGTTGGGCAGGTGGAGGACGAACGGCGCCTCCGGGACGTTCATCGAGGTGCAGTGGGGTGCCAGGGCATCGGCCACCGAGCGCACGGCGTACTCGTGCTCCTCGAGGTCCTTCGACGATCGGGCGAGGGACGCGGCCAGTTGGAGGTCCCGCGCGTCGTCGCCGGTACGCCGGATCGTGCCGGCCAGCACCCGCGAGGTGACCAGCCCCCGCTCGCGTCGGACGAGCATCTCGGGCGTGGCACCGAGCAGGTCGTCGACGTGGAAGGTCCAGCAGGAGGGGTAGTCGGCGGCCAGCTGGCCCAGCGGCCAGCGGACGTCGACAGGGCCGGCGGCCCGGGCGATGAGGTCACGAGCCAGGACGACCTTCTCCAGGTCGCCGGCGTCGATCCGGCGCACCGCCTCGGCGACGACCCGCTCCCACTCGGCGCCGTCCAGGGCGCCGTCGGTGAAGTGGACGCCGTCGGGGGGCAGCGCGGCGGGGGCGGGGCGAATGTCGGTGACGGTGCCGATCGACGTCAGGCTGGTGTGGGTGACCCAGGCGCGGCCGCCCCGGCGGCCGACGACGACCTCGGGGATGATCATCACGCTCTCGCCGGGCTCGTCGGCGAAGGCGAAGGAGCCGAAGGTCACCAGCCCGGTGCCCGGCAGCCGCACCTCGTCGCGGACGACCGCGTGCCGGCACGCCTCCCGCCACCAGCGCTCGGCGTCGTCGAACCGGTCGGGGCCGCAGGTGCGCACCGAGGCGGCCACGCCCCAGCCGACCAGTCCGTCGCCGCGGCGGACCCAGCTGACCGGGTGGTGCTGGGGCAGCAGGTCGATCAGCGGCCCGGGGTCGTCCAGCGGCACGGTCCGCACGACGAGGGGACGCGGCTGCGGGGGCACGGCCGGGCTGGTGGTCACGAGGTCCAAGCCTACGGTGCCGTCGCCCGCGACCCGCCTACAGTGACCCGAGTGACACGAGCCGACCTGGACAAGCAGCCTGCCGACGTGGCGGCGATGTTCGACGGCGTCGCCGAGCGCTACGACGTCACCAACGACGTGTTGTCGCTGGGTCAGACGCGTCGCTGGCGGACGGCCGTGCTGCGCGCGGCGGCGCCGCGTCCGGGCGAGCGGGTCCTGGACCTGGCGGCGGGAACCGGCACCTCCAGCGTTCCGTTCCGGGCGGCCGGTGCCGCCGTGGTGCCCTGCGACTTCAGCCAGGGGATGCTCGGAGTGGGCAAGCGGGCGCGCCCGGGCCTGCCGTTCGTCGCCGGCGACGCGACCCGGCTCCCGTTCGCGGACGCGTCCTTCGACGTGGTCACGATCTCGTTCGGTCTGCGCAACATCGTCGACCCCGACGCCGGGCTGCGAGAGATGCTGCGGGTGACCCGGACCGGGGGACGGCTGGTGGTCTGCGAGTTCAGCCACCCGACGTGGGCGCCCTTGCGCGCGGTGTACGTGGAGTACCTCATGCGCGCGCTCCCGCCGGTGGCGACGGCGGTCTCGTCGAGTCCGGACGCCTACGTCTACCTCGCGGAGTCGATTCGCGCGTGGCCCGACCAGCCGGCCCTGGCCGTTCGGATCGGGTCGGCAGGCTGGAGCGACGTGGCCTGGCGCAACCTCTCGGGCGGCATCGTGGCGCTCCACCGCGCCACGGCGCGCTGAGGCGCCCAGACGTCTCCGCGATCTCCCGCAGTGGTCTGGCCACGGCGTGGTCCGGCCCTCGGTGTCCCGCACCCGGCCCGGCGTGCCTTCGGCGATATCGCCACCTAGACTGACCGATGCCCGCCTCGTGAATGCCTTCACAAGGGCACAAGCCGAGACCGGACCCGCAGAGAGGGGCGAGGACGATGAGCCGGACGACCGCCGACGAGCGGCAGGCCGACGTCATCGTCGTCGGCGCGGGGCCGGCCGGCGCGAGCACGGCGTTCCACCTGGCGCAGGCGGGCGCCGACGTGCTGCTGCTGGAGAAGGCGGCCTTCCCGCGGGACAAGATCTGCGGCGACGGGCTCACCCCCCGTGCGGTCAAGCAGCTGATCGGGATGGGCTTCGACCTCGACGAGCCGGGGTGGCAGAAGAACAACGGCCTGCGGATCGTCGGCGCCGGCCACCGGCTGGAGCTGCCGTGGCCGGACCTGGCCAGCTTCCCGCCGTACGGCGCCGTGCGCACCCGGATGGACCTCGACGAGCTGCTGGCGCGGCACGCGGAGAAGGCCGGAGCCCGGCTGATGGAGCGCACGTCGGTCACCGGCCCGGTGCTTGACGCGACCGGCCGGGTGGTGGGGGTGACCGCCAAACCGGTCGACGACCGGGGACGGCGCACCGGCGAGGAGATCACCTACCGCGCCCCGACGGTGGTGGCCTGCGACGGCGTCTCCTCGCGGCTGGCCACCGCCATGGGGCTGGTCCGCCGGGAGAACCGGCCGATGGCCGTGGCCGTCCGCGCCTACTACCGGACCCCGCGCCACGACGACCCCTGGATGGAGTCGTGGCTCGAGCTGTGGGACGGGCCTCCCGGACAGAGCAACCTGCTGCCTGGCTACGGCTGGATCTTCGGGCTGGGCGACGGCACCGCGAACGTGGGCCTGGGCATCCTCAACACCTCCGCGGCCTTCCAGTCCGTGGACTACAAGGACCTGCTGACCCGCTGGCTGGCCAACACCCCCGAGGAGTGGGGTTTCCGCGAGGAGAATCGCGTCGGCCGGATCGGCTCGGCCGCGCTCCCGATGGGCTTCAACCGCAAGCCGCACTACACCCGCGGGATGCTGTTGGTCGGCGATAGCGGCGGGATGGTCAACCCGTTCAACGGGGAGGGCATCGACTACGCCTTGGAGGCGGGGCACATCGCGGCTCAGACCCTGCTGCAGGCGCTGGCCCGACCGGAGGGGCCCGGCCGCGAGCGCGTCCTGGAGGGGTACGCCGAGGCGCTGGAGGCCACCTACGGCGGCTACTTCACCCTCGCCCGGCTGTTCGCGCGGATCATCGGCGACCCGACCGTGATGAAGCAGGCCACCCGGCACGGGCTGCCCCGCCACGCCTTGATGCGCTTCATGCTCAAGCTGATGGCCAACCTCACCGACCCTCGTGGCGGGGACGCCTCGGACCGCATCATCAACGGGCTCAGCAGGCTGGCGCCGCCCGCATGAGCCGACCGCTCACGACCGCAGCACCGACCCGGCGCGTGACCGCGGGCCCGGAACACGGCAGCATGTGCACCACAGCGTGAGCACGGCACCATGAGCACCACCTGACACGCCGACCGCCGACCGAGACAGGACCAGGAAGGGAGGGCAGGGGTCGTGGAGCTCTACACCCCCGTCATCGCGCTGGTGGCCATCGCCGCCGGGTTCGCGATCTTCTCTGTGATCGCCAGCGGACTGGTCGGGCCGAAGCGGTACAACCGCGCGAAGCTCGACTCCTACGAGTGCGGCATCGAGCCCACCCCGCAGCCGGTGGGCGGCGGTCGGATCCCGGTGAAGTACTACACCGTGGCGATGACCTTCATCATCTTCGACGTGGAGATCATGTTCCTGGTCCCCTGGGCGGTCTACTTCGACCAGCTGCACTGGTTCGGCCTGGCGGCGGTCACCCTCTTCCTCTTCAACATCACCCTCGCCTACGCCTACGAGTGGCGTCGAGGCGGGCTCGACTGGGATTGATCCCGCGACCGACCGACTGATCCGACTGAGAGGCACCGGAGCACCCATGGGTATCGAGGAGAAGCTCCCCAGTGGCGTCCTGCTGACCACCGTGGAGGGGCTCGCGGGATGGATGCGGAAGGCGTCGTTCTGGCCGGCGACCTTCGGCCTGGCCTGCTGCGCCATCGAGATGATGACCTCCGGCGGCCCCCGCTACGACCTGGCCCGCTACGGCATGGAGGTGTTCCGGGCCTCGCCCCGCCAGGCCGACCTGATGATCGTGGCCGGCCGGGTCAGCCAGAAGATGGCCCCCGTGCTGCGCCAGATCTACGACCAGATGCCGGAGCCCAAGTGGGTGCTGGCGATGGGTGTCTGCGCGTCGTCGGGCGGGATGTTCAACAACTACGCGATCGTGCAGGGCGTGGACCACGTGGTGCCCGTCGACATGTACCTCCCCGGCTGCCCGCCGCGGCCGGAGATGCTCATCGACGCGATCCTGAAGCTGCACGACCAGGTCCAGCACACCAAGTTCGGCCCGCACCGTGAGCGGGAGAAGGTCGAGCTGGAGACCCAGGCGCTCAACGCGCTGCCGACCTCGGAGATGAAGGGACAGCTGCGATGACGCCGCCCGGCCCCCGCGACGACGCGTCGTCGGCGTCCACGAGCGGGATGCCCGAGGACACCACGCCCGGCGGCGTACCGGCCGCTCCGGGGGACCTGCAGCACGAGGTCGTCGGGATGCGGCGGGGCGCCTTCGGCGTCTTCGACTCCGGCGACACCACCGGGTACGGCGGCCTCGCGAAGCCCGTGATGATGCCGGCCGGCTCCGAGCCGCCGTACGGCGGGTGGTTCGACGAGGTGTCCCAGGCGCTGGCCGCCGGACTCGAGGGACGCGGGCTGCCCGACGCGGTGGAGAAGGTCGTGGTCCACCGTGGTGAGATCACCTTCTTCATCCGCCGCGAGCGACTGCTGGAGACCGCCCAGCTGCTCCGCGACGACGCGCAGCTGCGCTTCGAGATGTGCCTGGGGGTCAGCGGCGTGCACTACCCCGGCGACGAGGGCCGCGAGCTGCATGCCGTCTATCACCTGCTCTCGATGACCCACAACCGCCGGATCCGGGTCGAGGTGGTCTGCCCGGACGCCGACCCCCACGTCCCCTCGGTGGTCTCGGTCTACCCGACCAACGACTGGCACGAGCGGGAGACCTTCGATTTCTTCGGCATCGTCTTCGACGGGCACCCCGCGCTCACCCGAATCCAGATGCCCGACGACTGGCCGGGCCACCCCCAGCGCAAGGACTACCCGCTGGGAGGCATCCCGGTGGAGTACAAGGGGGCGACGATCCCGCCGCCCGACACCCGGAGGTCCTACAACTGATGGCGACACCGCACAGCACGGCCCCGGCCGACCCTTACGGCGCCGGCGAGTCCGAGACCACTCAGGGGAGGGTCTACAACGTCTCGGGGCAGGACTGGGACAGCATCGCGGCCGGGATCGCCGACGAGGGCGACGACCGGGTCGTGGTGAACATGGGCCCCCAGCACCCCTCGACGCACGGGGTGCTGCGGCTGATCCTCGAGCTCGAGGGCGAGACGGTGACCGAGGCCCGGGCCGCGGTGGGCTACCTGCACACCGGCATCGAGAAGAACATGGAGTTCCGCTCCTGGGTGCAGGGCGTGACGTTCTGCACCCGGATGGACTACCTCTCGCCGTTCTACAACGAGCTGACCTACTCCCTGGGTGTGGAGCGGCTGCTCGACATCGAGGCCGACATCCCCGAGAAGGCGCAGGTCATGCGGGTGCTCCTGTGCGAGCTGAACCGCATCTCCTCGCACCTGGTGGCGATCGCCACCGGCGGCATGGAGCTCGGTGCGCTGACGGTGATGACGATGGGGTTCCGGGAGCGCGAGCTGGTGCTGGACCTCTTCGAGCTGATCACCGGGCTGCGGATGAACCACGCCTTCATCCGGCCCGGCGGCGTGGCCCAGCAGATGCCACCGGGAGCCCTGGACCAGATCCGCGACTTCATCGCGCTGATGAAGAAGCGGATCCCGGAGTACGCCGCGCTGTGCAACGCCAACCCGATCTTCAGGGGCCGCCTGGAGGGCGTCGGGCACCTCGACCTGGCCGGGTGCCTCGCGCTCGGGCTGACCGGGCCGGTGCTGCGCTCGACCGGCTACGCCTGGGACCTGCGCAAGGTCCAGCCCTACTGCGGCTACGAGGACTACGACTTCGACGTGGTCACCTGGGACACCGCCGACTCCTACGGGCGGTTCCGGATCCGGCTGGAGGAGATGAACCAGTCCCTGCGGATCATCGAGCAGTGCGCGGAGCGGCTGGAGCCGATGCGCGATGCTCCGGTGATGATCGGCGACAAGAAGATCGCCTGGCCCTCCCAGCTCGCGATCGGCGCGGACGGGATGGGCAACAGCCTGGACCACATCAAGCACATCATGGGCGAGTCGATGGAGGCCCTCATCCACCACTTCAAGCTGGTGA
This sequence comes from uncultured Actinomycetota bacterium, assembly GCA_963745245.1. Lineage (GTDB taxonomy): Bacteria > Actinomycetota > Actinomycetes > Propionibacteriales > Nocardioidaceae > Marmoricola_A. Next base: position 185,688 of record CAVUWU010000004.1, read on the forward strand.
CCGAGGGCTTCCGAGTCCCGGCGGGGCAGGTCTACGTGCCAGTGGAGTCCCCTCGCGGCGAGCTCGGGGCCCACATCGTCTCCGACGGGGGCACCCGCCCCTACCGCGCGCACTTCCGCGACCCGTCCTTCACCAACCTGCAGGCGACGGCGGTGATGACCGAGGGTGGCATGGTCGCCGACGTGGTGGTTGCCATCGCCTCGCTGGACCCGGTGATGGGAGGCGTTGACCGGTGAACCATCCGCGGACACGGGAGAGGGCCTGCCGATGATCGATCAGACGACGTACGCCGAGCTCGAACTGATCGCCTCCCGCTACCCTGAGCCGCGCTCGGGGCTGCTGCCGATGCTGCATCTGGTGCAGAGCTCCGAGGGCCGGGTCACCGCCGAGGGGATCGAGGTCTGCGCGGAGATCCTGGGGCTGACCGCCGCCGAGGTGTCCGGGGTGGCCACCTTCTACACGATGTACAAGCGTCGCCCGATGGGCGACTACCACGTCGGAGTGTGCACCAACACGCTGTGCGCGGTCATGGGTGGCGACGCCATCTTCGAGCGGCTCAAGGAGCACCTCGAGATCGGCAACGACGAGACGACCCCCGACGACGGGTCCGGTCGGACGATCACGCTCGAGCACGTGGAATGCAACGCTGCCTGCGACTATGCCCCGGTGATGATGGTCAACTGGGAGTTCATGGACAACATGGACCCGAGCTCGGCGACCCGGCTCGTGGACGACCTGCGGGACGGCGCCGAGGTCACCTCCACGCGCGGTGCGCGGATCTGCACTTGGCGTGAGGCCGAGCGGGTGATGGCCGGCTTCCCCGACGGGCGCGCCGACGAGGGCCCCGCGGCCGGACCGGCGACCCTGCTCGGGCTGAAGATCGCCCGGGAGAACGGCTGGCGGGCGCCCGACCCACCGCGGCCCCCGGCCATCGAGGGAGCTGCGAAGCAGGCCACGAACAAGGAAGGCACGACGTGACCGACCGGCTCGCACCTGTCCTGTCGGACACCTGGGACACCGAACGCCCCTGGCGCTGTCCTCCTACGAGCGTGCCGGGGCTACCAGGCGCTGCGCACCGCGCTCGGCCTGGACCCGACGCGATCATGGGCATGGTCAAGGACTCCGGGCTGCGCGGCCGCGGCGGGCGGGCTTCCCCACCGGGATGAAGTGGGGCTTCATCCCGCAGGACATGCGACCGAAGTACCTCGTGGTCAACGCCGACGAGTCCGAGCGGGGACCTGCAAGGACGTCCCGCTGATGCTGGCCAGCCCGCACACGCTGGTCGAAGGCGTCATCGTCTCGGCGTACGCCATCCGCGCCCACGTCGCGTTCATCTACGTGCGCGGCGAGGTGCTGCACGTCATCCTACGGCTGCAGGCCGCGTCGCCGAGGCGTACGCGACGGACAACTGGGCAACGACATCCACGGGTCCGTCTACGACCTCGACGTGATCGTGCACGCCGGCGCCGGCGCCTACATCTGCGGTGAGGAGATGCGCTGCTGGACTCCCTGGAAGGGCGACGCGGCCAACCGCGGCGGGTCCGCCGTTCCCGGCGGTGGCGGCCTCTACGCCTCCCCGACGGTCATCAACAACGTCGAGTCGATCGCCTCGGTGCCGGTCATCGTCAAGAACGGCGC
>CAVUWU010000005.1:0-239534 GCA_963745245.1 uncultured Actinomycetota bacterium
TCCGCACCGTCTCCGGCGAACGCATCGGCAGGCGACCGGGTCGCCACCCGGCGCAACGACCGCGACGTGGGCGTCGCCAACCGTGACACCTGGACCGTCGTCTTCGTCGAGCCCGACGGCCACCTCCACCTGAGCAACGGTCGCAGCGAGCGTGTGGTCGACCCCGCCTACGCCCGGCGGCACGTCGAGCACGCCTACGCCACCACCGTCTACGGCGCCCAGGGCGACACCGCTCCCGAGACCCATCTCGCGATGGGCGAGCACACCGGAGCAGCATCGGCCTACGTCGGCATGACTCGCGGACGCGAGCACAACACAGCCCATCTGGTTGCCGAGAGCCTCGACGACGCCCGCCGCCTCTGGCTCGAGGCGTTCAGCCGAGACCGCGCCGACCTCGGGCCCGCTCACGCCGCCCGGCTCGCCGCCACAGAGTCCGCCAAGTACGTCCGCGCCCGCCCTGCGGAGCACGGCCGCCCTGTCCCCCGGAAGCGACCGCTCAGACCGGCCAGGGCCCCGGCGACCCCCCCATCGCCCGCCTCTGTGCCAGAGCGTGGGCGCCATCCCGGCATCGGCCTCTAGCCTCCTTCTACTAGAGCAACACCGCCTCACGCCGAATGTCATCGTCCAGCGTGGGCTTGAGCCCGCCATAGGACACCAGGTCGATCTCGCGACCCAGGACCTGCTCGATGAGCTGCTTGAACTGGACGAACTCGAAGGAGGACGTGCCCTCGGGAGCCTCGATCAGCAGGTCGATGTCGGAGTCGGGACGAGCCTGGTGGCGGGCGACGGACCCGAACACGGCCAGCCTCTGGTAGCCGCGCTCCTCGGACATCGACTTGAGGACGGGCGCCGCCGCTTCGATCAGGACTCCGGGATGCACGACATCGAGGTCCGGTGCGAACCTCAGCTGCTGGCTGACCGCCGGTTGCGAGACGCCAAGCGCTTCGGCGATCTGCCGCTGGCTCATGCCGGTGGCCACCATCGCGCGCAGGGCGATGGTGCGACGCAGCCGCGCCAGATCCTCGTCGCGGCGCGCGTCGCGGTACTCGGCCAGCAGAGGCATAAGATGATCTTATCAGCCTCGAGGGCCACTGCGCCCGTCCTCCCGCAACGCGACCACAGGATCGGCCCCCGGTGCACTGTCACCGATCCCCCGCGACATCACAGGCCCGCCTGGGGCCCCAGCAAGGGGGCTCGCCCAAACTTCTTCAACTTTCGGAGGGGCGCACGCCGACCTGCATCGACGCCCCCACCGGTGCTCCGCCCGTCCTCGAAATCGGCGGGACGGGCCGTCTCAGGACGGGCAAGAATTGGTGCGTTGGCTGAGGACACTCGAAGGTGGCCATCGATGAGCGTGCGGAGTCGCGCGCACACCTGGTGGAGGAGCAACGGAATCCGCCGACCCGTCCACGGGCCGGCCACACCCAGGGAGAACCATCATGAGCAACGCCTACCGGGCCGAGGAGCCCGACCGACCTCACACGGGAGACGAGCTGCTGACCTTGAAGAAGGTCGCCGCGCTCGTCCGCGTCCCCGAGGCGACGTTGCGCTACTGGCGCCACCTCGGCGCCGGCCCCCGCAGCTTCGAGATCGGCCGCCACGTCCGCTACTGGCGCGCCGACCTCACCCTCTGGCTCGCCGAGCAGACCAACCGTCCCCACGACCGGGGCTGAGCGGCGACAGCCGGGCGACGCGAGAGGCAGGATGGCCCATGGCTAGCATCGAGAAGCGCGTCCGCGACGGGCAGACCTCGTGGCGGGCGCACTACCGAACCCCGGCGGGCGCGCAGCGCAACAAGACCTTCGCCCGCAAGGTCGACGCGGAGAGGTTCCTCGCCGCCGTCGAGAGCGCCAAGGTCGTCGGGACGTACGTCGACCCCGCGCTCGCGAGGGTGACTGTCGGCGTGTGGGCGCGACGCTGGCTGGAGGGACAGGCACACCTCAAGCCCACCACCCGGTCGCGCTACGAGGGGGTCCTGCGCACGCACATCCGCGCGAAGTGGGACGGGGTCAGGCTCGCCGACGTCTCCCACAGCGACGTCCAGGCATGGGTGAGCGAGCTTGCGAGGAGCCACTCCCCCGCCAGCGTCCACAAGATCCATCGGATCCTCAGCCTGGTCCTCGACATGGCGGTCAAGGACGGCCGGCTCGCCCGCAACGTGGCCCACGGGGTGAACCTCCCGCGCGTCGGCAGGCACGAGCACCGCTACCTAACCCATGACCAGGTCGACGACCTGGCGACCGCGACCGGCTATCCGGCTGACCCGAGCAAGCACAGCAGCCTCGACACCCGCACCAACGAGACCTACCGGCTGGTCGTGCTGTTCCTCGCCTATACCGGCGTGCGGTTCGGCGAGATGGCTGCCCTGCGGGTGGGCCGGCTCGACCTCCAACGCAGCCGCGCCGTCATCGTCGAGTCCGTCACGCCGGTGCAGGGCCAGGGGCTGGTGTGGGGCGACACCAAGACCCACCAGCGTCGCGAGGTGCCGATCCCCCGGTTCCTGGCCGCCGAGCTCGCCGGGCACATCGACGGCAAGCGGCCGGACGACCTGGTCCACGGCGGCATCCGGAACGGCCAGCCGCTGCGGGTCAGCACCTTCCGGACCGCGTTCAGCAAGGCGGCGAGGACGATCGGCGTCCCCGACCTGCACCCGCACCAGCTGTGGCACACCGCGGCCAGCCTCGCGATCGCCTCCGGCGCCGACGCCAAGGTCGTCCAGCAGATGCTCGGCCACAGCTCGGCGACCATGACGCTCGACACCTACGGCCACCTCTTCGAGGACCGGCTCGACGAAGTCGCCACTGCCATGGACGCCGCCCGCGAGGCGGCTCAGCAGCGCCGCGCCGACCTCCGGGCGTTGCCCCGTGTCGCCCCAGTGTTGCCCGAGCCCGATCTGGGCCGACATGACGAAGCCCCGACCAGCGTTTCCGCCGGTCAGGACCGCTTATCGGATGAGTACCCCCGACCGGATTCGAACCGGCGCTACCGCCTTGAGAGGGCGGCGTGCTAGGCCGCTACACAACGGGGGCGAGAGGCGGACGAGACTCTAGCGCAACGGCGAGAGGCGACCAAATCGCTGGGGTACTAGGACTCGAACCTAGACTAACGGAGCCAGAATCCGTCGGGCTGCCAATTACCCCATACCCCATGGGTTCGGACCTCTTGCGAGGCCCGGACGAGGATACACGTCGGCCTCCTCGGGAACCAAAACGGACTCTGCGGCGGGAACCGAGGTCCGAGTGCGCAGTCCCATCCGGTGTGCCGCCCAAGCCGCGAGGGCGGCGTAGAGCAGCGACTGGGTCAGGGTCACCGGCACGTTCCACCAGCTGATCTCCGAGACGTTCAGGGTCTCGTTGATGTCGCTGAACCCCAGCGCCAGGCCGAAGGCCACGTAGTTGTTCAGGACGTGCATCGCGATCCCGGCCTCGAGCCCCCCGGTGCGGATCACCAGCCATCCCGCGACCAGGCCGAACATGAAGCGGTCGAAGAACAGCGGAAAGTTCTGGACGCCGTGGGCGAGCGCGAAAGCCGTGGAGGTGACCAGCAAGGCGACCCAGCGGCGCTGACTCAGCGAGCCGACCGCCTGCAGCAGGTAGCCACGGAAGGCGTACTCCTCGCCGATCGCCTGCCACGGCGTGGTGAGCACAATCACCACTGCCAGCGCTGCCGTGGTCGCGGTGTAGTCGGCCCCGCCGGGCGAGAGATCAGGGTTGGCCGACTCGGGCAGCAACGCACCGATCAACACCGACGCGACGAGCGCAACCACGGAGAGCCCCGTGCACACGAGCAGGAACCTCCAGCGGAGCTTCGGGGCCACCGAGGACAGCCACCGCGGGCGCATCGAGTGCAGGACCCGGATCAAGCCCCACGTCCAGAGGATCAACCCTCCGAGGGTCAGGTTCAGGTAGAGCATCGCCGAGGGCGTCAGCTCCTGGAAGGACGCGGCGCGCGCGAACGCCTCCACGAAGCCCTCGTCGCCGCCTTCGATGACCACGCCCGCGATAAGGACCGGGAGCATCGCGATCGGGAGCACGACCAGCATCCCGGCGGCGAGCAGCAGGATCCCTACCACCGGGCGCCACCAGGCATACGTCCAGGTGCGGAACATCTGGTGGTAGTGCCGCGGCTCAGGATGCGGGTACGGCGGGCGGCGCGCGACCGGCCACCCAGACCGCGGAGGGTAGCCGGGGTGCTGGGGATAGTCGGGCTGATGCGGGTAGTCGGGGGGGCCAGCCGGCCGCCCCGAGTGCTCCGACATCAGGCGACCGCCTCGGCGAGGCGGGTCAGCGAGCGCTCGCGCCCGAGCAGCTCCAGGGACTCGAACAGTGGCGGGGAGATCCGGCGCCCGGTGACCGCGACCCGGACGGGGCCGAACGCGTGACGCGGCTTGAGTCCCAGCTCCTCGATGAGCGCGCGGCGCAGCGCCTGCTCGATCGCCGACCTCTCCCAGGTCTCCAGCCCGGCGAGCGCCTCACGCGTGGCCCGGACGACGGCCTGTCCCTCGTCGGTCTCGAGGAGCTTCGAGGAGTCGACCGGATCACGCTGGAACGCCGGGCCGTCCACGAAGAGGAAGCCGAGCATGTCGACGCACTCCCCCAGGGTCACCATCCGCTCCTGCACCAGCGGCGTCGCCTCGAGGAGCACGGCGCGCTGGTCCTGGGTCAGGTCGTCGGGCAGCAGCCCGGCGTCGCGCAGGTAGGGCACCATGCGCTCGGCCAGCTGCTCCGGCGGCAGTGTGCGGAGATGGACAGCGTTGATGGCCTCGGCCTTCTTGAGGTCGAAGCGGGCTGGGTTCGGGTTCACGCGGTCGATCTCGAAAGCAGCCACCATCTCCTCCATCGTGAAGATGTCGCGGTCCTCGGCGATCGCCCAGCCGAGCAAAGCCAGGTAGTTGAGCAGCCCCTCGGGGAGGAAGCCGCGGTCCCGGTAGGTGAGCAGGTTCGACTCGGGATCCCGCTTGGACAGCTTCTTGTTGCCCTGCCCCATCACGTAGGGCAGATGACCGAACTGCGGCACCCGACCGCTGCCGACGCCGATCTCGGCGAGCGCGTCATAGAGGGCGATCTGCCGGGGCGTCGAGGAGAGCAGGTCCTCGCCGCGGAGCACATGGGTGATCTCCATGAGTGCGTCGTCGACAGGGTTCACCAGGGTGTAGAGCGGCTGCCCGTTGCCGCGGACCAGGACGTAGTCGGGGACGTGCTCGGCCTGGAAGGTGATCTCTCCTCGGACCAGGTCGCGGAACGTCAGCGGCGTGTCCGGCATCCGCAACCGCACCACGGGGGTCCGGCCCTCCTCCTGGTAGGCAGCGACCTGCTGCTCCGGCAGCATCCGACAGTGGCCGTCGTAGCCAGGTGTGCGACCGGCTGCCCGGGCTAGCTCGTTGCGTTCGTCCAGCTCCTGCTGCGAGCAATAGCACCGGTAGGCGCGGCCCGCCTCGAGCAGCCGCCGTGCGACGTCGGCGTAGATCTCGAATCGCTCGGACTGGCGGTAGGGTCCGTGTGGACCGCCGATCTCCGGCCCCTCGTCCCAGTCGAAGCCCAGCCAGCGCATCACCTGCAGCAGCGTCTCGTAGGACTCCTGGGAGTCCCGAGCCGGGTCGGTGTCCTCGACGCGGAAGACGAACGTGCCTTGTTGGTGCCGAGCGAAGGCCCAGTTGAACAGCGCCGTGCGAGCGAGTCCGACGTGTGGCGAGCCCGTCGGGGACGGACAGAACCGAACCCTGACCGCCGCCGGGGCAGCCGAGTCTCCACTGATGACAACCACTTCCTTCGTCACTGCTCAGTTGCGGAGCTGCACCCGGTTGGTGAGCGTCCCGATGCCGTCGATCACGACGTCGACCTCGTCGCCGATGTCGAGGGGGCCGACGCCCGCGGGGGTGCCGGTGAGGATGACGTCGCCGGGCAGCAAGGTCATCACGCCGGAGACGTGGGCGACCAGCGCCGGCACGTCGAAGATCAGGTCGCGGGTGGACCCGTCTTGCTTGAGGTCGCCGTTGACGAAGGTGCGCACCCTTAGGCCGGTGACGTCGAGCTCGGTCTCGACCCATGGGCCGAGCGGGCAGAAGGAGTCGAAGCCCTTGGCCCGGGTGAACTGCACGTCGCTGCGCTGCAGGTCGCGAGCGGTGACGTCGTTGGCGGCGGTGTAGCCGTGCACGACCTCGGAGACGGAGCCGGCCGGCACGTCTCGACAGATCCGGCCGATGACCACGGCCAGCTCACCCTCGAAGTGCACCTCGTGCGACTGGCGGGGGTAGAGGATCGAGTCGCCGGGACCGACCACCGCGGTGTTCGGCTTCAGGAACAGCAGCGGCTCGGCCGGCACGTCGCCACCCATCTCAGCGGCGTGGGCAGCGTAGTTGCGTCCGATTCCGACCACCTTGCTGCGTGGGAGCACCGGGGCGAGGAGACGGACCTCGGCCAGCCGCAGGACGTCTTGGGTGGGCCGCACGCCGAGATAGAGAGGGTCGCCGGCAAGCGCCACGACCGTGGCGTCGGGATCGATCTCGCCGTGCTCGTCCAGCTCGCCGGTGACGATGCCGAACCGGGGGTCCTCTCCCGTGGTGAACCTCGCGATGCGCACCGGTCGAGCCTACCGGCGCCCCTGACACTCCCTCGGTCGATACCCTCGAGGCTGTGGAGAGCCCGGCCGCCCCCTCGACCGCACGCAAGGTGCGGGTCCTCGAGTCGGATCAGTGGCAGCCGCTGCGAGACCGGCACGCGCGCCTCGTCGAGACGTGGACGGGGCCGCACCGCGAGCGCCGGCGGCGCGGCATCGCCCATCCGGTCGAGGACTTCCTCTTCAGCTACTACTCCTTCCGGCCCGGGGCGCTGCAGCGCTGGCACCCCGGCTTCGGCACGGCTATCCGCGGCGCGACTGAGTATGCGGCGCTCCCCGGGTACGCCGAGATCGACGGGCTCGGCGGGGCCGTGGCGGTGACCGCCGAACACGTGCGCCAACGGCGCTCCCTCATCTCCTCGATCCGGACTCTGCTGGTCGCCACCGCCGACCGGGAGCCGCAGTTCGGTTGCTTCGGGCTGCATGAGTGGGCGATGGTCTACCGCCTCGCACCCGACCGGGTCCGGCACGCGGCGTGGCCGCTCCGGCTCGGTCCCGAGCGCACCGACGCGGTCGTGGACGGGCACCGGGTGGCGTGCTCGCACTTCGACGCCGTCCGGTTCTTCGCCGACGCGGCCCGGCCGCTGAACACCCTGAGCCCGCAGTCCGAGGACCGCGCCGCGTTCGAGCAGCCGGGATGCCTGCACGCCGGAATGGACCTCTACAAGCACGCCTTCCGAATGACCCCGATGCTGCCCGCCGAGCTCGTGGCCGACTGCTTCGCACTGGCGCGGGAGATCCGGGTGCTCGACATGCGCGCTTCGCCGTACGACCTCTCGGGTCTCGGCTATGAGCCGGTGCCGATCGAGGCCCCGGAGGGCAAGCAGGTCTACGTCCGTGCCCAGCGCGAGTTCGCGCAACGGGCAGCGCCGCTGCGACGCCGGCTCGTCGAGGCCTGCGACCGGCTGCTCGCGGTCGACGCCCACGGGCCGTAGGCGCCTGCGCCCCACCTGACCGGGCCCGGCCTACGCTGAGGCGATGACCGCAGCCCACGGCGACATCACCGACGTGCCCGGCGTGCGCGTGGGGCACTGGACCGACGCCGCGGGCCGAACCGGCTGCACGGTCGTGCTGCTGCCAGACGCCGGGGCGGTTGCGGGTGTGGACGTCCGAGGCGCCGCCCCGGGAACCCGCGAGACGGACCTCCTCGCCCCGGCGAACAGCGTCCAGGCCGTGCACGCGCTGCTGCTCACCGGAGGCTCCGCCTTCGGGCTGGCAGCCGCCGACGGCGTGATGCGCCGCCTGGAGGAGCGGGGCATCGGCGTGGAGACGGGGTCGGGCCGGGTCCCGATCGTGCCCGCCGCGGTCCTCTACGACCTGGGGGCCGGCTCCCCGCGCTCCCGCCCGGATGCGACAGCCGGCTACCGCGCGGCCGTGGCCGCCGAGGCGGGGTCATCGTGCGGCCGTGGGCCGGTGGGCGCGGGCGCCGGCGCGACCGTCGGCAAGGCCTTCGGTGACAGCACCCCCGCTGGCATCGGCACCGCGTCGCTGCGACTCGTCGCCGGCGGCACCGTGGGGGCCCTCGCGGCGGTCAACGCGCTCGGCGACGTCGTCGAGGAAGACGGCTCGGTGAAGGCCGGCCCCGGCACCGCGGCACGACTCCTCGCCGACAGCCCGCCGCCGGCACCGACGCCAGGCACCAACACGACCCTCGTCGTGCTGGCCACCGACCTCGCGCTGACCAAGACGCAAGCCCATCGACTGGCGGTCGTCGCCCACGACGGCCTGGCCCGGTCGATCCGGCCGGTGCACACCGCCTTCGACGGTGACACCGTGTTCGCGGCTAGCACCGGCGCCGTCACGCACGAGCAGACGCTGGTGCTCGAGACAGCCGCCGCCGAGGTCGTCGCTCGAGCCGTCCGCGACGCCGTGCGAGCTCGAGGCGAGACAGGCTCCTAGCACAGCCGAGTGGGGCCGGCCTCCTGGCCGACCCCACCCGTGGAACTGCGAAGCGTCAGGCCTCGAGGTCGACGATCGCGATCACCGGGCCCCCGCCGGAGGGCCCCTGGTGCACCGCCGCCACGGAGACGAAGTTCATCGGGTCCCCGGTGACGGCCCCGACGACGCCGCCGACGGCGCCCTTGATCTGCCGGTGCCAGGCGACGTCGGAGTCGTCCAACATGATGTTGCGACGCCCTCGCACCCGACCCGTGGGGTCGGCCTCGCACTTGAGGAACAGGTTGACCAGCCGGCCCTGGATGTGGCGCGGATGCGGGCAGTCGGCCGGCATGTCGTCCAGGCCGGCGTTGCGGATGGCTTCCCAGACCCCGTCGACGTCCAGTGCGTCCTTCATCACGCTGTGCCCGGCCCGGAAGCGGCCGCCGATCCCCGGGGCGTTGCCCACGAGCACGATCTGCGCCTGGTCGAGCTCGACTCCCGAGGAGCACGAGGCGACCGCGGAGTAGAGGGAGAGGTCGTGGAAGATCTGCTCCGCTGTGGGCATCTCGATCTCACCCAGCGCCACCGCGATCCCGAGCGCGGTGGTGGCGTTGGAGACATCCATGGACTCCAAGGTGTTGTGCGTGTAGACGGTCTCGCCGCGCCGCTCGGCGTCGTTGATGGTGTCCTGGACCAACAGTGGCGTCTTGGTCTGGACGTAGTGGACGTCCGCCGGGTTGGTGATGCCCGCGCGCTCCATCGCCACGCGGACGCCGGCGGCGACCTTCTCCACCATCGCCGGGCGGCCGATGTCCTCGGGCAGGAGCACGTCGCTCATCGCGTAGCCGGCCGTCAGGCGCGGCTCGTCGGTGGGCTCGTACCGGCCCTCCGGGGCGTAGGCGAAGACCGTCGCATGCGGGCTGATCACACCGTCGGTGCCCCCGGACCACACCAGCGGGACCTCCGCGACCTCCTCCTTGCTCCTGGTCCCCTTCTCCTCGAGCACGGAGCGGTAGGCGGTGGTGGCGATGATCCGGGTGTAGTCGTTGACCCCCCCGTTGCCTTCGGTCTTGCCGACGACGGCGAAGACGTCATCGGCCGAGAAGACCCCGTTGTCGATGAGATCGGCGAGACCGGCGGCGTCGCTGACGCTCTCGATCGGGACCTTGTGTACCTCGATGGCGCGTGGCATGTGGGTAGAACCTCCAGCTGGTCAGATGGTGGGGGGTCAGAGGGACGGGTCGGGGCGGTTGGGCTCGGGCGTGCTGTCCGGTGCGACCTTGCCAGGAAGCGTGGCCGGGCTCAACGGCACGTTGCGATGCACGCCGACCCTGGCCACGTGCCACATCACCTGGTAGATGGCGATCGTCGCGAAGGACCCGATCGCGATGCCGTTGAAGGAGACGTCCCCTCCGGCCGAGGTCCAGGTCGCGTCGGAGGCGCCGAGGATGAGGCCGACCGCGGCCGGCATCAGGTTGACCGGGTTCTTGAAGTCCACGCGGGCCTCGACCCAGATCCGCCCGCCGAGAACGGCGATCAGGCCGTAGAGGACGATCGTCGCGCCGCCGAGCACACCGATCGGGATGCTGACGATGAGCGCGCCGAACTTGGGCACCATGCCGAGAGCGATGGCGGTCAGGCCGGCCACGGCATAGGCGGCCGTGGAGTAGACGCGGGTCGCCGCCATCACGCCGATGTTCTCGGCGTAGGTGGTGGTGCCGGAGCCGCCGCCGAGGCCGGCGACCATGGTCGCCGCGCCGTCACCCATGTAGGCCCGTCCCAGCGACCGGTCGAGGTTCTGGCCGGTCATGGAGGCGACGGCCTTGATGTGGCCGGTGTTCTCCGCGATGAGGACCACCACGACGGGGACGATGAGAGCGATCGCGTTCCAGCTGAAGCTGGGAGCGGTGAAGTCGGGAAGGCCGAACCAGTCGGCGGAGGCGAGGTTGCTGTCCAGCTCATCGAGCTGGCCCTGCGGGAAGGCCACCAGATAGCCGATGACGACGCCCATGAGGATGGAGATGCGTCCCCAGAACCCTCGGAACATCACGGTGGCGAGCAGGATCACGGACAGGGTGATCGTCGCGGTCCACGGCTGCTGCTGGTAGTTGTCCCAGGCCACCGGCGCGAGGTTGAGACCGATCAGCGCCACGACAGCGCCGGTCACGGCCGGCGGCATGAGGCGGTTGATCCACCCCGAGCCGAAGCGGTCCACGATCAGGCCGATCGTGAAGAGCACGAGGCCGGCGGCGATGATGCCGCTCAGCGCCTCGGCGATCCCTCCACCCGAGGTCGCCGCGATCACGGGCGAGATGAACGCGAAGCTCGAGCCGGTGTAGCTCGGCAGGCCCATCCGCTGGCCACGGCCGACCGTCATCGCGATGAAGATCAGCGTCCCCACGCCGGAGAAGAAGATCGTCGCCGTGGGCGGGAATCCGGTCAGCACCGGCACCAGGAAGGTGGCGCCGAACATCGCGACGACGTGCTGCATGCCGATGCCGATGGTCATCGGCCATGCCAGCCGTTCGTCGGGATCGACCACGTCGGATGGGGCGACGTTGCGTCCGTCCCCGTGGACGCTCCACAACTGAAGTCTTGCCATGTGTTGCTCGCTCTCTGAACCGGGCTCCAGTGCCCGGGGTCGGTTTCTGTGGAGCTGGGTCCGTCAGCGCAGGACGGGCTCCTCCTGAGTGGTGGTGCTCGCTTCGGCCGCCGCGTTGCCGCCCGGGATTCCAGAGCGGCAGGAGCCGGCGGGGGTCTCGGTGATCCAGTTGTCGATCGGCTCGTGGTTCTGCTGGGCCCGCCACACGTCCTCGAAGCGGATGGGCATGTGCATGAGCTCGGCACCGGTCGCGTGCTGGATGGCGTTGCCGATGGCAGGGGCGACCGAGATCATCGGGTGCTCGCCGACGCCCCGAGCCCCGAAGGGGCCGTCCAGCTGAGCCGTCTCCACGACGCCGCTCTCGATGCGGGCGGGGATGTCGCGAGCCGTCGGGATCTTGTTGTCGGTGAAGGACGGGTTCAGCAGCCGCCCCTGCTGGTCATAGATGTAGCCCTCGCACAGCGCGGTACCCAAGCCTTGGACCATGCCGCCGATGCACTGGCCGCGGACCAGCCCCGGGTTCACCACCTGGCCGACGTCGTAAGCCGAGGAGATCGCCAGGACGTCGAACTCGCCGGTGTCCGGGTCGACGTCGACGACGACGCCATGGGCGCCGTAGGTCCAGTCCAACGCCGGCAGCCCCTGCCCGGTCTCCTTGTCGAGGTGGGTCAACCCCTGGGCGACGTAGCGGCCAACGCCGACGAGGGGGCCGCCGATGCCGTTCCCGTTCTCGAAGGCATAGCCGATGGACAACTCGGCGAAGGTGACCGACTCCTCGGGCCGATGCTTGAGGAAGACCTTGTCGGCGTCGTGGTCGAGGTCACGAGGCAGGGCCCGCAGCACCTGGGCGGCGACCTCGTAGGCCTGCTGCAGCAGGTCGTCACAGGCCAGGATCGTCGCGTTGCCGGAGAGGAGCAGTCCCTTGGAGGCCACCGTCTGCCAGTCGTAGGGGTCCTTGTCGGTGTCCCGCTCGATGGCGACCTTGACCCGCTCGACGGGGAAGCGCAGCCGCTCGGCCGCGATCTGGGCGATCGCCGTGTTGCACCCCTGGCCGATCTCCATCAAGGCAAGGTTCACCACGACCGAGCCGTCGGAGTTCATCTTGACCACCGACGCCGTCGCGGTGAACGACGGCATCGCCGGGGCCTTGTGCAAGGTGGCGACGCCCTTGCCGATCTTGCGCCCGGTCTGGCGCTCGTGATCGGCCTCCTCCGGCGTGAGCCGGCCATAGTCGATCGCCGTGGCCGCCGCGTCCATGCAGGCCCGCGGATCTCCGGTGTGATCGGTGATCTGCTCGCCGCTGAGCGTGATGGATCCGGGCTTGAGCAGGTTGAGGCGGCGGAACTCCAGGGAGTCCATGCCGATCGCCTGCGCGACCAGCTCCATGTGCCGCTCGAGACCCCAGAAGAACTCGACGTGGCCGAATCCGCGGTAGGCGGTGCCGTAGGGCTTGTTGGTGTAGATCGTGTAGGCGTCCACCGAGGCGTTGGGGATCTCGTAGGGTCCGCTGGCGGAGAAGCTCGAGGCCCGGGTGACGTTGACCGCGTAGTCCGCGTAGGCGCCGGCGTCCCAGAACATCGACATCTGCTGGGCGGTGATCGTGCCGTCGGATCGGACGCCGGTCTTGATCCGGTAGGTGAGCGCGCTGCGGCAGGGCAGCAGGCTGAACTCCTCCTCCCGGGTGGCCTGGAGTCGCACCGGCCGGCCTCCGGCCGCGCGCGACAGGCACGCCACGAGGGGCTCGAGGTGGATGCCCGCCTTGCCGCCGAAGCCACCGCCCACGTGCGGGACGACGACCCGGACCTGGTTGAGCGGGAGCCGCATGGCGGTGCAGAACAGGTTGCGCACGGTGAACGGCGACTGGGCGCTGGACCAGATGGTCACCTGGTCGCCGGCCTTCCACTGCACGATCGCCACGTGGGTCTCGAGCGGGACGTGCTGCACCGACGGGTTGGTGTACTCGCGCTCGATCACCCACTCCGCCTCGGCGAAGCCGGCCTCGAGGTCGCCCTTGCGGACCTTGGCGCGGTGCGCGACGTTGGTGCCCGGCTGGGGGCTGAACGCGGTCTCGACGTAGGAGTAGCTGCCGAGGTCCGGGTGCACCCGGGGGGCGTCGTCCTTGATCGCCTCCATGGGGTCGAGCACGGGGGTGAGCACGTCGTAGTCGACCTCGATGAGGTCGACCGCCTCGGTGGCGATCTCGGGGGTGTCCGCGGCGACCGCGGCGACGGCCTCACCGAAGTGCCGCACGACGTCCTTGGCCAAGATGTCCTTATCGACGACGTAGAGGCCGATCTTGTAGTCGAGCTCGTGCCCGGTGAGAACGGCGTGCACGCCGGGCAGCGTTTCGGCCCGGGAGGTGTCGATGCGCAGGATGCGGGCGCGGGCGTGCGGGCTCTTCTTCACCTTCGCATGCAGCATCCCCTGCAGGAGCAGGTCGCCGGCGTAGAGCGCGTCGCCGGTGAGCTTCTCGGTCCCCTCCAGGCGAGGGTGGTCGACGCCGACGGCGGGGCCGGCAGGAGCGCCCGGACCGGGGGGCTCGTTCTGCTGGGGCGGCAGGACCTTGACGTTGTCAGACATAGCGAAGGGCTCCCTTCGACGACTCGTCCAGTTGACCGGAGACGTCGAGAACCGCCTCCACCATCTGCTCGTATCCCGTGCACCGACAGAAGTTGCCCTCGATGCCGGCCTTGATCTCGTCCACGGTGGGCTTGGGGTTGCGGCGCAGGAGGTCGCGGATCGACATCACCATGCCGCCGGTGCAGAAGCCGCACTGCACGGCGTGGTGCCGAGCAAAGGCCTCCTGGATGTCGGAGAGCCGACCGTGGTCGGCCTCCCCCTCGATCGTGCGGATCGTGCCGCCGTCCGCCTCGGCCGCCAGCGCCAGGCAGGAGTTCACGGTCTTGCCGTTGAGCTCCACCGTGCAGGCGCCGCACTCACCGGCACCACAGCCCTCCTTCGAGCCGGTCATGCCCAGCCCGTCGCGCAGGAAGCGCAGCAGCGTCCAGTGGTCCTCGACCTCCCGCTCGAAGACATGGCCGTTGACCCTCACCGAAACCCTCATCACGCCACCTCTCGCAGAGCCCTGCGGACATACACGCCGACCATGTGCGTCCGGTATTCCTTCGTGCACCGCACGTCGCTGATCGGGCTGATCGCCTCGTGCGCGGCAGCCACCACGTCTTCGACGTCGTCCTGCGACGACAGCCCGTCGACCAGCAGCGGGGTCGGCGCGCAGGAGCTGATGCCGAGCCGCAGCGACCCGTTGTTGCTCACCGCCGCAACGCCGACGATGCCCAGGTCGTGGCCCTTGATCCGCTTGAGCTTGCGGTAGGAACCGCGTCCCCCGGCAGCCTCGGCAGGCACGATGATCTCCTCGAGAAGCTCGCCGGGGAGCAGGACGGTGCGCTTGGCACCGGTGAAGAACTCGCTGAACGGCACCTCGCGGCGTCCGTCGCGGGAGGAGATCACGGCGCGCGCACCCAGGCACAGCAGGGCGGGCGCCATGTCGGCGCAGGGCGAGGCGTTGACCACGTTGCCGATCACCGTCGCCCGGTTGCGGATCTGGTGGGAGGCCAGGTCCTCGGCACACGCCACGAGCAGCGGGTAGCGCTCCTGGACCCCGGCATCGAACATGACGTCGTTGATCGTCACCGCGGGGCGGATGATCAGCCCCTCCTCAGTGCTCCAGCTCAGGTCCGCGTAGCCCGCGACCTTCTTGACGTCCACCATCACCTCGGGCTGCGTCAGTCCGCTGCGGACGTCACCCAGCAGGTCGGTGCCGCCGGCCAGGACGCGCGCCTGCGCGCCGTGGTCGGCCAGGAGGGCGAGCATGTCCTCCCGGCGCGTAGGCGCTCGATAGCTGAACCTGGCCGTCATAAGGGCTCCTCACGAGTGGTGCGACGGGGCGCGGGTGCGGCAGGCTCCCCAGTCGACGATGTCGTTCACATCGACCAACCTCGCTCGGGCCAGCCGTGTCGAACACCTCGATCAATGCCCATCGAGTCGACCCGAACGACCGTGCGGGAGCGCGAGAGCCATGCCGCCGACAGCCGCGCGGTGCCCCCGGTCGCGGGGCTGTCGCCATGGAGGCGATCCGACCACGCAGCACGCGACTCAGACAGGGACCTACGTCCCGACTTGGACGTGGCTATGCACACAAGAATCGATCCAGCGATAGTCGCCCACACGCGCTCCCCACCAGGTACCTTGAGCGCGGACTGTGTCGCCCTCGGTCTTCGGGCAGGCCTGCGCGCTCAGTCCCCCAGTGGTCGCTGCCCGTGGCGCCGCAACCCGAAGGCCACCCCGTCGATGAGTGCCTCCCAGGAAGCCTCGATCACGTTCGCGCCCACACCCACGGTGACCCACGACGACTGCCCGTCGGAGGTCTCGATCAGCACGCGGGTGACCGCGTCGGTGCCATGCCCCTGGTCCAGGATCCGCACCTTGTAGTCGATCAGCTCCAGCTTCGCCACCTCCGGGTAGGCCCGTCCGATCGCCTGGCGCAGCGCATGGTCCAGGGCGTTGACCGGCCCGTTGCCCTCACCGACGGTGAGGATGCGGTCCCCGCCGGCCCGCAGCTTCACGGTCGCCTCGGACAAGGCGTCTCCGTCCGGGGTCGAGTCGGTCACCACGCGCCACGACTCGACGTCGAAGTACGCCGGGCGCGCCCCCTGGACCAGCTCCTCGAGCAACAGCTCGAAGGAGGCATCGGCCGCCTCGAAGGTGTAGCCCTGTGACTCGAGCTCCTTGACCCGGCCGGTGACCCGGGTGACCAGGTCCCGGTCCGCGGACAGGTCGAAGCCGAGTTCGGCGCCCTTGAGCTCGATGCTGGCCCTGCCGGCCATGTCGGAGATCAACAGACGCATGTCGTTGCCGACCCCGGACGGGTCCATGTGCTGGTAGAGGTCGGGGTCGACCTTGATCGCCGAGGCGTGCAACCCCGCCTTGTGGGCGAAGGCGCTGACCCCGACGTACGGCTGCCGAGCCCAGGGCGGCACGTTGGTGACGTCGGCGACCGCATGCGCGATCCTGGTGGCCTCACGGAGGTTGCCCGACGGCAGCACCGGGTGGCCGATCTTGAGCTCGAGATTGGCCACCACGGTGACCAGGTCGGCGTTGCCGGTGCGCTCGCCGTACCCGTTGAGGGTGCCCTGCACGTGGGTGGCGCCGGCGGCCACCGCGGCCAAGGAGTTCGCGACCGCACAGCCGGTGTCGTTGTGGCAGTGGATTCCGATCCGGGCGCCCTCGCCGATCACCCCCGCGACGTCGGCGACCACGTCGGCAACCCAGTCCGGCAGCATCCCACCGTTTGTGTCGCAGAGGGCCGCGACCTCCGCGCCGGCCTCCGCTGCCACGCGCAGCGCCTCCAGCGCGTAGCCGCGGTTGCTCCGGTAGCCGTCGAAGAAGTGCTCGGCGTCCAGGAAGACCCGCTGGCCCTCCGCACGCAGGTGGGCCACCGTGTCCCGGATCATCGCGAGGTTCTCCGCGAGCGTGGTGCGCAGGGCGAGCTCCACGTGCCGGTCGTGGGTCTTGGCCACGAGCGTCACGACCGAGGCACCACTCTCCCGCAGGGCGGCCACCAGAGGGTCGTCGGCCGCGGGGACCCCGGCTCGGCGTGTCGCGCCGAACGCCGTGAGCACTGCGTGCCGCAGGTCGAGCTCATCGCGGGCACGCCGGAAGAACTCGGTGTCCTTGGGGTTGGCCCCGGGCCAGCCGCCCTCGATGAAGCCGACGCCGAGGTCATCGATGTGCCGGGCGATGTGCAGCTTGTCGGCCACCGAGAGGTTGAGCCCCTCCTGCTGGGCGCCGTCGCGCAGGGTGGTGTCGTAGACGTGGAACTCGGTCATCGCTGGTCCTTCGTCGTGGCCGTCGGGCCCGGGCACAAAAAACCTCCCGGGGTACGAGAGGTCCGCGCGCCCGGTGAGGTCAGGCGCGCTAGCCAATGAAGATCAGCCAAGGCACACCTGGAGTCTGCCAGAGGAACGGCTCCCTGCGGGAGGCCGTCTCATCCACGGGACGTCCCGGAGCGCCCCGGACGGGACCAGCCGGCCGGGCCGGCTTCACGCGGCGAGCGAGATCCAGGGATCGAGCCACTCGCGCCACCCCGACCACGGGGGACCCGCCGCGGGCACCCACGAGACCTCGGCCTGCGGGGCAACCAGCACGAGCCCCCCCACCACCAGGGCCAGGACGGCAACGAGCACCCAGCCGACCCAGGGCGAACCGGCCAGCCGCGAGACCAACCGACCCGTCGGTCGCCGGACCCGCTCACCCGCCGGTCCCCACCAAACCAGATAGCCGCCGAGCGCGCCGGCAGCGAGAAGCCCCTCGGCGAGGGGTCGCCCGAGGGCCGCGGCGCCGACCACGGCTCCGGCCATCACGGTGGCCGCGGTGCCGAGGAGGACGACGGAGCCGGCGAGGCTGCGCACCAGGTGCCACGGATAGCCGACCACCGACCAGGGTGTGTCCGACCATCGCGGTCCTCGGGCGTCGCGGCGGCGCCGGCGAGCCTCTTGGGCCAGGGCCAGCCCGCGCACCCCGATTACCGCCACGGCGACCGACGCGGCAGTGAGGTAGGGCGCGAGGCGGAACGTCAAGGTGACGACAGCGAGGAGGGCCAGCAGGATCAGGGCCCGGCGCACCCGGGCGCCTGCTGTGCGCCACCGGCCACCCGGCGAGGGCTGTGCGGCGACCGTGGCGGGGTGCAGCGGGACCGCGCGCGTCGGATCGGGGGGGCGGGTCGGTGCCGGAGGGCGTGTCGCGCCGGCGACGAGCGTCGGGTCCGGGGAGCGCACCATGGGCCAAGGACCCGGCTGCGGCGGCGGGGGAGGGATCGTCCGCGTTGCCGCATCGTCCTCCACGGCGAGCTGCCAGGGCAGGGTCGGGTCGCCCGCCGCGGTGGGGGCCAGGGCCAGTGCCTGCGTGGGTGCTTCGCCGTCCGCCGCTCCGCCGGTCCGGGCCCACAGCGTGGCCAGCTCGTTCGCCACCTCCACCGCCGTAGGTCGGTCGACCGGCTCGGTGGCCAGGCAGGCAGCCAGCAGCACGCGCAGGGGCTCGGCGACTTCGGACAGGTCCACGTCGCCGCGCCGGGTGCGGTCCAGGATCGCCATCGGGTGCCCCGTGCCGTACGGCGGACGCCCCGTCGCCGCGTAGGCCATCGTCGCGGCCCAGCCGTGCACATCGGTGGCATGAGTGGCCGGTTCGCCGAACAGCATCTCGGGGGCGAGGTACCCCGGGGTTCCCATCAGCCACCCCGCCGTCGTCAGCCGCGGGTCCTCCGCAAGCCGGGCCAGGCCGAAGTCGATGAGGATGGGCGAGCGACCCTCGAGGACGACGTTCGTCGGCTTGACGTCGCGGTGGAGGACACCGGCCGCATGCACGTCCCGGACCGCCTGCAACAGGCCCCGCCCCACATGGTCGAGGTCGGCGGCCGGGAGCGGGCCGGAGCGCCGGACGACCTCGTGCAGCGAGTGGCCGGGGACGTAGCGGGTGACTACGTAGGGCATCGGCCCCCACGGGTCGGCGTCGAGGAACTCCGCGACGTGCGGGCTGCGGACCTGGGAGAGGGAGCTGACCTCCCGAGCGAGCCGGCGTCGGCCCTCCTCGTCCCCGACCACCTGCGGCCGCAGCACCTTGAGCGCCACCCTGCGGCCGTTCGCGTCCGCGGCCAGATGCACCACCCCCATGCCGCCCTCGCCGATCTGGCCCAGCAGCCGATAGCTGCCTAGCGAGGCGGTGGCAGGCTGGCTCATCGGCTCCTCACAAGACGCGGTGCATCCATCCGAGCCGATCCTCGGCCCGGCCGTACTGGAGGTCCACGAGGGCAGAGCGCACAGCGGTGGTCACCGGTCCGGCCTCGCCACTCGGTGCGCAGTCGACCTCGCCCCCGCTCCAGGCGAGGCGTCCCACAGGAGTCACCACGGCCGCGGTCCCGCAGGCGAAGACCTCGGCGATGCGTCCGGAGGTCACTCCATCGCGCCACTCCTCGATGGTGAAGCGGCGCTCCTTGACCGTATGGCCCAGGGCACCGGCCAGCTCCAGGATCGAGCCCCGGGTGACGCCTTCGAGGATGGTGCCGGTCAGCTCGGGGGTGACGACCGTGCCGTCGTCATAGACGAAGTAGAGGTTCATCCCGCCGAGCTCCTCGACGTACCTGCGCTCGATCGCGTCGAGAAAGACCACCTGGTCGAAGCCGCGGTGGATCGCCTCCAACTGTGGCGCCAGCGAGCTGGCGTAGTTGCCGCCGGTCTTGGCGGCACCCATGCCGCCCACCGCAGCCCGCGTGTAGTTCTCGCTGACCAGGAGGGAGACCGGCTTGATGCCGTGCGGGAAGTAGGAGCCGGCCGGCGAGGCGATGACGGCATAGGTGACATGCCGTGCTGGTCGCACCCCGAGGAAGGCCTCGGAGGCGAACATGAACGGCCGCAGGTAGAGGCTCTTCTCCGACGTCGGGTCCGGCACCCAGCGCTCATCGACGGCGACCAGCGCCTCGACGCTGGCAAGGAAGTCCTCGGTCTCGAGCTCAGGGAGCGCCAGCCGTCGAGCCGATCTGCGCATCCGCTCGGCGTTGCGGTCGGGACGGAAGCTCCACACCGACCCGTCCCCATGACGGTATGCCTTCAGCCCCTCGAAGATCTCCTGCGCGTAGTGCAGCACGGCGGTCGCCGGGTCCAGGCTGAGCGGCCCGTACGGCTCGATGCGGGCGTCGTGCCAGCCGGCGTCGGGGGTCCAGGAGGCCAGGAACATGTGATCAGTGAAGTGGGCACCGAAGCCGGGCGCGGCCAGGATCTCGGCGAGCCGGTCGTCGCCGACCGGGTGGGGGTTGCGGGTCACCGTGATGTCGAGCGCGCTCATGGGGTGCAGGCTACCTAGCCGGCCACCCGCGCGGCGATCTGCTCGCCTGTCTCAGCGGTACGCCGGGTCCGCCCGGACGGCCCAGACCGCTCGACGAGGTCCTCGAGCACCGCGGCCTCGACCCGTGTGGCGGCATCCTCGAGACCAAGGTGGTCGAGCATCAGGGCCACGGACAAGATCGCCGCGGTGGGGTCGGCCCGCTGCTGCCCGGCGATGTCGGGGGCCGAGCCGTGCACCGGCTCGAACATGCTCGGCGCGGTGCGGTCGGGGTTGACGTTGCCGCTGGCCGCCAGTCCGATGCCGCCGGTGACCGCGGCGGCGAGGTCGGTGAGGATGTCGCCGAACAGGTTGTCGGTGACCACCACGTCGAAGCGCGCGGGGTCGGTGGCCAGGAAGATGGTGGCCGCGTCGACGTGCAGGTAGTCCACGGTGACCTCGGGGAACTCCCGGCTGACCTCGTTGACCAGGCGCGTCCAGACCGCGCCGGCGTGGACGAGCACGTTGGTCTTGTGCACCAGCGTGAGCCGGCGGCGAGGGCGCCGGGACGCCCGCGAGAAGGCGTCCCGGACCACCCGCTCGACGCCGAACGCGGTGTTGAGACTCACCTCGGTCGCGATCTCGTGCGGCGTCCCGGCGCGCAGCGTGCCGCCGTTGCCCGTGTAGGGCCCTTCGGTGCCCTCGCGGACCACCACGAAGTCGACCTCGCCGGGATCCGCCAGCGGGGTCGGCACCCCCGGCCAGGTCCGGGAGGGGCGCAGGTTGACGTAGTGGTCCAGCTCGAAGCGGAGCCGGAGCAGCAGTCCGCGCTCGAGGACCCCGGGCGGGAGCGCGGGATCGCCGGGCCGGCCGCCCACGGCACCGAGGAGGATGGCGTCGTGCTGACGGATCTCGTCCAGCACGGACTCCGGGAGCACCTCATGGGTGGCGAGGTAGCGCCCGGCGCCAAGGTCGTAGTGCGTGCAGTCGAAGGTGACCTCGGCAGGGGCGGCGGCGAAGAGGACCTTGAGGGCCTCCTCGGTCACCTCCGGCCCGATGCCGTCACCGGGGATGACGGCCAGACGGTGGGGGCTTGTCATGCCCCGGGACCCTAGTTGTCGTCAGGACGCTCGGGCTCGCCATCTCGGGTCCCAGACAACCCAGTCGAACCAGAAGACCCCGCCGACCGCGACGATCCGGTCGGGGCGGCCGACCAGTAGCGCGGTTGGGGTTCGCTGACCCAGTCTGGCTGCTCCCGGTGCCGGGCTGGGCCCCACTCGGGATAGAAGTCGTACATCGCCTGCTCCTGCTCTACGTCATCGGAAGGGTCGTAGAGCCGAGCACGCACCGATCTCCGCGGCGAGGTGGCCCTACGAGTGACAGGCCCCGCCGCGGCAGGCGATGAGTACGAGGAAGCTGGACATGGTCGAGCCAGGTTAGCGAGCCGTCGGGGGACCTGTCCCGGCGCCGCGCGTGCTTCCCACATGGCGAGACGTTCGCCAGCCGTCGGAGGGTGGGGGTCCGCGCGGTTGCGAGACTCCGGCCATGAGCGCTCCCCCCGAAGTCCCCCAGGTGGTGGCCCGGGCCTTCGACGTGGCCCGGCGCCGCGGGTTCGTCTCGTTCTGCCGCAACGAGACCGGCCGGTTGCTGGCAACCCTGGCGGCGGCCCAGCACGGCACACTCGCCGAGTTCGGCACCGGGACCGGGGTCGGCACGGCGTGGCTGCGCAGCGGCCTGCGTCCCGGGAGCCGGATCGTCAGCGCGGAGCTCGACCCGTTGCTGGCCGGTGCGGCCGCGGACATCTTCACCGACGACGACCAGGTGGAGGTGGTCGCCGCCGACTGGTCCACGCTGCGCGGCCGCGGCCCGTTCGCGCTGCTGTTCCTCGACGCCCGCGAGCCGAAGGACGGAGGTCCGGGCGCGGTGGCCGACCTGATGTCCCCCGGCGGGATGGTCGTGCTCGACGACTTCACCCCCTGCGCCCTGTGGCCCCCGGTCTACGACGGCCGGGTCGACGTGCTCCGCGAGCAGTGGCTGACCGATGACCGGTTCACCACGGTGGAGCTGATGGTCGCCACCGATGCGGCGGTGCTGGTCGCCACCAAGCGCTGAGCCGGGGCGCTGCGCCGAGGGCGCCGAGCCGAGGGCGCCGAGCGATCCGGGCGCGCTGGGTCGCGGAGATCCGCTCGGGACACGCGCTTCCGACGATCCGCGTGCCGGCCTCAGCCGCTTGCTGGACGTCTCACTCGGACAGGTCGACCGCCCGCACGTCGGCGGCATCGATGGCGGCGCGGATCTCGTCCAGCACGGCCGGGGGAATGGCGTCGTCGACCGACAGCGCCACCAGGGCATGGCCGCCCTGGCAGTCGCGGCTGACCTGCATGCCCGCGATGTTGATACCGGCCTGACCGAGCAGCCCCCCGACCGTGCCGACCATCCCAGGCCGGTCTTCGTAGCGCAGGAAGGCAAGGTGCTCGGTGGGCTCGATGTCGATGTCGTAGCCGTCGACCTCGACGAGCCGCTCGCGCTGGGCGATCCCGATCAACGTGCCGCTGACGCTGAGCTGACCGCCGTCGGCGAGCGTGCCGCGGATCGTGATCACGTTGCGGTGGTCGGGGCTCTCGGGGTCGGTGACCAGCCGGACCGCGACCCCGCGCTCGGCGGCCAGCAGCGGGGCGTTCACGTAGGAGACCTGGTCCTCGACGATGTCGTTGAAGATCCCCTTGAGCGCGGCCAGCTCGAGCACCTTCACGTCGTACTGCGTGATCTCGCCGCGCACCTCCACGTCGACCTGCTGGGCGACCTCGCCGGCAAGCGCGGTGAAGACCCGGCCGAGCTTCTCGGTCAGGGGGATCCCGGGGCGGACGTCCTCGGCGATCAAGCCCCCCTGGACGTTGACCGCGTCGGGGACCAGCTCTCCGGACAGCGCCAGCCGCACCGAGCGCGCGACCGCGATCCCCGCCTTCTCCTGCGCCTCCGCCGTGGAGGCGCCCAGATGCGGCGTCGCCACGACGTTCTCCAGCTCGAACAGCGGGCTGTCTGTGCAGGGCTCGGTGGCGTAGACGTCGAGGCCGGCGGCGGCCAGGCGGCCCTCCTTGAGCGCGCTGTACAGCGCCTGCTCGTCCACGATTCCGCCACGGGCCGCGTTCACCAGCACCACGTGGGGTCGGGTCATCGCCAGCTCGGCTTCGCCGATCAGCCCCACGGTCTCCGGCGTCTTGGGCAGGTGGACGCTGAGGAAGTCGGCCTCGGCGAGCAGTTCCTCGAGGCTGACCAGCCGCACCCCCATCTGGGCGGCGCGACCCGCCTGGACGTAGGGGTCGTAGGCGATCACCTTCATGCCGAAGGCGCTGAGCCGCTGGGCGACGAGCACCCCGATCCGGCCGAGTCCCACGATGCCGAGGGTCTTCTCGAACAGCTCGATGCCTGTGTAGCGGCTCCGCTTCCACTCGCCCTCGCGCAGGGAGGCGCACGCCGGCGCGATGTGCCGCGCGGCGGCGAGCATCAACCCCACCGACAGCTCCGCGGCGCTGACGATGTTGGAGGTCGGCGCGTTGACGACCATCACGCCGCTGTGCGTGGCCGCCTTGACGTCGACGTTATCCAGCCCCACGCCGGCGCGGGCGACCACCTTCAGCCGCGTGGCGGCCGCGAGAGCCTCGGCGTCGATCCTGGTCGCTGAGCGGACGAGGACGGCGTCGGCGTCGGCGAGGGCGGGGAGCAGCGCCGTACGGTCGGCACCGTTGCAGTGCCGGATGTCGA
This sequence comes from uncultured Actinomycetota bacterium, assembly GCA_963745245.1. GTDB lineage: Bacteria > Actinomycetota > Actinomycetes > Propionibacteriales > Nocardioidaceae > Marmoricola_A. The sequence continues at coordinate 23,690 of CAVUWU010000005.1, forward strand.
AGTCGGGCCCGAGGGCGTCGATGGTGGCGGGGCTCAGCTCTTCGGCGATGACTACGACGGGCTTGCTCACGGCGGCATCCTCACGGGTGGCAGGTCGGCAGACGGTCCCTCGCGTCCCTCGCTCGCGGGGCGTGCACGACGCTGTGCCGGGGCCCGACTCTACCCCAGCCCCCGGAGCCCGCATCCCCACGTCAAGAACCGGTCACACGACCGGCCTGGCGCGCCGAAACGCCGACGTGCGGCGGGTCGAAGACCGGTCTCGAGCGCGCACCTCGGCGGACGGCCTCGGCTGCCGCAGCTCGATGACTCGACTCGCTCGCGACCGAGCCGGTCATCGCGCCGAACCGGTCAGCGCGCGGCCGTGCCCTCGGTGTAGTCGCTGTCGTGGCTCTTGACCCAGCTCATTAGCTTGCGCAGCTCGCGGCCGGTGGCCTCGATGGGGTGCTGCTCGGCCTTGGCGCGCAGCTCGGCGAACTCCCGGCCGCCGTGGTCCTGGTCGGCGATGAACCGCTCGGCGAACGACCCGTTGCGGATGTCCGCCAGGACCGCTTGCATGTTGGCCTTCACGTGCGGGTCGATCACCCGAGGTCCGGAGACGTAGTCGCCGTACTCCGCGGTGTCCGAGACCGACCAGCGCTGCTTGGCGATGCCGCCCTCGTACATCAGGTCGACGATGAGCTTGAGCTCGTGCAGGCACTCGAAGTAGGCGACCTCGGGCTGGTAGCCGGCCTCGGTGAGCGTCTCGAAGCCGTACATCACCAACTGCGAGACACCGCCGCAAAGCACCGCCTGCTCGCCGAACAGGTCGGTCTCGCACTCCTCGGTGAAGGTGGTCTTGATGCCCCCGGCGCGCAGGCCGCCGATGGCCTTCGCGTAGGACAGCGTGAGGTCCCAGGCCTTGCCGGTGGGGTCCGCCTCCACGGCCACCAGCACGGGTACGCCGCGACCTTCGGAGAACTCGCGGCGCACCAGGTGTCCCGGCCCCTTCGGGGCGACCATGCACACGTCCACGCCCTCGGGCGGGGTGATGTAGCCGAAGCGGATGTTGAAGCCGTGGCCGAACATCAGGGCGTCACCCTTGACCAGGTTGGGCTCCACGGCCTCGGCGTACAGCGAGCGCTGAACCGGGTCCGGGGCCAGGATGACGATCAGGTCGGCCTCCTCGCAGGCCTCGGCCGGGGTGAGCACCCGCAGGCCCTCGGCCTCCGCCTTGGCCCGGCTCCGGGAGCCCTCGGGCAGCCCGACGCGGACGTCGACGCCGCTGTCGCGCAGGGACAGCGCGTGCGCATGGCCCTGGCTGCCGTATCCCAGGACCGCCACGTGGCGTCCCTGCACCACCGCGAGATCGGCGTCGTCGTCGTAGAACATCTCAGCCACGGTCGGGCTCTCCTTCTGGTTCGGGTATCCGGGATCGGTCGGTGCTCGTCGGTGCTCGTCGATGCTCGTCGATGCCCGTCGGTGGTCAGACGCTGGCCGCCGCAGAGACAACCGCGACGGGCACCGGGCGCACGGTCCGCTCGGTGATGGAGCGGCCGCCTCGGCCGATGGCCACCATCCCGGACTGCACGAGCTCGCGGACGCCGTAGGGCTCCAGCATCGCGAGGAAGTCGGCCAGCTTGTCGGAGTTGCCGACGATCTGGATGGTGAGCGCGTCCATGGCCACGTCGACGACCTTGGCCCGGAAGAGCTGGACGACCTCGAGGACCTGGCTGCGGGTCGCGGCGTCGGCCCGCACCTTCACCAGGAGCAGCTCACGACTGACCGACTGCGTGGCGTCGAGCTCGACGATCTTGATCACCTCCACCAGCTTGTTGAGCTGCTTGGTGACCTGCTCGAGCGGCGACTCCTCGACGTTGACCACGATGGTCATCCGCGAGACCTCGGGGTGCTCGGTCGGGCCGACGGCCAGGCTGTGGATGTTGAATCCCCGCCGGCTGAACAGCCCGGCCACCCGGGTCAGGACGCCCGGCTTGTTCTCCACCAGGACGCTCAGCGTGTGCTTGCTCATCAGATGCGGCTCTCCAGGTCGTCGTCCTCCCACGCCGGGGCCATGTCCCGGGCGGTCTTGATTGCGTCGTTGCTCGTGCCGGCGGCGACCATCGGCCAAACCATGGCGTCGCGGTGCACCCGGAAGTCGATGACGACCGGCACGTCGTTGATCTCCATGGCCTTCTCGATGGTGGCGTCGACCTCCTGGGGGGACTCGCAGGAGAGCCCCACGCAGCCGTAGGCGTCGGCCAACTTGACGAAGTCGGGCACCCGCTTGCTCTGCAGGTCGGTGTTGGAGTAGCGCTCGTTGTAGAACAGCGTCTGCCACTGGCGCACCATGCCCAGCGACTCGTTGTTGATCACGGCGACCTTGATGCCGATGCCCTCGATCGCGCAGGTGGCCAGCTCCTGGTTGGTCATCTGGAAGCAGCCGTCGCCGTCGATGGCCCACACGGTGGCCTCGGGCCGTCCGACCTTGGCCCCCATCGCGGCGGGCACGGCGAACCCCATGGTGCCCAGCCCGCCGGAGTTGATCCACGTCCCCGGGTTCTCGTAGCCGATGAAGTGGCTGGCCCACATCTGGTGCTGGCCCACGCCGGAGACGTAGACCGCCTCAGGTCCGGCGATCCGCCCCAGCCGCTCCAGGACGTACTGCGGCGCCAGCGAGCCGTCGCTCGGCGGGTCGTAGCCGAGCGGGTAGCGCTCGCGCACCCCGGACAGGTGGGCCACCCAGCCCTGGTAGTCACCGACCCGTCCGGCCTCGTGCTCGGCGCGCACGGCGACCGTCAGGTCGGCGATGACCTCCCGGCAGTCCCCCACGATCGGCACGTCGGCGAAGCGGTTCTTCCCGATCTCCGCCGGGTCGATGTCGGCGTGGATGACCTTGGCGTGCGGCGCGAAGGAGCTCAGCTGCCCGGTGACCCGGTCGTCGAAGCGCGCGCCCAGGCTGATGATCAGGTCGCTGCGCTGTAGCGCGCCCACGGCGGCCACCGTCCCGTGCATGCCCGGCATCCCGAGGTGCTGGGGGTGGGAGTCGGGGAAGGCGCCCCGGGCCATCAGCGTGGTGACCACCGGGATGCCGGTGAGGTCGGCGAGCGCGCGGAGCTCGCGGGCCGCCTGGGCCTTGATCACCCCGCCGCCGACGTAGAGCACCGGCTTGCGGGAGTCGACGATGAGCCGGGCAGCCTCGCGCACCTGGCGCGCGTGCGGTCGGGTGACGGGCCGGTATCCGGGCAGGCTCAGCTCCGTGGGCCACTGGAACCTGGTCGGGCCCTGGAGAGCGTCCTTGGAGACGTCGACGAGCACCGGGCCCGGGCGACCGGTGGAGGCGATGTGGAAGGCCTCGGCGATAGTGCGCGGGATGTCGGCGGGGTCGGTCACCAGGAAGTTGTGCTTGGTGATCGGCATCGTGATGCCGCGGATGTCCGCCTCCTGGAAGGCGTCGGTGCCGATCGACCCGCTGGGCACCTGTCCGGTGACCGCGACGATCGGGACGCTGTCCATGTGGGCGTCGGCGAGCGGGGTGACCAGGTTGGTGGCGCCCGGGCCGCTCGTGGCCATGCACACGCCGACCCGGCCGGTGGCCACGGCGTACCCCTGGGCGGCGTGTCCTGCGCCCTGCTCGTGGCGCACCAGGATGTGCCGGATCTGCCCGGAGTCCAGGAGCGGATCGTACGCCGGGAGGATCGCTCCACCCGGAATCCCGAAGACGTTCTCGGCTCCTGCTGCCTCCAGGGACCTGATCAGGCTCTGCGCTCCGGTCACCGTGTCGGTGGGAGCCTGGTGCTCGCTCATCGCTGGCCTTTCCTTGCCGTGCCGTGGACCCCGGACCAACAAAAAACCCTCGTGGCCCGGAGGCGACGAGGGTGACGCGCAGACGAGGAATCAGTCGGCGCGCCGGCTGGCTACGAGTCCATGGAGGATCATGCGCCTACGGTCGTCGCCCCAGGTGCGCATCGTCAAGCCGAGCACCCGCTGATCCCGACATGCGAGACGGCAGTCCCGTGATGCGGACAAGGGCGTCGTCGTCGACCGCACCAGCCGCCCCCCGACGCTGATCGCGCGCGAGGCGAGGGTGCACGACGGCGCCGATCACCCGCACACGGCTCCATGGGCTGCGGAGCGGACCACCTGGGTGTACTTGCCGAGCACGCCCCGGGTGTAGCGCGGTGGGCGTGGGGCCCATCCGTCTTTCCGTGCTGCGAGGTCGGCCTCGCTCAGCTCCACGTCCAGGCGACCGTTGGCCACGTCGAGCCGCACGCGGTCACCGTCGCGCAGGAAGGCGATCGGACCCGCGTCCGCCGCCTCGGGCGCCAGGTGACCCACGCACAGGCCGGTCGTGCCCCCCGAGAACCGGCCGTCGGTGATCAGCAGGACGTCCTTGCCGAGGCCGGCTCCCTTGATGGCGCCGGTGATGGCCAGCATCTCGCGCATCCCGGGACCGCCCTTGGGTCCCTCGTAGCGGATGACCACCACGTCCCCGTGCCGGATCCGCCCCTCCTCCAGGGCGTCCATCGCTGCACGCTCGCCGTCGAAGACCCGGGCCGGCCCGGTGAAGACCTGCTCGTCGAAGCCCGCTGACTTGACCACCGCACCCTCGGGAGCCAACGACCCGTGCAGGATCGTGATCCCGCCCGTGCGGTGGATCGGGCGGCCCAGCTCGCGGATGACGTCGCCGTCGGCCGTCGGCGGGGCGAGAGCCGACAGGTTCTCCGCCATCGTGCGTCCGGTGACGGTCAGGACGTCGCCGTGCAGCAGCCCGGCGTCCAGCAGCAGCCTCATCACCACCGGGATGCCGCCGACCTTGTCGACGTCGTTCATCACGTAGCGGCCGAACGGCTTGAGGTCCCCCAGGTGCGGCACCCGGTCGCCGATCCGGGTGAAGTCCTCGAGGGTCAGGTCGACCTCGGCCTCACGGGCCATCGCAAGCAGGTGGAGGATCGCGTTCGTGGAGCCCCCGAGCGCCATCACCACCGCGATGGCGTTCTCGAAAGCCGGCCTGGTCATGATCTGCCGGGCGGTGATGCCTTGGCGCAGGAGCTCCACCGCCGCGGCGCCGGACCGGTGGGCGAAGCCGTCCCGGCGGCGGTCGACCGCCGGAGGAGCCGCGGACCCGGGCAGCGACATGCCGATCGCCTCGGCCACCGAGGCCATCGTGTTCGCGGTGTACATCCCGCCGCAGGCGCCCTCGCCGGGGCAGATGGCCCGCTCGATCCGGTCGACCTCCTCCCGCCCGATCCGTCCGGCCAGGCAGGCGCCCACCGCCTCGAAGGCGTCGATGATGGTCACGTCGCGACCGTCGACCTGACCGGGCATGATGGACCCGGCGTACAGGAAGACCGAAGCCAGGTCGAGCCTGGCCGCAGCCATGAGCATGCCCGGCAAGGACTTGTCGCAACCGGCCAGGAGAACCGACCCGTCGAGCCGCTCGGCCATCATGACGGTCTCCACCGAGTCGGCGATCACCTCCCGCGAGACCAGGGAGAAGTGCATCCCCTCGTGACCCATCGCAATGCCGTCGGAGACCGAGATCGTCGCGAACTCCAAGGGATAGCCGCCAGCGGCGTGGACACCGTTCTTCACCGCCTTGGCCAGCCGGTCCAGGGACAGGTTGCAGGGGGTGATCTCGTTCCACGAGGAGGCGACGCCGATCTGCGGCTTGGCGAAGTCCTCGTCGCCCATGCCCACCGCCCGGAGCATGCCGCGGGCGGCGGCTCGCTCGAGACCGTCGGTGACGTCGCGGGAGCGTGGCTTGATGTCGGGCATGGGCGTGAGCGTACAAGCGTGAGAGCGCACCGTCGGATACGGTCCCTGGCGTGAGTTGGCCGCTCCGCGCTCAGACGTGGTACGCACGGCAACCGGCTCAGCGGCAGGTGCTGATCGCCCTCGTGCTCGGGCTCGGCGGATCCAACGTGATCGGCATCCTCGTCGTGCTGGCGCTGCTGACTCTCGTCGTCCCGATGCCTGAGGTGGACCGGCAACGGCTCGCCCACCCCGAGAACGTGACCCTGGCCATGAGCTACCTGGTCATCGCCGCCTCGCTGGGCATGGTGACGGCGTGGCGGCTGCTGCACCCGGTGATGGCCTTGCTGGACGATGGTCATCGCCCCTCGGCCGACGACCAGCGAGCCGTCCTGGCCGCCCCGCGGCTGATCTTCTGGCGCCAGGCCGTCCTCTGGGGCATCGCGGCTGTGCTGTTCGCCGTCATCAACGCCCTGGCCTCCCCCGACCTCGGGCTGTCGGTCCTGCTCATCATCGGACTGGCCGGCTGGACCACCAGCTGTCTAGCCTATCTGGTCGCGGAGCGCTCGCTGCGACCCGTGGCGCGTCGGGTGATGGTCCGCGGGTTCCCCACCCGCCGGTCGATCCGCAGCGTGGCGGACCGCACGATGTTCGCCTGGGGGTTGGGCACCGGGGTCGCCGCGATCGGCACAGTCCTGGTGGGGGTCATCGCCCTCACCGACCTCGAGCACACGACCGCAGAGCAGCTGGCCGTGACCACCGTCGTGATGGGGCTGCTGACCCTCACCTTCGGCTTCCTGTCCTCCTACGTCGCCGCGCAGGCCAGCAGCGAGCCGATCCGCAACCTCGGCGAGGCGGTCGCCGACGTTGAGCAGGGCAGCTTCGAGGTCGAGGTGCCGATCTACGATGGCACCGAGATCGGCACCCTCCAGGCCGGTTTCAACCGGATGATCCGCGGGCTGCGGGAGCGCGAGGAGCTGCGTGACCTCTTCGGCCGCCACGTCGGCTCCGACGTCGCCCGGGCCGCGCTGGAAGGCGGGGTCCGCCTCGGCGGGGAGGTGCGCGACGTGGCCGTCCTCTTCGTCGACATCATCGGGTCGACGTCTCTGGCCCACGACCGGCCACCCGACGAGGTCGTCGAGGTGCTCAACCGCTTCTTCCACGTGGTCATCGACGTCGTGCACCAGCACGACGGCTGGATCAACAAGTTCGAGGGGGACGCAGCCCTCGCCGTCTGGGGAGCGCCGGTCGACCTGGCCGGCAAGGAGACCGCGGCGCTGAGGGCCGCGCGCGTCATGGGCGAGCGCCTGGCTGCCGAGGTGCCGGAGATCGAGGCCGGGATCGGGGTGGCCTTCGGTCCGGCGGTGGCCGGGAACGTCGGCGCCGCGGCCCGCTACGAATACACCGTCATCGGCGACCCGGTGAACGTGGCCGCCCGGCTGACCGGGGAGGCCAAGTTGGCCCACCGCCGCGTGGTGGCCTCGGGGCGCCTGGTGGCGCTGGCCGACGAGGGTGAAGCCAGGCACTGGAGGGAGCTGCCGCCGATCACCGTGCGTGGCCGTCCCCGGCCGACACAGATCGCCACCCCACGGTGAACGTTCACGGACTCGTCACATCGCGGTGACACGGTCGTCGCCGGCGACTCCTAGCGTGGGGAGCGTCGACGAGGCCACCGCGGCCGGCGATCTCGACTCCCGGGAGGAGCCATGACCCCTCTGTTCCCTGTTCTGCGCTTCGCGCTGGCGGCGCTGGAGCTGCCCGTCCGCTGGCCCACCACCAGTCTCCACCAGGCGCGCCGCAACGCGATGGTGGCCGCCACCGAGCTCGCCGAACGTCGCCGGGAGCGCCTGGAGGTCGAGGCCTTCCTCGCCGGCCGGCCCGCGCCGGGGCTGGGCCGGCGCGAACGGCAGGGCGTGATCTGAGGCTCACCTCGGCGTCGGCGGGCCCGGGCCCCGGCAGACTGGGCTAATGGTCGGCGCACCGAAGGAATCCCCGCGCGTCTCCACGGTGCGTCTCGGCGCGGCGCGACCCGCCCCGGCGCTGTCCCAGAAGCGCGTCCGATTCCACAAGGTGCGCAGCGCCGACGGCACCGTCGTCGAGGCCTGGAGCAACGTGGCCCAGGGGCCGGCCGTGCTGGTGTGCAACGGCCTCGGCCTCAGCCCCTACGCCTGGCCCGCGCTCCTCGAGGAGGACTGCGGTCTCCGGGTGGTCTCCTGGAACCATCGGGGTGTCGGGCGCAGCCAGCGCCCTCGCGACCTCGACCGGGTCGGCGTCGTGGCCTTCGTCGAGGACGCGGTCGCGGTGCTCGACGATGCCGGCGTGGATCGCTGCGTGGTCGCGGGCTGGTCGCTTGGCGTCGGCACCGCGTTCGAGCTGGCGCGACGGCACCCCGACCGGGTGAGCGGGCTGTTCGCCGTCGCCGGCGCTCCCGGCCGCAGCTACACCTCGGTAGGAGCTCCGCTGGTGATCCCGCGCCCCTGGCGGGCGCCGGCTGCCCTGGCCCTCGCCCGGACGCTGGAGTTCGTCGGCCCCCTGGTCACGCCGCTGGCCCGGCGGGTCCCGATGGGTCCGGTGAGCACGACCATGCTGCGCTGCGGCGGCCTCCTGCTGCCCACCGCTCGGCCCGAGGACGTGCGCCGAAGCGCGCGTGAGTTCCTCACCACGCCGATGGAGTGGCACGGCCACCTCGCCGTCGCGGCCGCCGGCCATCGCCCGGCGCCGCCGGACGACCTCGACGTCCCGGTCTGCTTCGTGACCGGACGCCTCGACGTGCTGGCCTCGAGTCACGACATCCGCTCGGCCGCTCGCCTACTCCCCGACGTGCGCCGCGTCACCGTGTGGGCCGGCCACTTCCTGACCCTCGAGCGTCCGCGAGCCGTCACCGCCTTGCTGCGGGAGTTCGCCGAGCAGGTGGCCGGTCCCCACCCTGCATGAGCGCCACCTGGGCACCACCTGGGCACCACCTGGGCGCCGTGTGACTGGTCGGCGCCGGGGGTCCGACTATCGAGCGGGGCGCAGCAGCCGGTCGAGGAAGGCGATGAGCACTGCCTCGCGCAGCGCGGGCGCGGCCAGGTCCAGGAGGGCGTTGACGCCGGCCATCCGCTCGGGCAGCACGTCTCCCTCGCCCGGCGTCAGCCCCGCCGCGGCGAGCAGCGCGTCGAACTCGCTGTCGGTGAGCGCCGAGGGGTCCAGCGCCTCCACGATCTGTGCGACGGCGGGGTCGACGCGCACCGGACCGGCGGCGCGCGCGGCTGCGACGGCCCCGCGCAGGGCGTCGAGAAACTCGTCGAGGTGTGGCACCGTCGCGGCGGACAGGGAGAGGTGCAGGGTGGGCGGGCGGCCGGCGAAGCTGAGCTGGGGCTGGAGGTACCAGCCGCGGACCCGCATCTCGTCGGCGATGGTGAAGGGGTCGCACGAGTCGTCGGTCTCCACGGCCAGCAGGGTGGAGTCGGGGGGCACCGTGAGCCGCAGCCCGGCCACCCGGTCCAGGTCCTGGACCAGCCGGTCGACGCCCTCGAGGACGTCTCGCGCCAGCCGCTCGTAGCCCGCGTCCCCGATCGTGTTCACCACGGCCCAGGCGGCGGCCAGCGGCCCGCCGGACTTCGTCGACTGCATGGTGGCGTTGAGCATCGTGTAGCCGGGCCACCGAGCGCTGGCGAAGAACTGCGACCGCCGCAGCCCGGGGTCGCGATGGAGCAGCACCGAGGTGCCCTTGGGGGTGTAGGCGTACTTGTGGGTGTCCACCGAGATGCTGGTGACGCCCTCGACGGCGAACGTCCACGGCGTCACCGGCCGGCCGGCCCGGGCCGCGTAGGGCAGCACCCACCCCCCGATGCAGGCGTCCACGTGACAGCGGATGCCGCGTGCCCGAGCCGCCGCCGCGACCTCCGGCACGGGGTCGACCACACCGTGGGCGTAGGACGGGGCGGAGACGGCCACCAACACGGTCCGCTCGTCGAGGGCGGCGGCCATCTCCGCCGGGTCCGGGCGGAAGTCGGCGCCGACCGGGACGGTGACGACCTCGACCCGGAAGTAGTGGGCCGCCTTGTGGAAGGCGGCGTGGGCGGTGTCGGGGAGCACCATGCGGGGGTGCTCGATGGCGGGGCGGGCATCGCGCGCGGCCTGCACGGCGAGCAGGACCGACTCGGTGCCCCCGCTGGTGACGGTGCCGACCACGCCCTGCTCGCCTCGGTCACCGTCGACCAGCCCGGCGGCGAACCCGACCAGCTCGTTCTCCATCGCCAGCAGCGACGGGAACGCCGTGGGGTCGAGCCCGTTGCTGTCGGCGTACGCCGCCACCGCGGCCCGCGCCACCCGGTCGACCTCTGGCAGACCGCTGTCGTAGACGTAGGCGAGCGTCCGGCCGCCCTTGGTCGGCAGGTCCTGCGCGCGCAGGGCCTCGAGCCGCTCCAGCAGGTCGCTCATCGTGTCTCCTCCGGGGTCTCCGACTCACTCTCAGATGGGCTGAGCTGGGGACTGGGCGCGGCCTGGGCAGCCACCGGGTCCGAGGCGGTGGCAGCCGCGACGTCCTCGGCGGTCAGCGCATAGCGTGCCAACCAGGCCAGGGAGGCCAGCACCAGGGCCGCTGGGAGCACGGAGAAGCCCAGCGTGATGGCCGTGACCGCCGAGGCGGGCTGCACCGCGGAGCCGTCGGTGGAGGACACGTAGCCGCCGAGCGCGAGCACCAGCGCGAACACCCCCGGCCCCAGCGCCAGCCCGAGGGTCTCCCCCGCGGTCCACACGCCGGTGTAGACGCCGGCCCGGTTCTGTCCGGTCCGGTGCGCGTCGACGGCCGCGGCGTCGGGCAGCATCGCCAGCGGGAAGACCTGGGCTCCGGCGTAGCCGACCCCCACCAGCCCGGTGGCCGCGTAGACCGCTGCGGCAGGAAGCGCCGGTGCCCCGACCAGCAGCACGGCACCGATGGCCAGCACCAGGGAGGCCGCCAGGTAGCCGGCCTTCTTGCCGGTCCGGCGGCCGAGCCGCTCCCAGACCGGAGTCAGGACCAGCGCCGGGCCGACGAAGCAGACGAACAGCACGCTGGCCGCACCGCGCTGCTCGAGCACCACCCGAGCCACGTAGTCGACGCCGGCGAGCATCGCCCCGACCGCCAGCGCCTGGACGAGGAAGGTGGACAGCAGCAGCCGGAAGTCCCGCGCCGCCGCCACCACGCGCAGCTGGTCGATCAGCGTGCCGCCGCCGGCGTGCACCCGACCGACCGGCGCCCGCCGGGTGCCGGTGTAGACACCGACCACGCCGACCGCGATGATCGCCGCGATCACCAGTCCCATGACGCGGTAGCCGTCGCGCCCCCCGACGGCGTCGCGGACCGCGGGCGCGGAGGCACCGGCGACCAGGATGGTGAGCGCCAGCAGCGCCACCCGCCAGGTCATCAGCCGGGTGCGCTCGTCGTAGGAGTCGGTGATCTCGGCCGGCATCGCCACGAAGGGCACTTGGAAGAAGGCGTACGCCGTGGCGCAGAGCAGGAACATCGCCAGGACGTAGGTCGCCTCCAGCCGCGTCGACCCCAGGGCCGGGCCGGCGAACAGCAGGGCGAACGACCCGGCCAGGCCGAGGCCCGCGCGGAGGAGGAAGGGGCGCCGAGGGCCGCGCGGGTCTGTGCTGCGGTCGCTGATCCGCCCCGCGATCGGGTTGAGGACGACGTCCCAGGCCTTGGGCAGGAAGACGATGAGCCCGGCGACGGCGGCGGTGATCCCCAGGGCGTCGGTGAGGTAGGGAAGCAGCATCAGCCCGGGCACCGTGCCGAAGGCGCCGGTAGCCACCGAGCCCATGCCGTAGCCCAGCCGCACCCGCGCCGGCAGCGCGCCGTCCCCCACCCCGGTGGTCACGCCCCGCACCCTAGCGGCGAGCCGCCGACGGCTCCGTCCGGTAGGTGCGAGGGGGGCCGTGCGGCTGTGACCGGCTGCCTACCCTCGGGTCATGAGGGTTCACGCCGTCCTGCTCGCGGCCACCGCGCTGTTGGTCTCCGGGTGCGCCGCCGATCCCGGCCGGGATGCCGGCCCGACGGCGGAGTCGGGGCCCCAGCCGAGGACCCGGACCGCTTCGCCGGCCACGATCGAGCCCAGCCCCGGGCCCCGTCGACCTCAGGTGCTGCGCACCGTGGCCTCGGGACTCGCGGTTCCCTGGGGGGTGACCTTCCTGCCCGACGGCAGCGCGCTGGTCGGCGAGCGGGACAGCACGCGGGTGCTGTCGATCCGCGGCGACCGGGTGCGCGAGGTCGGCCGGATGGAGGACGCCAGCCCGCGGGGTGAGGCGGGCCTGTTGGGACTCGCCGCGTCTCCGACGTACTCCCAGGACCGGCTGGTCTACGCCTACCTCAGCACCTCTTCGGACAACCGGGTGGTCCGGATGCAGTTCGACGGCCGGCGGCTGGGCGAGCCCGAGCCGGTGCTGACGGGGATCCCCGCCGGCTTCATCCACGACGGCGGCCGGCTTCTCTTCGACGACGGGTCGCTGCTGGTGTCCACCGGGGAGACCGGCGAGCCGGCGCTGGCCCAGGACCCCTCGTCACTGGCCGGCAAGATCCTGCGGATCACCCCCGACGGCGACCCGGCGGAGGGGAACCCGCGACCGGACTCGCCGGTGTGGTCGCTGGGCCACCGCAACGTGCAGGGGCTCGCCGTCGACGACCGGGACCGGCTGTGGGCCACCGAGTTCGGCCAGAGCACCTGGGACGAGCTCAACCGGATCGAGAAGGGCGTCAACTACGGCTGGCCGTTCGTGGAGGGCAGCGGGGAGATGGACGAGTACCGCAACCCCTTGGTGACCTGGTCGACCGCGGATGCCTCGCCGTCGGGTCTGGCCTTCGCCGAGGGCTCGCTGTGGGCGGCGGCGCTGCGCGGTCGACGGCTATGGGAGATCCCCGTCACCGCGAAGGGCACGGGCCAGCCGCGCGGGTGGTTCGTCGGTGACTACGGGCGGATGCGGACTGTCACGGTCACTCCGGAGGGCACGCTGTGGGTCACCACCAGCAACCGCGACGGCCGCGGTGAACCGGTGGCCGAGGACGACCGGATCCTCGAGATCGCCGTGCCCAGCGACTGAGCGACGCTCCCTCGGTCCCTAGGAGAGGACCGCCCGGTGAGGACCGCCCGGTGAGGACGGCTTGGTCAGGAAAGGTTGGTCAGGACAGCTTGGCCAGCACGAGCTCGCGGACCCGGGCTGCGTCCGCCTGCCCGCGCATCTCCTTCATCACCGCGCCGATGAGTGCCCCCGCGGCGGCGACCTTGCCGCCCCGGATCTTCTCCGCGACCTCCGGGTTCGCCGCGATGGCGCGATCGACCGCGTGGGACAGCGCGGAGTCGTCGGACACCACGGCCAGCCCGCGCTTGTCCACCACCTCGTCCGGCGAACCCTCGCCGGCGAGCACGCCGTCGACCACCTGACGGGCGAGCTTGTCGTTGACCTTGCCTTCGTCCACCAGCGCCTGGACGCGGGCCACCTGCTCCGCGGTGATCGGCAGCCCGGCGAGCTCGGTGCCCCGCTCCTTGGCGCGGCGGGCCAGCTCCGAGAGCCACCACTTGCGCGCCGCCTGGGGGGGTGCACCGGCCTCGACGGTCGCCGCCACGAGGTCGAGGGCGCCGGCGCCCACGGTGTCGCGCATGTCGAGATCGGAGAAGCCCCACGTGGCCTGGAGCCGCCGGCGGCGCTCGGCCGGCGGCTCGGGCAGCGTCTCGCGCAGCGACGCGACCCAGTCGCGGGCGGGGGCCACCGGCGCCAGGTCCGGCTCGGGGAAGTAGCGGTAGTCCTCCGCGTCGGACTTCTCCCGGCCGGGCGAGGTGGTCCCGGTGTCCTCGTGGAAGTGCCGGGTCTCCTGGGTGATCCGTCCGCCGTCGTCGAGGATCGCCGCGTGCCGGCTGACCTCGTAGCGAACCGCCCGCTCCACCGACCGGAAGGAGTTGACGTTCTTGGTCTCGGTGCGGGTGCCGAAGCTGCTGGTCCCGGCCGGCCGCAGCGACAGGTTGACGTCGGCGCGCAGCGAGCCCTGGTCCATCCGAACGTCGGAGACGTCCAGGGCGAGCATCAGGTCACGCAACTGCTGGACGTAGGCACGGGCGACGGCCGGTGCCTGCTCCCCGGGCACCACGATGGGCTTGGTGACGATCTCGATGAGAGGGATGCCGGCGCGGTTGTAGTCCAGCAGCGAGTAGTCCGCGCCGTGGATCCGGCCGGTCGCGCCGCCGCGGTGTGTGGACTTGCCGGTGTCCTCCTCCATGTGCGCCCGCTCGATCTCGATCCGGAACACCTCCGAGCCGTCCGGGGTGTCCACGAAGACGTCGGTCCAGCCTCCGAACGCGATCGGCTCGTCGTACTGAGAGATCTGGTAGTTCTTCGGCATGTCCGGGTAGAAGTAGTTCTTCCGGGCGAAACGGCACCACTGCGCGATCTGGCAGTTGAGCGCCAGCCCGATTCGGATCGCCGACTCGACGGCGGTGGCGTTGACGACCGGCAGCGAGCCGGGCAGTCCGAGGCATACCGGACACACCTGGGTGTTCGGCTCGCCGCCGAAGTGCGCCGGGCAACCGCAGAACATCTTCGTGGCCGTGTGCAGCTCGACGTGCACCTCGATGCCCATCACCGGCTCGTAGCGGGTCAGGGCCTCCTCGAAGGACAGCCGTGCGGTCGCGGCACTCATGCCGACACCTCCGATGCCATCGGCGCAAGGAGCGGTCCGCCCCAGCGGTCCAGCAGCATCCGCTCCAGCGCCGCCGCGGCGTTGTAGAGCCGCTCATCGGCCTGGAGCGGGGCGAGGAACTGCACCCCGACGGGCAGTCCGTCCTCGGCCAGTCCCGCGGGCAGCGACAGCCCGGGCACCCCGGCCAGGTTAGCGGGGATCGTGGCGACGTCCTGGAGGTACATCGCCAGCGGGTCGGAGAGCTTTTCGCCCATCGGGAAGGCCGTCGTCGGCGCGGTCGGCGAGACGAGCACGTCGACCTTCTCGAACGCCCTCGCGAAGTCGCGCGCCACCAGCGCGCGCACCTTCTGCGCGCTGCCGTAGTAGGCGTCGTAGTAGCCGCTGGACAGTGCGTAGGTGCCCAGGATCACCCGGCGCTTGACCTCGTCACCGAAGCCAGCGTCGCGCGTCGCCGCCATCACTTGCTCGGCGCTCGGGTCCGCGACCCCCTCGGGGACGAGCCGCATGCCGTAGCGCATGGCGTCGAACCGGGCGAGGTTCGAGCTCACCTCGCTCGGCATCACGAGGTAGTACGTCGCCAGCGCGTGCGCGAAGCTCGGGCAGGAGACCTCCACGACGACCGCACCGGCCCCGGTCAGCGCCTCCACGGCCTCCTCGAACCGGGCCCGCACACCCGGCTGGAAGCCCTCGCCGCCGAGCTCGGTCACGACGCCGATCCGGACCCCGGTCACGTCGCCGCTCCTGGCCGCCTCGACCACGGCCGGCACCGGGGCGTCGATCGAGGTGGAGTCGCGGGGATCGTGGCCGCCGATCGCCTCGTGAAGCATGGCTGCGTCGAGCACCGTCCGGGCCACCGGACCGGCCTGGTCGAGACTCGAGGCCATCGCGACGATGCCGTAGCGCGAGACGCCGCCGTAGGTCGGCTTCACCCCGACCGTGCCGGTGAGCGCGCCGGGCTGCCGGATCGAGCCCCCGGTGTCGGTGCCGATCGCCAGCGGCGCCAGCCGGGCGGCGACCGCCGCCGAGGAGCCCCCGCCCGAGCCGCCGGGGGTGCGGGCGGTGTCCCAGGGGTTGCGGGTGGGGCCGTAGGCCGAGTGCTCGGTCGAGGAGCCCATGGCGAACTCGTCGAGGTTGGTCTTGCCGAGGATCGGGAGACCGGCGGCCCGCAGCCGGGTCACGACGGTCGCGTCGTACGGCGGCCGCCACCCCTCGAGGATCCGGGACCCGCAGGTGGTGGGCTGGCCCACGGTGCACAGGAGATCCTTGACGGCCACCGGCACGCCGGCCAGAGCGGGCAGGTCCTCCCCCGCCGCCCGCCGGCGGTCCACCGCGGTCGCGGCGTCGAGGGCTCCCTCGGCGTCCACATGGAGGAACGCGTGCAGAGCGCCGTCGAGCTCCTCGATCCGCTCGAGCGAGGCACGGGTCGCCTCCTCCGACGAGGCCTCGCCGGAGGCGAGCACGGTGGCCAGGTCGGCGGCGGTGAGGTCAGTGAGGCGGCTGTCGTCGGCCATGACCACGCGCCTCACTCCTCGCCCAGGATCTTCGGCACCAGGAACCGCTGCTCCTCCGTGGCGGGCGCCATCGCCAGGGCGTCCTCCGGAGCCAGGCACGGCTGCGGTCGGTCCTCCCGGAAGACGTTGCGCAGCGGCGTCGGGTGGCTCATCGGCTCCACCTCGCCGACTCCCTCCAACGCCTGGGACACGGTGGCGACCGCCTCGAGGATCTGCGGCAGCTCGCGCCCCAGCCGGTCGAGCTCGGTGTCGTCGAGCTGGATCCGCGCCAGCCCGGCGAGGTGCGCGACGTCGTCGCGGGTGATCTCCGGCATGGCCGCCATCCTAGGCGTGACCGAGGGGCCTCTCCGGCCGGGGATCCCGCGGGTGGACGGGCACCACGACCTCGTTGCGCCGCAGCGGCCACGGGGTCCACGGAGGGTCGTAGCGTGCGAACCGGACCGGCCCCGACGGCTCGAGCCCCGCCTCGGCGAGCCGACTCAGCAGGCGGGCGGCCTTGGCCTCGTAGCCCGCTCGGGACCACCGCCCCCGATAGCGCACCGCCGCGGCGACCTCCTCGGGTACCGACCGGATCCGCACCCGGTCGTCCCCGGGGTCGGGGAGGGTCTCTTCGCTCCAGCCCGCGGGCATGACGAAGCTGACGACGTAGCGGCCCGGTCCGACCTCGATCTGCTGCATCTCCCCGGCCTCGACGCCCTCGGCCCCCGAATGCTCGCGCCGCTGGATCACCGGTGCCGTCATCGCCACGGTCGGGCCCTCACGGCCACGCGCGAAGATGTACGCCGCCAGCGGACCGAAGGCATGGTTGCCGGCGCTCTCGAAGCTGCCCTCGACGGTGATCTCGGCGACGAGGTGGGCGGGGTAGCGCCGCACCTCGAACCCGTCGTGCTGCTCGAGGACCTCGAAAGGCTGCTCCTCGGTCACGACCCCACCTCCGCCCGCGCCCGCGCCGCCTCGGGCCCCTGCTCCAGCAGCACCGTGAAACCGTCCTCGTCCAGGACCGGCACCCCGAGCGCCAGCGCCTTGTCGTACTTCGACCCGGGTGCGTCGCCGACCACGACGAACGCGGTGCTCTTCGACACCGACGACGTCGCCTTGCCGCCGCGCACCACGATCGCCTCCTTGGCGGTGTCCCGGCTGAACCCGGTCAGCGAGCCGGTGACGACGACCGAGAGCCCCTCGAGGTTCCTCGGGGTCGAGGCGGCCACCTCGTCCCTGAGTGACACCCCGGCGGCCCGCCACTTCTCGATGATGCCGCGGTGCCAGGTCGCCTCGGGGTCGTCGAACCAGCGGCGGATCGACTCCGCGATCGTCATGCCGACACCGTCGACCGCGGCGAGGTCCTCCACTGAGGCCGCCGCGATGGCGTCCAACGACGCGAAGCGGGCGGCGAGGGCGCGCGCCGCCGTCGGCCCGACGTGCCGGATCGACAGCGCGACCAGCACCCGCCACAACGGCCGATGCTTCGCCTCGCCCAGGTTGTCCAGGAGCCGCCGGCCGTTCGCCGACAGCACCGGCTGCTCACCCTCTCCCTTGCGCGGCGCCCGGGTCAGCAGGGGCACCCGGAGCAGGTCCGCCTCGGTGAGGGAGAACAGGTCGCCCTCGTCGTGCACCACCCCGGCCTGCAGCAGCGCGACCGCCGCCTCGTAGCCGAGCACCTCGACGTCGAAGGCCCCGCGGCCGGCCACGTGGAACAGCCGCTCGCGCAGCTGCGCGGGGCACGAGCGGTGGTTGGGGCACCGGATGTCGGCGTCCCCCTCCTTCTCCGGGCGCAGGGCGGTGCCGCACTCCGGGCAGTGGGTGGGCATCACGAACTCCCGCTCGCTGCCGTCGCGAAGGTCGACGACCGGGCCGAGGATCTCCGGGATCACGTCCCCTGCCTTGCGCAGCACCACCGTGTCCCCGATGAGCACGCCCTTGCGGCGTACCTCGGCGGCGTTGTGCAGGGTGGCCATCTCGACCGTGGATCCGGAGACGAAGACCGGCTCCATCAACGCGTACGGCGTCACCCGCCCGGTGCGGCCCACGTTGACGTCGATGTCGAGGAGCAGGGTGTTGACCTCCTCGGGGGGGTACTTGAACGCGATCGCCCATCGCGGCGCCCGGGAGGTCGACCCGAGCCGTCGCTGCAGCGCCACCTGGTCGACCTTGACCACCACGCCGTCGATCTCGTGCTCGACGTCGTGACGATGCTCGCCGTAGTAGCTGATGTAGTTCTCCAGGCCGGCGAGGTCCGGCACCACCCGGACCCGCTCCGACACCGGCAGCCCCCAGGCCGCGAGCGCGGCGTACGCCTCGGACTGGCGGCTCGGCTCGAAGCCCCCGCGCGCGCCAAGGCCGTGGCACACCATCGACAGTGCCCGGCGAGCCGTGACCCGGGGGTCCTTCTGCCGCAGCGAGCCGGCCGCGGAGTTGCGCGGGTTGGCGAACGGCGCCTTGCCCGCCGCCACCAGCGACGCGTTGAGATCGGCGAACGCCTCGAGCGGCAGGAACACCTCGCCGCGCACCTCGAGGACCCCAGGCGTGGGGAAGTCCTGGCTGTCCCGCAGCCGGTTCGGCACGGCACGGATCGTGCGCACGTTGGGGGTGACGTCCTCGCCGGTCCGGCCGTCGCCGCGGGTCAGCGCGCGCGTCAGCCGGCCGTCCTCGTAGAGGAGGTTGACCGCCAGTCCATCGACCTTCGGCTCACACAGGTATGCCGCCTCCTCGGCGCCCTCGCGCCGGATCCGCTGGGTCCACGCGGCCAGTTCCTCGACGGTGAAGGCATTGTCGAGGCTGAGCATGGGCTCGCGGTGGTCGACCGCGGTGAACTCGGTGGACACCGCGCCACCGACCTGCTGCGTCGGCGAGTCGGGGGTCCGCAGCGAGGGGTGCTCCGCCTCGAGGGCCTCCAGCCGGCGCATCGCCGTGTCGAACTCCGCGTCGGGCATGGTCGGGGCCGCCAGCATGTAGTAGCGCCAGCGCGCGTCGTCCACCAGCTCGGCTAGCCGCCGGTGCTCATCGCGCGCTTCGGCCGGGACGTGGTCGCTGCTGGCGGCCAGCGCCGTGGCGGCCTTCGAGATGTCGGACGTGCTCGGCATGGGTCCATCCTGCCGTGCCGCACCCACACCTTTGGGTCGCCCAGTCCGACGAGCACCGACCGGTCGGCCTCGGCTCGTGCCGTCGCCTCAGCCCGCCCGGCTACGGCTGCCCGGCCCGGTCCCCCGCCGCCCGATCGCGTCGGCGATGGCGGCCGGGAGATCGCGGTACTCCAGGGCCCGGTAGGCGGTCCCCCCGGTGGCGCGGACGATCCGGCGCAGGGCGGCGAGGTCGGCCGAGGGTCCGTAGGCGACCGCGTAGACGGAGACCGGGCGGGACCGGTCGCGCTCAGCGGCGAGCGTCCTCAGCAGCGCTGCCAGGCCGATGCCCTCGTCGTCGGCGTTCCCGCCGTCGGTCACGATGACCACGGAGTTGACCCGGTCGGGGTCCCAGCCCCTGCGCGCCGCCCGGACCGACGCGAGGACCGTGTCGTAGAGCCCGGTGCCGCCGTCGGGGACGACGCGGACCCGGCTCAACGCCGTGGCGAGGCGTGCCCGGCCGCTGACGCCGTCCGGCCCGGTGCCAAGAGGGATCGGTGGGACCAGCACCCGGTGGTCCGTGGTCCGGGTGAGGTGGGTGGAGAAGGTCCACAGCCCGGCCACCGTGTCGTCCTGGTACGTCGCCAGCCCGGTCACCAGCGCGCGAACCGCAAGGTCGATGCGGGAGAGGCCGCCGGCAGCCGGTACGGCCGAGGCCATCGACCCGGAGACGTCGAGGACCGTCAACAGGCGCGACGGCCGTCGGATGGCCAGCGCGCGGCCAACCGCCTCCTGCACGTCCTCGTCGCGAGGTGCACGCGGTCGGCGCGTCTTCGCGTCCACCCCGGGCTGCGCGGCGAGGTAGGCGCCCGGGACGCCGAAGCGGTCGCGGAACCCGGCGGCGGCCAGCAGGCGACGCCCCACGTCATCGTGCAGCGTCGCGAGGAGGTCCGCCGCCGCCAGCCGCCGGGACCTCGCGGCAGCCAGGACGACGTAAGGGTAGTCCGCCGCCGCTGTGCGGTTCTCGGGGTAGGCGAGAGCCACCGAGGTGCCCGGGTGACGGTCGTTGTGGGTCGTCGCGCGCTGCTCGGTGGTCGGCACGGCGACCGGGTCCGAACGGCGGCCGCCGAGCGCCTTGTCCAACACGGGGCTGGCATCGAGCTCTGCTCCGCGGAGCAGGTCCGCGAGCACGCGCGCCCGGTCGGGCCGCCCCTCGAGGGCGTTCTGGGTCATGACGAGAGCGCCGACGCTGCTCGCCGAACGGCGCGGGTTGGGAAGGCTCCACCGCACGGGTTCGGCTGACGGCGAGGGGAAGAGGTCCGCGAGCGAGAGCGACTGAGCCGACGAGCGCCCCGATGGACCCTCGTGGCGGGCGACGGCCATGACGAACGGCGAGGAGGCGACCGAGGGGTTCCGGCGAGGCACTCCACCCCCGGGACCGGCAAGCCATCCCGTCCACACCGACGAGTCCGGGACCCAGACGTCGGGCCGGTCTGCGGCGTCTGTCGCCAGCGCGCGGGCTGTGCGCGCGGGCTGCTCCCCTCGCACCACGGGCCGCGGACAGGTCGAGAAGTCACCGCTCTCGCCGCCGTCAGGTTCGAGCACGATGACGAGCTCGGCGATGACAGGGGCGATCTCGGGGGCGGCCACCACCTGAAGCGCCCGGCCGCCGAGCGGGCAGTCGCTGGTGGTTGCGGGGGACCGCTCACCGGCCAAGGCGACAACCGCGCCCGTGGCCCCGAGCGTCGACGCCGCGACTGCGGCCACGATGGCGCGTCGGCGCCTCGGCGCGAGCCGGCCGGCTCGACCGGCGCGGTGGCGGGCGATGGTCATGGGCGCTCCTGTGTGGCCGGCATGGAGGTCTCAGAGGTGAAGACGTCGGATCGGCGGCGCTGATACGCCCCGGGTCGGCCGATCCTCACCACGTCGAGACCCAGGCGGCGAGGAGCAGGTTGGCGATGCCCTGCGCGGCCGCGCAGGCGAGGATGGACCCGGTGGTGAGCCGGCACCAGCCCAGCGCCAACCCCATCACGAAGACCGATGGGAGGACCCCGAGAACCACGCTCGCCTCAAAGGGCGAGAGCCCGTAGTTGCCGAGGTGCACCAGCGCCCACGCCGCCGAGGTCACCACGACGGCCCGCCCGGGCCCGTGTCGCGTCGCGACGGCGTGCATGAGGAAGCCCCGGAAGCAGATCTCCTCGGCCAGCGGGACCACCACTCCCAGCGAGACCACGATGACGGTGAGGGTCAGCATCCGGTGTCCAGGGGCTGTGGGTGGGACCACCCCGTCGAAGACGCTGAGCAGCCCCGAAGCCCAGTTGCCGGAACCGACGCCGAACGCGAGCACGCACGCGCCGACCGTGACGGCGTAGGCGACCACCACGACGCCGACACCGCCGGCGACGCTGCGCGCTGACGTCGGACGCCGCAGCCCCAGGTCGCCCAGCTGCTCCGGCGACGCCGCGACGGACACCGCCGGGGTGACCAGGACGGAGGCCACCAAGGCCGCGGGAACATAGGCTCCTCCGACCCTCACCACGGCCAGCAGGCCGAACAGCGCTGCGGCGGTGGCCAGCGGCCGCCGGGCGTAGCACGCACGCAGCCTCCGCCGGCCGTCCGACACGACGCCGAGGACCGGGGCCGTCGGGGTCATCGGGCGAAGGCCCGGAGCGGGCGCAGCGAGGGGATCCACCAGTTGAACCGGCGGAACATCAGCAGCGACGCCGGCACCAGGAACATGCGGACGACGGTTGCGTCGAGGAGCACGGCGATCCCGAGCCCGAGCCCGTATTGCTGGAGCATCAGGGTCGAGGACAACGTCATCGTAGCCAGGCTCCCGGCCATCACCAGGCCGGCCGCGGTGATGACCCTGCCGGTGTCGACCACCGCTGCAGCGGTTGCCCGTGCGTCGTCGTACCCGGCGCGCACGAGGTCTCGGACCCGGGTGACCAGGAAGATCTCGTAGTCCATGCCCAGCCCCATCATCAGGATCACCAGGAACACGGGCAGGTCGTTGATCACCGCCTCCTCGGCCACGACCTCGAAGACCAGGACCGTCGTCGCCACGGCCCAGACGTTGCTCATCATGATCGTGACGATCAGCCGGATCGGGACGAGCACAGACCTCAGCGCGATCAGCAGCATCAGGAAGACGCCTCCCGCCACGACGCCGACCATCAGCCAGAAGCTGCCGCGCAGCGCCTCGGCGTACTCCTGGTCCACACGGGTGGCACCGCCCACCCGCAGTTCGGGGAGGCTCGAGCCGGCCACGACAGCTTCCAGCCGCTTGACCGTGTCCCGCGCGGCTTCGGTGTAGGGGCCGTCACGCAAGGCAACCACCACGCGCGCCGCACCGTCCGGGCTCAGGTAGTCGCGCACGACACTGGCCGGCAGCTCTCGCGGCTGCGGGCGGCCCTGCACGCTGGTGCCCATCGGGCGCGTCGCGGCCCACACCTCCGCGACGCCGCGGTCCGCGGCGAGACTGCTCACGAGCCCGTCGAGCCGGCGGGTGCCTGCGCCGGTCAGCGCGCCGTCCCTCACCAGCGTGTCGCCGAGCTCACCGGCGACCACGGTCGGGAAGAGAGCGGAATCGCCCCAGGCCTCGGCCACCCGCTCGGCGCCTCGACGGGAGTCCGTCACGGGGCTCAGCGCCAACGGGTCCGCGGACAGGCTGTGGGTGCTGACCGTGGCCACCGCCGGTACGGTCAGCAGCGCGAAGGCGAGCACCACGAGGGCGGGGCGCCGTCGCGTGATCGCGACCGTGCGGCGCAGGGCAGCCGACAGCGCACCGTGCGCTTCCAGGTCGCCGAGCTGTCCGACACCGAGGGCGAAGAAGCGGTCGCCGAGGAGCACGAGGAGGCACGGCGTGATCGTCAGCGCGGCGAGCAGGATGACCGGGATGCCCACGAGTCCCCCGTAGCCAAGCGGGGGGATCCAGTCCACCGGCGCCAGGAGCGTCGCCCCGAACGAGAGCACGACCGCGGCCCCGGCGAGGACCACGCTCTCGCCGGCTCAAGCGGTCGCGTGGACGGCCGCCTCCTGGACTGACCGCCCTGCCAGCCGCTCCTGCCGATAACGCGAGGAGAGCAGCATGCTGTAGTCGACGCCAGCGCCCAGCATGACGAAGGTCATGATCGTGGCGGTGAACTGCGTGAGGTGCACGTGCGAGCCGATCAGGTAGAGCCACGCGCCGCTCACGTTCATCGCCAGGCCGATGACCGCGACCGTGATCAGCGCCGGGACCAGGGCTCGGAAGAACAGCACCAGGACGACCAGGATGACCAGGTAGGCCACCCGCTCCATGCGGGTGTTGTCGGCCTCGGCAGCGGCGTAGGTGTCGATCAGCAGCGGGATCTCGCCGGTGACGTAGGGCGTGATCGCGTCGTCCAGGTGGAGGCTCGCGACCACCGCCGCGACGAGGTCTCGCAGCCCCTCGACGTCCGGGTCCTGCCCGCCCGGCGCGAAGCTGACGGTGACCAGCGCGACCTGGTCCTGCCCGTCCAGGACGTCGCCCAGCGACACCGGCAGCGGCAGGCGGTCCCACTCGGTGGCCACGACGACGTCGCCGGCGAGCGCCTCACGCCTGGCCTCGGGCCTACCCTGGGAGGCGAGGACCAGCCGGCGCAGCGCAGCCGGGGTTCCTTGTTCGTCCAGTCGGGCAGAGAGCGCAGCCAGCTCGGCCTGGGTAGCCCGCCGACGGTGTTCGAGCCCGGCCTCCGTGAGCCGCGCCTGCACATAGCCGGTCACGCCGTCCCGCAGCACCGTGTACGCCGACCCGGTGGCCACGACGGCGGCTTCGGAGTCCATCGCGCGGACCGCGCCGTCGAGCACAGCGAGCAGCTCGCGCATGCGGACGCCCTCGGGGCGCCAGCCGTCGAGCACGACCGCCACCTCGCCCTCGGAGCGCGCCGGGAAGTGCTCCTGAATCAGGTCGGCGACCATGGCCGAGTCGGTGCCGTCCACCACCTTCGACGCGCCCTGCTCGCTGAGCACCTCCGCCATCTGCAGCGCAAAGGGCGCCGTGAGAGAGACGAGCACGACCCAGAGGGCGAGCACGGTCTTGGGGCGCGCGGTGACCGCGCGCGCCACCGAGAGCAGCCGGGGCTCCGCGCTCGGCGGCCTCGTGCGGCGCAGGCGGATCATCGTCAAGATCCTCGAGCGGCGGCGGTTCGAGGCGTCGCTATGCCGGCGACGAAGGTGTGACTCAGGCCGAGATCACCGCGCTCGGCACGGATGTTGGCGAGGGCCGCCGCGAGCCGCTCACGGACCTCCTGCTCGCGCCTGGCATCGAAGGTGTCGCGGAACCCAGCGCCCGCACCCGACCTCTCGATCCACTCCAGCGCGTCCTCGACCGTCTGGCACGGCAGCGGCTGGGTGCCAGACCTGAGCGTCAGGACCTGCAGGCCGCCGCGAGCGAACCAGCGGCCCAACGTGTGCTCGCTGCGCGGGAGCGTCACCCGGGGGGTCTGCTGCTCGGTCCGCCATGACCAGTCCCATCACCGTGCCGTGCCGGGACTCCTCGACCTGGTCGGCGACGAGGGCGACGCCGCTCGTCCACACGACCGCCGCCGCCGCACCCTGCAGGGACCTCGCCGCGAGCAGGCCGCCATAGGAGTCCGCGACGGCGAACAACAAGGTGGCGACGGTGACCGCGGTCATCCCGGCGACGAGCATCCGCCGCTGACCGACGATGTCACCCACGACGGCCACCACGGGCGTCGCCGCGAGAAGGGCCGCCGCGTAGGAGGCAAACAGGAGACCGATCGCCGCCGTGGAGGCCCCGTTCTCCTCGGCGTAGACAGGAAGCACGGGCACCACCGCGCTGTAGAGCAGACTGTCGGCGAACAGCGCCGCGGACACCACGACGACGGTGGTCCCGCCGCGCCCCCCGTCCTGCGGCGTCATGCGACTGATGCGACGCGGTGGTCGAGCAGCCCCTCCATTGCAACGGTCGCGAACGCCTCCACCACGCGGTCCAGGTGCTCCTGGGTGTGGTTGGCGGTGAAGCTCGCGCGAAGCCGTGGCGAGGCCGCTGGCGGGAGGACGGCATTGACGTACACGCCCAGCTCCATCAGCCGACGCCACATCAGCACGGTGGCCATCAGGTCACCGGTCAGGATTGGCACGATGGGGCTCTGGGTGCTCCCGACGTCGTAGCCCAGGTCGCCTAGCGCGGTGGCCACGGAGGTCGCGTGAACGGTCGCAGAGACCCCGCGCCACGGCTCTTCACGAGCGATGCGGACAGCGGCAAGCGCGGCGGCGGTGTTCGCTGGGGCCATGCCCGCCGAGAAGACCTGAGAGCGGGCATGGTGCCGGAGGTAGTCGATGACGTCGGCGTCGGCCGCCACCGCACCGCCGATGGAGGCGAAGGCCTTGCTGAAGGTCACGGTGATGAGATCGACGTCGTCGGTGACGCCGAGGAATGCACTGGTGCCCCGGCCGCTGCCGACCACGCCCGCGCCGTGGGCGTCGTCGACCACCAGTTGTGCACCATGGCGGTGGCAGGCCTCCACGATCTCGGGGAGCCGGCCCAGATCACCGGCCATCGAGTAGACCCCGTCGACGACGACGAGCCGGCCGCGTGAGGCCGGACTGCAGGCCAATCGCCGATTGAGCGCGGCCACGTCGTTGTGGGGGAAGTAGCCCACGTGCGCGCCGCTGGCACGCGCTCCGTCGATGGAGGAGGCGTGGGCTTCTGCGTCCAGGACCACCTCGTCGCCGCGACCGACGAGCCCGCTGATGGCACCGAGGTTCGCGCCGTAGCCGGTGGAGAAGACCAGAGCGGCCTGCTTGCCGAGGAAGTCGGCCAGCTCTGCTTCGAGCTCCTCATGCATGAGGAGGTTGCCGTTGAGCAGCCGCGAGCCGGTGACCGAGGAGCCCGTGGACTCAAGCGCGCGACGGCTGGCGTCGATGACCCTGGGGGGTCCTTGGTCAGGCCGAGGTAGCTGTTGGACCCCGCCATCACGATCTGCCGGCCGCCAAGAACGGCGGTGGTGCGTCCCCGTTGTCGAACGGCACGAAGTACGGGTAGTAGCCGGCCGCGATCGCATCCCGGGCTGTGGTGTAGGTACGGCACTTGTCGAGCAGATTCATCAGGGTCTCCGTTGGCCGATGTCACGCACCCTTGGGTCTGGTGTAGGAAGACGCCGGTGAATCGGCGGTGATACGTCCGAGGTGGCCGCCACGGGTACGCCGGCGGCTCTCCCCCGATGGGCGGGCCGGGGCTCTCGGTGAGACGTCGGCCAATGGTGGGCACGACCCACACCGACGGCAACCGTGGTCGGCGCGCTCCACACCGACGGCAACCGGGGTCGGCGAGCTCGGCGTCGCGGCGTACACCCGGTGGTGGCGGGCGGACCTGACCCGACACGCCCGACGAGGTAGGGATGCCTCCGCGAGCCCGCCCGCGTCCCAGGCCCCCCCGACGCGTCAGTCACTGACCCCACGCCGGTCAAGCAGCCAGGAAACCGTCCTGGCGTCAGTCACTGACTGGCAGCCCGGCGGGTCGGCGGGTCAGGGGGCCAGGGACGCCGCCGCTCCCCGAACCAGCTGCAGGGCGGTCGTTGCCCACGCCGGGTCCGCGCCGGCCAGCCCGCACCCGGGGGTGAGAACCAGCCTGGGGCCCGGAGCGATCCCGATCGCGTCGAGGAGGCGCTCGACGCGGGAGGTGACCGATCCATGGTCGGGGAGCACCGAGGGCCGGGTCGCAGGGACCACCCCCAGCAGCACCCACTGCTGCGCCTCGAGAGCGTCGGCCACCCGGTCGTGCTCGGCCACCGTGAGCCGGTCCAGGTCCAGGCTCACGCCTGGACCGCCCACCCGCTCGAGCAGGTCGAAAGGGTACGCCGCGGCGCAGCAGTGCACGACCGCCTCGGCCCCACCCTCGCGGACCGCCGCGAGCACCTCCGCCAGGGCGGGCGCCGCGTTCGCGACGTCGACGGACCGATGTCGGTGGAAGCCCGAGGCGGTCGGGACGCGACCGGCGAGGACGGCCGGCAGCGACGGCTCGTCGACCTGCACGACCCACGAGGCGCCCGGCACCCGACGACGCAGGGAGGCCAGGTGCTCGGCCAGGCCCTCGGCCAGCGACTGGGCGAGCTCCCGGCGCGCGCCGTGGTCGGCCAGCACCCGGTCCCCCCTTGGCCGCTCGACCGTCGCGGCCAGCGTCCACGGCCCGGCGACCTGCACCTTCAGGGGCCCGGTGTACCCCTGCGTGTGCTCCTCGAAGGTGTCGAGGTCCTGGCCGAGCAAGGAGATCGCACGGCGATGATCGATGCCGGAGGAGTCCTGGAGACGCCACCCGGCCGGTTGCAGGTCGGCGGCGAGACCGCTCAGCAGGGCGAGGGTGCGGCCGGTCAGGTCGGCCTCGGCGCCGCGGCCCGGGAGCTCGGGAAGGTAGGGCAGCGACAGCTCGCCCAGCACCAGCCGGACCGCCTCGCCGAAGGCGTGCTGGTCGGCTCCGGGATGGGAGCCCACGCCGCTGGCCAGCGTCATGGCTGCGGCGTCCCTGCTCGGGCGGTGGCGGCGATCGTCGCCGATCCAACCACCCTGCTGCCGTGATAGAACACCGCCGACTGGCCCGGCGCCACGCCGTGCGCCGGGTCGAGCAGGTCGACCTCCACGCCGTCGCTGCGCACCCGCACCACGGCCCGGTGCTCGGCGCCATGTGCCCGCAGCTGCACGGTGCCGTGCAAGTCCCGGACCGGAACGGAACCACACCACCGCGGCCGGACACCGGTGATCCGGTCGACCATCAGCGCCTCCCGCGGCCCCACCGTCACCGTGCCGCTCACCGGCTCGATGTCGAGCACGTAGCGCGGTCTCCCGTCGGGGGCGGGGCGGGCCAGTCGCATTCCGCGCCGCTGGCCCACGGTGTAGGCGTAGGACCCCGCGTGGGTGCCGAGCACGTCCCCGGTGGCGTGGTCGACGAACGAGCCGGACGCCGGGCCGATCCGCTGCCGGAGCCATCCGCCGGTGTCGCCGTCGGAGATGAAGCAGATGTCGTGGCTATCGGGCTTGTCGGCGACCAGCAGCCCGCGCGCTGCCGCCTCGGCCCGCACGGCCGGCTTCGGTGTGTCGCCGAGGGGGAAGAGCGAGTGCCGCAGCTGCCGCTGGGTCAGCACGCCGAGGACGTAGGACTGGTCCTTGGCGACGTCCGCGGCCCGGTGCAGCTCGACGGTCCCGCTGGTCCCGTCCGTGCCGCCGAAGCCGCCAGCGACAAGCCGGGCGTAGTGGCCGGTCGCCACCGCGTCGTACCCCAGGGCCAGCGCCCGGTCGAGAACCGCGGCGAACTTGATCCGCTCGTTGCAGCGCAGGCAGGGGTTGGGGGTGCGGCCAGCGAGGTACTCGTCCTGGAAGTCCTCGACGACCTCGGCGTGGAACCGCTCGCTGAGGTCCCACACGTAGAACGGCATGCCGATGACGTCGGCGGCCCGCCGCGCGTCGTTGGCGTCCTCGATGGTGCAGCATCCCCGCGCGCCGGCCCGGTGGGTCTGCGGGTTGCGCGAGAGCGCCAGGTGGACGCCGGTCACCTCGTGTCCGGCCTCGGCCGCCCGTGCGGCAGCCACGGCGGAGTCGACGCCGCCCGACATCGCGGCGATCACCCGCAGCGGCCGGCTCACCGCCCGACCGCCCGTGCGCGATCCACGACCGGGCCGATCGCCTCGACCAGGGCGTCCACGTCGGCGGCGGTGCTGGTCGCACCGAGCGAGAAGCGCAGCGAGCTGCGGGCCTCACCCTCTCCCCGGCCCATCGCGAGCAGGACGTGGCTGGCCTGAGGGACACCGGCCGAGCAGGCGGACCCGGTGGAGCACTCGATGCCGCGGTGGTCGAGCAGCATCAGCAGCGAGTCGCCGTCGCAGCCAGGGAAGGTCAGGTGAGCGTGGCCCGGCAGCCGGGCGGCCTCGGCGCCGTTCAGCCTGGCGTCGGTGACGATCTCCCGCACCCGGCGGACCAGGTCGTCGCGGAGGGCGCCGACGCGCGCGGCGTGTCGCGGCTGGTCGGCCACCGCGCAGTCGACGGCGACGGCGAAGCCGGCCACCGCCGGCGCGGGCTGGGTGCCGGAGCGGAGGCCGCGCTCTTGCCCTCCCCCGTGCAGGAGCGGCGTCGGGTCGAGATCCCGGGAGACCAGCAGGGCGCCGACTCCCAGAGGGCCGCCGAGCTTGTGGCCACTGAGCGTGACGGCGTCGACCCCGGACCCCGCGATGTCCACGGGCACGGCGCCCACCGCCTGCACCGCGTCGGTGTGCACCCAGATGCCGTGCTCGTGGGCCAGCCGCACCACCTCGGCCACGGGCTGCACGGTGCCGACCTCGTTGTTGGCCCACATCACGCTCACCAGCGCGACCGCGTCGGGGTCCTCGGTCAGCAGGGCTGCCAGGTGGTCGAGGTCCACCCGCCCTGCGGTGTCGACGCCGATGAAGGAGACCGCGGCGCCCTCGTGCTCGGCCAGCCACCGGAGCGGGTCGAGAAGCGCGTGGTGCTCGACGGCGCTGGCCAGCACCCGGACCCGGCGCGGGTCGGCGGCACGGCGAGCCCAGAAGAGCCCCTTGACCGCCAGGTTGTCGGCCTCGGTCCCCCCGGAGGTGAACACCACCTCCCCCGGACGGACGCCCAACGCCCCAGCCAGCTGCTCCCGGCCCTCCTCCACCGACCGCCGGGCGGCCCGACCGGAGCCGTGCAGCGAGCTCGGGTTGCCCGTCCTGCCCAGGTGCTCGGTCACCGCCGCCAGCGCCTCGGCCCGGATCGGTGTGGTCGCCGCATGGTCCAGGTAGACGGGTGAGCGGGGGTCGGTCATGGCGCCACCCAGGGTACGGCGTGCCGGCCGATCCTCGTGGTCGGTGGTCAGCGGTACTCGGGGTTCGCGAAGTCGAAACGCGCCCCGTCGTCCCAGGCGCTGCGCTGGTTGCCGTACGCCGGGATGCCGCCGGCGTCCTTGAGCAGGCGCGCGGTGTGGAGGAGGTTCCAGGTCATGAAGGTGGTGTTGCGGTTGGTGAAGTCGTTCTCGGGGCCGCCGGAGCCCTCGTCGAGGTAGGACGGTCCCGGACCCACCTCGCCGATCCAGCCGGCGTCTGCCTGCGGCCCGATGACGTAGCCGAGGTGCTGCAGGCTGTAGAGCACGTTCATCGCGCAGTGCTTGACGCCGTCCTCGTTTCCGGTGATCAGGCAGCCGCCCACCCGGCCGTAGTAGGCGTACTGTCCCGCGTCGTTGAGGATCCCCGAGCCGCCGTAGAGCCGCTCGATGACCCGCTTCATGACCGAGGAGTTGTCTCCCAGCCAGATCGGCCCGGCCAGCACGAGGATGTCCGCCGCCATCACCGTCTCGAAGATCGCCGGCCACGCGTCGCTCGCCCACCCGTGCTCGGTCATGTCGGGGTAGACCCCCGTGGCGATGTCGTGGTCGACCGCGCGCACGACGTCCACGTGCACGCCCTGGGTCTCCATGATGTGCCGGCTGGCGTCGACCAGTCCCTGCGTGTGGCTCGTCTCCGGGGAGCGCTTGAGTGTGCAGTTGACAAACAGGGCGCGAAGGTCGTCGTAGGCCGCGGGCGGGGCGGGGGTCGGGGTCATTGGGCCATTCTGGGCCGCCGGTGGTCAGCGCTTGGTGGTGAGCCCGCCTCCGGCCCGGTCCATGACCACCTCGGTGGCATCGGCGGCGAGCGCCTCGAGCACCGTGTCGACCACCGCGCGGGCGGGCATCGGCTCGGGCAGGCGGGGGGGCTCACCGGCCAGCGCCCTGGTCTCCAGCCCGGTGTCCAGGTGCGGGGGCCTGATGTCGAGGACCCGCAGCCGGCGTCGCTCCTCGCGGCGGAGCACGCCGAGCCAGACCGAGAGCGCCGACTTTGCCGCCGAGTAGTCCGCCATCCCCGCGGTCGGCAGGTCGGCCAGGACGGCGCTGATCACAGCGATGCACCCACCGTCGGCCAGGCGGTGCGCGGCGGCGCGGACGAGGGCCATCGGACCCAGCGCGTTCACCGCGAAGAGCTCCTCGGCCACCGCGTCGTCGAAGTCGACGGCCCTGCCGAAGCCGGCGACACCCACGGTGACCAGGACGGCGTCGAGCCCGCCGAGCTGGTCGGCCGCCTCGGCAACCGCGCGCGAGCAGGCGCCGGTGTCCACGACGTCGAAGACCACCGGGTCGGTCCCGGCGTTGTCGGCGAGGTCCTGCAGCCGGCCGGGGTCGCGCCCGCCGACGACCACGCGCGCCCCCGCCTCGACCAGCCGTGGGGTGAGCAGCCGGCCGAGGGCACCGCTGGCGCCGGCGACGAGGATGCGGGATCCGCTGAGCTCCATCCCCCCACTGTGCCGGTCCTCACCAACCGACCCTGAGCCAACCGACCCGGCACCAACCGACCCGGCACCAACCGACTCGGCTCGACCCCCGCGGAGGTCAGCCCTTGCGCTTCTCGACCTCTTCGGTGACCGACGGCAGCACCGTGTGCAGGTCACCGACGACACCGAAGTCGGAGAGCTCGAAGATCGGGGCCTCCTCGTCCTTGTTGACCGCGACGATCGTCTTGGAGGTCTGCATGCCTGCGCGGTGCTGGATGGCGCCGGAGATCCCCGCCGCGAGGTAGAGCTGCGGCGAGACCACCTTCCCGGTCTGCCCGATCTGGAAGGCGTGCGGATACCACCCCGAGTCGACCACGGCCCGCGAGGCGCCGACGGCGGCACCGAGCGCGTCCGCGAGCTGCTCGACCGGCTCGAACTTCCCGCCGGTGCCCCGGCCGCCGGCCACGATGATCGCGGCTTCGGTCAGCTCCGGGCGTCCGGTGGACTTCTTCGGCTCCACGCCGGTGAGCTGCACGCCCTTGGCGCTGTCGGGGACCGAGACCGAGAACTCCTCGACGGTGCCCGCGGCCTCGGCGGCCTCCGGGGTGGCCGAGTTGGGCTTGACCGCGACGATCGGGGTGCCCTTGGTCACCTTCGAGCGCACCGTCCAGCTGCCGGCGAAGACCGACTGGGTGGCTACGCCGTCGGCGTCGAGATCGACCGCGTCGGTGACCAGGCCGGAGTCGGTCTTGACCGCCAGCCGAGCAGCGATCTCCTTGCCCTCTGCCGAGGAGGAGACCAGCACCGCCGCCGGCGAGGACGCCGCCACCAGCTGGGCCAGCACCTCGGACTTCGGCGCCACCAGGTAGGGGCCCAGCGCGTTCGGGTCGACGGTGTAGACCTTCGCCGCGCCGTACTTCCTCAGGACGCCCAGCGCCTCCTCGGAGGGCTGGCCGATGAACACCGCCGAGGGCTCACCGAGCCGGCGCGCCATCGTCAGCATCTCGTTCGTGGTCTTGCGCACAGTCCCGCCGACGTGGTCGACGAGAACCAGTACCTCGCTCATCGCTTCTTCCTCGTGTCTCTTCAGGTTGCCGGCCGGCTCAGATGAACTTCTTGGAGGCGAGGAAGTCCGCGAGCGCCTTGGCGCCGGCACCGCCCTCGTCCTGCACGACCTCACCGGCGGTGCGCGGCGGACGGGCCTCCGCGCTCTCCACCGCGGTGTAGGAGGCCTCCAGGCCCACCTGGGCCGGCTCCACACCGATGTCTGCCAGCGACCACGTCTCCAGCGGCTTCTTCTTGGCCGCCATGATCCCCTTGAAGGAGGGGTAGCGGGCCTCGCCGGTCTGGTCGGTCACCGAGGCGACCATCGGCATCGACGCCCGCGCGGTCACGCTGGCGGCGTCGCCGTCGCGCTTGATCGTGACGGTCTCGCCCTCGACGGTGATCTCCCCGGCGAAGGTCGCACCAGGGACCCCCAGCCGCTCGGCGAGCATGGCCGGGACCACGCCCATCGCCCCATCGGTGGAGCCCATCCCGCACATCACCAGGTCCCAGGACCCCACCGTGCGGACCGCCTCGGCCAGCACCAGCGAGGTGGTCATCGCGCAGGATCCGGCGATCGCGTCGTCGGCCACGTGGATGCCCTTGTCTACCCCCATCTGCAGCGCCTTGCGCACCGCGTCGGCGGCACGCTCGGGACCGATGGTCAAGGCGGTGACCTCGACGTCGCCCACCTTCTCCTTGATCTGCAGCGCCTGCTCGACGGCGTACTCGTCCAGCTCGGACAGCAGGCCGTCGACGCCCACCCGGTCCACGGTGTTGTCCGCCTCGAAGTGGCGGTCGGCGCTCGCGTCCGGCACGTACTTCACACATACGACAATGTTCATGGCAGCCATGGCCCCCAGGGCCCCTCCTGTGCACTCGGTTTGTCCGAAGGGTACCCGCGCGAGCGCGGCCCGACAGCGTCCGGACGGGTGCGCTCAGTCACAGTCCGAGCGCCCCCGGTACGCCGTGATGGCGCGGGGGTCAGCGGCCCTCGAAGGCCGCCTTCCCGGGGCCGTGCTCGACGAACGACCGCATGCCGATGGCGCGGTCCTCGGTGGCGAAGAGCGCGGCGAACTGCTGCCGCTCGATCGCCAGCCCGGTGGCGAGGTCCACTTCCAGCCCCAGGTCCACCGCCTCCTTCGCGGCCCGGACGGCGAGGGTCGCCGCGCCGGTGAACTGGCGCGCCCACGCCATCGCCTCGGCGTACACCTGGTCGGCCGGAACGAGCCGGTCGACCAGGCCGATCCGGAGCGCCTCGGAGGCTGGCACGAAGCGGCCGGTGAAGATGATGTCCTTCGCGCGGCTGGGCCCGACGAGCCGCGCCAGCCGCTGCGTGCCGCCGGCGCCGGGGATGATGCCGAGCAGGATCTCGGGCTGGCCCAGGGTGGCGTCCTCGGCGGCGATCCGCACGTCCGCGCACAACGCCAGCTCGCACCCGCCGCCCAGGGCGTAGCCGGTCACCGCGGCCACCACCGGCTTCGGGATGCCCGCCACGGACCCGAACGCCGACTGCAACGGGCCAGACCGCTTCACCATCTCGGCGTAGCTCATCTCGGCCATCTCTTTGATGTCCGCGCCGGCGGCGAAGACGCGCTCGCCGCCGTAGACGACGACGGCCTTCACGTCGTCGCGGTCGGTGGCCTCCTGCGCGGCGGCCCGGATCTCCTCCTGGACCTGGGCGTTGAGCGCGTTCATCTTGGGACGGTCGATGCGGATCGTCCCGACCCCCTCCTCGACGTCGAGTCGGACGAACTGCGCGGTGCCTGTCGGGGTGCGGGTCGCATCGGTGTCTGCCATCGGGCCACCTCCTGGAGGATCGGCGGGACGGTCTGGCGCGCCGCACCCGCGCGGGGAACCCGGCGACCCTACCGAGCCGACCGGCAGAATGGGGCAGGTGACCCACAAGCCCTGGCGCTGGCACGGACCCGGCGAGACCGCACCCGTTCGACCCGGATTCCACCAGGCGCTGGGGGCGAGTTGGGGCCCCGCCTCGACGAACTTCGCCGTCTACAGCCCCGACGCGACCGGGATGTGGGTGTGCCTGTTCGACGAGGACGGCGCCGAACGGCAGGTCCAGCTCACCGAGCACACGCTGGGCGTCTGGCACGGCGCGATCACCGGCGTGCCCATCGGCCAGCTCTACGGCTTCCGCGCCCACGGCCCGTGGGACCCCGACCACGGACGCCGGTTCAACCCCGCCAAGCTGCTCCTGGACCCCTATGCGCGGGCGATCACCGGCGACGTCACCGGCTACACCGAGCTGCTCCCCCACGATCCCGAGGGGCCCGAGCAGCCCTGTCCCGTCGACTCCGCGCCGTTCATGCCGCGGTGCGTGGTCACCCACGACGCCTTCGAGTGGGAGGACGACCGGCACCCGAGGCGTCGCTGGTCCGAGACGGTGATCTACGAGCTGCACGTCAAGGGGTTCACCCAGCTGCACCCCGACGTCCCGCCCGAGCTGAGGGGCACCTACGCCGGGCTGGGCAGCCCGCCGGTCATCGACTACCTGACCGACCTGGGGATCACCGCAGTCGAGCTGCTGCCGGTGCACCAGTTCTTCAGCGAGCCCGCGCTGGTGGCCCGGGGCATGCGCAACTACTGGGGATACAACTCGATCGGCTTCCACGCCCCGCACAACGCCTACAGCTCCGCAGGCGACCGGGGGCAGCAGGTCACCGAGTTCAAGCAGATGGTCAAGAACCTGCACGCGGCCGGGATCGAGGTGATCCTCGACGTGGTCTACAACCACACCGCCGAGGGCGGCCAGCGCGGACCGGCGTACTCCTTCCGCGGCCTGGACGACCTCAACTTCTACAAGCGGGCGCATTCCCTCGTCGACACCTACTGGGACGTCACCGGCTGTGGCAACACCGTCGACGCCACCCACCTCGGAGCGCTCCGGCTGATCACCGACTCGCTGCGCTACTGGGCCGAGGAGATGCACGTCGACGGCTTCCGCTTCGATCTCGCCTCCGCCCTGGCGCGCACAGGCTACGAGTTCGACGTGCGCAGCTCGTTCCTGGCCGCCATCTGCCAGGACCCCGCGCTCCGCCACCTCAAGCTGATCGCCGAGCCGTGGGATGCGAGCACCGACGGCTACCAGGTCGGGTCCTTCCCGCCCCCCTGGGTGGAGTGGAACGACCGCTACCGCGACGTCGTGCGCGACTTCTGGCGATCCGGCAGCGGGGTGCGGCACCTCGCCTCACGCCTGGCCGGCTCCTCCGACCTGTACGCCGACGACGGCCGATCCCCCTACGCCTCGGTCAACTTCGTGACCGCTCACGACGGGTTCACGCTGCGCGACCTGGTCTCCTACGACCGCAAGCACAACCGGGCCAACGGCGAGGAGAACCGCGACGGGACCGACGACAACCGGTCGTGCAACCACGGGGTCGAGGGCGAGACCGACGACCCCGCGGTGAACGCCCGGCGCCGTCGTCACGCCGCGAACCTGATGGCGACGCTGTGCTGCATGTCCAGCGGCGCGCCGATGATCACCGCGGGCGACGAGCGGGGCCGGACCCAGCGGGGCAACAACAACGCCTACTGCCAAGACAACGAGGTCTCCTGGGTGGCCTGGGGCGACGACGACGCCTGGCTGGACGTGCACACCATGACCAAGGAGTCGCTCCGGCTCAGACGAGAACACCCCACGCTGCGCCAGCGGCACCATTTCCGCGGCGAGCCGGCCATCGAAGGAGGTCCCAAGGACCTGGCGTGGGTGCACCCCGACGGGCGGGAGATGGCCGATGAGGACTGGCACGACCGCACCCTGCACACGATCGGCGTCTTCGTCTCCGGCGACCCCCTGCGCTCCCCCGGGGCGCACGGAGAGCAGCTGTGGGACCAGTCCTTCCTCTACTGGCTCAACGGCGGCGTGAGGGAGTGCGTCGTCCGCCTGCCCGAGAACCCCTGGATCGCCAAGGGCTCGGTGGTGCTGTGCACCTCCGAGCACCAGGCGGTGGGCGATGTCGTCCGCCCCGGCGACACGTTGACCGTCGCCGGCCACTCCTTTGTGATGATCCGCGGCTCCTGATCCCGGAGCCCGGCGCGGCCCGGGTGCGCGGCTCGGGCCGGGGCCCGGCTCAGGCCGGGGGCGCGGCGACCAGACCCAGCTCGGCGATCGAGGCGAGGTGCGGGTTGCGCGGCACCACCCGGACCGTGTAGCCGAACGGACCGGCCTGGGTGAGTGCCACCTCGCCGTCGAACCGGTGCCGGTGGGCCTCGTAGGACTCGGCCAGCTCTAGCGACGTCGTGCTCACCTCCCGCAGCGTGTCCTCGTCCCACACCCGGCCGTGCAACAGCTGGACGTCGACGTCGCCAGGCTTGAGGTCGCCCAGCGACACGAAGGCGCGGACCTGGAGGACCGCCCCGACCTCCGGCATGTCACCGATGCCGCTGGAGTCGACGTGCTCCACGTGCACCCCCGGCCACCCGGCGACCATGCGCTGCTTCCACGCGGCCAGGTCGACGGCCCCCGCGAAGCTGTCGTTGAGGGCGCGGGAGGACTCCGCGGCGGGGACGTAGAGCCGGTGCACGTAGTCGCCCACCATGCGGTCGGCGAGCACCTTGGGCCCCAGCGACTTCAGCGTGTGCCGCACCATCTCGATCCAGCGGACCGGCACGCCGGAGGCATCATGGTCGTAGAAGCGGGCCGCGACCTCGTTCTCGATCAGGTCGTAGAGCGCGGCCGACTCCAGGTCGTCGCGGCGGTCGGGGTCCTCGACACCGTCGGCGGAGGGGATCGCCCAGCCGTTGTTGCCGTCGTACCACTCGTCCCACCAGCCGTCGAGGATGGAGAGGTTGAGCCCGCCGTTGAGCGCGGCCTTCATCCCCGAGGTGCCGCAGGCCTCGTAGGGCCGCAGCGGGTTGTTCAGCCAGACGTCGCAGCCGGGGTAGAGCGGCTGGGCCATCTCGATGTCGTAGTTGGGCAGGAAGACGATCCGGTGCCTGACCTCGGGGTCGTCGGCGAACCGCACGATCTCCTGGATGAGCCGCTTGCCGCCGTCGTCGGCCGGGTGCGCCTTGCCGGCGATGACGAGCTGGATCGGGCGCTCGGGGTGCAGCAGCAGCGACCGCAGTCGGTCGGGATCACGGAGCATCAGCGTGAGCCGCTTGTACGACGGGACGCGCCGGGCGAAGCCGATCGTGAGCACGTCGGGGTCGAGCGCCTTGTCCACCCAGCCCAGCTGGGAGGAGGCGTAGCCGCGGGCCAGCCACGACTCGCGCAGCCGACGGCGCGCGTCCTGGACCAGCCGCTCGCGCAGCTGCCGCTTGACCGCCCAGACGGTGTCCCCAGGGACCTTGTCCACAGCCTCGAAGACCTGGTCCGGCGGGGTGGCGCTGCGGCCGGCGTCGACGTCGAGCCCCTGCTCACGGGCGAGGTCGAAGATCTCGCGTGCCACCCAGCTGGGGGCGTGCACCCCGTTGGTGATCGAGGTGATCGGTCGCTCTTCGGCGCCGAAGGAGGGCCACAGCCCCCCGAACATGGTCCGGCTGACCTGGCCGTGCAGCTGCGAGACCCCGTTGGCGCGCTGCGCGAGCCGCAGCCCCATGACGGCCATGTTGAACACCGAGGGGTCGCCGCCCTCGAAGGTCTCGCTGCCCAGCGCCAGGATCCGCTCCACCGGGACGCCGTGGCTGGCGTTGCCGCCGCCGAAGTACTGGGCGACCAGATCGCGGGGGAAGCGG
Source organism: uncultured Actinomycetota bacterium (assembly GCA_963745245.1). Classification (GTDB taxonomy): domain Bacteria; phylum Actinomycetota; class Actinomycetes; order Propionibacteriales; family Nocardioidaceae; genus Marmoricola_A. The sequence continues at coordinate 61,648 of CAVUWU010000005.1, forward strand.
TCGATGCCGGCGGGCACCGGGGTGTGCGTGGTGAAGACCGTGCCGCCTCGCGAGACCTCGACCGCCGCGTCGAAGTCGAGCCCTCGGTCCTCCACGAGCTCCCGGATCCGCTCCAGGCCGAGGAAGCCGGCATGGCCCTCGTTGGTGTGGAACACCTCCGGCTCCGGGGACCCGGTCAGCCGGGTGTAGGTGCGGATCGCCCGGACGCCGCCGATGCCCAGCAGCATCTCCTGGCGCAGCCGGTGCTCGGTGTTGCCGCCGTAGAGGCGGTCGGTGATGTCGCGCAGAACGCCGCTGTTCTCCTCCACGTCGGTGTCCAGCAGGAGCAGCGGGACGCGACCGACCTGGGCCACCCAGATGCGGGCCACGGCCGTCTCGCCCCCGGGCATGCCGACGCTGATCTTGGCCGCGGAGTTGTCCTCGTTGCGCAGGAGCGCGATCGGCATCTCGTCGGGGTCCAGGACCGGGTAGCGCTCCTGCTGCCACCCGTCGCGCGAGAGCGACTGGCGGAAGTAGCCGTGGCCGTAGAGGAGACCGACGCCGAGGATCGGGACCCCGAGGTCGCTGGCGGCCTTGAGGTGGTCGCCGGCGAGGATGCCGAGGCCGCCGCTGTACTGCGGCAGCACCGCGGTGATGCCGTACTCGGGAGAGAAGTAGGCGATGCAGCGCGGCGCGGAGCCGCCGAGCGACTGGTACCACCGATCCTCGCCCAGGTATGTCGCGAGGTCGTCGGCGGCCGCCCGCAGCCGCTGGCCGAACTCGGCGTCCTCGGCGAGCTCCTCGAGCCGAGCCGTGGGCACCAGGCCGAGCATGGTGACCGGGTCCCGCCCGCTGCGTTCCCACAGCCCGGGGTCGACCGAGGCGAACAGGTCCTGCGTCGGCGGGTGCCAGGACCAGCGCAGGTTGCTCGCTAGGGCCCCCAACGACTCCAGCGCGTCGGGCAGGACGGGACGGATCGTGAATCTCCGAATGGCTCGCACGGCGGAGACCTTACCGCCGATGGATCGATCCAATGCAGTGAAGCGGGGCAATACCATCCGTAGTCCCGGTCACGCAGGGTCACAGCAGGCGATGGCCCCCGGCACCCGGACCGGTGATGGTTCACCCTCGGCATCCCGGGTAGTTTCCGGGCATGGTTGGACGGATCCCCGTTCTGGACGTCATGCCCGTGATCGAAGGAGGTGCCCACCCGGCGAAGGCCGCGGTCGGTGAGCCCTTCGACATCTCTGCCGTGGTGATCCGTGAGGGCCACGACGCGCTGGGTGCCGAGGTCGTGCTTCTCGACCCCGACGGCAAGGCCCGCGCTCCGCGCCGGATGTCACCCGACCCCTCCGGCGTGGACACCTACAAGGCTTTCGTGGTCGCCGATGCGGTCGGGCCGTGGACCTTCGAGATCCACAGTTGGAGCGACCCCGTCGCCACCTGGCGACACAACGCGGAGATCAAGGTCCACGCCGGGATCGACACCGAGCTGATGCTCGAGGAGGGCGCCCTGCTCTTCGCCCGCGCGGCCGAGCAGGTTCCCGCCGACAGCACTGCGCAGACGGTGCTCCTCGAGACGGTCGGCGCTCTGCGCGACGCGGCGCTCCCCCCGGCGGTTCGCCTCTCCGCCGGCTTGGCCGACGAGGTCAGTGACGTGCTGCTCGAGCACCCGCTGCGCGACCTGGTGACCGTCCGTGGCCCCTTCCCGCTCTTCGTCGACCGGGAACTGGCCCTCTTCGGATCCTGGTACGAGTTCTTCCCCCGCTCCGAGGGGTCCTACGTCGACGGCGACGGCCGCGTGGTCAGCGGCACCTTCCGCACCGCGGCGAACAGCCTGGACCGGGTGGCCGGGATGGGGTTCGACGTGATCTACCTGCCTCCGATCCACCCCATCGGGCAGGTCAACCGCAAGGGGCGCAACAACACCCTCGAGGCGAGCGCCGACGACGTCGGCTCGCCCTGGGCGATCGGATCCGCGGCGGGCGGTCACGATGCCGTCCACCCCGACCTCGGCACTCTGGAGGACTTCGACGCTTTCGTGGCCCGCGCGCGCGAGCTCGGGCTCGAGGTCGCCCTCGACCTGGCGCTGCAGGCGGCGCCGGACCATCCCTGGGCCACCGAGCATCCCGAGTTCTTCACCACCCGGGCCGACGGCACCATCGCGTATGCGGAGAACCCGCCGAAGAAGTACCAGGACATCTACCCGGTCAACTTCGACAACGATCCCGAGGGCATCTACGCCGAGGTGCTCCGGGTCACCAGGCACTGGATGGACCACGGGGTGCGTGTCTTCCGCGTCGACAACCCGCACACCAAGCCGGTGATGTTCTGGGAGCGCCTGATCGAGGAGATCCGCCAGACCGACCCGGACGTCATCTTCCTCTCGGAGGCGTTCACGAAGCCGCCGATGATGCGGGCACTGGCGATGGTGGGATTCCACCAGAGCTACACCTACTTCACCTGGCGCACCAGTCGCTACGAGATCGACCAGTACTTCCGGGAGGTCTCCCAGGAGACCTCCCACGTCCTGCGTCCCAACTTCTTCGTCAACACCCCCGACATCCTGCACGAGTACCTCCAGTACGGCGGGCCGCCGGCGTTCAAGATCCGCGCGGCGCTGGCCGGCACCGGGTCACCGTCGTGGGGGATGTACGCCGGATTCGAGCTCTACGAGCATGTCGCGGTCCGGCCGGGGTCCGAGGAGTACCTCGACTCGGAGAAGTACCAGATCAAGATCCGCGACTTCGAGGCCGCCGAGGCTCAGGGCAGGTCGCTGGCGCCGTACGTCACGATGCTCAACCGGGTCCGCCGCGAGCACCCGGCCCTGCAGCAGCTGCGCAACCTGCACCTGCACAACGCCGAGGACGACGCGGTGGCCTGCTACTCCAAGGTCGCCTGGAGCCTGGACGGGCGCCCGGAGGACACGGTGATCGTGGTGGCCAACGTCGACCCGCGCACCACGCGCGAGACGATGGTCCATCTCGACATGCCCGCTCTTGGCCGGGAGTGGCATGACACCCTCGTCGTTCATGACGAGGTCACCGGCGAGGAGTGGACCTGGGGCGCCCACAACTACGTGCGGCTGGACCCCTACTACGAACCCGTCCACATCCTGACTGTGAGGAGCACCTCCCTCCGATGACGCTGGAGACCCCGACCGAGGCCCCCCCACCGAGCCCTCCCTCCGCGACCCCGCTGCCCTCCCCGGGCCCTGCCCGGAGCTCGGGGCTCGGCGATCAGCCGGACTGGTTCAAGACCGCGGTGTTCTACGAGGTGCTCGTCCGGTCGTTTCGTGACAGCGACAGTGACGGCGTCGGCGACTTCATGGGGCTCACCGAGAAGCTCGACTATCTCCAGTGGCTCGGTGTCGACTGTCTGTGGATCCCGCCGTTCTTCACCTCGCCACTGCGCGACGGCGGCTACGACGTCGCGGACTACACCGGCATCCTCCCCGAGATCGGCACGGTGGAAGAGTTCCACGCGTTCCTCGACGAGGCGCACGAGCGCGGGATCCGGGTGATCATCGACTTCGTCATGAACCACACCAGTGACCAGCACCCGTGGTTCCAGGAGTCCCGGTCCGACCCGGACGGTCCCTACGGCGACTTCTACGTCTGGTCCGACACCGACGAGACCTACTCCGAGGCTCGGATCATCTTCGTCGACACCGAGACCTCGAACTGGACGTGGGACCCGGTGCGCCAGCAGTACTACTGGCACCGCTTCTACGGCCATCAGCCCGACCTCAACTTCGACAACCCGAAGGTGCACGAGGCGATGCTGGACGCGCTGAGGTTCTGGCTGGATATGGGCATCGACGGCTTCCGTCTGGACGCCGTCCCCTATCTCTACGAGCGTCCCGGGACCAACGGCGAGAACCTCCCCGAGACCCACGACTTCCTCAAGATGGTCCGGCGCTACGTCGACGACCACTACCCCGGTCGCGTCCTGCTCGCCGAGGCCAACCAGTGGCCCGCCGACGTGGTCGACTACTTCGGGAACTTCGACAGCGGTGGCGACGAGTGCCATATGTGCTTCCACTTCCCGGTGATGCCGCGCATCTTCATGTCGGTGCGACGAGAAACTCGGTTCCCGATCTCCGAGATCATGGAGCAGACACCGGACATCCCAGCCGGCTGCCAGTGGGGCATCTTCTTGCGCAACCACGACGAGCTGACGCTCGAGATGGTGACCGACGACGACCGCGACTACATGTGGGGCGAGTACGCCAAGGACCCCCGGATGAAGGCCAACATCGGGATCCGGCGACGGCTGGCGCCGCTGCTCGAGAACGACACCAACCAGATGGAGATCTTCACCGCGCTGCTGCTCTCGCTGCCCGGGTCACCCGTCCTCTACTACGGCGACGAGATCGGCATGGGTGACAACATCTGGCTCGGCGACCGCGACGGCGTGCGCACTCCCATGCAGTGGGACGACGGACGCAACGCCGGCTTCTCCTCGGTCACGCCGGGCCGGCTGCACCTGCCGGTCATCCAGGACCCGGTGTTCGGCTACCAGCGGGTCAACGTCGAGACCGAGATGGAGAACCCGTCCTCGCTGCTGCACTGGACCCGGCGGATGATCCACGTGCGCAAGAACCACCCGGCCTTCGGGCTGGGCGACTTCATCGACCTGGGCGGCTCGAACCCCTCGGTGCTCTCCTATGTGCGTGAGTTCGATGGCGATACCGTGCTCTGCGTCAACAACCTGTCGCGGTTTCCCCAGCCGGTCGAGCTCGACCTGCGTCGCTGGGAGGGGGTGACTCCCGTGGAGCTCCTCGGTGGCAGCCGGTTCCCTCAGGTCGGCGAGCTGCCCTACCTCCTGACTCTCACCGGCTACGGGTTCTACTGGTTCCGCCTCCCGACGTCCGCCCAGCTCGAGGTGGTGGTGTCCCCGTGAGAACGAGACTGAAGAGCTTCCTGGAGCGCTCCCGCTGGTTCGGCGGCAAGGGTCGCGAGTTCGACATCGTGAAGACTCGACGGTTGGCCTTGCCCGGCCCCGAGGACGACCCCGATTCACGCTCCGGCTCCGATCGCACGGTGGTGGTCGAGCTGGTCACGCTCGAGTACGCCGACACCGGCGAGCGGGACATCTACCAGGTGCCGGTCGCTTACTTCGACGAGGATCAGAGCGCACTGCACCATGCCCTGATCGGCACCTGGGAGGACGAGGACCTCGGCCCGGTGTGGGCCTACGACGCCCTCCACGACCACGCCGCCACGCCGTTGTGGCTGTGCGGCTTCGCCCAGGCCCGCTCCTCGCGGGACCTGGTCTTCCACAGAGTGGGCGAGCCTGAGCTCGACACCGAGTCCCGCTCGACGGTGCTGACCGGGGAGCAGAGCAACTCCTCGGTCAAGTTCGGCGACGCGAGCCTGATGAAGGTGTTCCGACGGGTCACCCCCGGCGTCAACCCCGACGTCGAGATCCTGGCGGCGCTGACCGAGGCGGGCAACGAGCACGTCGCCGCGCTCTACGGCTGGGTCGAGGCCCGCAGCCCGGGTGCGCCCCAGCACGATGATCACCACGACCAGCACGACGATCACGACGAGCAGCACGAGCCGGAGGAGGTGCTTCAGCTCGGCATCCTGCAGCAGTTCCTGCGCACCGCCAGCGACGGCTGGGACCTGGCCCTGGCCAGCCTGCGCAACCTCTATGGCAGTGCCGAGCTAAGCGCCGCGGAGGCCGGCGGGGACTTCGCCGCGGAGGCACACCGGCTGGGTTTCGCGGTCGCTGAGATGCACGAGTCGCTGGCCGGGTGCTTCCCCACCGAGGAGTGGGACCGCGAGCACCTCGGCGAGCTGGCCGACGCCATGTCGCGCCGGCTCGAGGCCGCGGCCGCCGCGGTCCCCGACATCGCCCCCCACGTCGCCGGGCTGCACGGCGTCTTCGACGCGGTGCGTCACGTGCGGCACCCCGTCCTCGCCCAGCGCGTCCACGGCGATCTGCACCTGGGCCAGACGCTGCGCACGGTCAAGAACTGGAAGATCATCGACTTCGAGGGCGAGCCGGCCAAGCCACTTCGGGAGCGGCGCCGACCGGACTCGCCCTGGCGGGACGTCGCGGGCATGCTCCGCTCCTTCGACTACGCCGCCGAGCTGAGCCGGATGGACCAGGAGCAGGCCTTCGGCGAGTCGGCCGACCTGGTCGCCGAACGTGGGCGGGAGTGGTCCGAACGCAACATCGGGGCCTTTCTCGACGGATACCACGAGTTCAGCGGGACCACGGTCGAGGACCCCGCCCAGGCCCTCCTGAACGCGTACTCGGCCGACAAGGCGGTCTACGAGACCGTCTACGAGGCCCGCAACCGTCCGGTGTGGCTGCCGATCCCCCTCGCGGCCCTGTCCCGGCTCGCCGGTCCCGCATAGGCCGATCCCACGGCGCTGCATCCCATCGACCAGAGGAGCCATCCGTGCCCAAGCCCCGCCCCACGCCCCAACCTCGCCCCGTCGACTCCCATGAGCTCGAGATGCTCGTCCAAGGGCGGCATGGGAACCCGCACGCGTTCCTGGGCGCGCACCCGCACGACGGCGCGGTCACCGTGCGGACCTTCAAGCCGCTGGCCAGCACGGTGACCGTCCTGGTCGGTGAGGACCGGCACGACCTCGGGCACGAGGCACACGGGGTCTGGGCGGGCGTCCTGCCGATGGCCGAGGTCCCAGACTACCGGCTCGAGGTCCGCTACGCCGACGGGGTGCCGCACCGGGTCGACGACTCCTACCGCTACCTCCCGACCCTTGGGGAGATGGACCTGCACCTGATCAACGAGGGCCGGCACGAAGCGCTGTGGAAGGTTCTGGGCGCGCACGTCACCCGCTACGACACGGTCGCGGGACCGGTCAGTGGCACGGCGTTCGCGGTGTGGGCGCCCCACGCCAAGGCGGTGCGGCTCAAGGGGGACTTCAACAGCTGGGACGGCCGCGAGCACCCGATGCGCCAGCTCGGAGTTTCCGGGGTGTGGGAGATCTTCGTACCCGGCGTCGGTGCCGGCACCAGCTACAAGTACGACGTCCTCGGCGCCGACGACGTCTGGCGGGACAAGGCCGACCCATTGGCGTCGCGCACGGAGATGCCTCCGGCCACGGCCAGTGTGGTTTACGACTCGGGCTACGCCTGGCACGACGAAGAGTGGCTGCAGCGCCGCGGCCAGCGGTCCGCGGCCGACGGGCCGATGTCGATCTACGAGGTGCACCTCGCCTCCTGGCGGAGGGAACGGTCGTTCCGCCAGCTCGCCGAGGAGCTCGTGGCCTACGTCTCGGACCTCGGCTTCACCCACATCGAACTGCTGCCGATCATGGAGCACCCCTTCGGTGGCTCCTGGGGCTATCAGGTGACCTCGTACTTCGCGCCGACCGCACGCTTCGGGGAACCCGACGACCTGCGCTACCTGGTGGACCGCTGCCACCAGGCCGGCATCGGCGTGCTGTTCGACTGGGTGCCCGCGCATTTCCCCAAGGACTCCTTCGCCCTGGCCCAGTTCGACGGCACGCCGCTCTACGAGGACCCGAACCCTCAGCGCGGCGAGCATCCGGACTGGGGCACGCTGGTGTTCAACTTCGGGCGCCAGGAGGTGCGCAACTTCCTGGTCGCCAGCGCTCTCTACTGGCTGGAGGAGTACCACCTCGACGGGCTGCGCGTCGACGCGGTGGCGAGCATGCTCTACCTCGACTACGGCCGCAGCGAGGGCCAGTGGCAGCCCAACATGTACGGCGGCCGGGAGAACCTGGAGGCGGTGCAGTTCCTGCAGGAGCTGACCGCCACCTGTGCTCGGCGGGTGCCCGGCAGCGTCACCGTCGCCGAGGAGTCGACGTCCTGGCCGGGAGTCACCCGGGCCACGCACCTGGGCGGACTCGGCTTCGACCTGAAGTGGAACATGGGCTGGATGCACGACACGCTCAACTACCTGCGCCACGAGCCGATCTACCGCGTCTACCACCACGGGGAGATGACCTTCTCGATGGTCTACGCCTACTCCGAGCGCTACGTGCTGCCGCTCAGCCACGACGAGGTGGTCCACGGCAAGGGGTCGCTGCTGCGCAAGATGCCCGGTGACCGTTGGCAGCAGCTGGCGAACCTGCGCGCCTACTACGCCCACCAGTGGGCACACCCGGGCAAGCAACTGCTGTTCATGGGACAGGAGTTCGCCCAGGACGCCGAATGGGCCGAGGCGCGCGAGCTGGACTGGTGGCTGCTGGACAGCCCCTGGCACCGCGGCATCCAGCAACTCATGAGCGACCTCAACACGGTCTACCGCGAGACGCCGGCCCTGTGGGCCAAGGACCACGACCCGCTGGGCTTCCAGTGGATCGACGCCAACGACGCCGGTGGCAACGTGCTGTCGTTCATCCGCAGCGACTACGAGAACTCGATGGTCGCCTGCGTGGTGAACTTCTCCGCGATACCGCACCACGACTACCGCATCGGCCTTCCCGCGACCGGGTGGTGGAGCGAGGTGATCAACACCGATGCCGAGGCCTACGCCGGGTCCGGCATCGGCAACTACGGCGGCGTCACGGCGGTGGAGATCCCCTCCCACGGGATGCAGGCGTCCGCCACCATCCAAGTGCCGCCGCTGGGCGCGGTGTGGCTGCGCTTCGAGGGCGGGGAGGCCGGGGCGTCCGGGGAGGAGTCCTCCGCGAGCGGGGCGGCCGGCTCGGACGTGGCCTGAGCCGGTCCGAAGGGATCGGGGTGAGAACGCCGGCGTGACCACCGACGACGAAGAGCTCGCCGAGCGACTGCGCCATCGGCTGGCCGGCCTGGGCGTCTGGCTGGAGTCGGTCGGCAACGGCGTCGCGCGGATCGGCTGGACACCACAGCTCCAGCAGCGCGGGGTCCAGGCCGCCAGCACGGCGGTCCGCGAGGCGGTGCAGCTGGCGTTCGACGACCTCAAGCAGGCCCGGGTGGAGGCGCTGGTGGACCCCGACGACCAGGTGGCGACCCGGGTGGCCACCTGGGCGGGCCTGAGACGCGAGGGAGTGATGCGGGGAGCGGTGGACGAGTCCGGCGGCAGGCGTGACCGGGTGGTGCTGGCCCGGCTCCAGGACGACGCGCCGATTCACGAGTCGCACGGGTTCCGGGCCCTGCTGAACGCCTTCCTGCCGCGCAAGCGGGCGATCGCCCAGCTCCTCGTCCGCGACACCGGGGGGCGGGTGCTGCTCTGCAACCTGACCTACAAGCGGGATTGGGACCTGCCCGGCGGCGTCGTGGAGGTCAACGAGGCGCCGCACGTGGCGGTGTCCCGTGAGGTCGAGGAGGAGCTCCGGCTCGACCTGCCCGCGGGTCGACTGGTGCTGACCGACTGGCTGCCGCCCTGGAGCGGCTGGGACGACGCGGTGTGCCTGGTGTTCGACGGCGGCGAGCACGATCCGCGGTTGGCGGAGGCCATCGTCCCCGAGGCCCGGGAGATCCGCGGGGCCCGGTTCTGCGGTCTCGCCGAGGTTCACGAGCTGTGCGCTGACTTCACGGCCCGGCGGATCGAGGCGGCGATGGCGAACCTGGGTCCGGGCGGTCCGGCGTACACCGAGTCCGGCAACCCCGTCTGACCGCAGCGGTCAGAAGAGCGCGGAGGCGAGGTCGCGCCGGCCCCGAAGCACCCGCGGGTCCTCGTTGCCCACGACGTCGAACAGCTCCACCAGGTGCCGTCGCGCCCGGTCGCGGTCCTCGCCGGCCCAGCGGCGCACGCACCCGATAAGCCGCGTGAACGCGTCCTCGACGTGACCACCGAGCAGGTCGAGATCGGCCACCAGCAGCTGGGCCTCGACGTCGTCCGGCTCGGAGGCCGCCGTGGACCGTGCCCCGGCGAGGTCGACGCCCGCGGTGCGCAGCATCAGCCGGGCGCGAGCCAGCCCCAGCGCCGCCTCGGTGTCGGCCGGACTGGCGTCGAGCAGCTTCTGGTACTCCTCGATCGCAACCTCCAGGTCGCCGCGCATGAGTGCGTCCTCGGCTGCGGCGTAGCGTGGGTCGGGCTCGTCGTCGGCCTCCGGCGCCTCGGGTCCGGGGCCGGCATCGAAGGGCTGGTGCCGACCGGCCATCCCCTGGGACGCCATCTGCTGGACCAGCTGGCCCAGGAGGGCACGCAGCTCCTCCAGCGGGGGTGCGTCCTGCAGCAACGGCGCGAGCCTGCCCTGGAGCACCATCGCGACGAAGGGCACCGACGGCACCTGGAGGGACTGCGCGATGCGCGGCTGCCGGTCGGCGTCCACCCTTCCAACGGCGATCCGGCCCTCGAGCTCACCGGCGAGCGTGGTGAGGTCGTCGGCGAGCTGGGCGCTGGCCGGCATCTGGCTCGGCGAGTAGACCACCAGCAGCACTGGCGCGGTCATCGAGGCCTCGAGCAGATCCTGCAGGTTGGACTCGTCGACCTCCAGCGTGTACGCCGCGCCCGCTGCCGACGATCCCGCACCCGGTCCCGACGGCGGAGCCGAGGTGGTGCGCTTCAGTCCGGACAGATCGACGGCACCGGGGCGTGAGAACGGCATGCTCATGCCCCCATGATCCCCCACGCGCGTGACCCGGCTGTCGGCCGGGTCACCGGTTGCGGGGGCCCCGAAGACCCGAGCGCTGCACGACCCGCTGGATGATCAGGTCGCGTTCGTCCACGCGCCCGACCGTGGTGATCTCGCGCAGACCCTGAGCCTGGGCGGCGGACTCGAAGACGAAGTGGCCGAACCCCAGGACCCGGCCCAAGAGTGGCTTCTCCACGGTGATGTCCAGGATCCGGCTCAGCGGCATCGTGGCGAGCGACCTCGAGAAGACGCCCTTGACCCGGAAGACGCGCATGTTGGTGATCACGAACCGATCCAGGTGCACGTCCAACGCGCGGTACGCCGAGAAGCCCAGCGCTGAGGCTCCGAACAGGAGCGGAACCCAGGCGACCTCGAAAGCCACCACGCCGGCCAGGACCAGGACTGCCAGACCGACCGCCGCCCAGAACGCCGGACGCAGGTAGGCGAACCAGTGGTGCGCCACCTCGTCGACGATCACCTCGCCCTCGTCGCGGAGGAGGTGGCGGCGGATGTCGGGCTCGGGCAGCACGGCGAGCATGGGGGTGTCCGGCGGGCTCAGGAGGTCAGCGAACCGAGGAAGTCGATGAACGCCGTGAACACCTGCTGGGAGACGTCCCAGACCGTCGCCAGGCCGTCCCGAATGACCCGGGCCAGCGAGGCGGAGTCCTGGACCATCCAGAACCCCAGGAAAAGCACCAGCACACCGAGCAGGAGCGACTTCTTCACGAGGGCTCCTTCACACAGATCAGCGACATGGACCGGGATCGAGTGACCACTGCTCAGTCTCGCGTGGAGATGGCCGCACACACCCTGCAAGAGTGCTACCAGACCCGGGCCGCGCACGGGGGGAGGCGCGCGGAAGTTCGACCGGCTACGTCGTCGGCTCGTCGGCTGCTTCCGTGGAGATCCCCAGCAGGGTGTCCGCCGCCGCGTAGGGGTCGGTTCGTCCAGCGACCACGTCGTCTGCGAGTTCATCGAGCCGGTCGCTGTCCGTGAGCGCCCACCGCTGTCGGAGTGCGGTCATCGCCAGGGCCTCCACCTCGGCCCGGGCGCGACGGCGTCGGCGACGGCGCATCTCACCGCCGGCGGCCGCCCAGGCGCGGTGCTCGTCGAGCGAGGCGACCACCTGCTCCACTCCCTCCCCGGAGTGCGCCGTGGTCAGCAGCACCGGAGGTCGCCACGCTGCCTCGGGACGCTCGGCCAGCGAGAGCATCGAGCGCAGGTCGCGCCGCACGCTGCGCGCCCCGTCGCGGTCGGCCTTGTTGACCACGTAGAGGTCGCCCACCTCGAGGATGCCGGCTTTGGCCGCCTGGATGCCGTCGCCCATGCCGGGGGCGAGCAGCACCACGGTGCTGTCTGCCCGCTCGGCCACCTCCACCTCGCTCTGGCCGACCCCCACCGTCTCGACGACGACCACGTCGAAGCCGGCCGCATCCAGGACCCGCAGCGCCTGTGGGGTGGACCAGGCAAGGCCACCGAGATGACCGCGCGAGGCCATCGACCGGATGAAGACCCCCGGGTCGGTGGCGTGCTCCGACATCCGGATGCGGTCACCCAGCAGGGCGCCGCCGGAGAAGGGCGAGGAGGGGTCGACGGCGACGACGCCGACGGTCCGTCCGGCGCGTCGCCACGCGGTTACCAGCGCTGAGGTGAAGGTCGACTTGCCCACCCCCGGCGCCCCGGTGATGCCGACGACGTGCGCATGGCCGGTGTGGGGGGCCAGAGCAGCCATCGCCTCGGCAAGCAACGGCGACTCGTCCTCGACGAGGGAGAGCAGCCGCCCTACTGCCCGGTGCCGGCCGGCGTGGGCCTGCTGCACCAGGTCGGGAACCGAGACGGCCGCCCTCGCCCGAGGGCGAGAGCGGCCGTCGTGCCCGCCGGTGTCGGGAACGGTCACAGTCAGGAGGACGGCACCGTGACGACCAGCGCGTCACCCTGGCCACCCCCACCGCACAGCGCGGCGACGCCGGTGCCGCCACCCCGGCGCTTCAGCTCGAGAGCGAGGTGGAGCACGATCCGCGCCCCGGACATCCCTACGGGGTGACCGAGCGCGATCGCGCCGCCGTTGACGTTGACCTTGTCCTCGTCCACTCCCAGCTCGCGCGCCGAGGCGATCCCGACGGCGGCGAAGGCCTCGTTGATCTCGAAGAGGTCGAAGTCCTGCACCGAGACGCCCTGCTTCTCCGCGGCCTTCGAGATGGCCGCCGCGGGCTGGAGCTGCAGCGTCGAGTCAGGACCGGCCACCTGGCCGGAGGCGCCGATCTCGGCCAGCCACTCCAGGCCCAGCTCCTCGGCCTTCGCCTTGCTCATCACGACCACGGCGCAGGCCCCGTCCGAGATCTGCGAAGAGGACCCCGCGGTGATCGTGCCCTCGCGGTTGAAGGCCGGGCGCAGCTTGCCCAGCGAGTCCGCAGTGGTGTCCCCGCGCACGCCCTCGTCGTGGGTGACCTGGGTCTCGCCTCCGCGCGACTTGATGCTGACCGGCACGATCTCGTCGTCGAACACGCCGTTCTTCTGCGCCTCGGCGGCGAGCTGGTGGCTGCGGGCGGAGAAGTGGTCCTGTTCCTCGCGGGTCAGCTCGTGGCTCGCGGCGTTGCACTCCTCGGTGAGCAGGCCCATCGCCTGGTCGGTGAAGTGGTCGTGGAGGGCGTCGAAGGCCATCGAGTCGACCATGGTCACGTCGCCGTACTTGTAGCCCGAGCGGGACTTCTTGAGCAGGTGCGGCGCCTGGGTCATCGACTCCATGCCGCCGGCGACGACGATCTCGTGCTCGCCGGCCCGGATCAGCTGGTCGGCAAGCGCGATCGCATTGATGCCCGAGAGGCACACCTTGTTGACGGTGATCGCCGGCACGTCCAGCGGGATGCCACCGTGGTGGGCGGCCTGGCGGGCGGTGATCTGGCCGGTGCCAGCCTGGATGACGTGGCCCATGATGACGTAGTCGACCTGGTCGCCGGAGACCCCCGCGCGCTCCAGGGCACCCTGGATGGCGGCGCCGCCGAGCTCGGCCGCGGACTTGTCCTTCAGGCCGCCGAGCAGACGGCCGATCGGGGTGCGGGCCCCGGCGACGATGACAGATCCGTTGGTGCTCGGCATGGGTGCCTCCTGCTTGCTCGACTGCGAGTTCGGCGGGCCGGACCAGGCGCTCGATCCGAGGTCAGACCCAGGGGTATTTCGGACGATACCCAGGCTTCCGGTCCGCCGGGAGGGGCAGGTCTGCCTGGGCTGGTGTCGTACGGGTCACAGTCTGTCGCCGCGCGACCGCGCGACGTACCACGATGAGCCCATGAGCGCCCGCACCTCACCTGACTTCGGCCTGCCCGCTCCGCTCTTCGAGGCGATCGACCACGTCGGTGTGGCGGTGCCCGACCTGGACGAGGCGATCGCCTTCTACCGCGACACCTTCGGCATGCAGCTGCTGCACGAGGAGACCAACGAGGAGCAGAAGGTCCGCGAGGCGATGGTCGGCGTCGGCGATCCGGCCGCACCGCACGCCTGCATCCAGCTCCTGGCGCCGCTGGACGAGACTTCGACGATCGCGAAGTTCCTGGACCGCAACGGCCCCGGCATGCAGCAGCTGGCCTATCGCGTCCGCGACGTCGAGGAGGCCACCCGGGTCCTCCGCGAGCGCGGCGTCCGCACCGTGTACGCCGAGCCGCGGCGTGGCACGTCCGAGAGCCGCATCAACTTCTTGCACCCCAAGGACACCGGCGGGATCCTCATCGAACTCGTCCAGCCCGCCCACTGAGCGACACCCACTGAGGGACAGGAGACACCGTGAAGCACATCCTTGACGCGATCGCCGCCGAGAGCGCCACGCCCGAGGACTTCGAGTCACTCGTGCTGCCGGAGACCTACCGGGCCGTCACCGTCCATAAGGACGAGGCGGACATGTTCTCCGGTCTTCCCAGCAAGGAAAAGGACCCGCGCAAGTCCCTGCACGTCGACGAGGTGCCCCTGCCCGAGCTCGGACCCGGCGAGGCGTTCGTCGCGGTGATGGCCTCGGCGATCAACTACAACACGGTCTGGACCTCGATCTTCGAGCCGGTGCCCACCTTCGGCTTCCTCGAGCGCTACGGCCGGATCTCCCCCCTGGCCAAGCGTCACGACCTCCCCTACCACATCGTCGGCTCCGACCTCTCCGGCGTCGTGCTCAAGACCGGCCCCGGCGTGCACACCTGGAGCCCCGGCGACCGCGTCGTGGCGCACTGCCTCTCGGTCGAGCTCGAGGCCCCCGACGGACACAACGACACGATGCTCGACCCCGAGCAGCGGATCTGGGGGTTCGAGACCAACTTCGGCGGCCTCGCCGAGATCGCGATGGTCAAGGCCAACCAGCTCATGCCCAAGCCGGAGCACCTCACCTGGGAGGAGGCAGCGTCCCCCGGTCTGGTCAACTCCACGGCCTACCGCCAGCTGGTCAGCCGCAACGGTGCGGGCATGAAGCAGGGCGACAACGTCCTCATCTGGGGCGCCAGCGGCGGACTGGGCGGGTTCGCCACGCAGTACGCGTTGAACGGCGGAGCGATCCCGGTCTGCGTCGTCTCCAGCGACGAAAAGGCCGAGATCTGCCGCAACATGGGCGCCGAGCTGATCATCAACCGCTCCGAGGAGGGCTTCCGGTTTTGGAAGGACGAGCACAATCAGGACCCCAAGGAGTGGCGCCGGTTCGGAGCCCGGATCCGGGAGCTCACCGGCGGTGAGGACGTCGACATCGTCTTCGAACACCCCGGGCGGGAGACCTTCGGAGCCTCGGTCTACGCGGCGCGCAAGGGCGGTGTGATCGTGACCTGCGCCTCCACCAGCGGCTACCTGCATCAGTTCGACAACCGCTACCTGTGGATGAACCTCAAGAGCATCCTCGGCTCGCACTTCGCCAACTACCGGGAGTCCTGGGAGGCCAACCGGCTGATCGCGAAGGGCATGATCCACCCCACGCTGTCGCGGACCTACACGCTCGACCAGACCGGTCAGGCCGCGCTCGACGTCCACCACAACCTCCACCAGGGCAAGGTGGGCGTGCTGTGCCTGGCACCCGAGGAGGGACTCGGCGTGCGCGACGAGGAGATGCGCGCCCGGCATCTCGACCAGATCACCGTGTTCCGCGGGCAGTAGGCAGCCGTGCGGGCCGCGGCCCCGCGTCGAGCCGACCTGCTGCCGAGAACGTCGGTGGGTCCCGATCGTGGTGAGACACGGCCGGGACTCACCGCCGTTTTACCCGGCGATGGGTGAGACTAGGCACAGCCGGCCCGTCAGCACGGAGGGCCGCCGTCCCGCCAAGCACGAGGAGCGGATCCGCCGATGACCGAGCGTTCCGGACTATCCATCTTTGACCCCGAGGCCACCACGGTGCTGCCGGCTCCCGTCGGCCCTCAGCCTCCGGCAGCAACCCCCGTTCGGAGCGAGACCCCACGGTTCGCCACAGCACGCCGGGGCTACGACCCCGCCGCCGTCGACCGGCACCTCGCGCTGCTGGCGAACGAGCGCGCCGAGCTCGCCGGCGCCCTCGAGGAGTCCGCGGCACGTCTGGCGAACCTCGAGGCCGAGGCCACCGAGCTGCGCCAGCGCAGCGAGGAGACCACGGCACCGACGTACGCCGGTCTCGGCGGCCGGGCCACCGAGCTGCTCCGGCTCGCCGAGGAGCAGGCCGACGAGGTGCTTGCCTCGGCCCGCGCCCGCACCGACGAGATCGTCCGGGCCGCGACCGCACAGGCAGCCACGCTGAAGACGCAGGCGGCGCGCGACGCCGAGGACATGCGGATGGTGCAGCTCAAGGAGCTCGACGAGGCGCGCACCGCCGCCATGAGCGACGCCGAGCGGGTCCGCGGACTCAGCGAGGCGGAGGCCCAGGATCTTCTCGCCTCTGCCGATCGGGAGGCCTCGCAGCGCCGGCTGGCGGCCGAGCAGGAGGCCACCGCCCTGCTGACCTCCGCGCGGCGAGAGGCCGAGCAGGCGCTGGCCACGGCCAACCGCGAGGTGCAGGAGATGCAACGCAGCCTCGCGGTGGACAAGGAGAGGTTGACCCGGGAGGCTGCCGAGCACCACAGCAACGCCGTCGCCGAGACCCGCGCTCTGCTCGAGGACGCCGAGGCCAGGGCCGAGGCGGCCGAGCAGCGGGCTCGCGAGGCGATCAACGCGGCGACGAGCCAGCGGCAGCAGGCCGCGCACGAGGCCGAGCGGCTGGTCACCCGGGCGCGGCGGGAGGCCGAGCAGATCGTCGCCTCGGCCCAGACCCAGGCGGAGAGCTTCGTCTCCTCCGGCCACGCCGAGGCCGAGCGTCAGTTGGCCACGCTCCAGGCGGAGGTCGAGCAACTGACCAAGCGGCGCGACGCGGTCGTGGCCCAGCTGGGCGCGCTGCGAGACGTCGTGGCGGGCTTCGCCGACACAGAGCCAGCGTCCGGGTCAACGGCCGCCGACTGACCTGGACCGGCTAGCCCGCCCAACCCGGCCCCGCCCTGTTGTCCTGATGCACGCCGAGTGCTGACCGGTGGCCGCTGCACGCAAGAGTGGCCATGGCGCCACGCCCGCGGTGGCGGCCCTGGAGCGCGCCTCGGTGCGGTTCACCCTGCGCTCCTACGAACACCACGCCGAGGCCGCCTCGTTCGGCGCGGAGGCGGTCGATGCGTTGGGCCTGGACTCGCGCCGGGTCCTCAAGACGCTGGTCAGCGTCGTAGACGGCGACCTGGTCGTGGGCGTCGTCCCGGTCGCGACGCAGCTCGACCTCAAGGCGCTGGCCGGTGCGGTGGGAGGCAAGCGCGCCGCGCTGGCCGACCCCGCGGCCGCCCAGCGCGCGACCGGCTACGTCGTCGGCGGCATCTCCCCGCTCGGGCAGCGGCGCCGACTGCCCACGGTCGTCGACGCGGGGGTGGGCGAGTTCGACACCGTCTTCGTCTCGGCAGGTCGGCGGGGGCTCCAGGTGGAGCTGTCCCCCAAGGATCTGGTTGCGCTCACCGCGGCCGTGGTGGCCCCGATCGGGCGCTGAGCACCTCGGACTCAGCGCGGCGTGTCGCGGAAGGCAGTTGTCGTGCGATCGGCGTAAGCGCTGGTGTCGGCGGTCTCCATGGGGCCCTCCCATGTGCGCGGCAGCGGCACCGACGCCGCCGGGTTGACCGCGGCGACGATCTCGTCGAGCACCCGCTCGGCATCCCCCACCCACAGGTGCTTGGCGGCCTCGACCTCCACCAGCTGCGCGTGCGGCACGACCGCGAAGCGCTCCCTCGCCTCCGGTGGACGCAGGAAGTCGTCGTGCTCGGGGACGAGGATCTTCAGCGGCTTGCCACTCACCGCCCACTCCTCCAGGTGAGCGACCTCGCTGTAGCGCAGCGGCGGGCTCAGCAGGATGGCTCCGTGCACGGCCGGGTCGTGCCCGTACATCAGCGTCAAGTCGGTGCCAAACGACCAGCCCACGAGCCAGATCGAGGGCAGGTCGTGGAACTCGGCGTACTCGATCGCGGCGGACACGTCGTACCGCTCCCCGACGGCCCGGTCGAACTCACCCTCACTGGTGCCCTGCATGCTCGTGGTGCCGCGGGTGTTGAAGCGGAGCACCGCGATGTCGGCGAGCGCCGGCAGCCGGAAGGCCGCCTTGCGGAAGATCTGGCTGTCCATCATGCCGCCGTGCGTGGGCAGGGGATGCAGGCAGACCATCGTGGCGGCCGGCTCCCTCTCCGGGGGCAGGGCGAGTTCCGCGACGAGGTCGAGTCCGTCGGCGGTGTGCAGGGTGAGTGGCTCGCGCCGGGCGGGGAGGACGGAGTTCCCTCGGATCTTGGCCATGCGACCCATTCTCCCCTCAGGTGCTCGAGCCATGGCGTACCTCTGCCCGAGTCAGTCCATGGCGACGAGGCAGGTCTCCCTCGTCGGCCGCCGGGGAACTCGACCCACGCCGGCGCTTGGACGACCTTGATAGTCCGGGTGACCCGACGGCCGTGGCCCTGTCTGGTGACGCGGCGCGGCGGCACCTCGCGCTGGGGGTCGCGCATGGGGTAGGCCACTGAGCCGGGCGATCTCATCCGGCTCCGCGCGGCCATCAGGGCGGGCTGGGCCGACGCGTCCTCACGTCACCCGTGTCGCGTTCTGACAGGCCTCGGGCAGGCCTGGTTGGCTGGGACGATGGCGCAGCCGACGAGGCAGTGGTCTGCACTGATAGTGCTGGCACTGGCGCCGTTCGTCATGGTGCTGGACCAGTCGGTGATGAACGTGTCGATCAGTGCGTTGGTGGCGGACTTCGACACCGACGTCACCGCGATCCAGGCGGTCTCACCCAGTACAGCCTGGTCATGGCGATGTTCATGCTGGCTGGTGCGAAGGTCGGTGACATGATCGGGCGCCGTCGGGCGTTCGTCATCGCGCTGCTGGTGCTGGTCGGCATTCCCTCCACCGCCCACCTACCCCATACGCGGGACAAGCGGAAGAGACCGACTCCATCGCGCCATCAACCTGGTCGACACTAGGAGGTAGGCATCGTGACTACGCAGCGACGCCTGACAGCGACCGACGGCCGCCGCAGCCGAATCCCATTACCCCCGCCACCCGACTGCTCTCCCACGGCGCGATACTGGAACAGCCTGAGAGCGCGGTCTCAAGGAAACGTCAGCTCCGGCTCCGTCAGTCGATGGGCTGGGTCGGTTCGACAACGCCGCCCGCAGCGGCGTTCTTCTCCTCCCTGGAGTGGGGGAGGTCCGCTCAGGACACGACTTGTCCTGGGGCGAAGCCCACTCTTGACCTCGGACCCGAAGCCTTTGCCAGGCGAGCACTCCGGGGACATGCTGGGGACGTGGACCGAGAGGGCACGCCGGCGCCACGCCGCTACGAACGCGACTCGGCCCTGCGGAAGGTGATCGTCGATGTCGGCGCCGCGTCGAGCCGACGGCACGCGATCTCGGCGTGGTTCTCCGCCGACCTCTCCAACGCCTTGCCGAGAATCCGGGCTGGAAACGGGCGGTCGCTCACGGTGTACGTCGCGGGGACGCTCGCCCAGGCGGTCGCTCGGCACCCGCGGCTTCACGCCACCCGCGACCTCCGCGGCCGCGTCGTCATCTTCGACGACGTGGACGTGAACATGTCCGTGGAGGTGGAAGCCGACGGCCAGCCGTTCCCCATGAACCATGTGCTGCGGTCCGTGCAGTCCCGGACGCTGGCCGACCTCCAGGAGGAGGTCCACCGGGTCAAGGCTCAGCCCCGCGACAGCCCGACCGCAGGGCTCGCAGCCCCTCTCCACGCGTATCTCACGCTCCCGCCTCCGCTGCGCAGCCGGCTGCTGGGCAGCATCCGCCGGTTCCCTGCTCGGCAGAAGGCCCTGATGGGCACCGTCGGGCTCACCTCGGTCGGCATGTACGGCGACGGCGACGGTCTAGGCCTGCCGTTCCTCGTGCACACCCTCGATGTTCTTGTCGGAGGGCTCGAAACACGAGCCGCACTTAACAACGACGGTTCGGTGACCTCGCAGCCGCACCTCTGGATCTCGGTCCAGGCCGACCACGACATCGTGGACGGCGCCCCGCTGGCCCGTTTCCTGGCAGAGTTCCGGAACGATCTCGAGCAGGGGCCGGCGCTTCAGTGATGCGTCGCCGCGGTCCCATCCCACCTCGGCCGCGGCTGTCCGTTCGGGGCAGCGCTCAGCGCGCCGAGTAGTCCCGGAAGCCGCGCTTGGTCTTGCGACCCAGGTAGCCGGCGGTGACCAGGTGCTCCAGAAGCGGCGCCGGGGCGAACCCGGGCTCGCGGAACTCCAGATACAGCTCCTTCTGGATGGCCAGCGACACGTCGTTGCCCACCACGTCGAGCAGCTCGAAGGGCCCCATCGGCAGTGCACAGCCCTGCTTCATGGCCGTGTCGATGTCGTCGGAGGAAGCGTAGTGCGCCTCGAGCATCTTGACCGCGTCGTTGAGGTAGGGGAACAGCAGGGCATTGACGATGAACCCCGCCCGGTCACCGCACGAGACGGCGACCTTGCCGACCCGGCCGCACAGCGCCCGGACCGTCTGGGCCACACCCTCGTCGGTGGCCACCGTGGAGACCACCTCGACCAGCTTCATCACCGGCGCCGGGTTGAAGAAGTGCATGCCGATGACGTCCTGCGGCCGGTTCGTCACCTTGGCCAGGGAGATGATCGGCAGGCTCGAGGTGGTGGTGGCCAGGATCGCGCCCGGCTTGCAGATCTCGTCGAGGTTCTCGAAGAGCACGGTCTTCACATGGAGGTCCTCGGCGATCGCCTCGACGACGATGTCGACCTCGGCGAGGTCGTCGAGGTCGGTGGTGCCGGTCAGCCGACCCAGGATGTCTGCCTTGGCCGACTCCTCCATCTTGCCGCGCTGGATGGCCTTGTCGAGTGAGCGCTCGATGGTCGTGGCGACATTCGACACCTTCTCCGCGGACCGACCCACGTAGGTCACGTCGTAGCCCGCCTTGGCGAACACCTCGACGATGCCGCTGGCCATCGTCCCGGTCCCGACCACACCGACCGCGGTGATCTCGTGCTGGAGCCGGGGCTGGTCATCGGCCGACGGGGTCAGGTGGTCGGGCACGACGACCGGGGACCCGGGCTCCTCGTAGGTGTAGAAGCCGCGGCCGCTCTTGCGGCCCAGCAGCCCGGCGGTGACCATCTGCTTGAGGATCGGGGCCGGTGCGTGCAGCCGGTCGCGCCCCTGCCTGTACATCGTGTCGAGAATCTCGTACGCCGTGTCCAGGCCGATCAGGTCAAGCAGCGCCAGCGGACCCATCGGGTAGCCGCAGCCGAAGCGCATCGCGGCGTCGATGTCCTCACGGGAGGCGTACTTGCCCTCGTACATCGAGACCGCGTGGTTGAGATAGCCGAAGAGCAGGGTGTTGGCGATGAAGCCGGCCTTGTCACCGCACACCACGGGGGTCTTGTCCAGCGACTCCAGCAGGGCGGTGACGTCGTCCAGGACGTCGGGCTCGGTCACCACGGTGCGGACGACCTCGACGAGCGCCTGCACCGGGGCCGGGTTGAAGAAATGCATGCCCACGACGCGGCCGGGTCGCGAGGTCACGGTGGACAGCTCGGTGACCGACAGCGAGGAGGTGTTGGTGGCGATGATGGCGTCGGGCGCGAGGAGCTCGTCGGCGCGGCTGATGACCTCGCGCTTGACCGGGAACTGCTCCACCACCGCCTCGATGACCATCTGGGAGTCCTTGACTGCGTCCAGGTCGGTGGTGAACGAGATGCGGTCCAGCAGCTCGCTCTGCTCCTGCTCGGTGAACTTGCCACCCTGGACCGCCCGGGCCGTGGAGTTCACGATGTGCTGACGCGACCGCCCGAGGGTCTCGTCGTTCAGCTCGACGCCGATCACCTGATATCCGTTGCGAGCGAAGATCTCGGCGATGCCGGCGCCCATCGTGCCGAGTCCGATCACGCCGATAGAGGAGAAGTCACGAGGCATGGCCGCATCCTGCCACTTCGACCGTCGGCCAGCCGTGACGCAGTTCACCCGAACACGGGCATCCGGGCCGGACCGACCGAGGCGGTTCACAATCGTGGCGTTCGCCTCATGTTCGCGACGTCGCGACCGAGAGGAGCGGTGAGCGGCGCGGCGCGACCGACGCCGCACCAAGGAGGACTCATGCCCCACGCCGTGTCCGGGCCGACCCCGGTGGCCATCGCGATGATCGTGGGCGCAGCGACCGCCCAGGTGGTGGCCGCGGTCGCCGTCGGTGATCGCCTCATCCCGCTCGCCCTGGTCCTGATCAGCGCCACGGTGACCGCCGGGGCCGGCTGGCTGGTTCATGCCCAGCTGTCCAGACCCCTGCGGCACGCCTCGGCGTACCTCGCCCGGATGGGCGAGGGCGACCTGGTCGAGAGCCCACGCGGCACCGACCCGCTGAGCCTGGCTGCCGCCGCGACGGCGGACCGCACCCGGGGTGCGGTGCGCGACGTGGTCGCCTCGGCGACCTCGCTCAATGGCACGGCCATCGCGGTGGCCGGTGCGGCGGACACGATGGGCGAGGCCTTCGCCGAGACCTCGACGCAGGCCGCCGCGGTCAGCGAGGCGGCGGGGGCCGTCTCGGGCAGCGTCACCGCGGTCTCGACCGGCGCCGCCGAGCTTCGCGACTCGATCGGTGAGATCGCGCGCACGGTCAACGCGGCGGTCGCAGTCGCGCAGGAGGCGGTCGACGAGGCCGCGGCGGCGACCGCGGTGATCGCCGACCTCGGTGCCTCCAGCGAACAGATCGGCCAAGTCGTGCGGCTGATCACCTCCATCGCCGAGCAGACCAACCTGCTGGCGCTGAACGCCACCATCGAGGCCGCCCGCGCCGGCCAGGCCGGCAAGGGCTTCGCGGTCGTGGCCACCGAGGTCAAGTCCCTCGCCCAGGAGACCGCGCGGGCGACCGGCGACATCACCGGCCAGGTGCAGGCACTGCAAGGCGGTGCACGGGCCGCGGTGGCCTCGATCGAGCGGACCCAGGACGTGGTCGCTCGCTTTGCCGACTTCCAGACGACGATCGCCAGCGCCGTCGAGGAGCAGACCGCCACCACCGCGGAGATGAGCCGCAGCCTGCTCGAGGCCGCCGACCGCTCGCGGGAGATCGCCGGCACGGTCAGCGCCGTGGCGGCCTCGGCCTCGCGCGCCCTCGAGGAGCTGGCTCGGGCCCGGGGCGCTGCAAGCGAGCTGGCCACGCTGTCCGGCGGCCTCGGGACGGTGGCCGGCCGCTTCCTGCTGCCCGAGCCGGAGGTCGTGGTCCACCAGACCGGTGCCCGCGGCGGCGTGGCGCTGGAGGTCGAGGACGTCGTCAGCGTGACGCATCGCCCCGAGCTCCAGGCGGTCGTCGTGCGGTGGCTCCGCTACGACGACATCGCGGTCAAGCCCGCGCTCGGCAAGCAGCTCGAGCTGATCCAGACCCACCGGCTACGCACCGTGATCGTGGACTCACGGGATGCCGTGGGCGCCTACTCCCCCGAGATGAGCCGCTGGATCGGCGAGGACTTCGTGCCCCGCATGGAGAGCACGACAGTGCGGATGTTCGTCACGGTGATCCCGCGCAGCGCCGTCGCGGAGCTGGCCAACAAGGGCTGGCAGAACGGTCGCACCGAGGACGGGGCCAGCGCCGGCTTCGCCATGGTGGAGGTCGCCGCGATGTCCGAGGCCGAGAGGCTCGCGCGCTCGGTGGCCTGACGTAGGCTCCTGGCGGTCCACCGCCCGGTCCCGTCGCCCCGAGGAGGAGCCTGTGAGGCTGGTCGTCGCCCGTTGCCAGGTCGACTACGCCGGGCGGCTCACCGCACATCTGCCGATGGCCACCCGGCTGATCATGGTCAAGAACGACGGATCCGTGCTCGTGCATGCCGACGGCGGCTCCTACAAGCCGCTCAACTGGATGGCTCCGCCCGCCCGGCTGCGCGAGGGAGTCGCGGACGACGGCAGGGTGGAGTGGCTCGTGCACGGCAAGGACGGCCCGGACGGCGACACGCTGCGCATCGTCATCGACGAGGTGGTCAGCGACACCAGTGTCGACCTCGGCGTCGACCCTGGGCTGCGCAAGGACGGGGTGGAGAAGCACCTTCAGGAACTGCTCGCCGAGCACCCCGCCACGCTCGCCGACGGACTGACACTGATCCGCCGGGAGCACCCCACCGCGATCGGCCCCGTCGACCTGCTCTGCCGCGACGATGCGGGGGTCTGCGTGGCGATCGAGGTCAAGCGGCGCGGTGAGATCGATGGCGTCGAACAGCTGACCCGCTACCTCGAGCTGCTGAACCGCGACGCGCTGCTGTGCCGCAACGGCCCGGTGCGCGGCATCTTCGCCGCCCAGGAGATCCGGCCCCAAGCCCGCGTCCTGGCAACCGACCGGGGCATCGCCTGCACGGTAGTGGACTACGACGCCCTGCGCGGCCTCGACGACCCCTCCGAACGCCTCTTCTGATCCGCCCTCTCCCGGCGCTCCATCGCGTTGCGGCGTCCGCAGGTCGGATCGATGCCGCGCCGTCGCGGGTTCAGGCGGGACCGACGAGGGCGGTGACCTCGTCGGCGCATCCCCAGGACAGCGTGACCCCGGCTCCGCCGTGCCCGTAGCAGTGCACCACGCGCGCCCCGTCCGCGCGCTCGACGAGCTCCAGCCGAACGGTCGGCCGCACCGGCCGCAGCCCCACCCGCTGGCTCAGGACACGTGCCCCCCGCAACTCCGGCACCAGCGCGGCGGCCCGGGCCACAAGATCCCGGCCGGTCTGCGGGTCGGGCGTCCGATCCCACGCGTCCTCCTCGTCGGTGCCCCCGACCACGATGTCGCTGCTGCGGGGCACGACGTACGTCGGGCCCTGGCTGTCCAGCCACCACCGGCCCAGGCCGACCTGCTCGACGTGGACGACCTGCCCCCGAACCGGGCGCACCGAGTCGTCCTGGGCGAACAGCCGGGCACCGAGGCCTGCCGCGTTGACCACGACGGCGGCCATGTCCGGCAGCCCGGCAAGCGCCATCCGGGTCACCGTGCCACCAAGCTCCTCGATGCGGCGCACCAGCCACGGGAGGTAGATCGGCATCTCGACCACCGGGGCCTCCATGCTCCACCCCCCTGCGTACCCCGCGGGGAGGTCGACGGCTCGGTCCAGCGCGGGGACGGCCGAGGCCCACCATGGGGCGGGCGGCGGGGTCCGGCACACCTCGGTGCCCCGACGGAGGACCACGCCCGTGCGCTCGTCGTTCGCGAGGCGCGCGAGCTCGGCGTAGGTGACCGCGGACCATGCGGTGACCCGTTCGAGGGGGTAGGCGCGATAGGGATACCACAGCGCGGCCGCGACGGCCGAGGTCGTCTCCAGCGGCAGGTCACGGGCCACCACCGCGACCTCGTGGCCGGCCTCGAGCAGCCGGACAGCGCACGACAGGCCGGTGACCCCTGCGCCCAGCACCGTCACCCGCGCCATGGGACGAGTGTGCCGCAGCCCGGGTGAGGCAGGTCAGTCCAGGCCGTTCGCCTTGCGGATCTCGCTCACGATGCCGGCCATGATCTCGGTGAGCCCGAAGTCCTTCGGGGTGAAGACCGCGGAGACACCGAGGTCACGCAGCCGGGCCGCGTCGCCGGAGGGGATGATCCCGCCGACCACCACGGCGACCTCGCCCATGCCCTGCTCGCGCAGCCCGTCGAGGACCGCGGGCACCAGCTCCATATGTGAGCCGGAGAGGATGGAGAGGCCGACGCAGTGCACGTCCTCGGCGATCGCCGCCGCGACGATCTGCTCGGGAGTGAGCCGGATGCCCTGATAGATCACCTCGAAGCCAGCGTCCCGGGCGCGCACCGCGACCTGCTCGGCCCCGTTGGAGTGCCCGTCGAGCCCCGGCTTGCCGACCAGCAGCCGCAGCCGGCCGCCCAGCTCCTCGCCGGTGCGCCGGACCTGCTCTCGCACCGCTGTCAGGGCCTCGCCGGACTGGGCGACACCAACCGCCCCGGAGACGCCGGTCGGTGCGCGGTACTCGCCGTACACCTCGCGGAGCTTGCCCGCCCACTCCCCCGTCGTGACGCCGGCGCGCGCCGCGGCCAGGGTGGCCTCCATGAGGTTCGTCTCGGACTTGGCCTCCTCTGCGAGCCGCTCGAGGACGGCATCGACCTCGGCCTGGTCCCGCTGGCTGCGCCACTGGGCCAGGCTGCGCAGCGCGGCGCGTTCGGCCTCGGGGTCAGCCACCTGGATGGCGGTCTCGAGGTCCGCGGTCAGCGGCGAGGGCTCGGTGGACTCGAAGGCGTTGACCCCGACGACGGTCTCCTCGCCGGCCTCGATCCGGCCGCGGCGGGCGGCGTGCGAGGACACCAAGGCCTGCTTCATGTAGCCGGACTCGACGGCGGCGATCGCCCCGCCCATCGCCTGGACGCGGTCGATCTCCTCCCGGGCTGCGGCCACCAACTCCTCGACCTTCGACTGCACCACCAGGGAGCCCTCGAAGATGTCGTCGTACTCCAGCAGATCGGACTCATAGGCGAGCACCTGCTGCAGCCGCAGCGACCACTGCTGGTCCCAAGGCCGCGGGAGGCCGAGCGCCTCGTTCCACGCCGGCAGCTGGACGGCCCGGGCTCGGGCGCCCTTGGAGAGGGTCACCCCGAGCATCTCGAGAACGATCCGCTGCACGTTGTTCTCCGGTTGCGCCTCGGTCAGGCCCAGGGAGTTCACCTGGACGCCGTAGCGGAACCGGCGCATCTTCTCGTCGGTGACGCCGTAGCGCTCGCGGGTGATCTCATCCCACAACTGAACAAAGGCTCGCATCTTGCACATCTCTTCGACGAACCGGACGCCGGCGTTGACGAAGAAGGAGATCCGGCCCACGACCTTGCCCATGTCGTCGGGGTCGACCTGTCCGGAGTCGCGGACCGCGTCCAGGACCGCGATCGCGGTGCACAGCGCGTAAGCGAGCTCCTGGACCGTCGTCGCCCCGGCCTCCTGCAGGTGGTAGCTGCAGATGTTGATCGGGTTCCACTTCGGGATGTGGTGGACGGTGTAGGCGATGGTGTCGGAGGTCAGCCGCAGGGAGTGCTCGGGCGGGAAGACGTAGGTGCCCCGGGAGAGGTACTCCTTGACGATGTCGTTCTGGATCGTCCCGGCAAGGGCATTGTGGACCCGCTCCTTGTCCTCGTCACTGACCGCGCCGGCCTGCTCCTCGGCGACCACTTGGTAGAGCGCGAGCAGCCACATCGCTGTGGCGTTGATGGTCATCGAGGTGTTCATCTCGGTCAGCGGGATGCCCTCGAACAGCCGGCGCATCTCCCCCAGATGGAAGATCGGCACGCCCACCTTGCCGACCTCGCCCCGGGCGAGTGGGGAGTCGGGGTCGTAGCCGGTCTGGGTGGGGAGGTCGAAGGCCACCGAGAGCCCGGTCTGGCCCTTGGAGAGGTTGCGCCGGTAGAGCGCGTTGGACTCCCTGGCCGAACTGTGCCCGGCGTAGGTGCGCATGACCCAGGGGCGGTCGCGCTGTGCGGGCTGGGCGGGCTTCGCGGGAGCGGACTTCTCAGTCATAGGCGAACCCTAGAACGCCTCGTGACCGGCTGGTAATGGATGTGAACAGCACAACACCGGCCCGGCGCCGGGACCAGTCGGTGAGGGCTCAGGCGTCCTCACGCCGCTCGAACCAGAAGAGCCGACGCACTCCGGTGAATGCCAGCAGTCGTCGCAGCGCCGGGGAGCACCCGCGCAGGACGACGTGACGCCCGGCCCGTTGCAGCCGCACGGCGAAGGCGGCGAGGACCCTGAGGCAGGTGCTATCGATGAACTCCACCCGCGAGAGGTCGATGACCACGCGCTGGCCACGATCGCGCTCGACGTGCTCGTAGAGCGCGGAGCGAACCGCTGCCGACGTCCGCCCGTCCAGACGTCCGGACAACCGCAGCGGAGTCGCGCCGCCTCTGCGCGACCCGTCAGCCTCGGCCTGCGTGTCGGCCCCATCGGCGCGGTTCTCGGCCTGCCCGTCGGTCTGCATCGCTGTCCCCCACTCCACCGGACTGACCGTTGCGCGGGATCCGTCCTTGAGCCCACATCGTTCCTCCACCACCTCCACTATGACTCAGGATGCAAACTCTTGTGAGGTGTTTGGCCGACATGTCGGCTCAAGCCGCCCAACGCAGGGCCGGCGCCGGGGCCAGTCGCGGGGCGACACGCACACCTGCGCCGGGCCCCAGGGCTGATGACACGGTGCGGGTGCGTGACTAGCGTGACCGGAGAGGCGCGAGGCGCCGCGGAAGGGGCCACGATGACCAGGCAACGCACGGGGAGAGCACGGTGAGCACGTCAGCGGCCGATGCGGGCGCGACCGGCTCGCGCGACCAGTGGGGCACCAAGCTCGGCTTCATCTTGGCCGCGGTGGGATCGGCGATCGGGCTGGGCAACATCTGGCGCTACCCCTACATCGTCTACGAGAACGGTGGCGGCGCCTTCCTCATTCCCTACTTCATCGCGTTGGCCACGGCCGGCTTGCCCATCCTGATCCTCGAGTACAGCCTCGGCCACCGCTATCGGCAGGGGGCGCCCGCGGTCTTCCATTTCGTGCGCCGGCGCTGGGAGGGTCTCGGCTGGTGGATGGCGGCCATCACGTTCCTCATCTCCACCTACTACGTGGTGATCCTCGGCTGGTGTCTGAGCTTCATCTACTTCTCCTTCGGCACCCAGTGGGGCGAGGACACCGGAGCCTTCTTCATCGGCGACTATCTCGCCACCTCCGACGGCGCCGAGCCCACCGGCTTCTGGGACATCGGCGGGCTGCAGTGGAAGGTGCTCGTCCCGACCGCGATCGCGTGGGCCCTGGTGGCCTTCCTCATGCATCGCGGGGTGAGCCGGGGCATCGAGCTGGCCTCGCGAGTCCTGATGCCGTCGCTGATCCTCATGCTCATCATCATCGTGATCCGC
This sequence comes from uncultured Actinomycetota bacterium, assembly GCA_963745245.1. Classification (GTDB taxonomy): domain Bacteria; phylum Actinomycetota; class Actinomycetes; order Propionibacteriales; family Nocardioidaceae; genus Marmoricola_A. Next base: position 90,460 of record CAVUWU010000005.1, read on the forward strand.
GCCGTCACCCTCGACGGCGCTCTCGACGGACTCGACGTGCTGTTCACCCCGGACTTCGGCGCGCTCACCGACGGCAGCGTCTGGGTGGCCGCCTACGGCCAGGTGTTCTTCTCGCTGAGCATCGCGTTCTCGATCATGATCGCCTACTCCAGCTACCTGCCGCGGCGCACCGACCTGTCCAACACCGCGTTGATCGTCGGTCTCTCGAACGCCGGCTTCGAGTTCCTCGCCGCCATCGGTGTCTTCGCCGCGCTGGGCTTCCTGGCCGGCGTGGCCGGTGTTCCGGTGACCGAGGTGGTGCAGAGCGGCGTGGTGCTCGCCTTCGTGGTCTTCCCGCAGGTGATCAGCGCCCTGCCAGCGTTCAACTCGTTCTTCGGCGTGTTGTTCTTCGGGGCGCTCTTCTTCGCCGGGATCACCTCGATGGTCTCCATCCTGGAGGCCGTGGTCGCCGCGGTGCGCGAGAAGTTCGACCTCAGCCGGCGTACGGCGGTCAACTGGATCTGCGGCATCGCCACGCTGATCAGCCTTCTCTACGTCACCCGGGGCGGCCTGTTCTACCTCGACACCGTGGACCACTTCCTGAACAGCTACGGACTCGCCACCGCCGGCCTTCTCGAGGTCGTGCTCGTCGCGTGGGTGGCCCGGACGCTGAACGACCAGCGCCGGCATATCAACGCGGTGTCCTACATCCCCATGGGGCCCTGGTGGACGGTCTCGCTGAAGTTCATCACCCCGGTGCTGCTCGGCACGATGATCGTCTACGCGTTCTGGACCGAGATCACCGAGGCCTACGGCGGCTATCCGGCCAGCGGGCGGCTGTTCGTGGGCGCCGGAGCGGTGGGATTGACCCTGCTGCTGGCGCTGGCGCTGTCGCTGAACAGCCGCAGCCCGTTCGACGTGGATACCCCGACGGGGCACCCGGTGGAGGAGGAGAGCCGATGAGCACCGAGGCCATCGTGATGTTCGTGGTCGGAGCCGTGCTGTTGTGGGGCGGACTCGTCCTGGCCATCGTCAGCTATGTGCTGCGCTCCCGGCGCGAAGCGCGCTGAGCAAGCCGGGCCCGGCGAGCCGAGGGGCGCCGGCCTCACCTAGGCTGGCTGGATGGTCCACCTCACCCGCATCTACACGCGCACCGGGGACGCCGGTCGCACGCGCCTGGGCGACAACAGCGAGACCAGCAAGACCGACCTGAGGCTGCGGGCCTATGCCGACGTCGACGAGCTGAACAGCCACATCGGGCTCGCGCTGGCCACCGCCGAGCGGGACGGCGGGCTTCCCTCCGATGTCGTGGACCTGCTCACGACCGTGCAGAACGACCTCTTCGACGTGGGCGCCGACTTCAGCACGCCGGTCGTGGAGGACCCGCCGTGGCCACCGCTGCGAGTCGAACCGGCCTATGTCGCGCGCCTCGAGGGCTGGTGCGACGACTACAACGAGTCGCTGGAGCAGCTGCGGTCCTTTATCCTCCCCGGTGGCACCCCCGCCGCGGCCGCGCTGCACGTGTGCCGGACCGTGGCCAGGCGGGCCGAGCGAGCGGGCTGGGCGGCGTACGCCGAGCACGGCCCGACGATGAACGACGTCGCGCTGAGGTATCTCAACCGCCTCAGCGACTTGCTGTTCATCCTCGCCCGGCACGCGAACCGCGAGCGCGGCGACATGCTCTGGAGGCCTGGCGGCGAACGCTAGCGCTCAGTGCGGCAGCGGCCGGGTCCCCGGCGGCGCCGCCTCGAGCCAGGCCAGGAAGCCGGTGACCGCCTCCGGGGCCATCGCCAGTTCCAGGTCGCCCTTGGAGCTCGAGCACCCGACGACGACGTGGCCGGTGTAGAGCGCGTGCGCCTCGGCACCGACGGGCTCGCGATGACCCGCGTAGACCAGGTCTCGCCGGCTCCAGGTCGACATCGGCCGGGGCACCACCGAGAAGACCCGGAAGAACTCCAGACACTCTCCGGAGTAGCGGCCCACGCCGAGCACCCAGCCGCGCCCCGGCCGGGCGGAGGCGTCGCGGTGGCTTAGTTCGAAGGTGCCGCCGGCCCGGGCGATCCACCGCCGGCGGAAGACGAGCACCGCTCCGTAGGCGAGAACGAGCAGGAGAATGGCGCCGATGGCGTCGACGAACCACAGCCACAGCGGCATGGTCGCACTCTCCTCCCGTCCTGCCGCTGGCTAGGGTTGTCGCTCCGCTGCCCGGATCCGGGCCTGGGCCCAGGCCCGTTCCGCTTCCTCCTCCGCATCGTCGGGGTTCTCCCCCGCCGACAGGGCCCGGTCCAGGTCGTGGCGAGCCTTCTCCAGGTCGATCTCGTGGGACATCTCGGCATGCTCGGAGAGGATCGAGATCCGGTTGCCGGCCACCGACAGGAAGCCGGCGTCGACCGCGGCGATCCAGGTCTCGCCCCCCGCGGTGGTCACGTCCACGATGCCGTCGACCATGAGCGAGAGCATCGGCGCGTGGTTCGGGAGGATGCCCAGGTCACCCTCGGTGGTGCGGGCGAGGACCATCCGGGCCTCGCCCGACCACACCAGCCGGTCGGCCGCGACCAGCTCCACCTGCATGAAGGATCCGTCGGCCATCAGAGACTCTTCTGGATCTCGGCCCACTTGCGCTCGACGTCGTCGAGACCGCCACACATGAAGAACGCCTGCTCGGCGACGTGGTCGTACTCACCGTCGGAGATCTTGTCGAACGCCTCGATGGTGTCCTCGACCGAGACGGTCGACCCCTCGATCCCGGTGAACTGCTTGGCGACGTAGGTGTTCTGCGACAGGAACCGCTGGATCCGGCGGGCCCGGTGCACGATGACCTTGTCCTCCTCGGACAGCTCGTCGACACCGAGGATCGCGATGATGTCCTGTAGCTCCTTGTTGCGCTGCAGGATCTGCTTGACCCGGGTCGCGGCGTCATAGTGGTCCCGGCCGATGTACTGCGGGTCCAGGATCCGCGAGGTCGAGGTCAGCGGGTCCACCGCGGGATAGATGCCGAGCGAGGCGATCTCCCGCGACAACTCGGTGGTGGCGTCGAGGTGCGCGAACGTGGTGGCCGGGGCCGGGTCGGTGTAGTCGTCGGCCGGCACGTAGATCGCCTGCATCGAGGTGATCGAGTGGCCTCGGGTGGAGGTGATCCGCTCCTGCAGCACACCCATCTCGTCGGCCAGGTTGGGCTGGTAGCCCACGGCCGAGGGCATCCGGCCGAGCAGGGTGGAGACCTCCGACCCTGCCTGGGTGAACCGGAAGATGTTGTCGATGAACAGCAGCACGTCCTGCTTCTGCACGTCGCGGAAGTACTCCGCCATCGTCAGCGCCGACAGCGCGACGCGCAGCCGGGTGCCGGGGGGCTCGTCCATCTGCCCGAAGACCAGAGCGGTCTGCCCGATCACGCCCGCCTCGCTCATCTCTTGGATCAGGTCGTTGCCCTCGCGGGTTCGCTCCCCGACGCCGGCGAAGACCGAGACGCCGCCGTGGTCCTTCGCGACTCGGGCGATCATCTCCTGGATGAGCACGGTCTTGCCGACTCCGGCGCCGCCGAACAGGCCGATCTTGCCGCCCTGGACGTAGGGGGTCATCAGGTCGATGACCTTGATGCCGGTCTGGAACATCTGCGTCTTCGACTCCAGCTGGTCGAAGGCGGGGGCCTTGCGGTGGATCGGCCACCGCTCGGTGACCTCGAGCCGCTCGCCTTCCTCGAGGTTGAGGACGTCGCCGGTGACGTTGAAGACGTGGCCGAGCGTGACGTCGCCGACCGGGACGCTGATCCCCGCGCCGGTGTCGGTCACCTGGGCGCCGCGGACCATCCCGTCGGTCGGCTTCATCGAGATCGCCCGGACCATCCCGTCGCCGATGTGCTGGGCGACCTCGAGCGTGATGGTCGAGGTCTGGTCGGCCAAGGTGACGTCCACCGTAAGCGCGTTGTAGATCTCGGGCATCGCATCGACGGGGAACTCGATGTCGACCACCGGCCCGATGACCCGGGCGATCCGGCCGAAGGAGCTCTGGCTCTCGGCGGTGTCGGCTTCGTTGATCGTGGCAGTCATCTCTCTCACTTCCGTCGTCACTCGCGACCGGCATTGGCGTCGGCGAGCGCGTTGACGCCACCGACGATCTCGCTGATTTCCTGGGTGATGCCGGCCTGGCGGGCCTGGTTGGCGATCCGTGTGTATTTCTTGATCAGCTCGGTGGCGTTGTCGGTGGCCGACTTCATCGCCCGCTGCCGGGCGGCCAGCTCCGAGGCCGCCGCCTGCAGGAGGGCGAAGAAGATCCGCGACTGGACGTAGCGCGGCAGCAGGGAGTCGAGCACCTCTGCGGGGTTCGGCTCGAACTCGTACAGCGGCAGCACCTCGTCCGGCTCGGGCCGGGTCTCGTCCTCGACGACCTCTAGGGGAAGCAGCCGGACCGCGGTCGGCTCCTGCACGAGCATGGAGCGGAACCGGGTGTAGACCACGTGCACCTCGTCGACGCCGTCGCCCTCAGTCAGGAACTGCTCGATCAGCGTGTCGCAGATCTCGCGGGCCACGTCGTAGGTGGGCTGGTCGGAATGGCCGGTCCAGGACTGGACGATCGCCCGGTCACGGAAGGTGTAGTAGACCACGCCCTTGCGGCCGGAGATGTAGATCGCGACCTCCTTGCCCTCCTCGCGCAGCTTCTCGGTGAGCCGCTCGGCCTCCTTGATCACCGAGGAGGAGTAGGAGCCGGCGAGGCCGCGGTCGCTGGTGACCAGAAGCACCGCGGCCCGGTTGGAGTCGGTGGTCTCGGTGGTCAGCGGGTGGTCGACGTTGGAGTAGGTCGCCACCGCCGAGACCGCGCGGGTGAGCTCCCGAGCGTAGGGCGCCGCAGCCTGTGCCTTCTGCTGGGCCTTGATGATCCGAGAGGCGGCGATGAGCTCCATGGCCCGGGTGATCTTCTTGGTCGACTCGACCGTGCGGATCCGGGCGCGGTACTCGCGCAGCGAGAGAGCCATCCTCAGCCCCGCTTCTGCCGGACGATCCGCTCCTGCTCGATCTCCTCCTCGGGCATCGCCTCGAACTCCTCGCGCCCCGCCTTGATCGAGCCGCCGCTGGAGGTCTCGAACTGGTCGCCGAAGGAGTCAAACGCCCGGTCGAGCGCCTCGGAGGTGTCGTCGCTGAAGTCGCGGGACTCCCGGATCGCCTCGAGGATGCCCGGCTCGGAGCGACGCAGGTAGTCGAGGAACTCATGCTCGAACCGCAACACGTCCTCGGTGGGCACCCGGTCGAGCTTGCCGCTGGTGCCGGTCCACAGCGACACCACCATCTCCTCCAGCGGATAGGGCGAGTACGCCGGCTGCTTGAGCAGCGCCATCAGCCGCTGGCCGCGGTCGAGCTGCTGCCGAGAGGCGGCGTCGAGGTCGGAGGCGAACATCGCGAACGCCTCCATCGCCCGGAACTGAGCCAGGTCCACCTTGAGCGAGCCGGTGACCTTCTTCATCGCCTTGGTCATCGCCGATCCGCCGACCCGCGAGACCGAGATGCCCACGTCGATGGCGGGCCGCTGGTTGGAGTTGAACAGGTCGGACTGGAGGAAGATCTGGCCGTCGGTGATCGAGATCACGTTCGTCGGAATGTACGCCGAGACGTCGTTGGCCTTCGTCTCGATGACCGGCAGGCCAGTCATCGACCCGGCCCCCATGTCGTCGGAGAGCTTGGCGCATCGTTCGAGCAGCCGGCTGTGCAGGTAGAACACGTCACCGGGGTAGGCCTCACGTCCCGGGGGGCGACGCAGCAGCAGCGACACGGCACGGTAGGCCTCGGCCTGCTTGGTCAGGTCGTCGAGGATGATCAGCACGTGCTTGCCCTGGTACATCCAGTGCTGGCCGATCGCCGAGCCGGTGTAGGGCGCGAGGTACTTGAAGCCGGCGCTGTCGGAGGCCGGGGCCGCCACGATGGTGGTGTACTCCAGGGCGCCGGCCTCCTCCAGGGCCCCCCGCACCGCCGCGATGGTCGACCCCTTCTGGCCGATCGCCACGTAGACGCAGCGCACCTGCCGGTCCGGGTCGCCGGACTCCCAGTTCTGCCTCTGGTTGATGATCGTGTCGATGAGGATGGTCGACTTGCCCGTCTGCCGGTCGCCGATCACCAGCTGGCGCTGACCGCGGCCGATCGGAGTCATCGAGTCGATCGCCTTGATGCCGGTGGCCAGCGGCTCGTGCACGGACTTGCGCTGGACCACCGACGGGGCCTGCAGCTCCAGCGCACGCCGCGCCTCGGCGGTGACCTCACCGAGGCCGTCGATTGGCTCCCCGAGGGGATCGACGACCCGGCCGAGGTAGGCGTCGCCCACCGGGACCGAAAGCACCTCGCCGGTCCGCCGCACGCTCTGCCCCTCCTCGATGCCCTCGAAGTCCCCGAGGACCACGACGCCGATCTCCCGGGTGTCGAGGTTGAGCGCGAGGCCGAGTGTGCCGTCCTCGAACTTCAGCAGCTCGTTGGCCATGGCCGAGGGCAGTCCGGTGACCCGCGCGATGCCGTCGCCGGCCTCCGCGACGGTGCCGACCTCCTCGCGGCTGGCGGTGTCGGGCTCATAGTCGGCCACGAACCGCTGCAGCGCGTCCCGGATCTCCTCCGGACGGATGGAAAGCTCCGTCATCTCTTCGCACCTTTTCTCTTCGTCTGTGTTCGCGTGTAGGGGGCGATCCGGGCCGGCGGACCCGGGGGCGGGTCAGCCGGCCAGTCGTCGGCGGGCATCCTCGAGGCGGGTGGCGATCGTGCCGTCGATGACGTCGTCGGCGACCTCCACGCGCACCCCCCCGATCACACCTGGGTCAACGACGACGTTCAAGTGCACCGGGCGCTCGTACTGCCGGCTCAACGCGTCGGCCAGCCGCTGCGTCTCGGTGTCGGTCAGTGGGTGCGCGGTCCGGACCAACGCCACCAGCCGCTGCCGCTGCTCGGCGGCGACCTTCTGGTACTCCTCCACGGCGACCGACACCGTTCGGTGGCTGCCGCTCGTGGCCTGCTCGGCGAGCCGCAGCGCCCCGGAGGTGACGCGTCCCTCCAAGAGGTCGCGCAGCAGGTCGCGCTTGTCAGCGTCCGTGCGGGCCGGGTCGGACAGCGCGTCGCGCAGCGACGGGTTGTTGGTGACCATCTGACCGAAGGCGAACAGCTCCTCCTCCAGAGCGTCCGCGTGCCCGGCCTGGTCGGCTGTGACGACCACCGCCACCACGCCGGCGTGCTCGAGGGCGTAGCCCAGGTCCCGCGTCCCGGCCCATCGCCGGCCTGCGGCCTTGGCCACCAGCGCCGCAGCGGGCTCCTCGACCTTGTCGCCGAGCAGCCGACGCACCAGCCCACCCTTGGCCTCGCCCATCAGGGACTGGTCGGTCAGGATCCGCCGCAGCCCGGGCTCGCGGCTCAACAGGCCGGCCACGGCGAACAGGTCCTCGGCCAGCCGGGCACCGTCCGCCCCCTCGCCGATCGTTGCACCCACCTCCGCGACCAGCGCCTCCTGGGAGTCCGAGGAGGCGCCGCGCAGGTCCGACGCGGTGGAGGCCATCAGGCCCTCCCGCCGCCGTCGGATCCGCTCGGGCTGGCCTCGAGGTCGGCTAGGAACCGCTCCACCACGCGACGCTGGCGGGCCTCGTCGTCGAGGGACTCGCCGACGATGCGGGTAGCCAGACCGGTCGCGAGCGTGCCGACCTCGGCGCGCAGGGAGGCCACTGCCTGCTGACGTTCGGCCTCGATCTGCGTCTTGCCGTGCTCGACGATGCGCGAGGCCTCGGTCTGCGCCTGCTCGCGCAGCTCGGCCACGATCGCCGCCCCCTGCTCGCGCGCCTCCTCACGGATCCGCGCGGCCTCATGCCGGGCTTCGCCGAGCTGCCGGTCAAGCTCGGCCAGCCTGGCGTCGGCCTCTGCCTGCTTGGTCTCGGCGGCCTTCAGCCCACCCTCGATCGCAGCGGTCCGCTCGGCGAAGGTGCGCTCGAAGTAGGGCACCACCCACTTCGCGAACGCCAGCACCAAGAGACCGAAGACGACGAGCGAGAGCACGACCTCGATCCAGACGGGCAGGAGCGGGTTGTGCTCCTCTCCCTCCACCGCGAGGCGGACCATCGACTGGAACATGCGTTGTCCTTCGTCAGTCGGGACGATCAGAGCACGAACGCGAGCGCGATACCGATGATGGCAAGCGCCTCAGCAAGCGCGAAGCCCAGGATGGCGATCGACTGCAGGCGGCCTTGGGCCTCCGGCTGGCGGGCGACGCCGTTGATGTAGGCAGCGAAGATAAGGCCGATGCCGACGCCGGGGCCGATGGCCGCGAGGCCGTAGCCGATCATGTTTGCGGAGCCTGTCACGGCTTCTTCCTTTCGTTTGGTGTTGCGGTGGACTCAAGGCAAGGACGGGAGCCGACGATCGGCTCAGTGCTCGTCGGCGAGCGCGCCGGCGATGTACATGGCGTTGAGCAGGGCGAAGACATAGGCCTGCAGGAACTGCACCAGCACCTCGAGGAACCCGACGGCGATAGCCAGGACCCAGGCGAGGGGTCCGGCGATGGCGCCCACGAAGCCTTCGTTCTGCAGCAGATAGAGACCGCCGGTTGAGAAGAGCACGAGCAGGATGTGACCGGCGAACATGTTGGCGAAGAGTCGCAGCGCCAGCGTGATCGGGCGGACCACGAGGTTGGAGAGGAACTCCAGGGGGACGAGCAGCGGCAGGATCGCCTTGCCCACGCCGCTCGGCACCGTCTGCAGCTTGAGGTAGCCGAGCAGGCCGTGCTTGCGGACTCCGACGTAGTTGTAGATCACCCAAGAGAGCCCGGCCAGCGCATAAACCATCCCGGCACGGGAGAACGTGGGGAACTGGATGACGGGTACGGAGGCGAACAGGTTGTTCACCAGGATGAAGAAGAACAGCGCGGCCAAGTAGGGCATGAATCGCTGGAAGTCTTGGCTGCCGATGATGTCGCGGCCGAGGCTGTTGCGAACGAAGCCGTAGGCGCCCTCGCCGGCGTACTGCAGCTTGCTGGGGACCAGGGACCCCTGCCTGGCGGCGGCGTAGAAGAAGCCGAAGACCAGCAGCCCGGCCAGGACCAGCTGGAGCATCGGCTTGGTGATGCCGACGCCGGCGATCTCGAACACCGGGGGCAGCTCGAAGATGCCGGGCCCCGGGGCGACGAATCCCTCGCCGCCGCCTTCCGCGAGCGCTGCCGGACTGGCTACCAGGTTCACCGAGTCTCCTCCGTCACTCCCGCTCGTGCCTCCGCGTCTCGCCGTCCGGCGCTTCCGGATCCTCCGGGACGTCCGGGCCGGCCGCCGGCCGGTTGAACCGGGCGTAGGTCATGTAGATCCCCAAGCCGGCCCCCGCGAGGATGCCGGCCGCCACCAGGAACGACGTGCCCAGCCACCGGTCCGCGAGCCAGCCCACGAGCCCGTAGACCCCTACCCCCGACACGATGTAGCCGAATGCGTGCCATGGGTCACCCTTCGGCTTCTCGTCGGAGGTCGCAGGAGGCGGACTCTGCTGACTCATTGCGTCCCGGACAATAGCAGCCTGGCCGGACGCCGCTCACTGTCGCGTCTCCGGACCGAGCAGCGCGCGGGCGACCAGAGCCACCGTCCATCCCAGCGTGCCCAGGATCACCGAGGCAGCGAGCCAGTCCGGGTCCACGACCGCGTCGCCGCCCCGCCCCCGGACCCACACCAGCACCAGGCCGAGCGCCGTCACCTGCATCGTGTAGATGGCCAGTGCCACGACCAGCGACGCCCGCGGCGCGACGGCCACGGCGAGCGCCGTGTTCAGCGTCCCGAACAGGAAGAACCCGCAGACCAGGGCGGTTCCCAGGAGCGCGGCCAGGACCTGCTCGGATCCGCCGACGACCGCAGCGGCCGCAGTGGTTCCGGCTCCGATCGCGAGCGCCGCGCCGAGCGCCCAGGGGGCGCCCACGAGCAGCGGCGGAGCCGAGGGGGGCGAGGTGGGGGCGGGCTGCTCGGTCGTCATGGGGCGGCCGTCTCTGGGGGGGTGCGGGGCGCCGGCGGCAGGCGAGTCGACGGCGATTGTGAACGGTATCACAAGCGTTCCGCGGCTCCAGGGCCCGGCTCGCCCCCCTGCGTCCACCGGGGCCGGTCCACGCGCGGGACCGCCAGCGTCAGCAGCACGGTCACGGCGAACCACACGGTCAGGCCGAAGAACACCAACCGGCTCTGGACGAGACTGACTGCCACGCCGCCCAGCGCAATCAGCGCCGCCCACAGCCACATGATGAGCACCGCTCGCCGGTGGGAGTGCCCATACTCCAAGAGCCTGTGGTGCAGGTGCTGCTTGTCAGGGGCGAAGGGCGACTGCCCCTTCAGCGTGCGTCGAACAACGGCGAGCACCAGGTCTGCGAAGGGTACGACGAGGATCGAGATGGGCAGCAGCAGGGGCAGCAGGACCGGGAGGAGGCTGGCCTGCTCGCCGTCTCCGGGAACCGCGCTCTGCTCGGCGAAGGCCACTGCCGGGAAGAACCCGGTCAGGGTGAGCACGGAGCCGGCCAGCACCAGGCCGATCAGCATCGAGCCGCTGTCGCCCATGAACATCGCGGCCGGGTGGACGTTGTGCGGCAGGAAGCCGGCGCAGGCTCCCGCGAGCGCCGCGCAGAGCAGGGCCGCGGTGATCGCGACGGACTCTCCGTTCACGGCCGCCAGCCGGTAGGCGAAGAGGAAGAATCCCACCGCTCCCAGACCGATCACCCCAGCCGCCAGCCCGTCGAGGCCGTCGACGAAGTTGACTGCGTTGATCGTCGCCACCACCAAGAACACCGTCGCCAGGGCCGCCTGGGCGCTGTCGAGGGTGTACACCTGGTTGCCAGGAAGCACGACGTAGTAGAACTGCACGTCGTTGAGCACCAGAAAGCCGGCCGCCAACACCTGCCCGCCGAACTTGGTCAGTGCGTCGAGCTCGAAGAGGTCGTCCAGCACTCCGAGGGTGCACACCATCGCCCCGGCCAGGAGCACCGTGCGGGCGTCGTCGAGAACCCAAGCCCCCGCGCCCGACAGGAACGGAAGGTGCAGGGCGACGAGGTACGCCGCGACCAGGCCGCCGAGCATCGCGATACCGCCGAAGTACGGGATCGGGGTGTCGTGGACGTCTCGGTCTCGGACCCTGGCCACCGCGCCGAACCGGAGCGCGACCTCCTTGGCGAGCACGGCCAGCAGGTAGGTGACGGTGAGAGCCACCAGGAAGACCGTGAGGTACTCACGCACGAAGTCTCACCCGGCATCCACCGCCTCGACGCCGTGCCCGGCAACCACCTCGCCGAGCCGTTCGACGCCGACGGCGCCCCGGCGCAGCACCCGGGGCTGCTCACCGGTGCAGTCCACGATGGTGGACGGGACCGGTCCCGGGGTCGGCCCGGCGTCCAGCGTGGCCCGGACCTTCTCCCCCAGCATCTGGTCGGCGGCCTCGGCGTCGGTCGCGGCCGCCAGGCCGGTGCGGTTGGCGCTGCTCACCGCGAGCGGACCGGTGCGCGCCAGCAGGGCCAAGGCCACCTCGTGGTCAGGCACCCGCACCGCGACCGTGCCCCGGGCCTCGCCCAAGTCCCAGTGCAGGCTCGGCTGCTGGCGCACCACGATCGTCAGCGGTCCGGGCCAGAACGCCTCCACGAGGGCGTGCGCCCAGTCGGGAACGCCGACCGCGAGGGCATCGAGCGTGGTGCGGGCCGAGACCAGCACCGGCGGCGGCATCTCCCGTCCGCGCCCCTTGGCCGCCATCAGCCGCGCGACCGCGTCGGCGTTGAAGGCGTCGGCGCCAATCCCGTAGACGGTGTCGGTGGGTAGGATCACCAGCCGACCCCGCTGCACCGCCCGTCCCGCGGCGGCGATCCCCTCCTCGCGCTGCGCCGGGTCGGAGGTGTCGTAGCGGGTGGTCACCGCCGCATTGTCTCAGGCGGTGACCCGCGGCGGCGGCAGCCGATGCCTGCCCGCGGGGTGTCGCACCGACCGCGCGGTCACGAAGCGAGGACGGCCGGCCAGGTCGGGATGGTCGCGGACCTCGGTCCAGCGGCCCGCACCGACGAACACGGCCGGTGCCGAGCGACCCTGCGCCTCGGCGTGCTCCACGCCTACCACGCCGCCGGGCGCCAGCAGCCGGGCCGCGACCCGCTCGACCTTGCGGATCGCGTCCAGGCCGTCGGGCCCGCTCCACAGGGCCGCGGGCGGATCGTGGTCGCGCGCCTCCGGGGCGACGGACTCGTAGGCGTCGAGAGGGACGTACGGGGGGTTGCACACGACCACGTCGACGGTGCCGTCGAGGTCGGGGAACGCGCCGGCCATGTCCCCGCGGCGCAGGTCGACGCCCGAACCGGCCAGGTTACGCTCCGCCCAGGCCAGCGCGGCCTCCTCACGTTCGACGGCGTACACGCGCGCGGCCGCGACCTCTGCGGACACCGCCAGTGCGACCGCACCGGACCCGGAGCACAGGTCGACCACCACCGGAACCCCGCCCTCCGCCACCACGGCAGCGGCCGCGCCGACCGCCCACCCGGCCAGCAGCTCGGTCTCGGGCCGGGGCACGAAGACCCCCGGGCCGACCGCGACCTCCAGCTGGCGGAAGCCGGCGACGCCGGTGAGGTGCTGAAGCGGCTCGCGCCTCGCCCGCCGCTCCACGAGCGCCCGGTAGTCCTCGGCCAGCGGGCCAGCCACCGGGTCCTGGACGGCCAGCAGTCCGCGCGGCACCGCGAGCACGTGCGCCAACAGCACCTCGGCGTCCACCCGCGGTGATGGGACGCCCGCCTCGTCCAGCCGAGCAGCGGCATCGTCCAGCAGGCTGCGCGGTGTGGCCGGTGTGGCCGGCGTGGCCGGGGTGGTGCTCACCGCTCGAGCGCCGCCAGCCGGGCCGCCAGGTCGGCGCTCACGCAGGACTCCAGGATCGGACCGAGGTCCCCGGCGAGCACCTGATCGAGGTTGTGGGCCTTGTATCCGGTGCGGTGGTCCGACACCCGGTTCTCGGCGAAGTTGTAGGTGCGGATCCGCTCGGAGCGGTCCACCGTGCGCACCTGCGACCGACGGGCGTAAGACGCGTGGGCCGAGGCCTCCTCCTCGGCCGCGGCGAGCAGTCGCGAGCGCAGGATGCGCAGCGCCTGCTCGCGGTTCTGCAGTTGCGACTTCTCGTTCTGGCAGGACACCACCATGCCCGTGGGGAGGTGGGTGATCCGCACTGCCGAGTCGGTGGTGTTGACGCTCTGGCCGCCTGGTCCCGAGGAGCGGAAGACATCGACCCGGAGGTCCTTGTCCTCGATCGTCACGTCCACCGGTGCCGCTTCCGGCAGGACCAACACCCCCGCCGCCGAGGTGTGCACCCGCCCCTGGGACTCGGTCACCGGGACGCGCTGCACGCGGTGCACACCACCCTCGAACTTCAGCATCGCGTACGGCGCCTCGCCCGGCTCGGTGCGTCCGCGGGCCTGGACGGCCATCGTGACCGACTTGAAGCCGCCGAGGTCGGACACGGTGGCCTCGAGGACCTCCGTTCGCCACCCGCGCCGCTCAGCGAAGCGGGTGTACATGCGCAGCAGGTCCGCGGCGAACAGGGCCGACTCCTCGCCCCCCTCCCCGGACTTGACCTCGAGCAGTGCGTCCTTGTCGTCGGAGGGATCGCGGGGCAGGAGAAGGCGGCGCAGGCGCTCGTCGGCCGCGGCCAGCAACTCCTCGAGCCCGGTCACCTCGTCGGCGAAGGAGGGGTCCTCGGTGACGAGCTCACGGGCGGCGGCGAGGTCGCCGCGCAACCGCTCGACCTCGCGGTTGGCCTCGACGACCGCGCCGAGCGCGGCGTACCGCTGGCCCAGGCTGCGCGCCTGCGCGGGGTCGGCGTGCACGCTGGGGTCCGCGAGCCGCTGCTCGATCGCGGCGTGCTCCGCCACGACTGCCTCGACCGCATCGAACACCGTGCCTCCTGACCCGTGCGTCGTGGTCGGTACAACCAACGAACGCCGGCCCACCCGTGGGGTGGCACCGGCGTCCGGAGCGCGCGGCTACTGCGTGCCGGCGCTGTCCTTGGTGTCCGCCCCCGGCTTCGCGGCCGCCTTCTTGTTCGCAGCCTTCGCATAACGGGCCTGGAAGCGGGCGACCCGGCCGCCGGTGTCCAGGATCTTCTGCTTGCCGGTGTAGAACGGATGGCAGGCAGAGCAGACGTCCGCGTGGATCGAGCCGCCCTTGGCCGTGCTGCGTGTGGTGAACGAGTTGCCGCAGGTGCAGGTCACCCGGGTCTCGCCGTAGGCAGGGTGGATGTCCTTCTTCATGATGTCCTCTCGTGGTGGGCCGCCGGGTCGCCCGCGAGGAATCGGGGACGTGAACCGGTGCCAAGGATCCATTCTGCCAAAGAACGCAGAACCGAGGCGAATTAGTCCCCGCGGAGTCCCGGCGGTCCTCGGTCCGGCGGCGAGCGCCGTGTGTCAGTCCCGGGCGGCGGCCAGCAGCAGGGCCTCCACCCTGGACGCGAGCGCACGTGGGCTGAACGGCTTGGCGAGGTAGTCGTCGGCGCCCACGGCCAGCCCGGCGTCCCTGTCGCGCGCCGTGGTCCGCCCGGTCAGCAGGACCACCGAGATGCCCGCTGTGTCCGGGTCCTCGCGGAGGGCGCGGCACGCCTCCAGCCCGGTCATCCCCGGCATCATCAGGTCCAGGACGGCGAGGTCGGGGCGGAGCTCGCGACAGACGCGCACCGCGTCGGTCCCGTTGCCGGCACCCAGGACCGTGTGACCCGAAACCTCCAGTGTCAAGACCAGAAGGTCGCGGATGTCCGCGTCGTCGTCGGCCACCACGATCGTGCTCATTGCTACCCCCGTCCGTTGCGGCAGCTGACGCCGCCAACCCAGCGCCTGGACCTCAGTCGCCGTTCACGCCCGGCGTCGTCTTCTGCACCTGCATGAGGAAGTCGATGTTGCTGTGCGTCTTGCGCAGCCGCTCCAGCAGCAGCTCGAGCGCCTGCTGGCCGTCGAGCCCGGACAGCACCCGGCGGAGCTTCCAGACGATCGAGAGCTCCTCCTTGCTCATCAGGAGCTCCTCGCGCCGGGTCCCCGACTGCACCGCGTCGATAGCGGGGAAGAGCCGCTTGTCGGCGAAGTCCCGACGCAGCCGCAGCTCCATGTTGCCGGTGCCCTTGAACTCCTCGAAGATCACCTCGTCCATCTTCGAGCCGGTCTCGACGAGCGCCGTCGACAGGATGGTCAGCGAGCCGCCGTCCTCGATGTTGCGCGCGGCCCCGAAGAAGCGCTTGGGCGGGTAGAGCGCGCTTGAGTCGACGCCACCGGAGAGGATGCGACCACTCGCCGGGGCGGCCAGGTTGTAGGCCCTGCCCAGTCGGGTGATGCCGTCGAGAAGGACGACCACGTCGTGCCCCAGCTCGACCAGTCGCTTGGCGCGCTCGATCGCCAGCTCCGCCACGGTGGTGTGGTCGCTCGCCGGGCGGTCGAAGGTCGAGGCGATGACCTCGCCCTTCACCGTGCGCTGGAAGTCGGTGACCTCCTCGGGACGCTCGTCGACGAGCACGATCATCAGGTGGCACTCGGGGTTGTTCGAGGTGATCGAGTTGGCGATGGACTGCATGATCATCGTCTTGCCCGCCTTCGGCGGGGAGACGATGAGACCGCGCTGCCCCTTGCCGATCGGGGCCGCGATGTCGATGACCCGGCCGATCATGTTGGCGTGATCGGTCTCCAGGCGCAGCCTCTCCGAGGCGTAGAGCGGGGTCAGCTTGCTGAACTCCACCCGAGTGCGGGCGGCATCGATGTCCCCGCCGTTCACGGTCTCGATCCGGACCAGGGGGTTGAACTTCTCCTTGCGCTCGCCCTCGCGGGGCTGGCGCACCTCACCGGTGATCGCATCACCCTTGCGCAGACCGTGCTTGCGGACCATCGACAGCGACACGTAGACGTCGTTGGGCCCCGGGAGGTAGCCGCTGGTGCGTACGAACGCGTAGTTGTCCAAGATGTCCAGGATCCCGGCCACGGGCACCAAGACGTCGTCCTCGGTCACCTCGACGTCCACGTCCTGCGACTGGCGGCGGTCGCGGTAGCCCTGACCCGCGCTCTGGCCCTGGCCCGGGCGGTCACGGTCGCGGCCCCGACGACGGCGCCGGCGGTTGTTGCCGCCCCCACCGTCGTCGTCGTTGCGGCCCTGGTTCTGGTTCAGACTTGAGCTGCCCTGGTTCTGGTTGCCCTGGTTCTGGTTGTTCTGCTTGTTCTGGTTCTGGTCGCTCTGGTTGCGGGAGCGCTCGCTGCGGTCGTCTCGTCGATCCTGGTCGCGTCCACCGCGCCGGTCCTGAGTGGTTCCCGACGAGCGATCCTGCCCGGAGCGGCCGCCCTCGGACGTCGCCTGCTCGCTGCCCTCCTGCGGGTCACGGCGATGCTGATCTTCGCGCGCGGGACGTTCGTCGGTGCGCCCAGAGTCGGTGCGCCCAGAGTCGGTGCGCCCAGAGTCGGTGCGCCCAGAGTCCTTGGGCCCGACGTCGGCGCTACCCTCGCTCGAGTCGCGGTCACGGCGGTCCGGCTGGGCCCCATTCGAACCCGACGGGCCCGGCCCCGACTGGGCGGCGCGGATGGCCTCCACGAGCTGGGCCTTCTTCATGCCACTGACGCCCTTGATGCCGAGTCCGCCGGCGATCTGCTTGAGCTCGGGCAACAGCTTGCTGCTCAACCCGCCCGAGGCTCGCGATGCACGCGAACCCTTCTTCTCCTGGGGGGTTTCGGCTGTTTCGGTCACGTGAGGTCCTTCCCACGGCGAGGCCAGAACGGCGTCGTGCCGGCGGCCTTCATCACACGAGGTGCCCCGGGGCCCGACCCGTCGAGCGCGAAGAATCGAAGCCCAGCGGATGAGTCACAAGGGTTTGGAAAAAAGCGCCTGCCCCGACGGCTGGAGTGCCAACGTCGTCCAGACTGCATCAGTCGCGGTCTCAAGCGCGTGGCCATCGTAGCACCTTGGTACCAGGTCGGGGCACGACCCCCATGCGAGACCACGGCCCCGCACCCACCCAATGCCCACGCCGGCGCGCATGCCGGGCCTGAACGGCGCCTACTCGGACCTGAGCCGGGCCTACCCGGTGATGCGAACGCCCTCGCGGTCCACCTCGAGCGCGTCGGCTCGCCAGCCCCCCGGGGCCAGTGCCCGGACGGCCTCGACGCGCGGCGCTGGGACCAGCGCCAGGACCGTGGGACCGGCCCCGGAGAGGACCGAGGGCAGGGACGCACGGCGCAGCCGCCGGATCAGCGCGAGCGACTCCGGCATCGCCGAGCCACGGTAGTCCTGGTGCAGCCGGTCCGACGTCGCCGCGAGCAGCCGGTCGGGCCGTCCGGTCAGCGCCGCGATCAGCAGTGCGGCCCGACCGGCGTTCCACGCCGCATCTGGGTGCGGCACGACCGAGGGCAGGATCCCGCGGGCGACTCGGGTCGCGACCGGAGCCTGCGGGATCAGCACCACGGGGACCACCGGGATCACCACGTCCAGGGACAGCGCGCGCACCCTCGCCGCGGGCGACGCCGACACGGGCACACGCTCGACCGTCTCGGCGATCCCGCCGCGCTCCTCGTCGTCGTCGGCATAGGCGATCACCAGGCCGCCGTAGACCGCCGCGGCCACGTTGTCGGGATGGCCTTCCATGTCGGCGGCGAGCTCGAACAGGCGGTCGTCGCACATCCGGGTGGTCCCGCCCGGCACCAGCGCGCGCGCGAGGGCGAGACCTGCCACGATGGCGGCTGAGGACGAGCCCAGACCGCGACCGTGCGGGATCGCGTTGCGGCAGACCAGGCGGACGCCTGGCAGGGATGCGTACAGCTCGGCGCATCCGCGAACCAGCGCCCTGCTGACCAGGTGCGACTCGTCGCGGGGGACGACGCCGGCCCCCTCGCCGGTCACGTCCAACTCGAGCCCTCCCCCGGCAGTCACCTCGGCGCTCACCTCGTCGTGCAGCGACAGCGCCAGGCCCAACGCGTCGAAGCCCGGGCCGAGGTTGGCGCTGCTCGCGGGGACCCGCACCGTGGCCCGCGCCCCGACGGGGACCTCCGAGACGCCGCCCCCAGGAGCGTGCGCCTGCGCAGACTCGGCCACCACGTCAGGCGAGCCCGGCGGCTTGGGCCGCGGCCGTGACATCGGCGTCCACCACGGTGTCCACCAGGTCGGTGAACGTGGACAGTGCGGTGTCGATGTCCTTCAGCCCGTGCCCGGTGACGGTCAGCACGACGGTCTTGCCGGCCAGGTCGGCGCCTCCGGAGGCGTCGCGCAGCAGGCCCGCGACACCGGCGGCGGAGCCTGGCTCGACGAAGATGCCCTCGGCGGAGGCGAGCTCCCGCTGGGCCCGCAGGATCTCCTCGTCGGTCACCGACCCGAAGCGACCGCCGGACGTCGTCGCGGCTTCCACGGCCAGGTGCCACGAGGCGGGGTTGCCGATCCGGATGGCCGAGGCCACCGTCTCCGGCTCACGGACCGGCTCGCCCAGCACCAGCGGAGCCGCGCCGGCCGCCTGCCAGCCCAGCATCCGGGGCAGCCGGGTGGTCCGTCCCGCCTCGGCGTACTCCCGATAGCCGCGCCAGTACGCCGAGATGTTGCCGGCGTTGCCGACCGGGAGCACGTGCACGTCGGGAGCCTCGCCGAGGAAGTCGACGATCTCGAAGGCGGCGGTCTTCTGACCTTCCAGACGGAACGGGTTCACCGAGTTCACCAGGGCCACCGGGTAGGTCTCGGCGAGCTCGCGGGAGATCCGCAGGCAGTCGTCGAAGTTGCCGCGCACCATGACGACCTGGGCGCCGTGGACGATGGCCTGGGCCAGCTTCCCCGCGGCGATCTTGCCCTGCGGGACGAGCACCAGCGGCTTGACCTTGGCCCGGGCGGCGTAGGCGGCCATCGAGGCGCTGGTGTTGCCGGTCGAGGCGCACACGACCGCCTCGGCCCCCTGACCGACGGCCACCGAGAGCGCGACGGTCATCCCGCGGTCCTTGAACGAGCCCGTGGGGTTGTCCCCCTCGACCTTGACCCAGACCGAGGCGCCGGTGAGCTCGGAGAGCCAGGGGCTGTCGACCAGCGGGGTCCCGCCCTCGCGAAGGGTGTAGGTCGGTGTCCCGGCGGGCAGCGGCAACCAGTCGTGGTACTCCTCGATCACCCCGCGCCACTGGTGGGCTGCCGGACGGCTTGCGGCCGGGGACGCCGAGCGGGTCTCATCCAGGGCCGAGCGGGTCTCATCCAGGGTCGACCGGCTCATCGTGGGCTGCTCATTCGCTCTCGCCCTCCACCCGCATCACCGAGGAGATGTCCCGCACCTCCGGCATCGCTCGCAGCGCCTCCACCGTCGCCGCGAGCGCCTGGTCGGTGGCCCGGTGCGAGACCACCACCAGCTGGGCGTCGTCGCCTCGGCCCTCCTGTCGGACCGTCTGGATCGAGACGCCCTGCTCGGCGAACGCCTGCGCGACGTGCGCAAGCACCCCGGCCCGGTCGGCCACGTCCACGGCGAGGTGGTAGCGCGTCTGCGCCTGACCGATCGGCAGCACCGCGAGATCGGCATAGGTGGACTCGCCCACCCCGCGGACCTCCTGGAGCCGGTTGCGGGCGACGCTGACCAGGTCGCCCAGCACCGCGGACCCCGTCGGTGTGCCCCCCGCACCGGGCCCGTAGAACATCAGCTGACCTGCCGCTTCGCTCTCCACGAAGACGGCGTTGTAGGCCTCGCGCACGCTGGCCAGCGGGTGGCTGCGCGGGATCATCGCCGGGTGCACGCGCGCCGACACCGCGGGACCGTCCGGCCCCTCGACGAGCTCGCAGATCGCCAGCAGCTTGACCACGCAGCCCATCTCGCGCGCCGAGACGACGTCGGCCGCGGAGACATCGGAGATGCCCTCGCGGTGCACGTCCCCGGCCACCACGCGGCTGTGGAAGGCGAGACTGGCCAGGATGGCCGCCTTCGCCGCGGCGTCGAAGCCCTCGACGTCGGCGGTCGGGTCGGCCTCGGCGTACCCGAGGGCCTGGGCTTCCTCCAGCGCCTCGGAGAACCCGGCGCCGGAGGAGTCCATCCGGTCCAGGATGAAGTTCGTGGTGCCGTTGACGATCCCGAGCACCCGCCGCACCCGGTCCCCGGCCAGCGACTCGCGCAAGGGACGCAGGATCGGGATCGCCCCCGCCACGGCTGCCTCGAAGTAGAGGTCGCGGCCCGCCTTCTCGGCGGCCTCGAAGAGCGTCGCGCCGTCCTCGGCGATCAGGGCCTTGTTGGCGGTGACCACGCTTGCCCCGGCCTCCAGCGCCGCGAGGATCAGCGACCGCGCGGGCTCGATCCCTCCGATCACCTCGACCACGACGTCGACCCCTGAGGTGACCAGACCCTGCGCGTCCGCGGTGAGCAGCTCCTCGGGCACGGCGACCTCTCGCGGCGCGTCAGGGCGCCGGACGGCCACGCCCATGAGCTCGACCGGCGCGCCGATCCGGGCCGCGAGATCCTCGGCGTGCTCGCCGAGCAACCGGACGACCTGGCTGCCCACCGATCCGCAGCCGAGCAGGGCGACGCGCACCGCGTCGCCGCGGGATGCCCTCACCATCTGCGCCCCCTCATCGCCTTCTGCACCGGACCATCCTCCCTCATCGGCGCTCCGCGGCACCGCCCGGTCCCAGCCGGTCCCAGCCGGCTCAGGCCCCTGCGTCGAGTCGCAACAGGTCCTCGTCGGTCTCCCGCCGGACCAGGAGGGTCGTGCGCCCCTCGCGCACCCCCACCACCGGCGGTCGGGGAAGGTGGTTGTAGTTGCTGGCCATCGATCGGCAGTACGCGCCGGTTCCCGGCACGGCGAGCAGGTCCCCGGGCGCGACGTCCCCGGGGAGGAACTCGTCCTTCACCACGATGTCGCCAGCCTCGCAATGCTTGCCGACGACCCGGGCCAGGGTCGGCGGCGCCGCCGACCGGCGCGCGGCGAGGGTGGCCGAGAAGTCCGCGTCATAGAGCGCGGTGCGGATGTTGTCGCTCATCCCGCCATCCACCGACACGTAGGAGCGCGACGCCCCCGCGTCGAGGCGCACCTCCTTGACGGTCCCGACTTCGTACAGCGTGCACATCGCCGGCCCCACGATGGCCCGACCGGGCTCGACCGACAGCCGCGGCACGGCGACGCCGTGCGCGCGGCACTCCTGCGCGACGATGGCGGTCAGCTCGGCGGCGAGCAGGTCCGGGGTGGCCGGGTCGTCCTGGGTGGTGTAGGCGATCCCGAAGCCGCCCCCGAGGTCGAGCTCGGGCATGGTCACGCCGAGCTCCTCGCGGACCTTCGCATGGAGCCCGACGACCCGCCGGGCCGCGACTTCGAACGCTGCGGTGTCGAAGATCTGGGAGCCGATGTGGCTGTGCAGGCCGAGCAGCCGCAGATGAGGTGCCGCGTGAGCGCGGCAGACGGCGTCGAAGGCCTCGCCGGTGGCGAGGGAGAAGCCGAACTTCTGGTCCTCGTGGGCGGTGGCGATGTACTCGTGGGTGTGCGCCTCCACGCCGGCAGTCGTGCGGACCATCACCGGGGCGACGGTGCCGGAGTCGGCGGCCAGAGACTCCAGGCGGGCCAGCTCGTCGAAGGAGTCCACCACCACCCGCCCGACGCCGGCCTCCACGGCTCGGCGCAGCTCCTCGGCTGACTTGTTGTTGCCGTGGAAGCCGATGCCGTCCGGGTCCACGCCCGCCCGCAGCGCGACGGTCAGCTCACCGCCGGAGCACACGTCGAGCCGCAGGCCTTCCTCACTCACCCACCGCGCCACGGTGGTGCAGAGGAACGCCTTGCCCGCGTAGTAGACGTCCCAGCCGGGGTCGCGGCCGGCGAAGGCATCGCGAAAGGCCCGGGCCCGAGCGCGGAAGTCCGCCTCGTCCAGGACGTACGCCGGAGTGCCGTGCTCCTCGGCCAGACGGCGCAGATCGACGCCTCCGATGGTCATGACGCCGTGGGCGTCCTTACGCGCGGTCATCGGCCACAGCTGCGGCACCAGCGCGTTGGCGTCCTCGGGGGGTCGCAGCCAGGACGGCCCTCGGCCGAGCCGGTCGCCCATGTCGCCATGGAGCGCACCGGCGGCGTGCGCCCTCACATGCGCTCCGGCGCGGTCACGCCGAGCAGCGCCAGGCCGTTTGCCAGCACCACTCGGGTGGCGCTGACCAACGTCAACCGGGCCCGGTGCAGGTCACCGGGCTCCTCGTCGCCCTGCGGGAGCACCCGGCATGCGTCATAGAAGCGGTGGAAGGTGCCGGCCGTGGCCTCCAGATAGCGCGCCACCCGGTGCGGCTCGCGCAGTTGCGCGGCGGTGGCCACGACCCGGGGGAACTCCGCCAGCGCGCGCAGCAGGTCTCCCTCGCGCTGATGACTCAGCAGCGCCGGATCGAAGCCCACGGCGGCCTCGGAGCCCGCGGGCGCCACGTCGAGGTCACGGGCGTTGCGCAGGATCGAGGCCAGCCGGGCATGGGCGTACTGCACGTAGTAGACGGGGTTGTCGGCGCTGGCCCGGGTGATCTGCTCGACGTCGAGCGTGAGCGGGGAGTCGGCGGGATAGCGGCTGAGGGTGTAGCGCAAGGCGTCCACGCCGATCAGCTCCACGAGCTCGCCCAGGGTGACGATGGAGCCGGCGCGCTTGCTCAGCCGCACTTCCTCGCCGCCGCGCATGATCTTCACCAGCTGCCCGATGAGCACCTCGATGTTCGACTCGGGATCGTCACCGGCGCACGCCGCCATCGCCTTGAGCCGGCCGACGTACCCGTGGTGGTCGGCGCCGAGGAGGTAGATGCACAGGTCGGAGCCACGCTCGCGCTTGTCGACGTAGTAGGCGGTGTCGGAGGCGAAGTAGGTGAGCTCGCCGTTGCCCCGACGCAGCACCCGGTCCTTGTCGTCACCGAAGTCGGTGGTGCGCATCCACAGCGCGTCGTCGGCGTCGTAGAGGTGGCCGGCCTTCTCGAGCACCCGCAGGGCGTGGTCGACCTTGCCCTCGTCGTAGAGCGAGCGCTCGGAGAACCACACGTCGAAGTGGGTGTTGAACTCCTCCAGTTGCCGCTGCTGCTCGCCGAGCTGGAGCCGATAGCCGTCCTCGCGGAAGGCGACCCGCCGCTCCGGCTCGGGCAGCCCGAGGATGTCCGGACGGGCGGCCACGATCTGGCGGGCGAGGTCGGCGACGTAGCCTCCGTGGTAGCCGTCCTCGGGGACCGCACGGCCCAGGGCGTGTGCCTCGATGGAGGCGCCGAACTTCTCCATCTGCGCGCCCCGGTCGTTGACGTAGAACTCCCGGGTGACCGCCGCGCCGGCGGCCTCCATGACCCTGGCCAGCGCGTCCCCGACCGCGGCCCATCTGGTGTGCCCCAGATGCAGGGGGCCGGTGGGGTTGGCGGAGATGAACTCGACGTTGACCGAGCGCCCGTCCAGGGCGTCGTTGTCGCCGTACGCCGAGCCGGCCGTCACGATCTGCGACGCCAGGGCACCCTGCGCCCCGGCCTCGACCGTGATGTTCAAGAAGCCCGGGCCGGCCAGCGCGACCTCGGCGATGCCCAGGGCCCGGCGGAGCTCCTCGGCCAGCAAGCTGGCTAGCTCCCGGGGAGGGAGTCCGGTGCGCTTGGCGAGCTGGAGCGCCGCGTTGGTGGAGTAGTCACCGTGGGCTCGGTGCCTGGGCCGCTCCACGACCACCGACTCCGGGAGCGCACCGTCGACCGTGACCGCTCCCCGGTCGACGAGGTCGGTGAGCGCGCGGACGACGGCCTCGGACAGCTGCTGCGGAGTCACCGCGAGAGTCTATCGGCGGGGCGCCGGCTGCCTGCCGCCCTCCCGCCGCCGACGCCTGCGCCGGCCCGACGACCTCACCGGCCCGCACCCAAGGTCGCTGGCGCGGTGTCCTGTACGCTGTCGGGCGCACGGCGAGCCCCCGTAGCTCAGGGGATAGAGCACCGCCCTCCGGAGGCGGGAGCGCAGGTTCGAATCCTGCCGGGGGCGCTTGGCGCCGGTTGGCTCCGCTGGTGCTGGCACGGCCGGACGCCACGCGAGCGGCTCACTCGCACCGCCGCTGTGCGAGCCAGGCTGCGCGCCGACGCGCCGACGCGCGGGAGAGCCAGGCGTCCTGCACCACCTCGGCGAGCTCGGCATGGCTGATCTCGCCGATCCGGCTGGCTCGGAGCAGGACCGAGAGGTGCCCCTCGAAGTGCGCGGTGGTGAAGAACGGCGACGACTCGTCCTGCACCATCGCAAGCTTCTCCCCCTCGTCGGACACCCAGAACACGATCACGTCGTCGTAGCGTTCGCCGGTCTCCGGGTCGACCGCGTCCGGGCGCGGGTTGCGGAAGAACACGAACGACTTGCCGCCGACCTGGTAGACGGGCTTGTGCTCGGTGCCCGGATACACCGTCACATGAGGCATGCCCAAGGCGAGTGCGTGCACGTCCTCGACCCGGGCAGCCCGGGAGTGCTGCCTGGCCACAGCCTCAGGCTAGGCGCACGCGCGACGAGGGCACTACACAGCCAGAAGCGCCCGCGATGGGACCACCGAGCCGCCGCCAGCCCGCTGCAATCACTGCAGCAGACGGCTAGATTGGGGAGGGCTCTTGCTCAGGGCGGCCTCTCGGCCGTCCTCTGAGTGGTTCCCAACGACGCAGCGGAAGAGGCGATCGCACCCGTGGCCGAGTCTGTCCAGGACCAGCAGCCAACCTCCCCGTCCGGCAGGTCCCCGGACCCCGCCGACGACTTCGGCGCCAATGCGTGGCTCGTCGACGACATGTACCAGCGCTTCCAGGAAGACCCCGAGAGCGTCGACCGGGCCTGGTGGGAGTTCTTCCGGTCGCGGGCGGACTCGGCGGCGAAGCCGGAGCCCGAGCCGCAGGCCCAGAACAAGCAGCCCCAGGACAAGCAGCCCCAGGACAAGCAGCCCCAGGACAAGCAGCCCCAGGACAAGCAGCCTGAGAAGAAGCAGGGCGAGGACCGTCAGGCCCCCCGTGGCACGCCGTCGGTCACCGCTCAGCGGGCCGAGCCCGTCAAGCCCACGGCCGACGACACCGTCGCCCCTGCCCGCACCCGCACATCCAGGGGCGGGGAGGAGTCGAAGGGCGCCCAGACCCGTGCCGACGCGGTGCCCGCGACGCCGGCCGGTCGTCCGGTGCCCAAGGAGAAGGCCCCGCCGCCGCCGACCGACGTCGACGACGAGCCGGCCGTGAAGCAGTTGCGCGGTGCACCCATGCGGACGGCGATGAACATGGACGCCAGCCTCTCGGTGCCCACCGCGACGAGCGTGCGCAGCGTCCCGGTCAAGCTGCTGTGGGACAACCGCGTGGTCATCAACAACCACCTGGCCCGCGCCCGCGGCGGCAAGGTGTCCTTCACCCACGTCATCGGCTTCGCGCTCGTCAAGGCGCTGCGCGACTACCCGGAGATGAACAACGGCTACGACGACGTCGACGGCAAGCCCCACCTCGTCCAGCCCGCCCACATCAACCTGGGGCTGGCGATCGACCTGCCCAAGTCTGACGGCTCCCGGCAGCTGCTCGTGCCCTCGATCAAGGCCGCGGAGCGCATGGACTTCGCCGCGTTCTGGACCGCCTATGAGGATGTGATCCGCCGCGCGCGGAACAACAAGCTCGAGGTCTCCGACTTCCAGCAGACCACCATCAGCCTCACCAACCCCGGCACCATCGGCACCAACCACTCGGTGCCGCGCCTGATGAAGGGCCAGGGCTGCATCATCGGGGTGGGGTCGATGGAGCACCCGCCCGAGTTTCAGGGAGCCTCCGAGGAGACGCTGACCCGCAACGCCATCAGCAAGGTCATGACCCTGACCTCGACCTACGACCACCGGGTCATCCAGGGCGCGCAGTCCGGCGAGTTCCTGCGCCGGGTCCACCAGCTGCTGCTCGGTGCAGACGGGTTCTACGACGAGATCTTCCGAGCGCTGCGGATCCCCTACGAGCCGATCCGCTGGGGACTGGACATCTCGACGTCCCACGACGAGGACATCAGCAAGCAGGCACGCGTCCTGGAGCTGATCCACGCCTACCGGGTGCGCGGCCACATGATGGCCGACACCGACCCGCTGGAGTACCAGCAGCGCAGCCACCCAGACCTGGAGATCGAGTCCCACGGTCTGACGCTGTGGGACCTGGACCGCGAGTTCGCGACCGGTTCCTTCGGCGGCGACAGCAGCTTCATGAAGCTGCGCAACATCCTCGGCATTCTCAGAGACTCGTACTGCCGCACCCTGGGCATCGAGTACATGCACATCCAAGACCCCGACCAGCGCAGATGGATCCAGCAGCGGGTCGAGCAGCCGCACGTGAAGCCTCCCCGTGAGGAGCAGTTGCGAATCCTGCTCAAGCTCAACCAGGCCGAGGCCTTCGAGACCTTCCTGCAGACCAAGTTCGTGGGGCAGAAGCGGTTCAGCCTCGAGGGAGGGGAGACCACGGTCCCGCTCCTCGACGAGATCTGCACCGCCGCCGCCGAGGGCGGGCTAGCCGAGGTCTGCATCGGCATGGCCCACCGGGGCCGGCTCAACGTGCTGGCCAACATCGTGGGCAAGTCCTACGGCCAGATCTTCCGCGAGTTCGAGGGCAACATCGACCCCCGGACCGTCCAGGGATCCGGTGACGTGAAGTACCACCTCGGCGCCGACGGCGTCTTCGTCGCCGCCTCGGGCACGGAGGTGAAGGTCTCCGTGTCCGCCAACCCCTCGCACCTCGAGACCGTGGACCCGGTCCTGGAGGGCATCGCCCGGGCGAAGCAGGACATGCTCGACCGGGGCGCCGCCTACCCGGTGCTGCCGCTGCTCGTCCACGGCGACGCCGCGTTCGCCGGGCAGGGGGTGGTCGCCGAGACCCTGAACCTGTCCCAGCTACGGGGATACCGCACCGGCGGCACGATCCACGTCGTGGTGAACAACCAGGTCGGCTTCACCACCTCCCCGGCCTCGTCGCGCTCGTCGCTGTACTGCACCGACGTGGCCCGAATGGTGCAGGCGCCGATCTTCCACGTCAACGGCGACGACCCCGAAGCCTGCATCCGCGTCGCTCGGCTCGCCTTCGAGTACCGCCAGTCGTTCAAGAAGGACGTGGTCATCGACCTGGTCTGCTATCGGCGCCGCGGCCACAACGAGGGCGACGACCCGTCGTACACCCAGCCGTTGATGTACGACCTCATCGAGCACAAGCGGTCGGTGCGCAAGCTGTACACCGAGTCGTTGATCGGTCGCGGAGACATCACGGTCGAGGAAGCCGAGCAGGTGCTGCGGGACTACCAGCAACAGCTCGAGCGCGTCTTCCGCGAGGTGCGCGAGGGCGAGTCACAGCCCGAGGCGTGGACCACCGTGCCCGAGTACCCCGACAAGCCCGCCCATAAGGCGACCACGGCGATCAGCCGCGAGACGCTCAAGCGCATCGCCGATGCGCACGTGGACATGCCCGACGGGTTCACCGTGCACCCGAAGGTGCTTCCCCAGCTCCAGCGGCGCGCGGGGGCGATCACCGACGGTCCCATCGACTGGGGCACGGGCGAGATCCTCGCCTTCGCCTCGCTGCTCATGGACGGGCGGCCGGTGCGGCTGGCCGGACAGGACTCCCGGCGCGGCACCTTCGTGCAGCGCTTCGCCACGATCATCGACCGCCGCACCGGCGATGAGTGGACCCCGCTGAGCAATCTGAGCGAGGACCAGGCCAAGTTCTACGCCTACGACTCGCTGCTCTCGGAGTACGCCGCGCTCGGCTTCGAGTACGGCTACTCGGTGGCTCGCCCCGACGCGCTGGTGCTGTGGGAGGCCCAGTTCGGCGACTTCGTCAACGGCGCCCAGACCGTGATCGACGAGTACATCACCGCCGGGGAGACCAAGTGGGGTCAGCAGTCCGGCGTCGTTCTCCTGCTGCCGCACGGCTACGAGGGCCAGGGCCCCGACCACTCCTCGGCGCGCATCGAGCGCTTCCTCACCATGGCCGCCGACGACGCCTTCGTGATCGCCCAGCCGTCCACGCCGGCCAGCCACTTCCACCTGCTCCGCCAGCACTCGCTGGGCGAGGAGCACCGGCCGCTCATCGTCTTCACCCCCAAGTCGATGCTCAAGCGCAAGGAGGCCTCCTCCCGTCCCGAGGACTTCACCGACAGCTCCTTCCACCCGGTGATCGGCGAGGATGTGGCCGATCCCTCCTCGGTGGAGCGGCTTCTGCTCTGTTCGGGTCGGATCACCTGGGACCTCATGGTCGAGCGCAAGAAGCGGGAGGGCGACCAACCCCGCACGGCGATTGCGCGCGTCGAGCAGCTCTATCCCCGGCCCGTCGAGGAGGTGCTGGCCGAGGTCGAGAAGTATCCCAACCTGCGCGAGGTGCGCTGGATCCAGGACGAACCCGCCAACATGGGCCCGTGGCCGCACATCGCCCTGCACTTCACCGGGGCGGTCCCGGTTCCCCTCTACCGGGTCGCCCGCGCGGAGTCCAGCTCACCGGCGGTCGGCCAGGCCAGCCGACACCAGCAGGAGCAGAAGCAGCTCATGGAGCAGGCGTTCGGCTGAGGTGTACTTCACTGACCGCGGCATCGAGGAGCTGCTGAGCCGGCGCGGCGAGGAAGAGGTCACCTTCGCCTGGCTTGCCGACCGGCTCGGCGAGTTCGTCGACCTCAACCCCGAGTTCGAGGTGCCCGTCGAGCGGCTGGCGACCTGGCTCGCCCGCCTCGACGACGACTGAGGGACCGACCGGGTCGAGCCCCCGGCCGGGCTCGGCTACGCGGTGGTCAGCGGGTGAAGACCACCTTGCCGAAGACCTCGCCGTCAGCCATCGCCGCGAAGCCCTCGGGGGCCTGCTCCATCGGCAGCACCCGGTCGATCAGCGGGCGGGCGCCGGAGGCGTCGAGCAGCCTCACCAAGGACGCCAGTTCGGCCCGCGTCCCCATCGTGGACCCGATTACGCGAAGCTGGAGGAAGAAGATCCGGGTCAGCTCGGCGTCGTCGAGCTGCGGCCCGCTGGTCGTCCCGCTGATCACGATCGCCCCGCCGGGGCGCAGCGAGCGGATCGAGTGCGACCAGGTCGCGCGCCCCACCGTCTCCATCACCGCGTCGACCTTGTCCGGCAGCCGAGCCCCGCTCTCAAAGACCTCGTGGGCGCCGATCTCCAGGGCACGACGACGCTTGTCCTCGCCACGGCTGGTGGCCCACACGCGCAGACCACCGGCACGGGCCAGGACGATCAAGGCGGTTGCGACCCCGCCGCCCGCCCCCTGGACCAACACGGTGTCTCCGGCCTTGAGTCCGCCTTGGGTGAACAGCATCCGGTACGCCGTCAGCCACGCGGTCGGCAGGCAGGCAGCCTCCTCGAAGGACAGCGACGCGGGCTTGGTCACGACGTTGCTCCGCGGGACCGCCACAGCGTCGGCGAAGGTGCCCTGGTAGCGCTCGCTCAGCAACGACCGGCGCGGGTCCAGCGTCTCGTCTCCGCTCCAGGCGGGGTCGGAGATGACGGCGTGCACGACCACCTCGTTGCCCTCCTCGTCGTAGCCGGCGGCGTCGCAGCCGAGGATCATCGGCAACGACTCCTCGCGCAGGCCCACGCCGCGCAGCGACCACAGGTCGTGGTGATTGAGCGAGGCCGCCTTGACCGTGATGGTCGTCCATCCTGCGGGCGGATCGGGGTCGGGGCGCTCCCCCACCACCAGTCCGGCCAGCGGGTCGGTGCGCGAGAACGACGTGGCGTAGACAGCGAACATGGCTTGGACCCTACCGCCGGGCGACGCCGTCGGCGCGGGCAGCGGCGGCGACTCGCGCCGCCACCGCAGGGCCGACGCGCGGGTCGAAGGGCGACGGGACGATGTAGTCCTCGCGCAGGTCGTCGGCCACGAGCGCCGCCAGAGCCTGCGCCGCGGCCAGCTTCATCCGCTCGGTGATGCTGGAGGCCCGCACGTCGAACGCTCCGCGGAAGATCCCCGGGAAGGCCAGCACGTTGTTGATCTGGTTGGGGAAGTCCGACCGGCCGGTCGCCACCACGCGGGCGTGCCGGTGCGCCACGTCCGGATGCACCTCCGGATTCGGGTTGGCGAGCCCGAAGATCACCGCCTCGGGCGCCATCGACGCCACGTCGTCCTCGGGCACTGTGCCGCCGGAGACCCCGATGAAGACGTCGGAATCGCGGAGGGCGTCGGCGAGCGACCCCGCGCGGCCGGTGACATCGGCGGTCTGGGCCGCGAGGGCCCGCTTGACCGGAGTGAGGTCGTGACGCCCGGAGTGCAGGACGCCGCGGCGGTCGGTGACGGCCAGGTCGCCGATGCCGGCAGCCAGGAGGATCTTGGCAACGGCCACCCCGGCGGCCCCCGCCCCGGAGATGACGACGCGGGTATCGGCGTGGGTGCGCCCGGTCAACCGCAGCGCGCCCTCGAGCGCGGCCAGCGCGACTACGGCGGTGCCGTGCTGGTCATCGTGGAAGACCGGGATGTCCAGGCGCTGCTGGAGCCGGTTCTCGATCTCGAAGCACCGCGGCGCCGAGATGTCCTCCAGGTTGATGCCGCCGAAACTCGGCGCGAGCCGCGTCACGGTGTCGACGATCTCGTCGCTGTCGGTGGTGTCGAGGCAAATCGGGACAGCGTCGACGCCGCCGAACTGCTTGAACAGCACCGCCTTGCCCTCCATCACCGGCAGGGCGGCCGCCGGCCCGACGTCGCCCAGACCTAGCACCGCGGTGCCGTCGGTGACCACCGCGACGGTGTTCGACACCCAGGTGTAGTCGCGCACCAGGGTGGGCTGCGCCGCGATCGCCTCACAGACCTGAGCCACACCCGGGGTGTAGGCCAGGGAGAGGTCCTCACGGGTGTCCAGTGGCACGGTCGAGGCGATCTGCATCTTGCCGCCGGCGTGCAGGGCGAACACCGGGGACGCGGCATCGACGGCAGTCGGCGCCGCGCCCTGAGACGGGGTCTCGGCAGGCGTGGAGGCAGACGAGGACGGCATGGAGTGCTCCTGGTCGAGGGTGAGGAGATGGTCCCGGGACGCACGGCCGGACGAGGCTGGCCGAGCCGGCGCGCCGGTCTCCAGGTGCGGGGATCACCCGACGCGCAAGTTTCTCACAGGGACCCGCGACGGCGCGCCGGACCCGGGGCCCACGAGCGAGCGATGCCTAGCCACGCCCGGATCCGCGGCGCGGGCAGCCGGAGCACGACCCGGGCCACGACGTCGCGGTCCGGGACCGCACCCACCAACCACGAGTCCACTCCGACGCGGGGGTTGTCCCGCTCGACCCACCAGGCGCCCGGCTCGCGGCGTACCGCCCGCTTCACCGCGACCACTCCGCCGGGCAGCCTGACCACGGCGAGCCCCCCCACGCGCGGGGACACGCCGTGCAGCAGCAGCAACCGGTCGCCGTCGACCAGAGTCGGCTCCATCGACCGCCCCCGCACCACCCCAACGCCGATCCGCATGGTCTGCCTTCCTGCACCCTCCCCGGCCCCCTGGCAACGGAGTAAGGTCTCGGGCGTACCGTGACCCCTACCACCAAGCCTGGCATGTCGCCGCTGCCAGAAAGGACTCGCATGTTCGAGCGACTGTTCGCACCGACACTCGACGTACACGCCCACTGTGACCTCCCGTGCGGCGTCTACGACCCCGCCCAGGCCCGGATCGAGGCCGAGTCCATCAAGGGCATCATCGGCAAGGTCGCCGACAACGCCGACCCCGACTTCCGAACCCGTGCGGTCCTGATCAAGGAGCAGCGCGCGGAGCTCGTCAAGCACCACCTGTGGGTGCTGTGGACGGACTACTTCAAGCCGCCGCACTTCGAGAAGTACCCGCACTTGCACCAGCTCTTCAACGAGGCAACCAAGCTCGCGGGCGCCTCGGGCGCGAAGGGCTCCTTCGACGCCGACGCCGCCGACCAGCTGCTGGCCAAGATCGACGAGATCGCCACGATCTTCGCCGAGACGAAACAAGCCTGACCATGACCCACCTGCCGGGGGCCGCGCCGGAGGCCGGCGGGGCCCCCGGCGGGTGTGAGCCTCGACGATCTCGGGAGTCGCACGATGAACACCCATGCCCCCGACGCGGAGTTGCGCCTGCCCGCTAACAGTGCGTTCCTGGCCGTCCTGCGGACGGCGACGGCGGGTCTCGCGGCCCGCATCAACTTCACCCTCGACGACATCGAGGACCTCAGGATCGCCGTCGACGAGGCGTGCGCGATCCTGCTGCCCCAGGCGCGCGCTGACGCGGAGCTGGAGTGCCGCTTCTGGCTGGGACAGGCGACGATGACGGTGGCGGTCGGCACGACCTGTGACGACCCCCGGCCGCCGGCCGAGCAGGGCTTCGCCTGGCGGGTGCTGTCCGCACTCACCACGCACGTGAACTCCACCGTCGAGGGCGACCGGCTGGTGCTCACCCTCTCGCGCAGCGCCGGTCGGCATCCGTGATGGCCACAGACGACATGGCGCCCGACCGGTTGCCCCCTCACTCGCCCGACTCCCCCGGCTCCCCCGGCTCCCGGTTGGCCAGCGGCGGCGGCACTCGGGACGGCAGCGACCTGCACGCCCGCACTGCCGAGCTCTTCACCGCGATGCGCGGCACCGAGAACGGCGAGGAGGTGGCGCGCCTGCGCAGCGAACTGGTGGAGATGCACCTGCCGCTCGCGGAGTATCTTGCCCGGCGCTTCGGCAACCGCGGCGAGCCGCATGAGGACCTCGTGCAGGTCGCGACCATCGGCCTGATCAAGGCAATCGACCGCTTCGACCTCGCGCGTGGAGTCGCTTTCTCGACCTATGCCACCCCCACGATCGTCGGTGAGATCAAGCGGCATTTTCGGGACCGCGGCTGGACCATCCGCGTCCCCCGGCGGCTGCAGGAGATCCAGGCGGTGATCAACCAGGCGGCCAGCGACCTGGGTCAGGAGCTGGGTCGGTCCCCGACCGTAGCCGAGCTGGCGACGCGCACCGAGATGAGCGAGGAGGAGATCCTGGAGGGGCTGGAGTCGGCCAACGCCTACAGCCCGCTCTCGCTGGACGCCCCGGATCCGAGCGGGGAGGTGGGTGCGGTGATCGAGCAACTGGGCAACGAGGACGACGCCCTCGATGCGGTCGTCGACCGTGAGACCGTCAAGCCCCTGCTGGATCGGCTCGACGCCCGGTCGAAGCGGATCCTGCTGCTGCGCTTCTTCCGCAACATGACCCAGTCACAGATCGCCGAGGAGCTCGGCATCTCGCAGATGCACGTGTCGCGTCTGCTCAGCCGCACTCTTGCCGAGCTCCGCAGGTCGCTGGACGAGCAGCCGACCTCCCGCTGAGCCGCGTCAGGCCTCGCCGCCGGCAAGGGCTCGCAGCGAGGCGGGGTGGAAGATCCCGACCAACGTCACCACGGCCAGTAGCACGCTCAGGACGGCAACCACCGACGTGCGTCCCCCCCAGAATTCGGCGCCGACGACGATCTGGAAGACCTGCGCCAGCACGACGGGCGCGCGGGCCCAGGAGCGCAGCCGCAGCAGTTCCAGGGCGCAGAATCCGAGGAAGAGGCCGTAGCCGACGAAGAAGGCGAACGTCGTCAGGTTCATGACCAGCCTCTCGCCGAAGAAGCCGGGGACCTGGATCGTGCTGAGCACCAGGAAGGTCAGCGCCTCCACGGCCGTTACAATGACTGCAACGACCAAGGGCGTGGGTGCTCGGCCGACCGGGGCCGCGGGGGGTGCGTCGGTCACGAGGGCCGATGGTACGTCGTTCCGGGCGACCTCCGAGCAGCAGCGCCAGGGTGGCCTGCCGACCCGGGTAGGGGAGAGACGCAAGGCTGTGATGCAGCCGACGAGTGCCACCTATTGAATGGCCGCGATGAAATTGGCACGATCAACCGAGTCGCGGGTTCCAAGGCTGTGGTGTTCACCACCCCACATGGCCCGCGGCGACTCCGAGTGGGCCCCAGGGCGCTCGGGGGACCGGACTGTCCGGAGGACCGTTCCGGGCAGTACACACGTCCGTGGCCAGAGATCACGGGTTGGCCACTGGACCAGAGAAGGAGCTTCACGCCATGGACTGGCGCCACCGTTCCGCGTGCCTCGACGAGGACCCTGAGCTGTTCTTCCCGATCGGCAACACCGGTCCCGCCATCCTCCAGATCGAGGAGGCCAAGCAGGTGTGCCGACGGTGCGACGTACGCGAGCAGTGCCTGGCCTGGGCGCTCGAGGCCGGGCAGGACCATGGTGTCTGGGGGGGGCTAAGCGAGGACGAGCGGCGCGCGCTGAAGCGTCGCAACGCTCGCGCTCGCGTGCGGACCGCCTGAGGACCGCGCCCCCGCCCAGCCGCTCCCGCCACCCGGCACCCGCGCACCAGCCAGAGGAGAACACCCCGAAGGCTCAGACCTCGACCCCGGCCAGGGGCACGATGATCCCTACGTTGGTCCCCTGCTCCGAGGACCGGAAGGCGAGCGAGCCCCCCATCTCGGACTCCACCAGAGTGCGGACGATCGAGAGTCCGAGACTGGCCGACTGCTCGGGGTCGAATTCCTCGGAGAACCCGCTCCCGTCGTCGGCGACCTCCACCTCCAGGGTCCCTTGGTCGCGTCGGGCCCGCACCTCGATCACTCCGGGGCCGCCGGCGAAGGCGTGTTCGATGGCATTCTGCAGCAGCTCGGTGAGAACCATCGCCAGCGGCGTGGCCAGCTCCGCCGAGAGCACGCCGAAGCTGCCCAGCCGCTCGATGCGGATCGGCGCCTCGGAGGAGTGCATGTCGGCCACCATGGCGCGCAGCCGGTCCGCGATCCCGTCGAAGGCCACCGTCTCGTCCAACGAGCGGCTGAGCGTCTCGTGCACCAGCGCGATCGAGCCGACGCGGCGCACCGCCTCGTCCAATCCCGCCCGAGCCTCGGGAAGCGCGGTCCGCCGGGACTGCAACCGCAGCAGGGCGGCCACCGTCTGGAGGTTGTTCTTCACCCGGTGGTGTATCTCGCGGATCGTGGCGTCCTTGGTCAGCAGCTCTCGGTCGCGGCTACGGAGGTCGGTGACGTCGCGCAGCAGCACCAGGGCACCGGCGTGGCCACGCGGACCGCGCAGCGGCACGGACCGGGCGATCACCACCGTGCCTGCGGTGCCCATCTCGGTGTCCGCCGGCACAGTCCCGCCCAGGACGGCGCTCAGCGTCTCCTCGTCCGGCCGGCGGGAGACGGGGATGAGCTGACGGGTCGTCGCGGCCAGCTCGAGCCCGGTGAGGTCGGTGGTCAGCCCCAGCCGTCGGTAGACCGAGAGCGCGTTCGGGCTGGCGTAGCTGACCACACCCGTCGAGTCGAGGCGCACGAAGCCGTCCCCGACCCGGGCAGCGTCGGTGTGGTCGCTGCGGGGCGCGGAGTGCGGGAAGTGACCGGTGCTGATCATCTGGGTCAGCTCCGCGGCCGTCTCCAGGTAGGCCAGCTCGAGCCGGGACGGGGTGCGCACCCCCAGCAAGTTCGTGTTGCGCGCGACGACCGCGAGGGTGCGATCTTTGCGGCGCACCGGGATCGCCTCGACGCGCACCGGCACGTCGTCGCGCCACTCGGGGTCCCCTTCGCGGACGACGCGGTTCTGCTCCAGTGCGGCATCGATCAGCGGGCGGCGGCCCACGCGGAGGAAGCTCCCGACGAGGTCGTCGACATAGGAGGTCGGCCCGGTCGTGGGTCGGATCTGGGCGCCCGCCCATAACCCCTGGCCGTCCCGGTCGGGGAGCCAGAGCACGAGGTCGGCGAAGGAGAGGTCCGCGACGATCTGCCAGTCGGCCACGAGCAGGTGCAGCCAGGCCAGATCCTGCTCCCCCAGCTCAGTGTGAGCCTGGGCGACCTCGGTCAGCGACGGCATGCTCCCAGGCTAGGACCGCGAGGAGGGCAGTGATCACCGCGGTCGGGGAGCCCGTGGCCGGCCGGTGACCGGCCGGTAGGTTGCCCCCATGACCGACGCTCCCCCCTCCGGGCCCGCCCCCGTCGAGGCCCACACCGGTGCCCACGCGGTCGCCGTGGCCGCAGCGCACGGCGTGGACACGATGTTCACCCTCTCTGGGGCCCATGTCTTCCCGATGTACGACGGCGCGGTGACCGCGGACCCACCGATGCGGCTCCTGGACGTGCGGCACGAGCAGACGGCGGTCTTCGCCGCCGAGGCCGTCGGCAAGCTGACCCGCGTCCCCGGGCTGGCGGTGCTCACGGCCGGTCCTGGGGTCACCAACGGCATCAGCCCGATCACCCAGGCCTCCTTCAGTGGCGCGCCGCTGGTCGTCGTGGGGGGGCGGGCACCGGACAACCGGTGGGGCACGGGCAGCCTCCAGGAGCTCGACCACGTCCCCCTGGTCGCCTCGGTGACCAAGTCGGCGCGGACCGTGCACGATCCGGCCGACATCGCCACTGAGATGGACCGGGCCTTCGCCCTGGCCCGGTCTGCGCACCGCGGGCCCACCTTCCTCGACGTGCCGATGGACGCCTTCTTCGAGACCCGGTCTCTCGTGAGGCCCGAGCCCGCTGCGCCGACCCCCGTGGAGCCGGATGGCGACACCCTCGCCGAGGTGGCCGAGCTGCTGGCCCAGGCGCGTCGGCCGGTGCTGGTCCTCGGCAGCGACGTCTGGGGTGATGGCGCCGAGCAGGCGGCCCTCCGGCTGGTGGAGACCGTGGGGCTGCCGGCGATCACCAATGGGATGGGCCGCGGCGTCGTGCCCGGAGGCCACCCGCTGCTGGTCACCCGGGCACGGGGCCTCGCGCTGGGTGCAGCGGACCTCGTCGTCGTCGTCGGCACGCCGCTCGACTTCCGGCTCGGCTACGGAGCCTTCGGCGGGAAGGACGGCGCCCCAGGGGCGAAGGTCGTGCATCTGGCCGACGCGCCGGAGGGCATCAGCACGCACGCCGACCTGGTCGCATCAGCGGCCGGAGACCTGAGGATGACGCTCGACGGCGTGCTGGCCGCGTTGGAGCACCAGATCCGCCGCCCGGACTGGTCTGGCTGGGTCGGGGAACTGCAGGCCGCGGTCGCGACCGCGGTGGAGCGCGACCGCGCGCTCCTGACTGCGACCGCGGACCCCATCCACCCGGGCCGGATCTACGGCGAGCTGCTTCCTCGGCTGGCCGAGGACTCCGTGGTGATCGGCGACGGTGGCGACTTCGTCTCCTTCGCCGGGAAGTTCGTGGAGCCCGCGCGCCCGGGTGGCTGGCTCGACCCCGGCCCCTACGGCTGCCTCGGCGCCGGGCTCGGCGCGGCGATCGCCGCGCGGCTCGTCCGTCCCTCCGCCCAGGTGGTGCTCCTGCTGGGCGACGGCGCGGCGGGCATGTCGCTCATGGACGTGGACACCCTGGTGCGTCACCGGCTGCCGGTCGTGATGGTGGTGGGCAACAACTCCGCGTGGGCGCTGGAGAAGGGCCCGATGCAGATGCTCTACGGCTACGACGTGATCGCGGACCTGGCGCCGCGCACGAGGTACGACGAGGTCGTCCGGGCGCTCGGCGGTGCCGGAGAGATGGTGACCGACCCTCACCAGATCGGTCCCGCGCTGGACCGGGCGTTCGCTGCTGGGGTCCCCTACCTGGTCAACGTCGTCACCGATGTGGCCGCGACGTACCCCCGCACCACGTTCGGAATCTGAGGCCTCCCGATGCCCGACACGGCCACCCTCACGTTCACCGTGACCCCGAACGACACCGCCGCGGCGTTGGGCTCGGGGGACCTCCCCGTGCTGGGCACGCCGCGACTGCTGGCCTGGGCTGAGGCAGCGACGTGCGCGGCCGTCGCCGAGGGGCTGACGCCCGAGCAGACCTCGGTCGGCTCGCGGGTCAGCATGGAGCATCGGCTGCCCAGCCTCGCCGGGGAGACGGTCCGCGTCACCGCGCATCTGGTCCACCGGGACGGGGGGCTGATGCGCTTCCGGGTCAGCGCCGTCGACGGCCGCGACGCAGTCGTCGGGGACGGCGAGGTCACGCGTGTGGTGGTGGACCGCCAGCGGTTCCTCGGCCGGCTCACCCGGTAGCCCTCTCCCTCCTGGGGGGCCGACACGGCGGGCTGGGGACGGATGGAACAATGGCGCGTTGCACTGCAGAGACCGTAGGAGTGAGTCATGGCCAAGTCCGCACGCAAGCGCAAGGCCCGGAAGAAGAAGAGCGCGAACCACGGCAAGCGGCCCAACGCCTGACGCCAGCCAGGGCGAGCCCTGGGCTCACTCCGAGATGCGGAAGTGCACTTGGTGGATCTGGACCAGAACCCGTTGTCGTAGCGTGTCGGGCGCATGCTCGGAGCACGAGCGGGCAACGAGCGACTTGACGGTCCGCTCGAGGTCGTACTTGTGCAGGCAGGGGGCACACTCCTCGAGGTGTCGCTGGATGTCGCTGGAGTCAGCCTCGGCCAGCTCGTGGTCGAGAAAGAAGAACATCCGCTCCAAGGCGCGGGCACACTCGCTGTCGTTGTTGCTCATGACAGGGCCACCCCGGACTTCGAGCCGGCGTCGACTCGCATGCCCCGCTGGCTGGCGTAGTCGGTGAGCATCGCCCGCAGCTGCCGGCGTCCCCGGTGCAGCCGCGACATGACGGTCCCGATCGGCGTTTCCATGATTTCGGCGATCTCCTTGTAGGGAAAACCCTCGACATCGGCAAGGTAGACGGCCAGACGGAAATCCTCGGGAAGCTGCGACAGTGCATCCTTGACGTCGCTGTCGGGAAGCCGCTCGAGCGCCTCCATCTCGGCAGACTTGAGCCCGGTCGAGCTGTGGGACTCGGCCCGCGCCAGCTGCCAGTCCTCGACCTCCTCGGTCAGCGACGGCTGGGGCTCCCGCTGCTTCTTGCGGTAGTTGTTGATGAACGTGTTGGTCAGGATCCGGTAGAGCCAGGCCTTGAGGTTGGTGCCCTCCTTGAACTGGTGGAAGGACCCGAACGCCTTGGCGAAGGTCTCCTGCACAAGGTCCTCGGCGTCTTGGGGGTTGCGAGTCATCCGCATCGCCGCCGAGTAGAGCTGGTCGAGGAAGGGCATCGCGTCGCGCTCGAACCGCGCGGCTTGCTGCTCCGCCGTCTCGGGAGGGGCGTCGACGTGGTCGGCGGAGTGGCCAGGGTCA
Organism: uncultured Actinomycetota bacterium; assembly: GCA_963745245.1. Lineage (GTDB taxonomy): Bacteria > Actinomycetota > Actinomycetes > Propionibacteriales > Nocardioidaceae > Marmoricola_A. The sequence continues at coordinate 129,349 of CAVUWU010000005.1, forward strand.
ACGGGGTCGCGTTCCTCGGGCATCGTCCGCCAGCCTACCGGCAGCGTGTGGAATGGCAGGCGCCGTACGGGTGGCACCGACCGGAGCGCCGCCCCGCAGCTCGTTCCCGACATCGCCGTCCTCTCCGCGTCGCCCGACGGATCTGGCACCGCCTGACGTCACACGTCAACAGCGTCGCCGTCCGGTCGATTCCCCGCGGCCTCCCGCACGACGAACTCCAGCGTCGCCTCGACGATGATGCCGAGCACGTCTCGCTCCGCGAGCTCGCTGCGTCGGGGAACCCGGAAGGAGTGGTCGGCGTCGGGAACCACGACGAGGCGGGTCAGCGGCGGGAACTCCTCGGGGCGACCGAACGGGTCCGCCTCGCCCTGAACCACGAGCATGGGCAGGCGCCCCTCGATCAGCTCGGCGGCTCGCGACACCTCGGGGCGGCCCGGCGGGTGCAGCGGGAAAGCGAGCGCGAGCACACCCGAGGCCCCCAGGCGCCGACCGAGCCGAGCCGCGGAGCGAGCCCCCGCGGACCGGCCACCCAGCACCAGCGGGGTCCGCGGTCGCAGTCGGTTCGCAACCGCCACGACAACCGAGTCCAGGACCGCCGGTGCCGGGGCCGCCCGTCGGCCGGCCACTCGCCAGGGCTGTTCGAGCCGGATGACGGTGATGCCCTCGCGGGGCAGCTCGGCGGCGAGAGCGGCGAGGTCCGGGGCGTCGACACCTCCACCGGCGCCGTGTCCCAGGAGCAGCGTGGCCACCGGGCGCCGGGAGCGGTCAGTGTGCAGTCGAGCCGTCCCGTGCGGCGTCTCGACCGTGCGCACGGCGCTCACGGCACCTCCTCCCACGCAAGCGGCTGCGTCAGCTCAGGCCCGTTGTTGCGCACGCTGTTCACCGCCGTGGAGACCGGGTAGGCCTCCAGCCGCCCCGGCGTGGCCGGCACGAGCAGGTCTCGCAGCAGTTCAGGCTGGTGCGAGGCGTCCAGCCAGACGCCGACGTTCGCACGCTCCACCAGCAGCGGCATCCGGTCGTGGATATGGCCAAGCCGGTCCTCGGCAGCTGTGGTCAGCACCGTGCACGTCCACCGAAACCGCTCCGGGTCACCGTCGTCGCGGGTCGGATCCCGCCAGATCTCGTAGAGGCCGGCCATCGCGAGCACCGAGCCGTCGGCGGGCCGGATGAAGAAGGGCTGTTTCACCGGCCGCCCACGGGCGGTGAGCTGCTCGGTGGGGTACCACTCGTAGAAGCCGTCGGCGGGGAGCAGGCAGCGCCGCCGCGCGAGCGCCCGGCGAAACGCCGGCTTCTCATGCACGGTCTCCACCCGGGCATTGATCATCCGCGAGCCGATCGAGGGGTCCTTGGCCCAGAAGGGCACCAGGCCCCAGCGCACCACCCGGAGCTGTCGGGTGATCGGGCCCTCGTCGGCGACCGGTCGCTCGACCACGGCGTACACGCGGTCGGTGGGCGCGACGTTGTAGTCGGGCGCGAGCGGCTCGGTCACCGTCTCGGTGACGCTGCGCGCGTCGATCTCGAACTCCTCGGCGAGATCCTCCGGCCGACGGCTCGAGGCGTAGCGGCCACACATGGCCCCCACCCTACGAAACGAGGCCGCCGGCAGCCTGCTGCGGGACCGGCGACGGCGCCCCCTTCGACGCCGCCGGTCCGCTCAGCGGGCCAGCTCCGAGAGCACCCGGACCCCCAGGTCAGGGCCGGGCGGCAGTCCCTCGATCCATGACCGGGCCCCCCGGACCCCCACGTCGACGAGCCGCTCGCGCGCGATGGCGACGGTCTCCCCCAGATCCGCCGTCCGGCGCACGAGCGCGACCACCCGGTGTGCCCCCACCCTGGCGATGGTCTCCTCACCCGAGAAGACTGTCTGCAACGCCTCGGCCACCGCAGAGAAGCGGAACGCGCGTGCGAATGAGTCGGTGGGGACATCCCCTCCCGTGTCCCCACCGACCTCCACCACGAACAGCGCGTGGCTGTCCTTCACACAGCGAGCGCTTCGTTCGGCCTCGCGATAGACCTCAGCCAGCCGGGTCCGCAGGTGCGGAAGGCTGGCCAGGCCCGTGAGCGGGTCCTCGCAGCTGACGGCGTGGATGAACTCCAGCGTCGCCTCGCTCCAGGCCACCGCCAAGGCCTCGACGGCATCCGCCCCGGGGGCGGAGACGCCGATCGCCGCGGTGGTGGCCCGCAGTCCCGCGAGGGCCTCGCCAAGCGAGACGCCGTCCCAGGCCAGAGCTCGCCCCACGACGGCGCAGGCCGCCTCGGGACTCCTCCCAGCCTCGAGGGCCTCGCCGACGGCCTCGAAACCGGCCGGGACCCGGCGGCCCCGACGTCCCCCGCTCCCGGCCGAGCGGCCACGGGCGAGAGACACCAAGCCGTGACGCACGGTCTCCTCCTGCCCGAGCCCTCAGGGGACCCATCTCGACGTGTCGTATCTGTGGAGACGCACCCCGACGAGGATCGTGACGCCAAAGAGACCCAACTTTTTTCCCAGCCTCCCGGGAGGCCCGGCGAACATCAGGGATCCACTACCTTCCTTCCGAAACTTCGCGTGCCCCGATCCCAACGGGTAGCGTCGGCTCGACACCATGACAGAGTTGCTGAACAACCTCGACGCTCCGAGTGACGCGGAGCTGATTACGCGCGTCCGCGGCGGCGACGCCGATGCCTACGGGACCCTCTTCGCCCGGCACGTCGAGGCTGCCCGGCGGCTTGCGCGCCAACTGGCTCGTGGCCATGACGCCGACGACCTGGTCTCCGAGGCCTTCACCAAGGTGATGGGGGTCCTGCAGGAGGGCGGAGGCCCAGACGTCGCGTTCCGCGCCTACCTGCTCACCGCGATCCGCCGGTTGCACGTCGACCGGGTCCGCTTCCAGGCCCGCCTCACCACCTCCGAGGACATGTCGGAGTTCGACCCGGGCGTGCCCTTCCAGGACACGATGGTGGCGCAGTTCGAGACCGGCGCCGCGGCCAAGGCGTTCGCGACGCTTCCCGAACGCTGGCAGTTGGTGCTGTGGCACCTCGAGGTCGAGGGCCAGAAGCCGTCTGAGGTCGCTCCGCTGCTCGGGATGACGCCCAACTCGGTGTCGGCGCTGGCCTACCGGGCTCGTGAGGGGCTGCGCCAGGCGTTCCTCTCGGCGCACCTGTCGGACATCGCTGTGGCGGACTGCCGGTGGGTGACCGAGCACCTCGGCGGCTACATCCGCAAGGGGCTGTCCAAGCGCGATGCGACGCGGATCGAGACCCACCTGCGCGGCTGCCGCTCCTGCATGGGCATGTACCTCGAGCTCGACGAGGTGAACTCCAACATCGCCGCCATCATCGGCCCGCTGCTGCTGGGGTCCCTGGCGGCCGCCTATCTCGCCGGCGCCGGGGCCGGCGCCGCAGCCAGCTCGGTGGTGGCCATCGTCGACCGGGCCAAGGACTTCATCGCGGCCAACCTCGTGCCCGTCGCGGCCGGCACCGCAGCGGCGAGCGTCGCGGCTGCGACCGTGGTCGGGGCCGACCAGATCCAGACAACACAACCCGACCCCGTAGGCACTCTCATCGTCGCGACGGCGCCCAGTGACCCCGGCACCGAAGCCCCGCAAGCCGTCGGGCTACCCCTCACAGCGTCCTCCACGACGCCGGACGCCAGTGACCCGTTGGTGCTGCCGAGCGTGGGTCCCCTGCTGCTGGCCGGGCCGCCGGTGGAGATCGTCCCCGAGCCGTCCTCGCCGCCGTTGCTCCAGGACCCCCTGCTCGAGCCGGCCGACCCCGTCGACCTGATCATCGCGGCCGGCCCACCCCCGGCGCTCGTCGACCCAGTCGCACCCGTGGAGGGCGCCGAACCCGCGGCTCCCGCCGACCCCGTCGAGCCGGCGGACCCCGCAGCACCGGTCGACGCGGTCGTGCCCGGCGCGCCGTCAGGTCCCGGCGACCCGATCGACCCCGGTGAGCCGGCCGGCCCCGCAGCCCCCGCGGACCAGCCGCCAGACCCGCCCGCAGCCCCCGCGGACCAGCCGCCAGACCCGCCCGCAGCCCCCGCGGACCAGCCGCCAGACCCGCCGGCAGCCCCCGCGGACCAGCCGGCAGACCCGCCGGCAGCCCCCGCGGACCAGCCGGCAGACCCGCCGGCCAACCCGCCAGCAGCCCCGCCCGCCAACCCGCCAGAAGACCCGCCGGACGGGGGCACCTCGGACGACGGGCCCGCATCCGACGTCGCCGTGTCCTCGGCCACCCTCGACGACGACACGGTGATCCTCGTTGTGGCCCGACTCCCGGACCAGCCGACGAACCTGCGGGTCCGGCTGGCGTCCACGTCGGGGACCACCGCGTTCGTAGGCTCGGCTGGGGCCTGCACCGTCTCCGACAACAGCGTCACCCTGGCGATGTGTGACACCGCGAGCCGAGCCGAGGGCGCCGGGGCCGGGCGGCTCGCCGACGGCAGGTTCCGGGCGGTGCTGCCGATCGACTACCCAGCTGACCTCAGCTACGACGTGTTGACGCTGACGGTGCGGGTCGAGGGGAACGACGACCCCGCGATGGTCGACAACGAAGTCCAGCTGGAATTGCGTCCGACCGGGCCGGCAAAGACCGAGACCTCCCCGGCACCGGCGCCGGCCGACGACCCGGCACCGGCCAGCGAACCGGCCGCTGCGGCGGCGCCCCAGCCCGAGCCCACACCGGACGGCGCCGCCTCGCCGATTTCGGACCCGACGCCGACGCCGGACCAGCCTGCGGACCTGGCCCTCTCGGCATAGCGCACGTCGGTCAAGTCTCCCGACGGCCAGGGTCAGGGTGACCGACTGCCTGGCCACCCCGGGGGACCGCGTCGACTCCACGCATCCGCGCGTCGCGCGGGGGTATGGCTGAGCCACCTGCCGGGGCGATGCTGGTGGGCCGGTCCCAGCGCGGTCTGGTGCTCGGCCCCGTCGCGGGCCGGCGAGGACGCGACGCTCGCTAGGCTCGGGCACGATGAACCCGCGCCACCTCGACCCTCCGCCCGGTCCCCTGCTCGACGTCCTTTCCGACCCATGGCCGGCGCCTACCCCGGGCCACCCTGTGGTCGGGTCCGTGCGGCTCCCCGGCTCGAAGTCGTGGACGAATCGGGCCTTGGTCCTCGCTGCCCTCGCCGACGGGCCGTCCCGCGTTCGCGGTGCTCTCCGTTCCCGCGACACGGAGTTGATGGCGAGTGCGCTTGCGGCCCTCGGCGCGGGGCTGGACACCGCCGGTGACGACTGGACGGTGGATCCCGGTCGCCTGACCGGGCCGGCCACGGTGGACTGCGGGCTGGCCGGCACCGTCATGCGCTTCGTCCCGCCGATCGCCGCACTCGCCGAGGGCCCGGTCCGGTTCGATGGCGATGCAGGCGCGCGAGCTCGCCCGATGCGGGCGGTGCTTCAGGGGCTGCGCGACATCGGGGTCGTGATCGACGACGGCGACCGGGGAGGGCTCCCCTTCACAGTGCAGGGCACCGGGGTGGCGCGCGGCGGTCAGGTTCGCCTGGATGCCTCGGCCTCCAGCCAGTTCGTCTCCGCGCTGCTGCTGTCCGGGGCCAGGTACGCCGAAGGCGTCGACGTGCGCCATGAGGGCCCCTCGATGCCCTCTCTCCCGCACATCGCCATGACGGTCGAGGCCCTGCGGCAGCACGGGGTCGAGGTGGACGACTCCCCGCCGGACCGGTGGTCCGTGGCTCCTGGCCCGGTGCGAGCACTCGATGTGACGATCGAGCCCGACCTGTCGAACGCGGCGCCGTTCCTGGCGGCGGCCGCCGTGACCGGAGGCCGGGTGACCGTGCCGGGATGGCCCCGGCACACCACCCAGGCCGGCGACCGGCTGCGCGGCATCCTCACCAAGATGGGTGCGCAGGTCGACCTCACCGACGAGGGACTGACGGTGGCCGGGCGGGGCGGTCTGCGCGGCGTCGAGATCGACCTGCACGACATCGGGGAGCTCACCCCGGCCGTCGCTGCCCTCGCGGCCCTCGCCGAGTCCCCCTCCTCGCTGCGGGGGGTCGCCCACATCCGCGGTCACGAGACCGACCGGATCCGAGCGCTCGCCGCTGAGCTGCGCGGGCTCGGCGCCGACGTCGAGGAGCGGCCCGATGGCCTCCAGATCCGGCCCACCCCGTTGCGAGGGGGCCGGTTCGGGACCTACGCCGACCACCGAATGGCGCACGCCGCGGTCATCCTCGGGCTCGCAGTCCCGGGCGTACTGGTGGAGGACGTCGCCACGACGGCCAAGACCTACCCCGGCTTCCCCTCCGCCTGGTCCGACCTGGTCGGGAGCTGAGCTCTCCGTGCCCGACCGACGTCGCTACGAGCACCTCGAGCACGAGTCCTTCGATCGGCCTCGCCGCCGCACCCGCCCCCGGACGAAGGAGCGGCCCACGTTCGACGACGCCGTCGAGGCGGTCGTCATGACCGTCGACCGGGGCCGCTACACCTGCCGCCTGGAACCCTCGCCGACGCCCTCGCCAGCCCCGGTGACTGCGATGAAGTCGCGCGCGCTGGGGCGCAAGGCTGTCGTGGTCGGGGACCGCGTCCGGCTGGTCGGGGATGTGTCCGGGGCCGAGGGCAGCCTCGCCCGCATCGTCGAGGTGCACCCACGGCGCACGGTCCTTCGCCGCACCGCCGACGACGACGATCCGGTGGAGCGCGTCATCGTCGCCAACGCCGACCAGCTGGTCATCGTGGTGGCCCTCGCCGACCCCGAGCCCCGGACCGGCCTGGTCGACCGGGCACTGGTGGCGGCGTACGACGCCGGGGTGGAGCCTGTGCTCTGCCTGACCAAGGCTGATCTGGGGGATCCGGCGCCCCTGCTGGAGATCTACCGGCCGCTCGACGTGCGCTCGGTGGTGACCGGGCGGGGAGCGGACCTCTCCGCTGTCCGGGCCGTCCTGAGCGGCCAAACCAGCGTCATGCTCGGTCACAGCGGCGTCGGCAAGTCCACGCTCGTGAACGTCCTCGTCCCCGGGACCGACCGGGCCACCGGCGGGGTCAACGACATCACCGGGCGCGGCCGCCACACCTCCACCTCGGTGCTGATGATCGAGCTTCCCGGTCACGACGGGTGGATCGTGGATACGCCGGGGATCCGCGCCTTCGGACTGGCGCATGTCTCGCCGCAACGGCTCCTGGCCGCGTTCTCCGACTTGGCGGAGGCCGCCGAAGACTGCTCACGAGGGTGCACCCACGCCGCGGCCGAGCCGCAGTGCGGACTGGACGCCGCCGTCGCGGCGGGTCGGCTCGAGGAGGCGCGGGTCGCGTCCTACCGCGGGCTCGCCCACGGCCGGGAGGCCCCTGCCTGAGTCCATGCGCCGTGGGGATCGCGGAGCCGTTCAGGCGCCCCAGACAGACCGGGCGCCGGCGTCCCCGGTCAGCACCACCCACACCAGGGCCAGCCCCGCGAGCACCACGGCCGCGCCGGCCACGAGCCACTGCACCCAACGTGGGCCGCGCGCGGCGTGCCCCCATCGCCCCGACCTCAGCGGTGTGGACGCCGGCAAGAGCCACACCGCCAGCGCGACCAGGACCGCGAGCGCGACGACCCACCACAGCAGCAGGTCTGCCGCGTCCTGGTGCACACGCAGCTGGGCGAGCGCCGGAGAACCGGCGGGATAAGTGCGGCTCGCCAACAGGTCCTCGCCGCTCTCCCGGGCCACCAGCGTGGCCCCCACCGCCGCCGCGGCCAGAAGTGGTGCCGCCCAGCGCGCCAGCCAGCGCCAGGGTGGCACGACGACCATCAGGACGGCGGCCACCGACGCGGCCGGGACGAGGGCCACCACCGCGTGCACGACGAGGGGGTGCAGGGGCAGGCCACTGATCTCCATGCCCGTCCACGGTAGCCAGTGGAGGGAGCAGCCCGGCCGGGGAGAAGCGCAGGCCCTAGCCTGAGCCCATGCCCACCTCGTTCACCGACGACCTGCGGCTCGCGCACGTGCTGGCCGACGACGCCGACTCGCTGAGCTCCAGCCGGTTCCAGGCCATGGACCTGCACGTGGAGACCAAGCCGGACCTCACGCCGGTCACCGACGCCGACCGCGCGGTCGAGGAAGGGGTGCGCAGGACGCTGTCTCGAGCCCGTCCGCGCGACGCAGTCCTGGGCGAGGAGGAGGGCAGCCGCGGGCGCGGCCAGCGTCGCTGGGTCGTCGACCCCATCGACGGGACCAAGAACTACATGCGCGGGGTCCCCGTCTGGGCCACGCTCATCGCGCTCATGGTGGAGGCCGAGGTCGTCGTCGGAGTGGTCTCGGCTCCAGCCCTGCACCGGCGCTGGTGGGCGATGGCCGGCGGGGGCGCGTTCACCGGTCGGTCGCTGATGCGCCCGCGACAGTGCCACGTCTCCGACGTCGCCCGGCTCGAGAACGCCTCGTTCTCCTACTCCTCGCTGGATGGATGGGCCGAGCGGGGGCGTCTGGACGACTTCCTCGCCCTCGCGCGCCGCTGCTGGCGCACGCGTGCCTACGGGGACTTCTGGAGCTACATGATGGTGGCCGAGGGCAGCGTCGATCTGGCTGCCGAGCCCGAGCTCGCGCTGCACGACATGGCGGCCCTCGATGTGATCGTCCGGGAGGCGGGCGGGCGCTTCAGCTCGCTGGACGGGCGGGACGGACCCGCAGGTGGCAACGCCCTGGCCAGCAACGGGATGCTCCACGAGACGGTCTTGGGCTTCCTCGGGTCCGTGGCGGCAGACCCAGACACCGACGCGTACGCCGGCTCGGGGCCACCGACGGCGGCGGGGCTGACCGGGGCGGTGCACGACCTCACCTTGCACCGGCGCGGCCGGTCCCCCGAGGGCGGCAGCCGCGAGCGTGCCGGCGGGCCCTCCCGCCCCTCTCCTTCCGGTCCTCCGCTGCCACCACTCGGCCTGTGAGCCGCTCATAGCCCGAAAGGCGAGGTCTCGGGCGAGCGGCCCGTGGAGGTCTGCTGCGAGGGTCCCGGGAGGTGCCGGAGTAGACGACCGCCCCCCTACCGCCGGGGGCCGGGGGTGCCTTAGCCTCGGCGTGAGCGAGGACCGCAAGTGTGAGACGACTGCCTGAATACCTGAACTGACAAGGGGTCATTGCGATGCGCATCCGTGACGTGCTGGCCGCCAAGAGCCACCAAGACGTGGTCACGATCCGACCAGACGCGTCCATGCGCGATCTGCTCGCGACGCTGGCCGAGCACAACGTCGGCGCCCTCATCGTCAGCTCCGACGGCACGACCCTGGACGGGATCGTCTCGGAGCGCGACATCGTCCGCCAGTTGCACGAGGACCCTGAGGCCCTCTCGGCCACGGTCCTGTCGATCATGACCAGCGACGTGCACACGGCAACTCCTCAGGAGAACCTCGACGACCTCATGAACGAGATGACCACCCTCCGGATCCGGCACGTACCGGTCCTCGCCGACGGTGTCCTGACGGGCATCGTCAGCATCGGCGACGTGGTCAAGCACAAGATCGACCGGCTGCAGTTCGAGCGCGACCAACTGGACTCCTACGTCCACCAGGCCTAGCCGGATCCGGCGCCATCGGCCTGGCCGCCCCGGCGGCGCTGCCAGGCCTCCAGCGGAGACCTGGCTGTCCGAGCCCTAGGGTGGGCGCCATGAGGAAGCCCGAGATCCACCTGCCGACCGGCGCGCCGCCGACCGAACTCGAGGTGACCGACCTCGCCGAGGGCGACGGCCCACAGGCGCAGGCGGGGATGACGGTCAGCGTGCACTACGTGGGGGTGTCCCACTCCACGGGACGCGAGTTCGACGCGTCCTACAACCGCGGCGCACCGCTCGACTTCAGACTCGGGGCCGGTCAGGTGATCGTGGGCTGGGACAGCGGTGTGCAAGGGATGAAGGTGGGGGGCCGTCGGCGACTGGTGATCCCGCCGCACCTGGCCTACGGAGACCGTGGCGCCGGGGGTGTGATCCAGCCGGGCGAGACGCTGGTGTTCGTCGTGGACCTGGTGGACGTGCGCTGACTAACCGACCCGGGCAGCGGGCTGGAGGCCCGCCACGCGCACGACATCTCCACGCCGCAGCCGGCGCCCGCGGCGGGTCTCCACCGTCCCGTTGACGAGCACAGCACCGTCGGAGAGCAGCGGCTTGGCCTCTGAGCCCTGGTCGACGAGGTCGGCGAGCTTGAGGAACTGCCCGAGCCGGATCGACTCGGTGCTGATCGACACCGTGCGGGCTGCCGGCTCGCGGCCAGTCACCGGGCAACCACGGTGATCGCGTGGATCAGGATGCCGACCAGCCCACCGACCAGCGTGCCGTTGATCCGGATGAACTGCAGGTCCTTGCCGACCTGCAGCTCGATCTTGCGCGAGGCCTCCCGGCCGTCCCACTGATCGATGGTGTGGGTGATCACGCTGGTGAGCTCCGCGCCGTACCTCCCGACGAGGAAGACCGCGAGCCCGGCAGCCCGCTCGTCGACGCGGGCGCGCAGGGCGGCATCGGCCCGGAGCCGGCCGCCGAGGGCCCGCACCTCCCCCACGGCCCGCTCCGTGAGGGGCCCGGTGGGATCGTCGAGCGCGGCGACGAACGCCCTGCGCAGCGCGTTCCACAGCGAGATGACCGTGGTGGCCACCTCGGGCCGGTCCAGCAGCCGCTCCTTGACCCGCTCCATGCGCTGGATCGTGTCTGGGTCGTGGAGCAGCCCCTCGGCCAAGTCCTCCAGCAGGGCATCGAGGGCGTCCCGCAGCCGGTGCCGTGGGTCGGTGCGGACGTCCTCGATCCAGGCCAGCACCTCCACGTGCAGGCGCCGGATCACGCGCTCGTTCAGGGCCTCCGGCGCCCACCACGGCGCCCGCTCGGCCATCACGTCGTAGAAGACGTCGGGATTGGCGCGCAACCACCCGTCCGCCTCGTCGAGAAGCAGGTCCACGACGTTGTGGTGCGCCCCGTCCGCGACGATCGCCTGCACCATGGTGCCGGCCAGCGGGCTGATCGGCTCCTCGCGGAGGCGGGGCAGGAGCACCGCGCGCACGAACTCGGCGACCTCCTCGTCGCGGACCTTGTCCACGCCGATGCGCAGCAGATCCGCACCCTCGCTGACCAGGCGTCGCGCGTTCGCCTCCTCCGCCAGCCAGTCACCGACCCGGCGGGAGGGCTCCGCGGCGAGCAACCGGGAGCGAACCACCTCCTCCTGCAGGAAGTTCTCCCCGACGAAGTCCTCCAGGCTGCGGGCCAGCATCTCCTTCTTGCGCGGCACCAGCGCCGTGTGCGGGATCGGGATGCCCAGCGGGTGCTTGAACAGCGCCACGACCGCGAACCAGTCGGCGATGGCGCCGATCATCGACGCCTCGGCGCCGGCGTTCACGAAACCCCAGAAGCCGTCCTGGTCGAGGGTGAGCACGTAGACGACGGCGGCGAGGACCAGGAGACCGACGGCCACGGTGCGCATCCGGCGCAGGGCCGCCCGGCGCTCGATGTCGAGCAGCGGGTCGGTGCCCAGGATCGGTCCGAGGGGACGCCGCGGCGCGGGCGTCGGCGGCGGGGACAGGAGGCTCGACATCGGGTCGAACCTACCCGGCCCCCCGCGGGGGCCGCGTCACCGCGGTGTCCCCGATCAGCACAGTGGGCGCCACTCCGGGCACGACCGCGACCCGCACCCGGGTCCCGAGCGGGTGCCGCACCGAGTGTGGCTGCCAGGACTGGACGACCTGCCCGGAGGCCAGCCGGACGGCGTGCAGGACGAAGGGTCCGTGATATTCGACGTCGACGACCTCGGCGTCGCCGTCCTCGGCCGGGTTGAGCGCGACTTCATGCGGACGGAGCACCACCTCGACGTCGACGTCCACGTCGCTCCACCCGGGCACCGTGGAGACAACGCCGATCTCGCTGGTCAGCAGTGCGTCGCGGACGTGTGCGGGGAGGAAGACGGCCTCCCCCATGAAGGCGGCGACGAACCGGCTGCGGGGACGCTCGAAGACCGCCACCGGAGTGTCCAACTGCTCGATGCGGCCCTCGTGCATGACCGCGACGCGGTCTCCGACCGCGAGGGCCTCGGTCTGGTCGTGGGTGACCAGCAGCGCCGTCGTCGCGGTCTCCCGCAGCACCGCGAGCGTGTCGCTGCGCACCTGGGCGCGCAGGGTCTCGTCCAGGCTGCTGAACGGCTCGTCGAGCAGCACCAGCGCCGGTCGGGGGGCGAGAGCGCGCGCCAGCGCCACGCGCTGCTGCTCCCCACCCGAGAGCTCGTGCGGGTAGCGGCGCCTCAGCGACCCCAGCCGGGCCAGCTCCAGCACCTCCTCGACCCGCTGCCGACGGGCGGCCCGGTCGAGCCGGTCGAGGCCGAAGGCGATGTTGCCGGTGACGTCGAGGTGCGGGAACAGGGCGTGGTCCTGGAACACCAGCCCCACGCGCCGGCGCTCGGGAGCCACCCAGCAGCGTGGTCCGGCGACCGGCTCGCCCTCGATCGTGATGCCACCGGCCTCGGGCCGCTCGAGCCCGGCCACCAACCGCAGCATGGTCGACTTCCCGCACCCGGAGGGCCCGATCACGGTGAGCAGCTCCCCCGGCGCGGCATCCAGGTCCAGGTCGCAGGCCGCCGGGGCGGAGCCGTAGGACTTCGAGACCCCCCGCATCTCCAGGACCGGCGCCGCCGGATCTGCGACGGTCATCGCTCAGCCCGCACCTGGTGCGGGTCCACCAGCCGGGCCTGGCGGAACAGCACGAACACCGGAACCACCGCCGCGGCGACGATCACCAGCGCCGGGAGGGCCGCCCTCTCCCAGTAGTTCTCGCTGGCGAGCTCGTAGACCCACACCGACACGGTACTGAAGCCGAACGGACGCAGGAGAAGCACCAGCGGCAGCTCCTTCACGGCATCGACGAGCACCAGCACGAAGGCGACGAACACCCCCGACCGCGCCAGCGGCAGGTGGATGCGCCAGAGCACGCGCCATGGTCCGGCGCCCAGACTCAACGCCGACATCGTCATCGCCGTGGAGACCTTGGTCAGGCTGGCGTCGACCGCTTGGTACGCCGGCGCCAGGAACCGCACGTGGTAGGCGTAGACAATCCCCGCCACCGATCCGGTGACCAGCAGCCCCGTCCCGCCCTGGACGCCGGCTCGCTCCACGAGATGGTCGAGGGCGGCGAAGGCCAGGAGGACCCCGATCCCCACCACCGCGCCCGGGACGGCGTAGCCGAAGGTGGTGACCTGCGCTGCCACCCGCGGCAGCCTGCCGGTGCTCATCCGCAGGGCGTGGCCCAGCAGCAGAGCGATCGTGACGCAGCCCAGGGCCACCACCAGCGCCAGCGTGAGGCTGGTGCTCAGGTAGTCGAGGAAGCGCCGGTCGATGGGGTTGCCGGGAGCGCGCCGCCACTCGGAGACCGCCCACCAGCCGAGCCGCAGCACCGGCAGCAGGAAGCCGACCGACAGCGCGGACACGCAGGCCCCCGTGGCCAGCCACGCGCGCACCCCGATCAGGGAGACCGGCTCCACCACCCGGCTGCGGCCGCCTCGCTGGGTGTAGCGCGCCTTCCCACGCAGCAATCGCTCCACGGCCAGCACCGCGACCGCGACCAGGAGCACCAGCACGGACAGCTGGCTGGCGGAGGCGAAGTCGAAGGAGCCCTTCCACTGCTGGTAGACGCCGACCGAGACGGTGCGCACGCCGAAGTACTGCACCGTCGCGAAGTCGGTGAGCACCTCCATCATCACCAAGGCGAGCCCGGCGGCCAGGGACGGCCGGGCCAGCGGCAGGACCACGGCACGGAACGCGCGCACCGGGGACGCGCCCAGCGAACGGGCGGCGTCGTAGGTCGAGGCGGACTGCTCCAGGAACGCCGCCCGGGCCATCAGGTAGACGTAGGGGAACAGCGTCATCGTCAGCACCAGCACGGCGCCGGGCATCGCGCGCACCGGCGGCAGGGCTAGCGCTGGGCCGAGGAGGTCGCGCAGTGCCCGCTGCACGGGGCCGGCCTCGTCGAAGGTGGACAGGAAGACGAACCCGAGGATGTAGGCCGGCATCGCCAGCGGCAGCACCAGCAGCCAGGTGAGGGCATCGCGGCCGGGGAAGCGGAAGCCCGCCACCAGCCAGGCCAGGCCACCGCCGACCAGCAGGGTCCCCGCGGCCACGCCGGTCATCAGGACGACGGTGGTGACCACCATGGCCGGCAGGGTGCCGGGCAGGGCGGGCTCACCGGCAGTGCGCAGGCCGTCCACCACCACCGCGACCACCGGAAGGGCGACCAGGGCGGCGACGAGAAGCACGACCGCGGTCCAGGCGGGACGGCTGCCGGCACCACTGCGGGTCACTCGTAGCCGACTTCCTCCAGCAGCGCCACGGCCTCGGCGTTGCGCGCCCCGTAGGCCTGCGCGTCGATGGGCATCGGCTTGTAGGGGCCGAATCCGGCGACGATCGAGTCCGGCTCGGCGTCGGGGTTCACCGGGTATTCGTGGTTGCCCCCGATGAAGGCCTGCTGCCCGTCGGTGGCGAGCCACTCCAGCAGCCGCTGCGCGTTCCCCGGAGCGTCGGAGGTCGCCACGACCCCACCCCCGGAGAGGTTCATCATGACGCCCTCGCCCTCCTGGCTCGCCCAGAACAGCTTGACGTTCATGTCCGGCTTCTCCTCGAGCTCGCGAGCGAGGTAGTAGTGATTCACGATCGCCACGTCACAAGTGCCGGCGTCGACCGCCTCGAGCAGCAGGATGTCGTTGCTCATGATGTCGACGTCGTTGGCCAACCAGCCCTCGACGATGGTGCGCGCCTGCGCGTCCCCGTAGGTCTCCATCAGGGCCGCGACGAGGGATTGGGTGTAGGCCTCGGTGGAGTCGCGCATGCACAGGCGCCCACGCCACCGGGGGTCGGCCAGCCCCGCATAGGTGTTCTTGGTGTCGAACTCGGCCGGGTCGACGTGGTCGGGGTTGTAGGCGACCGTGCGGGCACGCAGGGCGAGGCCGTACCACGAGCCGTCGCGGGACCGGTACGCCGCGGGCACCGCCTCGTTCAGCACGGCGCTGGCGATGGGCTGGAGGACGCCGGCCTGCTGGGCCGCCCACAGGTTGCCGGCGTCGACGGTCATGAAGACATCGGCTGGGGAGTCCTCGCCCTCGGCCCGCAGGCGCTGCAGGAGTTCGGCATCGTCGGCGAAGAGGAAGTCGACGGTCAGCCCCGTCTGCTTCTCGAACTCCGCGAACGCCTCCTCCAGGTCGTAGTGCCGCGCCGAGTAGACCTGAAGGTCAGCCGCGCTCGATCCGCCGCCACCCACCGCGCCGCAGCCGGCGAGCCCGGCGAGCACGAGGAGCGAACCCGCGAGAGCGGAGCGGAGCGGGCGCTGCGCGGCTGTGGGCATGGGACCTCCGGATCCACGGGGACGGTGCATGGCGAGCGCGCCTGGAAGACGTACCGGCTCCTCAGGCCTAGTGAGGCCAGCCTAACCTCACCCCGAACGTGCTCGGCAGCACCCTCGATGTTCCGAGCTCGAGCAGACGACTTGGCGCATGGAGGCGTCACACGTCACGAAGGACCCTGCCGGATCGCCCCGGCCTGCCGGCATCTGCTCACCCCCGAGAAGCTGCGCACCCCGGCGTTCCACCCGGTGGCACCGAGGGGCGCGATGACCTTGACGACCGTGCAGACCTGCTCGGGACCTGGTGGGCCTTCGGCTGATTCAGCCCAGAAGCAGGGACCGACTCAGCCGAGGAGCTTGGAGGCGAGCACCGCGGCCTGTGTGCGCCGCTCGAGGCCCAGCTTCGTGAGGATGCTGGTGACGTAGTTCTTCACCGTCTTCTCGGCCAGGAACAGCTGCTCCCCGATCTGTCGATTGGTGAGTCCCTCCGCGACGAGCTCGAGGATCCGACGCTCCTGGGGAGTGAGCGTGCGCAGCTCCTGAGGCTCGGAGGCCCCGCCGTCCCGGAGCCGGTCGAGGACCCGCTGGGTCACCGCCGGATCGAGCAGCGACTGGCCCTCGGCCACCTTGCGCACGACCTCGAGAAGATCGTTGCCCACGATCTGCTTCAGGACGTAGCCCGCGGCGCCGGCCATGATCGCTGCGAACAGCGCCTCATCGTCGTCATAGGAGGTGAGGATGATCGCCCGGATCGAGGGGTCCACGGACCGGATGGCCCGACACACGTCGACGCCGCTCCCGTCCGGCAGCCGGCCGTCCAGGACAGCCACGTCGGGGCGCAGGGCGGGGATGCGCGCCTCGGCATCCTTCGCCGACCCTGACTCACCGACGACCTCGAACCCCTCCTCGGAGTTGAAGAGATCCCTCAACCCGCGCCGGACGACCTCGTGGTCATCGAGCAGGAAGACCCGAACGACGCTCATGCAGACCTCTGTTTCCCTGGGCTCCCCGCCGGGCGCGAGAAGCAACGTGCCGGGACCATGCTATCGCCGCGCCGGGACTAGCGTCCGGAAGTCGGAAAAGCGCCTCGAGCGGGAAGACGACTGCGGGCCGGCCCGTCCCGGCCGGCCCGCAGTTCAGTCTCCGACCGAACGCTGGGAGGAGCGCGCGGTGTCTCTCAGAGACGGGTGCCAGCAGGCCGTGGGAGGTCGGCGAGGCTGACAGACTCCATCCTGCCTCATCGATGCGGGCGGCACCCGCGAGACGTCCAGCCATAGATCCTGAACTTCCCCGGACCTTGGTCCCGGGCCTTGGTCCCGGGGCCTGGTCCCGGGGCCTCGATCGAGCGGGATCGAGCCGGCGTCGAGCAGGGATCGAGCCGGAACCCTGGGGCGGGGATACTGGAAGCGTGATCGCGATGACGGGGCTGTGGCAAGCCGCTCTTTCGACCCTGGCCCTGAGGCCGTTGCAGGCCGTCGCCACAGCTGGGGTGGCCACGGGAGTGGTTGCCGTCGCCGTCCCCTGGCGGGTGGCCACCGAGGTGGCCCTCACGCTGCGGGCGCTGCGGGTGATCGTCCACCGACTCGCCGTCGCGGTCGAGGAAGGCCTGCTCGAAGACATCCGCACCGGGCTGGATGAGATGAGCCGCACGGTCGCACTCATGGAACAGATGACCCGGCAGATGGACCAGGCCCTGCCGGTCCTGGATGCCACCGCGCCGGCGTTGGGAATGGTCAACGGCACGCTCTCCCAGCTCACCGCCACGGTGGCGCAGGTGGAGGGCCTGCCCGGCGTGCGGATCGCGCGCCGGTTCGTCGGCCGGCCGGGCGAGGTGTCCGCGTAGAAGGCTCGGGGATCCCCCGGATCAACACTTGACTCTTCAAGCGTCCCCCTGGGAGACTTTGAGTTGTTAGTTCAATAAGGAGTCTCACCCCCAGGAGAAGTCATGAGCGCTCTCACCACTCCGATCCCCGCCGGCACCTACGCCGTGGACCCCAGCCACTCACGCGTCGGGTTCGTCGCCCGGCACGCCATGGTCACCAAGGTGCGCGGTTCCTTCAACGACGTGGAGGCCACCGCGGTCGTCGACGGGGAGGACCTGACTCGGTCACGGGCCAGCGTCACGATCCGCACGGCCAGCATCGACACCCGCAACGAGCAGCGCGACGCGCACCTGCGCAGCAATGACTTCCTCGACATCGACGGCCACCCCGAGATCACCTTCGTCTCCACCGACGTCACTCTTGCCGGCGACAAGGTCGTGCGCGTGACCGGCGACCTCACGATCAAGGGCGTCACCCACCCGGTGACGGTCGACTTCACCTTCGAAGGGGCCGCCGTCGACCCGTTCGGCAACGAGCGGATCGGCTTCGAGGGCTCGGTCGTGGTCAACCGCAAGGACTGGGGCGTCGCCTGGAACGCCGCCCTCGAGGCCGGTGGCATGCTGGTCAGCGAGAAAGTCACGCTCGAGTTCGAGATCTCCGCGGTCAAGACGGACTGACGCCACCGCGCGTCTGAGATCGCGCCTCGGTCCCGGGACCTCGGTCCCGGGACCGACGTCGGCCCGTGCTTGATGCTGGAACCTCATCCGTGGAGGGGCGCATCAGGCACCCTCGGCTAGCTCGGGAGGCTCCCATGACGGAGTCACGAGAGATCCCACGGCCCGACTGCGAGCGGTTGCTGCGCGCGGGGGTGGTCGGGCGGTTCGCAGTGACGACCCCGGAGGGTCCGCACGTCGTCCCGGTGAACTACGCGGTCTTCGACGACACCGTCGTCGCGCTCACCGCATCCTCGTCGCTGCTCGGCCGCTACGGCCCCGGGGCGACGGCAGCCTTCGAGGTCGACCACGTCGACCACGAGCGCCACGTGGGCTGGAGCGTGCTGGCTCGGGGCAGGGCGTGGGCTGAGGACGACCCCGAGGAGGTCGCCCGGATGCGCGCCTCGTGGCCGCCGCGTCCCTGGGCAGGCGGCGAGCGCGACCTCTACCTCAGGCTGCGCTGGACCCACCTCAGCGGACGGTGGCTGGGCACGGACTGGGACAGGGGCAGCGAGTCGCCCGTACAGCGCACGGTGACCGCCCTCTGACTGGCATCATGAACCCGATGGCCGGCAAGGGTGGCGCGCAGAGGACGGGAGGGGCTGATGCCCCGACCCGCCCACCCGTCGCGCTCCCCATCGGCACCGAGCTGGACGCCACCGCGCGGGCTCTGCTCGAGGCCTTCGTGGCGATCTCCTCCGACCTTGACACTCACAGCGTGCTGCAGCGCATCGTCGACTCCGCATGCCAGCTCAGCTCGGCGCGCTACGGGGCGCTGGGCGTGCTCGCCGGCGACGGCGCGCTCGCCGACCTCGTCACCCACGGGGTCGATACCCGAGTGCTCAAGCGGGTGGGCCTCCTGCTGGCGGACGAGACGCTGCTGGATATGGCGCTCATGGGCAGTGACGTCGTCCGCATCGACGAGCTCACCGACGTCGCACCGCCGATCACCTTCCCCAACGGCAGGGTGCTGCACACGCTGCTGATGGCACCCATCCGGGTCCGGGGCACCCCGTTCGGCCAGCTCTACCTGAGCGAGAAGCCGAACGGCGGGACCTTCTCCCAGCACGATGAGCTGCTGGTCAAGTCGCTGGCCGGGGTGGCCGGCTTCGTCATCGCCAACGCCCGCGCCTACGGCACCAGCGAGCGTCGGCGCCGGTGGCTGGAGAAGTACAGCGAGCTCTCGGAGCTCCTGATGCCACCCATCGACCTCACGACCGCCTTGGGGCGGATCGCCGGCGCGCTCTTGGAGGTCTCCGGCGCCAGGTCGACCTCGATCGTCGTCGTCCCCGAGGGCGGCGCGCCGTACGCCGTGGCCACCTGCGGCGAGCCACCCACCCAGACCGAGGAGGACCTCGAGGACTTCGCTCGCTCGGTCCGCGAGGCGGTGTCGGCGGGCCAGGTGGTCGACCGGGCGATGCGCGACGACTCGGTGGCGGTGATCGCACCGCTGCGCGCACACCTCACCGTCCCCGGCGTGCTGGTCCTGACCCATCCCCGCCGAAGCCGCCCCGAGGCGCTGGAGGAGCGGGAACTGCTCGCCTCCTTCGCCAACCAGGCCGCCCTCGCCCTGGACCGGACCCAGGCCCTTCAGGACCGGCAGGAGATGGCGGTCCTCAGCGATCGTGACCGGATCGCGCGCGATCTCCACGATGTCGTCATCCAACGGCTCTTCGCGACCGGGCTGCAACTGCAGACCCTGCGTGCCGCCGCCGGGACCGACGACCTGCGCGAGCGCATCGACGACAGCGTCTCCGACCTCGACCAGACGATCCGGGATATCCGCGCCACGATCTTCGAGCTGCAGAGCCGCCCCCGCAATTCCCTGCGCACCGACGTCAGCGAGGTGGTGCAGGAGTTCGTCCCCAAGCTCGGCTTCGCGCCGTCGGTCCTCACCACCGGCGCGGTCGACAGCCCGATCGACCCGCAGCTCCACCAGCACCTGATCTCGGCGTTGCGGGAGGCGCTGACCAATGTCGTCCGCCATGCCCAGGCCACCGGCGGAGCCGTCGAGCTCCAGGTCACCTCGACGCACCTGCGGCTGCGCGTCACCGACGACGGCGTCGGCCTGCCCGAGGAGGTCACCGAGCTCGGGCTGCGCAATATCCGCCGTCGCGCAATGCTGCTGGGTGGCGACCTCGACCTGTGGCCCAACGACCCCTCCGGCACGATCCTGGTCTGGAGCGTGCCCCTGCCCGCCTGACCGGGGAGGCTGCTGGGAGTCTGCTGCGCGACCGCGCAGCGGCCTACGATGCCGGAGTGACCTCACTGCACACTCCCCAGCACCCGGTCCGGTTGGTGAGCGCCTCGGCCTTGTTCGACGGGCACGACGCCTCAATCAACATCATGCGGCGGATCCTGCAGTCGCAAGGCGCCGAGGTGGTCCACCTGGGCCACAACCGGTCGGTCCGCGAGGTCGTGGACGCGGCACTGGAGGAGGACGCGCAAGGGGTCGCCGTCTCCTCCTATCAGGGCGGGCACGTGGAGTACTTCGAGTACCTCGTGGCGTCGCTGGCCGAGCGCGGGGCCGGACACGTCAAGGTCTACGGCGGGGGCGGCGGGGTGATCGTGGCCGAGGAGGTCGAGCGGCTGCGCCGCGCGGGGGTCACCATCTTCTCCCCCGAGGACGGGCAGCGGCTCGGCCTGGCCGGGATGGTCAACCAGATCGTCCGGGACTGCGACGTGGACCTGTGGCAACTGGCCCCCACGACCGTGGACAGCTTGCTGGCCGGGGACCGGGCGGCGGTGTCGCGGGCGATCACCGGCGCCGAGACGCTGGCGCTCGACGAGCCCTTCCTGGAAGCCGCGCGCTCGGCCGCGCAGGCGCGCACGGTGCCGGTCCTCGGCATCACCGGCACGGGCGGGTCGGGCAAGTCGTCGCTGACCGACGAGCTGGTCCGCCGACTGCGGAGCGACCAGGAGGACAAGCTGCGGGTCGCCGTGGTGGCGGTCGACCCGACCCGCCGGCGCGGCGGAGGCGCACTGCTGGGCGACCGGATCCGGATGAACGCTCTTGACGGCGAGCAGGTCTTCTTCCGCTCAGTGGCGACCCGCGGCGCGCACGAGCTCCCGGCGTACCTCCCGGACGTGATCGCGCTGCTCAAGGCGGCGGGCTTCGACCTGGTGATCGTGGAGACGCCGGGCATCGGCCAGGGGGACGCTGCGATCGTGCCGCTGGTAGACACCTCGCTCTACGTCATGACGCCGGAGTTCGGGGCGGCTTCGCAGCTGGAGAAGATCGACATGCTCGACTTCGCCGAGGTTGTGGCGATCAACAAGTTCGAGCGGCGGGGTGCTGGCCACGGCTTGGACGCGCTGCGCGACGTCGGTCGCCAGATGGTCCGAAACCGGGAGGCGTTCGGCAAGCGCCCCGAGGAGATGCCGGTGTTCGGGACGTCCGCGGCGACCTTCAACGACGACGGGGTGACGGCGCTCTACCAGCACCTGCGCGGCCTGCTCGCCGAGCACGGGCTGCCGCTCGAGGCCGGCCGACTGGCACCGGTAGACGTGCGCTTCTCGACGATCACCCAGCAGATCCTGCCCCCGAGCCGCGCCCGCTACCTCTCCGAGATCGCCGAGACGGTGCGCGCCTACCACGCCGAGACCGAGCATCTGGCGGCCGCGGCGGCGCGCGAGCAGCGGCTGCGCCTGGTGCACGCCGAGCTCTCGGAGGCCATCGACAAGGACTCCACCGCGTTCTCTGCCTCACGAGAGGCCTCCACCCAGGCCGTCGATGCCGTGGAG
Organism: uncultured Actinomycetota bacterium; assembly: GCA_963745245.1. GTDB lineage: Bacteria > Actinomycetota > Actinomycetes > Propionibacteriales > Nocardioidaceae > Marmoricola_A. Next base: position 150,880 of record CAVUWU010000005.1, read on the forward strand.
GAGCTGCTCGAGCGGGCCGAGGACGCCCTGCTGCCCGCCGTGCGTCGTCAGCTCGAGGCGTGGCCATCCGTCGTCGAGTCCTACTCCGGCACCGAGCAGGTCGTACGCGTCCGCGACCGGGAGATCCGCACGCCGCTGACCCGCGAGTCGCTCTCCGGCCTCACGGTTCCGCGGGTGGCACTCCCGCGGTTCACCGACCACGGCGAGCTGCTCCGCTTCCTGCGACGGGAGAACCTGCCGGGCCACTTCCCCTACACCGCCGGCGTCTTTCCCTTCAAGCGCGACAACGAGGACCCGGCGCGGATGTTCGCCGGCGAGGGCGACCCGTTCCGCACCAACCGCCGCTTCCAGCTGCTCTCCCAGGGCCAGCCGGCGACCCGGCTCTCGACGGCGTTCGACTCGGTGACCCTCTACGGCCGCGACCCCGACGAGCGGCCCGACATCTACGGCAAGGTCGGCACCTCCGGGGTGTCGGTGGCCACGCTGGACGACATGAAGGCGCTCTACGACGGCTTCGACCTGGTCTCCCCCACCACCAGCGTCTCGATGACCATCAACGGCCCCGCGCCGACGATCCTGGCCTTCTTCCTCAACACCGCCATCGACCAGCAGGTCGAGAAGTTCGTCGCCGAGCACGACCGTCACCCCGCTGGCGAGGAGCTGTCGACCCTCGCGGACTATGCCCTTGCCAACGTGCGGGGGACCGTCCAAGCCGACATCCTCAAGGAGGACCAGGGCCAGAACACGTGCCTGTTCTCCACCGAGTTCTCCTTGCGGATGATGGCCGACATCGCCCAGTGGTTCATCGAGCATCAGGTCCGCAACTTCTACTCGGTCTCGATCTCCGGCTATCACATCGCCGAGGCAGGGGCGAACCCGATCAGCCAGCTGGCGTTCACCCTGGCCAACGGGTTCACCTACGTCGAGACCTACCTGGCGCGCGGGATGGACATCGACGACTTCGCCCCGAACCTGTCGTTCTTCTTCTCCAACGGCATGGATCCCGAGTACACCGTCCTGGGGCGCGTCGCCCGACGCGTGTGGGCGGTGACCATGCGCGAGAAGTACGGCGCCAGCCCCCGCTCGCAGAAGCTGAAGTACCACGTGCAGACCTCCGGTCGCTCGCTGCACGCCCAAGAGATGGACTTCAACGACATCCGCACCACCCTCCAGGCGCTGTGCGCGATCTACGACAACGCCAACTCGCTGCACACCAACGCCTACGACGAGGCGATCACGACCCCCACCGACGAGTCGGTCCGCCGGGCTCTGGCCATCCAGCTCGTGATCACCAAGGAGTGGGGGATGTCGATCAACGAGAACCCGCTGCAGGGCTCCTTCATCGTCGAGGAGCTCACCGACCTGGTGGAGGAGGCGGTCCTGGCCGAGTTCGACCGGATCAACGAGCGTGGCGGGGTCCTGGGCGCGATGGAGACCGGCTACCAGCGCGGCCGGATCCAGGACGAGTCCCTGCTCTACGAGCACCGCAAGCACGACGGCACGCTGCCGATCATCGGCGTCAACACGTTCCTGCCTGCCGACGGGCGCGCCGCCCCACCGACGCCGGAGCTGGCCCGTGCCACGGAGGCCGAGAAGCAGTCCCAGCTGCACCGGATCCGCACCTTCCAGTCCGCCCACCGCGACGAGGCCGCGGCCAGCCTCGAGCGGCTCAAGGAGGCCGCCACCACCGGGCAGAACGTCTTCGCCGTGCTCATGGACGCCGCCCGCGTCTGCTCCCTGCAACAGATCACCGAGGCGTTCTTCGAGGTCGGCGGCGCCTACCGCCGCAACATCTGAGCCGGCCATGGGTGAGCAGCGCGTGGCCCGGTCGGTGCAGGTCCAGGGACGGGTGCAGGGGGTGTTCTTTCGTGACTCCTGCCAGCAGGAGGCGCGACGGCTCGGCGTGTGCGGATGGGTCCGCAACGAGCCGGACGGGTCGGTCGCCGCGCACTTCGAGGGAGCGGAGGCGGCCGTCGAGGCGATGGTCACCTGGTGCCGCTCCGGACCTCGGCACGCCCGGGTGCAGCGGGTCGACGTGGAGGTGCGCGAACCAGCGGGGGCCGGCGACTTCCGGGTGCGCTGAGACCGCAGGCACAGAGGAGCTCACGGGCGCCGGTGAAGGACCAGCGGCAGCACCATCGTGGCTCCCACCCCGCGCAGCAGGGCGGCCGCGACGGTCACCGGCCACAGCGACGAGGTCGCGTCCACCACCAACAGCACCGCTCGCCCGGCGGCGTTCGCCGTGGACACGTCCAGGGCGTCGCGCCACAGCGCCGCCTCCTCGGCGCTGCTCAGCTCGCGCAGGTCCGCGGGCGCCGTCGACACCGCGACCGACCCGCGCGCCAGTCGGCCGACCGCCGCCAGGTGGTCGGCGACCGAGGCGGTGAGCATCGCGAACCCGGACGCGGGGAGGTCCACGACGACCTCGGGCCGGGCCGGCCACTGCGTCCGCCACCGGCTCAGCAGTCCCACTGCCGCCTCCAGCACGTGCGCCGGCGCCTGCGCGTCTCGGGCGAAGAGGTCGGCCACCGTGTCCCGCCACTCGGGCGCATCGGCGAAGACCAGCGCGCGTCCCTCCGCGGCTGTTTCCTCGGCCGGGATCCGGCCCCGCGACCCGAAGACGCCTCCGGGCCACATCTTCCGGGGCTCCAGCTCATGCGTCTGGCCGCGCAGCAGCGTCGTCACCGTGCGGACCGTCTCCGGTGTTCCCCTCGGGGCCAGCCCTGCGGGCAGGCTCCCGCGGCACACCGAACAGCGCCCGCAGGGCTCGGCGTGCGGATCGTCCAGGGACTCCTGAAGAAGCTCCATCAGGCAGCGCTCGCCGCGGACGTAGGCCCTCATGATATCGGCCTCGCGTCGGCGGACCGCCACGATCCCGGCGTAGTGCTCGTCGTCGAAGCGCCACGGCTTCCCGGTGGCCCGCCAGCCACCCTGGACCCGCTCGACGACCTCGTCGACGGCCAACTGCTTGAGCATCAGCTCGACGCGGCCACGGCGGACTCCGGACTGCGCTTCGACGGCGGTGAGAGTGAGGGCCTCGGAGGTGTCGAGCACGGCAAGCACACGCTGCACCTGCTCGGGCACCGGGATCGTCGCGGTCGCGAAGTAGTCCCACACGCCGGCGTCGGCCTCCGAGGGCAGCAGCACCGCCGGGGCGTGCGCGATCGCGCGGCCGGCGCGGCCCACCTGCTGGTAGTACGAGACCGGTGACGGCGGGGCACCGAGGTGCACCACGAAACCGAGGTCTGGCTTGTCGTAGCCCATCCCGAGCGCGGAGGTGGCGATCAGCGCCCGGAGCCGGTTCGCCAGCAAGGCGTCCTCCAGGCGGGCTCGCTCTGCGGCGTCGAGCTGGCCGGTGTAGGCCGCCACGGGGACGGCATGTCCGTGCACCGCGGTCACCGCCGCAGCCAGGCGCTCGGCGTCGGCCACGGTCAGGGTATAGACGATGCCCGAGCCGGGCAGCCGGGGGAGGTGGTCGACAACCCACGCGTAGCGGTCCAACGGGGTCAGCGGGCCCACGACGGAGAGCTCCAGGCTGGCCCGGGCGAGCGTCCCGCGCAGGACGAGCGTGGCGTCCCCGAGCTGGCGGGCGACGTCGTCGGTCACCCGAGCGTTGGCGGTCGCGGTGGTGGCGAGCACCGGGGTCTGCGGGTTGAGCCGCTGGAGCACCTCGGAGACCCGGCGATAGTCGGGGCGGAAGTCGTGGCCCCAGTCGGAGACGGCGTGCGCCTCGTCGATGACCAGCAGACCGAGCCGTCCGGCGACCGAGTCCAGGACGCGTCGGCCGAAGCCCGGGTTGGCCAGCCGCTCGGGGCTGACCAGGAGCACGTCGAGGTCGCCGGTGCGCAGCTCCTCCTCGATGGCCGACCACTCCCCCACGTTGGCGGAGTTGACCGTGGCGGCGCGCAGGCCGGCCCGGGTCGCGGCGGCGACCTGGTCGCGCATCAGCGACAGCAGCGGGGAGACCACGAGGGACGGGCCCGCGCCCTCGGCGCGCCGGACCGCGGTGGCCACCCAATAGACCGCCGACTTGCCCCAGCCGGTCGCCTGCACGACCAGCACCCGCGAGCCCGGCTCGCACAGAGCCGACACCGCCGTGGCCTGGTCGGGTCGGAGCCGGGCAGCCGACCCGGCCATCGCGCCGATGACCCGGGCGGCGGTCTCGGCGCGGGCGTCGGTCAGGGCCCCTGTCGCGGTCACGGTTCCACCGTAGGACCAGGCGCCGACAGGGTCGGCCCGGGCGGCCTGGTCCTCGTAGAGTGAGCGACGTGCCCGCGAATCGACTCCTGCCCACTCAGGAAGCCGCCGACCTGATCCGGCTCACCCGCGACATCGTCACCAAGGAGCTGGCGCCGCGGGTGGCCGATGCGGAGGCGAGCGAGACCTTCCCCCGCGACGTCTTCCGGCTGCTCGGGCGGACCGGCATGCTGTCGCTGCCCTATCCCGAGGAGTACGGCGGCGGCGGCCAGCCCTACGAGGTCTACCTCCAGGTGCTGGAGGAGATCGCGGCGGCCTGGGCCTCGGTGGGAGTCGGTGTCAGCGTGCACGCGCTGTCCTGCTTCGGGCTCGTCACCCGCGGCACGGAGGAGCAGAGGAAGCGCTGGCTTCCCGACATGCTCGGCGGCGAGCTGCTCGGCGCCTATGCGCTGTCCGAACCACAAGCCGGCTCCGACCCCGCTGCCATGATCACGCGCGCGGAGCGCGACGGCGACGACTACGTCATCACCGGCACCAAGGCGTGGATCACGCACGGCGGCCATGCCGACTTCTACAAGGTGATGGCGCGTACCTCGGAGGGCCGCCGTGGCATCAGCTGCTTCCTGGTGCCCGCCGACGCCACCGGGCTCAGCGCGGACCCGCCGGAGCGCAAGATGGGCCTGACCGGGTCGATCACGACGGCGCTGCGCTTCGACGGGGTGAGGGTCCCCGCGGAGCGCCGGCTCGGTGGGGAAGGCGAGGGCCTGCGGATCGCCCTGGAGGGACTCGACTCCGGCCGGCTCGGGATCGCCGCGGTCGCCACCGGCCTGGCCCAGGGGGCGCTCGACCAGGCCGTGGCCTACGCCCAGGAGCGGGAGACCTTCGGCAGCCGGATCATCGACCACCAGGGGCTGGCGTTCCTGCTGGCCGACATGGCCGCCGGCATCGAGGCGGCCCGGGCGACGACCCTGCACGCGGCGCGGCTGCGGGACCGCGGGCTGCCCTTCGGCAAGGAGGCCTCGATCGCGAAGCTGGTCGCCACCGACATCGCCATGCGCGTCACCACCGACGCGGTGCAGGTGCTCGGCGGCTACGGCTACACCCGGGACTTCCCGGTCGAGCGCTACATGCGCGAAGCCAAGGTCATGCAGATCTTCGAGGGCACCAACCAGATCCAGCGGATGGTGGTGGCCCGGCACCTCGACACCTCGTCCGGCGGAAGCATCAACGTCGCCGATTGAGGCGATCGCCCCGACGAGCCGGCCGAGGGGTTCACGCACGGAGGAGGTCGCGCCACCAGTCCAGAGCCGCCTCGCTCGTGCCGTACGCCGCGCACATGAGCCGGCCCGCCTCGACCAACAGGTCACCCCGCGAGGCCGGTTCCCGCTGGGCCGCACGGACCAGGGCGGCGGCCCGGTCCCACGCTGGCCGGTCCGCGGGTAGGGGCAGCGCCGCCACCTGGCGGGCACTGAGCTTGATCGCGCGCATGGACAGCGCGGTGCCGGCGAACCGCGCCGCGGCGTAGGCGGAGACCGGCGGTGCGAGCAGCACGGCCAAGGCGTGCCACAGCATCCCCGGCTGCGGCACCACCGTGATCGTGGGGACCGAACCCAGCCAGGCGGCGTGCTCGTCGGCGACCGCCTTCAGCACCGGACCCTGGGTCCCGACGAGCACCTTGGTGACCAGGCGTGCCCGCGCCCACGGCTCCAGCGGCGATCCCGCCAGGGCGGCGAGGTCCACGACCGGGGCCTGCCAACGGCGCCGGAGGAAGCGGGTGGGCCGCTGGCTCCACCCGCAGGCCGCCGGCGCGATGAGGCCGCTGGTCACCAGCGGCACCCCGCCCGGCAGGTCCGCGGCCTCGTGCACGGCGCCGGCCAGGCCGTAGTACTGGTCGCGGAAGTCCGCCGTGCAGGCGGCGAGCCCGGCCAGGGTCCCGGTGTCGGAGGTCAGGGTCACCTCGGGGACGCCCAGCGCCGCTGCCAGCAGGGGTGACCACTCACCGTCCAGGCCAGGGGCACGGCTGGGCTGGAGGCGCCGGAAGTCCGGCCCGTGGCTGCGGGTGACCGCACCCTGCGGGGTCTGCGGGCGGAGCACCGGTGCGCACGTAAGGACCCGGGCGTCGAAGAGGGGACGGTCACAGGCCCATAGGTGGACGAGCGCGCACGTCGCCGCCAGGTCCCGGCGCACTCCGGCGGCGTCGCGCGCGGCCAGCAGTGACTGCGGCTGGACCAGCGCCACGCGCCCGCCCGGTCGAGCCCAGCCGACTGCCCGGTGCAGGAAGACGGCGCTGAGGTCGGTGTAGGGGCGCAGGACCGGGTCCGCCGGCACGTGCAGCCGCGCCGCTGCCGCGCGGTCGATCGCGGTTCGCCGACGCAGCCGGGTCCGGAAGGGCGGGTTGCCCACCACCACGTCGTACGGCGCGCGCCGAGCCGGGCCGAGCGGATCGCCGGGGTGCAGCGCGTCGCAGACCTCGAGGTGCAGATCTGGTGACGGCGGCGGCCGGCCGGGGACGACCGCGAGCAGCCGCAGGAGTGTGCGGGCCAGCTCGAGGGCGCCGGGGTCGAGGTCGACGCCGTGCACCTGGGACACCGCCTGGCCGAGGGGTACCCCGCGACGAGCGATCCTTATCGCCGATGCAACAAGAAAGATGCCGGTGCCGCAGGTCGGGTCGAGCACGGTCACCGCGGCCGGGTCCGCCGCCTCGTCGAGAGCCGGCTCCAGGGTCTGGTCGAGCAGGTGGTCGACCAGCCGCTGCGGGGTGTAGAAGGACCCACCGCTGCGCCGCCCGGCCGGATCGACGTCCTGCCAGGCGGACTCGTGGACGCGGGCCAGCGCCTCGGGGAGGTCCCCCTCGGGCGACGGTGTGCCAGTCAGAGCGAGCAGGGGCAGCAGGTCGGCCGCGGTCGGGAGGCGCGCCGGGACCGGGGGGGACACCGCGGCGAGGTCGGCGTCAGCGTCTCCTGCCTCGACGGTGGCCCCCGCCGACGCGGCCAGGGCCCAGAACAGCAGCCGGTAGGCCATGGTCGAGGCGTCGCGCCACCCGACCCCGATCTGCCTCAGCCGGGCGACGACGTCGAGCACGGGCGCGGCCAGGGCGGGGGCACCCTCATGGGCCGGCGCCGGCGCATCCTCCACGACACCTCCGTCCTCGATCAAGCGCCCGCCTCGTGCTGCGGCCGGAGCCGCGTGACCGTCTCGGTCTCGGCGACCACCCTGCCCGCGCGGATGACCCAGCGCGGGGCGGCGTGCTCCCGAAGCACGTCAACGAGCCGTTCGGACCCGTGCACGCACAGGTTGGCGGCGTTGCCCTCGGCGATCCGGTGCCCTTCGACGCCGAGCACGGTCGCCCCGTGCACGGTGACCAGGTCGAGCAGATCCCGCTGTGCCGGGGCGGAGAGGAAGCCGAGGTGGTGCGCAGCGAGGAAGGCGACCTCCAGCATGTTGTGCCGGCCGAAGGGGTAGTAGGCGTCCTCGATGTCGTCCTGGCCGAGCGCGACCGGGATGCCCTGGTCGAGGAACTCGCGCACCGGCAGGTGCAGCGGCCCGGTGTGCGGGTCGGAGACGAAGCCCAGCCCCGCCCGCTTCGCGAGCCCGGCCAGTCGCAACCGCGACGGCTGCCGGTAGGCCGCAAGCGCCCGGGCGTGGCACGCCACCCCACGGCCGACGAGACCGTGCTCCAGCATCCCCTCGGCGAGCATCGCGGTGGTGCGCAGAGCCGGGTCGCCGGCATCGTCGACGAGCATCGCCACCCGCCGCCGGGTCCGGGCAGCCACGGCACAGGCCCAGGCGACGTGCGCTCGGGAGTCGGCGTCGGTGTGCTCGACCCAGGGGATGCCGCCGACGACGTCGGCACCCATCTCCAGCGCCTCCTCGCACAGCGTGGCGGCACCGTGGTCGCGCAGCACTCCGTCCTGTGGGAAGGCCACGACCTGCACGTCCAAGAGATCGCGATACTCCTCGCGCACCGCCAGCACCGCGGCCATTCCCTCCATGCCGGCGGCGGTGTCGACGTCGACGAAGGCCTGGAGATGCAGGCTCCCGTAGGTCACCGCCTCGTCAAGGGCACGGCGCACGTTCGGCTCGATCCAGGACCGGTCGTACTCATCCTTGACCGCCCGGGCGATCTCGATGGAGCGCATCGCGGCCCCCATCGACCCGGCCGTGTAGGCGCCGAGCGCCGCATCGCCGACTCTCGGCAGCGTGTAGACCTTGTCGAGGTGCACGTGCGCGTTGACGAGGCTCTCGGTGACCAGCCGACCCGCCGCGGCGACCGTCGCCCGCGCCTGTGGGGCCGGCGCCCGCTCGGTCGCCGGGACGACCGCGGCGTACCTGCCCCGGCGGATGCCGAGGTCGACGACCCGGCCGTCGGCGAGTCTGGCGTCGGTCACCAGGAGGTCGAAGGTCGCGGCATCCTCGGTCGTCGTGCTCACGGCATCACCCTGGCGGTTGTGAGCGGCCGGGGCCACCGCTCGGGACCGATCTTCCCCGACGCGATGACCAGTCGGCTACGGCGTGCTGCTGGGTGCTGCCGGCAAACGCTGAGACGATGACCCAGGACGGGGCCGGCGAGGTGAGCGGAGAGCCGAGATGACCGACCTGGAGACGATGCTCGAGGCGCACGTGCAGCACGAGATCGGCCGATGGCGTGGCGAGGCTCTCCAAGCGTCGGTGCGCGAGGAGGTGGAGGCGCTCTTCGAGTGGCTGGACACCGTCACGGTGCGTGAGGTCGCTCCGCCCGCAACCGTGGCCCGCATCGCCGGGGAGGCGCTCAGCAGGCTCGACGTCACCGACGACCTCCTCGCCGCCGTGGCCGACGCCGGGGCCGCGGCTCATGGGTCGCTGCTCGAGCACGACGGCCGCCTCGGAGACGTGGTCGCCAAGGAACACCTCGACTCCGTCGTCGCGGTGCTGGTGGGCATGGACGGCGTGCGGCGCGAGGTTCTCGAGGTGGTCACCACGAGCACGGCGTACGCCCGGCTCGTGGCCCACGTCGTCTACCACGGGCTGAAGAGCTACGTGCTCACCGAGAACCTGATCGCCCGCAAGATCCCCGGAGCCTCGTCGTTGGTGCGCCTGGGCCAGCGCGGGCTCAACAGCGCCGTGCCCGGGGTCGAGGCCGGCCTCGACCGACAGCTCACGGCCTTCGTCCAGGCCAACATCACCGACACCCTGCGCGAGAGCCGTCGTTATCTCGACGAGATCCTGGAGCCACCGATGCTGACCGCGATGGCCGACGAGGCCTGGGACGGGCTGGTCGACCGCAGCGTGTCCTCGCTCGCCGGTTCGGCAGCCTCGGCCGACGTGGAGGGCCTGGTCGAGCTCGGCGTACCCCTGTTGCGTCAGGTGCGGGACGCCGGGCTGCTGGGCCGCCTCGTGGAGACCACGACCGAGCGCCTGCTCGAGCAACAAGGTGACCGGTACGTCGGGGACGTCCTCCGGGATCTCGACCTCGAGGCCGAGCCGCTGGTCGGCGACGTCGTGGCGGTGCTCGGTCCGGCGCTGGAGCACGCCGACTCCACCGGCTTCCTGGAGTCGCGGGTCCGGGCCCGGCTCGAGCCGTTCTACCGCTCGCGCGGGGGCGCCGCCGCGACGTGACGCCGCCCCCGCCGAGCGCTGCTGGGTCCCCGGTCCGGTCCTCCCCTCGCCCGGCCGTCACTCTCGCGCCGGCGGGGACGGGAACCCACCGGCCTGGGACTCGACCGCCTTGGCCACCCGCAGGCAGGTCGCGTCCTCGAAGTGGCGGCCGACGACCATCATCCCCACGGGCAGACCCTCGACGAGGCCAGCGGGCACCGACGTGGACGGGTGCCCCGTGCAGTCGGTCGGGGCGGTGTTGACGATCATCTCCAGGGCGCGGCTGATGCTCGTCGAGAGATCGTCCTCCGCGGTCACCAGCGGCGTGGCGATGATCGGCAGCGTGGGCATCACCAGCACGTCGTAGGCCGCGAGGGCGTCGTCGTAGGCCTGCCTCAGTCGAGGGACGAGGTTCTGCGCCATGGCGTAGAAGCGTCCGTAGGTCGAGGCCAGCGAGTGGCCGCCGCAGAGCGCCACCAGCTTCGTGGTCACCGAGAAGTCGTCGGCGCGCTCGATCCGCTGTCGGCCGTAGTGCGCCATGAGGTCGGGGTCGTAGAGACCCGTGGCGTTGTAGCCGTAGCCGTTGCCGTCGATCATCTGCGCGGTCGCCCCATCGGTGGCGATCACGTTCCAGATCGCCAGACCGTGCAGGTGCCACCCAATGCTCACCTCCGCGATGAACGCTCCGGCGTCGCCGAGCCGCTCCGCCGTGTCACGGACCGCGGCGTCGACGCGAGGGTCCGACAGCCCCTGATGGCCGAACCCCTCGCTGACGACTCCGATGCGCATGCCCGAGACTCCGCCGTCACTGTCCCGGTCGTAGTCTCGGGCCTCCACCCCGGTCGGTTGGCGCGGATCCCGGCCGCGGTCATGGCCGGCGATGACCGACAGCATCCGCGCTGCGTCGCGGGCGGTGCGGGTGATCGGGCCGAGATGGTCGATGGTGCGCTCGATCGGGAAGGCCCCGGTGTAGGGCACCAGGCCGTAGGTCGGCTTGTGCCCCACGGTCCCGCAGAAGGCGCTCGGGATCCGCACCGACCCTCCTTGGTCGCCGCCGACCGCCATGTCGACCTCACCGGCCGCGACCAGCGCCGCGCAGCCGCTCGAGGAGCCGCCGCTGGTGCGGCTCGGGTCCCACGGGTTGCGGACCGGCCCGCTGTCCGAGGTGTGGCTCCCGCCGGAGAAGCAGAGGCTCTCGCAGACGGCCTTGCCGACCACGGTGGCGCCCGCCTCGAGCATCCGGCCGACCACGGTCGCGTCACGGGACGGAACGAAGCCCTCGACGGTGCGGGAGCCGTTCATCATCGGCACGCCGGCGACGGAGATGTTGTCCTTGATCGCTACTCGGACCCCGTCCAAGGACCCTCCAGGCGTGCCGGCGATCTCGGTGCGCGCGTACCACGCCCCGAGCGGGTTGTCGGCGTCCTCCACCAGCGTGCTCGCCCGGCCATCGGGCCTCGGCGGCGCGGCCTCGTCATGCAGCTGCTCGACCAGGTCGTAGGCCGCCGCAGACGCGTTCACCAGCTCGAGGTAGGTGTCGAGGTCGGCCTCGGACACGTGGATGTGGAACTTCGCGGCTGCCGCGCTCAGGTCGTCGCGGCTCGGAGCGGGGAAGGTCATGGCGGCTCCTTGGACGTCGTCGGTCTCTCTCGGAGAAGTCTGTGAGGGTAGGCGTGCAGACGCCAGAGCGCCATCCGGCGCGACGGGACGGAGGTGACCGGAGCTGGCGGCACTAGGCTGGGGCGCGTGTCGTCGACCGCGGAGACAGAGCCCGAACCCGGCTTCGCGGACCTGGGCATCGACAACCGGGTGCTTCGGGCACTGCGCGACGTCGGCTACGAGTCCCCGTCCCCGATCCAGGCCGCCACGATCCCGGCGCTGCTCGCGGGTCGCCATGTGGTGGGCCTGGCCCAGACGGGCACCGGAAAGACCGCGGCGTTCGCGGTGCCGATCCTCTCGCAGCTCGACCTGAGGCAGAAGGCCCCCCAAGCCCTCGTCCTCGCCCCGACCCGGGAGCTCGCGCTTCAGGTCGCCGAGGCCTTCGAGCGGTACGCCGCGCACCTGCCCGGCGTGCACGTGCTGCCGGTCTACGGCGGCCAGGCGTACGGCGTCCAGCTGTCGGCCCTGCGCCGCGGCGTCCACGTCGTCGTCGGCACGCCGGGCCGGATCATCGACCACCTTGAGAAGGGCACTCTCGACCTTTCCCGGCTGCGGTTCCTGGTCCTCGACGAGGCCGACGAGATGCTGAAGATGGGCTTCCAGGACGACGTGGAGACCATCCTCGCGGACACCCCGGAGGACAAGCACGTCGCGCTGTTCTCCGCGACGATGCCCGCGCAGATCCGCCGGATCTCCGCGAAATACCTCACGGACGCCGCCGAGATCACCGTCAAGACCAAGACGATGACGGCGGCCAACACCACCCAGCGCTACCTGATCCTCGCGCACCAGCAGAAGCTCGACGCCCTGACCCGGATCCTCGAGAGCGAGAACTTCGAGGCGATGATCGTCTTCGTCCGCACGAAGCAGGCCACCGAGGTCCTGGCCGAGCGACTGCGGGCTCGCGGGTTCTCGGCGACCGCGATCAACGGGGACATCGCACAGGCCCAGCGGGAACGGACCATCAACCAGCTCCGCGCCGGCCGGCTCGACATCCTGGTGGCCACCGACGTGGCCGCTCGGGGCCTGGACGTGGACCGGGTCAGCCACGTGGTCAACTACGACATCCCCACCGACACCGAGTCCTACGTGCACCGGATCGGCCGCACCGGCCGGGCCGGTCGCCCCGGCGACGCGCTTCTCTTCGTCACCCCGCGCGAACGACACCTGCTGCGGGCGATCGAGCGCGCGACCCGTCAACCGCTCACCGCGATGCCCCTGCCCAGCGTGGAGGACGTCAACGAGGCCCGGGTCGCGCGGTTCACCGACGCGATCACCGAGGCGCTCGCCTCGAACGAGCTCGCCTTCTTCCGCGACCTGATCAATGACTACGAGCAGAAGCGCGACGTCCCAGCCGTGGACATCGCCGCCGCCCTCGCCGTGCTCGCGCAGGACGGGCGGCCGCTGTTGCTGGAAGCCGGTCCCGAGCCAGCCGCGCGAGCGCCCGACACCCGCGAGCCGAGGGCTGGGCGCGGTCCCGAGAAGGGCCGGCGGCGCGAGAACGACCGCGACCAGCGGCGCCGGTCCGCGTCCAAGCCGAGGCGCGGGGAGGTGCCGATGGCCAGCTACACGATCGCGGTGGGCAAGCGTCACAAGGTCGAGCCGCGACAGATCGTCGGTGCGATCGCCAACGAGGGCGGCCTCGGCCGCGGCGACTTCGGGCACATCGACATCCGCGGCGACCACTCCATCGTCGAGCTGCCCGCGTCGCTGTCCCCCGAGACCTGGAGGGCGCTGGAGAACACCCGGATCTCCGGCAAGCTGATCGCGCTCACGCAGCAGGGGTCCGCGACTCTCGGGGACGAGGCCCGGCGGAAGAAGCCGCGACACAAGCAGGGCACCCAGACGAGCAGCTGAGCCGACTCCCGGCTCGGGCGACTCAGGCTGGCCGGCCCGCCCGGCTGTGCAGCCGTCGGTCCATCTCGCCGCGCTCGAAGTCCCGCGCCGTCCGAGGCGCCAGCAGCAGCGCCAGGATCGCGAAACAGGCAACGGCGTTGAGCATCCCCATCCCGGCGTTCGGGGCCGGCGGGTCGGCCGAGAACCCGGCGAGCGAGGACGCCAGCGACAGGCAGCCAAGGAGAAGGAAGACCCCGATGCCCGCGTACCGACTGCCTTGCTGCCGGCGTGCGATCCCGAGGGCGAGGCTCGCGGTGAGCGCGCAGACCGCCAAGGTGAGCCCGCCGGCGATCGTGCGACCCGTGGCGGCCTCCTGGCTGGCCAGTCCCAGGAGGGACGCACGGGAGGCCTGCGATTGCGACGACGTGCGGATCTGGTTCAGCCCGAAGGCGGCGAAGACGAGCGTCAAGGCCGCGATCAGAAGCATCGCCCCGAGGGTGGTCGGCGCGTAGCGCCGCATGCGTGTCATGGCCCTTCCCGTCGCGCCGGAAGCGAGCGGCTCCTCGCATCGTGACACCACCGCATCGGCGCTGGGAAGATCAGCGCGGCCGCGCTGGACCAGCCGGCCCGGCGTGAGCCCCACCAGTGAGCCCGACCAGTGGGCCTGGCCCAAGCCGGGGACCCGGGTCAGGAGGCGCCGAGCTTGAGAACCTCCGCGAAGCCCTCCACCAGGCACGCGTGGAAGACATCGAAGTCGGGGATCGCTCCGGTGTCGACGTTGATGCCGAGCGCGCAGGTGTCGACGTAGGACATCAGCGTCACGTTGACGCCGGCGCCGATGGTCGGGCCGAAGGGGTACTGCATGAGGACGGCGGCACCGCCCATATAGACCGGGATCGGGATGCCGGTCACGTCGCTGGCCAGGAAGTCCACATGCTGGAGGATCGAGGCGATGTAGGACCGCGGCATCAGGTTGAGCGCCCCGGCGATCAGCTGGGTGTAGGGCAGCGAGCGCTCGGCGCGCACCAGCCCGGACCGCTCGTGGATGAGGCGGATCCGCTCGCTGGGGTCGGCGACGTTGACCGGCAGGTCGAAGCGCATCAGCGTGATCCGGTTGCCCCCCACCGGATCGGCCTCGGCCCGCACGCTCACCGGCATGCAGACGTGCAGGTCGGTCACCTCCACGCCATGTCGCTCGTGGTAGAGCCGCAGCCCACCAGTGATCCCGCCGAGGAAGGCGTCGTTGAGGGTGCCGCCGACCGACTTGCCGGCCCTCTTCAGCTCTTTCAACGGGACCTCATGGACCCCGAGCTTGCGCACCAGCCGGCGGTGGGCCATGAGCGGCGACCCAGTGCGGTTGATCGGGCGGACGGTCCGGTAGACCGACGAGGCCATGGCGGCGACCGAGCGGGCGGTCGCGATCGGTCGAAGAACGCCCGAGGCGGCGTTCGGGACGATGCGCAGCGCGCCGCGGGCCGCGGACTCCATGACCCCGGCCTGGTAGCGGGCGGTGTCCAACCAGCCGGCGAACGCCTCCCGCTTCACCGCTTCCGGCTCCGGCGGCATCGGCCCCCGGTCGGTCGGCTCGCGGCTGAGGTCGAAGAGGTTCATCGCGATCTCCACGCCGCCGACCCCGTCGGTCAGCGCATGGTGCATTTTGATCAGGATCGCGGCCCGGCCCTCAGCCAGCCCCTCGATCAGGGTCACCTCCCAGAGCGGGCGCGCCCGGTCGAAGTCGTCCATCTCCTTGAGCCGAGCCATCTCCAAGACGCTGTCGAAGCTCCCGGGCTTCGGCGCGGTGACCCGGCGGACGTGGTAGCCGAGGTCGAAGTCGGAGACCGTCTCCCACCGCGGCGGGGTCGGCGGTGGGCTGGGGACCACCCGCTGACGGAACATCGGCAACGTGCGCGCCATCCGGTCGAAGCGGTCCTGCACCTGGTCGAAGTCGGGAGACCTGTCGAGCAAGAAGATCGTCACTACGGTCGAGCGCAACCCGGGCTCATGCTCCATGGCCCAGGTGAACGCGTCGCTGTTCTGCATGAACTCGGCCATGTGATCCTTCGCCTCTGCCTCTTCCGTCGTGTCAGGTGAACGGTAGGTCCCGCCGGGGCCCATCGACCAGGAAACCCCCCGAGAGATCGCTCACCGTACCGCGAGTCCCGGCTCCGACCCGGGGCTGAGGGCGCTCAGCACGCCGCCCGGGGCCCCCTCGTCCGCGGCGTACCCATCGGAGCATGATGGCAGCATGAGTGGCACCGACGACCCCACCTACACCGTGACCGTGGCCGACATCGCCGAGCAGCACACCGCGGTCGTGCGTGGCCATGTGCCGTACGACGCCGTGGGCGACTTCCTCGGTGAGGCCTACGGCGAGACGGCGGGCGCGGTGGAGCACCAAGACGTGCACGCCACCGGCGTTCCCTTCGGGCGCTACCGGGTGACCGAGAATGGACTCGACGTCGAGGCGGGCATCCCGGTCAGCGCTGCCATCCGCCCCATGGGACGGGTGGAGGCCTCGATGCTGCCGGGTGGGCATGTCGCACGGACGGTGCACCGCGGCGCCTACGAAGCCGTCGCGAAGGCGTACGCCGCCGTCGAGGCCTGGCTGGTGGAGAACTCCTACGAGCCGGCGGACGCACCTTGGGAGTCCTATCTCGACGACCCCACCGTTCCCGAGCCGCGCACGGAGGTCTTCTACCCCTGCCGGCCCGCCCACCGCTGAGGAATGCCCGCTGAGGAATGCCGTTGGTCTCCTCCTCCGCGTGCCTTCCGGTCCGATTCGCCCCAGCGCCCACCGGTCGAACTCGGCTCAGGGACCAAGCCACCCGATGACCGGTTCCTCGAGAGGTGGGGGGACGCGCACATGACGCTGGTGTCGCTGGCCTGCCAGGGCTCGTGACCTGCCCGCTTCAGCTCTGCCCGGCCGGCCGGTGTGCTCCCCTACCAGCGCACCGCCTACGCTCCGACCCGTGCAACCGTTCCTGCTGCTCGCCACCCGGGCGGAGGACCGCGCGGCCGAGGAGGAGTACGCGGCGTTCCTGCGGTTCGGCGGACTCGCCGCGCACGAGGTGGTGCGGATCCGACTCGAGCAGGAGCCGCTCGGAGCGGTGGACCTGGATCGGTGGTCCGGCATCATCCTGGGCGGCAGCCCGTTCAACACCGCGATGCCCGACGCCGAGAAGAGCGCGGCCCAGCGGCGCGTCGAGCGTGAGCTCGCCGGCCTCCTCGACGACGTCGTCGCCCGGGACCATCCCTTTCTCGGCGCCTGCTACGGCATCGGCACCCTGGGGGTCCACCAGGGTGCGCAGGTCGACCAGACGTACGCCGAGCCCGTCGGGGCCGTGGAGGTGAGGCTGACCGACGAGGGACGGGCCGATCCCCTCTTCGGCGCCCTCCCGCCCCGCTTCGAGGCGTTCGTGGGTCACAAGGAGGCGGTCACCGCCCTGCCGGCCACCGCGACGCTTCTGGCCTCCTCCGCGAACTGCCCGGTGCAGGCCTTCCGTGTCGGTCGCAACGTCTATGCCACCCAGTTCCACCCCGAGCTCGACGTGCCCGGCATCCACACCCGGATCGAGGTCTACAAGCACGCGGGCTACTTCGCCCCCGAGACCGCGGAAGACCTGCGTGCGCGCACCGCCCTCGCCTCGGTCGCGCACCCGCCGACGGTGGTGCGCCGTTTCGTGGAGCGCTACGCCCGCTGACCCCGGGCTCGCCGCTCCCGTCGGTCCAGCCTCAGTCGTCCACGCCGCGGGCGGCCAGCGCCTCACCGAGGGCGTCAGCGTGCCGCAGGGATCGCAACACCACCGGGACCGCGAACGTGGTCGGCCGGGACGGGACTCCCCGCGCCCACTGGGCGTCGCGGACGTCGCGGGCGATCCAGGCCACCACCGGCACCGACCGGATCGCCAGCGCCAGCAGCAGGGCCACTCGGTCCGGGTCCACCCCGACCCGCCGCAACGGCCCGAGCACGCGCACGGTGGCGTCGACCAGGTCGGTGGTGCGCGTGGTCAGCGTGACCAGCCCGGCGGCCAGCACGAGCGTGAGGACGACGCCGACCACCACCAGCGCCTCCTCCCACCCGCGCACCAGCCAGTGAACGCCGCCGATCATCAGCAGAAGCCACAGCAGCGGCCGCACCTGGCGGCTCATCACCCGGATCGGCACTCCGGCGACGGCGTAGCCGAGGAGCACCAGCAGCAGGGCCGGGGACGCCTGCCAGGGCCGTTCCACCAGCACCGACCCCGCCCCCACCGCGACCAGGAGCAGCAGCTTGGCGCCCGGACGCATCCGGTGGAGCACGGAGTCGCCCGGGCGGTAGAGGCCCAGCTCCCTCATCGCAGCAGCCTGCTCATCGCGGGAGCTCGGTCATCATCACGCGATAGCGGCGCACCGCGTCGCCCGGGTCGCCGTCGCCGACGATCCGGCCCTCGTCGAAGACCAGCACGCGCTCGCAGCCCGCCACCAGGTCCAGGTCGTGGGTGACCAGCACCACCCGCTGCGGCAGATCGGCCAGGTGGTCGGCGACCACCCGGGTGTTGCGCAGGTCCAGCAGCGTGGTCGGCTCGTCGAGCACCAGGACGTCCGGCTCGGTGACCAGGACAGCGGCCAGCGCGAGCAGCTGCTTCTGCCCGCCGGACAGCAGGTGGGCGGGATGGTCGGCGTGGCCGCGCAGCCCGAAGCGTTCCAGCACCCGGTCGACCCGGCGCTGCTCCTCGGCCCGGCCGAGCCGGTGACGGCGCAGGCCGAAGGCCACATCCTCGCCGACCGTCGGCATCACGATCTGGGCGTCGGGATCGGTGAAGCAGAAGCCGACCCGCCGCCGCACCTCCCGGGCCTCGGTCCGGGTGTCCAGCCCGGCGATCCGCACGACGCCGTGGGTGGGGACCACCAGACCGTTGAGCAGCCGAGCGAAGGTGGACTTGCCCGACCCGTTCGCGCCGATGACGCCGACCCGTCGCTCGGTGAGCTCCACGGACACCTCGCGCAGGACCGTGCGCGCCGAGGAGCCCTCCCCGTAGACATGCGTGACCCCGCTGACCTCGATCACCGGACCGCCTCGACCACCACAGCGACCCCCTGCCCGCCGCCGGCGGCGACCGCGGCAAGGCCGTAGCGGCCACCGCCCGGCCGCAGCAGCTGGCTGAAGAGCCGCACCACGAGCACCGCTCCCGACGCGCCCCAGGGGTGGCCCAGCCCCAGCGCCCCACCTTCGGGGCAGACCCGCTCGGGCTCGAGGTTCAACTCCGAGCAGCAGGCCAGGATCTGGCCCGCGAACGCCTCGGTGAGCTCCACCACGTCGAGGGCGTCGAGGGTGAGCCCGGCCCGCTCGAGCGCCGTCTGGGCCGCGGGAACCACCGCGCGACCCGGGCGGGTTGGATGCACGCCGCAGGTGGCCGCGGCCAGCAACCGCAGGCCGGGTACCCCGAGGCGCCGGTGAGTCTCCGCGTCGACGACCCGCACCGCGGCGGCGCCGTCGTTGACTCCGCACGAGTTGCCGGCGGTGACCGTGCCCTCGGGGCGGAAGACCGGCCGCAGCCGCGCCAGCCGCTCCACGGTCATCCCCGCGCGCGGCCGCTGGTCCCGGTGGACCCCGGCCACGGGGACGACCTCGGCGTCGAAGCCCCCGGCCTCCCGGGTTGCGTGCGCCCGGGCGTGCGAGCGGGAGGCGTAGGCGTCCTGCTCACTCCTGCCCACGCCCGTCTCGGCGGCGAGCAGGTCGTTGGCCAGTCCCATGTCGGGGTCCCCGATCCGGGCCGGCGAGAACGGCGCCCGCTCGAAGCGCTCCGGTCCCCGGTCGGCAGTGGGGGGCCAGCACCGCCAGGGCGCGGTGGAGGCCGACTCGGCTCCCCCGGCCAGGATCGTCCCCGGCCGGCCCCGCAGCGCGGAGCCCGCGGCGGCGACGGCCGCCAGGCCGCTGGCGCACTGGAGGTCGATGGTCTGCGCGGTCACCGTGACCGGCAACCCGGCTTCGAGCGCAGCCACCCGTGCCGGGTTCCCCCCCGGCCCCATGCAGTTGCCCAGCACCACCTCGAGCGCGTGTGAGCCGGGACGGAGGCCGGCGCTCGCGTCGGCGCCCGCCTCAGCGCCGAGATGCCGGTTCAGTCGCGCGAGCACCGGTGCCGCCAGGTCCGCGACGGCGACGTGAGCCAGCGCGCCACCGACGGTGCCGATCGCCGTCCTAGCGGCGGCGACCACCGCCGGCGCCTCGGGCGGGCTCACGGCCGCGGTCCCGATGTCGCCCGCGGTGCCTTCCGGGGGGCAAGCGGGACGCCGCGGCCATCGTGCAGAGCGACCCGCACCGCGTCGAGGTCCACCTTGCCGGCATCCGTGCAGGGTAGTTCGGGCAGCCAGAACCACCGCCGCGGCCGCTGCTCCGGAACCAGCCGCTCGCGAGCGGCCGCCACGGCCGCACGGTGGTCCTCGCGGTCGGTCAGCACCACCGTCAGGGCCTCGCCGAGCAGGTCGTGCGGCGTGCCGAGCACCACGAGGTCGCCCCGGACCGCGGGTTGCAGGCCGGCCGCCACGTCGGCCGCCGGCACTGTCGCCCCGCCGGTGGTCACCGCGGCCCCACCCCGCCCGAGGACGACCACGCGGCCGGACTCGACGCGGCCGCGGTCACCCACGGTGGCGAAGCCGTCGGCATCGCGCCGGAAGGGTCCGGTGCTGTCGGCGTACCCCTGGCACAGGTACGCCGAGCGCACCCACAGCTCCCCGGAGCGCGACTCCACCTCAACCCCGGGGAAGGGTCGCAGCCGCTCCTCGTCCGGCCCCCAGGCCACGAAGGAGAGCTCCGCCGCGCCGTAGTAGTGGTCGACGACCGCCCCGGCCGCCCGGGCCTGCCGGGCGAGAGCGGCCGGCAGCCGGTCTCCGGCCACCGTGACCCGCACGCCGCGCACCTGCGCGAGGGACCGGCGCAACGCCAGCGGGGTGAGGTGTGTGTGCGTCGCCCGGCGGGGGTGGTCCACCACCTCGGCTCGGGCCCAGCGCGCCAGCACCGCCGCGAACAGGTTCAACGTGGTGGTGACCGGACCGGGAAGCCACAGCCGGTCGCCGGGTCCGAGCCGGGTGAGGTCGGCGACGAGCGCGAAGGAGTCGACCCAGGAGGTCGTGTCACGCACGATGTGGCGAGGACGACCGGTGGTGCCCCCGGTGCGCAACCGCACCGGTCGGTCCTGCGCATGCGCGAGCAGGAAGGCCGCGACGGGGTCCGCTGCGGCGCCGACGTCGACGGCTGGCTCAGACAGCGGTGGACTGCCTGTCACCACGACCCGCCGTTCGGCCGAGCAGGCCCGGACGACCCGCATGCACCCCGCGGGCGATGAGGGCCGCGACGACGGCCTTGACCAGGTCACCGGGGACGAAGACCGCCATGGTGGCCGTCGCCTCGAGCAGTGGCAGGCGGCTGACGGCGGCGAAGCCGGCGATTCCGACGAGGTAGAGGACCACGATGCCGCCCAGGACGTTCGCCGCGATCCCCCGCAGGAGGGTGTAGGTCGGACCGGCCCGCTCGGTCAGCCAGCCCACGGCGTACGCCGCCACCGGGAACCCGAGGATGAAGCCCACGCGCGGGGTCGCGAAGGCCCCCAATCCGCCCAGGCCCCCGGAGAGGAGCGGCAGGCCGAGCGCGACGAGAGCGACGAACACCAACAGGCTCAGTCCGCCGCGCCGTGCCCCGAGAACCGCACCTGCGAGCATCACGCCCAGCGACTGGGCCGTGATCGGGATGGCCGCGCCGAGCGGGAACAGCGGCGGGACGAGCCCCAGGGCGGCCACCACCCCCGCGAAGACAGCGACGAGCGCAAGGTCGCGCGAGCTGAGTCGCTGGGACCTTCGGGTCATCCGATCCCTCTCGGAGGCCAGGGGGTGCAGGGGACGCGTCGCCGCGATTCTAGGCCGCGGGCGCCCGCGCAGCACCGGCTGCCTGTCTGCGCCGCCGGTCGGTCGCGGCGTCGCGGCCGGGTCACGTGGTGGTCCCGGGCTCGAGCCGGGCGCCGGCGTTGACCCCCGAGTCGGCTGCCACCGCGCAGTCCTGGCCGATGACCACCAGGTCGTGGTCCTGGGCGGAGCGCCGGCGCAGGGGCAGGGCGCCGACCGTCGCCTCTCGCCCAATCTCCGAGCGGTCATCGACGATGCTCGTGGTCACCCGGGCGCCCTTGCGCACGACGACGTCGGAGAACAGCACGCAGTCCTCGACTCGCGCGCCCTTCTCCACCACCACGCCCGGGCCCAGCACCGAGCCGACCACCTCGCCGGCCACGTCGCACCCGGGCGAGAGCAGGCTGTCCTCCACCACGGCGCCGAGCCTGACCCGGGCGGCCGGGCGGTCTGGCCACTTGCTGAGGACCGGCCGCCGCGGATCGTGGACGGCGGCCCGTCCCGACAACAGGTCTCGGTGACCATCGAGGTAGGCGCCCGGCTGTCCAAGGTCCTTCCAGTAGCCGGCCAGCGGCACCGCGCGCACCTGCCGGCGCTCCACCAGCCGGGGCAGCAGATGGGCGGCGAAGTCGCCGATCCCGCTGTCCCCGTCCTGGGCGGCCGGGGAGAGCTCACGACGCAGCTCGCGGAGCGCCTCGAGCAGCGGCTCGGTCTGGTAGACGAAGATCTCGGTGGCCACGGTGTTGGTCGAAGGCCGCTCGGGCTTGTCCTCGACGGCGGCCACGAGGCCCTCTCCGTCCACGGTCACGGTCACGTTGGTGGACGCCTCCGCGCGGGGCACCTCGGCGGTCAGGACGGTGGCCACCGCACCTGAGACGCGGTGCTGCTCCACGGCCGGCATCAGGTCGGCGGAGAAGACGTGGTCGGCGCTGGACACCAGGAGTGTCGGGGCGCCGAACGACTCCAGGTCCCGGGCCATCCGAAGCAGCAGGTCGCCGTTGCCGTGAGCGAAGGCGTCCTCGGTCGCCGGCCCGGAGCCGGTCTGCGGCACCATCCTGCGGAAGCCGCCTCGGCTGCTGTCGAGATCCCAGGGACGGCCGCCGGAGAGGTACTCGTCCAGGGAGGCCACCTGGTACTCCAGGCTCACCCAGACGTCGTGAAGCTCGGCGTGCACGAGGGCACTCAGAGTGAAGTCGATGAGCCGGTGCACGCCCCCGAAGGGCAGCGCCGGCTTGGCCCGCTCACGCGTGAGGACGTCCATGCGTCCTCCGGCGCCACCGGCCTGCACGAGAGCCAGCACCTCTCCCTGTCGGACCATCGCCTGCCCTCCTGTCTCACCCTGCGGTGAGGGTAGCCGCCGTGGCGGCTCGGCTCGCACGACGACCACCGCCTCGCCCCCCCGGGTGGGGGCGAGGCGGCGTCGGGTGCGACAGGTGTTTCGTGGGGTCGCCGGGGGGTGCTCCTCAGTGGGTGTGGTCGGCGTCGACGGCGGCGCCTTCGGCATCCACCTCGACGTGCTCCTTGCGGACCTCGCCGGACACCTTCTCGGTCTCGGTCACGGCCTCCTTGCCGACCGAGACCTCCTCGACGGCGACGGTCTCCTTGTCGACCACCGGGCGCTCCTCGCGCAGCGTGATCTCCTCGACCTCGTCCTGACCCTCAGCGATCGTCCCGGACGACACGGCGGCCTCGCCGCTGACCGGGGTGCGCTCGACGGAGAGCTTCTCCTTGGTGACCGGCACGCTGACGTTCTCGGTCTCGGTGGTCGCGTACTTGCGGAGCCGGACCCGGCCGGCCTCGTGCGCCTCGGCGCCGACCTTGAGCCGCTCCTCGTGGGCGACGGTGGACGTGGCCGCGTCAGCGTCCCTCACGGTGTCCTGGGTTCCGGCAGCCCCCGTGGTGCCGCCGTAGGAGAGGCCGTAGTAGCGGTACAGCTCCTCCTCCTCGTGACGGTCCAGGTGCTGGTCGGTGTCCATCCGCGGGGCGTCCTTGACCTTGTCCTTGGTGTGCGCGAGCCGCAGGTCGTCGCCATCGACGGTCGCTCCCTCCAGCGGCACGAACGACTGCGAGCTGCCGAAGAGGCCGGTGTTCACCGTGACCCAGGTGGGCTCGCTGGTCTGGTCGTCCAGATAGACGTGACCGACCTTGCCGATCCTGTCTCCGTCCGGGCCATAGGCCGTGGCGTTGTCGATGCGGTCCAGGTCGTGGGTGCTGAAGGTCATGCAGGTCCTCCCGTGGTGGGTGCGTGGGTCTGACTGACTGGCGCCTTAATAGGTAAGGCAAGGTGTTCCTACCCGGGACTCGCCGGTCCATGCACACATCCCGCCAGATCGACCGGGTCCGGCGGTCGGCCGACCACTCGCGACCACTGCTAGGAGCGATGCTCGACAATGGGTGGTGCACCTGGGCGAACCCGTCGAGGCCCCCACTCCCCACCAGGAGTCCACATGGCACCTGCGGACCGAGAGCCACTGTCCCGCGACCGGATCGTCCAGGCAGCGATCGAGGTGGTCGACAAGCACGGCTTGACGGCCCTCACGATGCGTCGTCTGGGCCAGCTGCTCGGGGTCGAGGCGATGTCGCTCTACCACCACGTCAACGGCCGTGAGGACCTGCTCGAGGGCATGGTCTCCCGGCTCGTGGACACACTGCGCGCGACGGCCGAGGAGCCCAGCGGCCCGGTCGACGGCTGGCAGGCGTTCCTCCAGCGCCGGGCTCACGACATCCGCACGATGGCCCTGGCCCACCCCAATCTCTTCCCGCTGGTGGCCACCCGACCACCGGCCGCTCCCTGGCTGCGTCCCCCGCTGCGCAGCCTCCGGGTGGTCGAGGAGTTCCTGGGCGGTCTGCTGGAGCGCGGCATGCCCGAGGACCAGACCGTGCATGTCTACAAGGTCTTCAGCACGTTCCTGCTCGGCCACCTGCTGCTCGAGTCCTCCGAGCTGGCAAGCAGCGCCGGACTGCTCGAGGAGCCCCTCAACGAAGGGGAGGCGGAGATGTCCACCCCCCAGGCCGAGCTCGACCTCGACGACTACCCCACGATCCAGCGGCTCAGCACCCGCCTGACTCGGCATGACGCCGAGGAGCAGTTCGAGGCAGCCCTCGAGGCGCTCCTCGTGCGCCTGGACCGTGAGCTCTCGCAGTGACCACGACCGAACGCTCGGTCCAGGCTCCACCCGAGGACGTGTGGAAGGTCCTGGCGGACGGCTGGCTCTACCCCGGGTGGGTCGTGGGAGCCACCCGGATGCGCGCGGTGGACCCCGAATGGCCGGCCGTCGGCTCCCGGCTCCACCATTCCGTGGGGGTCTGGCCCGCTGTCCTCGACGACCACACCGAGGCCGTGGAGTGTGAGCCCCACCGGCGGCTGGCCCTGCGCGCCAAGGGGTGGCCGCTGGGCGAGGCCCGAGTGGTCATCGAGCTCGAGCCGCAGGGCGCCGGGACCCGGGTGCGGATCCACGAGGACCCCGTGAACGGCCCGGGCCGGCTCGTCCCTCGGCTGTTGCGGGCCCCGGCGCTCCGCTGGCGCAACGGCGAGACGCTGCGCCGCCTCGCACACCACGCTGAGGGCGGCGCCCGCCGCTGACAGCCGTGGCGCGCTACCTCAGCAGGCGCCGTGCCCGGCCTACCCGCTCGTGCGCCAGCGCAGCGCGAGCGGCGTTCATCCCCGGGGCGCCGTGCACTCCGCCACCGGGGTGGGCCGACGCGGAGGCGAGATAGAGCCCTGCGATCCCGGTCTCGGCCCGGCCCATGCCGGGGATCGGCCGGAGCACCAGCTGCTGGTGCAGGTTGGCCGTGCCGCCATTGAGCGCGCCGCCGATCAGGTTCGCGTCGCGCGCCTGCATCTCCCGCGGGCCGAGCACCCGGCGGGCCAGGATCCGGGATTCGAAGCCGGGGGCGTAGGCGGCGATCCGTGCCTGCATCCGGTCGGCGAAGCGCTGGCAGTCGGCGTGGTCCCAGACCCCCCGTACGGCGCCGTGCGGCGAGCCCTCCCCGGCGTCGTACGCCGTGTCGTGCGGGACGTGGGTGTAGGCCCACAGTGACTCCGTGCCGGTCGGTGACCGGGTGGGGTCCGCGGTGGTCATCTGACCGACCAGGAGAAACGGGTCGGCGGGGATCGCGCCGGCAGTGACCTGGGCCAGCGACTCGCTCATCTGCGTCACCGAGTCGGCGATGTGCACGGTGCCGGCTCCCACGGGATGACCCGTCGCCCACGGCACCGGCGCCGACAGGGCCCAGTCGACCTTGACCGTCCCCGGGTCGAGCTGGAACATCCGCATATCCCGGGCCAGCCGCGGCGGCAGCGCCTCGTCGGCCACCAGCCCCCCGAACAGGGTGGGTGCCACGACGTCGGCGAGCACGGCACGCCCGGCGCCGACGCGGGTGTCCGCGGTGCGGACGCCGACCGCCCGACCCTGCACCACGTCGATGCCCACGACCTCGTGGTCGCAGCGGATCTCGCCGCCGCGAGCCACCAGCCGGTCGGCCAGCGCCTCGCTGAGACGCCCCGCCCCGCCCTGGGGAACCGGGAACCCCATCGTCTGCCCGACCATCGTCAGCAGCAGCCCCATCAGCGACGAGCCCGCGGCGTCCAGCGGGATGTCGGCATGGCCGGCGTTGCCGGCGAGCAGGATCCGCGGCGCCTCCCCGCCGAAGCGCATCGCGCCCAGGTCCGTCACCGGGGTCAGCACGGAGCGCACGAAGCGCAGCCCCCCCACCTGGGGCAGGCGCTTGAGCGCCGCCAGCCCGGATCGCACCGGGGGAAACGGCGACAGCAGCACCCCGATGATCTGGTCCCCGATCCGCTCCCACTCCTCGACCAGGTCGAGCCACGCCTGGCCGTCTCCGGCGTGCAGGTCCTCCATGGCGCGAGCCGTGACCTCCCGGTCCCGATGCAGCACCGCCCACTGCTCTCCGCCGTGCAGGGGGTTCGCCAGCACCGTGGGTGCATGCACCCAGCGCAGCCCGAAGTCCTCCAGCCCGAAGGAGCGGATCGTCGCCGAGGCGGCGGCCAGCGGGTAGAAGGCACTGAAGGTGTCGTGGAGGAAGTCCGGATGCACCTCACCGTCACTGCGCACCGCCCCGCCCACCTCCGGCTGGGCCTCGAGCACCAACACCGACCAGCCGGCGTCTACGAGGTGGTTCGCAGCGACCAGGCCGTTGGGTCCCGCTCCGACGACGACGGCATCGAAGGCCTCGTCGGCGCCGCCGCTCATGGGGCCTCCATCCCTGACCCGCACCATTCCCGGCCGAGGGCGGCCACGTTGCGCGCCAGGCCCCGTGCCGCGCCGACCTGCCGGCCGTGGAGCCGGTTCTTTTCGGGCTGCGAGGCCAGGACACTGCCCGTGGTGGGAGCCACCGGTCGGGTTCGGTCGGTCACCACCAGCGTGACCAGCGGCCCCACGAGCGCGTCGAACACCGTTGGCAGCGCGCTGAAGCCGAACCGCATGGGTCCGTTGGCCAGCCCTGCGTCGCGTGCGGCCAGCACCAGGGCACGCGGCGAGGAGAGCAGGCGCATCCGCATGCCGTACCGACTACCCAGGCCCATCGGTACGGAAACGAGCCGGCCACGGTCCCGGCGTCGTGCCCGGGGCGGTCCCGGGGGTCGTCTCCGGTTCACCGGTGTGACCCCCGGGTAACAATGGCCGCACCACTCTCGAGACCTGCGGAGCGTGTCGATATGCGACTTCCCCGGGCCCGCGGCCCGCTGAGCGAGGCCGTGCTGGCCGTCTTGGCCGACCGGCTCCCCCTGGACGCACCCGCGCTGGGCGAGCAGGTGGCCGACCTGCCGCGCGGCTTCGCGCTGATGGTCGACGAGGACGCCCAGCTCACCTTGTGGACGCTCGCCCAGCTCCACTACCGCGGCTTCGCGGGCGTCCGCGACGACTGGGAGTGGGACCCCGGACTGATCGGCGTCCGCCGGGCCTTGGAGGAACGGCTTCTGCAGGCGCTCCGCCAGGAGACCTCCGCGTGGGTCGAGGAGGCGAGCGCGGCCACCGGCGACGTGGCGTCGCGGTTGTTCACGCTCACCGAACGGGTGCCGGGGGCACCGCTTGCGGCGTACCTCCAGCGAGACGCGACCCCCGAGCAGCTGCGGGAGTACCTCGTCCACAAGAGCGTCTACCACCTTCAGGAGTCCGACCCGCAGTCCTTCGTGCTCCCGCGGCTCGCCGGGCCCGCGAAGGTCGCGCTGGCCGAGCTGCAGTACGACGAGTACGGCGCGGGTCGGCCCGGCCAGCTGCACCAGGAACTGTTCGCCCGCGGACTCGAGGCGTCCGGGCTGTCCTCGGCGTTCGGGGCCTATCTCGACCAGGTGCCGGCCCCCACGCTGCTGGTGGTCACCACGATGAACCTGCTGGTGCTGCGCCGGGCCCTGGCGGCGGCGGCGATGGGCCACCTCGGGGCCTTCGAGGCGACCAGCTCCGAGCCGTGCCGCAGGATCGCCGGCGGCTGCCGCCGACTCGGCCTGCCGGACGCCGTCGCCGGCTACTTCGACGAGCACATCGAGGCCGACGCCGTGCACGAGCAGCTGGCTCTGCGCGGCATCTGCGCCACGATGGCGGCCGGCCGGCCGGAGGTGGAGACAGACCTGTTCTTCGGTGCCGCGGCCTACCTGATCACCGAAGCCGTCGCCGGTGAGGCGATGCTCGCGGCCTGGGCAGCCGGCCGGAGCAGCCTGCTGCCCGGGGCGGGGGCGCCTGCCGACCGGACGCTGCGCGCGGTGGCCTCGTGAGCCCACCCGCGAGAGCCGCCGGCCCCGTCGTGGTCACGCCGTGCGCCGAGGGGCCGATCCTGGTGCGCGGGGCGGACGCCGTGCAGGACTCCTCGGGCACCACCCATCCGGTCACCCGCCCCGTCGTGGCGCTGTGCACCTGCGCGAAGTCTCAGCGGCTGCCCTGGTGCGACGGCACGCACAAGGCAGTCCACCGCGCCCGGCGCCGCCGGGACGCCGGCGACGGAGCCTCACCGACAGCCGCCTCAGGCCTAGCCCAGGCCTAGCCCCGATGTGGCCATGCCCGCGGCAGGCCTCAGTCGAGCTCGGCTCGCAGCGAGCGGGTGGCGCGGCTGCGGAGCTGGCTGACCCGGGACTCGGTGACTCCGAGCACCTCGCCGATCTCGGCCAGGGTCAGGTGCTCGAAGTAGTAGAGCGCGATGACGACCTGGTCGCGCTCCTTCAACCGGCGCACGGCCTCGAGCACGTGCCCCGGGGTGGCCTCGGCATCTCCCTGGCCATCCTCCGCGAGGGGCACCTGGTCATAGTCCTCGTTGAGCTCGTCGAGGCTCTGCATCCGGGCCGCGGCGCGTGTGCTGTCGAGCTCGGCCACCCGGTCGGGGCTCGAGTCCATCCGCTTGGCCACCTCGTCGAGGCTGGGCGTCTCCCCCTTCTCGCTCTCCAGCAAGGACCGGGTCTCCTCGACCTTCTTGATCTCGCTCCGCACCCGTCGGGGCAGCCAGTCGTGCGAACGCATGGAGTCGATGACCGCCCCGTGGATGCGGTGCACGGCAAAACTCTCGAAACGGTTCTGCCGACCGGGGTCATAGCGGTCAATGGCGTCGATGAGTCCGATGACCCCCTCGGAGACCAGGTCCTGCTGGTCGACATGCCCGGGAAGCCGGACGCCGACGCGCCCCACGACGTACTTCACCAACGGCGCGTACTGAACGACCAGCCGGTTGCGCAACTCGGGGTCCCCGGATGCCCGGAACTCTTTCCAGACCTCATCCACGTCCCGACGCCCTCCCCTGGAGCAGCTCAAGCGCCAATGTCGGCTTCTTGCGATAGCGGCAGATCAGTTCCTCCGTGGCGGCGTCGATGCGCCGGTGCAGGGCGTCGCGGTAGGCATTCAGCTTGGACTCCGCACGCGTGAGCCGCTCGAGCTGAGCGCGCAGACCGGTCTCGTCACGGGGGTCGACGTCGGACCAGATGTCGTCCAGAGCCGGCAGGTCGGGCAACGGCTCGGCCGCCTCGATGCGCATCAACCCAGCGCGGAGCGCCCCCGACCCGGTGTCGGCCAGCGCCTTGCTGAGCTGCTTGCGGGTGAGGGGGCCGCCGGACTCGCGCTGCGCGGTCATCAGGTCCATGCGGCCGTGGGCGACGCGCCGCCAGTACGAGACCCGGTCGGCCTCGTGGGTCAGGGCGTCTCGGTACGCCCGCAACTGCTCCATCGAGAGGTCCGTGAGCCGGACCGAGGGGAGCTCGTTCTCCTCGTGCATGCCGCTTCCGAAATTGGATGGTGACTTTTGCGACATTCAAGCATGCTTCCTGGCATCGCCGTGCCGCGACCGCGCTGCATCCGCCGCCACGCTGCCCCGAGGTCCCCGGAAAAACCTCCAGCAGGGCTCAAGACCCCCCCATTTGGGACCGAAGTCCTTGATGTCAGCGCCCAAGCCGCGAGGCAGGCGCTGGACAAACACCGAGGAGCCCGAGCGGGCACGGTCACTGGGAGGGACCGTGGCAGCCAGGGCTCCGGGGCATAGAGCCTCGGGCCGGTGATCCCGCGCCGCCGTCTTGGGAGGGACAGCGTCGTCGGGTTTCCGGCCCGGGGCTCGTCGCCGTCTCCGGCCCCATGACCAGGCATCACCCCACGGAGCCCAGCGCATCGCAGCCGCCCGGCCGCAGGGTCGCACTCACCCCATCCAGAGCGGTCGGCGGGACCGCCCTGCTCCACAAGAAGCCCTGGCCGCTGTCGCAGCCGAGGTCTCGCAGCGCCGCTGCCTGCTCGGCGGTCTCGATGCCCTCCGCGATCGTGTGCAGCCCCAGGGAGTCGGCCAGGTTGATCACCGAGCGCACGATCATCGAGGAGTCAGGGTCGGCAGGCAGGCCGGACACGAACGACCGGTCGATCTTGAGGATGCCCAACGGCAGCCTGTGCAGGTAGGCCAGGGAGCTGTACCCGGTGCCGAAGTCGTCGACCGCGACCCGTACGCCGATGTCGCTCAGGGCCCGCAACTGACGCACCGTGTGCTCGATGTCGGTCATGATCGAGGTCTCGGTCACCTCGAGCATCAGCTGGTGGGCCTGGATGCCGGCGGCTTGCAGCACGTCGGGGACGAGCATGTCGATGCGCTCGGCGCTGGCGCTCCGCGCCGAGATGTTGACCGAGACGTAGCTGTCGGAGCCCAGGACGCCCGCCCGCAGCAGCCGGCCCATCTCCATGCAGGCGGCGCGCAGGACCCGCTTGTCCAGCTCGGTCTCCAATCCCGCCTCCTGGGCGGCGTCGATCAGCTCCCGCGCCGGAAGCATCCCGCGCGTGGGGTGGTTCCACCGCACAAGCGCCTCGACACCCCGCAGCCGCCCCGTGCCCAGGTCGATCACCGGTTGGTAGTGCAGGAACACCCGATCGGTGGCCAGCTGGTCGCGTAGGTCGCCGGTCAGCTCGCGACGCCGCTGCTCGGCCTCGGCGAACGTGCTGTCGAACAGCACGTACTTCCCTCGGCAACGCTCCTTCGCCTGGTACATCGCGGTGTCGGCGAGCCGCAGCAGATCCTCGGCCGGGTTCGGGGGGGACACCGCGATCCCGGTGCTCGCGCCGACCCGGATCGGATGGCCGTTCACCACGAACGGCTCGACGAACATGCCGTGGATGCGACGGGCGACCGCCACCGCGCCGTGGGTCGAGGTGTCCTCGCAGATCACCGCGAACTCGTCGCCGCCCAGCCGGGCCACGGTGTCGCTCTGCCGCAGCACCCGCTGGAGCCGCCGACCGACGTCGACGAGCATCGCGTCCCCGGCGGCATGACCGCCCCGGTCGTTGACCAGCTTCATGTGGTCGAGGTCGAGGAAGAGCACCGCAAGGCTGCTGGAGGGGTCGCGGGCCTGACGCGCGGCCGCGACCGCCAACCGGTCGGCGAGCAGGGCCCGGTTCGGCAGCCCGGTAAGCGGGTCGTGCATCGCCCGGTAGCGCAGCTCCTCCTCGGAGCGGCGTTGCGCGGTCACGTCGGACACCATGGCCAGCGACCCGATGCGCTCCCCCTCGGGGTCCACGGCCATCGGGCTGGCCGAGACCAGCAGCGTCCGCTGCCCCAGCTCGGCGTGCCGGATCGCGATCTCGTAGCGCTCCGAGCCGCGCTCGGCGCGGGACGTCAGCCGACGGTGCAGCCGCTGGGCCAGGTCGGGAGGCAGGGAGCCGTAGAGCCCGGCCTCGTAGATGTCCTCGGTCGGATAGCCGATCAGCTCGGCCAGCCTGTCGTTGATGAGCAGGATGTGACCGTCGGGGTCGAGAGCGACGATCCCCTCCTGGGCGGTCTCCACGATGGCGCGGTACTTCGCCTCCGACTGCTCCAGCGCGTGCCGGGCCTCCACCTCGGCAGTGACGTCTCGAAGGTTGGCGACCAGGCCGGCGATGTCCGGGTCGTCGATGCAGTTGGTCAGCGTCACCTCCGCCCAGCGCCAGCTCCCCGACGAGTGCCGGAGCCGCAGTACCACCCGGGTGGCGCCCCCCGACGTCGCCAGCGCCTGGCGCATCCCGCTGCGCAGGTCACCTAGGTCGCTGCGATGGATCAGGTCGATGCCGCGGGTCCCGACGAGGTCCTCGGGATCGACGCCCAGGAAGTCGACCGCCGAGGGCGACACGTAGCGCACGCCGTCGACGGGATCGAGCACCGCGGCCAGATCCCACGACCTGCGGTTGATCGCCCGGAAGAACGCCTCCTGTGATGCCAGCCGTCGCTGGGCGTCCTTGACGTCGGTCAGGTCGCGCGCGAACAGGGCCAGGCTCCGGGGGCGACCCGCGTCATCCTTGAGCACGGTCAGGTCGATCAGCAGCGACACGTCGTGACCGGCCGCGTGCCTGCCCACCATCTCGTAGCGGGCACCACCACCGATGAGCGCCTTGCCGACCGCGGAGATCGTCGGGCGCCGCCCGGGCACCGGGGCGTCGATGAAGTCGAAGACGTGCCGACCGATCAGCTCGCTGCGTGGCCTGCCCAGGAGCGCGGCCATCGCCTCGTTGACGTCCTCGAAATGACCCTCGAGGTCCAGGAAGGCCTGCGGCATCGCCGCCTGGAAGAAGCTGGCCCGGAGCCGGTCCTGCAGCCGTGCCAGCTCCCGGATCCGGTCGTTCTCCGCGGTGACGTCGCGCAGGACAACGCTGGTCCCCGTCGGCTCGTCGTCGCCGAGGTCCAGCGGCGTGACCGCGAGCGCCGCCGCCAGCCGGCGTCCGTCCTTGCGCAGCATGGGCAGCTGGCGGTCGTCGAGGTGGCCGCCCTCGTGCGTGAGCTCGAGCAGCCGCCGAGCGGTCGGGTGCGCGGACTCGTCGATGAGGCTCAGGAACCGGCGACCGACGAGCTCGGGCATCGGCCAGCCGAGCAGCTGCTCGGTCGCCGGATTAGCCCACTTGACGGTCCCGTCGTGGTCGAGCAGGACCACCGCCACGCGGGCGCTGATCGTCTGGTTGGCCAGCATCTCCATGATGCGGCCTGTGGGCTCCACCGTCGCTCCTCGGGGTCGTCATCGGGACATCGGCTGGTCTGGATGTGAGCGGCCGGGTTGCCGCTGACCCGTCCGTCGTACGCGCGTCCCCGCGCGAGCACCCGCGAATCGTCCCATTATTGTGCCTGTCGATGGGTTCGAGAGGTGGGTCGTGGTTTTCGGAAGGCGTAGACGGCCGGATTCACCGGCCTCGCGGCTGACGCCGCTGGCCGTGCCGCGGCTCGACGGCAGCACGTGGCCCGGCGCGTCCGCCGGGCGCAGCTCCTTCGCCGCCGCCACCCTCTACTCACTTGCCCGGCGGGACGCTTTCACCCCGCACTCGCACGCGGTGACCGACGCCGTGCTGGACCACGTCCGCGTGCTCCTCGATCCGGGCGGCGAGCCAGAAGACGCCGCCTACCTCGAGCAGGTGTTGACGGCCGCGGCCCAGACCGGCGCGGCCGTCGGCCTCGTGGAGTCTCGGTCGGTGACGGTGCCGGAGGGCGCGATGCACCCCGACACGGCGGCCGTGCTGCAGATGGCCGCCCACGACTTGCCGGCCATGCCCCCCCTCCAGAGTGACGTGGCGCGCTTTCTGCTGCAGTGCGGCTACTACCTGGCGCGGGTCGGCACTCGCGGGGTCGAGGAGGTGGTGGACGCGCTGACTCGCGACCGACATCCGGCGATACGCCCATCGAAGGCCGACTAGTCTTCCGAACACCGGCTGGCACCGGACGTGCTCGCCGGCAGGCCGGGAGCCACAGACCTGGACCAGACGGCGAGGTGTGCCATGGAGACTCCGCGACCCGAGTCGACGGCCGCCTACGCGGTCCTGCCCGCTGTCGCCCGGCTCGCCGCGATCGACCACGTCGAGCCGCTGGACGACTACCAGGGCCAGATCCTGGCGGTGATCCGCGACGACCTGGCCGCGGGCGCCCAGGCGACCGAGGTCACCGGCCGGGTTGCCGACGCCAACGACGCGCTGGTCAGCCGGCTGCTCACGTTGGCCGAGGAACACCTGGGCCCGCCCCCGACCCCCTACCGTTGGCTGGCCATGGGCTCGCACGGCCGCCGCGAGCAGGTGCTGTCCAGCGACCAGGACCACGCCCTGGCCTACCTCCGGCCCGAAGACGACCGGCCGGTGGAGGCCTACTTCGGCCAGCTCGCCACGCTCGTCGTCGACGCCCTGGCGCGGGCCGGGCTGCCGCTGTGCACCGGCGGCTACATGGCCACCCACTGGTGCCGTCCCCTGGACGAGTACGAGCAGATGTTTCGCAGCTGGGTCGACAACCCGCAGCCACTCGCGCTGCTGCAGGCCGAGGTGTTCCTCGACACACGCGCCGGCCACGGTGAGCTGGACACCCAGGTGCTGGACCGGATCCTGCGCGGCGGCGGGGCCCGTGGGCCGTTTCGGGTCCAGCTGGCCCGGGCCGCGGTTACGTTCAGGCCACCTCTGACCTGGCTGGGCCGGCTCCGGACCAGTCGCGCCGACGGCGGCCACGCCACCGTGGACGTCAAGCTCGGCGGTGCGGCGGCCATCGTCCTACTCGCCCGGCTCTACGCGCTGGCTGCGGGCGCCGCCGAGCACAGCACCCTGCCTCGGCTGGAGGCGGCGGTCGCCGGCGGCTCCCTCGGGTCGAGCACCGCGGAGAGCCTCGAGGAGGCCTACCACCTGCTCACCGACATCCGGCTCCGCCACCAGATGGCCCAGTTGGAGGCCGGACGCACCCCGGACAACACGGTCCGCCTCGAGGAGTTGACGCGCGAGCAACGCAGTCGGCTGCGGGCCACGCTGCGCACCCTGCGCGACATCCAGGACGTGACCGCGATGCGCTTCGCCACGAGCATGGCGATGTGAGGCACCCGGTGCCCCAGGATCGACTCCCGACTGCCCAGGCGACAGCACTGGCCGCCCTCGTGCTGGTGCTCGTCAACTTCCCGTTCCTCGCCGTCTTCGGCGCCCCCGTGCTGGTCGCGGGGGTTCCGTTGCTGTGGGGCTACCTCTTCGCACTCTGGGGGCTGGTGATCGCCCTCGTCGCCTGGATCGCGCGGTCCTGATGGTCGCGACGTGGGTGGTAGTGGCCGCCTCGGGCGCCTACCTGGCGTTGCTGTTCACGCTGGCCTACGCCGGAGACCGCCGCGCCGCGCGGGGCCGCAGCATCATCAGCACGGGCACCATCTACGCCCTGTCGCTGTGCGTGTATGCCACCTCGTGGACCTACTACGGCAGTGTCGGCCGTGCCGCCACGACCGGTGTCGGGTTTCTGCCGATCTACCTCGGGGCGACCGTCGCCGCGGTGCTGTGGTGGGTCGTGGTCCGCAAGATCGTCCGGATCTGCAAGCGCTACCGGATCACGTCCCTGGCCGACTTCGTGTCCTCGCGGTACGGCCGCGACCGGCTGCTCGGCCAGCTCGTGACCGTGATGGCGACGGTGGGGATCCTTCCCTACATCGCCCTGCAGTTGAAGGCGGTCGCGAACACCTTCACGATCCTGCGCGGCGATGCCGCCAGCGCCACCACCGTGATCTCCCAGGACGTCGTGGAGCCTCCGCTGTGGGCCGACACCGGTCTGTATGCCGCGCTGGTCCTCGCCGCGTTCACCATCGTCTTCGGCACCCGCCACCTCGACGCCTCCGAGCGGCACGAGGGGATGGTCGCGGCGATCGCGTTCGAGTCGCTGGTCAAGCTGGTGGCCTTCCTCGCCGTCGGCGGCTACGTCACCTACGTGCTCTTCGACGGCTTCGGGGACCTCTTCGCGCGGGCGGCGGGCAGCCCGGAGCTAGCCGGGCTGCTCACCTTCGGCGAGGAACAGAGCTACGCCGACTGGTGGTGGCTGGTGGTGCTGTCCATGCTCGCGGTCCTGCTGTTGCCCCGGCAGTGGCAGGTGGCGGTCGTGGAGAACGTCGACGAGCGACACCTGCGAACCGCGACGTGGCTGCTCCCGCTGTACCTCTTGCTCATCAACGTCTTCGTGCTGCCGATCGCGATCGCCGGCCGGATCCTGTTCGAAGACGGCGGCAGCGGGGCCGACGCCTACGTGCTGGCGCTGCCGATGGTCGACGGCCAGATGGCCCTGGCCCTGCTGGTGTTCGTCGGCGGCCTGTCGGCGGCCACCGGCATGGTCATCGTGGAGAGCATCGCGCTGGCCACGATGGTGTCCAACTCCCTGGTGCTGCCCGCCCTGCTGCGGCACGGCCGGGGGCTCGTGGAGGGCCGCGACCTGGGCCGCCTGACGATCGGCATCCGCCGGGTCTCGATCGTGGCCATCCTGCTGCTGGGCTTCGCCTACTTCCGGCTGGCCGGGGAGTCGCTGGACCTCGTCTCGATCGGCCTGATGTCGTTCGCCGCGGCCGCCCAGTTCGCCCCCGCGGTGCTAGGCGGCCTCTACTGGCGCGGCGCGACCCGCCGGGGCGCGACCTGGGGGCTGGTCGGCGGCTTCCTGGTGTGGGGCTACACCCTCCCGCTGCCGTCCCTGGTGGGCACCGGGCTGGTGCCTGCCTCCTTCGTCGAGGAGGGGCCCCTGGGGGTCGGGCTGCTCGCGCCGGGCGCTCTGCTTGGCGTGGAGGGCATGGACCAGGTCAGCCACACCATGCTCTGGAGCATGCTGGTCAACGTCGGGCTCTTCGTCGGCCTGTCGCTGGGAGCGCGACGCGACCCGAACGAGCAGCTCCAGGCCTCCGCGTTCGTCGACGTCTTCACCAGGCCGGGGGGCGCAGCGCTGCTGCGCGGGTCGGTCACCGTCGCCCAGCTCGAGTCAGCGTTGGCGCGGTTCCTCGGGCCGGACCGCGCCGCGGCTGCTCTCACCGCGCACGCGTCCGCTCGCACCGGGGCCCACGACGCCACCGCCGACGCGGACCTGGTCCAGCACGTGGAGACGCTGCTCACCGGCGCGGTCGGCTCCGCGTCGGCCCGCTACGTCTTGGCCTCGGTGGTCGCGGAGGAGCCGCTGCCGGCCGCGGAAGTGACCCGGATCCTCGACGAGACCTCCCAGGTGCTCGCCACCAGCCGCGCGCTCGAGCGCAAGTCGGCCGAGCTCGAAGCCGCCACCGCCGAGCTCCGTGACGCCAACGCGAGACTGCAGGAGCTGGACCGGCTCAAGGACGACTTCCTCTCTACGATCAGCCACGAGCTGCGCACCCCGCTCACCAGCATCCGGGCCTTCTCCGAGATCCTGCTCGAGAACCCCGACCTGCCCCCCGAGCAGCGCTCGGACTACCTGCGCATCGTCGTGGACGAGACCGAGCGGCTGACCAGGCTGATCAACCAGGTCCTCGACCTCTCCAAGCTGGAGTCCGGCGCTGCTCAGTGGCACCTGGAGCCGGTCGACCTCGCCGACGCCGTCCGGTCCTCGGCGGACGCCAGCGCCCAGCTGTTCCGCCAGCGCGCCGTGTCGCTGGAGGTGGAGGCAACTCCCGCCCTGCCCTCCGCGCACGGTGACTGGGACCGGCTGGTTCAGGTGCTGGTGAATCTGCTGTCGAATGCGGTGAAGTTCTCTCCGGCTCGGGGTGGGCGGGTGCGGGTGACCGTGCGGCCCGGCGAGGATCACCCGGCCGGCGAGGACCAGACAGAGGGGTGGGTCCGGGTGGACGTGACCGACAACGGGCCGGGCATCGATGCCGAGGACCGGGAGGTGATCTTCGACCGCTTCCGTCAGGGAGGCGACACCCGCACCAACCGGCCGGCCGGGACGGGGCTGGGACTGCCGATCAGCCGACAGATCATCGAGCGACTCGGCGGGCGGCTCTGGGTGGCCAGCGAACCGGGTGCAGGGGCTACGTTCTCCTTCGAACTCCCGGCGGCCGCGCCGGGCGCGCCGAGTGACACCACGAGGGAGGAGTGACGATGGCCAGGGTGCTGATCGTCGACGACGAGCCGAACATCGTCGTGTCCCTCGAGTTCCTGATGCGCAAGGCCGGGTTCGAGACCGCGATCGCGAGGGACGGAGACGAGGCGCTGACCCAGGTCGAGGGCTTCCAGCCCGAGGTAGTGCTGCTGGACGTGATGATGCCCCGCCGCGACGGCTACGAGGTGCTCCAGGAGCTCCGCGCCCGCGCTGACGGCGGCCCCACGGTCGTGCTGCTCACCGCGAAGGGCCGCCACACCGAGATCGCCAAGGGGTTGGCCCTGGGCGCCGACGCCTATGTCACCAAGCCGTTCTCGACCGCAGAGCTGGTCGACACCGTCATGGGCCTGCTGCCCGAGGGGGGCTGAGTGTTCGTTCGCGGGCAACGTCATCGGGGGGCCGTGGTGGTCGCGGTCCTCGCGGCGGCGTACGGCCTGATGGCCGGGTTGGTGCTCGCCGCGCTCACCTGGTCGGTCCTGCAGCCGGCCGAGCGGGACGCCGTACTCGACGCCGTGGCCGACCAGTGGGCGCCGCTGCTCGCCACCGGGCTGCTGCTGGCCTTCGGCCTCGGCGCGCTGGTGGGGCAGGTGATCGCCCGCTACACCAGGGCCCTGCGCCGGCTGAGCGCCGATCTGCGGCTGCTCGAGGCCAACCCCGGACACCAGGTCACTCCCCGGGGACCCTCGGAGGTGTGCGAGGTCGGCGAGGGCGTGCGCACGCTCGCCGAGCGGCGGCGGGTGGCCGAGCACGAGGTCGAGACGGAGGTCGCCGCCGTGGCGGCGAAGCTGACGCGCGAGCGCAACCGGCTGGCGGCCCTGATGTCGGAGATCGCGGTCGCCGTGATCGTCTGCAACGCCGACGGCCGGGTGTTGCTCTACAACTCCGCCGCTCGGTCCCTGGTGGGCGACGAGACCGCCCTGGGCATCGGCCGGTCGGTCTACGGCACCTTGGACCGCAGTCTCCTGGACCACGCGGTGGCACGCATCCGCTCGGGGCACGGCTCCTCGGCGATGGCCACCGCGCTGCTCGCGGACCGGCTGCTCCAGGTGCGCGTGGCCCTGGTGCCGGGAGCGGACGACCGGTCGGCGGGCTTCCTGCTGCTCCTGGAGGACCTCACGGAGCGGGTCGCGGCCGAGGGCGAGCGGATCGGGCTGCTGCGGCAGCTCACCGAGACCGCCCGGTCGTCGCTGGGCACCATCCGCGCCGCGGCCGAGACCGTCCACGACCACGAGGACATGGCCGCCCACGAGCGGTCCACCTTCATCGCCATCGTCGGCGAGGAGGCTCGCCGCCTCGGCACCACCCTGGAGCAGGTGGCCGACACCTCGGACAGCTACGCGGCGGTCGACTACCCGCTCGCCGACATCACCGCGGCCGACCTGGCCGACCTCGTGGCCACCGCGGTGCGCGACCGCCACGGTCCCCCCGTGGCGGTCCGGCCGCCGCCAGCCGACCTCTGGGTGCGCGCGGAAAGCCACGGCCTGGCCCGCGGTCTGGCCAAGCTCGCCGAGCACGTGGGGACGCGGGCCGAGCACGGGATCACCGTGGACGTCGAGCCAGCCGGCCGGCATGCCCGCGTGCAGCTCACCTGGGCCGGCCCTCCGCTGGACCCCACCCTGCTCCGGACCTGGGCCGAGGAGCCGGTCGCCGGCGGCGCCGTCCCGACGCTGGCTGCGACGGTGGCCCGGCACGCCGGCGAGCTGTGGTGCGAGGGCGCCCCCGAGGGACCGTCGCACGCCGTGGTCCTCCTGCCGCGCGCGCAGGCCACCGAGGCCCCCGCCCGCGAGGAGCCGGCCCGGGCCGGGCGCGGGGTGGAGAGCCGGCCGGAGTTCTACGACTTCGACCTGTTCGAGCGTCGGGAGCTGACCGGCGACTGGACCGACGTCCCGCTCGCGGAGCTGGCCTACACCGTCTTCGACACCGAGACCACCGGCCTGCACCCGACCGAGGGCGACGAGGTGGTGGCGATCGGGGCGGTCCGCGTTGTCAACGGACGGCTGCTGCGCCAGGAGTCCTTCGAGCGGCTCGTGG
This sequence comes from uncultured Actinomycetota bacterium, assembly GCA_963745245.1. Lineage (GTDB taxonomy): Bacteria > Actinomycetota > Actinomycetes > Propionibacteriales > Nocardioidaceae > Marmoricola_A. The sequence goes on from CAVUWU010000005.1 coordinate 190,303, forward strand.
ACCCCCGGCGCAGCGTCCCGGAGGTCTCGACCGCGGTGCATGGCCTCACCCGCGACATGCTCCGCGGCCGGCCCCCGCTCGAGGTGGTCCTCCCGGAGTTCGCCCGCTATGCCGCGGACACCGTCCTGGTCGGCCACAACGTGAGCTTCGACCTGCAGTTCCTGAGGCTCAAGGAGGAGGCCACCGGCGTCGCGCTTCGCCAGCCGGTCCTCGACACGCTGCTGCTCGACGTCGTGGCCGACCCCGAGGCGGTCGGGCACTCGCTGGAGGCGATCTCCTCCCGCTTCGGCATCGGCGTCGTCGACCGGCATTCCGCTCTCGGGGACGCCCTGGTCACCGCGGAGGTTCTGCTGCGGCTGCTCACCCTCCTCGACCGGCGCGGCATCCGCACGCTTGGCCAGGCGCTCGAGGCATCGCGCACGACGCTGCAGGCTCGGCTGGACCAGCGCATGTACCGAACCTGAGCCCGAGTCGAGACCGCTCAGCGCCTTATCGATACCACTCGTCCGCTGCACACGGCGTGGCCACTGTGACCCACGCCTCATCGCTCCTTACAGTCGCCATGCCCGGATGTCGCTGATCCTCATCCCCCTCAGGAGAGCCCGTGTCCACGAGCCGAGCGCACGACCAGGGGTCACCACCCCCGACACCCCACGAGGCGCGGTACATCGCCGTGCAGAAGTCGCCGGATTTCCAGGACCTGCGGCGCCGCTACCGGGGCTGGGTGCTCCCGGTCGCCGCCGTGTCCATCGCCTGGTACTTCCTCTACGTCCTGCTGGCGGCGTACGCCCCCGGCTTCATGGGCGAGAAGCTCTTCGGCAATTTCACCGTCGGCCTGGTGCTGGGCCTGGCCCAGTTCGTGACCACGTTCCTGGTCACCCAGCTGTACGTCTCCTACGCCGACCGGGTGCTCGACCCACGCTCGGCCAAGATCCGCGCTGAGATGGAAGAGGAGGGGCTGGCATGACCTCGACCGTGATGCTGCCGCTCGCCGCCACCGAGACCGAGCAGATCGGCAACACCTGGCTCAACATCGCGATCTTCGGCGCCTTCGTTGCGTTCACCCTCGTGTTCGTGGTCCGGGCCAGCCGGACCAACAAGAGCGCCGCGGATATGTACACCGCGGGCTCGGCCTTCTCCGGCCGCCAGAACGGGGTGGCAATCTCTGGCGACTACCTGTCGGCGGCGTCCTTCCTCGGCATCGCCGGGGCGATCGCGATCAACGGCTACGACGGCTTCCTCTACAGCATCGGCTTCCTCGTGGCCTGGCTGGTGGCACTGCTGCTCGTCGCCGAACTGCTGCGCAACACCGGCCGGTTCACGATGGCCGACGTGTTGGCCTTCCGGATGCGCGAGCGGCCGGTGCGCACCGCGGCGGCCACCTCGACGCTGGTCGTGTCGTTCTTCTACCTGCTGGCCCAGATGGCGGGCGCCGGCGGTCTGGTGGCGCTGCTGCTCAACATCAACGACCGCGGCGGCCAGAGCCTGGTCATCGCCGGAGTCGGCATCCTGATGATCACCTACGTGCTCGTGGGCGGGATGAAGGGCACGACGTACGTCCAGATCATCAAGGCCGTCCTGCTGATCACCGGCGCCGCGCTGATGACGGTCTGGGTGCTCGCCAACTACGGCATGAACGTCTCCGACCTGCTCGGCGACGGTGCCGCGGCCGGCGCTGCGCTGGAGCCGGGCGTGAAGTACGGCGTCTCGACCACCACCAAGATCGACTTCCTGTCCCTGGCGATCGCGCTGATCCTCGGCACCGCGGGCCTGCCGCACATCCTGATGCGCTTCTACACCGTGCCGACGGCCAAAGAGGCCCGTCGCTCCGTGGTGTGGGCGATCTGGCTGATCGGCCTGTTCTACCTGTTCACCCTGGTGCTCGGGTACGGCGCGGCAGCGCTGGTCGGGCAGGAACGGATCCTCAACGCTCCGGGCGCGGCGAACTCGGCCGCTCCGCTGCTGGCCTACGAGCTCGGCGGCACCCTGCTGCTGGGGGTGATCTCGGCGGTCGCCTTCGCCACCATCCTCGCGGTGGTCGCGGGTCTGACCATCACGGCCTCGGCGTCCTTCGCCCATGACATCTACGCCAGCGTCATCCACAAGGGCAACGCCCCGGCGGGTGCCGAGGTCCGAGTGGCGCGGATCGCGGCCGTCACGGTCGGCGGCGTGGCGATCCTCGGCGGCATCGCGGCCAACGGGCAGAACATCGCCTTCCTGGTCGCGCTCGCCTTCGCGGTGGCGGCTTCGGCGAACCTGCCGACGATCCTCTACTCGCTGTTCTGGAAGCGGTTCAACACCCGCGGCTGCCTGTTCAGCATCTACGGCGGCCTGATCATCACCGTGACGCTGATCTTCTTCTCCCCGGCCGTGTCCGGCTCGGAGACGTCGATGTTCTCGGGCGCCGACTGGCAGTGGTTCCCGCTGTCCAACCCGGGCCTCATCTCGATCCCGGCGTCCTTCCTGCTGGGCATCATCGGCACCGTCACCAGCAAGGAGCACCTGGAGAACAAGGCCGCCGAGATGGAGGTCCGCTCCCTCACCGGCGCAGGGGCCGAGGGGAAGGCGCTCGCGCACTGACCTTCAGCCCGTGATCAGGGATGAGGGCCGGGTGGCATCAGCCACCCGGCCCTCATGCTGTCCCGGATCTGGCCCACGAGCGCCCTGCCCCGCAGTCCACAGGTCAGTCACTGACCCCACGCCGGACATCCGGCCCCAACACCGTCCTCACGTCAGTCACTGACCCCACGCCGGACATCCGGCCCCAACACCGTCCTCACGTCAGTCACTGACCCCACGCCGGACATCCGGCCCCAACACCGTCCTCACGTCAGTCACTGACCCCGCCGGCAGGGCCCCCGCCTAGGGTGGTGCCGGTGAGCCCGCCACGTCCGGCGTCCCTCGGCGGTCGCCTGCCGCCCGCTGGCGAGGCCGACCCCGACCGGCTGTACGCCGAGATCAGCGACTGGGCCGGCGACCAGGGGCTGACCCTCTACCCGCACCAGGACGAGGCGCTGATCGAGCTGCTCAGCGACAGCCACCTGATCCTGGCCACCCCGACCGGGTCGGGGAAGTCCCTGGTGGCCACGGGCGCGCTCTTCGCCGGCTTGGCCCGTGGTGAGGGCGTCGGCTACTACACCGCGCCGATCAAGGCGCTGGTGAGCGAGAAGTTCTTCGCCATGTGCGAGGTGTTCGGGGCCGACCGGGTCGGGATGCTCACCGGCGACGCCTCGGTCAACCCCGGCGCCCCCATCATCTGCTGCACCGCGGAGATCCTGGCCAACCTAGCCCTGCGCCAGGGCGAGGACGCGGACGTGGGCGTGGTCGTCATGGACGAGTTCCACTTCTACGCCGAGCCGGCCCGCGGGTGGGCCTGGCAGGTCCCGCTGCTCGAACTCCCGCAGGCACGGTTTCTCGTGATGTCGGCGACCCTGGGGCCCGTCGACCGGTTCGTGGAGGATCTGACCCGGCGCACCGGCCGGCCGACAGCGGTGGTCGACAAGGCCGAGCGACCAGTGCCGCTGACCTTCTCCTGGGCCCTGACCCCGCTCGACGAGACGGTCCAGGAGCTCGTGGGCATCGGCCAGGTCCCGGCGTACGTCGTCCACTTCACCCAGGCAGCCGCAGTGGAGCACGCCACCCGCCTGCTCGCCACCCGGGTGGTCACCGGCGTGGACAAGCAGCGCCTGGCCGAGCAGGTGGGCGGCTTCCGCTTCGGCGCCGGCTTCGGCCGCACTCTGTCCAAGCTGGTGCGCAACGGGATCGGCGTGCACCACGCGGGGATGCTGCCGCGCTACCGCCGGCTGGTCGAGCAGCTTGCGCAGCAGGGGCTGCTGCGGGTCGTGTGCGGCACCGACACCCTGGGCGTCGGCATCAACGTGCCGATCCGCACCGTGCTGTTCACCGGGCTGGCCAAGTTCGACGGCAACCGGCAGCGGGTGCTGCGTGCCCGGGAGTTCCACCAGATCGCCGGGCGTGCGGGCCGGGCCGGGTTCGACACCGTGGGCTACGTCGTGGTGCAGGCCCCTGAGCACATCATCGAGAACGAGCGGCTGGTGGCCAAGGCCGCCGGCGACCCGAAGAAGCTGCGCCGGATCCAGCGCAAGAAGCCGCCCGAAGGCACCGTCGTGTGGACCGAGCAGACCTACACCAAGCTCGTGCGGGGAAGCCCCGAGTCGCTGACCTCGAGGATGAAGGTCGACAACGCGATGCTCGTCAACGTCGTGGCCCGTGAGGCTGACGCGTTCGCGGTCCTGCGGCGGCTGCTGATGGACAACCACGAGGACCGCCGCCGACAGCTCAGGCTCGCCCGGCGGGCCCTGCGACTGGCGCGCTCGCTAGTCCGCTCCGGGGTGCTGACCCGGCTGCCGGAGCTCGACGAGCACGGCCGTCGCTACGTGCTCACCGTGGACCTGCCGCCGTACTTCGCCCTCGATCAGCCGTTGTCCCATTTCGCGCTGGCCGCGCTCGACCTTCTGGACCCGGAGCCGGCGACCTTCCCCCTGGACGTGATCAGCGTGGTCGAGTCCGTGCTCGAGGCGCCGATGAAGGTCCTCCTCGCCCAGCGACACGCCGCCCGCGGAGAGGCGGTGGCGCAGATGAAGGCCGACGGTCTGGATTACGAGGAGCGGATGGCGCTGCTGGACGAGATCAGCTGGCCACAGCCGCTGGCCGAGCTCCTCACCGCGGCGTACCAGGCCTACCGGGGGGGCCATCCGTGGCTCCCCGAGGACGCACTGACCCCCAAGTCGGTGGTCCGCGAGATGGCCGAGCAGGGCATGACCTTCTCGGAGTTCGTACGCCGCTACCAGCTGGCGCGCTCGGAGGGGCTGGTGCTGCGCTATCTCTCCGACGCCTACCGGACGATGCGGCGCACCGTCCCGGAGGCCTATCGGACCGCAGCGGTGGACGAACTCGTCGACTGGCTCGGCGAGACGGTGCGGCAGACCGACTCCTCGCTGCTCGACGAGTGGGAGGCGCTGGCCGACCCCGACCATGCCGTCGAGCGTCACCACGAACTCGAGGGAGGGCCACCGCCACCCCGCCGCCTCTCGCAGCAGCATCGGGCCCTGCGGGTGATGGTGCGCAACGCCATGTTTCGACGAGTCACGCTGGCCGCCCGCGACGACGTCGAGGCGCTGGCCACCCTCGAGGAGGAGACGGCAGCGCTCGTCGATCCGCCGCGGGAGGTGGCGATGTCGCGCACGGCGTGGGACGAGGCACTGGAGGGCTACTACGCCGAGCACGACACGGTGGGCACCGGGCCCGACGCGCGGGGTCCGGACCTGTTCGCGGTCGAAGCCGCCGGCCGCCACTGGCGGGTCCGGCAGACGCTGGAGGACCCCGCCGGACACCGCGACTGGGTTCTCGAGGCCGAGGTGGACCTGGAGGCCACCGACGAGGCAGGGGAGCCGGTGCTGCTGACCACCGCGCTGCACCGACTGTGACCTCAGCCCAGCTAGACCACCGGCTGAGCCAGCACAACCTCGGGAAAGCGGCACCGCCCTACGCACTCGGGAGGGGCCGCATGCCGCCTGCTTGTGTGACGGGCGTGACCCGTGACGATCGTCGCGGATCGGAAGTCCTCTGGACCCCTGGCGCCAGGCACCCTTCATGCCTTTCCATCGAAGTTGTGAACACCATCCCCGAGCCCAAGGTGATGCACGAGGTGGTCGACCGCGTGGCCGACCGCCTGCCGAATGTCGACCGCGAGGTCGTCACCGCGGAGGTCTCCGCGCAGTTCCAGGAGTACTCCGACAGCACAGTCCGCGACTTTCTGCCGATTCTGGTCGAGCGCGCCGTCATCGCTCGGATCCGAGCCCGCGGGCCGGTCGTCCCGGCTTGACCAACATCGCCGGATCGACCCCGGCGCAGGAGGAGCACGAGGTCGAGCGCAAGTACGACGTCGACGAGGACGCTGCCGTCCCTGACCTCTCCCGGCTCGCGGGGGTCAGCACTGGCACGGGCGGGGTCGGCGGGGTCGACGGGGTCGGCAGCGCAGGAGCACATCAGTCGCCGCCCACGGAGCTGCATCAGGTGGCGACGTACTACGACACGCCGGATTTCCGGCTCCTCCAGGCCCGGGTGACGCTCCGGCGGCGCATCGGCGGCGTTGACGACGGCTGGCATCTCAAGCTCCCGGCCGGCGGGGACGCCCGCCGCGAGATCCGGCTGCCTCCCGGAGCCGAGGGGGCATCGGTGCCCGAGGAGCTGCTCGAGCGGGTGCGCGTCCATGTGCGCGACGGCTCGGTGCGCCCGGTCGCAGAGCTGCGCACCCACCGGACGCTGCGCCACCTGCACGCCGAAGACGGGACCGACCTCGCCGAGCTGTGCGACGACCGCGTCGAGGCAGAGACCGACGGCGCCGCGGTCCACACCTGGCGTGAGTGGGAGCTGGAGATCGTCGACGGCCCGCGGGAGCTGCTCGACGAGGCCGAGCCGCTGCTGCTGGCGGCCGGCGCCCGACCGGCATCGGTGGGCTCCAAGGTGGCTCGGGTGCTCGCCGAATTCGGCGCCCCCCGCTCCGGCCTGGCGGAGCGCCACGGAGCCGGGCCCCGAGGCGACGACGGCTGACCTGCTCGCCTTCTACCTCGCGCACCAGCTGCTGCGCCTGGAGGAGCAGGACCGGATGCTGCGCGCCGGCGACCAGGAGGGCGTGCACAAACTGCGGATCGCCGCCCGACGGCTGCGCTCGGCCCTGGCCACCTACGCACCGGTGCTGACCGGCGATCGGCCGGCCCGGCTGGGGGAGGAGCTGCGCTGGCTCGGTTCCGTGCTCGCTGAGGCGCGAGACGCCCAGGTGCTCCGCGACCGGCTCGCCGGTCTGGTCCGCGCCCAGCCCGATGAGCTGGTGCTGGGTCCGGTGCTGCGCCGGATCGACGACGAGCTCGGCGCCGCCTTCCGCACCGGCCGGAGTACCGCCCTAAAGACCCTGTCCGGCGCTCGCTACTTCACACTCCTGGGGGACTTGGAGGCATTCGTCGCGGCGCCGCCGCTCACCGCCCGCGCTGCGCGGCCGGCACACCAGGAGCTGCCCTGGCTGCTGCGCCGCGACCTGCGACGGGTGCGTCGGCGCGACCAGCGCGTGGCTGAGGCGACCGGGCGCGAGGAGGAGGACGAGGCGCTGCACGCGGTCCGCAAGGCGGCCAAGCGGCTGCGGTACGCCGCGGAGTCGGCCGATCCCGTGCTGGGTGACGACGCCGCCCGGTTGGGCGAGTGTGCCAAGGCCATGCAGGAACTGCTCGGCGAGCACCAGGACACCGTCGTCGCCCGGCGCACGGTGCGCGTCATCGGCATCCAGGCCCACCGTGCCGGCGAGAGCGGCTTCACCTTCGGCCGGCTGCACGCGCTGGAAGAGCGCCGGGCCGACGAGTTGGTGGCGCAGTACCCCGCGTGCCTCGCCGCCCTCCGCTCCCTCTGACGCCGCCCCACGCTCCGAGTCGTGGCACCCCGGGCCCCGGACCCCCGCCGACTGGGCATCACACGGGCATGTACTTCTCGACGGGGTATTCGTCGACGTACCCATAGCCCCCGAACGCCGGGATCGGCAGCCCGCCAGGCCAGCAGACGCGCCGCGTCGGCGTCGACGGAGATGTCGGCGATCGTCTCCTGGACCAGCTGTAAGGACGCCAGTGGCCGGCCGAAGTGGTGCCGCTCGCGGGAGTAGTCGACCACGGCCTCCAGGCAACCCTCGGCGATGCCCGCCAGCCGCCGCTGCTTCTGCTCCTCGCAGCCATGCCCCAGGACGGTCTTTCCGACCAGCCCCAGCGACACCGAGACGATGCCGCGCAGGGCGGAGTCGGCGCGGCCGAGCTCCTCGATGCCGATGCCGCTGCTCGTGGGTGAGGGCTAGGTCCATGTCACGCTCCCGCCGTCTCGGACGCCGTCAAGGGGCACCCGCGGAGGACGTCTCGGTGGTGTCTGCGCCCACCCGGTGACTCGCGGACTGCACCGAACGGGACGCCCGTCAGGACGTGCGGGCCCGCTTGATCGACTCGTGGTTGCGGATCACCTCGTCGATGACCAACGCCAGGAACTTCTCCGCGAAGCGCGGGTCGAGCCCGGTCTCATCGGCCAGCGCGCGCAGCCGGGCGATCTGGTAGGCCTCCCTGGCCGGGTCCGCCGGCGGCATCCCGGCGCGCGCCTTGAGTTCGCCGACCTTCTGAGTGCACTTGAAGCGCTCGGCCAGCATGTGCACCAGGGCGGCGTCCAGGTTGTCGATGCTGTCCCGCAGGCGCCCCAGCTCGATACTCGGGTCGTCGGTCACCACGCCATCCAAGCACTGGCGCGGGGCAGGAGCCGCTCCCGACCGCCGCCTGGCGGCCGAGCCCCGCTCCGGCGTCAGCCGAGGTCCCTGACGGGCTCCCGGCCCGGGTGTCAGCTGGCGGCCCGGACGGGCTCGCGCCGCGGGACGAGGCTGCGGGCGACGTGGTCGCAGACCGCCTGGCGGACCGCGACGATGCAGCCGCCGCACTGCTGCGCCGCGCCGGTACGCCGACACACCTCACAGAGCCGGCGGGCGCCGTCCTCGAGCGCCTCGGCAACGTCGCCGTCGGTGACGGTGGCGCAATGACAAACGATCACACCACTTAGGTTAGCCTCACCTGCCCAGAAGGGACAGGCCGTGATCACGCCGGCGAGGGGCACTCGCCGCTCCAGGACTCGCCCGGTGCCAGCACCACGGGGGCGGCGCGGGGCGCCTGCGCTCTGAGGGCCCGGGCGAACCGCTCCCCCGGCTCGTCCAGCCATGACGTCCCCCCGCGCGCGGCCAGGGGCGGGTGCAGCGTGCCCCAATGCACCGGGAGGCCGACGGCGGCGCCGGTCAGCCCTACGGCGCGGGCCGCGTCCTCGGGGGTCAGGTGACCTCCGGACAGCCGGGGCCCCCACCCCCAGACCGGGACCACGGCCACGTCGATGCGGCCACCCGCGAGCCCGGACAGCTCGGCCATCTCGGGGAAGAGACTGGTGTCCCCGGCCACCCACACGACGCCCGAGGGCCCGCGCACGAGCTGCCCGTGCGCGTCGTTGGGACGGTGGGGCATCGGTCGGTGCCGGTGGTCGGCGCGGACCCGGCGCACCTCCACGCCGCGGCCGAGCGGGACCCACTCCTCACCGAGCGGCTCCGCGGCGGGCAGGCCACGCCGCCGCAGCCAGGCCGCATTGGCGGACCCGCTGAGCACCGGGACGTCACCGAGCATCCGCAGCGATCGCAGGTCGGCGTGGTCGTGGTGCAGGTGGGAGAGCAGGACGACGTCCGGCGACCGCCACGCGGCCGGATCCGGCGGCGGCGGGCGCCGGCGCAGCAGCCCGACGTGCCGGCGCAGCAGCGGGTCGGTGAGCAGCCGGACGCCGTCGAGGTCGAGGACGACCGTGGAGTGGCCGAGCCAGGTGATCCTCATCCCGCTGGCCTCGGAGCCGGCCCGTCTCGGTGGAGGGTCTCGTACATCCGGAGCCAGACCACGACTCCGGAGGCGGCGGTGAGCGCGGCCACCACCCAGACCGCGGCGCGGACGCCGAGGGCGTCGGCGACGATTCCCGCGAGCATGGCACCCACGGCGAAGCCCCCGTCGCGCCAGAGCCGGTAGACGCCCACGGACCGGGCCCGCCACGCCGGATGCGCGACGTCGCCGATGGCCGCCAGCAGAGTGGGGTAGACCATCGCGGTCCCCACGCCGAGCAGAGTCGCGGCCACGGCCCAGGCACCGAACCCGTCGGCGGCCGCGATGACCGCGAGGGCCGCCGCCTGGAGGAGCATGCCCCCCGCGATCAGCCGCTTGCGGCCCCACCGGTCCGACCACGAACCCGTGACCAGCTGACCGGCCCCCCACACGGCCGGATAGAGAGCCGCCAGCACCCCGATCCGGGCCACGCCCAGCCCGGCCGAGGCGAACAGGAGCGGGAAGAGCCCCCAGGCCAGACCGTCATTGAGGTTGTTGACCAGCCCGGCCTGGGTGGCCGCGGACAGCGCCGGCTCCCGGAAGCTCGTCTGAGCGAACACCTCCCGGTCGCTCAGGGTCGCGTGCAGGTGGTCGTGCCGGCCGTCACCGCGCGGTCGGTGGCCGGCCGCCTCCAGCCGGGCGTGCTCGCGGGTCTCCTTCACCGCGCCGGCGGACAGCCCGAGCCCTAGGGCGGCGAAGGCGAGGCCGAGCAGGAAGGGCACCGGCCGCAGGCCGTAGGCCTCCGCAAGGTAGCCGGTCGCCAGGGCCGTGAAGCCGACTGCGCCGTAGCCGGCGGCCTCGTTGAGACCCATCGCCAGGCCGCGGCGCGCCGGGCCGACGAGGTCGATCTTCATCACCACGGTGGTGGACCAGGTGAGCCCCTGGCTGATCCCCAGCAGCAGGTTCGCCACCAGCACCCAGCCCCACGAGGGCGCCCAGATCAGAACCAGCGGGACCGGGACCGCGAGCAGCCACCCGCTGACGAGGACCGGCTTGCGCCCGTAGCGGTCCGACCAGGTGCCGGCGACGTAGTTCGTCGCCGCCTTGGCCAGGCCGAAGACCACGATGAACGCCAGCCCCGCGGTGTAGGCGCGCAGGCCGAACTGCTGTTCACCCAGCAGCGGCAACACCGTCCGCTCCTGGCCGAGCATGCCCCCCACGAGCGCGTTGACCGCGACGAGCAGCACGAACTGCGGCAGGTTCTGCCGCAGCCCCAGCACGACCCCGGGCGACATGGCGCGGATGCTATGCCAGCAGCCGATCCGGCCGGCGCGCCGGTCAGTCCGCCAGCCGCCGACCAGCCAGCCCCCGCGTCGGGGGCCGGCCCGGCTACCCTCGGTGCGGTGACCGAGTCGCTGCTGTTGGCGGTCGCCGCGGCGTTGATCGTGGCCAACGCGGTGTTCGTGGCCGCCGAGTTCTCCTTCATCACCGTCAACCGCGCCGAGGTCGAGCGGCGTGCCGAGGAGGGCGACGCGCGCGCCAGGAGCCTGCTCTGGGCGCTGAAGGGACTGTCCACCCAGCTCTCGGGAGCCCAGCTCGGCATCACCGTCACCAGCCTCATGGTCGGCTGGCTGGCAGAGCCTTCCCTGGCCACCCTGCTGCGGGGACCGCTGGGGCTGACTGCGATGCCCGACGGCGCGGTGACGGCGACCTCGGTCGCGCTGGCCCTGTTCGTCGCCACTACCGTGCAGATGGTGTTGGGCGAGCTGGTGCCGAAGAACTGGGCGATCGCGGAGCCGATGCGCGTGGGCCGCTGGGTGGCCGACCCGCAGCGCGGTTTCAGCACCGCCACGAGGTGGCTGATCGCGGTGCTCAACGGCACGGCCAACGCCATCCTGCGGGCGATGGGCATCGAGCCCACCGAGGAGCTCGCCTCGGCACGCAGCCCGCAGGAGCTGGGCTCGCTGGTGCGCAGGTCGGGCCAGGAGGGCACGTTGGACCCCTCGACCGCCGCCCTGGTCAACCGCTCGATCCGGTTCGTCGAGCGCCGGGCCGAGGACGTGATGACACCGCGGCCCCGAGTGACCTTCGTCGAGGCCGACGAGCCCGTGGCGTGCGTGCTCGAGGCGGCCATCCGCACCGGGCGATCCCGCTTCCCCGTCGTCGGGGAGTCCTTCGACGACGTCGTGGGCGTCGTGCACTTCAAGCACGCGCTGGAGGTCCCGCTCGACGAGCGCAACCGCCGGAGGACCGGGGAGGTCATGGTGCCGCTGGCCCACGTGCCCGACACCATGGAGCTCGACCGGCTGCTGACCACGCTCCGCGAGCCAGGCCTGCAGATGGCTCTGGTGGTCGACGAGTACGGCGGGACCGCCGGCATCGCCACCCTCGAGGACCTCGTGGAGGAGATCGTCGGCGAGATCGAGGACGAGCAGGACCGCGGCAGTCGCCTGCACCAGCAGCTCCCGGACGGAAGCTGGCTGCTCTCCGGGCTGCTGCGTCCCGACGAGGTCGCCGACATCGTCGGGCTGCGACTGCCCGAGTCCGAGCAGAGCGAGACGCTCGCCGGGCTCCTCATCGAGCGCCTCGGCCGGCTGCCCGACCCCGGGGACTCGGTGGTGATCGAGGCTGACGACCTGCACAACCCCGACGAGGCCGGCTTCGCTCCGCACGTCGACGTCGAGGTCGCCGCCGAGCGGATGGATGCGCAGCGGGTGGCCCGGGTCCAGCTCCGGCGGGCACCCTCGGGTGCGACCGCCTATGACGGGAAGCGCGATGAGTGACCTGACCGCCGTCGTCCTCGCCGTGGCGCTGCTCGTCGGGAACGCCTCCTTCGTCGGCGCCGAGTTCGCGCTCGTGTCGGCTCGGCGTACACAGATCGAACCCCGCGCCGCCGACGGGTCGCGCCGGGCGCGGGTCACCCTGCGGGCCATGGAGCGGGTCTCGCTCATGATGGCCGGTGCCCAGCTCGGCATCACCGTCTGCTCCCTGGGACTGGGTGCCGTCGGCGAGCCGGCGGTGGCCCAGCTGCTCGAGCCGCTGTTCGACGCCGTCGGCGTGCCCGAAGCGCTCCTGCACGTCGTGTCCTTCGCGATCGCGATGTCCATCGTGGTGTTCGCGCACATGGTGCTCGGCGAGATGGTGCCCAAGAACATTGCGCTCGCGGGCCCCACGCGCTCCGCGCTTCTGCTGGGCCCACCGCTCTACGGCGTGGTGCGGGTGCTGAAGCCACTGATCTGGCTGCTCAACATGCTCGCCAACGTGGTCCTGCGGCTGCTCCGCGTCCAGCCTCAGGACGAGGTCTCCACCACCTTCACCCGCGAGGAGGTGGCCGGGCTCATCGAGGAGTCCCGCCGGGAGGGGCTCATCGACGACACCAGCGGTGAGCTGATGGCCGGGGCGCTGGAGCTGGAGGTGTTGACGATGGGGGACGTCGCGGTGCGGCGCGACAAGCTCGTCACCGTGCCCGAGGGGTCCTCGGTTCAACAGGTGCAGGACCTGTGCGCCAGCACCGGCTTCTCGCGCTTCCCAGTGCGGAGCGCCAGCGGTGGGCTGGCCGGATACCTGCATGTGAAGGACCTGTTGGCGGTCCCCCCAGAGCGGCTGGCCGAGCCGTTCGACGCCAAGCGGATCCGCCCGTTCGTGACCGTCACCCCGTCCTCGCTGCTCCGCGAGGGCGTTGCCCGGATGCAGCGTCGCGGAGGCCACATGGGCCGCGTCGTCGACCCCGAGACCGGGACGATCACCTCCGTGGTGATGCTCGAGGACGCCCTCGAGGAGATGATCGGCGAGGTCGGCGACGCCACCCAGCACGACCCGACCTCCGGCCCGTGAACTCAACCTCGGCGTGATGGACCAGACAGCCCCGCTGCGACGGGCGCCGTGGACAGCGCCGCGCGGAGGGCGTAGGACGGAACCAACTCCACCCCGAGGAGGCCACGATGGCAGCCCTACCCCTACTCGTCGGCATCGACGACTCCGCGCGCAGCATGCGCGCCCTGCTCTGGGCGGCACACGAGGCGTGGTTGCGGCACGCCCCGCTGCGGGTCGTCCACGTGCCGCCGTTCGCCGACTCTGACATCGCCTTCTCCCCCGCCGGGGTGTGGGAAGAGGGCCGAGAGCGTGGTCGTGGGCTGCTCAGCGAGGCGGCCGCGCTCGTCAAGGACGCCTACCCCGACCTCGAGGTCGACACCGCGATGCTGACCGACGGCCACGCCGCCGCCGTGCTCCGCCGGGAGTCCGAGAACGCCCAGCTGGTCGCGCTCGGCTCCAAAGGAGCCGCGATCGGACACCTGCTCGCCGGGTCGGTGGCCCTGCAGTTGGCCGGGCACGCGGCATGCCCCGTCGTCGTCGTCCCGCACGTCGCGCAGCGCCACGACCGCGTGGTCGTGGGCACCGACGGCTCCGATGCCGCTCGCGGTGCCCTGGCCTTCGCCTTCGAGGAGGCAGAGGTCCGGGGTGCCCGGCTCGACGTGCTGACCGCCGAGCCGGTCCACGACACCGAGTCGCCCCCCGGTGGCGACCCGGACGCGTCGTACGCCGCGGTCAAGGCCGACATGGAGAAGAGGCTCGCGTCGCTGCGTGAGGAGCACCCCGACGTCGTGGTCGGCATCAATGTGCGTGCGGGCGGGCCGGTGCATGCGCTGGCCCGGGAGTCCAGCCACGCCGACATGATCGTGATGGGTTCCCGCGGCCACGGAGGCTTCCACGGCCTGGCCCTGGGATCGGCCGTGCACAAGGTCCTGCACTTCGCCGAGTGCCCCATCGTCGTGGTGCGCGCCCAGGAGTTCACCGGCTGAGGGTCGCTCAGAGGCGTCGAAGGTCAGGGCGCGTCGATCAGGGCGGCCACGAGGTCGACCACGCCGGTCTCCTCGCGCACCGGCGTGAAGCCCAACCGGGCAACGACTAGGCCCGCACTGGGGACCACGAACAGCCGTTGGCCGTCGTGGCCGGTGGCGAAGAACGTGTCCCGGGGGAGTTCGGGGTGCACCAGGGAGCCGTCCGGCCGGCGGTTCACCCACCAACTGGCGGCGTACCCCTCCTCCTCGCTCTCGACGTCGACCGGCGCCGTGGACCAGGCCATCCAGCCCTCGGGCAGCAGTTGCTCGCCGTCCCACACGCCGTCCTGCAGCGCGAACTGCCCGATCGTCGCCCAGTCGCGCGGCGTTGCCCACAGGTAGGAGCTGCACACCGGGGTCCCCGACGCGTCCGGCTCGAGGACGGCGCTGGACAGGCCCAGCGGCGCGAACAGCTCATGGCGCGGCAGGTCGGCGCCATCGCCGGTCAGGTCGGTGAGGATGTCGCAGAGCAGAGTCGTGCTGCCGCTGGAGTACTGCAGATGCGTGCCCGGCTCGTGGGCCAGCTCTTGGGTGGCCACGTAGTCGCCCATGTCCGGCTCGAGGTAGAGCATCCGGGTGATCGGCGTGCCCAGCGAGTAGGTCTCGTCCCAGGCGAGCCCGCTGGTCATCTGCAGCAGCTGCGCGACCGTGATGTCCGACCGGTCGTCGTCGGCCCACTCCGCGCGCAGGTCGGCATCGTCGAGGGACACCACGCCCTGCCGTGCGAGTCGGCCGACCAGCAGGTTCGTCGCCGACTTCGCCATCGACCAGCCGAGCTGCGGCACGTCGGGTCCGAAGCCCTCGGCGTACCGCTCGGCCACCAGCGCACCGTCCCGGAGCACCACGACTGCCCGGGTGCCGAGGTCGTCGCGCTCCGGCGCGGACAGGTCGTCCCCGAACGCGTCGGCGAGCGCCTCCTCGACGTCCGGGTCCACCTCCTCCGGTTCCGGTACGCCGGACAGCGGGTTGGCCTCCGCGCTGACCGGTGTGGCCGGCGGGGGGGCGACCACGTCCTCGCCCACCGCGCAGCCGAACCCGTCCGTGTGCTCGGCCCGCTGACCCGCCAGAATGCCCAGCAGCGTGGCCCGGGTCACCGCGCCGTCCTGGTCGGTGCGCAGCAGCGGGACCAGCGGGTTCGGCGGCAGGTCGGCCTCCGGGTCGTCACGTCCGGAGATCTCCGTGACGGCGCAGGCGTTGTGGGCGGCGTAGCCGGTCGCGGTCAGCAGCAACGGACGCTGCCACCAGTAGGCGCCCACGAGCGCCACCACGAGCAGCAGCGCGAGCGCGAGGAGCACGCGCCGCAGCGCCCGTCCTCGGTGGCGCTGTCGGCCGGGGTCATCGCCGCGATGGGCATCGGCGTCGGTCATCGCGGGTCATTCTCCCTGGCCGGTCCACGGCATCGGACGCCGCACTACCCTGCGGTGATGGCAACCCTCGTGCTCACCGTGATCGGCGACGACCGGCCGGGCCTGGTCTCCGACCTCTCCTCCACGCTGCGGGACCAGGGCGCCGGCTGGGAGCGCAGCAGGATGGCGCACCTAGCCGGGAAGTTCGCCGGCATCCTCGAGGTGATCGTGCCCGAGGACGCGGTCGACACCCTCGCGGATGCCGTGCGACGCCTCGACGCCAAGGGACTGCACGTCGCCGCCGAGCGCACCGGCGAGCCGGACCCCAGACCGGGCCAGGCGTTCACGCTCGAGCTCGTGGGTGCCGACCGCCCGGGGATCGTCGCGGAGATCTCCACGCTGCTCGCGAACGAGGGTGTCAACGTCGAGGAGCTGACCACGCAGGTGCGGGAGGCACCCATGGCCGGGGGTCACCTCTTCGAGGCCCGGGCGCTGCTCATCGCTCCTGCGCGGACGAGCACCGACGGCCTGAGGATCGCCCTCGAGGCGCTGGCCGACGAGCTGATGGTCGAGGTCTCACTCGGAGACCCCGCGCTGGGCTGAGCCGGCGCCGCCGGGTGGAGCCGTCGCACTCAGCGCATCAGCAGCCCGCGTCTGCCTCGATGCCCGAGAGAGTCTCCTCGTAGTCGGCCGACGCCTGCTCGTACTGGTCGGTCGCGTCGTTGAGGAGCGTTTCGGCGTCGATGTCGCCCAGCGCGTCGCGGAAGTTCTGCTGCGCCTCCGCGACGGCATCGGCCACCGCCTGGTCGCGTCCCTCCGCCGCCTGCGTCACCTCGGCGAACGCATCGGCGACCTGGTCGCGCTGGTCGCGCAACTCACCGACCGACGGGTTGTCGCTGACCGACGCGGTGAAGTCCTCCACCTGGGCCCGCAGTTGCTCGATGGCCGAGCAGTATTCGTCCGCGGCCTGCTGGGCGGTGTCCTGGGCACTCTCGTCCCCGCCGCACCCGGCCAGGGCGAGTGTCAGCAGGGCAGCAGCACCGGCCGCTATGGTTCTGATCCTCATGGTCGTCCCCTTCAGGCGTCTTGCGGTGACCGTTGCCTCCCAGTGTGCCCGATCGGGACCGATGATGCCCTCACCACCCTGACGGAGTGGCCGAGCGGAACCGGACCAGGTGCCGGCCACTGCCAACACCAGACCGACGAGAACCATCAGCACTCCTCTCATGGCCGCAGGATGACGGCTCGACGACCGTGCGCCATCACCCACGCTGAGCGATGTTCACCCGCATGGCGGCGCCGGACGACCAGCGGGCCGATCGAGCCGCGGGAGCACGCGAGCGGGCGGCCGCGCTTGGCGGTTGAGTGCCCTCGACTCACTCTTCACTCGCGCGCCCTCGACGCGGAAGCCCCCCTGGGCGTTAGCATCGGCCGCGTGAATCTCGCTGGCGGTTGGGAAAAGGACGGCTTCCGTTTCGCCTATGACGGGTTCAATCCCGCGCAGGAGGGATTGCGGGAAGCACTCACCTCGACCGGCAACGGCTACTTCTGCACCCGCGGTTGCGCGGAGTGGGAGGACGCCGACGGCACCCACTACCCCGGCACCTATGCCCACGGACTCTACAACCGACGTACCACCGTGCTCGGCGCGCACCCACTGCCCAACGAGGACCTGGTCAACCTGCCGAACTGGCTGATGCTCAAGATGCGCATCGAGGGCCGCGAGCCGTTCCGGTTGGCCGACGTCGAGATCCTCTCCTACCACCACGCCTACGACTTCCGGAACGCCCTGGTCATGCGCGAGCTGACCTTCCGCGACCGGGAGGGCCGCGAGACCAGCCTGCGCAGCCGTCGCTTCGTGAGCATGCACCGGATGCACCAGGCCGCGCTGTCCTGGGACCTGACCGCGCTGAACTGGTCGGGTCGCGTCGAGGTGGTCTCCGCCCTCGACGGCCGGGTCACCAACCGAGGAGTGGCCCGCTACCGCGCGCTGGAGGGCCGGCACCTGGACCCGCAGTGGCCGCGCGTCGAGGGCACCGACGTGATCGCCCTGAAGACGCTGACCCGCCAGTCCCGCATCGAGGTCGCCGAGGCCGCGCGCACCCAGGTCTTCCGCGAGGGCGCGGAGCTCGACGTCGCCCGCAGCACCTACCAGACCGAGGACTACATCCAGCAGGTGCTGGAGTTCGACATGACCCAGGGCGAGACCGTCCAGGTCGAGAAGAGCGTCGCGTTCTACACCTCGAGGGACCGCGGCATCAGCGAGCCCATGGAGTCCGCGATCAAGAGCGCGGGCCGTTACCCCAGCTTCGAGGTCGCCCTCGAGGGACAGGGGGGCGCCTGGGACGAGCTGTGGGAGGTCTGCGACGTCGAGCTGCCGCGCGAGCAGCGCGTCCAGTTCCTGCTGCGCTTCCACACCTCGCACCTGCTGCAGGTCTGCTCCCGCCAGACCGCCCACCACGACGCCGGCGTGCCGGCCCGGGGCCTGAACGGCGAGGCCTACCGGGGTCACGTGTTCTGGGACGAGGTGTTCGTGTACCCGTTCCTGAACTGCCGGCTCCCCCAGGTCACCCGCGGCCTGCTGCTCTACCGCTACCGCCGGATCGGCGAGGCGCGCGAACTGGCCCGCGAGGCCGGCTACCGCGGCGCGATGTACCCCTGGCAGAGCGGCAGCGACGGCCAGGAGGAGACCCAGACCATCCACCTGAACCCGCTCTCGGGCAAGTGGGACCCGGATCTCAGCCACAACCAGCGCCACGTCAGCGCGGCGATCTTCTACGCCGTCTGGAACTACCACCTCACCACCAACGAGTACGAGTTCCTCCGTGACGTGGGCGCCGAGATGATGCTGGAGATCGCCCGCTTCTGGGCCTCGATCGCGCACCACAACCCCGAGCGCGACCGGTGGGAGATCCACGGGGTGATGGGGCCCGACGAGTTCCACGAGAAGTACCCGGGCGCAACCGAGGGCGGGCTCAACAACAACGCCTACACCAACGTCATGGCCGCCTGGATCGCCGAGACCGCCCAGCAGGTTCTCGACCTCCTGCCGGCCAGCCGGCGACACGCGCTGCAGACGCGGATCGGGCTCACCGACGAGGAGATCGACGTCTGGCGGCAGATGAGCCGCAGGATGTACGTCCCCTTCCACGCCGACGGAGTGATCAGCCAGTTCGAGGGCTACGAGGACCTCGAGGAGCTGGACTGGGAGGGGATGCGCGAGCGGCACGGCAACATCCAGCGGCTCGACCGGATCCTCAAGGCGGAGGGCGACGACCCGAACCGCTACAAGGCCGCCAAGCAGGCCGACGTGAACATGCTCTTCTACCTGTTCCGGGACGACGAGGTCCGGCGGATCTTCAGCCAGCTCGGCTACGACCTCACTCCCGAGACCGTCCGCAAGACGGTCCAGTATTACGACGCGCGCACCTCGCACGGGTCGACCCTGAGCTTCATCGTCCACGCTGGGGTGCTGGCCGGCATCGATCCCGACAGCTCCTGGCAGCGGTTCCTGGTGGCCCTGCACAGCGACATCGGCGACATCCAGGGCGGCACGACGGCCGAGGGCATCCATACCGGGGTGATGGCCGGGACGCTCGACCTGATCCAGCGTATCTACCTGGGCACCGAGGTCCGCGGCGGCGTGGTGCGCTTCCAGCCGCGGCTGCGCGACCGGCTCGACGGGCTCTCCTTGCTCATGCAGTTCCACGGGTCGCCGATCCGGGTCTCCCTGGAGGGCAACGAGCTGACCGTGGAGGCACTCAAGGCAGGCTTCAACCAGCCGGTCAGTGTCGGCGTGGGCGACGACGTCCGCGAGCTGACCGGAGGAGAGCAGGTTACCTTCGCCCTCAGCGAGCCGGTGCAGACGGGAGGACACGCGCATGGGCACTGAGTTCCAGGGCGCCATCTTCGACGTCGACGGCGTGCTCGTCGACTCGCCGCACGAGCCTGCCTGGCGCGACACCCTGCGCGAGCTGATGGATTCGGAGTGGGCCGACATCCGCCCGCAGACGACGTACTCCCCCGAGCGGTTCACCTCGCGCCTCTACCAGGACATCGTGTCCGGGAAGCCGCGGATGGCCGGCGCGCGGGCGGTGCTCGACTTCTTCGAAGTGCCGGAGGCCGACGAGCGCGTCAAGCGGTACGCCGAGCTCAAGCAGGACCGCGTGGTCGAGCTGATCGAGGCCGGCGAGTTCGAGCCGTTCCCCGACGCGTTGCGCTTCGTGGTCGCCTTGACCGACCGCGGGCTGCGGATCGCGGCCGCCTCGTCGTCCAAGAACGCTCCGCTGATGCTGCGCCAGATCGGTGTCGACGACTCCGACCGCAAGCTCCTCGACCTCTTCACCGCGGACCTCTCGGGGCGGGACTTCCCCCGAGGCAAGCCGGATCCCGAGATCTTCCTGGCCTCGGGGGAGGCTCTCGATCTGGCGCCCGAGCACTGCATCGTGGTCGAGGACGCCGTCGCGGGGATCGAGGCGGCCCGGGCCGCCGGCATGGCCGCGCTCGGCCTGGCCCGGGCCGACGAGGCCGAGCAGTTGAGGGGCGCGGGGGCGGACATCGTCGTCACCACGCTCGACGACGTCGACCTCGACGCCCTCGCCGCGGGCAGGCTGACGACCCGCGCCGGCGCGTCGGGATAGCACCCGGGCATGCCGGGCCGTCCCGCCGAGCCACCTGCCGCGCCGTGACCGGCGACGTGCGGGCCCTCGTGTTCGACCTCGACGGGGTGCTCGTGGACTCCGAGGAGATGTGGGACGAGGTCCGGCGGGCGCTGGCGGCCGAGCAGGGCCGTCCCTGGCCGCCGGCAGCGACGCGGGCGATGCAGGGGATGGCCACCCGAGAGTGGTCGTCCTACCTCGTGGAGGAGGTGGGGCTTCTGGGCACCCCTGAGGAGGCGGCTGCGACCGTCATCGGGCGGATGGCCGCCCGCTACGACGAGGAGTTGCCCCTGCTGCCTGGTGCCGTCGACGCTGTGACCCGGCTCGGGCGCCGGTGGCCGCTCGGACTCGCCTCCTCCTCACCACGTCGGCTCATCGACACCGTGCTCGCCGCCCCCGGGCTGGCGGGCACGGTCCAGGTCAGCCTCTCCACCGAGGAGGTGTCGTCCGGCAAGCCGTCTCCGGCGGTCTACCAGGAGGTGATGCGCCGGATGGGCGTCGCCCCCAGCACGGCGGTGGCGATCGAGGACTCGGCCAACGGGTTGCGCTCGGCGGCGAGCAGCGGGCTGGCCGTCATCGCCATCCCGAACCCGGTCTACCCACCCGACGAGGAGAGCCTGGCCCTGGCCGCCGCGGTGATCTCCTCCCTCGACGAGCTCACCGTCGATCTCGTGGCGGCCGTGGGCCGACGCCCCAGGTAGGGGGCTGGTGGGGCTCAAGGCAGGTCGAACCGGTCCAGGGTCATGACCTTGTCCCACGCGGCGACGAAGTCGCGGGCGAACTTCTCCTGCGCGTCGTCCTCGGCGTACACCTCCGCGATCGCTCGGAGCTGGGAGTTCGCCCCGAAGACGAGGTCGACTGCGGTGGCGGTCCAGCGGACCTCGCCGGTGGCCCGGTCACGTCCCTCGAAGACGTTCTCCGCGGACTCCGAGGTCTTCCACTCGGTGCCCATGTCGAGCAGGTTGACGAAGAAGTCGTTGGTCAGCGTCCCGGGCCGGTCGGTGAAGACGCCGTGCTGGGCCCCGGCGACGTTCGCGCCCAGGGAGCGCATCCCGGCGACCAGGACCGCCATCTGAGGAGCGGTCAGCGTCAGCAGGTTCGCCCGGTCCAGCAAGAACGTCTCCGGCGGCAGCTTCTCGCCGTCGCGGAGGTAGCTGCGGAACCCATCCGCCCTCGGCTGGAGCACCCCGAAGGACTCCACGTCGGTCTCCTCCTGGGAGGCGTCGGTGCGTCCCGGCGCGAAGGGCACGGTGATGTCGTGCCCGGCGTCCCTCGCCGCCTTCTCGACGGCAGCGCAGCCGGCGAGGACGATCAGGTCGGCCAGGGAGACCCGGGTGCCGCCCGACGCGGAGTCGTTGAAGTCCTGCTGGATCTGTTCGAGCACCGACAGCACCTCGGCCAGCGCAGCGGGCTCGTTGACCTCCCAGCTCCGCTGCGGCTCCAGGCGGATCCGTGCCCCGTTGGCGCCGCCGCGCTTGTCGGTGTCGCGGTAGCTCGCCGCGGCACCCCACGCGGCGGCGACGAGCCGGGAGACCGGCAGCCCGGAGGCGAGGATGCGTTCCTTGAGAACGGCGATGTCGTCGTCCCCGATCAGCTCGTGGTCGACCGCGGGGACCGGGTCCTGCCATAGCTGAGGCTCGGCGACCCACGGGCCGAGGAAGCGCGAGACCGGTCCCATATCGCGGTGCAGCAGCTTGTACCAGGCCTTGGCAAAGGCGTGCGCGAGCTCCTCGGGGTGCTCGTGGAAGCGCCGCGAGATCTCCTTGTACGCCGGATCGGCGATCATCGCCAGATCCGTGGTGGCCATCATCGGGGCGTGCCGCACCGACGGGTCGTGGGCGTCGGGGACGGCGTCGGCCGCGGCGCCGTCCTTGGGATACCACTGCTTCGCGCCCGCCGGGCTCTCGGCCAGCTCCCACTCGTAGCCGAAGAGGGTCTCGAAGTAGCTGTTGTCCCAGGTGATCGGCGTCGGGGTCCATGCGCCCTCGAGCCCGCTGGTGATCGTGTCCTTGCCCATGCCGGTGCCGGCGGCGTTCTTCCAGCCCAGGCCCTGCTGCTCCACCGGGGCGCCCTCGGGCTCGGGGCCGACGTACTCCGCGGAGTGTGCGCCGTGGGTCTTGCCGAAGGTGTGACCGCCTGCGATCAGCGCGACGGTCTCCTCGTCGTTCATCGCCATCCGGGCGAACGTCTCGCGGATGTCCCGGGCCGCGGCGACCGGGTCGGGGCGGCCGTTGGGCCCTTCGGGGTTGACGTAGATCAGGCCCATCTGGACGGCCCCGAGCGGGCCCGAGAGCTCGCGGTCGCCGGCGTACCGCTCGTCGCCGAGCCAGGTGTCCTCCGGCCCCCAGTAGATCTCCTCCGGCTCGTAGATGTCCTCGCGGCCGAACCCGAACCCGAAGGTCTCGAAGCCCATCGACTCCAGCGCGCAGTTGCCGGCGAAGACCAGGAGGTCGGCCCAGGAGATCTGCTTGCCGTACTTCTTCTTGACCGGCCACAACAGTCGCCGGGCCTTGTCCAGGTTGGCGTTGTCGGGCCAGCTGTTGAGCGGGGCGAAGCGCTGCGACCCGTCGCCGCCGCCGCCGCGACCGTCCTCGATCCGGTAGGTGCCGGCGGCGTGCCAGCTCAGCCGGATGAACAGCGGCCCGTAGTGGCCGTAGTCGGCCGGCCACCACTCCTGCGAGGTCGTCATCACCTCGAAGACGTCCTGCTTGAGGGCCTCGACGTCGAGTCCCTCAAACGCCCTCGCATAGTCGTAGTCGACGTCCATCGGGTTGGACTGCGGCGCGTGCTGGTGGAGCACCTGCAGGTTCATCTGGTTGGGCCACCAGTCCTGGTTGGTGGCGGGCCGGTGCTGCGTGGGGGTGGGGGCCTCGATGACCGGGTTCTCGCTCTCGCTGCCGTGCTCAGACACGTTGCTGGCTCCTTGTCGCAGGGGTGGGTTGCGGGCCGCCGTCGAGGCGGGTGCGTTCGTGGTCAGCCGCCGGGGTCGGCACTCTGCGGCGCCGGGACGCAGGCCGGGCATCGCCCGAGGTAGACCACCTCGGCCTCGTCGACCGCGAAACCACGGTCGTCGGAGGCGGTGAGGCAGGGTGCCTCCCCTACCGAGCAGTCCACGTCGGCAATGGCGCCGCAGGACCGGCACAGCAGGTGGTGATGGTTGTCCCCCACCCGCGCCTCGTAGCGCGCCACCGACCCGGGAGGCTGGATCCGCCGCAGCAGGCCGGCGCCCGTCAGGGCCCGGAGCACGTCGTAGACGGCCTGGTGGGACACCTCGGCGAGATCCGCGCGAGCGGCCCGGATGATCGCGTCGGTGTCGGCGTGCGGGTGATCGTGCACCGCCGTGAGCACCGCCAGCCGCGGCCGGGTCACCCGGAGCTCAGCCCCGCGCAGCACCCGTTCGAGCTCGGCAGCGGTGGGCATGCGCCGGACTATGCTCCGGTTTCTGGAGTGAGTCAAGATCAGGGTCGGGGTAGGTCAGCGCAGCCGGTCCGCCAACTCCAGCAAGGACCCCACCTCGAGGTCGGGGGGAAGGAAGTAGCCGGGGTACGTCGCGCCGCTCCGGTTGAGCCACCCGCCTCCCACCCCCGCCCGCCGGGCACCGTCGATGTCCCAGGGGTGAACCGCCACGAGCATGGCGTCGGCGGCTGGGACTCCGCAGTGCTCCAGCGCGTAGGCGTAGGCACCGGCGGCCGGCTTCCAGATCCCCGCGTCCTCGACGCTGAGCAGCGACTCGAAAGCATCGACGAGGGCCGCCTCCTGCAGCAGGCGCCGGGCCACCGACGACGACCCGTTGCTCAGCGTGACCAGCCGGATTCCGAGGTCGCGGAGTCCCCGAACGCCCTGCGACACGTCCGGGTGGACCTGCAGCGCGGCGAAGCCGTCCATGATGTGGCTGATCGCGTCGTCGGCGCTGCCGCTGAGCGTGAGCCCGTGGAGCGTGGTGCGCAGCGCGTCCGCGCCGATCCGCGCGAACGGTTCGTCGACGCCGGCCACGGTCAGCGCGAAACCGTCGCGCAGCAGGCCGGCGAACCAGACCTTCGCCAGGTGCCCGGGCGCACCTATGTCCTCGAACCGGCCCGCCATCGGCGCCATGTCGGACAGGGTCTCGTTGACGTCGAAGAGCAGCACGGTCGGCCGCCGGTGACCGTGCGGCCCGGCGTGGCCCTCAGGGCTCGGCTCGTCCTGGGTCATGGCACCTCTCCTGGGTTGGGGAGCGGTGGTCTGAGTCCCGATCGGCCGCCCGCCGCGTTCGGCTGCGTCCCACGCGGTCAGGCGGCCGTTCAGGCACCTTCGGAGTCGTCAGGTTGCCGACGCCTCGTAGATGGCGCCGATGGAGGAGTCGAGCGCGGCGTCGAACTCCTCGTCGCTCATCTGCGCGGTCAGGCCCTCGGTCAGGGCGCGGGAGAAGCTGGCGATGACCCCGGAGTTGCGAGCCAGCCGGGCGTTGGCCTCGTCCCGGCTGTAGCCGCCGGAGAGCGCCACCACGCGCAGCACCCGCGGGTGGTCGAGGAGCTCGGTGAGCTCGCCGTCCTGCTCGGGCAGCGTCAGCTTGAGCATCACCTCCTGGCCCTCGGCGAGCTGGTCGAGCCGGGTCAGGATCGCGGCCTTGAGCATCTTCTCGGCGGCGCTCTTGTCGGGGCTATGGATGTCCACCTCGGGCTCGATGATCGGCACCAGCCCGGCTGCGAGGATCTGCCGCCCGATCTCGAACTGCTGGTCGACGATGGCGTCGACACCGGCCTGGTTCGCCGTGCCGACGACCGAGCGCATCTTCGTCCCGAAGACCCCGTGCTGCGTGGCCCGGTCGAGGAGCGCGTCCAAGTCGGGGATCGGCTTCATCAGCTTGACGCCGTTCTCCTCCTCTGCCAGGCCCTTGTCCACCTTGAGGAACGGCACGACCTGCTTCTCGGTCCACAGGTACTCTGCGGAGCCCTTCCCCTCGATCTGCCGGTCCATGGTCTGCTCGAACAGGATCGCCGCCAGGACGCGGCTCCCGTCGAAGGACGGGCTGGTGATGATGCGGGTGCGCATCTGGTGGATGAGGTCGAACATCTCCTCCTCACCCGAGTACTCCGACTCCTCGACGCCGTAGAGCCGCAGCGCCTTCGGCGTACTCCCGCCGCTCTGGTCCAGCGCCGCCACGAATCCCGTGCCGGTCCTGATCTTGGTGAGCATGTCCTGATTCATTGTGCCTCCTCGTGGGCGTGCCGCCCTGCTGCGGCACCCGCCCGTGATGTCCTGGTCTCAGCCTGTCATGTTGCCGCGGGTACGACGAGAGCCATCGACGTGATGCTGGTCTGTCGGTGCGGTGACTTTAGGCTGGCGACGAGCGACGGGAGTGGGCTGATGGACCATGGGGCGATCGAGGCGCTCAAGGAGCGACACCCCGCCTGGCGGCTCCTGCGGGCGGGCAACGCCTCGCTCGTGCTCTCCTTCCTGGGTCGCCACTTCGTCGAGGAGAACCACGGCGCCACGCCTCTGTCGTCGCTGGCCCCGCTCTTGGACGACGCGCTCTACGTCCTCAACGCGGGCGCCGAGCCGCCCCGCTTCCCCCGGGAGCCGACTGCCTACCTCGACGAATGGGCTGAGGCCGGATGGCTGCGGCGGTTCTATCCGCCGGACTCCGACGAGGTGCACTTCGACGCGCTGCCTCAGTTCGAGCGTGCCTACGCCTGGGCCACCGCCCTTCAGGCACGGTCGTTCGTGGGGACGGAGTCGCGACTGCAGACCGTCGTGGACCTGCTGCGGCAGATGGTCCACGGTGCCGAGACCGACCCACAGGCCCGGCTCGCCGAGCTCCACCGGCGGCGCGAGGAGATCGACCGCGAGATCGCCGCGGTCGAAGCCGGCGACATCGCTGTGTTGGACGCCACGGCGCTGCGGGACCGCTACCAGCAGTTCGCCGCCACCGCGCGCGAGCTGCTCTCGGACTTCCGGGAGGTCGAGGAGAACTTCCGCGCGCTGGACCGCACCGCGCGAGAACGCATCGCCTCGTGGGACGGGAGCAAGGGTGAGCTGCTGTCCGAGCTGGTTGCCGGCCGCGCCGACATCGGTAGCTCCGACCAAGGCCGCAACTTCCAGGCCTTCTACGACTTTCTGCTCTCGGAGTCGCGGCAGGACGAGCTGTCGATGCTGCAGGCTCGGCTCGCAGGGATCAGCGCGGTGCAGGCGGACAGTCGGCTGCGGACCATTCACCACGACTGGGCCGAGGCCGCCGAGCGCACCCAGCGAACGGTCCGGCAGATCTCCGAGCAGCTGCGTCGGTACCTCGACGACCAGGTGTGGCTGGAGAACCGCCGGGTGCTCGACCTGGTGCGCAGCATCGAGGCCGCCGCGCTCGGCGTGCGGCGCCGGGTTGGGACCGACGTCGCCGTCGAGCTGGACGAAGCGGGGATCGCCGTCACACTGCCCTTCGAGCGACCGCTCTACGATGCCCGCCCTCCGACCCGAGTTGACAGCCTGCTGGACCCTGAGGCCGAGGCCGACATCGACGTCAGCGTGCTGTTCACCCAGACCTTCGTCGATCAGGCGCGGCTCGCCGGGAACGTCCGCTCGCTGGTCCCGCCCCGCAGCAGCGCCCTGCTGACCGACATCATCGAGCTGTTCCCGCTCCGGCACGGGGCGGCTGAGGTGGTCGGCTATCTGGCGTTGGGCGACGACGACATCGAGGTGGTCATGGACGAGCGTGACGAGTCCTTCGTCGACATCGGCGAGGGCGACGTCGTCCGCCGCGTGCGGCTGCCCACGGTCACGGTGACCCGGCGATGAGGACCGGGTGATGAGGACCGGGCGCTTGAGGATCGGGCGATGAGGACCCCCGAGGAGCATGCCGTCGCGAGCGCGATCATCGCGCTGATGCGAGGAGCCGTCTACCGCGAGTCGGCAGAGGAGGTGTGGACAACGCTCGACCGCCGCGGTGCCCCCGTGCGCGACCACTTCGCCACCATCGGGATCGATGTCGTCGTCGACGACTCCGAGGGCTACGCCTATCTCCGCAGCGCCGAGGTGGGCGAGGGCGAGGAGCCACTGCCCCGGCTGGTCAAGCGCAGGCGCCTCACCTATCACGTGAGCCTGCTCCTGGTCCTGCTGCGCAAGCGGCTGGTGGAGTTCGAGACCTCGGGCCCCAGCGGCAAGCTCGTGCTCGACCGCGACCAGATGGCCGACATGCTGCGGCTCTTCCTCCCCGACGCCGCCGACGAGGCGCGGGCCCTGGATCGGATCGACACGACGATCAGGCAGGCGGCCGACCTCGGCTTCCTGCGAGAGCTGCGGGGCCAGCCCGGCCACTGGGAGGTGCGCCGCATCCTCAAGGCCTACGTCGACGCCCAGACGCTGTCTGACTTCGCCAGCAAGCTCCAGGAGTACGCCGGCCTCTACGGGAGCAGCGATGAGTGAGGGGCTCTTCCCCGCAGTCCAGCTGGGCACCCCGGGCCGCCCGGGATACCGGTTGCAGCACCTCGAGGTCTACAACTGGGGCACCTTCGACAAGCGGGTGTGGCGGCTCACCCCGGCCGGTGAGACCGCCTTGCTGACCGGGGACATCGGGTCGGGCAAGTCCACCCTCGTCGACGCGATGACGACGCTGCTCCTGCCGGCCAACAAGGTCTCCTACAACAAGGCGGCCGGCGCCGAGGCCAAGGAGCGCACCCTGCGCAGCTACGTCGAGGGGCACTTCAAGTCCGAGAGCATCGAGAGCACCGGATCTTCCCGGCCGGTGGGGCTGCGCGACCGGCGCAGCTACTCGGTCATCCTGGGGGTCTTCGGCAATGAGGGCCACGACGAGACCGTCACCCTTGCCCAGGTGTTTCACCAGAAAGACCAGACCGGCCAGCCCGACCGGTTCTACGTCACCTCCGCCAAGCAGCTCTCCATCGAGGCCGACTTCACCGACTTCGGCGCCGACCTCACCGACCTGCGCCGCCGGCTGCGGGCCGGGGGGGCGGCAATCTTCAATCACGGGGAGTTCCCGAAGTACGCCACCGCCTATCGGCGGCTGCTCGGCATCAGGTCCGAGCAGGCCATGGAGCTGTTCCACCAAACCGTGTCGATGAAGTCCGTGGGCAACCTCAACGAGTTCGTCCGCAACCACATGCTCGAGCCGGTCGACACCACCGAGCGGGTGCGCGCCATCGTCGCCCACTTCGAGGACCTCACCAAGGCTCACGAGGCGGTCCGGCGCGCCCGAGAGCAGCTCGAGGCGCTCCGTCCGCTGGTGGTCACCGCAGACCGGTACGACGCGGCGATGACCCGGCGCGATCAGGCTGAGCGACAGCGGGCCGCGGTGCGGATCTTCGCCGCCGAGCTGCGGATCCGGCTGCTCACCGAGGAGATCGGCCGGCACCAGGCCACCCGCGAGCGACGGCAACGCGACGTCGGGGTCGCCCAGAGAGAGCGCACGAGGCTGGGCCTGGCGCGCGAGGTCCTGATCGAGCAGCGCGCCGGAGCCGGCGGCGACCGGGTCAGCGAACTAGAGCGGATCGCAGCGGAAGCCCGCCGGCAGGTCACCGAGAGACGCGCGCGGCGCACCGGCTTCGACGATCGAGTGCGCTCGGCCGGGCTCTCACCCGTCATCGACGCCGAGACCTTCGAGGAGATGTCCGCCAGGATCCCCGAGAGCCGCCACCACGCCGAGACTCGACTCCACGAGCTCGACGAGCAGCTTGCCTCCTGCCTCGGCGAGCTGGCCGACGCCCAACGGGCGGGCGCCGAGACGCGGGCAGAGCTGGCGAGCCTCGCCGGCCGCAGCAGCAACCTGCCCAGCGCGCAGCTGGATCTGCGCGAGCAGCTGTGCGCCGCCCTCGGTGTCCAGGAGAGCACGCTGCCCTTCGCCGGTGAGCTGCTCGATGTTGCCCAGGAGCACGCCGAGTGGCGGGGAGCGGCCGAGCGGCTCCTGCGTGGGTTCGCGTTGTCGCTGCTGGTGCCGCAGCAGCACTACGCCCGGGTTGCCGCCTGGGTCAACGAGCGTCGCCTCACCCATCGCCGCAACGACGGCCGGCTCGCTGGCAGCCGGCTCGTCTACGAGCGTGTCGCGCCCCGACGGGTGCCGCTGCAGCGGACCACCGCACCCGGTGTCCTCGTGCTGGCAGACACGCTGGAGGTGGCCGACGGCCCGTTCCGTGACTACCTGCGCGACGAGCTGATCCGGCGGGCCGACCATGTGTGCGTGCCCTCCGCGGCAGGGCTGGGTGCACAGAGCCGGGCGGTGACGCGGGAGGGCCAGATCCGGTCCGGGGAGCGGCACGAGAAGGACGACCGATCCCGCGTGGACGACCCACGCAGCTGGGTCTTGGGATGGGCCAACGAACGCAAGGTCGCGGCGCTGACCGAGCAGCTGCTCGAGCAGCAGCGGGTGTGGGACCAGGCGCGACGGCGTCGCGAGGAGACCGAGAAGGAGCGGGCGTCGCTCGTCGCGCGCCTCACCGCCCTGGCCAACCTCGAGGTGTATGCCGCCTGGGACGAGCTTGACCACGAGGAGGCAGCCGGTCGCGCCGAGGCGGCCGAGGCCGAGCGTGAGCGGCTCGTGCTCGGCTCCACGGCGCTCGCCGAGATCCAGCAACGCCTCGAGGAGAACGCCAGGCTCACCGCCGACCTCGACACGCGGCTGACCGGGCTGACCGGCGACGTCCGGGTGCTCACCGAGCGGATCGACGACGCAGAGCGGGAACGGCAGGCCGACGAGCAGCTCGTCGGTGCGGTCGCCGAGCAGCCGCTCGCGGCCGCCCGCGCGACCTACGCCGACCTGGAGTCGCTCCTCGGCGGCGACGTGCCGACCCGGGCGAGCGACTGCCGGCGTGCCGCCGACGCCCTGGGTGCCGAGCTCCAGGCGACCATCGACCGGCTCTCCCGCGAGCTCGGCGGCTACACCCAGAGCCTCCTGCAGCAGATGAACGACGTGCGCCGGCGCTGGCCCGAGGCGACCACCGAGATGGATGCCTCCGTCGAGGCTCGCGCTGAGTTCCGGGCCTTCCACGACCGGGTGGCCGAGGACGACCTGCCACGCTTCGAGGCCGACTTCAAGCGTCTGCTCAACACCGAGACCATCCGCGAGATGGCCGCGTTCCACTCCTGGCTGAAGCGGCAGGCCGAGGACATCGGCGTCCGGGTGGATCGGATCAACGAGGCGCTCGGCGCGATCGACTACAGCCCCGGGCACTACATCACGCTGGTCAAGGACGGCACGGTCAACCAAGAGGTGCGCGACTTCCGCGCCGAGCTGCGCGCCGCGACGACCGACGTGATGACCCCCGACGACGACCACTACACCGAGCAGCGGTTCCTCGACGTCCAGCGCATCGTCAACCGGCTCCGCGGCCGTGAGGGCCATGCAGACGCCGATCGCGCCTGGACCCGTCGGGTCACCGACGTCCGCAACTGGTTCACGTTCGCGGCCTCCGAACGGGACCGGGAGAGCCACCGCGAGCGGGAGCACTACCAGGACTCCGACGGCAAGTCGGGCGGCCAGAAGGAGAAGCTCGCCTACACCATCCTGGCCGCCTCACTGGCCTACCAGTTCGGTCTGGAGTGGGGGGCGGAGCGGTCGCGAGACTTCCGCTTCGCGGTCATCGACGAAGCCTTCGGGCGCGGGTCCGACGCCTCAACCCGCTATGCCCTCGAGCTCTTCGCCAAGCTCGGCCTGCAACTGCTCATCGTCACGCCGCTGCAGAAGGTCCATGTCATCGAGTCCTACGTCCAGGCGATCGGCTTCGTCGACAACCCGGCCGGGAACTACTCGCGGCTGCAGACACTGACCATCGAGGAGTTCCGGGACCAGCGTGGCCGGCAGTCCCGATGACCGGTCGATGGACGACGCCCGCCGACGTCCGGGCCCGGGTCCGTCGGCGGTGGGACGACGGGTCGCTGCTCGGCGCATACGCCGCCGGGAAGCCGTTCCCGGTCGTCGAGGTCCCGCTGCGGGGACCGCGGGTGGCGGAGATCGGCGACGACCTCGGCGCGGTGCAGCAGTGGGTCTCGGACCTGGAGGCGGGCCGCCGCCGCGACGGCCACTACGCGTTGCAGTACGCCCCCGTCGGTGGCCGGCTGATCGGACGCAACCAGCTGCCCAGCCGGGCCGTGGTCTCCGCGTACTCCCAGGCGTGGGCGATCCTCGGAGTCCGTGACGAGGTGCAGCGGTACGACGAGCTCCTCGGGCAGTCCGAGTCGGAGCCGGTTGTCCGTCGCTGGGTTGCGAACCACCCCCACAAGGCGCTCGACCTGCACGCCGCCTGGCCGGCGATGCTCGCGGCGTACCGCTGGCTCGAGGACCATCGCGGCTCGGATCGCTACCTGCGGCAGATTTCGGCACCGGGTGTGGACACCAAGGTCGTGGAGCGGCATCGGGGCGTCCTCGCGTCGCTGCTCGGCGTCTCCTCCAGCTCGGCCGGCTTCGTCGCCGGTCTGGGCCTGGCCGCCAAGCCGCTCACCGTCCGGCTGCGCTTCGATCAGGGGTTCGCCGGACTCCCGTGCTCGCTCTCGGAGGGGACCTTCCGCCTCGCCGAGCTCGCCCGCGTGCGGGTCGCCGTCCAGCAGGCCGTGCTGGTGGAGAACGAGGTGACTTTCCTCAGCCTGCCCGTGCCCCACGAGGGCGTGGTCCTGTGGGGCAAGGGCTTCCAGGTGGACCGCGCGGGGTCGCTTCCCTGGCTGCGCGGCGCCGAGGTGTCCTACTGGGGTGACCTGGACACGCACGGCTTCGCCATCCTCGACCGGCTGCGAGCGTGGCTGCCACAGACCCGCTCGTTCCTGATGGACCGCGAGACGCTGCTCGAGCACCGGGAGCGGTGGGGTCGGGACGGCTCCCCCACCCACGCCCGGCTCGCTCGGCTGAGCCTCGAGGAGGCGGCGCTCTATGAGGATCTGGTGAGCGACCGCCTCGGTGATCGGGTCCGCCTCGAGCAGGAGAGAATCGACTGGAGGTGGGCCGAGGAGCGTGTGCCGTACGCTGCATGGCGGCCTCGCTGATTGCGGGGCACCGGCGGCGCTCCTGCGTGACAACACTGGCGGAGACCCGTTCTTCCTGCACGAGATGTGCGCGGACGTGCAACCACGTGGCGGCGTGTCGGCGCTGCGCTCCTCGCACCAGGTGCCCCGAGTCGATCAGCGACAGCTCGGCGACGAGTTCACCCTGGCGTTCGCGGAGGATGCCCACCGAGGGCACCACCAGCGACTCGAGGAACAGCATCTCGATCTCGGGCCACACGATCGGGTCGACCGCAGTCGACAAAGCCACGAGCGCGGCCCTCACGATGCAGACCTCGATGCAGGTCAGTCGTAGTAGCGAGGCAGTCGTGGAACCTGCGGTGGCCGTCCATCTGGAGCTTCAAGCGCGGGGACGTCGGCGATGAGGGCCTGGGCGGCTCGTGCATCAGTAGGGCAGCAGCCCGACGCCCTCGTGCTTGCGACCGCCGATGTACTTCTCAAAGTGACCCACCCACAGGCCGCGGTCGGTGAAGTACAGGTCGAAGGCGCCGTCGCCGCCGCCGATGCCCTTGTTGGGATTCCAGTCGAGTGCCTTGCCGGTGTCCGGGTTGATTGCACCCAGTCCCTTGGCGTTGACAGCTCCCGGACCCTTGCTGTCACGGCCCTCGGGGTTGTCCAACCAACGGAAGTGCCCGCCGACGAAGACCGCCTTGTCGGTGACGTGCACCGAGTGGAAGGTGTCGCCACCGGAGTAGTTCACCCAGGTTGGGTCGCTCGGAGAGTCCGATGCGTCCCACCAGGTGACCGCGTCACAGAGCGTGTTCTTGTAGGGACCGCCGGCGCTGACGATCGCGAAGTGCGAGCCGTCGAGCGACCAATCGACGTCACGGGTGTACCAGCGCCAGCGCGCGGAGCAGTCGAGCTCCCACCACGACGAGGTCCAGCCGGAGACGCCGGCCGAGGTTGCGCCGAGTGTGAGCATCGCCGCCTGCTGGCGCGGCTCCCCCCCGATCGCGGTGAAGGAGCCGATGACGGCCATGCGGTCGCCGGCGGGGTTCACCGAGAAGCGGTAGATACGAGTGCTGTAGCCGCCCTCGTTGCCCGTCGCCTGGACGCCATCGAAGTACGGGTCCACGACACCGGTGTCGGGGTCGAGGGCCACGATCCCCCCGGGCATGGTGCCGCTGACGAAGAGCCGCCCGTTGACCAGTTGCAGGTCACTGACCCGGGAGGCGCTCTTCAGCGGTGACCTGAACGCCCTGACCACTGTGTTGTCGGACGTGTCGAGCTTGACGATCTTGTTGGCCCACTTCCCGTCCCAGCGTCGGAAGTCGCCACCCACATAGAGGTAGCGACCGTCGGCGGTGGACTCCATGGCGTAGACGTCGCCACCGGCGACGGCGCCACCCGCGTTGGTAGTGAGCGGCGCGAAGTCGGTCACGTCGCCGTTGTTCGCGTCGAACGAGAACAGGTTCGTTCGCGTGTACGAATTCCTGCGGTTCGAGCTCACCACCTCGTTGAACTCGCCACCGACGTACATGATGTCGCCGACCTGGTGCAGCTCCCGGACCCCGCTGTTGGGGATCACTTCGTCATCGATGACCCTTGGGATGCCGCCTGTAGCGACCGGCGACGGGACCGACGGGATCGCCGTCCCGGCCTGCGCCGGAGCCACCCACAGCGCTCCGACCACGGCCGCAGCCGTAGCACCGGAGAGCATCACAGCGCCACGGCGCGCACGCACAGAAGTACTAGAGAAGAACAGCATTGATTTCCCCACCCCAGAATTGATGACACCCCATGTGCCAAGTCGATTATGACCTATTTCGTCCGATCACGGTCAGGCCCAAAGGCGGGATATGGGTGACCTTGGTCCCCTCATCTGACCGCGGGGTGGCGGCCACAACACGCAGGCGTCGTCCTGCACGACGCGCCGCAATGACCGCCACCGGCTGCCGCTACCGAGGCGACATGGCGCACCGGGTCGCCCTCGCCTGGCGAGGCCCTGGACCAGTGCCGACGCCGCGCCAGCAGGCGATCCGCGGCACGCCGTGAGCGCAAGGGCGACCCACTCCGCTCGGCGCGGCGGACCCTGCACGCCGTCGCCGACCTCGTGCTTCTTTGGTGCCCGGAGCCCGTGTGCAAGTCTGACGTGAGGTCGCCTCGGCACCTCGCACTGTTGCCTGTGAGCACGACGAGCAAGACGAGCAAGACAGCAAGACGAGGCGCCGGGATCGATGTGGGACAAGCCGAGGTGGTTATGTGTGCGCGTCCCGGACGCCGCCATCGGCGCCACGGCCGAACTAGTCGCGACGTATGGGACGACGACTCCAGAGTTGTTGGACTGATGAGCCCGATCAACTACAAGAACCCCGCGGCCGACCGGGAAGCCGCATAGGGAAGCCCTCCACGATTCGGGAGGAGCCACAACCGTGCCAGACACCATTTGCGTGAACGATGGACCTCGCTGACCGGGTAGAGGTTCGCCAAGTTCCCGGCGTATGTGGGCTTGTCCCGCGCCGGCGTGGAGGGCTGGGGAAGGTAGCATCTGGCCGTGTCGCTCGACTTTCAGGCGTTGATCAGGCGGCCGCTGCCGCTGGCGCAGCTGGACGCCGGCGGGCGCGCCCTCGAAGCGGAGTTGCTTGGGCTGGGGGAGGTCCCGGCAGCCCGGTGGATGGCCGGGCGGCGGCGCGAGTACGGCCGGGTCGTGGACCCCGGCCGGCCGCTGAATCGGGACGACCTGAGGTCGACGCTCGTGGGGCCCGGCGTCCCCGACGCCCTGCTTGAGGCCGTCGACGACGACGGGGGCGCCCTGGTGGTGGTCATGCCGACTGCGGCGGGCGGCGGCGGCATCGTGTTCATGCCGGCCCGCCGGCCGGATGCCGTGGTGACCGGGTTGGCCCTCGCCCTGGCCGCGGCGACCGAGGGCGGTGGCCGGTTCGTGGACGACGACCTCCAGCTCGCGATCGCCGCCGGACTCGACGGCGAGGACCCCGCGGCGTTCGTTGCCGTCACCCGGCTGCCGCCACGGTCCGGCACCGTGGCGGAGGCGGTCGGCGCCTATCTCGGTCAGTTCGAGCACCTTAAGGGCTGGCACCTGATCTGACCGCGATGCCCCGACGACCCCGCTGAGCTGCCCTGGGGGGCAGATCCTAGGTGACGCGAGGGCCGGAGGGGCGCCGCTCGAAGTTGTCGGACCGGCACCGACCGTAGTGTCGTGCGGTGGACCGTCGGGCGGACGTGGTGCCGAGCCGGGACGGCGCCGCCGAGCGGGGCCCGCGGCAGCGGGCAGGCAGGGCCGCCGCCACCGGTGCCGACGCGCCGATGAGCGCCGTGCTGGCCCTGCAGCGCACGGCTGGGAACCGCGCGGTCAGCGGCCTTCTCGGCGGGCGTGGCGGCGGCGGGACGGGCGACGCCGTCAAGCCGAGCACGCTCGCCGACGATGTGGGCGGCGTGGCCCAGGGGATGGCCGCGGCCACCCAAGAGGCGAGCGGGCCGGCCGGCGCTCTGCTTGCCGAGGCGCCGAGGCCCTCAGGGCTCCCGGTGACACCGGATCCGGTGCTCCCCGAGCCTCCCGCGCCGGCGGTCACCAGAGCGGATGGCGCGGTCCCGCCACTCCCCTCTGCCGACGGTGACAGTGTGGCCACCGGACCGACCACCGCCGGCCTGGCGGCCCGGGAGCGGACCGAGGTCGACGCCGTCGCCGCTGCGGGGGCGGCGTCCGCTTCCCAGGCCGCCGCGCTCCAGATCGGCCGGCTCGGCGCTTCAGCCGCGATCGTCGCGATCGGCCGTCGCCCGCTGCCGCCGATGCCGGCACCGCCACCCGATCTGAGCGGCATCCCCAAAGTCGAACCGGCCGTCGCCCGGGTGCTCGACCAGGGGTTTGGCGGTCGTCTATCGGCGGCGGCCGAGGCCGCCCACGAGGAACAGAACGCGGCCGTCGCACAGCATGGGCGGGTCATCGGCGAGGCCCGCGCCTCCCACGACGGCGCCATGGACGCCGAGCAGGAGGCCGTGGCCGTCAGGGCCCGGAAGCTCGACGAGCGCCAGGTCCGCGAGGTCGAGGAGCAGAAGCGGGCGTGGCGAGGCGAGGGGCAGCGCATCACCGCCGCCACCCGCGTCGAGCTGCACATCCTGCGCACCGGCGCCGGCGCCGACATCCAGCAGCAGGCCGGCGCGGCGAACGCCGAGGCCACCTCCATCATGTCCACCGCCCGCAGCGAGGCCAACCGTCAGGGCGAAGACACCGGAGGGCCGCCCGTGCAGCGGTCGTTGTGGGGACGGATCAAGGGCGCCGCCAGCCGCACCGTGGGCGCGGTGCGCTCGGGGCTCTCGGCCGTGGGCTCCGCAGCCCGGTCGGTGCTCGACGGCGCGCTCAGCCGGGTTCGCGGGCTCTTCGACCGCGTCCGCCAGGCCATCGCCGACCGCGTCGGCCGCTTCGTCGCCGCCGCCCGCGAGGTTGCCGGGCGGGTCGGCGGCCGCCTGGCATCCGCCGCCCGGACGGCCATTGGCGCCGTCCGGCGAGTCGTGGCCACAGCCCGCGCCGCCGTCGACCGGCTCGTCCACCGGCTGCGCGACTTCGCCGGGAACGTGCTGCGTGGCTTGTCGAGGGCCTTGAGGGCCGCGGGTAGTTGGCTGCGGGACCGGCTGGGCGGCCTGGTCCGGGGGCTGATCGCCGCAGGCCGAGCCGTGCTGGCGTTCGCCGGGAAGGTGCGCGAGCTCCTCCGCATCACCGGCAACACGGTTCTGTCCGGGATCGTCCGGGCGGTGCAAGACCCCGGGGCCTTCCTCGCGCCGTACAAGGCCACGGTCGCCGGCATGATCGCCGCCGTGCCGGCGAAGGCCCACGCCATGTACGACCGGCACGTCGCACCGATGCTGGGGGGCCGCGAGGAAGCGGCTTCTGCGCCGACGCGGGGCGGACCGGCCACGGTCCAGCGCCAGGAGGCCTCGCCGGCACCGGCTCAGGCCAGAAAGCCACCCTCCCACGCTGACATCCTCTGGGAGTTCCTCACCGCGCGGTTTGCCTACATCGCCGGCAACTGGGGCACCGTGATCCTCAACGTGCTGCTCGAGATCTTCGTGCCCTTTGTGTCGCTCTACCGGCACCTGCCGCCGATGCTCGGTGCGGTCTGGCAGGCGCTGAAGGACCTCCTCGCCGGGCGGTTCAGTGATGCCGTCGACGCGGGGCTGAGGGCCTCGCGCGAGCTCATGGCCATCCTGGCCACGATGTTCGCCCAGCTGTCGATCGCCGCGTTCATTGCTGGGTCAATCCTCGGCACCCCGATTGTCGGCGAGGGGGCGATGCTGGCCGTCGGCCTCACGCTACTGGCCGCCGATGTGGTCCTCCAGGTAGCGAGCATCGCCAAGGCCTGGTCGAACCTGGACCAGCCGGGACGGACCGTCGAGCAGCTCGCCGAGGACTACGGTGTCATGGCCGACGGAGTGATCTCGCTCGGCATCACGCTCGCGCTGGTGCTCATCGCGTCCGTGGGCCAGAAGCTCGCCAAGGTCTTCGTGGCCCGCTTCCCCAAGGCCGCCGCCGCGCTCGCCACCATCCGCGAGCGCGTCAAGCTGCGGGCCCGCGCCGCGGCGGGACTGCCCAACCCGCCCCCCACCACCCGGCCCGTCGTTGACACCCCGAACGCGCCCGCCGTGGCACCTCCTGCCACCGAGTTTCCCGGCCGGGCCGGGCTGGGTGCCGGCGAGCAGGCGGCCTTCGACCGCTTCGTCGCCGGCCAGCGCACCGCCGGCCGCCTCACCCCGGAGTTCGAGGCGCGGCTCAAAGGGATGACGCCGGACCAGCTGCGTCGAGTGGCCGCGCGGGAGATGGGCCGGCAGGCCGACGTCGAGGCGGCCCAGTCCGCCCGGGAGCGCGCCAACGCCACCAATGAGTCCAACCCGCTCGACCCGACCATGGCGCACCCCCCGCAGGACGTGGGCGGCAACGTCCGGATCCGCTACAACACGGTGCCGCCGTCGGCGGAGGAGATCGCCCAGGCCCAGGGCGTCGCCCGCGCCACCGGCGAGCCGGTCGAGCTGTTCGGCGACGGCTTCGGCGGGATCGACGGCACTATCGGACGACCGCCGCGCCCCCTCCAGCTGAAGGGCCCGCCCCAGGCGGGCCAGGCCGGCGGCGCCGAGGCCTACCGGTCCGCGGTCGTCGCGCACGAGAAAGCGGGCAGGTTCGGGTTCCGCGACGTCGAGACCCACATCACTGTTCCCAACGCCACCCGTGCCGAGGTCGCCGCGGAGTTCGCCCGCCAGGGCAACCCAGCCAGCTACGTCGGCGGTCCCGTCCGCCGCGTCGTCGTCCACTGCAAGAACGGCGAGATCTACGTGCCACCCAGCACCGCCGCCGTCCCACCACCGGCCCACGTCGACACCCGCGAGGACGAGGCACGCACCCCGGCTCCGACCGGCGCGGCGACCCAGTAGACCGGCCGCGCTCGACCGAACCCACTGATAGGCATGCCGCAATGACATCTGCCGCAACGGCGATCCGCTGCCGTGCAGATCGAGCAGCCCGGTGCCGGTGGTTGGCGCGACGAGCTCGGCGTTGGCCTCCTTCTTGCGCCGGTAGACCCGTTCGAGGTCGGCGGCGACGCGCTTGCGGGTCTTGCCCCGGTGTCTCTAGGTCGGACGGTGGCAGCAGCCGGCGGGCCTGGGCGGTCGAGAGGTCCTTCTTCTCCCCGCCGGGTCCAAAGGCGCACGAGCCGCTCGGAATGTCGCATGCCGTGTGGGGGTGGATGCCGGGCGTACCGAGAGGCGCATGCGATTGCGCTACGCCGGGACCTGCAGCGTTTGCGGAACAACGCTGACCGCCAACGCGGAAGCGGTCTACGACCGGGCCGGCAAGGCAGTTCGCTGCCTCACCCACGATGACGTGGCCACGAATGGGGCAGCGGCCGAGTTCGTCGTAGCCGGTACTCCTGGGTCTTCGGCGCGCCGTGAGTTCGAGCGCCGGAAGGCCAAGCGCGACGAACGGGTTCGCGCCAAGCACCCCAGGCTCGGCGGGTTCATCCTGGCGGTGACCGGCGAGCAGCAGTCCACCAAGGCTTGGGATGTCTGAGCGGTGGGCGAGGAGCGCCTCGGCGAGCGTCTCAACGACCTGGCCGCCGACACGCTGCGTGTGCTGCATGACCGACGCATTCCGCGGACCCGCGGGAACATCGACCACCTCGTCGTGACGCCCACCGGGGTCTACGTCATCGACGCCAAGAGGTATCGAGGCCGACCCGAGCTCAGCGTTGACGGGGGCCTCGTCCGGCCGCGCGTCGAGAAGCTCCTGGTGGGGAGGCGTGACTGCACCACGCTTGTCGACGGCGTCGTGAAGCAGTCGGCTTCGTGAGCGACGTGCTCGATGACGACGTCCCAGTTCACGGTGTCCCGTGCTTCGTCGACGCCGACTGGCCGCTGTTCGGCGGGGCGTTCAGCACCCGCGGCATCCAGGTGCTGCCGCCCAAGAAGCTCTGCACGATCCTGCAAGCACCCGGGTCGATCCAGGCCAAGCAGCTGGCTCAGATCCACCGCACCGTGGCCCGCGGCCTCCCCGTGGCCTGACGAGCCCCGGGCCGAGTCGTGGCGGGAAGATGCCGCCACGTGGACACGAAGCGCGACGATCACGGACCCGGCCGCGCGCACACGGTCCACGCGACGGACATCCTCGCCCGTCCAGGGCACCTCGCCATCGGCGAACATGGGGGACGACCGCCCGGTCGGCGCGATCGCGGTCGGTACCGTGCCGGTCATGGCGCAGGCGCGGCTGAACCGGGACGAGTTCTACGACAAGCTCTCGGGGCTGGATGAGGCCGAGCTGAAGAAGGCCCTGTGGACGCTGTACTGGCGGGGGTCGGCAACGGTGCGGGAACGAGTCGACGCGGCCATCAACCCGCCGGCCCCCCGACCGGACGCGCCCTCAAGGCGGCCTGCGCCGGATCCGGACCTCGTGCTGGCCGAGGTCACCGAGTTCGCCGCGCTGGCGCGCAAGGGTGCCTACCTCGCCGGTGACCGGAGGGTGTCACCGCGGGAGAGAACCCGCTGGCGCCTGACGTTCCGTCGCCTGGCTACCCAGGCCCTCGATGCCCTGGCCGGGGACCGAATGGAGCCCGCCCGGTTCGTGGTCTCCGACGCGGTGCGGGCCCTGTGGGTCCGGTCGCGTGAGGCAGAAGGGGGGCGCTTCGCGCCGCGGGCGGCCGAGCAGCTGCTGCGCTGGGAGTCCGAGTACGGCTGGACGCGACGCGGCGACGGCTGGGTCGCCGCACGCGAGACTTCCCTAGCACGAGTCCTCACCGACCTGCTGGTGGTGCCCGACCTGTGGGGCAGCGTCGCCGCCCACTACCTCTACGCCCTGGACCGGGCCGCCGCCGCAGGCCGCGACGGCCACCCCCGGCGACGCGGACGACGCCAGCGAGCCGAGGACCTGCGCGAGTGGCACGCCACCCTCGTCGACCGCCTCGTCGGCTCCGAGCATGAAGAGCTCCTCGACCGGCTCGTCACCCACCCGGCGCTCAGCGGCCCCGAGGTGCTCTTCCTGCAGGCTCGACTCGCCCGCGCCCGCGGGGACCTGGACGCCGCACGCGACCTTGCCCGCCGGAGCCTGGCAGCCCTCCCCGGCCATCGCGAGTTCCAGCAGTTCGCCACCGAGATCGGCGCCTGACCCCTCAACCCCGCTCCCTCGACAAGCCCCCGTCTACGTCGCGAAGAGCGCACATCGCGAGTTGCATATGTGATTCGAGCCGGTCACCGGCCCGGGCCCCACTGACGCGGAGTCAGGCTCATCAAGCGGGTCCATTCGCGGAATGACGCGTGGCCAGGCGCCCGCCAGGCGGCCCGTGTATCAGCTGGCGATTCGCGGGTCCGGATCGACCCGCTGACTGACGACGGGGCGACGCCGACGCGGTCGCTGCGCTGCCGGCGGTGGATGATGAGCGGCATGGAGGGCTCGGCAGCCGCATCCTGCTGCGTCCGACCCAGCTCCACCGGAGTCACCGGTTCTATCGAGACACGCTCGGCCTGGCGATCTACCGGGAGTTCGGCGGCGATGACTCGCCCGGCATCGTGTGCTTCCTGGGTAACGGCCTGCTCGAGGTCAGTGGCCGGGCGACGGGCCCACCCGGCGATGCGATCGCGCTGTGGATGCAGGTCCGGGACATCCGAGCCGAGCACCGACGGCTGTTGGGCGCCGGGAGGACGGTCGTGAGGGAGCCGCGGCGCGAGGTGTGAGGCCTGGACGAATTGTGGATTGCAGACCCGGATGGCGTGCGCATCGTCTTGGTTGAGATCCCGGAGAAGCACCCGCTCCGCCGGGACCCGCGCCACCCCGCCGCTGGCCACCAATGAGCTGCCCGCAGCCAGCTGACTCGATTTTCACCGAGGCGGCGGAGTGAGGCACCTTGGTGGCGAGCGGATCGCGTTAGATCCGGATGCCGCAGCGCACGTTGCAGCGCGTCGAGAGTCCGAGGCGCCGACCGAGTCGCCTCTCGTCGGCGCCCCGGCACATGGCGACCGCGACGCTCGTCGTCAGCGGTCCTCGCCCCAGTTGGCGATGACCACGGCGATCGGTGGGAGCACAGCAGCGACGGCCGACATGGCCACGGCTGCCGTCGTCGACCACAACCGGACCAGGTTCCAGGCCAGCAGGATCAGCACCAGACAAACGCCCATCAGGGCGAAGTACCACCGCTGACGCCGGCGCAGCCGCTCGCTCTGCGGCCTCCGCACCCCGCTGGCTGTGACGCGCTGGTGTCGTCCCATCGCCTCAACCATCCCACGCCGGCCGCCGGGAACGCGGGGCGGCAACGAGCTCGCTCATCGGAAAATCCTGTGTCCAGCTCGCGGCGCTATGACGCACGTTGGGGCTACGACGCCAGGCTTCGCCCTGCGCTTCGTCCCTGCTCATGGTCGGGCTGACGAGCAGCGTTGTGTGAGCGGCGCAGGAGCAGCATCCCGAACGCCATGAGCCACAGGTACCACGCTGTGTAGAGGTTCAGGCCCCAAACTCCAGGGGCTCCAGGCCGACCGCGATGGCCGTGGGGACGGCGAACGCCCAGGCCGCGGCCACGACGAGTCCGAGGGTGGCGAGCCACCGCGGCACGCGCGCCGCCCGTAGTGCGAGCACGGCGACGCCGACGGCCCAGATCCCCTGGAGGAGCCAGCCGAGGTGCTCGCCCAGGGCGCCTCCGGCATACCCGTTGAGCACGTCGTATGCGGCCGCGGTCGCTTCTCGCTGGGTGGCGGTGGCGGCTGGGTCGGTCCACGCCTCGGCCAGCCCCGGCACCACACTGGGCCAGCGTACCCATCCGAGCATCTGGGCGAAGGCGCCGAGCACGCCGAAGGCCGCCACCGACCGTGCTGCCTTCGAGTGCGCTCCGAGCTCGTCGAGCAGTCCGATCGCAGCCGGGATCAGGGCAAGGCTGGACAGGAGGGAGAGGTAGAAGCCGAACCGCACCCAGGCCTGCGCGCCGACGAACGCGTCGAGCGCTGTCGAGCAGCTGGCGTCGGCGACCGACTTCAGCCGCGAGCGAACTCCTGGAAGCTGTGGTCCACGACGCGCTCAACATCGCGCCTTCGTCGTGCGCCAATCAGGGCGAGGCGGCGGGCGAGAGGTCAGTCAGCCCGATCCACTCGGCGGCCCGAGCCGCCTCGGCTTCGAAGACCTCCGCGCGTCGCTCGGGCGTCACCGTACCCTCGAGCTGACCGAAGAGCTCGAAGGAAACGGTGCCGAACAACCAGGCCCAGACCATGAGCCCGTGCGCCGTCCACTCCGGGGTTGCGGGGGGGCCCATGAATGCCACGGCGGGTGCGAGTCCCTCGACCGCCGCTTGCGCCAGCGGCAGGTGCTCGTCGCCACCCGGCCCGAGGGCTCGTGCCTGCGGCCCGTGCGCGGCCATGGTGTCGAGGAGCAGGACGGTGAGCAGGCGGCTCACCCGCGTCGCTGGACCGATCGTGTCCTGCGGTGCTGCGTACCCGGGCACCGGCGAGCCATACACGAGCGCGTAGAGGGTGTGGTGCTCGAGCCCCCACGTCCGCACGGAGTTCGCGATCCTGAGCCATCGCCCGAGCAGGTCGCTGCGCGATGCGGTGGCCTCCGCGGCCTCGACGGCCTCCCCGAGAGAGTCGTAGGCATCGATGATGAGTGCGGTGAGCAGCGCGTCACGGTTCTCGAAGTAGCGGT
Organism: uncultured Actinomycetota bacterium; assembly: GCA_963745245.1. Classification (GTDB taxonomy): domain Bacteria; phylum Actinomycetota; class Actinomycetes; order Propionibacteriales; family Nocardioidaceae; genus Marmoricola_A. The sequence goes on from CAVUWU010000005.1 coordinate 233,611, forward strand.
AGAGAGCGGACGAGGCCATCCCCACCTCGCGGGCCACCGCCCGCAACGACAGTCCGGCCGCCCCGCCCTCGGCGAGTTCACGGCGGGCGGCGTCGAGGATCGCGGTTCGCATCTCGGCCCGGGCCCGGGCCCGCACGTCCTCGGCTCGGCTGGTGATCGACATGGCAGCAGTCAAGCACAGCCGTGCGAGCGATGCACGCATTACAGAACAGCGCTCTTGCGCTATCAGGCCCGCTTGGTGTTCACTGATCACTGCAGAGATCACTGATCACAAGGAGCAGTCATGGACACGCACGTCGTTGTCGGGTCGGGGCCGGTCGGTACCCGTACCGCCCTCCTGCTGGCCGAGGCGGGTAGCCGCGTTCGCGTCATCACCCGTTCAGGGGGTGGGCCTGAGCACCCGCTGGTCGAGCGAGTGGCCGCCGACGCCTCCGATGCCTCCGTCATGCAGCGGTTCGCGACCGGTGCCACGGTGATCTACAACTGCGCCAACCCGGCGTACACGCGGTGGACCACGGACTGGCCACCGATCGGCGCCGCCCTGCTCGCGGCTGCGACCTCCACGGGTGCGGTGCTCGCGACCGTCAGCAACCTCTACGGGTACGGCCGCGTCGAGGGCCCGATGGGCCCGGACACCCCGCTCAACCCGTGCGACCCCAAGGGCGAGGTGCGGGTGCGGATGTGGCGCGACACGCTCGCGGCACACGAGGCGGGGCGGGCCCGCATCGTCGAGGTGCGAGCCAGCGACTATGCCGACGCCGGCGCCAACTCCCATCTGGCGCGCAACGCACCGGCCGTCCTCACCGGCCACCGGGCCCGGGTCCTCGGCTCCGCGGACCAGCCGCACAGTTGGACGACCACGCACGACACTGCTCGCCTGGCGGTGCACCTCGCAGCCGACGAGAGTGCCCACGGCAGGGCGTGGATCGTGCCGAGCGCACCACCGCGCACGCAACGGGAGGCGCTCGGAGACATCGCCCGAGCAGCCGGGGCACCTCCGCCGCGGATCAGTGTCCTCGGTCCGCGGGCCATGCGTGCGGTGGGCCTGTTCGCGCCGATGGTGCGCGAGCTGTCAGGCACCGCATACCAGTTCACCGCACCCTTCGTCGTCGACGACCAGGCGACGAGGCGCCATGTCGGGTGGGAGGCGGAGGCGTGGCCGACCACCCTGGGGCGCGTGGTCGACGCGGCGCTGGACTTGAGCGCGACAGGGGCCCGGTGATGCGCCGCTCGCGCGTCACCGGCGGACTGCTGGTCGCCCCAGGAGTGCTGAGCATCGGGGGCTAGCCCGCGCTCGGCACCAAGTTCGGGTGGCCCGCGGTGCTCGACGAGCCGGGATCGGTCCTGGGTCTCGATCATCATGCGCAGGCCCGCCCGAACGAGGGTGTCGTCGTCCACCCCGCGCACGGTGGTCCCGCGCACGGTGGTCGTCATCGCGCGCCGACCTCGTGGTGTTCTGCGGGCGCGCGGGGATCTGGTCGGTGGCCGGGTTCGATAGGCAGGACCGCTTCGACGCGGAACCCGCCGCCCGCGGGTTGGCCCGCGGGGTCTTGCATACCTCACACTGTTGGGTATAGTACCTGCCAGTTCTAGGTATCCCTCCGACGACAAGGTGAGATCAAGTGAAACTTGCCAAGGACCTCGTGGCCGCCTCTGCCACGCCACTCGTGCTTGCCGTTCTCCGCAGGGGGGACAGTTACGGCTACGCCATCCTGCAGGACATCCAGGCGGCCTCGGGCGGACGGCTCGAGTGGACCGAAGGGATGCTGTACCCGCTGTTGCACCGCCTCGAGTCCCGAGGGTTCATCGAGAGCTACCACGCAACGTCGGACGCCGGTCGAGCCAGAAAGTACTACCGCCTGCTGACCGCGGGAGGCGACCACCTGGACGCCCAGTCGCGCGACTTCGACCTGATCTCGTCAACCCTCGCCGCCCTGCGCGGCCCGAACCCAGGACGAACCCATGCCATCGCTTGAGGCACTCATCAGCCAGTGGACCGACCAGCTGCGCGCCACTCACCCCGAGCTCGCCCCCCACGTTGGCGAGCTTGCGGACCACGTGCGCTCCAGTGCACAGGACCGCATCGACGACGGTGCCGCCATAGACGACGCCTTCGCATCGGCGCTGGGATCCTTCGGGGCGCCCACCGACCTCAGTGCGGAGTTCGGCAAGAACTCGGTGGTCAGCCAGCGCAGAGAGCGCATGGCCGTGGGCACCTACTTGCTCATCACCGCGATCTTCACCGGCGCGGTGCTGCTCGTGGACAGGCGCTTCGACCTCGGCGACCAGGCACTGGCCTGGTTGCTCGTGGTGTGGGTACTGACCACCGGACTGCATGAGGTATTGCTTCGCCGCGCGCGCCACGGCCTTGTGCCCGCCTGAGCCAGGCCCGCCCGACGGTCGCGGCAGGAGCCTTCCGAGCGTCCGCCCCTGCGCTGGCCTGCATCGCATGGCTCCCGTGCCGTACGCCAGTCACACCCCACCCCGACCGGCCGCACTGAGGACGGCTCGCGGCTGCCTGCCACACCGCCACGTGCTGCTGGCCGTCGTGCGCCCCGGCAGTCGCTTAACGACATTGAATGTCCTGGGAGAGTCTGGTTGGCGTCGTTGAACAGGTCCGAGGCGCCGCGACGGTGGTGCTCGGGCCGAACGGGCGAGACCAACCCACTGTCCGTGAAGGCAACATGAGCCTGGAGATGATTCGGTGCGGATGCTTCTGGCGGTCCTCGCGCTTGGTGTCACTGCCGTCCTTCCCGCGAGTGGGCCGGAGGGGTCGATCGACGCCTTCGTCGACAGCGCGATGCCTGCGTCTGGTGTGCCCGGTCTGGCCTACGCGGTCGTCGACGACGGCGGCATCACCACCGCGGGCGCGCGGGGCGTCGTCAGGCTCGGAGGCGAGGTGGCGGTCACGCCGGACACCCCATTCGCGATCGGCTCGATCTCCAAGAGCTTCACGGCCCTGTCCGTCATGCAACTGGTCGAGGCCGGCGAGATCGACCTGGACACCGAGGTCTCGCACTATCTCGACGGATTCTCGGGCCGGCCCGCCGGGGCGATCACCATCCGACAGCTCCTCAGCCACACGAGCGGCTTCTCCACCCTTCAGGGCAACACCTCGCATACGGACACCGCTGGCGGCGAGGATGCGCTTGCGCGCACGGTGGACGGGCTTGCCGACGTGACTCCAGACTACGAACCCGGCGAGCGGTGGGAGTACTCGAACTCCAACTACGAGATCCTCGGCCGGCTGATCGAGGTCGTCAGCGGCCAGGACTACCAGACCTACGTGACCACCAACATCCTGGACCCGGTCGGCATGGAGCACAGCTTCGTCGCCGACGGCGAGGTCCATGAGGACATGGCGACCGGGCACCGGCCGTGGTTCGGCACCAAGCGGCCGCTGCCCGACAACACGACCGACCGGGCCACGGCTCCGCAGGGGGGGATCGGGGCCAGCGCGAGCGACCTGGCGCGCTACCTGCAGGTGATGATGAATGGCGAGGACGATGTGCTCAGCGCCGCGGGCAAGGCGCAGATGATGCGCCCGGCCAGCGCAGCAGCGCCCTTCTACGGCCTGGGCTGGTACATCGATTCGGGCAACCGAACCGTGTGGCATTCCGGATCGACTCCCGGTGTCGAGACGCTCGCGACGATGGTCCCCGCCCAGAAGAAGGCGGCTGTCGTGCTCGTCAACGGCGGCAGTGGGCTGGGCTTCGGGGAGACGGCCCAGTTGCTCAACGGCGTCACCGCCCGGGCGCTTGGCCTGGACTACGCCGGCGAGGGCTCGCGAACCTGGCAGAAGGTCCTGTTCATCTCCCTCGTGGCACTGCCGATCATCTACCTGCTCGCCATGATCTGGGCCTGGCGATACCGCGACGCGATACGCGCCAAGTCGCGATCGGGCATCTCCGGCCGCTTCAGCCTGTGGTTCCCGCTGCTCACCACGCTGGTCGCGGCCTGGGCCATCTTCATTCTGGTGCCGAGAGTCGGGGGCGCGCCAATCGGCACGATACGACTGTTCGCCCCGGATTTCGGTTTGGCGCTCATCACCACCGCTGTGACCGGGGTGCTGTGGGCCGTGTTCAGGCTTGGGGTGGCCTACACCGGCAGGTCCGGTCCTACGTTGCGAGCCGGTCCCGCCGCGGACGATCAGACATAGCCCTATCTGGGCGGTGTTGACGTAGGTAGGACGGGTTGGCCCCCGCTGTCAGACGCCGGCGACGTAGGCGGTGAGGAAGTGGACGCCGTGGCGGTCGAGGTCGCCGCGGGCGCGGTCGTAGTGCTCGGTGGTGCGGGGGTCGGCGTGCCGGGCGAAGATCTGCGCGTCCCGGAGCGGGACGCCGGCGTCGAGCGCGTTGGTGATCGCCGCGTGCCGGAGCGAGTGGGGGCTGATGTGCCGGGGGATGCCCGCTGCCTTGGTGATGCGGCGGACCATCCGGTAGACGTCGCGGAGGTCGATCGGCTTCCTCGACTGCGACCGGAGGACGAGCCGTCCTGAGACTCGGTCCCCGAGGCAGGCCTCGAGCGCCCGGAGGACCGGGACGGTGATGGCATGGTGGCGGGCTTGCTGCCCTTGCCCACCAGGTGCAGCACCCGGTGTCCGCGGAGGGTCTCGTGGTAGTCCTCGATCCGCACCGCGGCGGCCTCCGACGCGCGGAGGGCGTTGATGCCGAGCAGGTAGGCCAGGGCGCCGTGGTGGACGGTGAGGGTTTGGGCGACCTGGAGGAACCGAATCAGCTCGAGCCGGTCCAGGCCCTGGGTGCGGGTCTCGTCGGCGTGGACCTTGGGGAGCCGGGCGTAGACGGCGGGGTCGGCGGTGATCAGTCCGTCGATGTGCGCGAACCGGAAGAACCCGCGGACGCCGTGCATCATCGTGTTCACCGAGGAGTCCCGCAGCCCCGTCTCGTGCAGGTGCCGGATGTAGAGCTCCAGGTGCGCCCGCTGGATTCCGGTCAGCGGGTCGAGGTGGTTGGTCTCGCACCAGCCGAACCACCGGCGCAGCGCCGCGGCGTACAGCTCGTGGGTGTGCCCGGTGTAGCGGGCCAAGGAGGAGACCGCCGCCAGCTGCGCCGGGTCATCGCCTCGGGCTGGAACGGGCGGAGAGCGGCGGTGACAGAAGGAGTAGTGGTGGACATGGTGACCTCGCTGGCGACCCGTCCAGGCGGGCGTAGACGGCGGGGTCGCCTGCTCACGGTGAGGCACCGCCAACTTCGGGGCCGGCTCGGCCTCTGGCGACCGCCCCCGGGTGCTCTTGGTGAGCGTGCGTCAGCAGGCATCGGCTGATCCAGCGGAGATCGGACTAGAGTCGGAACTGAACGCTCCGATCTCGGACAACTCGAGGGTCGGTGACGGGCAATCCTGGGAGCGATCACATGGCCACCTATCTCATCGTCGCCAATCAGACGATCGGCGGTGACCAGCTCACCGCGAAACTGGACGAACTCGCCGCCGCTGGCTCAAGCTCCTTTCGCTTCCTGGTCCCGGTTACCGACACTGAAGGGACTCACCAGTGGGACTACCCGCCGATCGATCGGCTTGTCCCCGACGCACACCAGATCGCCCGGGTGCTGGCCGAAGCCCGGCTGGAGCACGAGCTGGCCCGGCTGCGGCGCTCTGGGATCGAAGCCGTCGGTGAGGTTGTCGAAGCCCTGCCGGTCGAGCGAGCCCGCGAGCTACTCCAGGAGGAGCACTTCGACGGCGTCGTCGTGTCCACGCTGCCGCGTCGGCTCTCGCGTTGGCTCATCAGGGATTTGCCCCACCGCATCGCCGGCGTCGCTGACGTCCCGGTGACCCACGTCGAAGGCAACCCCGGCCCTCGTTGTGAGACCCAGCCTGCCGCCCATCGCCAGATGCGCCATGGAAACCACTCCTCGGCAATCCAGCCGTGGACCCGACGTCCAGAACTGGGCGGTCGACAGGCGGCG
>CAVUWU010000006.1:0-441725 GCA_963745245.1 uncultured Actinomycetota bacterium
CGGCCCACCGGCAAGCCCCGGGTTTCATACTGCACTCCTTGGGGTCGGTTCGTGGCCTTGTCGTGGTTCGGCTGGTCGGCGGCTGGTGAGCGGGTGTCCTCGGTGTGGTGTGGGCGGGTGGTCGGGATCGGGTGGGTAGTAGAGTGCCTCGCCTTTGTCGTTGTATCGCAGACCTCCGACAATTCCTGCGCAGTGCCACTGCTTGATGGTGGAGGCGCACACGCCGAGCTCCTCGGTCATCTCGGTGATGGTGTGCATGCCGGCCTCGCGAAGCCGTTGGCGGCGGGTGCGGAGCTGGTGAGCACCGATGATGTGGGTGACGATGCTGTCGTCGAAGCGCTGACCGGTGCCGCTGGTCAGGCCGCGCTGGTTGAGGATCTCGACGATCTCGCCGACGGTGTGCTGATCGAGCAGCTCATCGACGAGGGTGACGGTGTCGGCGGGGGTTCGGCGCTGCTGGGGCGCGGGCAGGGGAACGGGCATCGTGAGGGTGGTGTGCTGTCCGCCGGGGAAGCGGAGGTGCGCGGTCAGGGTTTCGGCGTTGCGGTGGACCGTGACGTCGGTGAGCAGCAGCCGGGTGATGCGCTTGCGTTCCCGGGCCGGGGTGGCTGGGTCGTGCCAGACCGCGGGGAGGTCGGTGACCAGCTGGCCGATGCGGGCGCGCTGGGCGTCGGTGGGCTGCCCGGCGTGTTGGTCGCGGGCGGTGTCGTAGGCACGCTCGGCGTCGTTGAGTTCGCGCAGCGCGGTGTTCCAGTCGGCCTCGAGGGTGTCGGCGACGAGCCGGTTGGTGGGGTCGACCGCGAGGTAGCGGCGGCGGGCGAGGTCGGCTCGGTGGCGGGCGCGTTCGACGTGCGCGGCGCGCAGCCGGTCGGCCTCGGCTGCGCGCTGTTGTAGTTCGGTGGACACGGCGAGCGCGGCTTCGACGGCCAGTGGGGACAGGGTTTCGAGTAGGAGCTGTCCTATGCGCTGGTCCAGGTCGGCGCCGGGGATGGTCGCGCAGTTGGGTTGGGCGTGTTCGATGCCCTCGCGTTGGCACAGGTAGGTGGGGAACGCCTGGCCGCGGCGGTGGTGGTAGCGCACGGTCATCCGCTGGCCGCATCTGCCGCACACGATGATGCCTTGGAGCAGAGCTGGCCCTTCGCGGGGTGGGCCGGCGGCGCGGTCGCGGCCCTGGGCGGCGGCGTTGGTCCGCAGGCGTGCGCAGTTGGCCTCGTACTGCGCCAGGGTGATGTAGCCGGGGTGGGCGTCGGGGATGAACGCGGTCCATTCCTCGCGGGGCAGCATGGTGGTCGTCCACTTCCCGTTGGGCAGCTTCTGGTTCCGGCGGCGGCCGTAGGTGAACACGCCGGCGTAGCGGGGGTTGTGCAGCACCCGTAGCACCGTGTGGTGACGCAGTGGCCGCCAGTCCAGCTCGCCCTTGTGGGGGCCGGTCTGGTGTCGGCACGGGAAGGTCAGGCCCACGTCGTTGAACGCCTTGACGCACCCGAACGCCGATCCGGTCGCGGCGAAGGTGTCGAACAGATGCCGCACGACCCGCTGCACGCTGGTGTTGGGGTCGAGCACGACTCGGCCGGTGGGGTCGTGGATCAGGCCGACCGGAAGCGGGGTGAGCAGCTCACCGCGGCGGGCCTTGGACAGCACCCCGCCGCGCAGGCGGGCCTTGATGAAGTGCAGCTCGGCCTCCGACATCTGGCCCTTCATGCCCAGCAGCAGCCGGTCGTTGAAGTCGCGGGGATCGTAGAGGCCGTCCTCGTCGCAGATCAGGGTGCCGGTCATGGCGCACAGCTCGAGCAGCTGGTGCCAGTCCGCGGAGTTGCGGGCCAGCCGGGAACACTCCAGGCCGAGCACGATCCCGGCCCGGCCGAGGGAGACCTCGGCGACCAGGCGCTGGAACCCCTCGCGGTCCGCGGCGCTGGCCCCGGAACGGCCCTGGTCGATGTCGATCACGCTGATCTGTTCGGTGGCCCAGCCCAGCGCGATCGCCCGGCCACGCAGGTCGTACTGGCGGTGCGCGGATTCGGTGTTGTGGATGACCTGTTTGAGCGTGGACTGACGCACATACAGCAGCGCGTCCTTGCCGAGGTGGGCGGCGGTGACCTTCGAGGCCGCGGTCTGGGTGAACATGGGACATGCGTCCTTCCCGCCGAGCACGGCGGTCGCGGGTTGGTGATTGGGCTTGGTGGACGGTCTGGTGGCCGGGGTGCTTCAGCTGCTGGCCAGCGCCACCGCCGCCAGCGCGTTGACGAGCTCGGCCGCGATGGGGCCGGGCAGCGTCGAGGCCGGCGCCACGGTGGCTGTGCCCGCCGTGGCTGCGCCCCTGAGTGTGCCCCGGGCGGGCGGGCCGGGGGTGGGCAGAGCAGTGGTGGGAGTGATCGTGGCCAGGGCGTGCCGCCAGCCGGTCACGCCGCGGCGGGTGAGGACGGCGAAGCCCAGAGGGAACGCATCGCCGCGCGTGTGCAGGGCGGCATGACGCAGCTGTTCGTAGCGGGCGTCCAGCCCGCCACCGGGAGCGGGAGCCTGGCCGGCATCCGAGCGTGTGCTCGGTTCAGCAGCCGCGGTGCCAGGCGCAGTGAGTGACGGCGGGGACGGGTTGTGGTTCTCCTTGTCGTGCTCGTGGGTGGATGGGTCAGCGGCTTTTGGACTGTTGTTCCCGGTAGCGGGCCAGGGCTCGCTCGATGGAACGGGGGTGCACGCGCACGCCGAAACGCTGCTCGATCGGCCCGACCAGATCGGCCGCCCGCAGGTCCGGGTCGGCGGCCAGTCCCTGTTCGGCGAACGCGCACACCTGTTCGGTGAGCTTGTGGCCGGCACGCGGCCCCGGCTTGGCGGGCACCAGCCCGTCCAGCCCCTGCTCGTCGAGCGCGGCGGCGGCCTGGTAGAAGGAGGGTCGGGAGTACCCGAACGCGGCGGCGGCCTCGGACACAGCCTGCCCGTCTACCCGCACCCGGCGCACCATCTCGTACTTGACCTGCACGGCGTCGCGGGCGTCGAAGAACTCCTCGGCGAGGAACCCCGGGTCGGTGACGCCCTCGGGACGGGGATTGAGGCAGCGCGCCTCCCGCAGCGCCGTCACCTTCGGGTCCTCGCGTGAACCTGTCCCGGCCATCTCGCCTCCCCACCATCAACAACGTTAAAGCGATTATGCCGCCGAAGTGTGTGGCTGCCGTGGCGACATGCCCGAGGAGACATCGCAGAACCCGCGAGGACGTGGGAATCAGTCCTGACAGACGCTCTCTGGGTGCAGGCGACGAGGAACTCGCCGGCGTAATCCGCCTATCAGTCACGGCGAAGACTCCTTGACAGCCCGGTCGTGGTCTGACCGTGAGCGCAACTGGTCCATCACCGCGGCCACCGCGAGCAGGTCGACCAGGCGGAACGGGCACCGGCCCGCCGCGATCACGACGAACGGGTCGGCCGGCACGACGTCTGTCCACGCGGCGAGCAGGGAGAACAAGACGCCGTTCTCGTCGCGCAACTGGACCCGGTCCTCACCCCAGTTGTGCCGGTGCTCCACAAACTCGAACTCCCGGCCATACAGCGGGTGGAACCGGTGCGTCACCCGCACCAGATCACGCGGACCCTCGGGACCACGTGTAGTCGACGGTGCGGGCCAAGGGCCGGGTGGAGCGGCAGGTGCTGATCAACCGTGACCATGTTCTCGCCGGCCGGACCTTCGACTCCCTCGCGGAGCTGGACGGGGCGTTCGAGACGTGGCTGTCGATCCGTCGAGCCCAGGTCCACCGCACCCACGGCCAAGTCATCGGCGTCCGCGCCGAGGCCGACCGGGCCGCGCTGGCCCCGTTGCCGGCGCAGCCCTATGTGGTCACCGACAAGCATCTGCGTCGGGTCGGCAAGGACTGCCTGATCTCGTTCGAGGCCAGCTTCTACTCCGTGCCCGCCCGCCAGGTCCGGGCCGGGCAACGGGTCCAGGTCAGCCTCGAACCCGCCACCGGCGACCCCAGGGCCACCGCGGTCACCATCCGCGCGCTCGGCGTCGACGGCGGCGGCTGGCTGGCCACTCATCCCCGCGCCACCACCCGCGGGGCCTGGGTCATCGACCCATCCCATTGGGACGGCCTGCCCGACGGACACACCCGGGCGACCACCCTCGACCCACCCCGCGCTGGAAGCGCCGGCAGTGCCGGCTCGACCGGGCCGGTCGAGCCCAGCCCGCTGGCTGCCCTGCTCACCTCCCATCACGCCGCGGACCGCACCGTCGCGCGCCGGCCGTTGACCGACTACCAGACCGCCGCCCTCCTCAACCCCGACCCGGCCACCCCAAGCCCGGCCACCCCGAGCCTTCACAGGAGCTGACCATGCCGACCAACCCCACCAGCAGCGACCATCGCCGTGACCAGGACAGTGACCGGGACAGTGACCGGGACAGTGACCGGGGCGGCGTGATGGCCGACTCCAGGCCGATGGTGGCCTTAACCGAGCACACCGTCGCCGCGCTCGCCGAAGTCCTCAGCCTGACCGAGGAGTTCCTGCGCACCGCCGGACCGAACGTCCATGCCGAGCTCCGCGGCTATCTGCGGGCTCAGTGGCCGCCGGCCGACCCGACCTGGCTGATCGACATGCTCGGCTTCCACGGCCTGCACCTGCGACACCAGCTGCCGACTCCGGCCTCCGCGCCGCGGGAGAATTGGCAGCCCGGCGACCACCACGTCGACCACCACGTCGACGCCGACAGCGACCAGTTCAGCGTCCCAGACACACGCCCGGAGGTGGTCCGGTGAGCGGGCTGACCACCGACCGGATCCGCGCCCACGCCACCAAACTCGGCCTGACCCACCTCACCGACACCGTCGGCCAGCTCGTCGAACGCGCCGAAGCTTCCCAGATGGGCTACCTCGACTTCGTCGACCTCCTCCTCGAGGAAGAGCTCGGGCTCCGTGAAGGGCGTCGGTTCCGCAACGCCTTGAAGCTCTCCGGGCTGCCGCACCACAAGACCCTCGACGACTTCGACTTCGCCTTCCAACCCGACCTCGACGCCCGCAAGGTCCGCGACCTGGCCACCTTGGAGTTCGTCCGCGCCAAGTCCAACGTCGTCCTGCTCGGCCCTCCCGGCGTCGGGAAGACCATGATCGCCGTCGCCCTGGCCGTGGCCGCTTGCCAAGCCGGGTTCTCGATCTACTTCACCACTCTGGACGACCTCGTCCGCCGGCTCCGCGCCGCCGAAGCCACCGGCCGGTTCAACCGGCAACTCCAAGCCTTCATGCGGCCCTCGGTCCTCGTCTGCGACGAGGTCGGCTACCTCCCACTGGACCGGGCCGAAGCCAACATGGTGTTCCAGCTGGTCTCCCGCCGCTACGAGCGCGGCTCGATGATCATCACCTCGAACAAGAGCTTCACCGAATGGGGCGGCGTCCTCGGCGACGACGTCCTCGCCACCGCCATCCTCGACCGCCTCCTGCACCACTGCGACGTGCTCTCCATCAACGGCCCCAGCTACCGCCTCAAAGACCGCATGTCACTCGTCACCGGAGGTGAGCCCATGCCATGATCACCACGCCGAGACCGACACGTCAGGTCGTACCCCGACCGACACATGAGGTCGTACGCCGACACCGTCGGCGCCAGGTGGATCTTGCAGCTCATACCGCCTCGGGAGCGGCCGATCGCGTGGTCAAGCGGCTCGGGATCGCCGCTGCGCACGAAGGGATTCGTGTAACTCGATCCAGCCCCCTGTGTCCCGCCTCAGGGTGGCGCCGTGCTGGTGCACCCGGGTGACTGTGGAGTCGACCGAGACCGTCCACTCCACGTCGTTCTTCGCCGCGGCCGCACCCTGCACGGTGGCCAGCAGCTTCGCCCAGGTGCCATCGCTGGACCACTCCGAGAACCGCTGGTAGATCGAGTTCCACTTCCCGAACCGCTCGGGAATGTCACGCCACGGCGCACCGATGCGGAACCGCCACGCGATCCCCTCCACCGTCGTCCGCATGTCCATCGGCGGCCGGCCACGACCCTTCGGCACTGGGAACAACGGCGCGAGCACCGCCCACTGCTCGTCTGCGATCTCTTGTCGAGTTGCCATCCCTCAACCCTGACGGGCGGGGCACCTCGAATCCCTTTACCAACACGCCCTAGCGCGTTGACCTGCACGTTCACTGGATGAACTTGGCCTGGTTCGCCATGATCGAGCGCCAGGCGAGCCACCGCGGCGCCTACGCCTCGGTCAAAGACCGCCATGCGGCGATCCGCGCCAACATCGACGACTGGAATGACCGCTCCCACCCATTCCTGGGCCAAGCCCCCGGCGAGATATTGGAGAAAGCCAACAGTCAATAACGCCAAACGCGAAACACTAGCCCAGGAGGAAGCCCTGCAGCCGTGGGGCTATGACGTCTGCGTCGAAGTCACGGTCAAATCGTTGACGTGCCGCCTGAGCGGCCCTGAGCCGTGAGGGCTCCGACGTCAGCAGCCCCACAAGCGTTTCGGCCGCCTCCCTTGGGTTATCAAGGGGCCAGAACCTCGCTTCTACCCCGTCGTCACACATCTCGGAGATGCCGCCGGTGTTTCCCGCGACGACAGGAAGGCCCGCCGCCATCGCCTCGATGATCGCCAATGGCAGGGACTCCGAATAGGAAGCGTGCACGTAGGCTCGGTAACCGGGCAGGAACTCGCGGACATCAGACCGGAAACCGCGGAAGCGGACCTGAGCTTCAAGACCCAAGGAGCGAGTCACCTGCATGAGGTCACCGCGCGACGGCCCGTCGCCGTAAACGTCCAAGGTGAAGATATGGCCAGCGCGTCTCGCCCGATCCAGCACCTCCAACAAGAAGCGCTGGTTCTTGGCGGGCTCCAGCCTGCCCGTGGTCACAAGGTCCCCCATCGGATCGAGGAGGGACTCATTGGGCACTGAGGCCACAAAGTTCCCGATGACGGTTCTAGGTACGGTGGAGGCCTCAGGAAGCCAGGCGAGCAACGCGTCCTGCCCCCACTCCGACACGAAGACAATACCGTCGGTCCTCGGGATGACGCGCCGTTCGAGATGTCGGACCGCTCGAAAAACAGACCCGCCTCGCTGTATTCCTCCACCATCGGCGTATTCGTCGGCCTGCGATATCCTGAAGTGAGCCGCCAACACAACGCGTTGGTGCGGTCCCGACCGCGCGCGGATAGCCGCTAGCGCAGCCAGCGGATCCTGGGCATAGATCACGCAGGACCCCGCCTCATGGAGCGTCCTCTTTAGCGCCATTCGGAGAAACCGCTCATGCCAGTGCCGGTACCACATGATGCCGGCTGGCTTACTGATTCGATCCAATACGAGACGGCGAACGCCGAATACGGGATATGTGAGTGGTCGACCCCAGGAGAACGGTGTGATGAAACTGTTGGGGACATCCGCCTTCTCGAGATGCTGGCGGAACTGCCGAACGTGCGTGTGCACCCCGGTGTTGCCGTCGGGCCGCAGAGTGGTCGCGATGATCAATGGTCGCGGAGCATCATGCACAGGACGTCAACCCAATCTGGTGGTCCGACCGCGCTTGCGGACCTTGACGTGATGTGTCCGCGGGCAAGCGGACTGTGGGGTTGATGTGCGGATTCCGCGCACATATTCGGGCCACCCAGCCCGGAGCCTCCGAAGCGGCGGAGGCCATCCTTTCTCTCATGGCCAGCCTAGAATGACCCGCATCACTCATCTTGATCACGAAGCCTGCTCGGGAGAGGAGCCCCCTTGAAGAAACGACAGAAGCCGCGGAGCTATGACCTCTGCGTCGAAGTCCCGATGGAATCGCTCGCGCGCCGCCTCTGCCGCCTTGGCCCGCGCCACCTCAGAGTCCAAGAGGGCGATCAAGGTGGCCGCGGCCTGGGCAGGATCGTCCAGGGGAAAGAACCTTCCCTCGACACCTTCATCACAGATCTCGGCGAGTGGCTCCAGGTAACCGGCGACAATCGGGAGACCCGCGGCCATCGCCTCCATGATCGCTAGCGACGACGACTCAGAGTAGGCGGCGTGAACGTAAGCGCGGTAACGCGGCAGGAAGTTGCGCACGTCGCTCCGAAATCCGCGGAAGCGAACCTGATGCTGCAGCCCCAGGGAAAGAGCCAGTCGCGATAAGTCAGCACGACAAGAACCCTCTCCATATATATCGAGAGTATAGTGCCGCCCACGCCGATTGGCCTCGGCGAGAGTCTTCAACAGGTAGCGGTGATTCTTCACTCGCTCGAGACTGCCGATGGTGACTAGGTCCCCAAGCGGCTGCAACCCAGCCATATCGAAGGGTTGAGAATACACGAAATTGCCGATGACAGCATGCGGGACACTCACGGCCTGCGGTAGCCAGTTCACAAGCGCATCTCTCGCCCACGTTGTCACCGGCACCAGACCATCTACTTGAGGAATCACTTCGCGTTCCACCTGTCGGATCTCGCGGAACACCTTTCCGCCACGCTTGATGAGGCTCGCGTCCGCGTACTCGTCCGCCTGAGAGACCCGGAAATGAATCGCCATCACCACGCGCTGGTGTGGCCCTTGCCGAGAGCGCAATGCCGCGCGGGCCTCCAATGGCCCCTGAGCGTAGACGACGCACTCCCCAGTTTTAGCCAAATGCTTGCGTAGTGCTTTGCGAAGGAACACCTCATGCCAATGGCGATGCCACACGACGCCAGCGGGCCCGCTCAGTCGGGCCAGAACGAGACGGGGGCCGAACACGGGCACGGTCAGCGGTCGACGCCAGGAGAACGGTGTGACGAGCGAGGCGCTAAGCCCACGACGCTCTAGATGCTGGCAAAGTTCACGGACGTGTGTCTGAACACCAGTTATTCCATTCGGCCTGTGTAGAGTGGCGATCACTAGTGGTAGCGAAGGCCCAGCCAGCCGTCGTTCACTAGCTGAGCACGAATCAGCGATCCTGTCGTCGGTCACTTCCATCGATCCCTATACTCCCATGACGCGGCTCGCCGCCATCACTGGGGGGCGCGCTCTGAAGGCCGGTGAGTTGCGACGGTCGGCCCCAGGGTTGACGGCAATCCGGTTCGTCGCATTTGAGCGTGTCGGCGCCGGGCTTGGCGAAGATGGTGCGGGCCACGCGGCGAGGGTGTCGGTCTGTGTTTTGGGCACCACCGCCAGCAGGTTGCGGGCGAAGTGGGTGTCGTACCGACGCCGGTGCGACACCCACACCCCACAGGAACGCTGACAGCCTCCTATCTAGGGAGTCTTCAGCGTGTAGTCGTTCAAGCTGAACCTCGTCGGCTCTCCGGTGTGGGCGACTTCGAAGCCGTACTCGATCTCCTGCAGCACCGCGGTGGGCTTGAGCCAGCCCTTGTTGACGGACCACTTGAGGATGCTGGCAAGGTCGACGCTTCCCTTGTTGGTCACGTTGTCGCGGATGAACCACAGGGCGGACCCGTTGGTGTAGGCGTGGTAGGCCACGCCGTCGATGGTGACCTGCTCGCCGCGGTGGACGCCGTACCAGTACTGCCAGTTCATCGTCCAGTTGGTCCAGACCATGACCTCGGTTGCCCAGTCATCCAGCCACAGATCGAAGGCAGCGTTCCACTGCTTGCCCTTCGCCGGGACTGTTCCGCCGCCATTCGGCGTGGTCACGTCGAAGGTTGCCGGGATGGACGTCATCCTGCCGACGGGGATACTCACGTGCTTCTGCGTGTCGGGGTACGTCTTGACGCCGTCGTCGGTGCCTGTGCCGGGCTGGTCGCTGACCACGTACCAGTTGTTCCAGGCGCAGGCGTAGATGGTCTGAGGGCCCGCTTCTGCCGTGTTCCAGATGTTGTTGTTGACCTTGTAGCCGTTGGTCGCCCAGGTTCCGAAGACGTTGGCCGATGTCCAGGTGGGTTCGGTGCAGGCTGTCGGCTCGATGGGGGATGGGGCGGGCGTCGGGGTCGTGGCCGATGCTGGCCTGAACACCACGTCGACGTAGTAGTTCGTGTCGCGGTAGGACTCGTTTGGCACGCCTCCGCCGTAGGTGAAGACACCCCGAGTAGCTGTAAGCGCACGCTTGACGCGCGGTTTGGCTGGGCTCAGAGCACCATAGTCGGCCGCGTACCGGCCCTGAGGGGCCACGTAACTCGCGACATAGGTCACGCCGGGACTGACCGCCACAGGTGTGCGGAGTCGGGCCGTGTGCCATCCCCTCCTCCTCGTGGAACGAAAATCGACGGAGGCTAGGAGCCGTCCCTCGGCGGTCCAGAGTTCGCCCGTGTGCGGCCCGGCGTTGGCCTTGGCTCGGTAGAACTGGATTGCTCTGAATCGTTCCCGCTTTCGCTGTGGTGAACTCCACCCCCAGCTTGACCCTCGCGGTATCCGCCGCCGCACGGGTTCGTGGCACGACCCTCCTCGGCCAGAGGCCGTAAGAGGCGGCATTGACGAGCGTCACCGCCGTCGGAGTCCCCTCACGCTGCGTGGCCGCCGTCATAGCTCCGCCTAGAGAAACGAGGGCCAGTGCGCTCACAGCGCTGAACGTGCCGACAGAGCGAAGGGTCATGCGGCGCAGACTCCGGCGCGCCCTGGTCTGGGACATGGGAGATGTTTCCTTCTCTTTGCCGAGGGAGGACTGGTACGTGGAGCTTCAGGGCGCAAGATGTCAATGGCCGGCCTGACAAGGCACTGGCCAAGCATTCGCCCAGCCACCTTGTCAGGGAAGAACTCTGCAGCGCTTTGTCCCCTTCGGAACGAAGGTACCAACCGGGACTGTCAGCCTGGCGGACGTATGACCAAAGTCCTGGGACTGGTATGGACCAAGCGGCACTTGGTGTCGGGGCTGGAGTCGCCATGGCGGGGCCTCACCCAGCAGTACCGTCAGCCGTCGACGGCGAGCAGGGGAGTCGCTTCATCACGGAGGACCACGGATGCGGACGTGAATCACGGTCAACGCACCGGTCCAGGTAGGCGACGGCCCCCGGGGTATGACAGGCGCGAGCGCGTTCGGGATACTGATCAGGAGTCCGGGCTCTCACGGCAGAACACCCAGCCAGGCTTGGGTGCGAGACGTTGCCCGACCGCACGAAGGGAGAGTGGCATCCCTGCCTCTCGAGTGGTCCGCATCAAGCAGGGCCGGGCGTGCGTAGGATTCTGAGAGCGGTCCTTTCGATGGGCCTGAGCTCGGCCGTCACGGTGCTCTTGAGCGTTGTCCGGGCGAAGATCGTGGCCATCGAACTGGGGGCCACGGGCGTTGGGATCCTCGGCATCGTCACGACCAGCGTGGTTCTCGCGTCCACCGCGCTGGGAGCGGGGCTGGGCGCCAGTGGCGTGCGAGCCGTCGCCGCCTCGGGCGACGGCGAGGGTCGCCGTTCCGTCGCCCAGGTCGCTGTGGTCCGCGGATCCGTCATGCTGGGACTGCTGGCCGCTCCTGTGGTCGGCCTCGGGTGGTGGTCGTGGGGAGACCTAGTCCTCCCGGACCCCGAGGCGCAGGCGCTCGCTCCGTGGGTGGCGGTGTCCGTTGTGGCCGCCATCGGGACGGCGGCGACCTCAGCATTGCTCAACGGTCTCGGCAGGATCGGAGCCCTCGCAGTCCTCGACAGCCCTTGGGTCCGTCGTCGGCACGCTGCTCTTCCTTCTGGCCATGCAGATGTCCGATCGGTGGGGCCTCATCGCTGCTTTCGCGGCCGTCCCTGTCGCCACCGTCCTCGTGGGCGCGACCATGGCCCGGTCGACGTACCCACGCGGCGCCCGGATCCCGTGGCGGCTCTGGGTCCCTCAGCTGGGGCGCATGCTCGTGCTCGGCCTCGCCGTCAGCCTCTCGGTCATTCTCACCAACGCGTCTCAACTGATCGCGCGCGTCTGGGTGGTCCGCGAGCTCGGTCTCGCTCAGGCGGGCCTGGTCCAGGCGTCCCTCGCTATGGGTTTGGTCTACCTCGGCTTCGTGCTGACCGCGCTGGGCGCTGAGTACTACCCGAGGATCTCGGCGTTGCGCGACGACCCAGACCTTCTCAACCGCTCGGCGAACGACCAGGTGCGCGTGGTGTTGACGCTCGGCGCGCCCCTGATCGTGTGGATGGTGGCGACGGCTCCGTGGCTGCTCGTCCTGCTCTACAGCGCGGAGTTCCAGGAAGCCCACACGCTCCTGCGGCTACTCCTGATCGGAGACGTCTTCAAGCTCGTCGGCTGGTGCCTTGGCTATATCTACCTGGCGCAGGAGGCGCGACTGAAGTTCTTCATCGTGGAGCTCTCCTGGAACGCCGTGTTCCTGGCAGTGCTGCTGCCCCTGGCACACCTCAGTGTGGACGTCGTCGGCTTTGCCTACGTGACTGCCTACTTCCTGTACACGATCTTGTCGCTCGTCCTGGCCCGCCGCGAGACTGGGTTCGTCCTCGTGTCGGCGAGCCGTCGAATCGTCATGTGGGTGTGTCTCGCGACCTTTTCCACTTTCGCGGCTGTGGAGTACGGCTCCGACCTCGGCCTCGCCTTCGCGATTGGCATGGGACTGGTCTGCACGGTCATCGCCGGCGCCAGGATCATCGTTTGGACCCGTCGGGACACGCCGGGCACGCCCGGCGGCTTGTCGGCGACGCGCACGGAAGGGGAGGTGGTCTGAACGCCGCAACACAATCCGCCAGCGCCTCCCGCTCCAGCAGCCACGTGAAGCAGGGCGTCCAGGTCTCGCGGCCGCTCGGCGGCATCGTCGGCAGCGTTCCGTCGCCGGGCAGCGACCAGATCGTGTCGCAGATGCGCTCAAGGCAGGCGACCCGCCGCACCTGCTCCACCGACTCGAGGACCCGGGGCGCAGGGATCGAACTAAAAGACGCCCCGGGTGAGGTGGGAGCCCCGAGAGGCCGCACAGCCTCGGCGCCGTTCACCAGCCCGGGGCGACGTGGATCCGCCTAACCGAGCCGTGGTCGCACGTGCAGCCCGACCTCGGGGTCGACCACGACCTCCTGGCCGGCCGGCAGCCCGTCGGCGAGCAGGTCGACGTCGACCGGGACGTTGCGCTTCACCAGAGCCAGCCCGATCGGCCCGAGCTCGTGGTGCCGCGCGGAGCTGCCGACGAAGCCGACGGTCCGCTCGCCGTGCACCACCTCGGCGCCTCGGGCGGGCAGCCGGTTCTCGGTGCCGTCGAGATGCAGCAGCGTCAGCCTGCGAGGGGGCCGGCCGAGCGTGTGCACCCGCGCCACCGTCTCCTGCCCGCGGTAGCAGCCCTTGTCGAGGTGCACCGCCGACCCGATCCACCCCATCTCGTTGGGGATCGCCCGGTGGTCGGTGTCGAGGCCCAGCCGTGCCTCCCCCCGGGCGATCCGCAGCGCCTCGAACGCCCACATCCCGCAGGCGGGTCCGGCGGCCTCGGCGTACCGGTTCAGGTCGGCGCGGCGGATGACGTCGTAGCGGCCGCTTCCCTGACCCGCCGGCCGCCAGGCGACGGCGTACTCACTCTCCTCGCTCACCTCGACGCGCATCATGAACCGCATCCGGTCCAGGAACCCGGCCAGGTCCGCAACCCGCCCCGGCTCGGTGTGCCCGAGGAACGACTCGCCGTCGTCCACGCCGCGCAGGTGGTGCTCGACCCGTCCGTTGTGGTCGAGCAGGAGGGCCTCGGTGGGCTGCCCTGGCGCGAGGTCCTCGAAGTCCTGGGTGGTCAGCGAGTGCAGGTAGGTCAGCCGGTCCGGGCCGCTGACCCGGAACACGCCACGGTGGGAGAGGTCGACGAACCCATCTCCGGCCGCCAGCGTCCGCTGCTCGCCGGTGAACGAGCCGTAGTGCGCCGCCACGGGCGCATCGACACCCTCCCCGGCCACGGCGCCGGGCAGGTCGAGCAGCGGGGACCTCATCGGATGCTCCTTCGGGACGGGCTTGCGGGCTGACGTCCAGTGTCCCCCATGGGGCCACCGCCGATGGTCACGGCGACATCGATGCCGAGGCCGTCGCCGAGGACAACGGAGGACGAGGAACAAGGCCGAGGCGATCTATGCCTCGGAACAGCGGCGGCAGGTGCCGAAGACGGTGAGGTGTCCGACATCGACGGTGAACCCGTGCCGCTCGCGCAGCATCGTGGTCATCGGCTCGAGCTCCTCCGGCGTCGCCTCCAGCACGGCTTGGCACTCGCGGCACACCAGGTGGACGTGCGTGGGCGTCGCGGTGGAGTGGTACGTCGGGGCGCGATCGGTGAGGTGGGTGTGGCGGACCAGTCCCAGCTGCTCCAAGAGCTCCAGGGTCCGGTAGACAGTCGAGATGTTCACCGCCGACGCCCGCTCCCGGACCCGGCCCAGCACCTCGTCGGGAGTGGCGTGCCCGAGCTCCTCGACCGCGCTCAGGACCAGCTCGCGCTGCGGGGTGAGCCGGTATCCCTTCTCGCGGAGGAGCGTCTGCCAGTCGTCGGCTCGGTGTTCGCCGCTCATCGGGCCCAGTCTAGGCCGGAGTGGCCGCTTCCTCTCGGGCTACAGACGGCCGCCGATTGCACCTCTAGGTTGGTGCGCACCGGGTGCATCGGGCGCCTGGGCACAAAATCGGGGGACCGATGAGCCACACCCACTCCCGTCCGCGTCGCTGGCGCAGGGTTCTTGCCGCGGCCACCGCTGGACTCACCGGGCTGTCCCTCGCGGCAGTGACCGGGGCACCCGCGATAGCCGAGCCCCCGCGCGTGGCGCCGACCGCCGCTGCGGCGGTGCCGACCCTGCTCTGGCGGCCCTGCCGCGACGGATTCGAGTGCGCCTCTGTGCGCGTCCCCCTCGACCACGATGACCCGAGCGGGCGGAAGATCCGCCTGTCCGTGGTCCGCCTGCCGGCCGCAGACCCGGACCAACGCATCGGTGCCCTCTTCCTCAATCCGGGTGGGCCCGGAGGGTCTGGCGTCGACATCGCCCGCGGGCTGGGGCCCGTCCTGCCGCTGGAGCTCCGTGGCCGCTTCGACATCGTCGGCTTCGACCCGCGTGGCATCCTGCGCAGCACGCCGCTGCGCTGCTACCGCACCGAAGAGGCTTCCTACCGCCACCTCCCCCAAGAGCCGTTCCCGATCACCCGGCGGCAGGAGACCCGGCAGATCCAGCTGTTCCGCAAGTTCGCTGCCGCGTGCGACAAGCGGGGCGGCCGGATCCTGGAGCACATGTCGACGGCCGACGTGGCCCGGGACATGGACCTGATGCGCCAGGCCATGGGCGACGAGCAGCTCAACTACCTGGGCTTCTCCTACGGCTCCATGCTCGGCCAGAACTACGCCAACCTGTTCCCGGACCGCGCCCGGGCCGTGGTGATCGACGGGGTCCTCGACCCGGTCGCGTGGAGCACCGGCAGGGGCAACGGTCGGCGGGTGCCGGTCACAGCACGGCTGCGCAGCGCCGAAGGCGCCCGCGACACGCTGCGGGCCTTCTTCCGGCTCTGCGACCGCGCCGGAGCCGAGTGCGCGTTCTCCGGCGGCGCCCGACAGCGGTTCGTCGCCCTCTCCCGACAGCTCAAGCGCACGCCGATCAACTTCGGGGGCGGGGACAGGTTCACCTACCGGGACCTGGTGAGTGTTGCTCTGGGAGGCCTCTACTCGTCATTCGACTACCCCTACCTCGCACGCTTCCTCGCCGGCATCGAGCGGGCCAGCGGAGCCGGCGCAGGCCGCGCACCGAGCCCCAAGGCCGCCGCCGCGGCCGTCGAAGAGGGTCTGGCCGGGCTGCGCACCAGGCTCGGGCTGGATCAGGAGCCGTACCCGAACTTCGTCGAGGGCTTCCCCGGAGTTCTCTGCTCCGACTCGACGAACCCGCGCAGCTATGCCCGGTGGCGCACCGCGGCTGACGACGCGGAGCGGACCCAAGGCCGTTTCGCGCGGTTGTGGCTATGGAATGGCGGCCCCTGCGGGGCGTGGCCGAAGCGAGCCGGGCAGGACCGGTACACCGGGCCGTGGACGGCCCCGACGGCCGAACCGGTGCTCGTGGTGGGCAACTCCTTCGATCCGGCCACGCCGCTCTCCGGGGCACAGGCCGCGGCCGGCCTCTTGCCCAACTCGCGGCTGCTGACCTACGCGGGCTGGGGGCACACCGCCTTCTTCAGCGGCAACTACTGCGTCGACCGAGCCGTCACCGACTATCTGGTGACCACCGAGCCCCCGGACGCAGGCACGGTGTGCCAGCCCGCCGGCTCGCCGTTCGGGCCGGTCGCCGCGCGGACGGCAGCAGAGCGACGGGCCTTCACGCAGGTGATCGCCGCGACGCTGCCCGCGAGCGTCCGGCAGGCACTGGCGCCCCGATCCTGACCGGGCCGGGTGGGCCCTTTGAGCAGGGCCACTGGTTCGACGACCCGACGGTCGATCGCGATTCGCAGGACGGCCTGCTCCTCACCTGACCTCGGCCGACGCCGTCCCGCCGAACGGAGCGGTCCCCGCGCCCTGCAGCACCAGCAGCCGAGTCATCAGCCACACCATCCCCGCCTGCCACGCCACGGTGGCCACCAGGAGCACCGGCCACCAGGCCGCGATGTCGGCGGCGACCTCGCGGGGAAGGACGGCAAGCAGGCAGGCGAGCATCGGGACCACGGTGCCGAGGAGCACGATCGCGGTCCGGTAGCCCCTGCTGCGGTCGGTCGGCGGGTCGATGCCGAGCCCGCGGACGTCGTGGGGAGGGTGCTCGCGCAGCATCCTGCGCGTCGAGGTGTAGACGCGTGCGCCGGGATAGCGCTCGGCCAGCATCCGGCGTACGACGCGGGCGCGGGTCGGGTGCCACCGCACCCCCGCCGGCAGGCTGACGGCCTCGATCCGCGCCCGGGCCGCACGGAAACCCCGGTCGCCGAGGATGCAGCGTCCGCTGGCCGCGACCACCGCGCTAGCCGGGCCGATCGCGACCGTCGCGCTGCCGGGGAGATACCACGCGTAGAGCCCGCAGCGGCACCCCGGTGCCGGTGCCGGGTGCGGGGGGTACGGCGCCACGGTCGCGGCGGGGCCGGTCCCCGAGGCCACGGCACAGGAGGCGATCTGCACCGGGCTGTCCCAGGGGCCGGCGGTGTCGTGGACCAGGGGATAGAGCCCCTCTTCGCCGAGATGGAACTGGCGGAACCCCCGCAGCTCACCGGCGACCAGGGCCGGCGCGGTCACCGTGCCGACGGTCTCGGCTGCGGCTTCTCCGTCTCCTGCTCGGTCCCCGGCTCAGTCGCCGGCGCCGTCTCCGGCTCGGTCGCTCCGTCGTGGCCGGAGTCGGTGGCCGGATCATCCGGCATCAGTGCGCTCTGGAGCGGCTGGAAGTCCACCATCCGCCGCTCGGTCCCGATGTCACCCATGGAGTCGAGCATGCGCCTGACACCGCCGAGCGCGCCAGAGCACCCGAGCGGCGTTGCGGGCGGGCTACGCGCGGACCAGCTTGCCCCACAGGTGCGGCTGCATCGGCTGCCCCACGGCAGCCATGTCGTAGGCGAACCACAGGTCGCCCTCCACCAGCCCGTAGAGGCGCTGCCCGGCGGTGACCTCCTTCGCGGTCCCGGTGCGGACCACAGCGTCGGTGGCTAGCTCGAGCTTCGCCCCGTCGACCCGCCCGTACCACATCTCGAGGAACCCGATGTTGTGGCTGAGCAGCAGTTCCGCCGAGCCGTCCTCGAAGCACCGGAGGAAGCCGGTCTCCTGAGCCGCGTCGCGGACCTTGGCGCCGTCCTCGTCGAGGATCCACGACCGCGACATGTAGTGGAGGAACGGCCGGCCATCCTGCTGGAACAGGACCTCCTGGCCGAAACGGAATTTCTCAATCGTCGAGTAGTCGCCGTCTCCGCCGCCCTCCCAGCGGCCGATCAGCCAGGCGAACTTGTGGACGTGCGGGTGGAGGTTGGGCGGGATCTCGAACGGCATCGCGTCAGCTCCTGGGTCGGCCGGCGGTCCGAGAGTGGATGCGGTCGGCCTCGCTCCGGATCAGGCGGCTGAGACCGAGCACGATCCCCAGCGCGAAGAGCAGGAGGACCACGACCATCAGGGCCACGTACACCGCAGGCATGTCCACGAGCCTACCCACTGCCCTTCCCACCGGAGTCGTCACCTCCTCGGCGCCCCGCGCGGCCGAGTCGTCACCTCCTCGGCAGGGCGCTGGCGGACCGCACGCACCACCCAGGCACCGATCAGGCCCCCGGCGAGAGCGCCCACGGTGTTGGCGGCCAGGTCCGAGACCGTCGGCGACCGGTCCGGCAGGAAGGCCCACTGGAAGCCCTCGAGCAGCGAGGAGATGCCGAGGCCGACCACGCCCCAGGCCCACCACGGCATCCGCCACAGCCAGACACCGAGGAGGCCGAGCGGCACGAACAGCACCACGTTGAGCGCCACCTCGACGTAGTCCTCGCCGTCGGCGAGCCCCACCCCCTGTAGCAGTTCCGCCACCCAAACGACGGCACGGGTCGGGGTGTCCGGCTCCGGCCAAAGCACCAGGTAGAAGAAGATCAGCAGGTAGCCGACGCACGCCGTGATCAGCACCCACCGGTCCCGCCGCCGTCTCATCCCGGGAGGCTATCCGGCACACCCACCAGCCTCGCGACAGCCTCGGGGCAGACGATCTACGCAACCGGGCGGACGTTGAGCAGGGCCCGCGCTTCGTCGGGGGACATGGGCGCACGCTGTGCCAGCCGGCCCAGGTCTGCGGCCCGGGCGACCAGCTGGTCGTTGTGCTCGACGGGAACGCCGCGGGCCAGCGTCAGCACGTCCTCCATGCCGACCCGGAGATGCCCACCCTTGGCCAAGGCGGCGAGCGCCACGGTGAGCGATGCGCGGCCGATCCCGGTGGCCGACCACGAGGTGACCTCGGGCGGGAATGCCGCCACGGCTGCCACGAGCGCGTCGGCGGTCCCCGCCATCCCCCCGGGGACGTTCATGACCAGGTCGCAGTGGACCCTGCCGCCGTACGGCGGACCGTGCTCGGCCAGCAGCCGGCGCAGCGCGTGCACGTGTCCGAGGTCGAACAGCTCGAACTCGGGCACCACCTGATGCTCCCGGGTGGCTTGGTAGAGCTCGGTGATGAAGCCCCACGGGTTGAGGAAGACCGCGTCGCCGAAGTTCACCGTGCCCATGGTCAGGCTGCACGAGTCCGGGGCCGCGTCGAGCACCCGGAGCCGGTCCTCGAGTGGGTCGGCCACCGAGCCTCCGGTGGAGAGCTGGACCACCAGGTCGGTCTCGGTGCGCAGGGCGTCCACCGTGTCGGTCAGCCGGGCGAGGTCGAGGGTGGGCAGGTGGTCGG
Source organism: uncultured Actinomycetota bacterium (assembly GCA_963745245.1). GTDB lineage: Bacteria > Actinomycetota > Actinomycetes > Propionibacteriales > Nocardioidaceae > Marmoricola_A. The sequence continues at coordinate 19,075 of CAVUWU010000006.1, forward strand.
CGTCGCGGATGTGGACGTGAATCATCGCCGCGCCCGCAGCCTGGCATCGCCGTGCAGTCTCGACCAGCTCCTCGAGCGTCGTCGGAAGCTGCGGGACGTCGTCCTTGCTCGACTCCGCGCCCGTGGGCGCGACCGTGATCAGAAGCCGGTCCGGTCCGGGGCGAGGCATTGGGGGAACGTCGGGCACGTCGGCATCGTGTCAGACTGCCGCGGGCGTGAATCCAGCGAGTCCCCGACGGCAAGGGAGGAACCGCGATGCGGGCAGTCGTGCAGCGCGTCGCTCAGGCGAGCGTCGCCGTCGACGGGAGCACCGTCGGTCAGCTCGACCGCCCCGGACTGGTCGTGCTGCTCGGGATCACCCACGACGACGGACCTGAGCAGGTGGCCTGGATGGCCCGCAAGGTGTGGGAGCTGCGGATCCTCCACGACGAGCGGTCCGCCTCCGACGTCGAAGCGCCGGTGCTGGTGGTCAGCCAGTTCACGCTGTATGGCGAGGCACGGAAGGGTCGCCGGCCGACGTGGGCGGCAGCGGCTCCCGGGTCGGTGGCGGAGCCGGTGTACGACGCGTTCTGCGCCGAGCTCGAGCGGCTGGGAGCCACCGTGGCCCGAGGGATCTTCGGGGCCAGCATGCAGGTGTCGCTGGTGAACGACGGTCCGGTGACGATGATCCTCGAGTCGCCGTGACCGCGGAGTCGTCGCCTCCTCGGCGAGGCGACGACTCCGCAAGCGCTCGGCGTGCCGGGGTCAGCGGGTGAACACCGCGATCCCGCCGTCGATGTCGCCGCCGGCGACAAGCCGATTGGCCGCGCCGTCGACATCGAACGCCACGACACCGGCGTCACCGCGGGCGAAATTGGGATTCCACGAGTTCACCGAGCCGTCGGCGGCCAGCGACGCGGCGCGCCGGCGGACGCTCTCCCCGGGCGTGACGCACTCACCGTAGGACTGCTCCTGGTCGACGCACACCCGCGTGAAGTGACCTCCGACGTAGAGATCACCGTTCAGCACCGTCACCGCCTCCACGTCGCCGTTGAAACGCTTGTGCCAACTGGTCGAGCCATCGCTGCGCTTCACAGCCATCAGGCCCCCACCTGAGGGACCACCGATCGCGGCGTACACCCGGCCGCCGGCAACATGGGCGCCAAGCACGACGTGCCGGGTGTTGGGGTCGAAACGGCGCACCGTCCGCCCATTCGACCTTCGGACCAAGGCCAACCGCTCGAAGCGCGCCTGTCCGTTGAGGGAGCGGAACTCTCCGGCGACGATGACGCCCCGCCCGATGGCGACCAGATCGTGCACCTGGCCGTTCCTGGCCTTGGGTGACCACCCGAGGAGCCGGCCGTTCGCGCGTTTGAATGCCGCAAGGCGCTGCCGCTTCGTGCCGTCGACCCTCGTGAAGTCGCCGCCGGCGAACAACCGGCCCTTGCGGACAGCGAGCGCGTTCACCGTGCCGTTCGCCTTGGGCGCCCATGAGGTGGGCCTTCCCGCGCCGGCCTTGACGAGCGCCAGGTTCCGTCGCGTCTTGCCGCCGACCTTCCGGAAGCTGCCGCCGAGGTACACGCCCTCACGCCGGACCTCGATGTCGTTGACCTGCCCGTCCGTCCGCGGGTTCCAAGCCTTGACCTTCCCGGTCCGGACGTTGAAGGCAGCGGCGCCGGCGCGCTGGAAGGTGCCGTTGGGCCCCTTGACCTCGTCGAACTCACCTCCGACGAACACCGTGTTGCCCCGGTGGGCGATGGCTCGGACGATGCCGTCGACAGTCGGCGACTGAGCCTGCGGCTCGTCGCGCACGGTCGCGTGGCTCGGCGCGGGCGCCATGGCGACGGCGAGCAGCACTGCGACGCCGGGGACGAGACGCTGGGTCACGCCGCGACAGGCGCGGGCAGGCGTAGTGGACTTGACCATGACGGATTCCCCCTCGGACGCAGTACACGTGTGGCGAACCATAAGGGGCTCTAGACCACTCTGGTTAGAGGTCGTTGGTCCTGCCCGGGTCGGCGGCACGCCCTCAGCGAGCCGGGGAAGGGCCTACAGGGTGATGGCCACCTCGGTCACCACACCCACGGTGGCCACCACTCGGCGGTCCACGGGGTCGGCGCCCGGCGCGAGCGTCCGCAGCGTCCACTCCCCCGGGCCGGCGAAGAAGCGGAACTGCCCCGTCGCGCTCGTCGGCACCTCTGCGGTGAACTCGCCGCTGCGGTCGAGGAGCCGGACGTACGCCGGGGAGACCGGCTCACCCCCGCGGGTCACCACCCCCTGCACCACGGCCTCCTTGCTGACGTCGATCCCCTCCAGCGAGGGTCCACCCGTCGTCGCCCCGCACATCAGGCCTCCCCGGGCTCGTCGCCGAGCGCCACGGGGACGCCGACGAGTGAGCCGTACTCGGTCCACGAGCCGTCGTAGTTCTTGACGTTCTCGAGCCCGAGCAGCTCGTGCAGCACGAACCAGGTGTGCGAGGAGCGCTCGCCGATCCGGCAGTAGGCGATGGTGTCCTTGGAGCGGTCCAGCCCGGCGTCGGCGTAGAGCTGCTCGAGGTCGCTGTCGCTCTTGAACGTGCCGTCGTCGTTGGCCGCCTTGCTCCACGGCACGTTGCCGGCGGTCGGGATGTGGCCGGCGCGCTGGGCCTGCTCCTGCGGCAGGTGGGCCGGCGCCATCAGCCGGCCGGCGTACTCGTCGGGACTGCGCACGTCGATGAGGTTCTTGCCGCCGATCGCGGCAACGACCTCGTCGCGAAAGGCCCGGATGGAGTGGTCCTGGTCGGCCGCGGAATAGGAGGTGCGCTGGCGTTCCGGGGCGTCCTTGACGAGCTCGCGGCCGTCCAACTCCCACTTCTTCCGGCCACCGTCGAGCAGCTTCACCTCGTCGTGACCATAGAGCTTGAAGTACCAGTAGGCGTAGGCCGCGAACCAGTTGTTGTTGCCGCCATAGAGGACGACAGTGTGCTCGTTGCCGACACCCCGCTGTGACATCAGCGCCTCGAACTGCTGCTTGTTGACGAAGTCTCGGCGGACCTGATCCTGCAGGTCCGTGGTCCAGTCAAGCTTGATCGCACCACGGATGTGCCCGTGGTCGTACGCCGAGGTGTCCTCGTCCACCTCGACCAGCACGACCTTCGGGTCGTCGAGATGCTCCTCGACCCAGTCGGCGCTGACCAGTGTGTCCTCACGGCTCATGGGAATGGCCTTTCGTATCGGGATGACTGCGAGTCGGTGTGCTCTTTTAAGTCACTTGGTGTGCTGGGCGCGGCGGGTCAGTGGAAGGCCGACGTCGAGACGTAGTCCAGGTAGCGCTGGACCTGGGGTCGCTGCGTCATGCGGAACAGCCCGGAGCCGAGGCAGAAGCCGGTCGCGGCGTACCCGCCGGAGACAGCCAGGCCCAGGACGGCTGCGGTCGCACCCAGCGCGGGCGCCGATCCGGCGTACCCGACGAACGCGAGGGCGCTCAGCGCGAGTCCGACCGTCTGGGCGCACTGCGCGGGGCGCGCGTCGCGGCGCTCCGGGGAACGCCCCTGGTCCACGAGCCCGAGGAGGCGGTCGGCGAGCAGCGCGTACGGGGTCGCCGCCGGGCCGAGGAGGGCGCCGACCGTGAACACCGCCAGCTGCCAGCCGACCAGGGCCACCGCCAGCGCGGCGAACGGGGACAGCAGCGCGGCGGCGAGGACGACCGCGGTGACGGTCGCCGCGAGACGCTGACCGCGCGGGTCGACGGGCGAGGGAGCCGGGTCAGCGGCGAGGACGCGGCTTCGGGTGCGCCACGACGTCGGCCTGGATGCGGGCATTGGGGGACTCCTGCGGACGGGCTGGTCGGAGAGCTGGGCTCCGGAGGGCTCGGGTCAGCAGGCTCGACACAGGGCCGACCGGACGCGGCATTGGTCCACTGCGCGTCGACGGGTCAGCATGGTCGAGGACATGGGAGCGAGCCTAGGCGGAGGCTGGTCGAGCCCCCAAAGCACGTCTTGCCATGCGAGACCCGCGTCCACATCACGGACGCGCTGCGGAGTTTGCTCGCGCTGGGCAACCTCGACGCGGTGCGGGACGGGGCTGCGCGCCGGAGTACGTCGAGGGGACGTGGCTGATGCTGCAGGCTGCACGCGCTCGTCGGGGATGCGTCCACGGCGCTGGCCCAGCTCGGGTGGAAGGCCGAGAAACTTGCGACCAACCCCGCTCGGATCATGGTCGACGCCGGCGTGGAGATGCTCGGCCGCTGAGCCCGCCACTGGGGTCGCCACTGGGGTCACCACTGGGGTCACCGGTGGGGTCGGTGCTGGGCTCGGCCGGGCTCGGCTGGCCGTTGGGGCCGCGTCGAAGACCGGCTGGTGCGCCAGCGTCGACGGCGCGGGCAAGGGCGGCGAGCACTGCATCTCTCCGAGGCACCCCCGTCGTCCGGGCCACCTCACGCCCCGCCCGGTCGAGGACGAGGGTCGTGGGGGTCCGATCGACGCCGAGGCGGCGTACCCACTCCAGATGGCTCTCGGCATCCACGTCGAGGTGGACCACCCCCGGCACCAGGGTCGCGAGGTCGCCGAGGATCCGCCGGGTGGCGCGGCACGGGGCGCAGAACGCCGAGGAGAACTGGAGCAGCGTGGCCCGCCGGCCGGCCCGGGCAGCCAGTTCGGTGCCCGCCAGGACGCTCATCGAGAAGGACGCACCACGCTCAGCCGCCGGCGAACGGCGGCAGGAACTCCACCGTCGACCCCGGGTCCACCAGCACCTGCGCCGGGTCAGCCCGGCCGACGGGACGCTCACCGACCAGCACCGAGCACGCCGCGAGCACGTCGGGGAGGCGACCCGAGCCCCCGTGCCGGCGAACCACCTCCGCACGCAGCCACGCCACGCTCACCGGGCCCGCCACGTCCACCCGCACCTCCGCCGCGCCCGCGGCCGCCCGGGCACCGGCCCACAGTCGGACGACCACGGGCGCGGGGGCCTGCGGACGGTCCGAGTGCGGCGAGACATCCGAGGTGCCCGTAGTCATGTCGGATATCCTGCCCCACGACCCTGGCTCAATGGCGAGTCGTCGTCTCGCAGGTCCGGCCCATGATCTGGTCCCCACCTGCGGGTCCCATCGGATCAGGCGGCACCCGCCGCCGCGAGGGAGGTGCGATGACAAGCCTGCTGCTGCTGACCAACGCCCTGCAGCCGTCTTCGGAGGTCCTGCCCGCGCTGGCCCTGCTGCCGCACTCGGTGCGGGTGCTTCCTGCCGAAGGCACGGCGCTGCTGGAGGCCCCCGCGGTCGAGGTGATCCTGGTCGATGGCCGCCAGGACCTTGCCAAGGCGCGGGACCTGACCCGGCTGCTGCGCACCATCGGGACAACCTCGCCGGTGCTCCTCGTGCTGACCGAGGGCGGGCTCACGGTTGCCGCCGTCGACTGGGAGTTCGACGACTTCGTGCTGGCCAACGCCGGGCCGGCCGAGATGGAGGCCCGCCTGCGGCTGGCCATCAGCCGAGTGGCCACCCAACGCTGCGGGGACGACCCCGACGCGCATGTGATCCGCTCCGGGGAGGTCTCGGTCGACGACATCACCTACACCGCCAAAGTGGGCGGGCGGCCGCTGGACCTGACCTTCAAGGAGTTCGAGCTGCTGAAGTACCTCGCCCAGCACTCCGGACGTGTCTTCAGCCGCGAGCAGCTGCTCCAAGAGGTCTGGGGCTACGACTACTTCGGGGGCACGCGCACCGTCGACGTCCACGTCCGCCGGCTGCGCGCCAAGCTGGGCCCGGAGCACGAGCAGCTGATCGGGACCGTGCGCAACGTCGGCTACCGCTTCGTCGTGCCGCCCCAGGAGAAGCCGGACCGGGAGAACGCCCGCCAGCCCTGATACCTCCCACCCAGGGGACCGGCCGCGCGGGGACCGACCGTCACTACGGTGTCGCCCATGATCCTCACCCGCGTGGAGCCCTCGGCGTTCACCTGGTCCTCCGCGACCGGTCCGGCGGCCCGGGTCCGCCGTATCGCGTCGGCGGCGACCGAGGCCGACGGCCGTGCGCCGCTGAACGAGGCCGCCGAGCTCACCCTGACCCACCGCGGGCTGGAGGGCGGCATGCTCCTCCTCGGCGAGATCGAGGGGGCCGACGACGACAGCGCCGACGGAGGCTTCGCCTACCTGCGCGGGCTGGCCGGACCCGGGAGCCGCGAGGTCGACCTCGTCGTCACCCCGGCGGCGCGCCGCCGCGGGCTCGGCGGCATGCTTGCCGCGGCCGCCCTGGACGCGGTCCCCGAGGGAGGACTCACCGCCTGGTCGCACGGCAACCACCCGGCCGCGGCCCGGCTGGCGGCGGTGACCGGCTTCGAGGCGGTGCGCGAGCTGTGGCTGCTGCGGCGCCCCGGGACTGCTCCGGCACCTGATCGGTCGACCCCCGCGGGATGTCGGATCCGGCCGTTTCGGCCCGGGCGGGACGACGCCGGGTTCCTGGCGGCCAACGCGGCCGCGTTCGCCTCCCATCCCGAGCAGGGGGCGCTGGACCAGAGCGGGCTCGACGAGCGCAAGGCAGCCGCGTGGTTCGACCCGGCGGGGTTCCTGGTCGCCGAGCGGGACGGCCGACTGGTCGGCTACCACTGGACGAAGGTGCAGCCCGAGTCGACCGGCGAGGTCTACGTGATCGGCGTCGCCCCGGGCGAACAGGGCAGCGGCCTGGGCGCGGCGCTGCTGAGCGCGGGGCTGGAGCATCTGCGCAGCCGAGGGGTGGCCGAGGTGGCGCTCTATGTCGAGGCCGACAACAACCCCGCGATCCAGCTCTACGAACGGCGCGGCTTCACGCACGCGCCGGCCGACACCGACGTGATGTACGCCCGCCGCTGACCCGGCGTCCCACGCGCCGGCCGTCGGATCCCCACCAGCACACCCCGCCGAGTTGTCGCATCCTCGGCGTACCGTCCTCGGGCGCGGGCGCCCGGCCCCTCGCCAGACGTGTCAAGTTCACCGACCGGTGACACCATGGCCCGCATGAGCACGGACACCGCCTCGTCCCTCACCGAGCAACCCACGTCGCCCGGCCAGGGGATGGACACCTATGACGTCGACCAGGTGTTCGACGCCACTCTCGGTGACCTGCCCGACGATCGGTTCCTGGACCGTGAGCTGTCCTGGCTGCGGTTCAACCAGCGCGTGCTCGAGCTGTCCGAGGACACGACCGTGCCGCTGCTCGAGCGGGTCCGGTTCGCCGCGATCTTCGCCTCCAACCTCGACGAGTTCTTCATGGTCCGGGTGGCCGGCCTCAAGCGGCGTATCGCCGCCGGGGTCGCCGTGCCGAGCGCGAGCGGACTGCAGCCACGCGAGGTGCTGCACCTGATCCGGTCCACCACGACCGAGCTGATGCAGCGGCACGCCCGGGTCTTCCGCGAGCAGCTCATCGCGCAGCTCAGCGAGGAGGGCATCGAGCTGCTCCGCTGGAGCGAGCTCGACCGCGACGAGCAGCGTCGGCTCAAGCGGCTGTTCAAGGAGCGGATCTTCCCCGTCCTGACGCCCCTGGCGGTCGACCCGGCCCACCCGTTCCCCTACATCTCCGGGCTCTCGCTCAACCTGGCCGTCCTGGTCCGCAATCCGCGCACCGGCAAAGAGCACTTCGCCCGGGTCAAGGTGCCGCCGATCCTGGACCGCTTCATCGGCGTCGAGGAGCAACGCTTCGTCCCGCTCGAGGACGTCATCGCCGAGCACCTCAAGCCGCTGTTCCCGGGCATGCAGGTGGTCGCCGTCCACAGCTTCCGAGTGACCCGCAACGAGGATCTCGAGGTGGAGGAGGACGACGCGGAGAACCTCCTGACCGCGCTGGAGAAGGGACTGCAGCGGCGCCGCTTCGGGCCACCGGTGCGTCTCGAGGTCGAGGAGACCATCGACGACCACGTGCTGGACCTGCTGGTCAGCGAGCTGGGCATGTCGCCGCGGGAGGTCGTCAAGGTCGCCGGTCCGCTCGACCTGCGCGGGCTGCACGACATCGCCGACCTCGACCGGGCCGAGCTGAAGTACCCAGCCTTCGTGCCGGCCACCCACCCGCACCTCGCCGAGGTCGAGACCGCGTCTCCGGTGGACATCTTCTCCGCAGTACGCCGCCGCGACGTACTCCTCCACCACCCCTACGACTCGTTCTCCACCTCGGTGCAGCGGTTCGTCGAGCAGGCCGCCGCGGACCCGGCGGTGCTGGCGATCAAGCAGACGCTCTACCGAACCTCCGGCGACTCGCCCATCATCGAGGCGCTCGTCGACGCCGCGGAGGCCGGCAAGCAGGTGCTGGTGATCGTCGAGATCAAGGCACGCTTCGACGAGGGCGCCAACATCAAGTGGGCGCGCAAGCTCGAGCACGCCGGCTGCCACGTGGTCTACGGCCTGGTCGGGCTCAAGACCCACTGCAAGCTCTCCCTGGCGGTGCGCGACGAGCCGGACGGGATCCGCCGCTACGCCCACATCGGCACCGGAAACTACAACCCGAAGACCGCCCGGATGTATGAGGACCTCGGGCTGCTCACCACCAACGAGGCGATCACCGAGGACGTCGGGCACCTGTTCAACAACCTGTCCGGCTATGCCCGGCAACCGTCGTACGAACACCTGCTCGTGGCCCCGCACGCGATCCGCGACGGGCTCGTCGAGCGGATCGAGGGGGAGACCGCGGCGGGCCCGGAGGGCTGCATCCGGATCAAGGTCAACTCGCTGGTCGACGAGGTCCTCATCGACGCGCTCTACCGGGCGTCCCAGGCCGGGGTGTCGGTCGAGCTGCTGGTCCGGGGCATCTGCGCGATCCGGCCCGAGGTCCCCGGGCTGAGCGAGAACATCCGGGTCCGCTCGATCCTGGGCCGCTTCCTCGAGCACAGCCGCGTGTTCTGGTTCGGCAACCAGGGGACCCCGGAGGTGTGGATCGGTTCGGCCGACCTCATGCACCGCAACCTGGACCGTCGGGTCGAGGTGCTGGCGGCGCTGCCGTCGACCGAATCCGTGGCGGAGGTCGGCCGGATCCTCGACGTGGGCTTCGACGACCGCACCTCGGCGTGGCACCTGGACTCCGAGGGCGTCTGGCACCGGCGAGACACCGACGAGGACGGGCGGCCGTTGCTGGACTACCAGGACTGGCTCATCCACCACGCCAAGCGGCGCCGGTCGAACTGATCCGGCTGCCCGGCCCCACGGGGCCGTCAGTGACTGACGTGAGGACGGGCATCGACGCGAAAGACCGTCCTCAGGTCAGTCACTGACCCAAGGGGGGCGGCTGCGAGGCCACACCCGTCGCCAGGTCAGTAACTGACCGGCCCAGGCGGCTCCAGGGTCCACTGCCGACCCTCCGGGGGCTCGAACCGAGCCCGTCCACGAGCCGCCATCAGCCGCCGCCCGAGTCCGACCGGGTCTAGGAGGTCGCGGCCAGTCACCCGCGTCACCTCCAGCCCCACCTCCCGCAGCGCCGCCTCCCGCTCGACGTCAGCGCTGTGCCGTCGCGCGTCCCGGTGCTCCTTCCCGTCGTACTCCACGGCGAGCCCGGCCTCCACATCCAGCAGGTCCGGGTATCCCAGCAGTCGACCATCGAGTCCGAAGACGCCCACGTTGGCGAGAGGTCGAGGCAGGCCCAGACTCACCTGCCACACCAGGCGCAGCCGTGTCTCCTGAGGGGACCCGGAGTGGGCGTCGCCCAGCGCCAGCGCGTCCCGGACCAGCGATACGCCGGTGCAGCCGGCACGACCGGCCACGAAGTCGCATACCTCCTGCATGGAGATCAGTCGCGTCACGAGCGCCATGTCGAGGGTGACGACGGCATGGAGCAGGTCCTGGGACCGCATCTCGTCGAAGACCGCCCACGCAAGCGGGACACAAGGGACGTCATCAACGTCCATCCGGCCGTGGACCGGGTCGTAGCGGCGCTGTATGCCCCGGCGCTTGCGCCGTCCTCGGTGTGGCCCCATCTGCAGCCGGACCGGCAAGGGAGTGCCGAGGGCAGTGACTCCGTCGAAGAACCGGCAGCCGAGCAGTCGGAGCACCGCCCACCCGGTCAGCGCACCGCCCGAGGGCAGGTGCCCCACCGCCTCCACGGCGCGCTGCTCGGGCACCGCCGGATCCACCTCGGCGGGAACGTAGCGGCCGAGCGAGGTCTTCCGCCATCGTGGACCTGCGGCCTGCGCCTTCGTGGGACCGGCGAGGCCGGCGGGGTCGACCCCCACGGGGCGGACGAACGTCGGTCTCAGGAACAGGTGGGAGGGGCTGAGGTGGACCGGCATGCGGCCGATCCTCGGCGTACTCCTCCACCGCGCACGCGGCGCCGGCGCTTTCTGGGGACGAGCCGGGCAGTGACTGACCTGGGGACGATTGGGGGCCGGGTGGGCTCGCCCCGGCGCGTCAGTTACTGACCTCAGGCCGGTCAGGGGGCTCGAAACCCGGCCTGATGTCAGTCACTGACATCCAGGGCTGTGAGACTGTCCCCATGCCCGACCTGGACATCGTCAGCGCCGCCGGGGCCGTCGTGCTGGACATCCGCAAGGGTGACCCCTACGTGCTGCTCGTGCACCGGCCGCGATACGACGACTGGACGCTCCCCAAGGGGAAGCTGGACCCCGGCGAGACGGCCCGGGCGGCCGCCGTCCGGGAGGTCGAGGAGGAGTCCAGCGTGCCGGTCCGGCTGGGGCCGCCGCTGGCCGACCAGGTGTATCCGGTCCAGGGCGGAGTCAAGGTGGTGCACTGGTGGGTCGGTCACGTGGCCGGCGACCACGACGTCTCGGCCTACGAACCCAACCAGGAGATCGGCGACGTCCGCTGGCTGCGGGCCGACAAGGCCGACGGCGCCCTGACCTACGACCGCGATCGGGTCGCGCTGGCCGAGGCGGTGACCTACACCCGGCCCACCGTCCCGCTCCTGGTGCTGCGGCACGCCAAGGCCCGCGACAAGAAGGGCTGGCGCAAGTCCGACGACGAGCGTCCGCTCAGCGCGGAGGGCTCCCGCCAGGCCGCGCTCCTGCCCCCCGACCTGCATGCCTACGGTCCCGAGCGGCTGGTCTCCTCCAGCGCTCGGCGCTGCTGGTCGACGATGAGCCCGTACGCCGAGGAGACCGGGCTGAAGATCGAGAAGACCGACGACCTCTCCCAGACCGCTGCCAACGAGCGGGTGGTGCGCAGGCGGATGGGTCGACTGGTCGAGGCCAGCGTGCCGCTCGTGGTGTGTGGCCACCGGCCGGTGCTGCCGTGGATGTTCGAGGCGGTCAGCGTCGAGCCGCCGGTGCTGGAGCCGGCGGCGATGGCGGTCATCCACCACCAACAGGGGCGGATCGCGGCCGTGGAGCGGATCGTCGCCCCGGTCCCCCAGTAGTCGCCGAGCGCCGCAACTGCCCCCTACTCGGGATCAACGTCCCGGGTCGGATGTCCTGGCGAAACTCTCAGCGTGACCACGATCACGGCCGCGCCGCAAGCGCTGAGCAAAGCGTTCACCGCTGTTCACCTGCTGTTTGCCTGACGCGACTGATCGGTTCACAGCCGCTTCCTACCGTCGCCGGTGACAGAGAAAGCACTGGGCCGCGGATCGAGCATGCGGCCACCACTCACCAGGAAGGTCGCCACGTGAAGCGACGTACTCTTCAGCGCGCCGCAGCCGCTCCGGCAGCGGTCCTGCTTACCGTCGGCCTGGCTGCCTGCGGCGGGCAGGACGACACCGCCGACGGCGAAGGCGGGGACCTGAGCGGCGAGGTCGTCGTCGACGGCTCCTCGACCGTCGAGCCGTTGACCACCGCCGCCGGCGAGCTCTTCATGAGCGAGAGCAACGGCGTCAACGTCTCGGTCGCCACCTCCGGGACCGGCGGCGGCTTCGAGAAGTTCTGCACCGGCAGCACCGACATCTCCGATGCCTCCCGGCCGATCAGCGAGGAGGAGATGGCCGTCTGCGAGGAGAACGGGGTCGAGTACACCCAGCTCCAGGTCGCCACCGACGCGCTCACGGTGGTCGTCTCCGCCGACAACGAATTCATCACCTGCCTGACCACCGACGAGCTGGCCACCTTGTGGAGCCCGGACGCCGAAGGCGAGATCACGACTTGGGACCAGGTCAACGCGGACTTCCCGAGCGAGCGCATCGAGCTCTACGGCCCGGGCACCGACTCGGGGACCTTCGACTACTTCACCGACGAGATCAACGGTGAGGAGGGCGCGAGCCGCTCGGACTACAACGCCTCGGAGGACGACAACGTGATCGTCCAGGGGGTCTCCGGTTCCGCCGACGCGCTGGGCTACTTCGGCTACACCTACTTCGAGGAGAACGCCGAGGCCCTCAAGGCGGTGGAGATCGACAGCGGCGACGGCTGCGTCGCTCCGTCGGCGGAGACCGCCCAGGACGGCAGCTACACCCCGCTGGCGCGGCCGCTGTTCATCTACGTCGCGAACCAGTCCTACGCCGACAAGCCGCAGGTCGCGGCCTTCGTCGACTACTACGTGGCCAACGACGCCGAGATCGCCCAGACCGCGCAGTTCATCCCGCTCAGCGAGGAGCAGCAGGCCGAGCTCCAGGACGCCGCGGCCAGCCTGAGCGGCTGATCCCCTCGTAGCGACAGGACACCACTGTGAGCACCACTGCAGCCCGTGGGGGCTCGTCCGACGTGACGAGCCCCCGTCCGGGCTTTCCCGGGGAGTCAGATCCCGTCGACGGCATCCGCAAGAAGCGCGGCCGCTACGGCGAGCGGGCCGCGTTGGGAGTCCTGGCCGGCGCGGCCGGACTGACCATCGCGATCACCGTGGCGATCTTCCTCTCGCTGCTCTTCCCGGCGCTGGACTTCCTCCGCGAGGTCAGCCTGTGGGACTTCCTCACCGGCACCCGATGGGCGCCGAACTTCTCCAACGCCGACTTCGGCGTCCTGCCGCTGATCAGCGGGACGCTGTGGACGACCCTGGTCGGCCTGGCGATCGCGGTGCCCTTCGGGCTCGGTGCGGCGGTCTACCTCTCCGAGTACGCCGGGGAGCGGACCCGCAAGGTGCTCAAACCGGTGCTCGAGGTGCTCGCCGGCATCCCCTCGGTGGTCTACGGCTACTTCGCGCTCTACTTCGTGGCCCCCGAGATCCTCAACGGCCTGCTCAACCTGAACCTGGGCACCTTCAGCGTGCTCTCGGCCGGTCTGGTGCTGGGGATCATGATCATCCCCACGGTCGCCTCGCTGTCGGAGGACGCGATGTCGGCCGTGCCGCAGTCGCTGCGCCAGGGCTCCTACGCGCTGGGCGCCAACAAGATGCGCACCACGCTCCGGGTGGTCTTCCCCGCGGCGATCTCGGGCATCACCGCCTCGATCGTGCTCGCGCTGTCCCGGGCGGTCGGGGAGACGATGATCGTCGCCCTGGCGGCGGGCACGCGAGCCCAGGTGGTCACCGACCCCACCATGCAGGGCCAGACGATGACCGGCTACATCGCCCAGACCGCCACCGGGGAGAGCACGCCGGGGACCCTGGGCTTCAACACGCTGTTCGCGGTCGGGCTGCTGCTCTTCGTGGTCACCCTGTCGGTCAACCTGATCGCCGCCGTCATCGTCCGACGCGTCCGGGAGGCCTACTGATGACGCCGACCTCCACCCCGACACTGCCCGCTGTGCACACCCGGCCCTGGGGGCTCCGCTGATGACCACTGTCTCGACCACGCCAGGCCGCACCGGCAGCCTCGCCGGCCGGCCGATGCGTTCCGCCAAGCACGGCAACACCAGCCCGGCGTCGGTCGGCTTCCTGCTCGCGCTGTGGCTCGCGCTGGCGTTCTCCGTCCTGTGCCTGGCGGTGCTGCTCATCGACTCGTTCCTCGACGGCGTCCCCCGCCTGGACGGCGCGCTGTTCACCAACTACAGCTCGCGCATCGCCCCCGAGACCGCCGGCGCCCGCGCCGCCATCCTCGGCTCGGCGTTGATCATCGCCCTGACCGCGGTGATGGCGATCCCGCTGGGCGTGGCCGCCGGGGTGTACCTGGAGGAGTTCGCCGACCAGCGCAAGTGGTACAACCGGCTCGTCGAGGTCAACATCACCAACCTCGCCGCGGTGCCGGCCATCGTCTACGGCATGCTCACCGCCGGGCTGGCGCTCGCCATCGACTTCCCCCGGCGGGTCGTGCTCGCCGGAGCCGTCGCGCTGGCGCTGCTGATCCTGCCGGTCATCATCATCGCCACCCGCGAGGCGGTCCGCGCCGTCCCCCGGGAGATTCGGGAGGGCTCGCTGGCGCTCGGCGCCACACCGCTGCAGACCGTGTGGCGCCAGACGCTTCCGGCAGCCATTCCCGGCATCGCCACCGGCGCGATCCTGGCGCTGTCCCGGGCGCTCGGCGAGGCGGCTCCGCTGCTCCTGCTGGGCGGCCTGGTGTTCGTTAGCTATGACCCGAATGGGCTGATGTCGGGCTTCACAACTCTGCCGATCCAGATCTTCAACTGGGCGCAACAACCCCAGGTGGAGTTCCATCAAGTCGCCTCGGCGGCCATCATCGTCATGCTGGCACTTCTGCTGGCCATGAACGCGGTGGCCATCTACATCCGCAACCGCTACCAGAAGCGCTGGTGATCACCATGGCCACCTACACCACGTCCGGACCCGCAACGACCACGCCGGCCACCGCCGGCCACGACGTCCCGGACCAGACCCGAGCCGCCCAGGAGATCCCGGTGACCGACCTGCACGAGCCCCACCACCTGCGGGAGCTGCCACCGACGCCCGCCGAGCCGGTCATGGCCTGCGAGGACGTCAATGTCTTCTACGGCGACTTCCGCGCGGTCACGAGGGTCTCGCTGGACTTCGGCAAGAACGAGATCACCGCGCTCATCGGCCCCTCGGGCTGTGGCAAGTCGACGCTCCTGCGCTCGCTGAACCGGATGAACGACCTGGTCGACGGGGCGCACGTCGAGGGCCGCGTGACCTACCACGGCAAGAACATCTACGAGCGCGACGTCGACCCGATCGAGGTGCGCCGACGGATCGGAATGGTGTTCCAGAAGCCCAACCCGTTCCCGAAGTCGGTCTACGACAACGTCGCCTACGGCCCTCGGGCCACCGGGATGAAGGTCGGCAGTATGGACGACTGGGTCGAGGAGTGCCTGACCCGGGCGGCGCTGTGGGACGAGGTCAAGGACAAGCTGAAGCAGTCGGCGTACGGCCTCTCCGGGGGCCAGCAGCAGCGGCTCTGCATCGCCAGGACGATCGCCGTGCAGCCCGACGTCATCCTCATGGACGAGCCGTGCTCGGCGCTGGACCCGATCGCCACCGCGCGCATCGAGGACCTGATGATGGAGTTGCGCGACGACTACACGATCATCATCGTCACCCACAACATGCAGCAGGCCGCCCGGGTTGCCGACCGCACCGCGTTCTTCACCGCGCTGGCGGACGAGGGCACCGGCAACCGCACCGGCCTGCTGGTGGAGTACGACCTGACCAGCAACATCTTCCGGTCCCCCCGGGACAAGCGCACCGAGGACTACATCTCCGGCCGCTTCGGCTGAGCCGCCTGCGCTGACGGGCCCCGGGAGACGGCGGCGCCCCGGCGGCGCCTCGGGGCGGCACTCAGGGCAGCTGGACCAGGCGCAGCAGGAGGTACGTCGCCGCCGCCACCGACCCGGCAGCCGGGAAGGTGAGGACCCAGGCCATCACGATCGACCGGGCCACTCCCCAGCGAACCGCCGAGAGCCGCTTGGTGGCCCCCACCCCCATCACCGCCGAGGTGATCGTGTGGGTGGTGGAGATCGGCGCCTCGAAGACGAACGCCGTCGTGTACAGGACGCCCGCGGCCACGGACTCGGCGGCGAAACCGCGGGGTGGGTCGAGGTGGATGATCCGCCGACCGAGGGTCCGCATGATCCGCCACCCACCGGCGTAGGTGCCGGCTGAGATCGCCGCGGCGGCGGAGAAGATCACCCAGACCGGGAGCGGGTCACCCTGAGCGACATACCCTCCCGTCAGCAGCGCCAGGAACATCACGCCCATCGTCTTCTGCGCGTCTTGAAGGCCGTGGCCCAGCGCCATCGCCGCGGCGGAGACGGTCTGGGCATAGCGGAAGCCACGGTTGGTGCGGGCCGGCTGGGCGCGACGGAACAGCCACAGGATGGCGATCATCACCCCGGCGGCCGTGGCGAAGCCGAACAGCGGAGAGGCCACCATCGGGATCACGATCTTGGTCGTGATGACGTCCCACTCGACCGTCGCGCCAGCCGCGATGGCCGACCCGACCAGGCCGCCGATGAGGGCGTGCGAGGACGAGGACGGCAGGCCGAAGTACCAGGTGATCAGGTTCCAGGTGATGGCGCCCAGCAGGCCCGCCATCACCACGACGAGGCCGTGAGGCCCGTCTGGGGGGTTGATCACGCTGCCGACCGTGTTGGCCACCTGCTGTCCGAGGAAGGCGCCGATGAAGTTCATGACCGCCGCCATCGCCAGCGCCGCCTGAGGCGTGAGCGCGCGGGTGGAGACCGAGGTGGCGATCGCGTTCGCGGCGTCGTGAAACCCGTTGGTGTAGTCGAAGGCCAAGGCGACGACGACGACCGCGACGACGATCGCGAGCTCCACCCTCAGGACTCCTTGAGGGCGATCTGCTCGACGGTGTTCGCCACCGTCTCGAAGGCGTCGATCGAGGCCTCGAGGGAGTCGACGATGTCCTTGAGCTTGAGCACGTCGAGGGCGTCGTACTCGCCGCTGAAGAGCCGGGCCAGGATCCGGCGGTAGGTCTTGTCGCCGTGGTTCTCCAGCCGGTTCACCTCGATCCAGTATTCGTCGAGATGGGCCATCGACCTCAGCCGGGGCATCGCCTCGGCGGTGAGCTCGGCGCACCGCTGGATGACCTCGACCTGCTCGGCGACCTCGGCAGGCAGCTCCTTCACGTCGTAGAGAAGCACCAGGTCGGAGGCCTCCTCCATGTGGTCCATGACGTCATCGAGCCCGGAGGCGAGGGCGTAGATGTCCTCGCGGTCGAACGGCGTCACGAATGTCCGGTTGACCCTCCGGATGATGTCGTGGGTGGCTTCGTCGGCGAGGTGCTCCTGCTCGCGCATCTGCTCGGCGATCCGGATGCGGTCCGCGCCCTCGACGAGCATCTCGACAAGCAGGGCCGCCCCCTTCACGTGGTGCCCTGCGGAGGCGGTGAAGAGGTCGTAGAACGTGCCGTCCACAGGACGGAACCGCAAAGCCACAGTGAACTCCTGGTGAACGGAAGCGGACCGCGGAACATGCTAGGGCTGCCCGGCACGTCCTTCGTGCCGGATCGCGGGCAGCCAGGCAGAGGCCTCGACCGAGGTCACACGTCGGTCGGAGGCGAGGCCCCGCGCCGCGGGTCGGGTTGTTCCGGGACCTGAGCGTGGGGGCGCCCGATCCCAAGCAGGACGTCCACGTCGCACTGACTGAGCGGGCCCTCGGACTCGCTGGCGGCGATCATCAGCGTCGAGATCAGCTCGACCTCCTCCATGAGGACGGCATCCTCGAGGGCCGCATCGACCTGATCGCGCATCGTGCTCGCCTTTCGATCCCGCGTCGGTGACCGGACCTCGTCTGGGCTCTGGGCCAAGCCGAGGAGCCCGGTCTCGCGCGGTGAGTCTGCTCAGTCCCCGGCGGCGGGAAACTCCCAGGAAAATGGACGAAGGGCCCCGGTCTTGCGGCCGGGACCCCTCTTCTGGACTGACGCGTCAGACCGGGCGAACCTTCTCCGCCTGGGGGCCCTTGGGGCCCTGGGTGACCTCGAACTCGACGCGCTGGTTCTCCTCGAGGGCCTTGTAGCCCTGCATCTGGATGGCCGAGAAGTGCACGAAGACGTCGTCTCCGCCACCCTCCTGCGCGATGAAGCCGAAGCCCTTCTCGGCGTTGAACCACTTGACGGTGCCCTGAGCCATGCTCTGCTACTCCTCTGTCGGGGCCTGGACCGCCGCTGCGACGGACCTGCACCAGCTGCGTGACGCTGAGCCCCTCTGAGAGCAACTGCAACCGTGGGAAGCCAACGCCGCCGGATTCACAAACTCTCCGCGGGCGACTGGGTGGACCTGCTGGAACTTGTGCATCTGGTGCGAGCGCCACACTACCAACTCCGGCGCCGGAGGGAAGGACAGGGCGGCAGCCGTTGTAGCGTGACGCCCATGTTGGTCCTGAGCCGCCGGGTTGGCGAGAGCATCGTCATCGGCGACGAGGTCACGGTGACGGTCCTGGAAGTCCGCGGCGACGTGGTCCGGGTCGGCATCGACGCTCCCCGGTCGGTGGCCGTCCACCGGGCCGAGCTGCTCCGCGAGCTCGAGGAGACCAACCGCGCCGCTGCCTCTCCGAGCGAGGACGCGATCGCCTCGCTGGCTCGCCACCTGCACCGTCGGCGGCCCTGAGCCCTCGTCGCGGATCGGCGGGGTCAGGCGACGAGGGGGGCCCGGATCGGAAGGTCCTCGGTCAAGACCACCTGGCCGGCCTGTCGGGTCACCGTGTTGACGAGCACCGGCGCGAGAAGGTTGGCCGTGGCGCCGCCAGCGTCGTCACCGGGATTGACCACGACCAGCGTAAGGACGTCCGAGGCCCGCTCGATGGCCAGGGCGGCGACGGCGGCGTCGTCGACGACCGGGGCGTAGTCGGGGAAGAAGACGTGCGGCGGCACGACGAGAAACCGGAGGTCGGGCTCGTCGACCGAGCGCAGCGCGCACAGCACGCCATCCTCGTCGAGGCGCACGAGCGCGAACCGGGTCTGGTCGGGGAACCCGGGCATCGGCTCCACCATCGTCAGGACGGGGATCTCCTCGACCACCGGGGCCACGCTCCTCGCCTCGTCGATCACCGGCGGGACCGCCGGGGCCGCGCTCACCGGGTCACCTCAAGAAGTCCGCGAGAGACGGCTGGACCAGCCTAGCCGTGGCCGCGAGGGCCGCCTGGTAGGCGACCTCGTTCATCTGCAGGTCGATCGCGGCGCGCGCGATGTCGACGTTCTCGATCTCCGACAGCGAGGAGGTGAGGTCCAGGACCGAGTTCTCCGCGGTCTGCACGGCTCGCTCCACCCGGCTGTAGCGGGTGCCGACGTCGGCCAGGGTCGAGGTCAGCCGAGCCTGGGCAGTGTCGAGGTTGGCCATCCGGGTCTGGATGCCGGCGGTGTCCCCGGCGCGCAGGGAGTCGGCCAGGCCTTGGAGATCGTCGAAGAGGTTCGCCCCGTCCGGCCCGAAGACCGCGGGGCCGTTCACGTTGACCGTGACGCTCGCGTCGGTCCCGATCGCGCGCGATACGGCGCCCGCGACTCCGATGAACGCGCCGCTCGCGTCGTACGCCTTCGTGCCGCTCACCAGGCCGCCGAACACCGGCCGGCCCAGGTAGGAGGAGTTCGCGGAGGTGATCAGGCTCTCGCGCAACTGCTCTACCTCGGCGGCGAGAGCCTCGCGGGCCGCGGGGTTCTGGGTCAGCGGGCTGACCCCCTGGATGGCGAGCTCGCGGGTCCGGCGTACCTCCCCGAGCATTCCGGTCAGGGTGGCGTCGGTCTGGCCGAGCCAGCCGATGCCGTCCGAGGCGTTGCGTGCGAACTGTCGCTGGTCGGCGAGCTCGGAGCGGATCCGCATCGCCGAGGTGGTCTCCGTCGGCGAGTCGGAGGGCCGGTTGAGCACGCGCCCGGTGGTCAGGTGCTCCTGGGACTTCGACAACCGCCCCGCGACGGTCTGCATGGTGAGGTAGGAGCGACCCATCATCATCGACTGGGTGATCCGGTTCAGGGTCATCAGCGCACCAGCCCGGTCCGGTTGATCAAGGTGTCGAGCATCGAGTCGACGGTGGTGAGCACCCGGGCGGCGGCTTCGTAGCCGCGCTGGTACTGCACCATCGCCAGCATCTCCTCGTCCAGGCTCACCCCGGCGAGCTGGTCGCGCGACCCGTCCACCTGCTGGGTGAGCATCTGCTGGGACGCCGAGAGCCGCCGACCCGAAGCCACGGTGGTGCCGAAGCCGTTGACCAGCTGCTGGTACGCCGACTCCGGCGCGGTCAGCGTGGCCAGCGCGTCGGCCTTGCTCCCGTCGACCACACCCCCAGGCAGCCCCGAGGCAGCCACCGCGGCCGGATCCGTGACGAGCACGGCCAGGGTGGCCGCCGGAGCGGCCGGGTCGTAGCCGAAGAACGCTCCCCCGGGGGCGCCGGAGGAGTCGTACGCCGAGGCATGCACCGCGTTGACCGCGTCGGCCATCGTGGTGGCGACCGCGCCGAGCCCGGACAGGTAGCCCGGGATCGTGGTGTCGACCAGGTCCACCACGGCGGCGATCTCGCCGCCGTCGATCGCGGGGATCGCCGTGGGTCCGCTGACCGGGTGGGAGACCTGGAAGGACATCGGGTTGCCGTCGGCGGCGCCGGTGGCCGTCGCGCCGCTGCTGACCTGCAGCGAGCCGCCGATGCCACCGGTGACCAGGTCGGCCCCGCCGATCCGGAAGTCCAGCCCGCCAGCAGCGTTGCCGATGGCCTGACCACCGGTCAGCTCGGCCAGCCTGAGCGCGATCAGGTCGCGCTGGTCGAGGATGTTGCCGGCGTCGGCGCCGTCGGACCGGGCCATCTGGACGGCCTTGTTGGTCGCGGCCAAGTCGGCGGCGAGGGTGTTGACCTCAGCGACCATGGCGACCGCCTTGACCCGCTGGTCAGCGGCCTCGGTGTCGAAGTTGCGCGCCTGGATCCGCAGTGCGTCCGCCAGCGCGGCCCCGCGGGCCAACACCTGGCTCCGGGCTGCGTCGCTGTTGGGGCTGTTGGCCAGGTCGGCCCACGAGGAGCGGAACTCCGCCATCACGGCGGCGACACCGTTCTCGCCGGGCTCGCCGATGCCGGTCTCGAGCCGGTCGAGCGCCGCCTGGCGAGTGTCCAGCTGGAACTGCTTGCCGTGCTCGGTGCGGACCCGGGCGTCGATGAAGGGGTCGGTCATCCGGGTGACCGCGGAGATCCGGACGCCGCTGCCGGTGCTCTGGCCGCGCGACCACCTGGCAAGCGTCGTCGGGGTCCCGGCGGCGGCGGCCTCGACGCGACGACGGGTGTAGCCCTCCGAGTCCACGTTGGCGATGTTCTGGCTCGCGGTGTCCATGGCTACCTGGTTGTAGCGCAGCGCCGTCAGGGCGGTGTTGATGGAGGCGAAGCTCATCAGCGCGACCCCCCGCGGTGAAGGCGGCCGATCATCAGATGCTCCGATCGACGAGTCGGCGGCTGGTGTCTCGGGCGACGGCTCGGCCGTCGGGGGCATAGCTGGCGGGGCCCTCGGTCAGGCCGAGGAACAGGTCGCGGGCGGCCTGCTGGCCCACGGTCAGCAGCTCGCGGTTCTCCGCGGCGAGGTCGGTGACCTGGCGGGTGTAGCCCAGGAACGCCTCGCGGTGGTCGAGCAGGATCGAGCGCCAGGGCTCCTCGACCGCCTCGGCGAGGGCACGGAGGCTGGGGTTGGACTCCATGCCGACGGCAGCGGCGGCCTGGTCGGCGACGACCGCCCGGTGGAGCTCGGTCTCCCGGATGGACTCCAGCACCGCCTCGACGTCGCGGGCGGCGGCGGCGAGCCATCGAGCGTTGCCTCCGGAGAGCACGAGCTTCTCCACCTCGAGGCGGTACAGCAGCGTCTCGAGCAGCTCACGCTCGCGCCACAGGATGAGCGACAGGTCTTCCACCGGTCAACTCTCCTTCCTGGGTCGGGTCCGGGGCGGCAGGGAACGGTCCGAGGATCGCGGCGACGGATCGTTGCAGAACCCAGATCGGCAGACCCCGATGCCGCCTGAGCGCTTTCGGGGCGAAAGCATGCACGGGTCATCCGGGGTCCGGGGGGCGGCCCCCCTGGGGGGTCGCCTGGAGGGTGCTCGGTCATCCGGGCGGCGGTCTTGATAGTCACTCAGGACTATCCAGACATGACCCGGGACCTAGAACCCTTTGTCCGTTTCGGCCATTGCGAGCGATTCCGGGCCTTTAGTCCTGCATGTCAAGCACAGTCAGTGTCGTGACGAGCACCCCGAACCGGCGAACCTCCGCCCCGGACCCGGAGAACCCGGGCGCCGACATCGAGGCCCTGGTGACCAGCACCATGCCTCTGGTCGGCCACATCGTGCGCGAGACGATGGGTCGGCTGCCGGGGCACGTCAACCGCGACGACCTCACCTCGGCCGGACTGGCCGCGCTGGTGCAGGCCGCCCGATCCTACGACGAGTCGCGCGGCGTGCCGTTCACCCGCTATGCCGCCACGCGCGTGCGCGGGGCGATCCTCGACGAGCTCCGCGGCATCGACTGGGCCAGCCGGTCGGTGCGCCGCCGGGCGCGCGACCTCGACCAGACCCGCAGCCGGCTGGCCACCGAGCTCGGCCGCAGCCCCAGCGACCGCGAGGTCGCCGCCGCCAACGGGATCAGCGTCGAGGAGATCGCCGCCAACGAGGAGGACGTCTCCCGCGCCAGCGTGATGAGCCTCCAGGGCTTCGGCGACACCCCGATCGACGACGTGCTCCCGACCCGGGCACCCAGCCCCGAGGACCGCGTCGAGCAGCAGGAGCGGGTCGGCTACCTCGTCGACGCCGTCGCGCTTCTCCCCGAGCGGCTGCGCATCGTCGTGGAGGGCTACTTCTTCGCCGAGCGGCCGATGGCCGACATCGCCGAGGAGCTCGGCGTCAGCGAGTCGCGCGTCTCCCAGATGCGGTCCGAGGCGCTCGTGCTGCTCAAGGACGCCATGAACAGCGCGTTGGACCCCGATCTCGTCGCCCCGCACGCCCGCCCCGAGGGCTGTGCGGCCCGCCGGCGCGACGCCTACTTCGCCGCGGTCGCCTCCCGGCGCACCGCTACCGAGCGCATCGGCGCCTCGGCGGCGTACCACCGCAGCGCCTGAGCAAGAAAACCCGACCCGATTCCCCTCAGGTACGGCGCGACCGGGCCGATGGAGGCACGAAGGAGTCCACGGACGGACTCCGGCACGAGACTCGAACATCCAGGAAGGAACCCCACCATGAGTCTGCGGATCAACCAGAACATCGACGCGTTCAACTCCTACCGGAACCTGTCGGTGACCCAGAACCAGATGTCGAAGTCCCTGGAGAAGCTCTCCAGCGGCTTCCGGATCAACCGCGCCGCCGACGACGCGGCCGGCCTGGCGATCTCCGAGACCCTGCGCTCGCAGGTCGGCGGTCTCAAGGTCGCCGTGCGCAACGCGCAGGACGGCATCTCGGTCGCCCAGACCGCCGAGGGTGCGCTCACCGAGGTCCACGCGATGCTGCAGCGGATGCGCGACCTCACCGTCCAGGCCGGCAACACCGGCGCCAACGGCGGAGCGGCCGGCAAGGCGATGGGCTCGATCCAGGAGGAGATGACCGCGCTGTCGACCGCGATCAACGACATCGCCACCCGCACCGAGTTCAACGGCACCAAGCTGCTCGACGGCAGCACCGCCAGCCTCACCTTCCAGGTGGGCGCCAACGGCGGCGAGACCCAGACCGTGGCGCTGTCCGACATGAAGTCGGCCACCCTCGGCTCGGCCACGGTGAAGATCGACGCGATCGACCTCAACGGTGCCGCCGACGACGGTGTCGGCGCGACCGCCACCACCGACGCGCTGGCCTCCATCGACGCGGCCATCGAGTCGGTCTCGACCTTCCGTGGTCAGCTCGGTGCGGCGCACAACCAGTTCGAGCACACCGTGAACAACCTCAACGTGGCCGTGGAGAACCTCTCGGCCTCCGAGAGCCGGATCCGCGACACCGACATGGCCCAGGAGATGATGAACTTCACCCGTTCGCAGATCCTGTCCCAGGCCGGCACCGCGATGCTCGCGCAGGCCAACCAGGCCCCTCAGGGCGTCCTGTCCCTCCTCCGCTGACCAAGGCGGGCTGAGGCGGGCTGAGACGCGCTGACCCACGCCGACCGCGAGGGCGGCAGCCGAGATCCTTCGGCTGCCGCCCTCGTCGCGTGCGGCTGCGGGCTCTGCCGGCCCAGCGGAACCGATAGTCGATCAGAAATCCCGCCGAAAACCTCAGAAGGCCCCCAGCGGGGCCGATGAGAACGACAGGAGTCCACGGACGGACTCCGGCACGAGACTCGAACATCCAGGAAGGAACCCCACCATGAGTCTGCGGATCAACCAGAACATCGACGCGTTCAACTCCTACCGGAACCTGTCGGTGACCCAGAACCAGATGTCGAAGTCCCTGGAGAAGCTCTCCAGCGGCTTCCGGATCAACCGCGCCGCCGACGACGCGGCCGGCCTGGCGATCTCCGAGACCCTGCGCTCGCAGGTCGGCGGTCTCAAGGTCGCCGTGCGCAACGCGCAGGACGGCATCTCGGTCGCCCAGACCGCCGAGGGCGCGCTCACCGAGGTCCACGCGATGCTGCAGCGGATGCGCGACCTCACCGTCCAGGCCGGCAACACCGGCGCCAACGGCGGAGCCGGCGGCAAGGCCGTCGCCGCGATCCAGGACGAGATGAGCGCGCTGTCGACCGCGATCAACGACATCGCCACCCGCACCGAGTTCAACGGCACCAAGCTGCTCGACAACACCAACACCCTCACCTTCCAGGTGGGCGCCAACGGCGGCGAGACCCAGTCCGTGGTGCTGTCCGACATGCAGTCCGCCACCCTGCTCATCGACACGGTGGACGTCACCGCCAACACGACGGACGCCGACCTGACCACGATCGACGCCGCCATCGAGTCGGTCTCGACCTTCCGTGGTCAGCTGGGTGCGGCGCACAACCAGTTCGAGCACACCGTGAACAACCTCAACGTGGCCGTGGAGAACCTCTCGGCCTCCGAGAGCCGGATCCGCGACACCGACATGGCCCAGGAGATGATGAACTTCACCCGTTCGCAGATCCTGTCCCAGGCCGGCACCGCAATGCTCGCGCAGGCCAACCAGGCCCCGCAGGGCGTCCTGTCCCTGCTCCGCTGACCTGAGCGGAACCAGCCGGGCCCGGCCTGACCGGGCCCCAGGCCCCCGGCGGGCGTCGAGCCACCCGCTCGGCCCCGCCGGGGACCACCCGGGGTCACCCAGACCTCGCAGCGACACCAGAGGCCACACGAGACGAGGGAGGGGCCGTGAGCGGCAGCGCGAGCATCAGCGGCCTGGCCAGTGGGCTGGACACCGCCAGCATCATCTCCCAGCTCATGCAGCTCGAGGCCGCCCCTCAGGGCCGGCTCAAGACCCAGGTCTCCACCCAGCAGACCGCCGTAAAGACGCTTCAGGGCATCAACACCAAGGTCGCTTCACTGCTCACCCAGGCCCAGGACCTGGCCAAGCCCACGGCCTGGACCTCGGTGGCCGCGACCTCCTCCTCCGAGCACGCGACGGTCACCACCGCCGCCGGCGCGGTCGCCACCGCGCTGTCCTTCACCATCCAGCAGACCGCCCGGTCGCACCAGCTGACCTTCGCCGACACCGCCGCCCTGGACGCAGGCGTGGTCCCCGCCGGCAGCTCGCTGCTCCTCGACCGGCTCGACGGGTCACCCGCGGTGACCATCGACGCCGGGGACGGCACCCTCCAGGGCCTCGTCGACGCGATCAACGGCTCCGGCCAGGGAATCCGCGCCGTCGCCGTCCGCCTCGACGACGGCACCTCGCGCCTGCGCGTCGAGTCCTCGACGACCGGAGCCAGCTCAGACTTCACCCTCGCCCGAGGCGATGGCACCCCGCTGCTGGGCGGCGCTACGGCGACCGCCGGCCGGGACGCCGCCATCGTCGTCGGCCCCGACACGATCCGCTCACCGAGCAACACCTACGCCGACCTCCTCCCGGGGGTCACCGTCGCACTCGCCGCCAACACGCCCACCGGCACCGTCGTCGATGTCGACCTGGCCACCGACGGGGCGGCGATGGCCGGCAAGGTCCGCGACCTCGTGGACACCCTGAACGGGGTCCTCGGCGAGATCGACTCCGCCACCAAGGCCGGGGGTTCCGGCATCAAGGCCGGCCCTCTCGCCGGTGACTCGTCGCTGCGCTCGGTGCGCGACCAGCTGCTGAGCACCCTGTACTCGGCCGCCGGAGGCTCCCTGGCCGACGTCGGGATCGAGCTCGACAAGTACGGCAAGGTGACCTTCGACGAGGATCGCTTCGTCGCGGCCTACCAGAGCGACCCGGTCGCGACCGCCGGCCGGTTCGTCGAGGGCAACGACGCGGGGTACGCCGCGCGGCTCGCCTCGGTCACCGAGATCGCCGGCGACTCCTACGACGGCACCCTCTCGTTGCTCATCAAGGGCCGGAACACCACCATCGACCGGCTCAACGACAGCATCGAGTCGTGGGACCAGCGGCTGGAGCTGCGGCGCACGACCCTGACCCGACAGTTCACCGCCCTCGAGACCGCGCTCAGCCGGATGAACAGCCAGTCCAGCTGGCTGGCCGGCCAGATCTCTTCGCTCAGCACCAGCAGCAGCTAAGGACCCGCGATGTATCCCACGACCCTCGCCGCCCAGAACGCCTACGTGCAGAGCTCAGTCGAGACCGCCAGCCCCGCACGCCTGCTGGTGATGCTCGTGGACCGGCTGCTCCTCGACGTGCAGCGCGCCCTGGAGGCGCAGCGGACGGGCAACGCGCCCGAGGCGCACAACCAGCTGGTGCACGCCCAGGAGATCGTCATCCACCTGCGCAGCACGCTCCGCGTGGAGGCCTGGGACGGCGGGCCGGGCCTGGCCTCGCTCTATGACTGGCTGCACACCGAGCTGATCCGGGCCAACGTCACCAAGGACCCCGCGCTCACCGAGGGGTGCCTCACCATCGTCGGCGACCTGGCCGAGACCTGGAAGCAGGCCGCCCTGCAGGCGGCCTCGCAGGGCGCGGCCTGACCATGCCCACCCTGCCCCTGCCCGCCCCGCCGGCCGTCTCGGCGGACCCCGGCTCGGAGGCGGCGCTGCCCGCCCCGTCCACCGACTTCCGGGCCGCCTGGCTGGCGGCGCTGGAGCGCTTCGAGGTCGACGTCGAGCTCGCCGAGAGTCTGCTGGCCGCCGATGCCGAGCCCGACCTGCTGCCGGGCTGGGCGCCGCCCCCCGTGCGCGGGCCGCTGCCCAGCGACCTCGAGCCCCGAGCCCGCCTGGTGCTCGAGCGCCAGCTTGCCGTGGCGCATCGGATCTCCGAGAAGCTGACCGTCACCGGCCGGCACCGTCGCTACACCCAAGCGGTGCGGGCCACCACCCACCCCGACATCCCGGTGTACGTCGACCTCTCCGCCTGAGCACCGCCGCGAGAGGCGACCGGGGGACGAGCGCCTGACCGACGCGCCACCGCGGAAGCGCAGCCGCGGGACAGAAAATTGGCGGGAAAAGTTCAGAAGTGCCCGTTTCGGGCCGAAGTACCTCCCGAGCAGGGAGAGCTCATCACGCCGACGGACCGGCATGACCCCGTGAACAGCACCGGCTGACCGCCCGCAAGGGCGCCGGCCCAGGCCGTTCACTCGAGCCGGGAGGCGGTCCGTGTCCCTCTTCACGACCGATGCCGTGGGCCAGGTGCTGCACGGCGCCCTGAACGGCATCACGTTCCGTCAGAACGTGATCGCCGACAACATCGCGAACGTCGACACGCCCGGCTTCCGGGCCACCACCGTCGAGTTCGAGAGCTCCCTCAAGCAAGCCATCGCCAACGGTGACGTCGAGGCCCCCCGGGCGCCCCTCACCGCCACGCCGACCCTCACGCCGGTGGGGGCCAACGGCAACAACGTGGATCTGCGCAAGGAGACCATGGCGGCGATGCAGTCGGTCTTCCAGTACCAGGTCCTCAGCCGTTCGGTCAGTGACCGGCTCGCGCTCGTCCGCACCGCGGCGGGAGCGTTCTGATGGCCGCCTTCGAGATGCTGCGCATCGCCAACACCAGCCTCGGCATGCACCAGACCTGGTTGGACGCGCTGTCGCACAACATCGCCAACGTCAACACCGTCCGCAGCACCGACGAGAACGCCTTCCAGGCGCAGATGGTCATCGCCCGCTCGCGCACCGACGGCGGCGTGGACGTCAGCGGGGTCGCCCTCAGCGACGCCGAGGGCCGGCTCGTCCACGATCCCGGACACCCGCTGGCCGACGCCGAGCGGCCACGTCCGGCTTCCGGACACCGACATGGCCAGCCAGATGAGCCAGCTCGTGATGGCCCAGCGCGGCTTCCAGTCCAGCGTCCAGGTGACGAAGAGCGCCCAGGACACCTACAACGCCGCACTCCAGATCGGACGGAGCTGAGATGACGGCCACCCCCAGCACCCATCACCACCGCGGAGGTGAGCGATGAGCGTCCCCGGCATCGAGGCAGTCGGCTTCGCGCCGTACGTCGCCCCCACCGTGAGCGCCGACTCACTGCGAGCCCCTCAGGGCCCGAGCGGACCCGGCTTCGGGGCCCTCCTCGTGGACGGGATCGAGCAGCTCGAGGCGCTCCAGGACCGCAGCGACTCGCTCTCGGTCCAGGCCGCCACCGGTGACCTCGGCGCGCTCCACGACTACACGATCGCGGCGACCGAGACCCAGGTGGCCACCCAGCTGACCGTGTCCCTGCGCAACAAGGCAGTCGAGGCCTTCAGCGAGATCATGCGGATGCAGGTGTGATGAGAGAGAACCTGACCCGGTCCCTGGGCCGCGCACAGTCCACCTTCTCCGGCTTCACCGCCGGGCAGAAGGTCGTCGCCGTCGTCGGCACCGCTGCCCTGCTGCTCGCCGGCTTCATGGTGTTCCGCTGGGCCTCGACGCCGACCTACGCCCCGCTCTACAGCAACCTGGCCTCCTCCGACGCCTCGGCGATCATCGAGCAGCTCGACGCCCAGGGCGTCGACTACGAGATCAGCAACGGCGGCAACACCATCCTGGTGCCGCGCGAGCAGGTGTACACCACCCGGATCAGCATGTCCGGCGAGGGACTGCCCAGCTCCAGCCAGGGCGGCTACGCGCTGCTGGACAACCAGAGCCTGTCCACCTCGGAGTTCCAGGAGCAGACCAGCTTCAAGCGGGCCATGGAGGGCGAGCTGGCCGCGACCATCGAGGCCATCGACGGCGTCCAGGCCGCGGTCGTCCACCTGGCCATCCCGCAGAAGGAGGTCTTCGCCGACGAGCAGGACCCCACCACCGCCTCGGTGCTCGTCAAGACCCGCGCCGGTGACACCCTCCAGGCCGAGCAGGTGCAGGCCGTGGTGAACCTGGTCAGCTCCAGCGTCACCGGGCTCGACGCGGGCAAGGTGACCGTCACCGACGCCAGCGGCAAGGTCCTCTCCACCCCGGGCGGCGTCGGCGGATCCGCGCAGACCCAGACTCAGCAGGTCCTCGACTTCCAGAACCGGATGACCACGCAGGTGCAGTCGATGCTCGACCGCGTGGTCGGCCCCGGCAACGCGGTCGTCCAGATCACCCCGAACCTGTCCTTCGACAAGACCGTCGAGGAGACCACGCGCTACTTCGGCAACGACGACGTGGCGCTGTCCGAGACCGAGACCAGCGAGACGCTCGAGGGCGACGGCGCTGCCGACGTCAACGGTGGCGTCGTGGGCCCGGACGGCCAGATGGACCCGACCACGACGAACGGCGGCAACTCGGCGTACGCGAAGAGCAGCCGCACCTCCGACAACGCCGTGGGCAGCACGCGGATCGTCACCGAGGCCGCCCCCGGCAACGTCAAGTCGCTGCACGTGGGCATCGTGCTGGACAACCGGGCTCCCGCCGCGGCGGACGCGACCGAGGTGCAGAACCTGGTCGCCTCCGCCCTGGGCATCCAGCCCAAGCGCAACGACACCATCCAGGTCACCTCGATGGCGTTCGACCGCACCGCGCAGGAGGCGGCCACCGCCGAGCTGGAGGCCAGCGTCGCGGCGGACGAGAAGGCTCAGACGATGACGCTGATCCGCAACGGCGGGCTGGTGCTGCTGGGCCTGGTGATCATCCTGATCGCCTGGCTGCAGGGCCGGCGCCGGGCCAAGGCGCGCGCCGAGGCCACCGAGTACGTCGTGGAACAGCTGCGCCGGGAGCAGGTCGAGCGCCAGCAGCACCAGGAGGCGCTGGAGGCGCCGGCGATGCTCGCCCTGGAGACCGTGCAGAGGAACGAGAACGACGAGGTCCGCGACGAGATCGCCGCGCTCGTCGACCGGCAGCCCGAGGACGTCGCGGCGCTGCTGCGCGGATGGTTGGTGGAGCGATGACCGTGATGACGATGTCGGGTGGCCTGACCGGCCTGGGCGTCCGCAAGGCGGCGATCCTGCTGGTGCAGATGGGCCGGGAGAAGGCCGCCGCGGTGCTCTCCCACCTCTCGGAGAGCGAGGTCGAGGCGGTCACCGCCGAGATCGCGCGGCTCGACGCGATCGCCAGTCCGGAGACCGAGTCGGTGCTCGGCGAGTTCCACGCGATGATCACCGCGCGGGCCCACATCGCCCAGGGCGGCCTGTCCTTCGCCCAGCAGGTGCTCGAGGAGAGCCTCGGCACCGAGCGGGCGGGCGAGATCATCAGCCGGCTGCAGGCGGCGGCAGTCCAGATGCCGTTCCAGTTCCTGCACCGCGCCGACCCCGCCCAGCTGCGGTCGTTCATCGCCGAGGAGCACCCGCAGGTGATCGCCCTCGTTCTGGCGCACATGACCGCGGACAAGGCGTCCCTCCTGCTCGCCGGGCTGGCCCCGGACATCCAGGCCGACGTGGCCCACCGGATCGCGGTGATGGACCGCACCTCGCCGGAGGTGATCCGCGCGGTGGAGAGCACCCTGGAGCGCCGGCTCTCCTCGATGCTGCAGCCCACCGAAATGAAGCAGGTCGGCGGTCTCGACCCGCTGGTCGACATCATCAACCGCTCCGACCGCTCCACCGAGCGGAAGATCGTCGAGGGCCTCGAAGCGCTCGACCCCGCGCTCGCGGACCTGGTGAAGAGCAAGATGTTCATGTTCGAGGACATCACCAGCCTCGAGGACCGCTCGATCCAGCTGGTTCTGCGCGAGGTCGACACCGCCGAGCTCGCCCTGGCCCTCAAGGGCGTCCCCGACCTCGTCCGGGAGAAGATCACGAACAACCTCTCCGAGCGGGCGGCCACCAACCTGATGGAAGAGGTCGAGCTGCTCGGCACCGTGCGGGTGAGCCAGGTCGAGGAGGCCCAGCAGAACATCATCCGGGTGATCCGCCGGCTCGAGGAACAAGGCCAGATCATGGTGCGGCGAGGCAACGATGACGACTTTGTCGCCTGAGTCCGCCGACGCCGGCGTGGTCGCGACCGAGGACCTCGGTCGGCTGACCGTGCGACCGTCCCCCTTGACCGGCCGCGAGCTGCGCTCCGGTGGCTGGACCCGCCTCGGGTCGAGCTCCGTGCTGGGCGACGCGGTCACCGAGCACACGCTGACCGGCCTGGCCGCGCAGACCCGATCCGCCGCTCGCGCGCAGGGGTACGCCGTCGGCTGGGCCGAGGGCCGCCGGGCCGCGGAGGAGCGCGCTCGCGAGGCCGAGACCCAGGCCGCCGAGCGCCGCCGCGACGAGGAGGCACGCCGAGAGGCCGAGCACCAGGCCGCCCTCGACGGCCTCGCCCGCTCCGCACACGCTCTGCGCCAGGCACTGGAGACCACCTGCGCCCAGGTCGAGGGGCAGGCCGTCGACGTCGCGGTGACCCTCGCCGAGGAGCTGGTGGGACACGAGCTGTCCATTGCCGAGCACCCCGGTCTCGACGCCGTACGCCGAGCTCTGGCGCTGCTGCCCGGCGAGCCCGTGGTCCGGATCCGGGTCTGCCCCGCCGACGCGGCCGACCTCGTCACGATGGCCGAGATCGACGAGGTGGCCGGCGGCGCGACCGTGGTCGCCGACCCCACTCTGCGCCGCGGCGACGCCCTCGTGGAGACGGCGGAGGGCGTCCTGGACGCCCGGATCTCCGACGCCGCGCGCCGGGTTCGCGAGGTGCTGCTGCCATGATCGCCACCACCCCCGCCGTGACATCCCGTGTCGCACCTGGCGCTGTCCCCGGTGCGGGACCGCTCACCCCGGACCTCCTCGACCGTGCCCTCGGCACGGCGGGCCCCCGTCGCCTCGGCCTGCTCGTGGAGCTGCTCGGCCTGCACCTCGTGGTGCGCGGTCTCGATGCGGCGGTCGGCGAGGTGCTCGAGGTGCTTGGCGAGGGCAACCGTCCCCCGGTCTATGCCGAGGTCGCCGCCAGCGGTGCGGGTGGCCTGGTGTGCCTGCCGATGGCCTCCACCGCCGGGCTGCGCACGGGCATGCTCGTCCGTCCCACCGGCGGACCACTGACCGTGCCGGTCGGCAACGCCCTGCTCGGCCGGGTCCTCGACGGCCTCGGCCGCCCGCTCGACGGCGGTCCCGCTCTGGACGACGTGGCGCGAGTCTCGGTCGAGAACCAGGCTCCGGCGGCGCTGGACCGAGCCCGGATCCGCGAGCAGGTGGGCCTCGGCGTGCGCTCCCTCGACTCCCTGGTGCCCTGCGGCCGCGGCCAGCGGGTGGCGATCATGGCCGGCTCCGGCGTGGGCAAGTCCACGCTGCTGTCGATGGTCGCCCGTGGCACCGACGCGTCCCTCTCGGTGATCGCCCTGGTCGGCGAGCGTGGCCGCGAGGTGCGAGAGTTCCTCGAGAACGACCTCGGCCCCGAGGGCCTGGCCCGGTCCGTGGTGGTCGTCGCGACCTCCGACGCACCTCCGGTCGAGCGACTCCGGGCAGCCTTCGTGGCCACCCGGATCGCCGAGCACTTCCGCGACACCGGCGAGGACGTCGTGCTCATGATGGACAGTCTCACCCGGGTGGCGATGGCCCAGCGCGAGGTCGGGCTGTCTGCGGGCGAGCCGCCGGCCACGCGCGGCTACCCGCCCAGCGTGTTCGCGCTCCTGCCCCGGCTGCTCGAGCGGGCCGGAAACGCCGGTGTCGGCAGCATCACCGGCCTCTACACCGTGCTTGTGGAGGGCGACGACATGCAGGACCCGATCGGCGACACCGTGCGGTCCATTCTCGACGGGCACGTGGTCCTCAGCCGCCGGCTGGCGACCGCGGGCCACTACCCCAGCGTCGACGTGCTGGAGTCGGTGTCCCGGGTCGCGAACGCCGTGACCACCCCCGAACAGCGGGCCGCGTCCACGGCGCTGCGCCGGATGCTCGCCGCGCACCGAGATGTCAAGGAGCTCGTCGAGATCGGCGCCTACGCCCGCGGGAGCGACCCCGACGCCGATGCGGCGCTCGACCGGATGCCCCGCATCGACGCCTTCCTCCGCCAAGACCTCGACTCGCCCACTCCCCTCAACGCCACCTGGCAGATGCTGCAGGAGCTGACCGCATGACCAACACAAGCCACGACCGCGGGATGCAGGCCGTCGCCCGGGTGCGTGAGGTCCGTGAGCGCGACAGCCGCCTGGGCCTGCTGCAGGCCCGGCAGACCGTCCGCCAGCGCGAGCAGCACGCCGAGGAGCTGCGCGGCGCGCTGCGCGAGGCCCAAGACCACGCGACCGGGACGGTCGAGGAGTTCGTCGTCTCCCGGGCGCTCCTCACCTCGATGGCCATCGCCGTCCGCGACGCCGAGCAGCGGTGCGAGAGCGCCCGCACGGTGGCGACCGAGGCCGAGAGCCGCTGGCAGGCGGACAAGGCTCGGCTGCGCGCGATCCGCCAGCTCCTGCAGAAGCGGGCCCTCCAGCGAGTCGAGGCCGTGGAGCGGGCAGAGCGCCGCGAGGTCGACGACATCGTCGGCCAGCTCCACGCGCGCCGGTCGAAGGACGCACGTTCCCGGGCCCTGCTGGCCGCCCGGGCCGCCACCCGGGCCGCGGTGATCAACGCCGGAGAGGCGCGGACCGCTGGGGCGGCCGGAACCACTGCCGCGGCCCCGACCACCGGCAGGTCCGGCATCGAGCGGCGGGGGATCCCGGCATGAGCGTGGCGGAAGTGCAGGGCCGGATCACCGAGATCCAGGCCCAGATCGCCCTGCTGGGCTCCGGCCGGATGGCCGCGGCCTCGGCGGCCTCGGCGGCGGCATTCGCCTCCACGCTCGCCACCCAGCAGGCCGGGTCCGCCACCGGTGCGTCCGCAGTCGGGACGACCGGTGACGGCGCAGGCGCCGTGAACGGCGACGCCGTCGTGGCGGAGGCGCGGAAGTACCTCGGCGTCCCCTACCTCTGGGGCGGCACCGACCCCGACAAGGGCCTGGACTGCTCCGGCCTGATCCAGCTCGTCTACAAGAACCTCGGCTACGACATCCCCCGGGTCTCCTACCAGCAGGCCACCGCCGGCACCGCCGTCACCGGCGGGCTGGCGAACGCCCGGCCCGGGGACATCCTCGCCTTCAACAGCCCGGTCAACCACGTCGGCATCTACATCGGTGGCGGCAAGATGATCGAGGCCCCCCGCACCGGCCTCGACGTGCGGGTGATCGACGTCTACGAGAAGCCGACGGCGATCCGCCGGATCCTCCCCGACGGCGCCGGGCTCGCCGGCGTGTCCGGGGCGGGCGGGGTCTCGGGCGTCGCGACGACAGGACGGGTGGCCGCCAGCACGCCGTACGCTGGCCTCTTCGCCGGCGCTGCCGCGAAGTACGGCGTGGACGCCGATCTGCTCGTCGCCGTGGCCCGGCAGGAGTCAGGCTTCAACCCGAAGGCCGTGAGCCCGGCCGGCGCCCAGGGCATCATGCAACTGATGCCGGGCACCGCCCGCGGACTCGGGGTGGCGAACTCGTTCGACCCCGCACAGGCGATCGACGGCGCCACCAGGCTGCTGCGCGACCTCGTCCGGGAGTTCGGCCGGACCGACCTGGCACTGGCTGCCTACAACGCCGGTCCGGGCGCGGTGAAGCGCTACGGCGGCGTCCCGCCCTACGCCGAGACCCAGAACTACGTCCGCCGCATCATGGCCGACCTCAAGAGCGGCTGATGAGCATCCTGCCCGTCGGCGTCTCCGCCCGACCCTCGACAGCCGCCCCCGCTGGCGCTTCTGGTCCCCACGACATCTTCGCCCTGCTGCTGGCCGGCTCCTCCCCCGACCAGACGGCCGCGGCCGGGGACACCTCGTCGACCCCCGGTGCCGATGGGGCGACCGACGAGACCCGCCCGCAGGGACCGGAGGGCCCCGAGGACGCCGCGCAGAGGTCTCCGGTGCTCTCGCTGTTCGCCCCCGCGATCCTGGGTGATGCCGGTGGGGCCGGTGGGGCCGGGATCGCCCTGGCCTTCGTCCGGCCCGGCGCCGCCCTCGGGCCGGTGGCCACCACCGGCTCGCGCCCGTCCGGACCCGGCCAGGAGACCACCGATGCCGTGGTCGCGCTGCCGCTCGGCGGCTTGATCGGCACGGCCGGCACGGCTGGCCACGGCTGGCCCGGCTGGCCCGGCTGGCCCGGCGAGCGGTCTGGAGGTGCTCGCCGCTGCAGCTGCCGCGGCCGCCGATGCCGGCGCGGCGCCCGGATCAGTGGCCCCCGGATCGTCGACCACCGGATCGGCGCCGTCAGGTCCGCTCCCCGGCTCTGCGACCGTCGGCCCGAGCGCCACAATGGCCGACTCCCCGCTCGCCCCGCTCCTGGCCACCGGCCAGCCGGTGGTCGCCGACACCAGCCAGCCGGCGGCTCTCGCCGGCGCGCAGACCGCCGCCACGACGACAGGTGGCACCGTGGCCGACGCGGGACCGCAGGCAGGCGTCGCCACGCCCACCGGCACCGGCACACAGACCCAGGATGGGTCACCGACCGGTGACGGATCGCAGCCCGGCGACGGGTCGCAGTCCGACCCCGGGTCGCCGAGCGGCTTCCCCGCCGAGGCGCGGTCCACGCCGGGCAGCCAGCAGTCGCAGCAGGCCACCCACTCCCAGCAGGCCACCCACTCCCAGCAGGCCCCGCCCGCTGCGTCGTCGACGGCGGCGACAGGTGGCGTTCCCGCGGCCTCGGCCCACGGCCTGCCGGCCGCGGCTGACCACGCCGGGCACCCCGGCGGCGCGCCACAAGGCGTGGCCGGCCAGGTCGCCTCGCACCTCTCGGCCGATCTGGGCCGGCTGGTGAGTCGCGGTGACGGCACCCGCCGGATCACGATCAAGCTCCAGCCCGAGGCGCTCGGCGACATCCGAGTCGTCCTCACGGTGCGTCACGGCGAGGTGCACGTGCGGATGGCCGGCGGCGAGACGGCCCAGCAGGCGTTGCTGCACGGCGCCCCGGAGCTGCACCGGCTGCTGGAGTCGGCCGGTGCCACCTCCAGCCAGCTCGTGGTGGGTGAGAGCAGCTCGAACAGCCGCGACATCCTGCAGGGCGGCCCGGACGGCCGCGACGCAAGGCAGCCCTTCGGCGGCCAGGAAGACCCGCACGACCAGCCCTCCGCACGGACGCGGGACGGGGCCACCTCAGCCAGGGACGGCGCACTCGGGGGAACGCAACCGCGTGCCTCCGCCGACCCCGCCGCCAGCAGTGGTGGCAGCACGCGCACCCGCCAGGGTGTCGACGTGACGATGTGAGGAGGACCGCATGACGGTTTCTTCGGTCGAGCCGACCCCCGGGATCCTCGGGGCCGCGGCCGCCGGTGCGACCAGCGCAGCCAGTGCCACGAGCCTGACCAGCAGCGCGGACAAGGACCTGTTCCTGCAGCTCCTGGTGGCGCAGATGCGCTACCAGGACCCGTCCAACCCCACCGACACCAGCCAGTTCCTCAGCCAGACCGCGCAGTTCACGGCACTGGAGAAGATGCAGGAGGTCGCCGACCAGACCACCCAGCTGGTCTCGCTGCAGGTGGCGTTCGGGGCCAGCGCGATGGTCGGCCGGACGGTGGCCTATCCCGGCCCCGACGGCGCCCCGGTGACCGGGCAGGTGAGCTCGGTGCGCTTCGAGGCGACCGGTCCGATGCTGCAGGTCGACGGACAGGACGTGCCGATGGCGGCCGTCCAGGCGCTCGGCGACGGCTCCGGCGAGCTCACCCTGCCGGCGCCTCCCGCCACCTCCACTCCCGTCACCACGACCACCGCGACCAGCGCGTACGGCAGCTACCGCTCGGTCTGACCCTCACCCGCACTCCCACTTCCTCGAAGGACATCCCATGCTTCGCTCACTCTTCTCCGGCATCAGCGGCCTGCGGGTCAACCAGACCATGCTCGACGTGACCGGCAACAACATCTCCAACGCCAACACCACCGGCTTCAAGTCCAGCACCACCGTCTTCCAGGACACTCTCAGCCAGATGCTCACCGGGGCCTCCGGGGACAACGTCGAGCGCGGTGGCACGAACCCGATCCAGATCGGGCTCGGGGTCCAGCTGGCCGCCACCTCCACCAACTTCAACCAGGGCTCGACGCAGACCACCGGTCGGCCCACCGACCTGATGGTCCAGGGAGACGGCTTCTTCGTGACCCGCAAGGGCGGCGAGTACCTCTACACCCGCGCCGGCGCCTTCACCTTCGACCAGACCGGCGTGCTGGTCACCCCCACCGGGGCCCGGGTGCAGGGCTACCTCGTCGACGCGGCCGGCCTGCCCACCGGCGGCCTGGTCGACCTGAGCGTGGACGACGCCAACGCGGTGCCTGCCGTGCCGGCGGGCGTCCAGCTGAGGTCCTACTCGGTCGGAACAGACGGCACGATCCGCGGGGTCTACAACGACGGCGTGCAGCGCAATCTCGGCATCGTCGCGCTGGCCGACTTCACCAACCCGATGGGGCTGGCGAAGGTGGGCGAGACGTCGTTCCGCGGGTCTGCCAACTCCGGTGCCGTGCAGCTGGGCACGCCCGGCCAGGGCGGGCGCGGCAGCATCATCGGCGGCGCGCTGGAGATGTCCAACGTCGACCTCGCCGCCGAGTTCACCAACCTGATCCTCGCCCAGCGCGGCTTCCAGGCCAGCTCGCGGGTGATCACCACCTCCGACCAGGTGCTCGAGGACCTGGTCAACATCAAGCGCTGACCCACGGCGCGCCGGCTCTCGGCGTACCTCGGCCGGCACGACCGGCACGACCGGCACACCCGGCACAACCGGCACAACCGGCACAACCGGTGCTCGGAACCGGCGCCTCCCATGGATGCCATCCCTGGGAGGTGCCGGTTCTGCTGTGTCGCCGCCGAGACCGGCAGGCCTCGATTTCGGCTCAGGTGCGGCGGGAAGCGGCCGATCGGAATGCTCGACGGACCACGGACGGTCCGAGCCCGTACTCGCACAACGCGGACAACAACGCCAAGGATGGTGCTCCCGTGATCACGCTCCACCGACTGAGCGGCTCGGTGTTCGCGCTGAACTCCGACCTCATCGAACGCGTCGACAGCACACCGGACACGGTGATCACCCTCGTCGACGGAACCAAGTACGTCGTGCTCGAGGGCCTCACCGAGGTGGTCGACGCGATCCGCGGCTACCGCGGCGCGGTGATCGCCGAGAGCTCGCGACTCACCGCTCCCCAGGAGTCACACCCCGCCGCGCGGACCCCGTCGCGTCGGCTCTCCGTGGTGCCCACGCCGCTGGCCGGCGGCCCGGACGACTCCGGGGAGGCGTGATGGACCTGGCAACCCTGATCGGGGTGCTCGGCGCCATGGGCGTCGTCGTGGTGTCCAACGTCCTCGAGGGCGGCAGCCCAGCGAGCCTGCTGCTGCTTCCCCCGATGCTGCTGGTGTGGGGTGGCACGATCATGGTCAGCATCGCCGGCGGCACGATAGCCGACGCCAAGGGCGTGATCGGCTCGCTCAAGAAGGCGTTCACCGGCAAGCCGCCGGTGTCGGCCGACGTGGTGCCGGTCGTCGTCCAGCTGGCCGACAAGGCCCGCAAGGAGGGCCTGCTGGCCCTCGAGGACTCGCTGAAAGCGATCGAGGACCCGTTCCTCGTCAAGGGCGTCACGATGGCGGTGGACGGCACCGACCCCGAGGAGATGCGCGACATCCTCGAGGGCGAGGTGACCGCCCACCGGTCCGCGGTCAAGCACGGCGCGAAGTTCTTCAGCGACGCCGGCGCCTATGCCCCCACCATCGGCATCGTCGGCACCGTGATGGGCCTGGTCCACGTGCTGGAGAACCTCGCCGAGCCGGAGAAGCTCGGCCACCTGATCGCTGCGGCCTTCATCGCGACGCTGTGGGGGGTGCTCTCGGCCAACGTGTTCTGGCTGCCGCTGGGCAGCCGGCTCAAGCGGCTGGGGGAGCTGGAGGCAAATCGGATGGAGGTCGTCATCGAGGGCGTCCTGGCGATCCAGGCCGGTGCGAACCCGCGAATCGTGGCCCAGAAGCTGACCGCCCTGCTCCCGGTGCACGAGCAGGCGCAGGCAGAGGCGGCCTGACATGCCCCGCCGCAAGCGCCACGAGGAGGAGGAGCACGAGAACCATGAGCGGTGGCTGGTGACCTACGCCGACATGGTCACACTGCTCATGGTGCTCTTCATCGTCATGTTCGCGATGTCGACGGTCGACGCGAAGAAGTTCAACGCCCTCAAGAGCGGGCTCGCCGCCGGCTTCGGCCAGTCCACCTCGGTTCTGGACGGGTCGTCCTCGATCCTCAGCGAGCCGGGGCTGGCCGTCCACGCCCCCGTCGCCCCGCAGAGTGTCGAGACGCCCCCCGAGATCGAGGAGATCACCACCTCCGCGGTGACCAAGGCGATGGCCGAGCAGCAGCAACGGGCGTACGCCGAGGCCGCCGGGGAGGCCGACCGGCTCGGACTCATCGCACGGCGGATCAAGAAGGCGATGCGGGAGGCCGGTCTCGGCCGCGACATCACCACGCGCATCGACGGCAAGGGGCTGACGATCAGCATGGTGTCGCGGCATGTGGTCTTCGAGGCGAACCTGGCCACCCTCACCGAGCGCGGCCGCCGGATCGTCGACGTGATGGCACCGGTGCTGGCATCGACCGAGGACACCCTGCGGATCGAGGGGCACACGAACCAGGCCCCCGGGCGGCCGAGGTACTACCCCAGCGACTGGGACCTCGCCTCGGCGCGCGCCATCACGGTGCTGCGCCGCCTCAGCGAGGACCGGGGACTGCGCGAGGACCGGCTGTCCGCGGTCGGTTTCGGCCACATCAGGCCGCTGATCGACCCGGCAGCGCCTCGGTCGCAGCAACTCAACAAGCGGGTGGACATCGTCGTGGTCTCACGGCTGGCCGCCGGCGGCGAGGCCCTGCTCGACCGGGTCGCCCACGACCGTGCCACGGCAGCGGCGGAGCGCACGGCCGCGAACGGCACGGCGGCGAAGCAGACGGCGAGCAGGACGAGCACGACACGAGAGGAGCACTGACATGGCGGTCACGACGATGGCCCCGTCGGCGCAGCCGGGCGCCGCCGGCGCTGCGGCCCCGAAACCCGGCAAGGGAGGCCAGGGCGGCGACGCGGGCAAGGATGCCGGCGATGCCGGCGGCAAGGGCGGCAAGAAGAAGAAGCTGCTGCTGATCCTGGTGGCGGTGCTCGGGATCGTGGGCGCGGCGTACTGGTTCGTCCTGCGGCCGACCGAGGAGCCGCCGCCCGAGCCGGGCGAGGTGGTGACGATGGAGCCGATCCAGATCAACCTGGCCGAGGGCCACTACCTCAAGATCGGGGTCGCCCTGCAGCTCACCGCAGAGGCCCACGAGGCGGACGGCTCGAAGGCCCTCGACTCGGTCATCGAGCTGTTCAGCGGCCGCAACATGAGCGAGCTGACCCGGCCGGACAGCCGCGAGAAGCTCAAGCACGAGCTCGCCAAGGAGCTCGAGCACCGTTACCACGGAGAAGTCATGGACGTGTACTACACCGACTTCGTCACCCAGTAGCCCCGAGGTAGGTGCTGGGCCTTCGCCGGGGAGAGGCCCAGCGCTTACCACGGAATACGACACCCCGCCCAGGGGCGTTTGGGCAGAAAGGTCAAATTTCTCCTCAAGTAGCGGCCTGCGTGGGCCGATCAAGGCAGCGTGACCCCACCGTCCCGCGCATCCGCGCCGTCCGTGCGTTCCCGCCGGCGGGCCGCCGCGGAGCCGGTGCCCTACGACTTCCGGCGACCCATCCAGCTTTCCCGTGAGCACTCGCGCACCCTGCAGCTCGGGCTGGACGGGTTCGCCCGGCAGGCGACCACGGTATTCACCTCCTCGCTGCGGACGGTCTGCTCGGTCACGCTGACCTCCATCGAGCAGTGCAGCTACGCCGAGTACGTCGAGTCGCTGGGCCCGGCCACGTACATGACGGTGTTCTCCGCCGAACCGATGCCGGGCTCGGGCATCCTCGAGCTGCCGCTGCCCGCGGTCATGAGCTGCATCGACAACATGCTCGGTGGCCCGGGCGAGAGCGTGCAGCCGGACCGACCGCTCACCGAGATCGAGGGCGCTGTGGTCCGGGGGCTGTTCGAGCGGCTGCTCGGCGAGCTGCGCTACTCCCTGGAGGGTGTCGTCGCGCTGGATCCCAGGCCACTGGCGGTGGAGTACAGCCCGCAGTTCGCCCAGGTCGCCGGGGCCTCGGACGTCATGGTGACCTCCACCTTCGAGCTGCGCGTCAACGAGGCCGCCACCCGGCTGACCCTCTGCCTGCCGTTCTCGGGGCTGCTCCCGCACCTGGTCGCCGCCTCGGCGCCGGTGCCAGCCTCGGACCGGGAGCGCGCCCATCGGGCCCGGGCCGCGGCGCTGCTGCACGAGCAGTTCCACGACGTCCCCGTCGACGTCCGGCTCATGCTGCGCCAGACGCGGCTCTCCCCCGCCCAGATCAGCGACCTCCGCGTCGGCGACGTGGTCCGGCTCAGCCACCCGGCCGCGGCGCCGCTCGACGTGACGGTCGACGACGTCGTCTTCGCGCATGCCATCCCGGGTGCCCACGGCAAGCGGCTCGCCGCCCAGGTCGTGGCCACCCCCTCGAAGGAGACCCGATGACCATCCTGCCCGACCCGCTGTCCCCCACCGCCGTGGAGAACGAGGAGGCGCTCGCCCGGGCCGCCCAGGCGGCTGCCGAGGTGCTCCCGTCGGCCTCGCCGCTGCGACCCAGCGACGCTGCGCCGGGGAACCTGGGTTCCGCGATGGGGTACGCCGGGGCGGCGCTGGCCTCCTGCGAGGGGGCGACTCCCGGCACGATCGCGGTGCTCGTGGCCCAGGACCTGGTCGCCGCTCTCGAGTCCAGCCCGCTGGGGTCGCTCGACCTCGCGGCCGCCGCCCAGCCCGCCCTCGACGCCGCCGCCCAGGCCCTCGGGACCCGCGTCGGTGCCGCCCGCACCGTGCAGGTCGACCTCGTGGTCACCGACATGGGCGGCATGTTCACGGTCGTCCCGCTCGTCGGCGAGGCCGGCGCGGCGGCGCTGCTGGTCAG
Organism: uncultured Actinomycetota bacterium; assembly: GCA_963745245.1. GTDB lineage: Bacteria > Actinomycetota > Actinomycetes > Propionibacteriales > Nocardioidaceae > Marmoricola_A. The sequence goes on from CAVUWU010000006.1 coordinate 61,044, forward strand.
CGACGGCGCCCTGGAGTCGGCGTCCGCCGCCGCGCCCGAACCCGGATCAATGCGGGCCGCCGCGCCGCAACCCGCAGCCACGCAGGCCGCCGCCGACGCCGGCCCGCAGTCCCAGGACCCCGGCCAGCCGCGACCCGTGCCGCTGGGCAGCTTCGAGCCCATCGACGCGCCGACGACCGGTGCAGCGCCGATCGCCCGTGGCCTGGAGATGCTGCACGGCGTCATCATGGACGTCACGGTGGAGCTCGGCCGCACGAAGCTGAGCGTCCGCGAGCTCCTGGCCCTGACGCCGGGCACCGTCTTGGAGCTGGACCGCGCTGCCGGCAGTCCGGCAGACCTGCTCGTCAACGGCCAGCTCATCGCGCGCGGCGAGGTGGTCGTGGTCGACGAGGACTTCGGCCTCCGGGTCACCGAGATCGTCGACGCCGCCGGGGCCAGCTGACCGTGGTCGAGCTGGTCGTCCGACTCGTCTTCTCCCTGGCCGTCGTGGTCGGGATGCTGCTCCTGCTCGCTCGGTTCAGCGCCCGACGCCTGCGCGGCCCGGCCGACGCGCTGGTCCGCGTCGTGCAACGCCAGTCGCTGTCTCGAGGCACGTCGGTGGCCGTGGTCACCGTCGGCTCCCGGGTCCTCGTGCTCGGCTCGACCGAGCAGCAGGTGCAGTTGCTCGCCGAGCTGGATCCCGAGGAGCTCGAGCTGGGCGCGTTCGGTGTCGACGACGACGCAGCCACGCTCGAAGCCGGGAACCTCCGAGCCCGTGACCAGGCGGCGCCGGAGCCGGTGTCGATCGCGTCTGCCCCCTCGGCACGAGCGGCCGGCAAGCACGCCCGCGTCGCCGACGGCGCGCTCGCCGGTTCCCTGCTCTCCACCCAGACCTGGCGCCAGGCCTTCTCCGCGGCCAGCGGCCGGCTGCGGGACGCCTCGTGACCCAGGTCCGCGCCGGGCGCCGCAGCCACGGCGCAACGCTGACCGCGCTGCTGCTGCTGCTCCTCGGTGGCTGGCTCGTGCTCGGCGTCGGGCTGGCCGCCCCCGCACACGGCGTACCCGTGCCCGACCCCCCCGCCGTCCCGGACACCGGAACCCTCCTGGAGCCCGGCGTCCCGCCCGAGGCCGGCGTGCCGCCGGAGTCGCCGACGGGCCCCGGCGGTCCCGGAGGGCCCAGCGGCGCCGAGGCCCCCGACGGCGTCACCGTCGAGCTGGGCGGGCTGACCGACGAGCCCAGCACGCCGGTCGTCACGATCCTGGCGCTCACCCTGCTCTCGGTGGCCCCGGCGGTGCTGCTGACCTGCACCAGCTTCACCAAGATCCTGGTCGTGCTCGGGCTCACCCGCAACGCGCTCGGCCTGCAGCAGACCCCGCCCAACCAGGTCCTCGCCGGCCTGGCACTCTTCCTCAGCCTCTTCGTGATGGCGCCCGTGCTCAGCCAGACGAACGAGGTGGGCGTGCAGCCCTACCTCGACGGGAGCAAGGCCGCGAGCGCGGCGTACGAGGACGGCGTCGAGCCCCTGCGCGAGTTCATGCTCGAGAACACCGACGACGACGAGCTCCGGCTGCTGACCAACGTCGCCGACCGAGAGCTGCCCCGCAACCGCGACGAGGTGTCGATGGCGACGCTGGTGCCCGCGTTCGTGCTCACCGAGCTCAAGCAGGCGTTCATCATCGGCTTCATCATCTTCGTGCCGTTCCTCGTCATCGACGTCGTGGTCAGCGGCGCGCTGATGGCGCTGGGCATGATGATGATGCCGCCGGTCATGGTGTCGCTGCCGTTCAAGCTGCTCTTGTTCGTGATGGTCGACGGGTGGGCTCTGGTCATCACCTCGCTCGTGTCGAGCTACGGATAGGACGACCCGCCATGACCGACGCAGCCGTCCTCGAGATCGCCTTCCAGACCATGGTGGTGGCGCTCAAGCTCTCCGCTCCCATCCTGGTCACCGCGCTGGTGGTCGGGTTCGCGATCTCGCTGTTCCAGGCGATGACCCAGATCCAGGAGTTCACGCTCGCCTTCGTGCCGAAGGTGGTGGCCATCGGCGCAGCGCTCATCGTGTCCGGAAACTGGATGCTGCACACGCTCATGGACTTCACCGCCGACCTCTTCGCGCGGCTGCCGTCGCTGCTGTCATGAACCGCGCTGCTGGCGTGGACGGCGCCGCTGCCGCGAACCGTGCTGCCGTCATGGTCGGGCGGCTCTGGCGATGACCATCTCCGTGGCCGCCGAGCCCGCCCTTGCCTACCTCATGGCCTCGCTGCGGATCGTGGCCTGGCTGGTGCTCGTGCCGCCGTTCGCAGGCCGCTCGGTGCCCACGACCGCCAAGGTCGTGCTCGCCATCGGACTGTCGTTCGGGATCGGTCCATCGGTCGTGGAGGCCGGGGTGCCTACCGGCGCGGCGGCGCTGGTCGTGGTGGCCCTGACGCAGGTGGTGATCGGGGCCGCCCTCGGGTTCGTGACGATGACGCTGCTGTCGGCGATCTCCGCGGCCGGGTCGATCATCGACGTCTTCGGCGGGTTCCAGATGGCCTCGGGGTTCGACCCGCTGGCGATGCAGATGAACACGGTCTTCGGCAAGTTCCACTCGATGCTCGCGACCATGCTGCTGTTCGCCACCGGGGCACACCTGCTGATCATCGGCGGGCTGCTCAAGACCTTCGAGCTGGTGCCGCTGGGCGAGAGCCCCGAGCTCGACGGAGGCGCGGACGTGCTCATCACGGCGTTCTCGATGTTCTTCGTCACCGCGGTGCAGGTCGCCCTGCCGATGGTCGCGGTGTTCTTCATCGCCGACGTCGGCCTGGCCCTGCTCACCAAGATCGCGCCGCAGATGAACGCCCTCGCGGTGATGTTCCCGGCGAAGATCGGCCTGACCCTGCTCCTCCTCGGCCTCTCCTTCCCCGTGCTTCCCGACGCCGTGCAACGGCTCGCGGACCTGGCCAACGACGCCTCCGCAGCACTCTTGGGCGGGGGGTGAGCCACCGGTGAGCGAAGAGCGCAGTGAGGCGCCCACAGCCAAGAAGAAGAAGGAGTCCCGCAAGGAGGGGCAGGTCCCGCGCACCCAGGAGCTCGGGTCGTGGACCACGCTGGCCGTCTTCGCCCTCGTGCTCGACCTTGCCCTGGGCTGGGAGCTGGGCTCGCTGCGCGAGCTGATGGCCTCGTCCTTCCGCGGGGTGGCCGAGCCCACGTCGGAGACCGCGATCACCCTGCTCGGGGACGGCTTCCGGCACATCCTGCTGGCGCTGGTGGTCCTGGGCTCGGGCGTCCTGGTGGTGGGCGTCACGGCCGCTGTCTCCCAGGGGGGCTTCTACCTCGCCACGAAGGCGGTGAAGCCGAAGGCCTCCAAGCTGAACCCGGTGCCCGGCGCCAAGCGGATGTTCGGCACTCAGGCCTGGTGGGAGCTCAGCAAGACGCTGGTCAAGGCAACGGTCGTCGCCTTCATCGCCTATCTGGCGGTGCGGGAGATCGTGCCGCTCATCGGTGGCCTGGTCCCGATCTCCACCACCCTCGAGGCGGTGCACGAGCGCGTCGGCTGGCTGCTGCGCACCGCGGCGGTGGCCGGGTTGGTGATGGCCGGCGCGGACTACGCCTTCCAGCGCCGCAAGGTCGGCAAGCAGGTCCGGATGACCAAGCACGAGGTCAAGCAAGAGCACAAGCAGACCGAGGGGGACCCGATGCTCAAGAGCGCGATCCGGTCCCGCCAGCTGGCCGCTGCCCGCAGCCGGATGATGTCCGACGTGGCCACCGCGGACGTGGTCCTGGTCAACCCGACGCACGTGGCTGTCGCGCTGCGCTACCAGCCCAGCGCCGGCGCCCCGCGGGTGGTGGCGAAGGGCGCCGGGGCGGTGGCCGCCAAGATCCGCGAGAAGGCTGCCCAGACCGACATCCCCCAGGTCCGCGACGTGCCGCTGGCACGGGCGCTCTACCAGTCCTGCACGGTGGGCCAGGAGGTTCCCGCCGAGCTGTTCGCCGCCGTCGCCCAGGTGCTGGCCTTCGTCATCGGCCGGAAGACCCAGGGCAGGAGTGGCGGCACCCACGCCAGCCCGAGGGCGGCGGACACCCTGCCCGCGGTCCCCCGCGGTCGGCGCAGGCCTCCGGGATCACCCGGCCCCGCGCGTCCGCGCCCGGCCGGGTGAGCGCATCCACGAGGCGGCACGCGATCTCGAGACAGGCAAATCCTTCAGCCCGGACCGCTCCGGGCCGATGAGGAGAACGGACGCCAGGAGGGCGGCCTTCAGCACGTGCCACGGACGGTGCGGTTCGGCGTACTGAAAGGCCTTCGCAGGTGTCGATGAAGCGGCTGACCCAGCTCGGGATCCCGATCGGCGTCGTGCTGGTCGTGGTCATGCTCGTCGTGCCGATGCCGGCGATGCTGCTCGACCTGCTGCTGGCGTTCAACATCACCCTCTCGGTGCTCATCCTGCTCACCGCGATGTTCACCGTTCGCCCGCTGGACTTCGCCGCCTTCCCCTCGATCATCCTGGTGCTCACGCTCTTCCGGCTAGCGCTCAACATCAGCTCCACCCGACTCGTGCTCACCGACGGCTATGCCGGCAAGGTGATCGAGACCTTCGGGCACTTCGTCATCGGCGGGTCGATCGTGGTCGGCCTGGTGGTGTTCCTGATCCTGGTGATCATCCAGTTCGTGGTGATCACCAACGGCGCCGGCCGGGTCGCCGAGGTCGGAGCCCGCTTCACCCTGGACGCGATGCCAGGCAAGCAGATGGCCATCGACGCCGATCTCAACGCCGGGCTGATCGACGACGACGAAGCCCGCCGCCGCCGCAAGGAGGTCTCCGCCGAGGCAGACTTCTACGGCGCGATGGACGGCGGCTCGAAGTTCGTCAAGGGCGACGCCATCGCGGGCATCGTCATCACCCTGATCAACCTCATCGGCGGGTTCGCGATCGGTGTGGCCCAGAAGGGCCTGCCGCTCGGCGACTCGATCCAGACCTACAGCATCCTCACCGTCGGGGACGGCCTGGTCTCGCAAATCCCTGCCCTGCTGCTCTCGGTGGCCACCGGTCTGGTGGTCACCCGCAGCGTCTCCGACGACGACATGGGCACCGACATCATCCGGCAGATCGGAAAGCACCAGACGCCGCTGCGGGTGGCCGGAGGGGCCGCGATCGCGCTGTGCCTGATCCCGGGTCTGCCGAAGCTCCCGTTCCTGTTGGTCGGGGGCGCGCTGCTTGTGGCCTCGACCCGGGTGCCACGCGAGGACCAGCTCGAGCCGGTCGAGGAGGCCATGGCCGCGGCCGCCGCCCCCACCGACAGCCCCGAGCAGATGGTCGCCGACAACATGCTCGACCCGATCGGGCTCGAGCTGTCTGCGGACCTGATCGACCTCGTCGACCCGATGAGCGGCGGCGACCTGCTCGAGCGGGTCAAGGCGCTGCGGACGAAGGTCGCCACCGACATCGGCATCGTCATGCCGCCCGTGCGGACCCGCGACAACCTCGAGCTGCCGCTCACGACGTACTCCATCAAGCTCTTCGGCGTCGAGATCGCACAGGGCGAGGCGCCCCCCGGCACCGTCCTGGCCATCGGCGAGTTCTTGTCGACGCTGCCCGGGAAGCCGGTCAAGGAGCCGGTGTTCGGACTGGATGCGAAGTGGATCCCGGCCGAGCTCCGCGCCCAGGCCGAGATCAGCGGCATCACCGTGGTCGACCGCGCTTCGGTCGTGACCACCCATCTCGCCGATGTGGTCCGGCACCACGCGGGCCGGCTGCTGGGCCGCGAGGACGTCAAGCTGCTCACCGACGTGGTCAAGCGCGGGCACCCGGCCGTGGTGGAGGAGCTCAACGCCCAGCTCAGCCTCGGCGAGATCCAGCGGGTGCTCCAGGGCCTGCTCGACGAGCAGGTCCCGATCCGCGACCTGGTCCGCATCTTCGAGGCGCTGTCGCTGCGTGCCCGGGAGACCAAGGACCCCGAGCACCTCGTCGAGGTCGCCCGGTCCGCGCTCGGCGCCGGGATTCTGCAGCCCTACCTCAGCGAGGGCAGCGTGCACGTCATCAGCTTCGAGCCGCAGCTGGAGCAGCGAATGCTCGAGGCGCTGCGACCCACCGACGAGGGCAGCGTCGTGGCCTTCGACATGGAGACCGGCCAGGTGGTTCTCAGCGAGCTGGCCCGGTTGATGGTCGAGGCGGAGAACCGCAACCTGAGCCCGGTGGTGGTCTGCGCCCCGCAGCTGCGCTCCGCCGTCCGCCGGATGGTGCAGCCCTCCCTGGGACGGATGCCCGTGGTGTCCTATCGGGAGCTCTCCGGGGGCGCCCAGGTGCGCAGCGTCGGCGTCGTGACCGGCCAGCTGGCCGCCGTGACCCTGTAGGAGCGACCCCATGGCCCGACTGCTGTCTGCGCCGGTGCTCGCCGGGAGCGCCGTCCTCACCTCGCCGGCCCTGTGGGCGGCGCTGGTCGACGAGACGATGAAGCTCGAGACGGCCGCCATCCGGCTGGTGATCGCGGCGGTGCTGCTGTGGGGTGGCCTGTCGCTGCTGCAGACGCTGATCCACGCGACCTCGCCCGCCGCGGAGCCGGGCGACCCCGCACACCGAGCGCCCAGCGCCGACGGCTCGACAGGCGGCCCCTGAGCCCTCACGCTGGGTGGGCACCGGGCGGGGAAGGCCGAGCCGGACCGCACCGTGGACCGGAAGGGAGCCGCTGTCGTGGGCCTGGGGCTCGGCATCGTCCTCATCATCGTCGGGCTGGTGCTCGCCACCGGCGTCCTCCAGCACGGCGTCGCCTTCGCCGCGGACACCCCCGTGGGACTCATCCTGATCGCCGCCGGGGCGCTGACCCTCGTCGTCGGGCTGCTCGTGAACCGCCAACGCTCCACCCGGCGCGAGCACATCGGCGTCGAGCGTCGCCCCTGAGTGGCAGGGTCTGCGCGCGGCGCGGGGCCGTTTTGCGTCCGGAGCCCGGGGTATCACCTGCTCCATGGACGCCGCACCGCTGACCGCTGTCTTCCACGCACCCGGCCCGTTCGCGACCGCACTGGTCGACGTGAGCCGCGACAGCGAGAACGCCGAACGTGAACATGACCTGCGCGTCCGCTCCGCGTGTGCGGAGCTCAGCGCCCAAGGTGCCGACGGCGCGGTGGTCGATGCGGTGCGGGGACGGTTCGACGAGCCGGTGGACCGGCCGGCCCCGGTCAGCCGCCTCGTCGTCGCGAACGCGTCCGGCGTGGTTCTGGAGGAGGACACGCCGGTCCGCCTCGAGCAGTCGGTCGCGACCTGGGGGCCGCTCCCCGACCTGGCTCGCTGGATCGAGCACCAGGACGGCGTGCTGACCTTCGTGCTCGCGGTCGTCGACCATGAGGGCGGCGACGTCGGGGTCTACCACTCCGACGTACCCGAGCCGGAGGAGGAGAGCACGGCGGGCGGTGAGACCCTGCACATCTCCAAGGTGCCGGTCGGCGGCTGGTCGGCTCTGCGCTTCCTGCACACCACCGAGAACGTCTGGATCCACAACGCCTCCGCGGTCGCCGACCGGGTCAACGAGCACATCAGGGCGGGAAACCGGCTGGTCCTCCTCGCCGGCGACCCGCATTCGCGGCCCCTGGTCCGCGAGCGGCTGGAGGACCAGGGGGTGACGGTGGTGGATCTCGAGAGCGGCACCCGGGCCGAGGACGGTGGCGAGGAGGCCATGCAGCAAGCCATCCGTGAGGCGCTGATGGCCGAGACCGTACGCCGACGGCTGGCGATCACCCACGAGCTCAAGGACCGGCTCGGCCGCGACCACGCCGTGGCGACGGGCGTCCACGACGTGGCCGATGCCTTCGTGCGCGGCCAGGTCGACACCCTGGTCCTCGATCCCGGACCCGCGGCCGAGTTGACTCTTGACCCCAGCCAGCACCCGGGCCTCGCCGTCGCGACCGATCCGCCTCAGGGTCCGCTGCGGGCCGACCAGGCTCTCGTCGCCGCCGCGGTGCTGACCGGCGCGGGAGTGGCGGTCAGCCGCAGCGCAGCGCTCGGCGGTGCCCCGGTGGCGGCCCTGCTCCGCTGGGACCAGGACGCCGTCGGCTCCGACCGACGCTGACTCCGCTGCACCGGGGCCGGTCGGCTCGACGGGAGCCGGGCGGCTTGGCCTGCTGTGTAATGATGTAAGCATGATTACTTCTCAGCAGGCAGAGGAGCGGGTCCGCGGCTGGTTCACCGGAAGGCTCCCTCAGGAATGGCAGGAGCATCCGTCCGACGTCACCGTGGACCGCGAGGAGATCACCCTCGTCGTACACCTGCCGGACATCGACCTCGACGGTGAGGCGTCCCCCGCCCAGCGGGCCGAGGCTCGCGCCGGCCGGGCCAAGGCCTTCCGCGAGGAGACCCGGCACCACCGCATCGAGATCGCGCGCGAGGCGGAGCACCGCTTCGAGCGCAAGGTCTCCTGGGGCGTCGTGGTCGGCGAGGGGGAGGACGCTCACGCCGAGCTGTTCACACACCTGGCGACGCCGGCCATGACCCGGCTTCGCCAGCCCGAGCGCCGGGTCCTCGACACCCTCGTCGCCTCCGGCGTCGCCCGGTCCCGCGCCGAGGCGCTGGCCTGGTGTGTGCGGCTGGTGGGACAGCACGAGCTCGACTGGCTCTCCGAGCTCAGGGACGCGATGACGTCGGTGGATGAGGTACGCCGCCGCGGCCCGGCCGCCTGACCCGCCCCCGTGGGGAGTCAGTCACTGACCTGAGGCCGCCGTCGGCGCCCGGAAACCGTCTGCAGGTCAGTGACTGACATGCAGGCGGGCGGCTAGCTCGACCCGGACGGGCGACCGGGGTCGATGCGGGGCTGCCAGACGTCCGGGATGCCGTCGCGGTTGCTGTCCACGGCTTCGGCCTCGGCAATCCGGCGGTAGACGCGGTCGCGTGCCTTGACCACGACCGCGGCGATCAGGGCTGCGACGACCGAACCGGTGAGGATGCCGACGCGGACGTGGTCGTCGGCCTCGCTGCCGAGACCGAAGGCAAGCTCGCCGATGAGCAGCGACACGGTGAACCCGATCCCTGCGAGCAGGCCGAGGCCGACGACGTCGAGCCAGGACAGGTCGTCGTCGAGGGTCGCGTGGGTGAAGCGCGCCAGCAGCCAGGTGGTGCCGAGGACGCCGATCGGCTTGCCGAACACCAGCCCGAAGACGATGCCGAGCGTGATCGGGTCGCCGAGCGCGTCCCGGAACCCCTGCACGCCGCCGACGCTCACGCCGGCGGCGAAGAAGGCGAAGACCGGGACGGCGAAACCAGCGGAGATCGGACGGATCCGGTGCTCGAAGTGCTCCGCGAGCCCGCGGCTGGCCGCCGGTCCGTCGGCCGCGGCGGAGCGCATCACCGGCACGGTGAATCCGAGGAGCACCCCAGCGACGGTGGCGTGGACGCCGGACTCGTGGACCAAGACCCAGGTGATGGCGGCCAGCGGGATCAAGAGCCACCACGAGCGGACCCCCTTCTGGACCGCCAGCCCGAAGAGGGCCAGCGGCACGAGGCAACCCACCAGGGGAAGGATCGCCAGGTCGCTGGTGTAGAAGACCGCGATGATCGTCACCGCGATCAGGTCGTCGACCACGGCGAGGGTGAGCAGGAACGTGCGGAGGCCGGCGGGGAGATGAGAGCTGAGGACGGCCAGGACGGCCAGGGCGAAGGCGATGTCGGTGGCGGTGGGGATGGCCCAGCCCGGCAAGGCCTCGGAGTTCGTCGCGTTGATCGCCACGTAGATCAGCGCCGGGACCACCACCCCGCCCACGGCAGCGAGGATCGGCAGCGCAGCCCGTCGCGGATCGCGCAGGTCCCCCGCCACGAACTCGCGTTTGAGCTCCAGACCGACCACGAAGAAGAAGATCGCCAGCAGCCCGTCAGCAGCCCAGGTGCCCAGCGTCAGGTCGAGGTGCAGGGCCTGGGGCCCGATGGTGAAGTCGCGCAGCGCGGCGTAGGAGTCCGCCCACGGGGTGTTGGCCCAGAGGATCGCGACGGCCGCGGCGGCGACGAGCAGGGCGCCCCCGACGGTCTCCTTCGCCAGCAGCTCGGTGATCCGAGAGGTCTCGGCCCAAGACCTGCGGCTCAAGAGGTGCGGACCAGGCAGTGAAGCCGGCATACGGGTCTGCTCCTGGGATCGTGTGGCGAAAGACAGGCCGGCGAGACTGCCCGGCACACCTTCGGCCACACGATAGCGGCCGCTCTACCCGAGGTTTACAGACGCGATCTGTTTCGTGAACCCTGGATCGTAAGGGGACGCCCGAGGCGCGCGTTCGCTGGAGATCCGACCCTCCACCAGGCGGGGCCGTCCGCGCTGCTCGACGACGGGGACGCGCCCCGGGAACTGAGCCCCGGCGACATCGGCGAGCCAACCCTGGCGGCCGCTTCCCCAGCGTGTCGACGCTCCTGGCGCCGCCGCCACCTGCCTCGGCTGGCAGGACGCGTGCCGCCCACGTGCGAGTCCCCGGCTGCGCTGGCGAACGCCGTCCGCGGTCTCCTCTCCGACCACCTGAAGTCCCGGCGCGACAAGGCGATGGAGCTGGTCGCCGAGGCCCTGGGGAGTCGCCCTCGTGACGGGGCCCGCGGGATGCCGGAGTGCTGGCACGCGGTGCACGCCAGGGAGCCGCAGATGCTGCTGAGGGAGGAGGGCTTCACCGCGCCCGGGGAGCGCCAGAAGTCCGGCGGCCGCGGGCACGATCTGGTCGATGACCTCATCGAGCTCGTCATCCTGCGTGGCGCCCAGCGTGCGCTGATGGAGCCCGGCGACCTGGCCGCGCACGGCCGCGCGATGCTCCTCAGCCGTCCCGTGCGGTCACCAGCCGGAGGAACTCGTCGACGGTGACCCCCTGCTCGAGCGGGTGCCGGAGCCGCGCGGCGTCCACAACGCGGTAGCGGGTTGCGGCGCCCCTCCCTGGTCGTCGATAGATGGATCGACCGGCGACTCATGGGGACCGAGGCACCCACCCCGACGCCGCTGGCCCCGCGAGGTCCCCTTCCGCGTGGCGATCGGAGGTGCGGCCATCGCCTTGTTCGCCGTCCTGCTCGCTGCGGGCTCACAGGAGAGTGGTCCAGTGGGCCCAAGCACCCATCGCGACCGTGCGGTTGTGGCTCCGGTGGGCCGTCTTCGTGATTCCGGTCCTCACCGCCGCCGTTACTTACTGGATCACCCGAGCGCTGCGCCGGAGCGACCGCGCGACCGTCCTGAAGCTGGGGCTCGAGGACCTGTTCGCGAAGCGGCCCAGCGGATCTGGGCGAGATCCGCGCGAGGAGGACCTCCCCACGCAGTCGCCGCCGCACCGGAGGGAGCACGACCGTGCGCAACGCCCGCGCTGACGGCGCCGTGACCGTGTGGCAACAGCCCGACGGGCTATGGCGGTGGGGATGGACGAGCGATCCCGGCAGAGTCCTGTGGAAGGAGACCGACCCGCCGCCGCCCTGCTCCTGCGCCCGAGGCCAACCGGAGTCGCGCGCCGACGCGGACCCTGGCCGTTGGGGGGACTGGGAGCGACCATGGCGGTCCTGGCGATCCGGCTCACGAAGCGGTCGCACCCGCACTGACCGCGGGTGAGGGACTCGCTCAACTGGCCACGGCCGAAGCAATCGCTGGCCCTGAGCCGTGACGCTTCGGCGAAACCACCCATCCTCGCGGCGGAGCACGACCCACAGCTCGCCGGGCGGTTCCTCGCGCGGTCGAGATCGGCGGTGGTGGCCGCCCTCCTGGGCCCCGGAGGGACCTTGTCACCGCCGGCGAGGAGCCCCCCCACGCCATCGGTTCAGGTGACCACCCAACGGAGATGCCGAGCCGCGAAGCCTCGGTGGTGACAACGGAGCCCTGCATTGTTGCTCTTGCGCAACTGTCGGCTGGGGGACTACAACACTGTTCACCGAGACCCCGGGGAGCGGAGGTGGCTGGTGAGGAGGAGACAGGTCACCGAGCGGGAGCGGCCTCGAAGGCGGCCCGGCGCGACCGGACGGCGCAACTGCTGGCTGACGCCGCGCCCACCATTGAAGGACAGCTCAAGAGGCACTTCCGCGACCACGGGTGGATGGTGCGACCGCTCCGGCGCGTCCAGCAGCTTGAGTCCCAAGTGATCGCTGTGGTTGGCGACGCGCGCAATGGGATTGGCGGCGAGTCCTCGGTTGCGCGGGTCGCCACTGTCGTTGGAGCCACTGCCACCGAAGTGGCCGAGGCGATTCTTGTCGGATCCTGCTATTCGCCGATCTCCCTGAACGCATCGGTCCCCGGACGAGACGGGACTCCTCTCGGCGAGTCCCTCGCCGACCACGGTGACCCCGAACGGGACGCCGCCGAGGCCCGGCTGATGCTGGCCCCGGCGCTTCAGCGGCTGAACGAACGGGACCGCAGGATCCTCTACCTGCCGTTCTTCGAGTGCCGGACCCAGGACGAGATCGCCGCCGAACTCGGTGTCACGCAGATGCAGGTGTCCCGGCTGCTCCGACAAGTCTGTGCCGGGGTCCGCACCATGATCGAGGGACCCGACAAGGGTGCGGCATGAGGTCGGTGTCAGAGCGAGGCTGCGGTCGACACACCCATTTCTTGAGAGAAGGCGCCGTCGAATGCCCCCATCGACCGCGCCAGTTCGTCCCGCTGCTCCGCGGTCATCCGGGCCATGATCCCAGCTGTGAGCTCTCGGCGCCGCGCCATGGAGGCGTCGATGAGGCGGTGCCCCGCGGCGGCGGCCATCGGGAGCATCCGCCATTGCGGCATCGTGAGTGCCGGGTCCACGGGCGAGACCGAGTGCGTGATCACTCCTCCGATGGCCACCGTGGCGCTCACCACGGCGTCGACCTGCGCATCCGGCAAGGAGTCCTCGACTCGAACGACGTCGCGCTCACCTTCGACCATCGAACAGCCTTCACCTTTCATCACGGCAAGCCGGCCGTCAGCCTAGCGAGGTGGCGCCGTCGGGACGGCTTCCCGATCGGCGGGCGCTGATGGCCCGCACGCAGCCGCACATCCTGCGGGAGTACGCCTTCCTCGCTGACGGTCTGCGCGGGGCTGTGGTCGGACCGCGCGGGGAGATCGTCTGGATGTGTGTCCCGCGCTGGGACTCGCCCGCCGCCTTCTCGGCGCTGATGGGCACGCGCGGCGCCTATTCCGTGACGCCGTCCGACCCATGGTTCGTCTGGGGCGGCTACTACGAGGACGGGTCGCTCATCTGGCGCTCACGGTGGGCCGGCGGGCAGGGAGTCGTGGAGTGCCGCGAGGCCCTCGCCCTGCCGAGCGACCCGCACCGCGCGGTGATCTTGCGGCGGATCCAGGCATTGGGCAGCGCTGCCGAGCTCACCGCCGTGCTGGACCTCCGAGACGACTTCGGTGCCCAGCCCGCGCGTGATGTCCGCCTGGAGGCAGACACGTGGGTGGGCCGCTCCGGCAGGCTCCGCTGGCGGTGGTCGGGGGCCGCAGCAGCCACCGTCCGCGAGGAGGGTCTGGTTCTCGGACTCACGGTGGGGGCGGGTGAGCGCCACGACCTCGTCGTGGAGGTCTCAGACCGCCCGCTGCCCGACCAGCCCGTCAACGCCGAGCGGGCTTGGGACGCGACCGCACACGCGTGGCGCAGCCGGGTCCCACGGCTGGTGGACGTTGTCGGCAGCAGGGACGCACGACACTCCTACGCCGTCCTGAGCGGCCTGACCAGCCCGGGCGGAGGCATGGCCGCGGCTGCCACGACCTCGTTGCCCGAGCGTGCTCGCTCGGGACGCGACTACGACTACCGGTACTCCTGGATCCGGGACCAGTGTTTCGCCGGGCATGCCGCTGCCGTCGCCGGCGCCGACGATGTGCTCGACTCCGCGCTCGAATTCGTCGCCGAGAGGCTGCTCACGGATGGCCCCGGCTTGCGTCCGGCGTACACGGTGTCCGGCGACCCGGTGCCCGACGTCACCGAGCTGGAGGAGGTTCCCGGCTATCCCGGTGGCGGACACGTGGTGGGCAACCGGATCTCCGGCCAGTTCCAGCTTGACGCCTTCGGCGAGGCGCTGGTGCTGCTGGCCGCCGGCGCGCGAGCCGACCGGCTGGACACCCACCACTGGCGCGCTGTCGAGATCGCCGTCGAGGCGATCGGGCTACGCCGCGAGGACCCGGACGCGGGGATCTGGGAGCTCGAGCCGCGGCACTGGACTCACTCACGGCTGACCTGCGCCGCCGGCCTGCGGGCTATCGCGGCGGCGGCGCCGGCCAGCGACTCAGGGGATTGGTCGGCACTGGCCGACTCGCTCGTCGCACAGTCCGCGAGCACCGCCCTGCATTCCTCGGGTCGGTGGCAGCGCTCTCCCGAGGACTCGCGCGTCGACGCGGCTCTGCTGCTCCCAGCCATGCGGGGCGGGGTGCCAGTCCACGACCCGCGCACCATCGCGACGCTCGACGCGGTCCTCGAGACACTGTGCCAGGACGGCTACGTCTACCGCTTCCGGCATGATCATCGACCCTTGCACGAGGCCGAGGGCGCCTTCCTGCTCTGCGGGTTCCTCACCACACTCGCCCTGCACCAGCTCGGCCGCTCTGTCGAGGCCCGGGCCTTCTTCGAACGCAACCGGTCGGCATGTGGCCCCCCTGGGCTCTTCTCCGAGGAGTACGACGTTGTCCAACGGCAGATGCGGGGCAATGTGCCGCAGGCGTTCGTGCACGCGATGATGCTGGAGGCCTCGGCCCGGCTCGCCCATCCGTGGCCCGGAGACGTCGCATGAGATCCGCACGCGGTCCGGTCGGTGGCCGACGAGGTGGAGCACACCGTCGGCCCGATCGACCTCTGGGTCAACTGCGCCTTCGTCGGCACGCTGCCCTTCGCCTGGGACACCGGCATCGAGCAGATCGCCGCAGCACCGACGTCACCTACTTCGGGTGCGTCCATGGGATGCTCGTCGCGCTGAAGCGGATGCGTCCCCGCAACCCGGGGGGGTCATCGTGAACGTCAGCTCAGCGATGGCACACCGATCCATCCCGTTGCAGGCGGCCTCCCGCCGCGCCAAGCATGCGACCAAGGAGCTCACCGTGTCAGTGGTGACCGAACTGCGACACGACCACAGCAAGGTCCGGGTGTGCCTGCTGACCCTGCCCGGAGCCAACACGCCGCAGTTCCACTGGAACGAGACCAAGATGCCGGGCCACCCGCAGCCGGTCCCTCCGGTCCACCAGCCCGAGCTCGCGGGAGAGGCCGTCGCGTTCCTGGCGGAGCACCCTCGCCGCACCATGTGGATGAGGGTGCCCGCGACGTACACGGTCCTCGGTGAGCGGGCGGCGCCGGGGTTCCTCGACTGGTACCTCGCGCACGCCCGGGATCCCGCCCCGGGGGCCTCGGAGCACCGGCGCAGCCTGATCGGCGGCGCCTTCGCGGGCCTCGGCGCGACCGTCGCGCTGGCGGCGCGGCGGTGGGTGACGCGATGACCACCGCCCCCTCCGGTGAGCAGGTCGTCCTCCGGGCCGGCGAGCATCAGGCGACGGTCGTCCAGGTCGGTGGCGGTCTGCGCGACTACGAGCACGCGGGACGCCCGGTCCTGGACGGGTACGCCGAGAGCGCGATGGCCTCCTCTGCCCGCGGCCAGCTGCTCATCCCGTGGCCCAACCGTCTCCACGGTGGCCAGTACGCCTGGGACGGCACCACACACACCGTCCCGATGGACGAGCCCGACCAGCAGAACGCACTGCATGGACTCACCCGCTGGCACCTGTGGACGCCCAGCGACCGTTCCGAGACGGCCGTCACGATGACGCTGCTGCTCCCCCCTACGCCCCCCTATCCCTTCTCTCTCGATCTCGCTGCCCGCTACGAGCTGGCCGAGGACGGACTCACGGTCACGATGAGCGCGACGAACGTCGGGAACACCGACGCGCCCTACGGCTGCGGCGCGCACCCCTACGTGACCGTCGGGACCCCGACAGTCGACGAGGCGACGTTGCACCTGCCCGCCCACACCTGGCTGCCGACCGGAGTCGCGCAGGTGCCGCAAGGGCGCGAGAGCGTCGCGGGGACGCCGTACGACTTCCGCACGGCCCGGCGGCTCGGCCCGCTGCGCATCGACTACGCCTTCACCGACCTCGACCGGGACCCAGAAGGCCTGGCCACGCTGACACTCTCGCACCGGGACCGCAGCGTCCGGCTGTGGGTCGACGAGGCCTTCGGCTACCTGGAGGTGTTCACCGCCGACACCGTCTCCCCCGAACGACGGCGAAGGGGGCTCGGCGTCGAGCCGATGACCTGTCCCCCGAACGCCTTCCGCAGCGGTGAGGATGTGGTGCGGCTTCGACCCGGCGAGACGAGCCGGGGCCGCTGGGGGATCCGCCCGCTCTGATCCCTACCGGCCGCCGGCCCAGACCCCGGCCGCAGCGAAGCCCAGCGCGACCGAGCCGCTGGTCAGCGAGGCTCGGCGCCGTTGCGGCGACCGCACCGCCTCGGCCAGCACCGAGGCGGCGTGCAGCAGGTCGACCGCCACGCCCAGGCGCACCGTGGCCGCTGTGGGATGCGTCATCGTGACCGCGGCCTGCGCCACGTCGCGCCCGCCGAGGACCCGCGCAGCGGTTCGCAGCTCACCTGTGATCGGAACTCCCAGCGCGGAGCCCACACGGTCCGGGAAGACGACGAGCGCCATGCCCCACACTGCCCTCGCCAACGGTGGCCCGAGCCAAGTCGCCCTCATTCCCCCGCCCCGACCCGGTTGCAGTAGTCCCGGACGTCCGCCACTGCCGAGCCCGCGGCCGACTCGTCGCCGGCTTCAAGTCCGGCACGCACCGGCGCGGTGCGGGTGCGGAGGTCCGGGTCGACGGCGCTGCCGGCCGCCGCCAGGAAGCGCTGGAGAGCAACGGACGAGCCGGGAGTGAGTCCCTCGTCGCTCAGCAGTTCCGACGCGGAACGGGCCTCGGTGCAGGCGACGCCCAGGGGTGATTCGCCGGCCTCACCGCTGGAAACCACCAGAATCACCCCGGTGCCCGGCGCGACCTCGCGGCCCGCGCTCGGCTCGCTCCGCACGACGCGGCCGGAAGGCACCTCGGCGCTGAGGACGTCAACACGATCCTCGAGCCGGAGGCCGCCGCTGGTCAGGAGGGTTTCGGCGCCCGCGACATCCGAGCCCGCCACATCAGGGACCGACACAGGCGCAGGCCCCGTGGACACATGGACGGTGACCTCGCTGCCGATGTCAACCGAGAGGCCGCCTGGGGGGTCAGTGCGCACCACGGCACCTTCCGGCACGTCGCCCGAGATCTCCTGCGCCCGAGTCACCGCAAACCCGGCATCGCGCAGCTCGGTCTCGGCATCCACGATCGGCCATGTGGTCACGTCCGGAACAGTAGCCTGCTCGGGCGGCCCTGGGCCTGTGGAGATCAACAGCGTCACCTCGTCACCGGTGGTGGCGAGGTCGCCGGAGTCCGGCTCGCTGCGGATGACCTGGCCTGCCGGGACCGCCGGGTCTGCCTGCTCGATGGTGCGACCCACAGCCAGTCCCCGCTCCTCGAGCGCGGCTCGCGCGAGGGGAACGGTCAGCCGCACCAAGGAGGGCACGGTGACCCGAGGGTCGGGCCGCGGGCCTCGGGAGACGAAGAGCACGACCCGGCTCCCGGCCTCCACCTCCTGTCCGGCCTTGGGGTCGGACTCGACCACCAAGCCCCTGTCCACCTCGGCGTCGAAGCGACGCTGCACGGCCGCCGCCAGCCCCCTGTCCTCGATGGCCGTCACGGCTTCCGCACGTGAGTCACCAAGGACGCTGGGCACTCGGAGCGGGTCGTCGCCACCGAGCAGCGCCAGCGCGGCGGCGACGACGATCACCCCCAGCAGGGCGGGCGGCAGCCAGCGCGGGATCAGGGCGAGCTGGACGCGGCGACCTTGGAGGCGTTGCTCGGGGATCGGCGGCCGCTGGTCCGGGTCGGCTGCGCCGATGCCGACGGTGAAGGGAAAGGTCTCGGCGGCCCCGAACCAGCGCCTGGCGGTGGCGCCGTGCACGCGATGCACGGCCCGCTGGCCCGGGTCGAGGTCCACCACCGCGGGGTCGTCCCAGCGGAGCCGCAGGTTCGGATCCTCCGCTTCGACGCGCAGGCTGGCTGTCCCATTGCCGGCGTTCTCCAACTCGACGTCGGCGAACACGTCCCTGCTGCGACCACGACTCTCCAGGGGCACGAGCTCGGCATTCACCTGCTGGAACACCCCGATCGCCAGCACGCCACACAGCACACACGAGCGTGGGCCCTGCTCGGAGGTCACCACGAGCTCGAACCCGTGCTCGCCCGCGACCACCCTGGAGTCCCGGGGGACCGCGAAGGTGACCCGCACCGTGTCGAGCTCCCCGGGGTAGATGCGCACGCGATCGGGTTCGACCGTGGCCAGGGCCGCGGGGGCGCCGCGCAGGGACAGCGACGATCCGTCGACCACCGACCCCGCGTTGCGGACCGTCGCCTCCACGAAGGCCGAGCCCCCCGGCTCGACCTCGACGCGATCGGAGGCGAGGCGCGCGTCGACATCTCCGGACTCGCACGCCGAGCGGGACTGCGCCGGCACGTCGGCCCCGTCGGATCCCCTCGCCCGGTCGACGACCGCCCCGTCATCGAGATGCGCGGAGGTCGCGGTGGGGTGTCGCGGGGAGGCGCCGATGCCGGCGGTCTCCGCCTGGGCACCCCAGTCGATGAAGGCATGGCAGGCCTCGCAGAACGGGACGCCCGCCGACGTCCGCTCACCGCACTCAGGACAGACAGTCTCTGTCATGAGAAACCCCCTCAAAGGGCCCGAGGCCGCTCATGGCCACGCTGCTCCCGCGCCTCGGGGGTGTCAAGGGAGCGGGTCAGCCCCCAGTCCGCCGACACTTGGCCCCCGGTGGGCCGACACTCAGCCCGCCATCCGGCTCTCCCGGTCGTAGTTGCGCCCCAGGAACGCCGGCTGCCGAGCCCAGCGGAACGCGAACACCATGACCAGCAAGGTGGCGACGTAGGGCAGCATCAGCACGAACTGGTGCGGGATGCCGATGCCAGCCACCTGCGAGCGCAGGGCGAGCACCTCCATGCCGGCGAAGAACGCGGCCCCGGCCACGACGAGCTGGGGACGCCACCCGCCGAGGAAGGCCAGCGCGATGACCAGCCATCCGCGCCCGGCCACCATCCCGTCGGTGTAGAGGCCGGTGTACACCATCGGCAGGTAGGCGCCGGCCATTCCCATCAGCCCGGCCCCGACCACCGTCGACCAGGTCCGCGCCCAGGTCACGTTGATCCCGAGGCTGTCGGCGGACTTGGGATTCTCGCCGATCGCCCGGAACGAGAGCCCCGCGTTGGTGCGGTACATGAACCAATAGAGGGCGAAGGAGAGGAGGAAGGCGAAGTAGACGAGCAGGTCGTGGTCGAAGAGGATCTCGCCGACCACGGGGATGCTCGACAGCCCCGGGATCGCGTAGTCGTCCAGGGTCGGGATCAACGGCGGTGCCATCGTCACCCCGATCACCTCGCGGTAGAGCAGGCTCGCGGTCCCGAGCGCGGCGAAGTAGAGGGCGAGGCCGACGACGAACTGGTCCAAGCGCAGCTGGGTGGTCATGAACGCCAGCACGAGCCCGAACAGGGCCGCGATCGCGAACGCGGCCACCATCCCGACGGCGTTGCTGCCCACTTGGAAGCTGACCAGGAAGCCGACTGCGGCGCCCAGCACCATCATCCCTTCCTGGGAGACGTTGAAGACGCCGGTCCGTCCGCTCAGCACGGTGCCCTGCGCGGCCAGCAGAAAGGGGACCATCGCCGGGATCACCAGCGCGAGGAACTCGGTCACCTCGTTCATGCGCGACTCCTCAGCCGGTCGCGGGCGATGTCGGAGAGCAGCAGCAGCAGGAGGATCAGCGCCTCGATGATCAGCACCAGCTCGACCGGCACCTGGGCGGTGCGCTGCATGGAGCTCGCGCCGACCTCGAGCACCGCGATGCCGAAGGCCACCACCGGCAGCGCCAGCATGCTGCCGCGAGCCATCAGCCCGACGATGATGCCGAGGATGAGGAAGTTGGACTGCATCCCCTCGAGCATCTTCTCGTGGATCCCGGCGACCTCGATGGCGCCGGCCAGGCCGCCCACCGCGCCGCCCACCACCAGCCCGGCGCCGGCCAGCGCGGAGGTCCGCACGCCGTGCACCTTGGCGGCGCGCAGGTTGGCGCCCACGGCGCGCATCTCGAACCCGGTGGAGGTACGCCGCATGAAGACCGCGATCGCGACGATGAGCACCAGGGCCAGCAGGACGCCGGCGTGGATCTCGGGCGGACCGCCGAGGCCCGGCAGCACCGCCCCGGCGCCGACCCGGATCGTCGCCGGGTGGCCGGCTCCGGTGTCCGGCCAGACGTCGCTGGCCACATAGTCGATCAGCTGGAACGAGATGAAGTTCAACACCACGGTGCTGAGGATCTCGTTCACCCCGAAGCGGACCATGAGGAAGGCCGCGATGCCCGCCCACAGCGCTCCGGCCAGGACGCCGGCCAGCAGCACGGCCGGGAGGAGCAGCACCATCGGCAGGTCGGACCAGAGGATGCCGACGGCCACGCCCCCGGTCGCCCCGAGGAGCAGCTGTCCTTCGGCGCCGATGTTGAACTTGCCGGTGGCCAGCGGGATCGCGAAGGCGTAGGCGGACAGCAGGATCGGCACCCACTTGTGGACGGTCTCGACGAGCCCGAAGCGGGTGGAGAAGCTCGTGGTGAGCACCGACTCGAAGGCGGTGAGCGGGTTGTGCCCGAGCAGGGCGATGATCGCGCCGCCGATGAGGAAGGCGATCAACACCGACGCCAGGAACGGCCCGAGGAGCCAGAGGCCGTCGGCCAGGCGGCTGCCCGTGCCGCGCTCCTCGCCCGCTGTCGCCGGCTCGGCCGTGGTGGTCGGCTCAGCCATCGCTGCTCACCATCCCGGTCATGCTGCGACCGACGACATAGGGATCGACGTCGCCGCGAGGCCAGCTGCCGACGATGGAGCCCTGATAGAGCGCCAGCACCCGGTCGGCCAGGGCGATCACCTCGTCGAGGTCCTCGGAGATGAGCACGACCGAGCAGCCGTCGTCGGCGGCGCGGCGCACCCGGTCGTAGACGAAGCTGGTCGACCGGATGTCCAGCCCACGGGTGGGGTTGTGCAGGATCAGCAGCCGGGGCTCGTGGGCGAAGGCCCGGGCCAGGATCACCCGCTGGATGTTCCCGCCGGAGAGGTCCCCGGCCGGCGTGCCAGGGCCGTTGGCGCGCACGGAGAACGTCCGGATCGCCTCGACCGCGCGCTGCCGGGCGGCCCGCCAGTCGATCAGCCCGTGCCGCTTCACCGCAGCGCTGCGCTGGCTGCCCAGGACGAGGTTCTCGGTGATGCTGGCCGAGGGCAGGATGCCGTCGCGGTTGCGGTCCTCGGGCACATAGGCGACGCCGTGCTGCAGCCAGGCGACGGTGGGCCGCCCGGCCAGGTCCTCGCCGGCGACCTCCACGCGCCCCGACTGCAACGGCCGGACCCCCGCGAGCGCCTCGGCGAGCTCGACCTGGCCGTTGCCGGCCACGCCGGCGAAGGCGACGATCTCACCGCGGCCGACATCGAGTCCGAAGTCGGTGATCAGCTCCACGCCGTGGTCGTTGCGGACGCCGAGGTCGCGAACGGCGACCGCGGTGTCGAATCCCGGACCGGTCAGGGAGCGGTCACGGACGGAGCCGCTGCCGACCGGGTCCGCCGCGCCGATGACCGCCGCCGTGGCCGAGTCGGCAGTGTGCGCCTCGCCCACCATGACCCCGGCGACGTGGTCTGCGTCGGTCGCGGCCCGGGCGAGGGTCTCGACCACGTGGCCGTCGCGCATCACCGTCAGCCGGTCGCAGACCGCGAACGTCTCCTTGATCTTGTGGGTGATCAGGATGACGCTCATCCCCTCCTCGACCATGGCGCGCATCGACCCGAATAGCGCCTCGACCTCCTGGGGGGTGAGGTTGGTCGTCGGCTCGTCGAGGATGAGCACCTTGGCGCCGCGGTAGAGCGACTTCAGGATCTCGACGCGCTGGCGGACCCCGACGGGCAGCTGCCCGGCCACCGCGTCGGGGTCGACCGCCAGCCCGAAGCGCTCGCTCAGCTCGACGATGCGCTCCTTGGCCTCGCTGAGGTCGAGCCGGAGCCCCCCCGAGGCGTCGGTGCCGAGCACGATGTTCTCCGCGACGGTGTAGGTGTCGACCTGCAGGAACGTCTGGTGGACCATCCCGATGCCCAGGTCGATGGCGTCCCGGGGGGAGCCGATCGTGACGTCCACGCCGTCGAGGACGATGCTGCCCGCATTGGCGCGGTAGAGCCCGTAAAGGACGTTCATCAGCGTCGTCTTGCCGGCGCCGTTGCCACCCAGCAGGCCGTGGACCTCGTGGCGGCCCACGACGAGGTCCACCTCGTCGAGGGCACGCACGGGTCCGAACGTCTTGACGATGCCCCGCATCACCAGCCGGGGATCCTCAGCGCCGCTCACTTCACCTCGGACTGGTCGAGCTCGACCTCGATGGAGCCGTCGCTGATCCCGGCGACCGCCTCGTCGACGGCGGCCTTCACCTCATCCGGCACGTCGTCGCCGACCTCGACGGTGGCGCCCTGACCGAACTCGATGAGGTAGGTGCCCTGGGTGGTGCCGCCGTCGATGTCGTCGAGGATCGTGGTGAGCGGCTCGGTGAAGTCGTAGAGAGCCGTGCCGCCGTAGTGCTGGGGGCCGTTGTTGGACTTGTCGGTGTACTTCACCGTGATCCACGCCGAGCCGGGGTCCTCCTGCGTGATCGCCTCGAAGGCGCCGATGACGCCGAGGTTCAGGGAGGTCACGATGACGTCGTTGCCGCGGGAGAGCAGCTGCGAGGTGAGCTGCTGCGCCTTCACGGTGTCGTTGAAGTCGCCGCTCCACACCGGCGAGAGCCTCACCTGCTGGCCGCTGTCGGCGATCGCCTGCTCGATGGCGTGCACCTCGGAGTAGGAGAACGGCAGGCTCAGGCCGCCGAGGTAGCCCACCTTGCCGCTCTCGGTGAGGTTCGCCGCGAGCGTGCCGAGCGGGTAGAAGACGGTGTGGAAGTTGCGGTCGATCGTCCACACGTTGTCCGGCCTGCCTTCCGGCTCGCCGTCGAACTCGCCGATGAAGTTCACCTCCGGGTTCTGCTCGGCCACGGTGGCGGTGGCCTCGTAGAACTGTGAGCCGTGGGTCCAGATGACGTCGAACCCGTCTGCGACGTACTCCTGCAGGACGCGCTCGATGTCGGGGACCGCCACACTCTCGGAGTAGGCGATCTGGGCGCCGTTGCTCTCGGCCTCCTGGAGCGCCTGGAGGCCCAGGGCGTTGTAGTCGGCGTCCGTGGTGGGGCCCGAGAAGATCGCGGCCACCTGCACCCCGTCCTCCGCCGAGGACCCTCCGGAGGCCTCCTCGTCACCTCCGCACCCGGTGAGCACGAGGCCGGCCACGGCGAGGCCGACGCTGATCCGGCCAAGACGCGCCCAAGGCGAGGTGACCGACGACATGATGGGCGACTGCATGGGAGATCCCTACTTCCGGCTGCCGGGTTTCCCGCCGGGTGGCGGCGGGCACGTCAAAGAGCCAGTGTGGCCGCACTCACCTTCCTCGGCATGGGCAGGGTGCGACCAAGGCACGGGCACCCGCTTGTGTACGTCTGCCGAGGCCAGATCAGCAGGGGAGTGCGCGAACGGGCATGGACCGGACAGGCCAGAGCCAAACGCCATGGCCGCGCGCGGCGTTCGTGGCCCGCCCGGTGGACGCCACGCACACGACGGTGATCGATCGCTGGCGATTCCGCTCCGGGACCTCACCGGAGGCGCGGAGCGGAGTGGTAGACGTCACGCCCCGAGCCGGCGCCTGAGCTGTGTCATCGGCGCGAGCGTGGGCACGAATTGGACTATGACACGCACCCACACAGACATCCATGCCCTCGCGGCCGAGCTGGTCGCACTGCACCGGCTGACCCGGACCGAGGCCCAGATCGCTCGCCTGCGCGTCGCCCAGGCCAAGGACGAGGCGTTCCGCCGCGAGCTGCTCGAGAACGCCGAGCAGGCCGACGAGCGGTCGCTCCGGCTTCAGGACGCCCTCAGGGCGCTGGGCGGGACCCCCGACGTGGTCGGTGACGTGGTCGGCCGAGCGTTCGCCCTGACCAAGGCCACCACCGAGCAGCTCCAGCCCTTCTCCGAGGGGCTCCTGGGGGACCTGGCCCTCGAGCACCAGCTGCGCGACCGGGCGGTCTTCGCCCGCGTGCTCGCCGAGGCCCACGACGAGCTCGAGGTGGCCGCGCTGATGCGCGACCTCGAGTCCGCGCACACCGAGACCATCGAGTGGATCGCGATCCGGCTGGCCGAGCTGGCCCAGGGGGGGCCGGTCGCCCTGGTGCCCACGCCCCCACAGGCTGCCTTCAGGGCGCTGGCCCGGTTCGCCGTGCTGCCCACCCGGCAGTACGCCGCCTTGCTGAACAAGACCGCCGACCTGGTGCGCCGCAGTCGCGCGAAGGCGCACCGTTCCGCCGACGCCGCCCAGGCTCAGGTCCGCGAGTCCGCGGAGGCGGCCGCCGAGAGGGCCCGGGAGACCGTCCAGGCGACCCGACAGCACGCGCGGGACGCCGCGGAGTCCACGCGCGAATCCGTGCAGGACGCCGCGGAGTCCACGCGCAAGTCCGTGCAGGACGCCGCGGAGTCCACGAGGGAGACGGCTGGGGAGATCGCGGACGCGACCGCCGAGGTCGCGGAGGCCGGTCGTGACGCGGCGATGGCCCGCGCGGAGGAAGTCGCCCCGTCCGAGACCGTTCGGGAGGCCGCCCATGAGGCCCGCGAGATGCTCGGCACTGTGGAGTCAGACGCGTTGCCGATCAAGGACTACGACGCACTGACAGCGACCGACGCCGCTGCGCGGGTGGCCGATCTTCGCGACAGCGACGACGTCCGGCTCGTGATGCGCTACGAGAGGGCGCACAAGGACCGCAAGACGGTCCTGACGGCGGCCGACAAGCGGGTCACCGACCTGGCGGAGGAGTCCCTCACCGCCTGAGAGCCTTCGTCCAACCGGCTGCGGCACATCGGCGCCGGAAGGCCGGGATCCACCTGGGTCCCGGCCTTTCGTGTCAGCCGCGGCTGGCCGCCTCCAGTGCGACCGGGGTGCCCTCCCGACCAAGGAGAAAGGCGTAGGTGACCCCCGCGATCGCCGCGCCCACCGGCGGGGCGAGCAGGAACAGCCACAGCTGAGCCAGCGCGTCACCACCGGCGAAGAGGGCCGGCCCCAGCGACCGAGCCGGATTCACCGAGGTGTTGGTGACCGGGATGCTCGCCAGGTGGATCAGCGTCAGCGTCAGCCCGATGGTCAGCGGCGCGAAGCCCTTCGGAGCCCGGGTGTCGGTGACGCCGAGGATGACGTAGAGGAACACGGCCGTGAGCACGATCTCCACGACCAGCCCGGCAGCCAGCGAGTAGCCGCCGGGTGACCGGTCGCCGTAGCCGTTGGTGGCGAAGCCGGATTCGGAGGCCGAGAAGCCCGGCCGTCCGGCGGCGACGACGTAGAGGACCGCGGCGCCGGCGATGGCCCCGACCAGTTGCGCGACGACATAGCCGGGGACGTCCTTCCAGGCGAAGCGGCCCGCCGAGGCCAAGCCGACGGTGACCGCTGGGTTGAAGTGCCCCCCGGAGACGTGTCCGACCGCGTAGGCCATCCCCAGCACGCTCAGGCCGAACGCCAACGCGACCCCGACGAACCCGACGCCCACCTGGACCCCGTCGACGACGAAGACGGCCGCCATGACAGCGGTTCCACAGCCGGCAAACACCAGGACGAACGTGCCGAGCACTTCGGCGGCCCACCGCTGGCTCCGCGGCATCTCTGTCGGCATGGCTACTCCTCGGCGCAGACCTGGTGGCGACCGCTCGGGCGGCCCCGGCTCCACTGTCGATTCAGACACCGCAGTTGCCATCACCCGGGCGGGGTGAACTATTTGTGCCCGAATCTGCCCCGGCCCCTTCCCGAGGCCCGAACAACGGTGGTCGAATGCTCCGGCGCCGCGAAGTCGTCGTGGCCCACGTGGTTTCCGGGGAGTCCGCATGGCACAAAGGAAGGTCGCGGCGTCGCTCGCGGCGTCGCTCGCAGTCGTGGTCGCAGGGATGCCGTCGATGGCCCAGGCCGCCGGGGACGCCGCGCCACCCGGGCCGGCGCAGGAGGAGAGGCTGCTCGAGGGCCGTTATGTCGTCCTCATGGAGTCCGCCCCGGCCGTCGCCTACGAGGGCGACGAGCCCGGCCTTGCCCGGACCGCGCCCCGTGGGAGCGGAGACCTCAACCCGGACGCGCGCCGAGTGCGCCGCTACGTCGCGCACCTCGAGCAGCAGCACCGGGAGGCGCTCGCGGATGCCGACGTCGCCCGCAGCGCGATCTCCGTGAACTACGCCTTCGCGCTCAACGGGTTCGCCGCGGGGCTGTCCGAGGACGAGGCCGAGCGGGTCGCCAAGCAGGACGGCGTGGTCGCGGTGCTCGCCGACGAGCTTCGCCAGCCCCAGACCGACAACTCGCCGGAGTTCCTCGGGCTGGACAAGCCGTGGGGGCCGTGGGCGCGGGGGTACGACGGTGAGGGCGTCACGGTCGGGGTGATCGACTCCGGCATCTGGCCCGAGCACCCGTCGTTCGCCGACGACGGGTCCTACCCGGAGCCCACCGGGGTCGCCGATGGCCTCCCGTGCGAGTTCGGCACCACCCCGGGCAACCCCGACGACGCCGACTTCACCTGCAACAACAAGCTGATCGGCGCGCGCGACATGACCACCGTGTACGCCGAGGTCGTGGGCGGAGAGCTCTACGACTCGGCTCGGGACGCCGACGGTCACGGCACGCACACCGCCTCGACCGCGGCCGGCAACGCCGGGGTGGACGCAGAGGTTCTCGGCGTGGACCGGGGCACGGTGAGTGGGATCGCCCCCCGCGCCCACGTGATCGCCTACAAGGCACTCGGCGAGTTGGGTGGTTTCACCAGTGACCTGGCCGGGGCCATCGACCAGGCCGTGGCCGACGGCGTGGACGTGATCAACTACTCGATCGGCGGTGGAGCCGGCTCGGTGGGGGCCGACGACCTCGCCTTCCTCTTCGCCAACGACGCCGGCGTCTTCGTGGCGACCTCGGCGGGCAACTCCGGGCCGGGACCCGAGACGGTGGGCAGCCCCGGCGTCTGGCCCTGGCTCACCACGGTCGGCGCGTCGACGCAGAACCGCACCTTCGAGGGTGCGGTGACCCTGGGCAACGGCGAGACGTTCACTGGCGCCTCGATCACCCCGGGCCTGGGCGAGCGGGCCTTGGTCGACGCCGAGGACCTCGGCAACGAGCTGTGCCGCGTCGGGGAGTTCTCCGGCGACATCACCGACACGATCGTGCTCTGCCGCCGCGGCGAGATCGCCCGCATCGAGAAGAGCCAGGCGGTCTTCGAGGCCGGCGGCGCCGGCATGGTGCTCTACGACGTCACCGACGACGCGGCCCTGATCACCGACACCCACTGGGTCCCCGCCGTGCACGTCAACCTCAGCGCCGGCGAGGCGATCAAGGCCTATCTCGACGCGGCCGGAGCGGACGCCACAGCCAGCATCAAGGGCGGGGAGAAGGCCAAGGCCCAGCCGAACGTGATGGCCGACTTCTCCTCGCGCGGGCCCAACGGCGTCTCCTCCGACATCATCTCCCCCGACGTGACCGCCCCCGGCGTGAACATCCTGGCCGGCAACACCCCGACCCCGACCACGGGTCCGCCCGGACAGCTGTTCCAGGCGATCAGCGGCACGTCGATGTCGAGCCCGCACGTGGCCGGCTTCTTCGCGATGCTCAAGCAGGCCCACCCGGACTGGTCGGCGGCGGCGGCCAAGTCGGCGGTGATGACCAGTGCGCGCCGCAACGTGCTCAAGGAGGACGGCGAGACCCGAGCCGACCCGTTCGACCGCGGGGCCGGCCACATCACACCCGGACGCACCGGGCCCGGCTCGGCGTTCCATCCGGGTCTGGTCTACGACGCGGGGTTCAACGACTACCTCGGTTTCCTATGCAGCGCGGACCCGGCGGTGTTCGTGGATGCCGACGCGACCTGCACCAGCCTCGCGGCAGCCGGAGTGGCAACCGACCCCAGTGACCTCAACCTCGCCTCGATCGGTGTCGGTGACCTGGCCGGCACCCAGACCGTGACCCGCACGGTCACCAGCGTGGCCGAGCACCGACGCCCGGTCCGCTACCGGGCCAAGGTCTGGGCCCCGGTGGGCTACACGGTGAAGGTCAGCCCCTCCGCGATCCGGCTCCGCAGCGGTGAGTCCGCCACGGTGAAGATTACGATCACCAAGCGTGGTTGGGCCCCCGAAGGCACGTGGAAGTTCGGCGGGCTGACGTGGAAGTCGTGGGGCAAGCACACCAAGCACGCCTCGAAGAAGTGGGGGCGTCATCCGCGCTACCGGGTCTACAGCCCGATCGCGGTCCGCGCCGTCCCGCTCGGCGTGCCGGACGAGGTCAGCGCCAGCGGGACCGAGGGCACCTTGGGGATCCCCGTGAGCTTCGGCTACGACGGGAACTACGACGCCGGCGCGCACGGGCTCGTCCCGAGTGCTCCCGTCCCAGGCGAGGTGGACCAGGACCCGGACCAGACGCCGTTCACCGGCGACGACGGTGACGGGCTGGTGGCACACGAGTTCGACCTCGCCGACAGCGCGGTCGCCCGGTGGCGGCTGGCCCTGCCGGACCAGCCGGACGTCGACCTCGACCTGTTCGTCACCGGACCGGACGGAACGATCGTCGCGTCCAGCACCAACGGCGGGACGAACGAGACGATCACGATTCCCGAGCCGGAGGACGGCACCTACACCGTCTACGTGCACGGGTGGCAGACGGGCGGGAGCACCATCTCCTACGAGATGGACAGCTGGGTGGTGCCGGAGTCGACCGACGGCTCTCTGAGCATCGACTCGGCGCCCACCGTGGCGAGCGTCGGGGCGTCGGGCGAGGTCGTCGCAGGCTGGAGCGGGCTCGAGGCGGGGACTGAATACCTCGGCGCCATCTCGCACGACCGCGGCGACGAGCGGCTGGCCCTCACCCTGGTGAACGTGACCGGGTAGCGGAGGCCGCGGCCGGACCAGCCGGACCAGCCGGACCAGACGCCCCCGTCGCGCACGGGGGCGTCCGGTCCTGGTTGTGGCCCTCAGCCGTGCACGCGGGCTGGCGGCTGAGGGTTGCGGCAGAGGAACAGGCCGCGGCCGCCGCCGGAGTGGTACTCGTAGCGCGCGCCGTCGACCTCGAATTCGATCAGGGTGCCATCGGTGAGCACCTGGGCGTAGGACATTCCCGGAAGGGGGCAACCGGCGGAGGCATCCGGCCAGGTGACCTCGACGACCCGCACCAACCGCACCGCGTCCGTCCCGAGATCGAGGCGCTCGGCCAGGTCGCGGGCAGCGGCCTGGGCCGGGGGCTCCCCCGGGGCAGGCGTGATCGGCGGCATCGGGCGCGGCGTGCCCGACGGCTTCGGGCTGGGCGAGGGACTCACCGTCGGGCTCTCCGTCTCGGTCGGTGCTGGGGCGGCCGACTCGGTGGTGGGCTCCCCGGTCCCGCCGGTGTCACCGCACCCGGCGACAGCCAGCACCGCGGCCAGGCATGCGCAGCCGAGCCACCCGAGGTGCGCGAGGTGCGCGCGGTCGCGGAGCACTCCTCACCACCTCCCGCCGTTGGAACCATCCTCCCCCGCCTCGACAAGGTGTGCCCAGCGAGAACTGCGTGCGCTGGCCCGGTTGTGGGCACTGACCGAGCCGTTCGGGGCCGCTCGCCAGTGAGTCACCGTTTGACAACGATGTCGGCCTAGACCGGTCACAACGTGGCGACAACAAGGCCCCCTGCTACCGTTTTGGCTAGCGACGGTGCGTGCCCACCGACAGCGTCGACGGAAAAGGGACGCGGGTCGGGCGCGATTGCACAGGGACTTGGGGCCTGCCGTCGCCTCGAGGATGTCGCCGCGAGGGTGACGTCCGAGCCGATCCGGAGGCTTTTCGTGTCCGTCATTGAAGCCCACGAGACCTACAAGGTGTTCGGTCGCCGACCAGAGCGCGCCGTGGAGCGCCTGCGGGAAGGAGCCACCCGTGAGGAGCTCCGGCCGGAGGGGTTGACCGCGGCCGTCATCGACGCGTCCTTCAGCGTCGAGCACGGCGAGATCTTCGTCGTGATGGGGCTGTCCGGGTCAGGGAAATCCACCCTGATCCGCATGGTCAACGGGTTGCTCACACCCACCGCCGGGACGATCCAGGTCGCCGGCACCGATGTCCAGGACCTCGACGGGGGCGGACTTCGCGAGCTGCGCCGCAACAAGGTGAGCATGGTCTTCCAGCACTTTGCGCTCCTGCCGCACCGGACCGTCGGTGAGAACGCGGCGTACGGCCTTCAGTTGCGCGGCATGAACCGCGCAGACCGGGAGCACCGGGCGGAGGAGGCCCTCGACATGGTGGGACTCGGCGGATGGGGCGGTTCCCTGCCCGGCGAGCTGTCCGGTGGCATGCGCCAGCGGGTCGGGCTGGCCCGGGCGCTGGCTGCCGGCACCGACGTGATGCTCATGGACGAGGCGTTCAGCGCGCTCGACCCGCTCATCCGTCGAGAGATGCAGGACCAGCTCATCGAACTGCAGCACAAACTCGACAAGACCGTCCTCTTCATCACCCACGACCTCAACGAGGCGATGCGGCTCGGCGACCGGGTGGCCATGATGCGAGACGGGGAGATCGTCCAGATCGGGACGGCCGAGCAGATCCTCAACGACCCCGCCAACGACTACGTCGCCCAGTTCGTCCAAGACGTCGACCGGACCCGCGTGCTCACCGCATCCTCCGTCATGGAGCAGCCGGCCGCGGTGCTTGGCGCAGAACTCGGCCCGCGGGTGGCACACAAGCTGATGCGCGAGCAACAGCTGGGGTCGATCATGGTCGTTGATCGGGCGCACAACATCGTCGGCGTCGTGATGGCCCCCGACGTGTCCGAGGCCGTGGATCGCGGTCAGTCCGATCTCGAGGGACTGCTGATGCCCGCGATGACGGTCGGCCCCGATACGGCGGTCGCGGACCTCTTCGCGGCCTCCGCCGCCAGTCCCAGCGAGCTCGCGGTCGTCGATGGAAAGCGCCTCGTGGGCGTCATCCCGCAGGTGACCCTGCTCAATGCTCTTGGTGCGGTCGGCGGGCTGCGCGCGCTGCACGGCGACGGCGAACCCGACAGCGGAGCCGACACCGGCATGGGCGGCGCCCCGCGTGAGGAGGTGGCCCTGTGAGCTCGATCGACACCGTGCAGTCCGGCATCCCGCGGATCCCGGTTGGCGACTGGATCGAGAGCGGCTTCGACTGGGTCCAGGACAGCATGGGCGGACTCTTCGACATCATCGCCGACGCGGTGAGCACCATGGTCAACGGCCTCACCGACCTGCTCCAGTGGCCCCCTGCACTGGTCACCGTCGCTCTCCTCGCCGGGCTCGCCTGGCTGGCCCGAGGCCCCAAGCTCGCCCTCGGCTCCGCCCTCGGCCTGCTGTTCGTGGTGAGCATGGACCAGTGGGACAACGCGATGGCGACCCTGTCGCTGGTGCTCGTCGCCGCCCTGGTCGCCCTCGCGCTGGGGATCCCGCTCGGCATCGCCGCAGCCCGGTGGGACGGGGTGAGCAGAGTCGTGCGGCCGGTCATGGACCTGATGCAGACCATGCCTGCCTTCGTCTGGTTGGTCCCCGTGGTCACACTGTTCAGCATCGGCGTCCAGGCCGGTCTGGTGGCGACGGTGATCTTCGCACTGCCCCCGGGGGTGCGGCTCACCGAGCTGGGCATTAGGCAGGTCGACAAGGAGGTGGTCGAGGCCGGCCAAGCCTTCGGCGGCACCCCCCGCCAGATCCTGCGCGGCATCCAGCTGCCCCTGGCCATGCCCACGGTGATGGCCGGGGTCAACCAGGTGATCATGCTGGCACTCTCCATGGCGGTCATCGCCGGCCTGGTCGGCGGGGGCGGACTCGGGGGCGCGGTCACGACCTCCATCTCGCGGCTCAATGTCGGCCTCGGCTTCGAAGCGGGTCTGTCCGTGGTCGTCCTCGCGATCTACCTCGACCGGATCACCGCAGCAGTCGGGGGTAGCAGCGGGCCCGGCAAGGCCGGACCTCTCAGCAGGCTTCGTCGGCGCCGCCGCGGCCCCTCGGAGGCATCTGAGCAGCCCGCCGTGGAAACGAAGGAGCCACAGCCTGCGGGGGTGGCCTGACCACCCCCCGGGTAGAACGGATCATGTCCTCGGTCGTCGACCGGGGAGACGGAAGGACGAAAGGGAAAACGTGAAGCGCACGGCTACATTACGACGTACAGCACTGTCCACCGGCCTGGTGATGGCTCTCGGCCTCTTCGCCGCGGGCTGTGGCTCCGACGACAACGAGAGCGACACCGCAGCCAGCGGCGGGGGTGAGAGCGGCGGCACCATCACGCTGGGCATCATCCCCTCGTGGACCGATGGGCTGAGCACGGCGTACCTCTGGCAGGACGTCCTCGAGCAGGAGGGCTACGACGTCCAGATCCAGGAGATCTCCGAGGCCGCGCCGCTCTACACCGGCGTGGCCAACGGTGACATCGACGTCTACCCCTCGGCCTGGCCTGAGGTGACCCACGCCGACTACATGAATCAGTACGGCGACCAGCTCGAGGACCTCGGCGCCTACTACGAGGGGGCGAAGCTGACCCTCGCGGTGCCGGAGTACACCGACATCACCTCGATCGCGGACCTCAAGGGCAACGCCGACATGTTCGACGGCAAGATCACCGGCATCGAGCCTGGCGCGGGTCTGACCCGGGTCACCAAGGAAGACGCGATGCCGACCTACGGTCTCGACGGCGAATACAAGCTGGTGGAGTCTTCGACGACCGCGATGCTCGCCGAGCTGCAGAAGGCTGTCGACAACGAAGAGGACATCGTCGTCACCCTGTGGCGTCCGTTCTGGGCGAACTCCGAGTTCCCCGTGAAGGACCTCGAGGACCCCGAGGGCGCGATGGGTGACCCCGAGAGCCTCCACGCGATCGCGACGGCGGGCTTCTCCGAGGAGTTCCCGGATGTCGCGGAGATGATGGGCAACTTCAAGCTCGACGACGACCAGTACGGCTCCCTGGAGAATATGGTCGTCAACGAGTACGGCCAGGGCAAGGAGTCCCAGGCGGTCGAGGCGTGGCTCGAGGAGAACCCCGACTTCGTGGACAGCCTCAAGAGCTGACCTGCTTCCTCAGCACGACACAGCGAAGGCCCGGGCGAGGACGCCCGGGCCTTCGTGTGTGCGCGCCCGCACAGCCTGGGACACCTCGCGGGTCAGACGCTGCGCGGCACGTGCCGGTTCATCGTGAACATCCACCTCATCATCCGGTGGCCCGGGTCCGAGGCCGCCCCGAACATCAGCGGGCACCCGCCGTCGATCACCGTGAGGCCGTGCTGACGCCCGTACTCGGTGGCGTCGTCGGCCACGCTGCCCGCACCCATCGAGCGGTGCATCCAGACCTCCTTGATGCCCAGATCCACGCACTCGCGGACCGCCCCGAGCGCGTGCTCGGGCCGCGTCGCGATGACCACGGCATCGACGCCGCCGGGGATGGAGCGCAGATCCGGATAGCAGGTGTCGCCTTCGACCTGGCCGGCATGGGGGTTCACCGGAACCACCTCATAGCCCCTGTCCTTCAGCCGGGTGTAGACGACGTTTCCGCCGTGGTTGGCCGGAGTCCTGGAGACGCCGGTCACGGCGATCCGCCGGTGGGACAGGAAGTGATCGGCCGCATCTTTGATCGGTTGCATGGACTATCTCCCTCCGCCCGCCGCCAACATCTGGCTCGTCCGACGGTTGGGCGGGCTCCCCTCCATGCTGCTCCTCAAAAGGATTGGCCGCCATGAGGCGAAGCCCACTCATCTTGCTGCCTCGCACCGTCCGGCGGCTGACTACGCTAACCCCGGCAGGAGAAGCGCCCGGGCTCGTACTGGCTCCCCCGGGTGCGTCTCACCCGCCGGGCCTCTAGCTCAATCGGCAGAGCAGCGGACTTTTAATCCGCGGGTTGTGGGTTCGATCCCCACGGGGCCCACAACCCGCGAGGTCAGCGCAACGTCTCGAGCACCCTGATAACGCGCTCGGCCTGGGTGGCCGGGTTCACGAACACGAGCCGCAGCACGGTTTCACCATGCCAGGTCGTCGGCAGGCACAGGATGGCGCCTTCGTCGCTGCGCCGCTGCGACCACTCGATGTAGGTCTCGGAGTCCCAGCCCACACGCCGGAACAACAGGACCGACAGTTGGGGTTCACAGACGAGGTCCAGGTGCGGACTTGACCTGATTGCGTCGGCCACGGTCTGCGTGACATCCAAGGTCCGCTCCACGGCGGCGGCATACCGGTCGGTGCCGTGCGTCGCCAGGCTGAACCAGAACGGAAGCCCCCGGACCCGACGCGACAGGTGCACGGCGAGGTCCGCGGGGTTCCACATCTCACGGTCGATCTGGTCGAGGTAGTTCGCGGTCTGGGCGTGTGCGGCGCGGGCCGATGCCGGATCACGGTAGAGCAACGCGCACGAGTCATAGGGAGCGAAGAGCCACTTGTGCGGGTCGACGATGAAGCTGTCGGCCCGTTCCACCCCCTCGAACAGGGCCCGCACGCTCGACGCCGCCAGGCCTGCCCCGCCATAGGCGCCGTCGACGTGCATCCACACCCCGTGTGCCCTGCATGCATCAGCGATCCCGGCCAGGTCGTCGATCAGCCCGGCGTTGGTCGTCCCCGCGGTGGCGACCACGGCGAACACGTCCGGATGGGAACGAAGGACCGGCTCCAGCTGCGCGCCGGTCAGCCGGCCACGTTCGTCGCCGGGGACCTCGATAATCGAAACGTCCAGCACCCGCGCCGTCGAGCGAACCGAGGAGTGCACCTCGCTTGTGCACACGAGCTGCCAACCCTGGGCAGGGCGGCTCC
This sequence comes from uncultured Actinomycetota bacterium, assembly GCA_963745245.1. GTDB lineage: Bacteria > Actinomycetota > Actinomycetes > Propionibacteriales > Nocardioidaceae > Marmoricola_A. The sequence continues at coordinate 95,883 of CAVUWU010000006.1, forward strand.
CCCGCCGAGCCAGAGCTGCTTCTCGCGCGGCGACCAGCGCCGACAGGTTGCCGCTGGTCCCACCCGACACAAAGCAGCCGCCGGCCGTTCGCGGCCAGCCCAACAACTCGACCAACCAGGCCAACGCCTCGTTCTCCGCGAAGATCGCGCCGGCTCCGGTCTCCCACAGGCCCCCGAAGACGTTGGCGGCGCTGGTGACAGAGTCGAAGGCGACCGAGGCCCGGGTCGGGGCCGACGGCACGTAGGCCAGGTTCATGGGATCGTCCTGGGCTCGGGTGGCCGGTTCCAGGACGTCCACGAACACCCGCAGCGCCGCGCGCCCGCCGATGCCCGCCGCGCACACCGTCTGCCCGGCCGCCTCTCGCAACTCCGTGGCCGAGCGAGCAGTCGACTTCGGATCGGTCTCCCGGACGACGCGGGCTTCGGCCCAGTCCATCGCCTCGCGAACAACCCGGTACTCATCGCCCCATACGTCGGAGATCACGGGGTCGTCGTTGTCCTCCACGCCTCAAGGCTAGTCATCGATCGCCGGTGGCATCTCGTCGACGACCTGTCGCCCCGCCGCCCTGCCAGCCTCGCCGGCCCTCGACAAGCCGAGGTCCGCAGGAACCGCGATCAGGTGGTCGGTTGCGGTCCTGGCAGTCCGCTGTGCGGCCCCCGGGCCAAGAGCTGGAGCAGTCGCCGTCGGTTCGGTTCCGCCGCGGCGGAGAGAACGTCTGGCATGGCGATACGTTGGTGGTCGCCAACGCATGTGTCGAGAGACTCTCGCCGTCCCCCGTCCGGTGTGGTCTCAGAGCGAGAAGCGACTGCCCACCGCGTTAGGGCGAAAGGCACCCGGCAGCCCGGCGGCCAGGGCGTGCTGCGCCTTCCACGACGTGCAGTGCGCCGGTACGACGATGTCCGGGGCCTCCGCCGCGAGCGCGTTCACAGTCGCAGGCACGACCGGTCCGTCGCGGAGGTGAAACCCGCCCAGCACGGCGTGGACCCGCTCCACTCCGGTGAGCCTGGTGGCATGCCGGACGATGTTGACGATGCCGGAGTGGCCACACCCGGTCAGGACGACGAGCCCCCGGTCGCGCACGTGCACCACGATCGCCTGGTCGTCGTGCACCCAGGGGTCGTGCTCCCACGTGCCCCCCCTGAGTGCCTGGTGACCGGCGGGCATCCCGACCTCGAACGCCGTCGTCCGGTCGACCTCACCGGTCACAAGCAACATGCCGTCGAGCAGGAACGAGGGCTGCCTCTCCTCGATGACCGTGAAGCCTGCCCCCTCGATAGCGGTCCGGCTCGGGGTCGGCAGGTCCACGTCCTGGTCGGGTGAGACCAGCCGCCGGCGCAGCCAGAAGTCGGGGTGCAGCACGAGCGGCGCGTTGCGCGGGCCGAGACGTCGGGCGAGGCCGTTGAGCCCCATCACGTGGTCGAAGTGCCCGTGGCTGAAGACGATCGCCTCGAACGTGTCGGGCTCGATGCCCAGCCGGTCCAGGTTGCCGACCAACCCGTCGGGCGTGACCCCGGTGTCGAAGAGGACGCGACGGACGGCCCCGGCGGCGCGCACGTCGACCAAGGCCGAGAAGCCGTGTTCGGCGCGGAGGAAGTCGAAGGAGTGCCGCTCCAACGCCAGCTCCGCGGGCAGCACCGGCAGCGGGCCCGCCGACCCAGCCAGGCCCCACCGCCGGACGAGCCCATCGTCGGGCAGCAGAACATCGGAGGAGTTGTCCATCAGGGTAGTGACCTCGACACCGTCGACCGGCGAGAGACTCATCCGCTCCACCCCTCAGACGCTACGCCGACTGCCGGTGCCCCGGACACCACGAGCCACGCCGGCCGGAGGCGCGTCGGCGGCGCAGTGACGCCGCGGGCAGGCCGGCCCCTCGGCAGCCACCGGGCCCTGCGGCCCCGGCGTCGCGGGCCGGATGAGAAGCCCGGAGAGGATCCCGCCCAGCGCGAGCAGCGCCGCACAGATGACCATCGCGGCAGCGAACGCCGACTCCAGAGCTCGCGGATCTGCGAACCCACCGGCACCGAGGCCGGTGAGGGCTGGCAGGACCGCGACGACGAGCAGGCCGCCGGTCCGGGCGACAGCGTTGTTGACGCCGCTGGCCACACCGACCCGATCCTCGCCCACCGACCCGAGCGCCGTGGCTGTGAGCGGCGTGACCGTCAGCGTGAGACCGGCACCCAGCAACGTCACCGGGACCAGAACATCGGCAAGGTACGACGCCTCGGGCCCGGTCCGGCTCAGCAGGGCCACCCCGCCCGCGGCGACAAGCGGCCCCACCGTCATCGGCACCCTCGGCCCGAGCCGATCGCCCAGCACGCCGGCACGGGGCGAGAACACGAGCATCAGGACGGTGACCGGCAGCAACGACAGTCCGGCTCGCAGCGGCGCCCAGCCCGAGACCACCTGAAGGGTCACCACCAGCCAGAAGAACACTCCGCCGAGCCCGGCGTACACCACAAGCGTGACGGCGTTCGTGACGGCGAACCTCGGTGCCGAGAAGATGCTCAGCGGCAGCATCGGATGAGCGGTCGCCCGCTCCCAGGCGACGAAGGCCCCGAGCGCCAGGACGCCCACGGCGAGGCCACCCACCACCTCGGCCGAGCCCGCACCTCGCTCCGGCCAGAACGACAGGCCATAGGTCAGTGCGCCCAGGCCGAGGGCTGCGAGTCCGGTCCCGGCGAGGTCGGGCCGCCCGGTCGACGCCTCGTCACGGGACTCGGGGACCGAGCGGGCCGCGATGAGGAGAACAGCCACGGTCACCGGGACGTTGAGGAGGAAGATCCACCGCCACGAGCCGACGTCGACCAGCCACCCGCCGAGCAAGGGGCCGATCGCGCCGGCGATCCCGGCCAGGCCAGACCAGGCGCCGATCGCCCGGGATCGGTCCTCGGCCCGGAAGGTCGCCTGGAGGATTGCCAGCGCGCCGGGGGTGAGCAGGGCGGCACCGACTCCTTGAAGCGCGCGGAAGGCGACGAGCATGCCGATGCTGGTGGCCACCGCACAGGCCAGGGACGTCAGGCCGAACCAGGCGACGCCGATCATGAAGACGCGTCGGCGGCCGAAGCGATCGCCCAGGGATCCGCCGACCAGGACGAAGGCGGCCAGGCTGAGGGTGTAGGCGTTGATCGTCCACGTCAGCCCGGCGACCCCGGCTTCCAGGTCCCGAGCGACGGCGGGCAGGGCGATCGTGACGACCGTCGCGTCGAGGAACGCCACCGAGGAGCCCAGAACGGTCGCCGCGAGCACCCAGCGACCCCGAGGGTCCCCGAACCGCAACCGCGACGGGGCAGGTTCGGGCGGGCCGCCGGTCACCCGGCCCACCGGCGCCCCCTGCGGATCATGGGGACGGGCTGGGCGTCGATGTCGCCGGGACCGTGCGGCACGCTGCCGCATCCTGGCGGATCTCGCCGTCGAGCCGCTCCAGGTCGTCGAGGATCCGTCCGAGCTCCCGGGTGTCCAGGTTCGCCAAGGCGTCAACGGCGTCGCGGACCCGTGCCACCAGCTGGCTGGAGGCCTCGGCCGCCTGGACGCAGGCGCCGGTGAGGACGACGTCCTGGCTGCCCTCCTCGCCCGGAGAGCTCGCGGTGGCGTCCGGGCTGGCGTCGGGGCTCGCCTCCGCAGGCTCGTCCGGGCTGGCCTCCGGGCCGGCGGCCGAGGGCTCCGGCTCTCCGCCGTCCGAGCCGCCGGGCTGGGCGACCCAGACGAGCCCAGCCCCCAGCATCAGTCCGACCAGGAACGTCGCCGCGGGGACGATGAAGAAGAGAGCGCCGCCCGACGACCTGGGCGGCGGGCTCGTGGGCTCGGTGCTGGTCGTCATGACGGTTCTCCTGTCCGGTCGGGAGCGCGGGTGGCAAGGGAGGCGGCGTACGCAGTGCCTGGGGGCGGCCGCCATCGCCGCGGCCAGCGGCCGACCGGGCCCAGCAGGCTGAGGATGGCCGGCACCAGAAGCGACCGTACGACGAGGGCATCGAGGAGGATGCCGAAGGCCATCACGAATGCCAGCTCGCGAAACGGCTGGAGCGGGACGATGGCCAACATCCCGAAGCTGGCCGCGAGCGTCACGCCGGCCACCGTGATCGCCGAGGACGTCTCGGGAATCGTCTTCACGATGGCTTGCCGGATGGTCATCCGTTCCGCGGTCTCCCAGACGTAGCCGACGCCGAAGATGTTGTAGTCCGAGCCCAGGGACAGCAGCAGCACCACGCTCGCGAACGGCACATAGAAGGTGATGCCGTCGACAACCGACGCTCCCTGGAACACCAAGGTGAGGGCACCCAGGGAGGCCGCCAGCGCGAGCACGCTGGAGGCGAGCAGGAAGACCGGAGCCACCAGCGAGCGCAGGAACATCACCAGCAGGAGGAAGTTGACCAGCAGTGCGGCGATCACGATGCGCCCCAGGTCCTGCCGGGTCATCTCCACGAGCTCACCGGCCACGGCGGTGTCGCCGCCAAGGCCGATGTCGACGTCCTGGAGGCCGACGGTCTGCGCCAGGTCGGGGAGCTGCCGTCTGATCCGCTCGAGCGTGCCGATGGCGGTGGCGCCCAGGGGCTCGTCGCCCAACACGACCAGATACCGCGCCGTGTCCCCCGACGCGGTGGTGAGCACCCGGCGCTCGAGCTGCACCACGAGGTCACCGGGACCCACGACGCCCGCCACGCCGGGCATGTCGGTGAGTCGGTTGCCGAGCCTGCGCAGCGCGCCGCGGTCCTGCGCGACGTCCTCGCCGCGGACCAGCAGCAGCGTCGGGGACAAGATGCCGGGTGCGAACCCCTCGGCCGCGGCGTCGGCTGCCTGGCGCGCCTCGGTGTCGCCCGGGAGCGAGGGCACGAACGACAGCCCCAGACGCAACCCGGGCAGTGCGGCGGCGAGGGCGCCGAGCGTGACCACGCATCCGGTGACCAGGGCGATCGCCACGCGGCGCCGGGCCAGCTGCCGGGCCGCGGCCGCCGACAGCCGCGATCCCGAGCTCGCCCGCAACCCGAACGGCCAGTAGAGGAACCGGCCGAACACGGCCAGCAGAGCGGGGACCAGGGTGAGCGAGACGACCGCCGCGACGACCACCGGCAGCGCCAGCGCTGGGCCGAAGGCGCTGAAGAACGCCGAGTTCGCGACCACCATCACCGCGGTGCCGGCGGCGACGGTGAGCCCGGCAACGGCGACGATCGGCCCGGTGGAGCCCGCGGTGGCCCGGGCCGCGGTCTTCGTGTCCATCCCCTCGACGAGGCGTGCGCGCATGCCGGCAAGGAAGAAGATGGCGTAGTCGGTGACGATCCCCAGCACGAGTGCGAGGATGAGCGGCTCGAGCTCATCGGGCACCGAGAGGCCGAAAGCCGCGCCCACCTGCGCGGCGGCCTGCACGGCAAGGTAGAACGACAGGCCGGCGGTGACCAGGGCGACCAACGGCGCTGTCACCGACCGGAAGTACGTCGCGACGATGCCGATGATGGCCAGCAGCGTGACGGTCTCGAGAGTGGGCAGCCAGTCCTGGACGATCCGGGCCTGCGCCACGCGGGCCGGGATCGACCCGGTGACCCCGACGTAGGCGTCGCTGGGCCCCATCTCCTCCTCGGCCATCTGCCGGATCGCCCGGGTCTGCGCCGTCAGGGTTCCGGAGGCGAACATGTAGGTGAGCACCGTGGTGCCCCGCTCCCGCGAGCCGGGGAAGAGCCCGGCCGTGTTGCTGATCGGCAGGCCGCCCCGCAGCCGGGGGTCGGCGCTGAGGTCGGTGCCCAGCGTGAGGGAGAGCGCACGGACGACGGCGCGGGCCTGGGCGTACGGCGACAAGCCGTCCTCGTCGCGCTGCACGAGCACCGTGCGCGAGGTCAGCGGGAACCCGAACGCCCTCGCCGAGGCGTGCTCGGTGCGGATCGCCTCGCTCCCCGGCGGGACGAAGTCCCCGAGTCCCCCGGCCACGCGCTCCGGGCGCGGCATCTGGAGCATCACGACGAGGACCGCCACCCAGCCGAGGATGACGAACCATCGTCCCGCGACCACCGCCCGGGCATAGACGCGCGTCACCGGGCCCGCCGCGGACAGCTCCCGGGGGGCAGACATGTGGCTCTACGTCTCGGAGTCCCGGCGGGCAGGGGCGCCGGTGAGGTTGAGCCGCCGAAGCTGGGCTGTGGCGAGCGCCTCGTGCCGCCCGGCCAGCAAGTCGCCGCCGGGGTCGGGAGTCACCGAGAGGAGCTGGACGTAGTCCAGGTCGTGGAACGCTCGCAGAGCCAGGTAGGCGTCGAGCTCCGGGGAGCGTCCGCTGCGCCGCAGCAAGGCGTCCACCTGTTCCAGCTCACGCCGTCGCCGGGTGCGGCCGGGGACATACCACACCACGACGGGCACGATCGGGACGACGGCGATGCTGACTCCGAGCAGCACGCTGAGCCGCCGGACATTGGCCCGGATGTCGACGGCGCTTTGCTGGATCTCCGTCGCCGCCTCGCGCACGGATGCGGCCAGCTCGCCCACACCGTCGGGGATCAGCGGCAGATCACTCACCTGCTGGAGCCCCTCCCCGGCCCGGTCGGCTGCCCGGCCGGAGGCGGCCGCGGACTCGCTGAGGTCCGACAGCGACCAGACCTGGAAACCGGTCAGGACACCCATCGCCAGCCAGAGCACGACCCAGAAGGCCACCAGCGAGTCCTGGAGTGCCTGGCCTCGCTGATCCGGCGTCCTCCCCGAGCGGGCCACGGCAACTCCTTCCCGGCGGTCCTCACGGCCCAACCGCCGCGAGCGTGACACAGGTCACCTTAGAGGCACCCTAGGTGCTGCCCACACCTCCGCGGAGGAGGTACGTCAGGGAAGCCGGACGGCCACTACCGCCTCGCCCAGCTCGGTCACGTCCTGACCGAGCTCGACGGCCCACGGGTGCTCGTCGCCGGTCAGCCCGTCGACGTCCACCCTGAAGCTGATGGTGTCCCCGGCCCGCAGCACATCCGCCTGCGCGCCGTACTCGCCGAGCAGCGAGCGCACCCTGTCTGCCGCTGCAGCCTTCACGGTGATCACCATCCGGTCGCTCACCGGCTCCGCCGCCTCGGCCGCTGCGGGAGCCCGTGGGGCCAGCGGTGCCACGCCCGGGGTTCCCTCCGGGTCGGGCCCGAGCAGGGCGTTGCGGAGGATCTTCTGCGTGCCGTCGGTGAACGCCCGATAGTTCGGCTCGAAGCCGAACAGCACGACCCGACCCTCGCCGTACTGCTCGTCCACCACCGCGGCCTTGCCGTGCAGTTCCTCGGCCCCCTCCTCGAACCCGGAGACGAACCAGTCGGCGTCGCCCGCTTCGGGATAGGCCACCGGCGCCGATTCCACCGATGGCGTGGTCCACACCAGCTCGTAGTCGTACATCGCGTACGCCGTGCGCCCTACTCCGCGCGCGAGAGGACTGGCGGGGTCAACCTCGACCCGGATCAGTGACCCCGGGATGTCGGAGCTGGGCTCGGCCGAGACCGCCGAGGTGACGCCCAGCGTCTGCGCCAGGGCCGAGCTGTTGCGCAGCGTCACCAGCCGACCACCCTCGGCGACCCAGTCGCGCAGCGCCTGCTGCCCAGCGTCACCGAGGGCCTCGGCGGCCTGCGTGCCGCTGCCGTTGGGGATCACGACCACCTTGAGGTCGTCCAGGCCCTCGGCGGTGAAGTCCTCGGCGACCAGGTCGTCGTAGACCAGTCCCAGCCGCCGGTCGAGGTACCACCGCAGCCACCCTGCCGACTCGAGCGCGCTGGAGCTGGTCTCGGAGACCTGCCAGACCCCGACCACCGGGGCTCCCGCCCGTCGCCGCGTCGGCGCCTCCCCAGCCGCCGGCGCCAGCCTGCCCTTGGGGCGGAGCCGGGAGCCCGAGTAGCCGCCGGGCACGTTGTTGAGCAGCGGCCCGCTGAACGCGGTCACGTCGTAGAAGTACGGAAACGGGACGTAGGTGTTCTCGTTGAGCATCGCTTGGGCCCAGTGCTTCTGGGCCTGGTCCATCGGCACCCAGAAGGTGCCCTTCGGGAGAGTCACCGACCGCTCGGCCCGTCCGTACGGCGTGAAGTCGGGGACTCGAAGGCGCCGGGTCAGCCGATAGACCTCGACGTCCATGCCGCGCAACCGCTCCACCAACCGCTGCGTCTCGGCCCGCTTCCCGGGGGTCGCACGGAAGAAGTAGTGGCGGACTCGGATGTCCGGCACCTGGTTCTCCACGCCCGTGCCCTCCCAGTAGATCTGGTTGGGCTCCAGCAGTCCCCGGGCTCCCTGCCGGGCCGCACGCACGTGCTCGGCTCGCCATTCACGCAGCAGTGAGTGCCGCGAACCGGCCGCGCTCAGGGTCGCCCAGATCGCGACGTACTGCTCGCGCAGCCGGACGTCAGCGGGGTCACCGTTGTGCTTCTCGAAGGTCATCCCGGCCGCGTTGAAGCCCGTCGTCGGCGTGCTGTCCCCGTACCCCACATAGAAAAGGTCGTAGACGTTCCCGTTGAAGTAGGGGATCGAGAACCGCTCGAAGGCGTCCTGCATGGCGCCGCCGTACAGGTTGTAGATCCAGTCCAGCGGGGTCTCCCCGATCTCGTGGTAGACGGGGTCGGCGTTCGGCGGGAAGAAGTAGGTCTCGCGTCCCATCTCGTGGGCGTCGATGAAGACCTGCGGTGGGAGCTCGCGCAGCTTGTCGACCTTGCCCTGGGTCTCGGGCTGGGTGCGGGCGAACCAGTCGCGGTTCATGTCGAAGTTGTAGGCGTTGCGACGCGTGTCCGCCTCGCGGCCGTCCGGGTTCTGCGTGGGCAGCACGACGACGATGGCGCGGTCGAGGATCTGCCGAGCCGCGCAGTCACGGCGGGCGGCCAGTTCGTAGAGCACCTTCAGGGACGCGTCCGTGCCGCTCTCCTCGTTGCCGTGGACATTGCCGGCCACCCACAGCACTGCCGGCGTCCGGCGGATGATCCGCCGGGCGACCGCGCGGGGGGTGTCGGCGTCGCGGAGCCGGTTGAGGTTGCGCCCGATCGTGCGCAGGGAGCCTGGTGTGACGAAGCGCTTCTTGCCTACTACTGCGTAGCGCAGCGGCCGACCGTTCCACGAGCGGCCGAGCACACCGTCGACGACTCGCGGGCTGGCGTCGGAGATCGCCTGCAGGTACTGGTCGGACTGCTCGACGGTGACGTCCTCCTCCCCGAGTTCCATGCCGATGACCTCCGGCGCGGTCGGGACGGAGGCTCGAAGCTTCGGGTCTCCGAACGGGTCGCAGGCGTCGGCCTTCACCGTCACGGGTGCTCGGGCGGCGGTGGGCCTGGCCACGGCCGCTGGTGTGATCACGGGGGTGGCGAGAGCGATTCCGGCCGCGAGGGCCGTCGCCACGGCGGCGCGACGAGTGCGGGGACGGTGGTTCACCTGGGGCTCCTGTCCCTCGATGAGCGAGGTGGGACCGACGTGATGCGCGACGAACGGCAGTCTGTCCTGAGCGTCGGAAGCCCTGCAAGCCTCCGAAGCACCGGAGTCCGTGGCCTCCTCGTGGTCTGGACCCTCTAGCGTGGGCGCCGTGCCGGCCTCACGACCCCCGTTCCTGGACGTCCGCTTCGAGATCCGCTCCCGGATCCGTCGCTTCGACCTCGTGGCTCCCGGGTTCGCCGCCGTGGACGAGGGCCCGGTCGACACCTCCGACCTGACCCTGGCTCCGACCGGGCCCGTCGCGCCCTACGCCGCGGTCGTCCTCCGAGGCGTCGCCACCGACGGCCCGCTCGCCGCCGGGCTCGCCTCCCCGTCCGGCGACGCGCTGTTGGCGCGCTGGTCATCGGGCCGCCTGACCCTGGAGGTACGCCGAGATGGCCGCACCTGGGTGCTGGCCCGGCGAACACACCCCGAGCGCCCGGAGAACCTGGCGTTCGCGCTCTGCGAGAACCAGGCGACCGTGCTGGTCGCCGGCACAGCGGACTGGGTGCCGGTGCTGACCAAGCGCCGCCGGGTCGCCCGCCGCGTGGACCTGCGCCGCGAGGACGTGCTCGCCCACTACCGCTATGCCTGGCAGGGCACCGCGAGCCGCGTGGAGGCCGGCCTGTTCGGGATGGCGGGACTGCGCGACCCGCACCTCGTCCAGCACGCCGACGGCAGGCCCTACGAACGTGACGGCCGGCTTTTCCTGACCTGGACGGCTGCCGGCCTCGGGTTCTTCCAGCAGGCGCACTGGACGGTCTGGTCCCTGGACCCTCGGGACCCGACCGCGCCGGAGGGCATGCGGCTGGAGGCCCACCTGTTCTCCCGCCGGGACGGGCTCGTCCTCGGCGACCACGCCGGCCAGCTGGTCCGGGACGGCGACCGCTGGCTGCTCCTGGTCAGCGCGTGGGGGGACTTCATGCCCGGCTCCATCCACGTCCGGCACACCACCAGCGACAGCGACCTGCTCAGCGGCGTACACGTGCTCGACACCGATCCGTCCTCCCTGCCGACCGAGGCGGGGAGCTGGGACCCGGCCCTCACCCGAGTGGGCGGGCAGTGGCACCTCGGCTTCGTGGAGAGCCCGTCCCAGCGGCCCTTCGCGTTTCACCCGGCGCTCGCCGCCACCGACGCGGTCTCGTGGACCGACGGCCTGCGCATGGTGGCGGCCGAGAGCGCCCGGACCACCTGCGAGGGCACCCTGCTGATCACCCACGGCAACCAGACCTGGCTGGCCGCCAGCGACCGGGATGAGCAGAGCTACCCGGTGTTCGACCTGGCCGGCCGGTCGGTCGGTCACCTGGACGCGCCGTACCCGACCAACATCCCGCACCCGAATCTGGTTCCCGACCCGAGGGGGGGCTGGTGGCTGCTGACCTTCGACGGAACCCCGCTCCGCGAGGACCTGGAGTACGGGAGCCATGGCGACCTGCTGGTCATGCACTCCGCCGATGAGCCTGCCTAAAGCGCACCCTCCACCGGTCGTCCCCAGGCACCGGCCGCCGGCTCGTGCCAACCGCTCCCCCGCCGGGGCGGAACGTCGTCCAGAATGAGCCCATGGCCCAGCTGCTCGCCACGCACGACCGCGTGCTCGTCCGGTTCACCCCCGTCGAGAAGGCCGCCGGACTGCTCCGGGACCTGAACGTCCCCCGGTCGGCCGTCGTCTCGGTCGAGGTCGCCGACGACGGGCTGCGAGCCGTGCGGGGGATGTGGGCACCGGGGACCCACATCGTCGGCGTGCGCAAGATCGGCACCTGGCGTCGGTGGCACGGCTGGAAGTCGCTGGTGTCGGTGCGCCGAGGGCAGCCGGCCGTCAAGATCACGCTGCACGGCGCGGCGTACAACGAGGTTCTCGTGGGTCTCGACGACGCCGGGGAGGTCGCCCAGCAGCTGACCGCGATCAGCCCGGCGTGACCAGCCCCGACTCGGGGCGTACACCACCGCATGCACGCACGCGGTCGCGAAGCCCGAGCGTGGTCAGCACGCCGCGGTCGAGCATCAGCAAGGGGCAGCGCCGCGCGGACCGCCAGGAGGGCCGCCAGTTAGCGGCTCACTCGGTGGCGATCGCCTCGAGGATGCGCAGCCGCCCCGCCCGCCGCGCCGGGAAGGCCGCCGCGAGCACCCCGATGACGGCGCCCAGCACGAGGAACGCCGCGAGCTCGCCGTACGGGACCACCATCTGCGTGATCCCCTGGTCAGAGACCGCCTTCGTCAGGCTGACCCCGAAGAAGGTCCCCAGCGCCACCCCGAGCGCCGCCCCGTAGAGGGAGATGACCACCGACTCCAGCCGCACCATCCGGCGCACCTGCCGGCGGCTCATCCCGACCGCACGCAGCAGCCCGAGCTCCCGGGTCCGCTCGATCACCGACAACACCAGCGTGTTCACCACGCCGAGCACGGCGATCAGGACCGAGAGCACCAGCAGCGCGTTGATCAGCAGCAGCAGCTGGTCGACCTGCGCGCGCTGCTCGTCCTTGAACTGGCCCTGGTCCTTCAGAGCCACCACCGGGTACGCCGCCGTGATGTCCTCCAGGTCCCCCCGCACCTGGTTCCCCGAGCCCTCCGAGCCCACAACGTCGACGTAGAGGTAGCGGTCCAGGGGAGCGCCTCCCACCGCGTCGTAGGTGTTCATCGAGACGACGTAGGGGCCGGCGGCGCCGTTGCTCTCGAAGACCCCACCCACCGTCAGCGTCTTCTCCTGACCCGTAGTGCTGAGGAACGGGACGGTGTCGCCGAGGGCGAGCCCCTGGGCCTGTGCGGTGGGCTCGTCGACCAGCAGTCCGTTGCCGCGCAGCCCGGTGGCCTCGCCTTCGACCATGGTCAGCTCGATCGCCGAGGGCAAGGTCTGCGCATCGAACGCCGAGAAGAACGTCTCCTGACCGCCGATGCGCGCCATCCCGAACCGCTGCGAGGTCACCGAGTCCACCCCCTCGACGCCGCGGATCTGCTCGGCGACCTCGGGGGTGAAGGGCTGCCCGATACCGGTGGACACGACGTACTCGGCCTTCAGCGACTCGTCGATCAGCTCGTCGACCGACGCGGTGGCCGAGGACCCGATGATGCTGAAGCCGGTGACCAGTGCCAGGCCGATCATCAGCGCCGAGGAGGTGGCCGCCGTACGCCGGGGGTTGCGCAGCGCGTTCTCACGGGCCAGCTGGCCGGTCTTGCCGGCCAACCGCGGCAGCACCCACCCGACCAGCCGGATGAACGGCACGGCGATCACCGGGCTGAGTGTGATCGCCCCGACGATCAGCGCCACCGCGCCGAGTCCGGCCATGGCGCCCGCCGTGCTGCCCTCGAACGAGGAGGGCCCGAGGACCAGCGCCACCGCGCCGAGCACCGCCAGCGGGGCACCGATCACCACCCGCCTGACCAGCGAGCGTGGGGCCGCGGTCTGGTCGTCGCGCATCGCGGCGATGGGCGGGACCTTGGCGGCCCGGCGCGCCGGGAGGTACGCCGCCAGCAGCGTGACCAGCACGCCGATGGCGAGCGCCCACAGCACCGTGCCGAGGCTGAAGACGAGTGCGCCGTCGAGGGTCAGCCCGAACTGCTCGAAGGCGAGCTTGAGCAGGTGGGCGAGACCGTAGCCGACACCGAGCCCCGTCACGGCGCCGGCCACTCCCATCACCAGCGCCTCCAGCAGCACCGAGGAGGTCACCTGGCGACGACTCGCGCCGAGTGCCCGCAGCAGCGCGAGCTCGCGGGTCCGCTGGGCGACCAGCATCGAGAAGGTGTTGAGGATCAGGAAGCTCCCGACGAACAGTGCGACCCCCGCGAAGACCAGCAGGAAGGTGTTGATGAAGCTCAGGCCTTCCTCCAGGCCCGCTGAGAGGTCCTCGACCTGCTCGGCGCGGGTCTTGACGTCGTAGCCGTCGCCGATCGTCCCGGCGACCCGCTCGCTCAACGCGGCGTCGGAGACGCCGTCCTCGGCTGCCACGGCGACGCCGGAGAACTCACCCTCGTCGAGCAGGAGCCGCTGAGCGGTGTCGGTGTCGAAGGCGGTCAGGGACGCGCCGGCCAAGCCGCCGCTCTCGCCGTAGCGGAAGACGCCCACGACCTCGGCGTCGATCTTGGGGCCGGTGGTCAGGAGCGTGACGGTGTCGCCCACGCCGTAGCCGGTGGACTCCGCAGTCCCGCTGTCGAGGGCGACCTCTCCGGAGCGCTCGGGGGCCCGGCCCTCGGTCAGGCTGGAGTTGCGCACCTCCTCCTGCTCGATCCAGTTCATGCCGATGCCCGGGGCGCCGCCGGTGTCGAGCACGTCGCCGTCCCGGTCCAGGACGTAGACGCCCTCGGCGTCAATGGTGCCGGCGGCGGCGGCCACGCCGTCGACGGCGGCGATCTGCTCGACGACCGAGCCGGGCACGGTCTGCTGGCCGCCGCCGACGCCGGTGCCAGCCAGCCCGGTCTCGAAGGCGGCCCTCGGCTCGACGTTGACGTCGGCGGCGGTGCCCTCGAAGAGGTTGGAGAAGGTCTTCTCCAACGTGTCGGTGAAGATCATCGTCCCGGCGATGAACGCCACCCCCAGGACGACGGCGGCCCCGCTGAGCAGGAGCCTCAGCTTGTGGGCCAGCAGGTTGCGCATCGCCGCGCGCAGCATCTCAGCTCTCCTCTGCGGGCTGGGCCGGGTGAGCGGGGTCGAAGGCCTTCATCCGCTCCAGCACCCGGTCGGCGGTGGGGTCGGCCATCTCGTCCACGATCCGGCCGTCGGCCAGGAACAGGACGCGGTCGGCGTACGACGCGGCCACCGGGTCGTGGGTCACCATCACGATCGTCTGCCCGAGCGTGCGCACCGACATCCCCAGGAAGGACAGCACGTCCGCACCGGTGCGAGAGTCCAGGTTGCCGGTGGGCTCGTCGGCGAAGACGATCTCGGGGCTGCTGGCCAGCGCGCGGGCGCAGGCCACCCGCTGCTGCTGGCCGCCGGACAGCTCCGCCGGCCGGTGCGTGAGCCGGTCCCGCATGCCGACGGTGTCCACGACCCGGTCCAGCCACTGCTGGTCGGGCTTGCGCCCGGCGATGTCCATCGGCAGCGTGATGTTCTCCAGCGCGTTCAGCGTGGGGACCAGGTTGAACGCCTGGAAGACGAAGCCCACCCGGTCGCGCCGGATCCGGGTCAGCCCCTTGTCGTCGAGCGCGGAGAGATCGTGCTCGCCGATCCAGCTCTGCCCGGAGGTGGCGTCGTCGAGCCCGGCCATGACGTGCATCAAGGTGGACTTGCCGGAGCCCGAGGGCCCCATGATCGCGGTGAACTGGCCGCGGACGAAGTCGACGGTGATCTCGTCGAGTGCGACAACCCGCGTCTCGCCTTCGCCGTACACCTTCGTCAGCGACTCGCAGCGCGCTGCCACCTCGCTCGCCGGGCCGGGCCGGTCCGGCACGCTGACGTTCTGCTCGACCGTGGTCACGGCGTCTCCTCGTTCCTCAGGGCACCGCCGGGTGCGGTGGGTGCCTCCAGCCTAGGGACACTACGCTCGCCGGATGGAGCAGCGGAGGATCGGTGAGCGTGAGGTCGGGGCGATCGGGCTGGGCGCGATGCCCATGTCGGTCCGCGAGCACAACGACGAGGAGCTGGCGGTGGCCACCATCGGTGCGGCGCTCGAGGCCGGGGTGACGCTGATCGACACCGCCGACGCCTACTCGCCCGACGAGGCGACCGTCGGGCACAACGAGCGGCTGGTGGCCCGGGCCCTGCGCGAGCTGGGCCGCGATGACGTTCTGGTGGCCACCAAGGGTGGCCACACCCGCCGGGGCACAGACTGGGACCTGGACGGGAGCCCGGAGTATCTCCGCGCGGCGTGCCTGGCCTCCCTGGAGCGGCTCGGGGTCGAGCAGATCGACCTCTACCAGCATCACCGGCCCGACCCGGCAGTGCCCTACGCCGAGACGATGGGTGGGCTGAAGGCACTCCTCGACGAGGGCCTGATCGCCGCAGCCGGCATCTCCAACGCCGACCCCCACCAGATCCGGCAGGCCCACGACATCCTCGGCGCGGGGCTCGTCGCGGTGCAGAACCAGCTCTCGCCGCGCTTCCGGGACTCGCTGGCGGAGGTCGAGCTGTGCGACGAGCTCGGGCTTGCCTTCCTCGCCTGGAGTCCTCTGGGAGGGATGGCTGACGCGGCGGCTCTGGGCACGCGGTTCCAGCCCTTCGCCGACATCGCCGAGTCGCACAGTGTCAGCCCGCAGCGAGTCTGCCTCGCCTGGGAGCTCGCGCTGGCCCCCATCGTCATCCCGATCCCCGGTGCGAGCCGGCCGGCCTCGATCGAGGACTCGACGCGCGCGGCCGACCTTCGACTCACCCCAGAGGAGCTGGCACGCCTCGGCTGACCGTCAGCGCTCCTGGCCCCCCAGCCCGCTGAAGCACTACGGGGTTGCCTCGCGATGGGGATGCTCGGGGCACTCCGGGTTCGGGCAGAACGAGAACCCGGCGTACTCACCGGGTCGGTACTCCGGGCGCGGCAACCTCTCCGCGTCCATGTCCACGGTGGCCTGCTGCAGCTCAGTGCCGCAGGCCGGGCACGTGCGGGGCACATCGACGTCGGGCACGGTCGCATCGTCCATCCGCTCACGGTATCGGCTCGTCGACGCGCCGTCGGCCGGCTGCAGATGGCAGGATCATCCCGGTGACCAGCCAGCCCTCGGGCCGCGTCGTCGGCCTGTTCCGCTTCCCGGTGAAGTCCCTGGTCGGCGAGGAGCCCGAGGAGCTCGACATCGACGAGCGGGGGGTGGTCGGCGACCGGGTGTGGGCAGTGCGGGACCCCGACGGCAAGCTCGGGAGCGGCAAGTCGTCGCGCTCCTTCCGCCGGATGGACGGACTGCTCGAGCTGTCCTCGGCGTACGACGCCGACGTCCCGGTGCTCACCTTCCCCGACGGCAGCGTGGTGCGCGGCGACGAGGAGCGCGTGCACGCGGCGCTGACGCGGCACGTCGGACGGTCGGTCACGCTGGCGCGGGAGGAGGGCGCCTCGCACTACGACGAGGGGCCGCTGCACCTGGTCGGCACCGGCCAGCTGAACCGGGTCGGCCGCGCCCACGGCGGGACGGTCGACCCGCGCCGACTGCGGCCCAACGTGGTCGTGGAGTCCGACGCGGGCGAGGAGGAGTGGGCGGGCCGGCGGCTGCGGGTCGGCACCGCGGTCCTCCAGGTGCTCTACGCCATGCCCCGGTGCGTGATGCTGGACCTGCCGCAGCTCGGGTTGCCACGCGACCGCGGCCTGCTGAGGACGGTGACGCGGGAGTACGCCGGCGAGCTGGGCGTGGTGGCCGACGTGGTGACTCCGGGGTCGGTCAGGATCGGCGACGAGGTCGCCGTGGTCGCCCGCGCAGCGCCCTGACCCCCTCGCTGGCCGCTCGCCTGGTCCGCTTCCTGACCCACTCGGCTGGTCTGCTTCGGTCGCCGCTCGGCGGGCCGGATCGGCCGCTCGGCGGAAGCTGCCCCCCAGGCCTGGCGACGACCAGCAGCCGGTGCGACGGTGAAGCTGAGCGGCCGGAGTCAGGCCCGCCACCTGCTCCGGCGTCCCATGCGGCACTGACCGCCACCCGATGCAGGAGGCAACCTCATGAAGGCACTCGTCTACCACGGCCCCGGCAGCAAGGCTTGGGAGGACGTCCCAGACCCCACCCTCGAGCAGCCCACCGACGTGATCGTCCGGATCGACACCACCACGATCTGTGGCACGGACCTGCACATCCTCAAGGGAGACGTGCCCGCGGTCACCGACGGACGCATCCTCGGCCACGAAGGGGTCGGCACCGTCGTGGAGACCGGCTCGGCGGTGCAGACCGTCGCGGTGGGTGACCGGGTCATCCTGTCCTGCATCAGCGCCTGCGGGTCCTGCTCCTACTGCCACCAGGGGCTCTACGCCCACTGCCTGGCCGACGAAGGCGCCTCGGGGATCGGCTGGGTCTTCGGCCACCTGATCAACGGCACCCAGGCCGAGCTCGTCCGGGTGCCCTTTGCCGACAACTCCGTCTACAAGCTGCCCGAGGGCGTGAGCGACGAGGCCGGGGTGATGCTGTCGGACATCCTGCCCACCGGCTTCGAGATCGGCGTCCGCTACGGCCGGGTCAAGCCCGGCGACGTCGTCGCCGTCGTGGGGGCCGGCCCGGTGGGCCTGGCCTCGATGATGACCGCCAACCTGTACGGCCCGGCGCGGGTGATCGCGTTGGACCTGGACAAGAACCGCCGGGAGCAGGCACTCGTCTTCGGCGCCACCGAGGCGGTGGATCCCGGAGCCGACGGTTGGCAGGACGAGGTCCGGCAGATGACCGACGGGCTCGGTGTCGACGTGGCCATCGAGGCGGTCGGGGTGCCCGAGACGTTCACGGCCTGCACCGAGATCGTCCGGCCGGGCGGTTCGGTGGCGAACGTGGGCGTGCACGGCGCACCCGTGGAGCTGGCGCTGCAGGACCTGTGGATCATGGACCTGTCGGTGACCATGGGGCTGGTCAGCACCAACACCACGGCGATGCTGCTCAAGCTGGTGGCTCAGCACAAGCTGGCCGCCGAGCGGTTCGCCACCCATCGCTTCGAGCTCGGTGAGATCATGGACGCCTACGACACGTTCGGCCGAGCGGCGGAGACCCAGGCGCTCAAGGTCGTGCTCACCAGCTGAGCAACCGCACCGGCGGCTACCCGGCGCGCGGCTCACCGTTGGCTGGCCGTTGGCTACCCGGCGTCCTTCAGGGCGATGGTCTGCTCGGGCACGTCGTCACGGACGACGATCAGCGACGCGGCGTACGACGCGGCGAGCCAGCCGTTGAAGGCCCACCAACTCCGGTCCAGGTCGCTGCGCATCGCCCAGGCCAGGTCCGCGGCCACCACGTACGGCGCGACGCAGAAGGGGCACTCGGCCAGCACCGACCACTCGGTGTCCTTCGTCAGCTCGACGTACTTGCGCCGGGCGAAGGACATCGGTGGCCAGTGGTCCTTGGTGATCAGCCGGGTCAGCCGCGCGGCGCTGACCACACCCACGGCGGCGGCAGCGGCGATGGTCAGCGGGTCCTTGGCCGACATGGGCACCCCTCCACGATCGGCGCGCTCCTGACCCCTGGGCCTTACCCCCGGGCGGAGCGGCCAAACGGGGCCTGGTGGGCGGCTAGAAACGCGGACCGCTTCGGCGCCTCGTCCTCGGCGGGCTGCTTCCGGGTGCTCATCCTGGGCGTCCTTCGACGGACGAGCCAGTGCCGGCCCACGCAACAGCGGCCCCGCCCGGACGGGCGGGGCCGCGTGGCTGCGTGGCTGCGGGAGGCAGGTCGACCGGTCAGGCGTCGCTGGTGGTGTGCCAGGCAGCGGGGAGCTCACGGTCCTCGCTGGGCATCAGGATCCACAGCACGGGGTAGATCAGGAGCTGGCTGCCGGGGATGACCATCAGCAGCAGCACGAACAGGAGCCGTGCCGGCCACGGGTCCAGGCCGAAGCGCCGGCCGAGTCCCGCGCACACCCCGCCCAGCACCCGGTCGTTGACCGGACGGACGAGGCCCTGCCGCTGAAGGGTGTCGTGGACGTTGGTGCTCATCGTTGCTCCTCGGAGTTGGTGGTTGCTGTGGTTCCACTCTCCCGCGCCGCGGGCTCGCGCACATCCGGGAACGACCCTGGTCCGACCCTGAGCTCGCTCAGGGCAGCCGGCGCGGCTCAGCCCTCGTCCCCGGCCGCCCAGCGCTTCGCGGCCTCCATTTCGGCAACCGGGAAGGCCCGCCCCTGTCCGGGCCACAGCATGCTGAACGCGCGGATCGCCGCACCCACCCAGCGCAGGTCGGTCACCACCGCGATGCGCTCGACGGAGGCCGGATGGCGCACGCCGAGCTTGAGGTCCTCCCACATGGCGCCGCCCTCGTAGTCGTCGAACTCCGGACCGAGGATGTAGACGACGCGCAGCTTGCCCTGCTCGGCGATGGCCCGTTCGACGGCGGGGAGGATGACGTCCTCGTAGTCCTCCCGCTCCACGTCGCCGACGGCTTCCATTCCCAGCACGCCCGGGGGCATGTCGTGGCGGATTCGGATCATCATGGTGTCCTTTCGCGATTGGTCGCTCAGGGGAGGCGGTGGTACTCCTCGACGAGGGCGCGCAGCCGCCGGGCCAGCGCCGGGTCGAACAGCTCGTCCCCGGCCTGCCAGGTCCAGTTGCCCTCCGGCTCACCGGGAGTGTTCATCCGGCTGTCGCCGCCCAGCCCGAGCAGGTCCTGGGCGGGGACCACGGCGAGCTGGGCCGCAGAGGCCATCGCGGTCCGGATCAGCGCCCAGGGCATCTCCTCCTCCGCGCGGGTGTAGCGCCGGACCCGCTCGCGCACCGAGGTGTCCTGCTCGGCCCACCAGCCGGCCGTCGTGTCGTTGTCGTGGGTGCCGGTGTAGACCACGCAGAGGCGCCCGTGGTGCTCGGGCAGGTAGTAGTTGCTCGGGTCCCCGTCGAAGGCGAAGTGCAGCACCTTCATCCCCGGGAGGTGGAACGCCTGGCGCAGTTCCACGACCTCCGGCGTGATCGTGCCGAGGTCCTCGGCGACGAGCGTGCCCTCCCCAGCCTCCTCGACGAGCGCCGTGAGCACCGCGCTGCCCGGGTTCTCCACCCACGCGCCCTCCCGGGCGGTCTCGGCCCTCACCGGCACATGCCAGGCGGCCTGGAACCCGCGGAAGTGGTCGATGCGGACCAGGTCGAACAGCTCCCGCTGCCGGGCGATCCGCAGCCGCCACCACGCGAACCCGTCGCGCGCCATCATGTCCCAGTCGTAGTGCGGGTTGTTCCACCGCTGCCCGTCGGCGGAGAAGTAGTCGGGCGGCACCCCGGTCACGGTCAGCGGCTGCCCGTCGGTGTCGAGGAGGAACATCTCCTGGGCCCCCCACACGTCGGCGCTGTCGTGGGAGACGAAGATCGGCAGGTCGCCGAAGAAGAGCACCCCGCGGTCGGCGGCGTACTCCTTCAGCGCCGCCCACTGGCCGGCGAAGAGCCACTGCTCGAAGCGGAGCGCGTGCAGCCGTGGGCCGAGCGGAGCCAGCGCCTCCTCCAGGGCCTCCGGGTCCCGGTCGCGCAGCCTCGGCGGCCATGCCGTCCACGCGGTGCGGTCCCGCTCCTCGCGGACGGCGACGAACTCCACGAACGTCTCCAGCCAGTGCGCGCTGGCGCGGCACCAGGCCTCGAACTCCGCGGGCGCACCCCGCGCGGCGAACCGGTGCGCCGCGGTGGCCCGTGCGTCCCGGGCGAGGACCGCGCCGGTGCGCACCTCGGCCACCTCCTCGGGAGTCAGGAGCTCCTCGGCGACCAGCGCGTCCAGGCTGACCAGCTCGGGGTTGCCCGCCATCGCCGAGACGGCGTTGTAGGGCGACCGGTCGCCGCTGTGGGTGGGAACCAGCGGCAGCACCTGCCACACCGTGCAGCCCGCCTGCTCGAGCACGTCCACGAAGCGGTACGCCGAGGCGCCCAGATCGCCGGGAGCAGAGACAGACCCGGAGGCCGGGAGCGAGGTGACGTGCAACAGGACCCCGGCCCGGCGGTCCGCCAAGGGTCCACCGGGCACCGCCCCGGCAGCGGCCGTCTGGGCCTCTCCACCAGCATCCGTCGCTGTCTGGTACGTCACAGAACCCAGCGTCTCACCCCTCTCGCCGCCGCCGGGAAGCGGGAGTAGCGTCGAACCATGTTCGAGGTCCGGCTTCACGGACGCGGCGGCTGAGACGTGGGTCTGGCCGCCGAGTTGTATGCCGACGCTGCGCTCGTCACGTGCCGGCGTCCTCCCCACAGGCCCCCAGGAGTCGTCGATGGCTGACGCGCACGATCTCACCCCGCTCGCCCCGCTCGGCCAGGGCAGGCTCCGCTCCGGACCGGTGCGCGCTCAGCGTCCGGTCTATGTGGACCTGCTGCCGCCGTGCAACAACGCGTGCCCCGCCGGGGAGAACATCCAAGGGTGGCTCGGCTACGCGCGGGCCGGCGAGGACGAGCAGGCCTGGCGCCTGCTCACCGAGGACAACCCCTTCGCGGCGATCCACGGGCGGGTCTGCTACCACCCCTGCGAGACCTCCTGCAACCGCGTCGAGCTCGACGGGTCGGTCTCGATCCACGCGGTCGAGCGCTACCTCGGCGACCTGGCCAACGAGCGCGGCTGGCAGTTCCTCACCCCCGAGGTCCGCACCGGCCACCGGGTGCTCGTGGTCGGCAGCGGCCCCTCCGGCCTGTCGGCGGCGTACCACCTGGCCAAGCTCGGCCACGAGGTGGTGATCCGCGACAACGGGCCGCAGCCGGGCGGGATGATGCGCTACGGCATCCCGGCCTACCGGCTGCCCCGCGACGTCCTCGACGCCGAGATCGCCCGGATCGCGGCGATGGGTGTGGTCTTCGAGCAGGACCACCCGGTCACCGATCTCGAGGCCGAGCGCGCGGGGTTCGACGCGGTCTTCGTCGCGGTGGGCGCCCACCTCAGCAAGCGGGTCGACATCCCCAACGCCGACGCCGGCCGGGTGCTCGACGCGGTCAGCTTCCTTCGCGGCCTTGAGTCCGGCGAGACCGCCCCGCTGTCCGGCCGGGTCGCGGTGTACGGCGGCGGCAACACCGCCATGGACGCCGCTCGGGTCGCTCGTCGGCTCGGTGCCGACGACTCGATCATCGTCTACCGCCGGACCCGGGAGCAGATGCCGGCGCACGAGGACGAGGCCGCCGACGCCGAGGCCGAGGGCATCCGGATCAACTGGCTGCGCACGATCAGCTCGATGGACGAGAGCGAGATGACCGTCGAGATCCAGGAGCTCGACGAGAACGGCCGCCCGCATCCGACCGGGCAGTTCGAGAAGCTGGCCGCCGACACGGTGATCCTGGCGCTCGGCCAGGAGAGCGACACCGAGTTCCTCAAGCCCGTCGCGGGCATCGAGTTCGACTGGGACGTCGTGCAGGTCGACCCAGTGACCCTGATGACCGGTGCGCCGGGGGTCTTCGCCGGCGGCGACGCGGTGCCCAGCGAGCGCACCGTCACCGTGGGCGTCGGCCACGGCAAGAAGGCGGCCAGGAGCATCGACGCCTACCTGCGCGGGGAGCCGTTCGGCCCCGGCCCCAAGCACCCGCTGGCCTCGTTCGAAGCACTCAACCTGTGGTACTTCGGCGACCACGATCGCCGCCGGCAGGCCGAGCTCGCGCCCGAGCACCGGGTCGCCGACTTCGCCGAGGTCGTGGCCGGGCTCTCGCCCGACGAGGCCCGCTTCGAAGCCGGGCGCTGCCTGTCCTGCGGCAACTGCTTCGAGTGCGACGGCTGCTTCGGCGCCTGCCCCGAGGACGCGGTGATCCGGCTCGGCAAGGGCAACCGCTACGAGTTCAACTACGACCTCTGCACTGGCTGCAGCGCGTGCTACCGCCAGTGCCCGGTGCACGCCATCGAGATGGTGCCCGAGGGCGACTTCGCCCCTCCGGGCGCCATCGAGCGCGCACCCCAAGGTGCCAGCAGCAGGGGAACAGCCACCATTCCCGTCCCGGAGGTATGAGCAGCGTGCGGGCAACGATCGACGGCAACGAAGCGGCGGTCGACGTCGCCTACCGGCTCACCGAGCTGTGCGCCATCTATCCGATCACTCCGAGCTCGACGATGGCCGAGCTCGCCGACGAGTGGGCGAGCCTGGGTCGAACCAACGTCTGGGGCAGCATCCCGACGGTCATGGAGATGCAGAGCGAGGGGGGTGCTGCGGGGGCCATGCACGGGGCGCTCCAAGGCGGAGCCCTGAGCACGACGTACACAGCCTCCCAGGGGCTGCTGCTGATGATCCCCAACATGTACAAGATCGCCGGCGAGCTCACCTCGACGGTGTTCCACGTCGCCGCCCGCTCGCTGGCGGCCCAGGGGCTGTCGATCTTCGGCGACCACTCCGACGTGATGGCGGTGCGCCAGACCGGCTTCGCGCTGCTGGCCTCGGCCTCGGTGCAGGAGGCCCACGACCTGGCCCTGGTCGCGCAGCTGGCCACGCTGCGCAGCCGGGTCCCGTTCGTGCACTTCTTCGACGGCTTCCGCACCTCGCACGAGATCAACACCATCGAGCGGATCGAGGACGACGTCCTGCGCGCCCTGGTGCCCGAGCGCCTGGTGCGCGAGCACCGCGCTCGGGCGATGTCGCCGCAGCACCCCTTCGTGCGCGGCACCGCGCAGAACCCGGACGTCTACTTCCAGGCCCGCGAGACGGTCAACCCCTTCTACACCCAGACCGCCGAGATCGTGCAGGAGGCCATGGACGCCCTGGCCGGGCACACCGGGCGTGGCTACCGGCTCGTGGACTACTCCGGGCATCCCGACGCGACCCGGGTGGTCGTGATCATGGGGTCGGGCGGGATCGCCGCCCGCGAGGCCGTCCTGGCCCTGGCCGAGGCCGGGGAGCGGGTCGGCGTGCTGCAGGTGCGCCTCTACCGCCCCTTCCCCTCCGAGGCGCTGCTCGAGGCGCTGCCACCCACGGTCGAGTCGGTGGCCGTCCTGGACCGGACCAAGGAGCCGGGGTCGAACGGCGAGCCGCTCTTCCTGGACGTGGTCACCACCCTCAGCGAGGCTCATTCCCGCGGTGCCCGGGCCACGATGCCTCGGGTGATCGGCGGCCGCTACGGCCTGTCGTCGAAGGAGTTCACCCCCGCCATGGTCGCCGGGGTGTTGGCCGAGCTCGACCGGGAGGCGCCGCGGCGCCGGTTCACCGTCGGCATCACCGACGACGTGGGCGGCACCAGCCTGGACTACGACCCCTCCTTCGACGTCGAGGAGCCGGAGACGCTCAGGGCGGTCTTCTTCGGCATCGGCTCCGACGGCACCGTGGGCGCCAACAAGAACACCGTGAAGATCCTTGCCGAGGACCCGACGGTGCACGCCCAGGCCTACTTCGTCTACGACTCGAAGAAGTCCGGCGGCCTCACCACCTCCCACCTGCGGTTCGGCCCGCATCCGATCGCCGCCCCGTGGCTGGTCAGCGCGGCGGGCTTCGTCGGTGTCCACGAGTTCAACCTCCTCGACAAGGTCGACGTCCTGGCCGTGGCCCAGGACGGCGCGACGGTGCTGCTCAACGCCCCGCAGCCCGCCGAGCAGGTGTGGGACGCGTTGCCGGAGCCGGTGCAGCAGCAGATCGTCGACCGCAATCTGCGGCTCTACGCGATCGACGCCGACGCCGTCGCCCGCGACGCCGGTCTGCCGGGCCGCACCAACACCGTGCTCCAGACCTGCTTCTTCGCCATCTCCGGCGTGCTCCCTCGGGAGGAGGCGCTGGAGCGGGTCAAGGCGACCATCCGCAAGACCTACGGCCGACGAGGCCGGGAGGTGGTGCGGCGCAACGAGGAGGCGGTCGACAGCACGGCGGCGGCGCTGGCCCAGGTCCCGGTCCCGACCCAGGCGGGCAGCGGTCACCCCCTCCCGCTGGTGGTCCCCGCGGACGCACCGGAGTTCGTGCGCACCGTCACCGCCGAGATGATGGCCGGGCGCGGAGACGCCTTGCCCGTCAGCGCGATGCCGGTGGACGGGACCTTCCCGAGCGGCACCACGGCGTACGAGAAGCGCCAGATCTCCGACCTCGTCGCTGCCTGGGACCCCGACCTGTGCATCCAGTGCGGCAACTGCGGCTTCGTCTGCCCGCACAGCGTGATCCGCGCCAAGTACGTGCCCGGAGAGGCGCTCGACAAGGCACCGGACGGGTTCGCGACCCTGCCGCTCAACGCGGTCGGCGTGCCCCAGGAGGAGTACCGGCTGCAGGTCTACGTCGAGGACTGCACCGGCTGCGGCCTGTGTGTCGAGTCCTGCCCGGCCAGCCTGCCCGGCGACCCTGACCACAAGGCGATCAACCTCGCCTCGCTCGCCGACGAGCTGCCCACCCAGCGGGAGAACGTCGCGTTCTTCGAGTCGCTGCCGGTCACCGACCGGGCCCGGGTCGACTTCGGCACCGTGCGGGGGACACAGTTTCTCCAGCCGCTCTTCGAGTTCCCGGGAGCGTGCGCCGGCTGCGGCGAGACGGCGTACATCAAGCTGCTCACCCAGCTCTTCGGCGAGCGGGCGACGGTCGCCAATGCCACCGGCTGCTCCTCGATCTACGGCGGCAACCTGCCGACCACGCCGTGGACGAAGAACGCCGAGGGTCGCGGCCCCGCCTGGTCCAACTCGCTGTTCGAGGACAATGCCGAGTTCGGCCTGGGCCTCCGACTGGCCGCCGACCTGCACGCCCGGCTGGCCCGCCAGCGACTCACCGAGCTGCGCGAGGAGATCGGCGCGGACCTCGTCGACGCGATCCTCCAGGCGCGCCAGGTGCGCGAGTCCGAGCTGGGCGCGCAGCGCGAGCGGGTCGCCGAGCTCGAGCAGCGGCTGGAGGGGCTGTCGGGCCCCGCGGTGGAGGATCTGCGCAGCGTGGCCGACCACCTGCTGCGGCGCAGCCTGTGGATCGTCGGCGGCGACGGCTGGGCCTACGACATCGGCTCCGGCGGTCTCGACCACGTGCTGGCCAGCGGACGTGACGTCAACGTGCTCGTGGTCGACACCGAGGTCTACTCGAACACCGGCGGGCAGTCGTCCAAGGCCACCCCGCTGGGAGCGGTGGCCAAGTTCGCCGCGGCCGGCAAGACGGTGGCCAAGAAGGACCTCGCGCTGCAAGCGATGGCCTACGGCAACGTCTACGTCGCGCGGGTGGCGATGGGCGCCGACCCGCATCAGACGCTGACCGCCTTCCGCGAGGCCGAGGCGTACGACGGTCCGAGCATCATCATTGCCTACAGCCACTGCATCGCCCACGGCTACGACATGCGCAAGGGGCTCGACCAGCAGTACAAGGCGGTCGCGTCCGGCCACTGGCCGCTGGTCCGCTACGACCCGACGGTGCGAGCCCGCCAAGGCAACCCGTTCCAGCTGGACTCGCCGCGGCCGCGGATCCCGCTCTCGGAGTACCTCTACAACGAGCTGCGCTACAAGGTGCTGCGCAACAGCGACCCCGCCGAGGCCGACCGGCTGCTCGAGCTGGCCCAGGCTGCCGTGGAACAGCGCTGGCAGACCTACGAGGAGATGGCGACCCGCGGCGCGCAGGGGTTCCCGGCCGACGCGCGGGTCCGGGGCGCCGAGGGCGGCCCGCCGGCGGGCGCCGGGCGCACCGCCTTCGACTCCGAGCCTCAGGGGGTGCGGCCGGTGACCGCGCCCGAGTCCGCAGGAGACCCGGCAGGAAAGGCAACCCGATGACCACGAGCACCCACGCCCGGCCCTCCCCCACCAATCCGGCGCCGGTGATGTCGGTGCGGGCGGAGTCGGTCGACTTGAGCACCTCCTACCTCGGCCTGCCGCTGCGCAACCCGCTGGTGGCCAGCCCCTCCCCGGCGACCAGCACGGTGGAGCGACTGCGCGCACTCGCCGACGCCGGGGTCGGCGCAGTGGTCCTGCCCTCGCTCTACGAGGAGCAGGTCAACGCCGAGGAGCTGCAGGCCCTGGCGGTGACCGAGCCGTTCGAGGACGCCCATGGCGAGGCCGACGGCTACTTCCCCCGGCTGCCGGACTCGGAGCTGCCCGGGGCGACCTCGCGCTATCTCGGGCTGGTCGAGCAGGCAGTCCGCGCCGTCGACGTGCCGGTGATCGCCAGCCTCAACGGCAGCAGCCTCGGCGGCTGGACCGACTTCGCCCGGCGGATCGAGGATGCCGGTGCGGCGGCGCTCGAGCTCAACGTCTATTTCGTGCCCGGGGACCCGCGCACCTCGGGGCGGGCGGTCGAGGACCGGCACGTGGAGATCCTCCGGCAGGTCAAGTCCGTGGTGTCGCTGCCCGTGGCGGTCAAGCTGAGCCCGCACTTCAGCTCGACCGGGGAGATGGCGCTGCGCCTGGACGAGGCGGGAGCCGACGGGCTGGTGCTGTTCAACCGCTTCCTGCATCCCGACGTGGACCCCGAGACGTTGACCGTGGTGCCGGGCGCAGGGCTGTCCACGCCGGAGGAGGCGCGGCTGGCGCGGTCCTGGATCGCGATCCTCTCCGGTCAGGTGCAGGCCTCGCTCGCCGCGACGACCGGGGTGGAGGACGCCCGGGACGTGGCCGCCTACCTGCTGGCCGGCGCGGACGTGGTGATGACCGCCTCGGCGTTGCTGCGGCACGGGATCGGTCACGCCCAGGTGCTGCTCGAGGGACTCACCGAGTGGCTGCGACGCAGCGGCCTGGGCTCGGTGGCCGAGGCGCGGGGCCGGCTTGCGGTGCCGGCCGACGTCGACGCCGACGCCTACCAGCGGGCCGGCTACGTCGCGGCGCTCGACGCCGCCCGGCGGATCTACGGAGCGTTGAACGAGGCCTGAGCCTGGTGACCCGCGCCCCTGCGGTTGCATGATGCAAACGGTGTTCTAGGGTGCCGCCATGGACGCAGCGCGGTACACGGTCACGTCGCTGAGCGTCGAGGAGGCCGACGAGCAGGACCGGGTGCTCGGTGCGCTCACCGCGGCCGCCCGTCGCTTCGCCGACGCGCAGCTGCGGACGCAGGTGGACCTGGACGAGGCCGCTGCGGTGACCGCCGAACTCGAGGTGCTGACCGACCGGCTGCTGCAGCAGGCCACCCCCGGCTCGCTCGGCGTGGAGCTGGGCCCGCGTGAAGGCGAGGTGCGCGGGCATGGCAACGCGGTGGTCGGCCTTCGCAACGCCTTCTCCTGCGTACGCCGGGACGGCCGCGCCGTCGAGGGCACCCTGGTCCGCTACGAGGCAGACCTCGGCGCCGGCTACGAGGGTCCACCCGGGCTGGTGCACGGCGGGGTGACCGCGCTCATCCTCGACCAGATCCTCGGCGAGGCCGCGAGCGTGGGTGGCGGACCCGGGATGACGGCGCGGCTGACGGTGCGCTACCTGCGGCCGACTCCCCTGGGACGGGTGGTCTTCGAGGCCCAGGCGCAGACGGTCGAGGGCCGGCGCACCGTCGTGCGCGGGTGGGCGAAGGACCCCGAGGGCCACGTCACCGTCGAGGCCGAGGCGATGTTCGTCCTCCCCCGGTGGGCGATGGAGATGCAGGCCTGGCGACGCCGCTTCGAGTGAGCCCTCTGCCCGACTCCCCGTGGCCGCCGGGGCTCATCGCTCGGGGTCGCTGCCTCCGGTGGCCGCCACGACGGCATCCTGACTCCGGCCGCGCTGACCGGAGTCGGTCAGCCTGGCCTCCTCGGCGGCCCGCCGCTCCAACTCCTCGCGCCGGGTCTGCTCGATCATCGCCTGCGCCGCGTCGTGCACCTCCCGCCGGGCCACCAGGTCGGAGGCGCCGTCCTGGAGCCGGTCCAGGGCCAGCCGGCCGAAGACCTGCTGCTCGGTCGCGACCCGCTCCGAGCGCCCGGTCCCGAGGAACGTGACCGCCCAGTGCAACAGCGTCGTCACCCGGTTCTTGAAGCCGGTCAGGTAGACGAGGTGGATCACCAGCCACATCAGCCACGCCAGGAAGCCGGTGAGCCGCAGCTTGCCGATCATCGCCACGGCGCTGAACCGCGAGATGGTGGCCATGCTGCCCTTGTCGAAGTAGTGGAACGGCTTCTGCGGGGGCGCGTCGGCGAGCCGGTTGCTGATCTGCTTGGCGGCGTACTTCGCGGTCTGGATCGCCACCTGGGCGACGCCGGGGAGGTTGTCCAAGGCGATCATGTCGCCGACGACGAAGACCTCCGGGTGCCCGGGCAGCGTCAGGTCGGGGTTGACGCCGATGCGTCCGGCTCGGTCCAGCGGGGCACCGGATTGCTCGGCCAGCATCGCCCCGAGCGGGCTGGCCTGGACGCCGGCCGCCCACACCTTGGTGCTCGCCTCGATCCGCTCGGCGACGCCGTCCTTGTCCTTGACGACCAGGCCGAACTCGTCGACGTCGGTGACCATGAGCCCCAGCCGCACCTCCACCCCGCGCTTCTCGAGGCTGCGCTGGGTCGACGCCCCGAGCTTGGAGCCGAAGGGCGGGAGCACCTGGGGCGCGGCGTCGAGCAGCATCACCCGGGCGCTGCGCGGGTCGATCCGGCGGAAGTCCTTGCGCAGGGTGTGGTGGGCAAGCTCCGCGATCTGGCCGGCCATCTCGACCCCCGTGGGGCCGGCGCCGACGACGACGAAGGTCAGCAGCCGCTGGATGTCCTCCGGGGACTGCGCCAGCTCGGCGAGCTCGAAGGCGCCGAAGATCCGCCCGCGCAGCTCGAGGGCGTCGTCGATGCTCTTCATGCCCGGCGCGTACTGCGCGAAGTGGTCGTTGCCGAAGTAGGACTGGCCTGCTCCGGCGGCCACGATGAGGGAGTCGTACGGCGTGTGGGTGACCCGGCCGAGCACCTGGGAGGTGACCGCGCGGCGCTCGAGATCGACGTCGGTCACGTCACCGAGGATTACCCGGGCGTTCTCCTGGTCGGAGAGGATCTCGCGGGTCGGCGGCGCGATCTCGCCCTGGGACAAGATGCCGGTGGCGACCTGGTAGAGCAGGGGCTGGAAGAGGTGATGGGTGGTCCTGGCGACCACCGTGACGTCCACGTCGGCGCGTCTGAGCGCCTTCGTGCCGAACAGACCTCCGAACCCGGAGCCGATCACCACGACCCGATGCCGCTGCCGTTCCTCGTTCTGCGCCATGCCCCACCTCTCTGCCTACCGGTGCAGGATGCCCCGGTGCCAAGGTAACTACCCGGTGGCGGCCCTCACACGTTCCGGCTTGCCATCAGACGCGGTCGCGGGGCGGCTCAGGAGGGGTCACACAGACCCGCAGGGTTCAGCCGACGGGGGCCAGCTCGATCCGCTCGAGCTGGCAGGTGCACGCGCAGCGACCGAGGCAGAACTCGTGCAACTCCACGTCGCAGGCGGTGCAGACGAACCTGCTGGGGATGCGTCCCGACATCACGGCTCCTTCCGGCGGGACTCGCAGATCCCGGCGCCCGGGACCTTGTGCTCAGGCCATTAGTCTCCCGCCTGAGGCCGGGTCCCATCCACGAAACGACGGATGTGTGCCCGAACTCTCATCCGCAGCCCATCCGGTGCCACCCCCGGCGGCGGCTGTTCCTACGCTGGCCTCCGCCAGAGGAGGGACTGTGGCCGTTCCCCAGAGCCTCACCTCAGCCGCGCTCGTGCACCCTGCCGCAGACGTGGCGGTGGTTGCCGTCGGGGGCGCCGTCGGAGCCACTGCCCGGTGGGGGCTGCAGCAGGCCTGGCCGACCGACTCGGGCGGGTTCTTGTGGTCGACGTTCGTGACCAACCTGATGGGCTCGACGCTGCTGGCGCGCCTGCCGGCGATCGCCGTGGTGCGCATGCACCCCCTGCTTCCGCCGATGCTCGGGACCGGGGGTAGCGGATGACCGGGCTCGCGCTCGCGCTGGGCGCGGAGCTCGGGGCGCCGCTGCGCTACCTGGCCGGGCACTGGCTGGACGGCCGACTGCCGTGGGGGACCGTGGAGCGCGGCCCGCGGCCGGGGTTGATCTAGCCGTAGCCGAGCTCGTGCAGGCGCTCGTCGTCGATGCCGAAGTGGTGGGCGATCTCGTGGACGACGGTGATCCGGACCTCCTCGACGACCTCCTCCTCGCTGGCACAGAGGGACAGCGTGGGGGTGCGGAAGATCGTGATCCGGTCGGGCATCACCATCGCGTAGCTGCTGTCCCTCCTGGTGAGCGCGATGCCCTCGTAGAGCCCGAGGAGGTGCGGGTCGTCGGCCGGCGCGTCGTCCTCGACCAGCACGACGCAGTTGTCGACCAGGCGCATCAGCTCCGGCGGCACCGAGTCGAGCGCGTCGGAGACCAGTTCCTCGAAGCGCTCCCGGGACATCTCGACCACCGCCCTACGATAGGGTCCGTGGGCGGGCACCCCGACCGGCCCAGAGCAGGTCGGTGCCCGATGGCCCCCATCGTCTAGCGGCCTAGGACCCCGCCCTTTCACGGCGGTAGCACGGGTTCGAATCCCGTTGGGGGTACGCCGCGATCGGGCACGTCAGGCGTGATTCGTGCCCGGCCGATCTCACCTGTTAGAGTTCACCCGCTGACGAGGTACGGGCTGTGTCCCCGCACCGGTTCGCACTGGCCCCGTAGCGCAGTTGGTTAGCGCGCCGCCCTGTCACGGCGGAGGCCGCGGGTTCGAGTCCCGTCGGGGTCGCCACCGGATGTCTTGGAGTTCTCCACTCCGGGAACATTGTTGCTTCAAGTCTTGTTATGCCCGGCATGACGCTCACACTCGACGCTCAGGCTCAGGCTCTGCTGTTCACCGAGGCGCGCACCGCCAACACGTTCACCGACGAGCCGGTGAGCGAGCAGCAGATGGCCGCCATCTACGACTTGGTGAAGAACGCCCCCACCGCGATGAACATGCAGCCGCTGCGCGTGCTGCTGGTTCGCGAGGAGGGCCGCGACCGGCTGCTGCGCCATATGGCCGAGGGCAACCGGGCAAAGACGGCCTCCGCGCCGCTGGTGGCCGTGCTCGCCGCCGACGTCGACTTCCACGACCACCTGCCACGCACCTTCCCGCACGCCCCCGGGGCCCGGGAGATGTTCGCCGACCCCGAGTCCCGCGAGCGTGCCGCCCGGTTCAACGCCACCCTGCAGGTCGCCTACTTCCTGCTCGGCGTCCGGGCTGCCGGCCTCGCCGCGGGACCGATGGGCGGCTTCGACTCCGACGGCCTCGACACGGAGTTCTTCGCCGACTCCAGCTGGCGCTCGTTGCTCGTGGTGAACATCGGCCGTCCCGGCGAGGACGCCTGGGCAGAGCGGCTCCCCCGCCTGGAGTACGCCGAGGTCGTCCGCACCCTCGAGGCGGATGCCGGCGAGCAGCAGGAGCGGGCGGCAGCCTGACGTCGCACCGACCTCCGGCAGCGGCGGAGCGTCCGGTAGAGTCCCCTTCGGCTCGGCCAGGTAGCTCAGTTGGTACGAGCGACCGACTGAAAATCGGTAGGTCGGCGGTTCGACCCCGCCCCTGGCCACGCCACGACGGCCCCCGGCTCCGCCGGGGGCCGTTGCCGTCCACGCCCGCGCATCCATGCCGATGCTCTATGTTGTGAAGCCTCGGACTTCACTCCTGCTCAGTTAAGTTTTTTGCTTACCTGTGCCGTCCTCATCCTGGCACGGCGAGCAGCCCCAGCCCGGCGAGCGCGACCAGCCAGCTGGCCAGGGAGCCGATCAGGAAGTACTCGCTGACGTCGCTGGCACCTCCATGTGTCGCGCCCCGCTGGAGCTCGGGGAAGCGCAGCAGCCCCTTGGCGGCGACCACGACGGCGGCGGCGGTGAGCTGCCCGGCCAGGCCGAGGCCGACGATGAACAGGCGCTCCATCGGCCCCAGGAGTCGGCCGCCCTTCAGCCGCTTCTCGTTCGTGGCCGCGGGGACGCCGACAGCATCGAGAATCTGGCGAACGACCACGTTGGCGGTGGCCAGCTGGACCAGCGCCACACCCAGCGCCAACACGGCTCGGTCGGGCGCCAGTGCACTCAAGGCGCCCGGCAGCTCTGGCAACCGCGGGAGCGAGGCTTCGCCGGGGTCGGCGACCAGCAGCCCGAGCACGACGCCCGTGCCGAGGCCGGTGAAGGCCAGGGTCCGCGCTGCCACCCCCCGCCCAGGGGGTCGGTCCGGCCCACCGAGGGCGGCGGCCGAGGCCAGCAGCCAGAGCAGGAATGCTGCCGCTGCGGCCAGCACGACCAGCCAGCCGCGGCCACGGACCTCGAGGGCCACCGCAGCGAACAGCAGCACCAGCACGCCGAGCACGGCGATCGCGGTGCGACGGGTGCGGGAGGTCAGGTCACGCGCCGCGCGCAACAGGTCGCAACAGCCCACGACGGACAGCCAGATGCCCAGACCCGTCATCCCACCTCCTCGAGAAGCCGCTGCGCCTCACGCACCGCACCGATGCCGCGCGCGAACTGCTGGGAGACCGCCGAGCGGCTGATGCCCTCGACCTCCGCGATCCGCCGCTGCGGCTGCCCCAGCAAAGCCAGTCGTAGCATCCGGCACCCCCGGTCGTGGAGCCGGTCGACGAGGGCGTCGCGGCACAGCAGGTGCGCGTTGACCAGAGCGGCGTCGGGGCCGAGGTACCAACTCCGCAGCCCGGTGCGGCGCGGGGCGGCCATCACCGAGAGCGCCTCCCGAGCGGCCCACCAGGCGGGGCCGTCCTGGAGGCGCGGCGTGCGCTCGTCGTCGTAGACCGTCGTCGTGCCCTCGCCGATGCCGACCCGCACGTCGACCTCGGGGAGCAGGGTGAGGCGCACCAGCAAGCCGGCCAGCGAGGCACCTCCCACGGTGGCGAAGGCTCCCTGGAACTCGTCGCCCACTGTCGGCTCGAGTCGCTGCATGGGCTCGACCTCGCCGGAGACCTCGTCCAGGGTCTGCGCCAGCAGACGTTGCGCCCTGCGGCGATCGGCGAGCCGACGCGAGCCGACGACATCGCCGATCACCGCAAACATGTCAAGACTCTACCTTCACTTCTCGGCGGTTAAGTTCGGGACTGCACATCGCGAGCCGGATGTCATTGGCCCGGCGCACGCCCGACCCCGCCCACCCACCACCGACAAGGGTGTGGCTGGATAGTCCCATGACCCGGTACGCCGACCCGGGCCGATGCCCGGGGTGCCGCTCCGCACTCGTCCCTGGGTCAGAGCGATGTCCGCGGTGCGAACTCCAGCTCGGCGGACCGGTCGCCGCGGAGCTGTTCGCCACGCTGGTCCGCGCCGACGCCCTGCTCACACAGCTGCGCGAACACGACGAAGCAGCTGTCCGGCCGCGTTCGGCTGCTGGTGCCGACGCCGCCGGGGCCGAGGTCGTCGCCGCCGGCCCGGGCGCCCGGCTCCGCTCCGCGTCGGTGCCCACCATCCTCCTGGGGCTCGGGGCACTGTGCCTCCTCGTCGCCGCCCTGGTCTTCCTGGTCGTGACCTGGTCGCTGCTGGGTGTGGGGACGCGGACCGCGATCCTGCTCGGCACGACGGGCGTGACGGCCGGTATCGCCGGCTGGTCGGCGGCCCGCGGCCTGCGCGCGGCGACGGAGGCGTTCGGGGCGGTGTCGATCGGGCTGCTCGTGC
Organism: uncultured Actinomycetota bacterium; assembly: GCA_963745245.1. GTDB lineage: Bacteria > Actinomycetota > Actinomycetes > Propionibacteriales > Nocardioidaceae > Marmoricola_A. The sequence goes on from CAVUWU010000006.1 coordinate 130,164, forward strand.
TGGATCTGCTAGGGGCCCGCCGCGCGGGATGGCTGGGCGCCCCGTCGGATGCGGGCTTCGCGATCGTCCTCGGGGCTGCGCTGCTCCTCTGGTGTCTCGCCGCGACCCTCGTGCTGGCTCGCCTCCGGGCCGGCGGCCTCGTGGTGGGTCAGCTCGGTGCCGTGGTCGGCACCCTGCTGGTCTGGGGCGGCCTCGCCGCGCAGCCGCTGGGAGACCCGGCGCCCCGGGCTCTGGCCGCGTTGCTGGTCACGGCCGGCCTCGCCGCGGCCGTCCAGGCTCTCGGGCAGCCGGTGCGCGCCGTTGCTCTGGGCAGCGCGGGGGTCGCCGCCCTCGCGTGGTGCTGGCTGGTGGTGGCGGCGCTGAGCGCCCTGGGCGACGACCCCTCGCTCGCGAGTGTGTGGGGACGGCTCGACGGCTGGCCCCTGCTCGCCGCCGCCGTGCTGGCGGGCCTGCCCGCGCTGCTGCGGCCGCTTCGGATCGCGGCACGCGTCCTGGCCTGGGGCGCAGCGCTGCTGGCCGTGGCGCTCATAGTCGTCGCCCCCGCCCTCGACGACGGCGCCACCGTCGCCACTGCGGCCGGTGTCGGGGTCATGCTGGTGGCGGCCCTCCACCTCGCCGTGGTGCCGCGACCCTGGGCCCTCGGCGCCCTCGGAGTGGCCACCATCGCTGGGCTCGCCCTGGCCCTGGTCGTCGCCACACTCGGGGGGCTCGCCCTCGCGGCCTATCTCGGGGCCCCCGCCGAGCCGTGGGCGGGCCGACCGGGGGGCTCGTTCCCGTCCGTGGACAGCGCAGACCTGCCGCATCCCGGCGTGCTGCCGGTCGCCGTGCTGGCCCTCGGCATGGCGGGCTGGGCCGCCTTCCGCGCAGTGGGCGTCGGGCGAACAGTGCCCGCGCGGTCTGCGGTGGGGTCGCTTCTGGGGGCGACGGCCGTCGCGGCGCTGGCCACTCTGGTTCTGCTCGAGGCGCCGGTGTGGACCGTGCTGGCCGCCCTGCTCGGCGTCCTCGCGCTCGGGGTTGCCCGTCGCCTCCGCGTCCCAACACCGGGCCCGGGCCGGTCGGCACACCTGGCCGCCGCCGCTGTGGGGGGCGCGGGCGCGGCGGCCGTCCTGCTCGGCCTGTACGACGAGGTGCTGTCGCTGGCCGCGCTCTCAGCGACATCGGTGGCGGCCGCCGCCGTGCATGGTCGAGACCGGTCACCCCTGGCGGCCACGGTGGCCGGAGCACTGGTGCCCCCGCTGCTGGCAGGCGCGCTGTGGACGGTGGGCGCGCTGGTGGCCGCGTCCCGGCCGATCACTGCCCTCCTCACCCTGCTCGCCCTGGCACTGGTGGCCCTGGTGCGCGACTATGTGCCCACGGTGGTCGGCTCGCCCACGGCGGTAGCCGCGCTCGAGTTCGGCGCGGCCGCGTCCGCCGTACCGGTGGCCGTGGCCGGGGCCGCGGCGGCCGCGCCGGCACCCGAGGGGCCCAGCGCCGTGACCTGGGTGGCGGTGTACCTCACCGTGGCCGGCGTGGCGGCGTGCACGATGGCCGCGCTGCGGCCCGACCGGCGCGCGGTCGCCTGGATCGGCGGCCTGCTGCTGGCCGAGGCCAGCTGGGTGCGGTTGGCCGAGCTGAGCGTGGACGTGCCGGAGCCCTACACCCTGCCCAGCGCCACGGCGCTGCTCGTGGTCGGGCTGCTGTGGCTGCGGAGGGAACGCGGGGTCTCGACGGTGCGGGCGCTGGGGGCCGGGCTGACCCTGGCGATCGCACCCAGCCTGGTCTGGGTGCTGCGAGCGCCACTCACACCGCGGGCTCTGGTGCTCGGCCTGGCGCTGCTGGCGCTCGTGGTGGCGGGAGTGCGGGTGCGGTGGTCGGCCCCGCTGCTGGCCGGAGCGGCCGGGGGTCTGGTGCTCGTCGTCCGGGAGGCCCTCCCGGTGGTAGCAGACGCCGTGCCCCGTTGGGCACTGATCGCTCTCGCGGGGGCGGTGCTCATCGGGCTCGGCGTGACCTGGGAACGACGCCTCAGGCAGGCGCGCGCGGCATCGGCATACCTGCGGGCGCTCCGGTAGAGCACCAAGGCGCCGACCTCGGGTCAGGCCTCGGCGCCGGCGTCGGCGCACACCTCGAAACGTCCCTACGGCGTGAAAGCCGCGGGCCAGCGGATCTGGTGAGACTCAGTCGCGTTCGTCCCCGGGCGCCTTCCGCTGCTCGGGCATCATCCCGGTGAGCAGCTCGCGGACCTCGGACTCGCGGTAGCGGCGATGGCCACCGAGTGTGCGGATCGAGCTGAGCTTGCCGGCCTTAGCCCACCGAGTGACCGTCTTCGGGTCGACGCGGAACATCGACGCCACTTCGGCAGGCGTGAGAAGTGCTTCGGACTCAGGCGGTCGCGTATTCATGGCGTCCCCTTTGCATTGATTTCCCCAAGTACGCGACTGACGACCCCATCCGTCCCACCGCGTGCGCTCATAGTAGAGCAGCAGAAAATGCGGGACAATGGGGCAAAGGGTGGGAAGTGGAACAGAGGACTTTGAGCCCGGAGCGGAGGATCTGAAGTCCTAGCCGCGAGACGCCACCGTTCGGCGGTCGCCAACAGCCTAGCCCCTCAGCGGCGCGAGAGGGGGATCTGCCCGGCGCGGCGCGCACCGGATCATCCGGAACCGGCCAGACCCGCCGAGAACGGATCCGAGCAGGATCCGAGGATGTCAGTCGCGGTCGTCCGGATCCGCCTCGTCGGACCACGCGTCGTCGTGGTCGAAGTCCTCCGAGGTGCCCGAGGGGCTGCCGGACTGCCCGTGCAGTTCCTGCGCCAACGCTCCGAAGTCCGTCTCATGGGTGCGGTACTTCAGGTCCCGGGCAACCTTGGTCTGCTTAGCCTTCGCACGGCCGCGTCCCATAGGGTCGACCCCCTCGCACACTTGGCCGGCGTCACGAAACCTCGGTCACCAGCCGTCCGCAGAGTGGCAGTGGCCGAGGCGACATGCGTTCCGGTCTGACCAGTAATCGTCTCGTGCCGGAAAGGGTACCTGCCTCACACCAACTCATGCATCCCGGCGTCGAGTCGTCGCTTCCTCGGCGCCCGGGTGGCGCGGGTCGTCACATCCGGCGGAGGATCACCAGCCGGGATGGCTCCCGGCGAGGGCGACCGAGGCCCCCGGCTCGTCGCCGGCCGGCACCACGTCGCCGCACACCCAGGCGTCGACGCCATGCCCCCACAGGGTCTCCAGCACCCGGTGGACGTCGTCGGCGTCGACCGCGGCCACCATCCCCACGCCCATGTTGAGCGTCCGCTCGAGGTCCGGCTGGGGAACTCCACCGACCTCCTGGACCAGCCGGAACACCGGGGCCGGGGTCCAGGTCCCTCGGTCCACCCGCGCCCGCAGCTCGGCGGGCAGGACGCGGGCCAGGTTGCCGGCCAGCCCGCCTCCGGTGACGTGGGCCATCGCGTGTGTGCGGGTCTCACGCGCCAGTGCCAGGCAGGCCCGGGTGTAGAGGCGCGTGGGCTCCAGGAGCTCCTCGCCGAGCGTCCGGGCCAGGTCGGGGACCTCGCGGTCCAGGGCCCAGCCGGCCCGATCGAGAAGGACGTGGCGCACCAGCGAGTAGCCGTTGCTGTGCAGCCCACTGCTGGCCATCGCGACCACCACGTCGCCGGGACGGACCCGACCCGGACCCAGGACGTGGGTGGCCTCCACGACCCCGGTCGTCGAGCCCGCCACGTCGTACTCGTGGGGTTCCAGGAGCCCCGGGTGCTCGGCGGTCTCGCCGCCCAAGAGGGCGCAGCCCGCCTCGAGGCATGCCTCGGCGATGCCCTGCACGATCGCCGCGATCCGCTCGGGAACCACGCGGCCGGTCGCGATGTAGTCGGTGAGGAAGAGCGGCTCGGCTCCACAGACGACGAGGTCGTCGACGAGCATCCCGACCAGGTCGAAGCCGATCGTGTGGTGCACGTCCATGGCCTGAGCCACCGCCACCTTGGTGCCCACACCGTCCGCGCTGGTCGCCAGCAGCGGACGCTCGAACCTCTTCAGGGCGCTGGCGTCGAAGAGCCCCGCGAAGCCGCCGATCCCGCCGACGACCTCGGGCCGCCGAGCCCGGTCCACCCACACCTTCATCAGCTCGACCGCCCGGTCGCCGGCGTCGAGGGAGACCCCGGCCTCGGCGTAGGTCGCGCTCGTGGCGGAGCCGGGATCAGCGGGCGGGTGCTGCTCCTGCGTCACCGCGGTCTCCTCCTGGGGCATGTCTGGGTCCTCGGGGCCTGCTCAGGGTCGGCTCAGGGCGTCAGCCGCGCCGCCACCCATGCCCACCGCGACACCCTCGGCGTCGCGGGTCATCGGCCCGCGTCCGGCGACCGGCTCGACGACCGGCAGTGCCCGCTCCAGCAGGTGCTTGCCCCAGACAGCGTCGTCGGGGATGGCGACCGGGTAGACCCCGTCGAAGCAGGCCCGGCACAGCGCCGTGGCGGGTTGACCGGTCGCGGCGACCATGTCGTCGGGCGAGATGTAGCCCAGGCTGTCGGCGCCGATGCTCGCCCGGATCTCCTCCACCCCCAGCCCGGTGGCGATGAGCTCGGCTCGGGTGGCGAAGTCGATGCCGTAGAAGCAGGGCCACTTCACCGGCGGCGAGGAGATGCGCACGTGCACCTCGCGGGCGCCCGCCTCCCGCAGCATCCTCACCTGCGCCCGTTGGGTGTTGCCGCGCACGATCGAGTCGTCGACCACGACCAGCCGCCTGCCGCGGATCACGTGCTCCAGGGCGTTGAGCTTGAGTCGGATGCCGAGCTGTCGCAGCGTCTGGGAGGGCTGGATGAAGGTCCGGCCCACGTAGGAGTTCTTCACGAACCCCTGGCCGTAGGGGATGCCGCTGGCCTCGGCGTACCCGATCGCGGCGGGGGTGCCGGACTCGGGCACCGGGATCACGAGGTCGGCCTCGACCGGGTAGGAGCGCGCGAGCCTGCGGCCCATCTCCACGCGTGCCTCGTGCACGCTCCGGCCGGCGATGGTGGCGTCGGGCCGGGCGAGGTAGACGTACTCGAAGACGCAGCCCTTGGGGTCGGGCTGGGCGAAACGGTAGGAGCGCAGGCCGCCGCCGTCCACGACGACGAGCTCGCCCGGCTCCACCTCGCGCACGACCCGGGCGCCGACCGTCGCCAGCGCCGCGTCCTCGCTGGCCACCACCCAGCCGCGCTCGAGCCGGCCGAGCACCAGCGGTCGGATGCCCTGCGGGTCGCGGGCGGCGTAGAGCGCGTGCTCGTCCATGAAGACGAACGAGAAGGCCCCCCGCACCGTGGGCAGCAGCCTCACGGCGGACTCCTCGAGGCTGAGATCGGGGTCGGCAGCGAGCAGCGTGGTCACCAGACTGGTGTCGTTGGTCGGGATGACGTGGTTGCTCTGGCGGCTCGGGATGTCCAGCTCGCCCGCGACCGTGGCCAGGTGGTCCACCCGATCCGCCAGCTCGCAGGTGTTGGTCAGGTTGCCGTTGTGCGCCAGCGCCACCGACCCGCTCGCGGTCGGGCGGAAGGTCGGCTGGGCGTTGTGCCAGGTGCTCGCACCGGTCGTGGAGTAGCGGGTGTGCCCGATCGCGATCGACCCCTGCAGCGAGGCCAGCGTCGCCTCGTCGAAGGCCTGCGAGACCAGGCCCATGTCCTTGTAGACCAGGATCTGGCGGCCGTTGCTGACCGCGATGCCGGCCGACTCCTGGCCGCGGTGCTGGAGGGCGTAGAGCCCGAAGTAGGTGAGCTTGGCGACGTCCTCCCCGGGGGCATAGACCCCGAAGACCCCGCAGGCGTCCTGGGGCCCCTTGTCCTGCGGATCCAGATCGTAGGTCAGTCGGCCGTCACCGGGGCGCGTTGCAGGCACGGGCGTGAGTCTACGGGCGCCCCGTCCCGGCGGCCCAATCGCCGGTCGGCGACCAGGCCTACGGCAGGTCCTGTCCGAGGTTGCGCAGCAGCAGGGCCTCGGCGAGGCAGACGCGGGTGAACTCACCGAGGTGCAGGCCCTCATTGGCGCCGTGGGCCCGGGTGTCTGGGTCCTCCACCCCGGTCACCAGGACGGCAGCCTCGGGAAAGGCCTCGGTGAAGGCCGCGATGAAGGGGATCGACCCACCGATCCCCATGTCCACCGGCTCGGTGCCGTCCCATGCCTCACGGAAGGCGCTGCGCGCGGCGTCGTACGCCGGTCCCTCCGCCTCGATCCGCATCGGCGCGCCCTGGTCCCCCTCGGTCACGGTGACCCGGGCCCCCCAGGAGACGTGCCCGCGGAGGTGACGCACGAGGCAGGCCATCGCGTTCTCGGTCGTGTCCCCCGGGGCCACCCGAGCAGAGACCTTGGCCCTGGCGACCGGGGCCAGGGTGTTGCTGGCGTCGGCCACGGTCGGCGCGTCGATGCCGACGACGGTCAGGGCCGGTCTGGTCCACAGTCGGTCCACGACCGAGCCGCTGCCGATCAGCTCCACCCGGTCACAGATCCCCGACTCGGCGCGCAGCCGGTCATCGGGGTAGTCCACCGGGGCAGCCTCACCGGACACCAGCCCCGCCACCGCCACGTCCCCGCGCTCGTCGTGCAGCGTGCCAAGCAGACGGCACAGGACGGTGAGCGCGTCCGGCACGACGCCGCCCCACATCCCCGAGTGGACGGCATGCTCGAGGGTGCGCACCTCCACGACGCAGTCGACGAGGCCGCGCAGGCTGGTGGTCAGCGCCGGCACCCCGATGTCCCAGTTGGCGCTGTCGGCGATCACGATGACGTCGGCCCGCAGCCGGTCGCGATGCTCGGCGAGGAACGCCGCCAGCGTCGGCGACCCGACCTCCTCCTCGCCCTCGACGAACACCGTCACGGCGACCGGCAGGCCGGGCCGGTGGGCGCGGACGGCGGCCAGGTGCGCCGCGATGCCGGCCTTGTCGTCGGCGGCTCCTCGGCCGTACAGCCGGGCACCGCGCTCGGTCGGCTCGAACGGCTCGCTCTCCCAGGCGGCCGGGTCACCGGTCGGCTGGACGTCGTGGTGCGCGTAGAGCAGCACCGTGGGCGCCCCCTCGGGACCGGGCCGCGAGGCTACGACGGCGGGGGCCCCGCCAGCGGCCGCCAGGATCTCCACCTCGAAGCCCTCGGCCTCGAACAGCGCCGCCGTGGACTCCGCGGATCGGCGGACGTCCTCGGCATGGCGTGGCAGCGAGCTCACCGACGGGATCCGCACGAGCGCCTCGAGGTCGGCGCGCACCGAGGGCAGCACCTCGGCCAGCCGTCGCCGCAGGTCGCCGCGGTCGCCGTGGTCGCCGTGGCCGTCGTGGCCGTCGTGGCCGTCGCTGGGGTTGGGGTCGTTGGTGCTGTCCGGGTCCCGCATGGGCGCCACCCTAGATCGCTTGGGTCGTGTCGGTGGCCGCGCGTTCGTCGCCGGCCACCAGCCGAGGGCCCTCAGGCGAGCGGGAGGTACGCCGAGAGGTCGGACCGCTCTCCCGAGGCCCTCAGCCGCCCCGTCCGCTCGGCCTCCTCCCAGGAGAGCTCGCCGAGCCCGAGCGCCACCCAGCTCGCGGCGTCGGTCTCGACCACGGCCGGTGGGGTTCCCCGGCTGTGGGTGGTGCCCCCGACCACCTGGACCGCGGCATAGGGCGGCACCCGGACCTCCACCGCACTGCCGGGTGCGGCTCGCACGAGCAGCGCCAGCAGGTGCTTGACGAGAAGCCGGAGGTCGGCGTCCTCGACGTCCCCGGCGCGCAGGCGGGCCAGCGCCCGGGCGACCCGGTCGGGGTCGGCGGGGCGGAGGCGGGGCGGCATGCCCCGATGGTGGCAGAGGGGCGCCGACCGCCAGGAAAGAGGTAAAGCCCTCCGGGGTCGAACCGATAAGCCCCATGATGGGGTCCGGTGAGGGGACCCGGTCACGGGGCCCAGACGAGGCCCGCCGACGACTCGAGGAGGAGCGAACCCCTGGTGGCTGGCCGACCCACGTCCCTGCTCCGAGCGGCCGCCGCCACGCTGCTCGCGGCGGCGTCCGCCGCGCTGCTCCCGGTTGTGCTGCTGCTGCTGAGCGCTGTCGTGCTGGTCGGCGTGCCCGCGGCCGCCCAGGCCGCATCCCCGGCGCCCCGGGATCCCACCGTCGAGCTGGTGCTCTTCTGGGGTGACGGCTGCCCGCACTGCGCGGAGGAGAAGGAGTGGCTGGCCGAGGCGGTCCAGGAGCACCCCGATCTCGAGGTCACCGAGCACGAGGTGTGGTACGACGAGGACAACCGGCAGCTGCTCATCGACACCGCCGCCCGCCTGGGCTTCGAGCCGACCGGGGTCCCGGTCACGGTCATCGGCGAGCAGCACTGGATCGGTTGGTCCGACGGGGTACGCGACGAGGTCGCCGGCGTCCTCGATGCGTCTGGAGGCGTAGACCCCCGCGGGGCACCCGGGGCAGGCGCGGCGGGCAAGACGTCGACCGTCGATGTCCCCCTGGTCGGCACCGTGACCGTGAGCAGTGACTCGCTGGTGCTCTCGACCCTGGTCATCGGCTTCGTGGACGGGGTGAACCCCTGCTCGCTGTGGGTCATCTCGGTGCTGCTGGCGATCGTGGTGCGCACCGGCAGCCGGCGCCGGGTGCTCGCGATCGGGCTGACCTTCCTCGGGGTGACCGCGGCGATGTACGCGCTGTACATGGGCGGCATCTACTCCGCGATGAGCGTGATCGACCACCTGGGCGCGGTCCAGGCTCTGGTCGCGGTGATCGCCGCCGTCTTCGGCGTGGTGAGCGTCAAGGACTACTTCGCCTTCAAGAAGGGGCTCTCGTTCACAATCCCGGCGAAGGCCAAGCCAGGGATCTACCAGCGGATGCGCGCCGCCGCCGGACACCGCGACCTGCTGCCGGCGCTGGCTGCGACCGTGGCCCTTGCGGTCGGGGTCTCGATCCTGGAGACGCCGTGCACGGCCGGCTTCCCGGTGCTGTGGGCGGGGCTGCTCGAGGCCAATGGCGTCGGCACCGCCGAGGCGGCCGGGCTGTTCGGCCTCTACATGGCGCCCTTCCTGCTCGACGAGCTGATCGTCTTCACCGCCGCCGTGCTGACCCTTCGCGCCGCGAAGCTGCAGGAGCGGCACGGCCAGCTGCTCAAGCTGGTCGCCGGGGTGACGATGCTCGCCCTGGCCGCGACGGTCCTGGTCAGCCCCGGGGCGATGAGCGACCCGGCCACCGCGCTGCTGATCTTCGCCGCCGCGTTCGCATTCGCCGCACTCGTGCATGCGCTGACCTCGGCGCTGCGCGGGCGGCGTACCGATCCCCCGGCTCGGCCTCTCGGTGCCGAGCGCCACGGTGTCGCCGCGGCGCCGGGGGCGGCGCACACCGCCGACCGATGAATTCCAGCGGTGGGATTCAGCCGAACGTCTGTTGCGCATGTGACTGATGTGTCTACGGTGAGTCGCCATCTCGGAAGGAACCGGCTCATGTCCCCTGTTTCGTCGCCCCCGCTGCCCCGTCGTACCCGCTGGCGTGTCGGCGCGCGGGCGCTGCGTCGGATTGCCGCGACCGCGGTCACCGCCGGCCTCGTTGCCGCTCTCGGCGTCTCCCTGGCGCCGGCGCCGCCGGCCGCGGCTGCCCAGGTCACCCCACGCGACTTCACCGGCTACGGCTTCGACCAGTGCGTGGCTCCCACCCAGGCGGCGATGAACGCCTGGCTGCGGCACTCGCCGTTCTGGGCGGTCGGCATCTACATCTCCGGTGACTCCCGCGGGTGCCGCACCCAGCCCAACCTGACCCCGGCGTGGGTGGGCACGCAGGTGCGCAAGGGGTGGCGGCTGCTGCCGATCACGCTCGGCCCCCAGGCTTCGTGCAGCCCGCACTTCCCGCGCTACGGCGACGACGAGACGGTCAATCCCTCGACCGCCAACACCTATGCGGCGGCCCGTCGACAGGGTCGCGTCGAGGCGCGATCCGCCGTGGCCGCGGCGCGGCGCCTGGGCATCGACCCGGGCAGCACCCTCTGGTACGACATGGAGGCCTACGACATCGGCAAGACCGCCTGCCGGGAGTCGGCGATGTTCTTCACCTCCGCCTGGACCCGCCAACTCCACAACCGCGGCTACGTCTCCGGTGTCTACTCCAGCGCCGCCTCGCACATCAAGGCGATCGACGACGCCCGGGTCGGCCGGCCCAACCGGTTCGCGCTCCCGGACCGGATCTGGATCGCGCGATGGGACGGGGTGGCGAACACCTCGACCAGCTACATCCGGGCCGACGGGTGGCTGCCGGGCAACCGGATGAAGCAGTACCGCGGGGGACACCTGGAGACTCACGGCGGGGTCACCATCAACATCGACAGCAACTACCTGGACCTCGGCAAGGGGTCGGCCTCCCCCAAGGAGCCGAAGCGATGCGGCGGGGTGAAGATCAGCTACCGCCGCTACCCGGTCGTCCGGCCGGCCAACCCGCGCCGGGTGGACACCCTCCAATGCCTGCTCAAGCGGGCCGGGGTGTACGACGAGCAGGTCGACGGGGTCATGGACCGGGCCACCCGGGCCGCGATCCGCGCCTACCGGGTGGACCTGGGGCTGAGGTCCAACGCCGTCGTCGGCGCGCGGGTGTGGACCGCCCTGCACACCGAGGGGAAGACCAGGCTGGCCAAGCACGGCGCTCGCAGTGAGATGGTCCGCCGCCTCCAGCGAGCACTCAACTCCGCCAGCACCGAGCGGCTCCCGGTCCGGGGCGTCTTCGAGTCGGAGACGACCGCCGCGGTCAAGCGCTACCAGCGGCGGCTCGGTCGCGACGCCACCGGAGTCGTCACGCCGGCCCTGTGGCGCCGGCTCCAGGCTGGTCGCGTCTGAGGAGGCACGCTCGGCCACCCCACGCCGCCGGCGATCGGCGCGGGCGAACCCGGTCGGCCCTGCTCAGGCCAGGGCGGCCGGGAGGGTGGCCGTCCAGGCGTCACGAAGCTCGCCGAGCGACACGTCGAAGGCACCCTCGACCGTCAGCGCGGCCTCGGCACCCGACCCCTCCGTGACCCCGAGGGGGCGCATCGGTACGCCGTGGGCCGAGCACAGACCCGCAAGGCGACGCTCGTTCTCACCCCGGACGGCCACCACGGCCCGGCCCGCGGACTCGGCGAAGAGCTCGACGAAGGGATCGCCCACCGTCAGTCGAGCACCGACGCCGTGCCGTAGGCAGCTCTCCACCACGGCCTGGGCGAGTCCGCCGTCGGACACGTCGTGCGCCGCCTCGAGCAGTCCCTGCTCCCCGGCGGCGACCAGCACGCCGGCCAGCGCCCGCTCGGCGTCGAGGTCTGCGACCGGCGGCACGCCCCCGAGGTGGCCGTGCACCACGTGAGCCCACTCCGACCCCGAGAGCTCCTCCCGCGTGGTGCCCATCAGCACCAGACGCAGCCCGGCGGCAGGCCAGCCGGACGGCGTGCGTCGGCGTACGTCCTCCAGGACGCCGAGCACGGCCACGACGGGGGTGGGCAGGATGGCCGTCTCCCCGGTCTGGTTGTAGAGGCTGACGTTGCCGCCGGTCACCGGCACCCCGAGCGCCTGGCAGCCGTCGGCCAGCCCGCGGACGGCCTCAGCGAACTGCCACATGACGTCGGGATCCTCGGGCGAGCCGAAGTTGAGGCAGTCGCTGACCGCGACCGGTCGCGCCCCCGCGCACGCGGCGTTGCGGTAGGCCTCGGCCAGCGCGAGCTGGGCGCCGGTGTAGGGATCGAGTTTGGCGAAGCGGCCGTTGCAGTCGGTGGCCAGCGCGACCCCCAGCCCGGTCTCCTCGTCGACGCGGATCATCCCGGCGTCCTCGGGCTGGGCGAGGACGGTGTTGCCGCGCACGTAGCGGTCGTACTGGTCGGTCACCCACGACTTGTCGCACAGGTTGGGGCTGGCGACCATCCGCAGCAGGGTCGCCCGCAGCTCCTCGGCGGTCGCCGGCCGGGGCAGCTTCTCGGCGACGTCGGCCTGCAGCGCGTCCTGCCACGCCGGGCGCGCATACGGCCGCTGGTAGACCGGGCCTTCGTGCGCAACGGTGCGCGGCGGTACGTCGCAGACCAGCTCACCGTGCCACTCGACGAGCAGACGACCGCCGTGCTCGGCCTCCTGAGGGGTCAGGGCCGTGACCTCCCCGATGTCGGTCGCCTCCACGTCCCAGCGCCGGCAGACCTCGAGGAAGCGCTCGACGTTGGCCGGCTCGACGACCGCCATCATCCGCTCCTGCGACTCGCTCATGAGGATCTCCTCGGGGGTGAGCGTGGAGTCGCGCAGCGGCACGCGGTCGAGCCACACCCGCATCCCGCCGTCCCCGGCCGAGGCGAGCTCGGAGGTGGCGCAGGACAACCCCGCGCCGCCCAGGTCCTGGATGCCTCTCACCAGCCCCTCGTCGAAGAGCTGCAGCGTGCACTCGATGAGCAGCTTCTCCATGAACGGGTCGCCGACCTGCACGCTGGGCCGCTTGGTCGGGCCTGCCTCGTCGAAGGTCTCGCTGGCCAGCACGGAGACGCCGCCGATGCCGTCGCCGCCGGTGCGGGCGCCGTACAGGATCACCCGGTTGCCGACCCCGGAGGCCTTCGCCAGGTGCAGCTGCTCGTGCCGCATGACGCCGACGCAGAGCGCGTTGACCAGGGGGTTGCCCAGGTACGTCGGGTCGAAGACGGTCTCGCCGCCGATGTTGGGCAGCCCCAGGCAGTTGCCGTAACCCCCCACCCCCGCGACGATCCCAGGAAGCACCCGGGCGGTGTCCTCGGCGTCGAGCGGGCCGAAGCGCAGCGGGTCCATGACGGCCACGGGCCGCGCCCCCATCGCGAGGATGTCACGGACGATGCCGCCGACGCCGGTCGCGGCGCCCTGATAGGGCTCGACGTACGACGGATGGTTGTGCGACTCCACCTTGAAGGTGACGGCGTAGCCCTGACCGATGTCGACGACGCCGGCGTTCTCGCCGATCCCCACCATGAGGTTCTCGCGCATCGCGTCGCTGACCTTCTCGCCGAACTGGCGCAGATGCCCCTTGGAGGACTTGTAGGAGCAGTGCTCGCTCCACATGACGCTGTACATCGCCAGTTCCGCGCTGGTGGGACGCCGGCCCAGGATCTCGCGGATCTGCGCGTACTCGTCCGACTTGAGCCCGAGCTCGGCCCAGGGCTGGGTCCGGTGGGGGTCGGTCGAGGCGTGCGCGACGGTGTCGAGGGCTGCGGCCATTGGTAGTCGGGGGCGTGGGTGCCGCTGGGCAGTCCCGGTTCCCCATCCCCTTTCGATCCGTACGGAAAACTGTCCCGCATCCGGCTCATCGATGATCTTCTCGGCATTATTGCGCAGCCATCCGGTAGCGGCGGCGGATGCGTTCCCATCCGGCGGGAGGTGTTCGGTGTCCCAGAGCCCGGTGACACGGTTGATGGGGACGTTGACTGCGACGGTGGTGATCAGCGAGACGACCAGCGCGATCGGCGCCGTCCAGGACCACGTCGGTGTCGCCGCGCTGCTGGCGAAGAGGATCGCGAGCACGACCGGAGGCCGTCATGCCGAGGGGGATGATGCGGCCGAAGGTCTTCAAGAGGCCCTGCTCGACGTCGATGCGCCCTCGTTGCGGCAGTCGAAGCCCGTGACGACCAGGGCGGTGAACGAGGATATCCATGAGCTACTCCGTGGAATCGGCGGTCGGCGCGGCTGCGCGGATGGCGATCAGCGCGGTGTCGACGAGCGCGCCGGGGTCGGGCCAGGGCATCTCGGGTTGGGTGATCCGCAGGTCGACGATGCCGTGCAGAGAGGCCCACAGCTCGATGGCCAAGGGCAGCGCGCGAGCCTTCCGGTGGCGAGCGGGAGGCAGGCAGGCAGGCAGGCAGGCAGGCAGCGACAGCCTCGACCAGGGCACGGTGAGAGGCGGCGCCCGGGGTGTTCGGTTCCGACCGGCAGTCCGAGGCCGGCGGGACCTGCGTGGGTGGCGCTGAACAGCACCCGGCAATGCCCGGGTTGGTCGAGCCCGGTGTGCACGTAGGCGTGGCTCATGGCTACATGCGTTAGCCTTGCGCACCAGACGCAGAGGGGCAACCGCGCCGGGCGGGTCGCCGGGCGGGTCGGCGGGCGGGCCCGCAGGGCGCGGGGTCGGCAGGCGGGTCGGCAGGGCCGGTCGGCGGGTGGGTCAGCGGCCGAGCAGGTAGACGGCTCCACCGGCGCGCACGTTCGCCAGCTGGTCGCCGCGCAGACGCCGGCCGCGCTGGTCGAGCAGCAGCCGACGTTCCACGTGAAACCCCAGCGCACCCACCAGCTCCTCGAGGTCCGCCAGGGTCGAGAGGTGGATGTTCGGCGTCTGGTACCACGGGTGGGGCAGCTCCGCCGACATCGGCATCCGGCCCCGGGTCAGCAGCCACCAGCGGTGTCGCCACAGGCCGAAGTTCGGCACCGACACGACGCAGCGACCTCCGATTCTGCGGATCTCGGAGAGCACGTCCGCGGGTCGCCGCAGGGTCTGCAACGTCCGGGAGAGCACGACGACGTCGTAGGAGTCATCGGCGAACTCCTGCAACTCGTCGTCGACGTCGACGTCGATGACGGGCACCCCCGCACCGATCGCGGCCAGGACTGCGGGCTCGTCGATCTCCACGCCGATGCCGGTGCAGGATCGGTCCCGCATGAGATGCGCCAGGAGCTCACCGGAGCCGCAGCCGAGGTCGAGGACCCGCGAGCCCGGCGGCACCAGCCCCGCCACTACGGCGAGGTCGGGCCTCACGGGGCACCGTCCTCGGCGTACGCGCGGTCCAAGAAGGCGCGCACCGTCTCGTGGTAGCCGGGCGGCTCCAGCAGGAACGAGTCATGCCCCCACGGAGAGCGGATCTCTCGGAACGTCACCGGGACGTGGCCCTGCTCGAGCATCCGGACGATCCGTCGTGCGTGTGCGGTCGAGAAGCGCCAGTCGGTGTCGAAGGACAGCACCAGCACCGGGGCCGCCGCGTCGGCCATCCGGCGCACGCTCGCGGAGTCGGCGAAGGGGTCGAAGTAGTCCATGACGCGGGACAGGTAGAGGTAGGACAGGGCGTCGAAGCGGTCGAGGAAGCTCTCCCCCTGATGTCGCAGGTAGGACTCGACCTGGAAGTCGACCCCGAACCCCATGGCCGGTCTATCACCGCTCTGCAGCCGGCGGTCGAACTTCTCGGTGAACGCCTCGTCGGACATGTAGGTGATGTGCGCCATCATCCGCGCGATCGCCAACCCGATGTCCGGGGCTCGGCCGGACTCCAGGTAGCGGCCGCCGTCGAAGTCGCGGTCGCGCATGATCGCCTCCCGTGCGACCGCGGAGAAGGCGATGTTCTGCGCGCTCAGCCGCGAGCTGGCGGCGATGACCACGCCGTTGGCGACCTCCTCTGGGGTGTCGGCCAGCCACTGAAGCACCTGCATGCCCCCCAGTGAGCCGCCGACCGCCGCCCGCAGACGCCGTACGCCGAGGTGGCGCAGGAGCGCCCGGTGCACCGCAACGAAGTCGGCCATCTGGAGCACCGGAAAGTCGAGGCCGTAGGGACGGCCGGTTGCCGGGTCGGTGGAGGCCGGGCCGGTCGTCCCCTGACATCCGCCGAGCAGGTTGGGGCAGACGACGAAGAACCGGTCGGTGTCGATCGGCTTCCCGGGGCCGATGAGGTTGTCCCACCACCCTCGGCGTCCCCGCTCGTCGACGCCGGCCGCATGGGCGTCTCCCGTCAACGCGTGACAGATGAAGACGGTGTTGTCCGCCTGTGGCGCGAGTGTCCCGTAGGTCTCGAACGCGACCTCGACCCGGGCCAGCGTCCGGCCGTTGGCGAGCCTGAGCGGATCGCTCTCGTCGAAGAGGACGGCCCGCTGAAGGTGACTCGCCCCGACGCGCCCGGTCACATCCGTGCGAGCCCGATCAGTGGTCAGTCCGTCCCCCCGTGTGCGACCTTGAGGGCCTGCTCGAGGTCGGCCACGATGTCGTCGATGTGCTCGATGCCGATCGAGAGCCGGACCATGTCCTCAGGCACGCCGGCCGCTTCGAGCTCGTCGGGGGTCAGCTGTGAGTGCGTGGTGGTCGCGTTGTGGATCGCCAGGGACTTGGCGTCGCCGATATTGGCCAGGTGGCTGAACAGCTCCAGCGCCTCGATGAACCGCCGGCCGCCCTCGCGGCCGGCCTTGAGTCCGAAGCTCACCAGGCCGCCGTACCCTCTGCGCCCGTTGAGCGTGCGGTCCGCGACCTCGCGGTAGGGGCTGGAGTCGAGGCCCGGATAGCTGACCCACGAGACCGCATCGTGGTTCTCGAGGAACCGGGCGGCGGCGAGGGCGTTCTCGCTGTGCCGCTCCATCCTCAGGTGCAGCGTCTCCAGGCCCTGGAGGAAGAGCCAGGCGTTCAGCGGGGCGATGGCCGCTCCGGTGTTGCGCAGCAGCACGGTGCGCGCGCGGACGATGTAGGCCAGGTTCGCGACGGCCTCGGTCCACACGACGCCGTGGTAGGCCGAGTCGGGGCCGGTCAGCCCCGGGAAGCGCTCGGCATGCGCGGCCCAGTCGAAGCTCCCGGCGTCGACGATCACCCCGCCGATGGAGGTCCCGTGCCCACCGATGTACTTCGTGGCCGCGTGCACGACCACGTCGGCGCCGAGGTCGAACGGCCGGCACAGGAGCGGCGTCGGCGCGGTGTTGTCGACGATCAGCGGCAGGCCCTGGGCATGCGCGGCCTCCGACCAGGCGGCGATGTCGACGACGTTGATCTTCGGGTTGCCGATGGTCTCGGCGAAGACCAGCCGGGTGCGGTCGTCCACGTGCTCGGCAAGAGAGTCGGGGCCTTCGGGATCCACGAAGCGGACCTCGATGCCGAACTGCGGCAGCGTGTGCGCGAAGAGTGCGTAGGTGCCGCCGTACAGCGTCGAGAGCGCGACGATGTTGTCGCCGGCGCCCGCGAGGTTGAGCACGGCGTAGGTGGTGGCCGCCGAGCCCGACGCGGTGGCCAGCGCCCCGACCCCGCCCTCGAGCTGGGCGATCCGCTCCTCGAACACCGACTGGGTGGGGTTCATGATCCGGGTGTAGATGTTCCCCGGCTCGGCCAGCGCGAAGAGGTTCGCGGCGTGCTCGGTGTCGTTGAAGACATACGAGGTCGTCTGGTAGATCGGCACCGCCCGGGCATTGGTCGCCGGGTCGGCCTCCTCCTGTCCAGCGTGAACGGCCAGTGTCTCGGGGCGGTGGGTCATGTCGGCTCCTCGGCGCACTCGTGGGCCGGCCCTCGGCGTACACACAAGCCAGCCGGAGGTGACGGTACGCCGCAGTCCACGATCTGGCCTGCTGTCTCGCCATCCGGTCGGTGGGCTGGATGGCTCGGCGGGGATCCCGGGGCCGAGGGCGCGACGGCTGGGCGAGCCCGGGCCGGCGGGAAGCGAGGGGATCAGGCCGAGGCGACGAGGGAGGCCAGGGCCGAGGCGAAGAACGCCAGCCCGTCGGTTCCGGGTCCGCACAGCGACTCGACGGCGTGCTCGGGATGCGGCATCAGGCCCACGACGTTGCCGCGCTCGTTGCAGACGCCGGCGATGTCACGCAGCGACCCGTTGGGGTTGCGGTCGAGGTAGCGGGCCACGACCCGCCCCTCCCCCTCCAGCACATCGAGCGTGCGCTCGTCGGCGACGTAGCCGCCCTCGCCGTTCTTCAGCACGATCGTGACCTCCTGGCCCTCGACGTACTCCCGCGTCCACGCCGTCGCGTCGTTCTCGATGCGCAGCCGTTGGTCGACGCAGATGAAGGTGCGGTGGTCGTTGCGGATCAGCGCTCCGGGCAGCAGATGCGACTCACAGAGGATCTGGAAGCCGTTGCAGATGCCCAGGACCGGCATCCCCGCACCGGCCGCCCGCACCACCTCGGCCATCACCGGCGCGAACCGGGCGATCGCCCCGCACCGCAGGTAGTCGCCGTAGGAGAAGCCGCCCGGGAGGATCACCGCGTCGACCCCCCGCAGTTCCGGGTCGCCGTGCCACAGCGAGACGGGCTCGCCGCCGGCGATCCGGACCGCCCGGCAGGCGTCGACGTCGTCGAGTGACCCCGGGAACGTGACGACGCCGATCTTCACCGGCTCCTCCTCACAGGACGTCCTCGTGGACGACGACCTCGAAGTCCTCGATGACGGGGTTCGACAGCAGCCGCTCGGCCAGGTCGTGGATCTCCGCCAGCCGACCGTCGGTGAGGTCACCGTCGACCTCGAGCTCGAAGCGCTTGCCCTGCCGGACGTCGGTGATGCCGGCGTGCCCGAGCCGCTGCACGGCCCCCAGCACGGCCTTGCCCTGCGGGTCCAGGATCTCCGGCTTCGGCATGACGCTGACGACGACGCGGGGCACGCGGGCTCCTGACCTGGGGGGTACGGCTCGCTCGCGAGTCTAGTGGTGTCGAGCCCGGGGGACCGACAGCCTCAGGTGAGCTCGCGCTTGAGGATCTTGCCGGTGGCGGTCATCGGCAGCGAGTCGCGGAACTCGATCATCCGCGGGTACTTGTATGCCGCCATGTTCTCCTTGCACCAGGCGACCAGCTCGTCCTCGGTGGCCGAGGCAGCGGGCGCCTTGATGATGTAGGCCTTGATCTCCTCGCCATGGGACTCGTCGGGCACGCCCACGACAGCGACCAGTGAGACCGCGGGGTGGGTGAGCAGGACCTCCTCGATCTCCCGCGGATAGACGTTGAAGCCGCCGCGGATGATCATGTCCTTGGCCCGGTCGACGATGTAGTAGTAGCCCTCCTCGTCTCGTCGGCCGAGGTCACCGCTGCGGAACCAGCCGTCGTGCATCACCTCGGCCGTCGCCGCGGGCCGGTTGTGGTAGCCCTTCATGATGTTGTGACCGCGGATCGCGATCTCGCCGACCGCGTCGGCGTCGCTGTTGTCGGCGTTGACCTCGTTCCAGTCCTCGTCGATCAGCTTGCACTCGATGCCCCAGATCGGGTAGCCGATCGAGCCAGCCTTGGCGGGCCGGTCCTTCTGGTTGAACGTGGCCACCGGTGAGGTCTCGGACAGGCCGTAGCCCTCCAGGATGTCGACCCCGAACCTGGCCTTGACCTCGCGCAGGATCTCCACCGGCAGCGACGCGCCCCCGGAGACCGCCACCTTCAAGTTGCGGGCGATCCGCTCGACGTCCACGTCACCGCTCTCGAGCGCACCGAGCAGCCCCCAGTACATCGTGGGCACCCCGGCGAAGAACGTGATGTCCTCGGTCTGCAGCAGGTCGACGGCCGCCTGGGGCTCGAAGCGGGCGACCAGCACCAACGTGGAGCCGCTGGCGAAGCCGGCGTTCATCTGCACGCTGGAGCCGAAGGAGTGGAACAGCGGCAGCGTCAGCAGGTGCCGCTCACCGGTCGGGTCGACGCCGAGCATCCGGTTGCACTCCAGCGCGTTGAGCACCAGGTTCGAGTGCGAGAGCTCCGCCCCCTTGGGCTGGCCGGTCGTGCCCGAGGTGTAGAGGATCACCGCGGAGTCGGTCTCGGCGGTCATCGCCGAGGAGAACACCGGGGACTGCGAGGCCATCGCGGCCCCCATCGTCTCGGTCCCCTCCACCGGCGAGGCTCCAGCCGGGTCGGCGGTGATCATGAAGAAGTGCTCGCAGCCGTCGGCGTCGGCGTGCCCCGCGGCGCCCTCGGTGCCCATCGGCAGGTCCGGGGTGCCCTGGAAGCAGAAGTACGCCTTCGCCTCGGAGTCAGCCAGGTGGTAGGCGATCTCTCGGCCCTTGAGCAGCACATTCAACGGGACGACGACGCCGCCGGCCTTGAGGATGCCGTAGTAGACGATCGGGAAGTAGGGCAGGTTCGGGCACGACAGAGCGACCTTGTCGCCCGGCTTGATCCCCCGCGAGACCAGCAGGTTCGCGACCTGGTTCGCGGCGCCGTCGAGCTGGGCGTAGGTCAGCCGGGTGTCGCCGAAGACCACCGCCTCCCGTGCGGGATGCTTGCGGGCGCTGTCTTCCAGGAGCACGGACAGGTTGAGCACGGCGGCCTCTTTCGGTCGGGAGCAAGTGTGCAGTGGTCGGTGTGAGCCACAACCTAACCCGGAGGTAGTCGGGCCGACAGGGCCCTAGCGCCCGCCGAGGATGCGGGCGGCGCGGCGTAGGTCGTCACGAACCAGTGCTGCCGCGACCGCCGTGGCCCCCCAGCCCAGCGGGCGGGCGGGCCCTGCGGCCTCCACCCGGGCCACCAGCCGCACCCGGGTGCCGGCCACGCCGTCGCGGGTCGCGTCGGAGAACAGCAAGGTGCCGTACGCCGTGAAGGGGCCGGTGCGGCCGACCTCCGCCCACAGCTCGTCGGGGCGCATCGCGCTGATCACGAGCTCGAAGGGAGGGCCGACCTTGACGTGGTCCACCCACCGCAGCCCGACGTACGGCCCGGCCTCGGCGCGCTCGGGCTCGAGAATCTCGACGCTGGCCAGCGTGCGCTGCCACGCCGGCCGGTTCCGCGGGTCGGCGAGGTAGGCGAACACCTCGGACCGGGGAGCGGCCACGAACACCTCGGGGTCCCAGCGTCGCGCCATCACCGCGCCGCCCCCGGTCCGCCCGCCTGACCCGCTCATGACCTCACCTCGCCCGCCCTCAAGCCCCTCAGAAGCGCTCGCCGGTGAGCCGCTCGTAGGCCTCGACATACTTCGCGCGCGTGCGCTCCACGACCTGCGCGGGCAGCGGCGGAGGCGGTTCACCCGTGTGGCGGTCCCAGCCGCTGGCCGGCGAGGCGAGCCAGTCGCGGACGTACTGCTTGTCGTACGACGGCTGCGGGCGGCCGGGATGCCACCCCTCCGCCGGCCAGAAGCGGGAGGAGTCGGGGGTCAGCACCTCGTCGGCGAGCACGGTCGTGCCGTCGGCGCGGGCGCCGAACTCGAGCTTGGTGTCGGCCAGCAGGATCCCCTGGTCCCGGGCGTGCCGCTCCGCACGCGTGTAGACCGCGAGGGTGAGCTCGCGAAGCTCGGCCGCGCGCTCGACGCCGATCTGCGCGGCGACCTCCTCGAAGGACACGTTCTGGTCGTGGTGGCCGCGCGCGGCCTTGGCCGCGGGCGTGAACAGCGGCTCGGGCAGCCGGCTGCTCTCCTCCAAGCCGGGCGGGAGCCCGATGCCGCACACCGCCCCGTGGGCGCGGTAGTCGGCCAGGCCCGACCCGGTGAGGTAGCCCCGGGCCACGCACTCGACGGGGTGCATCGCCAGCTCCTCGCACATCACCGCGCGCCCACGGACCGCCTCGGGCACGTCGGTGGACATTACGTGGTGGGGCACGAGGTCCGCCAGCCGCTCGAACCACCACAGTGACATCCGGGTCAGCAGCACGCCCTTGTCCGGGATCGGCGTGGGAAGCACGACGTCGTACGCCGAGATCCGGTCGCTGGCGACCATGAGCAGCCGGCCGTCGGGCAGCCGGTAGAGGTCGCGGACCTTGCCGGAGTGCACGTGGATCACGCTCGCCGAGCTCTCGATCCCCTCGGTGGCCGCAGACATGCCGGGAGCCTAGCCGCCGGTGCCCACGGCTGGGTCCGCGTGCTTCAGCGGCCCGGAGCGTCGGTGCTGGCCAGGGACCCCGACCCCGTGCAGGATGACCGGGCGCGCGCGGACCTGCGGCATCGGTGCATGATGCACGTCACATCGGGGTAACCCCCGATCGGTCCGCGGCGAGGCCCGGCGGCCCACGGCGGGGCCGGGAGCAGGCCCTGGGACGGGAGGCGAGCGGGTGATCGAGCACCGGGTGGGCACCAGCCGGCGGGCCGACGGCGTCCAGGCGATGGCCAAGCTGTGGATCCGTCCGGCGTTGCGCTACACACCGCTGTGCGCGGCCACGATGACCTCCTTCGGGTTGCTCGAGAAGAGCGCCCAACGACTGCCCCGGTCCTCGGGCACCGTCCACGAGGAGATCACCGCGCGCACCTGGCGCGGCGAGCTGATCACTCCCATCGACGGCCCCACCAGTGACGGCGCCCTGCTGTACCTCCACGGCGGTGCCTTCATGTCCGGCGGCCTCGGCACCCACCGGCGCATCGTGGAGCAGCTCGCGGTCCGGACCCAGATGACGGTGCTGACCGTCGACTACCGGCAGCTTCCCAGCGGCCGGCTCCACGACAGCATCTCCGACTGTGAGGACGCCTACCGCTGGCTGGTGCGCCAGGGGCACGGACCGCGGATCGTCCTCCTCGGTGACTCCGCCGGCGGCCATCTCGCGTTCGCGACGGCGCTGCGGATCCGCGACGACAACGCCGGAACGCCCGCCGGGATCGTCGGGCTCTCGCCGTGGCTGGACTTCGACCACCTGACCAAGGTGCGTCACCACAACGCCCGCCGAGACGCCTACATCCCCGCCCGCCGGTTCCGCAGGACCGCGCGGATGGTGGTGGGCGACCACCCCGAGCTCCACCACTCCCCGGTCAACGCCGACCTGCGCGGACTGCCGCCCTCGCTGATCATCTGCGCCGAGGACGAGGTGCTCCGGGTCGACGCCGAACTGATGGCCGACCGGCTGAGCGCCGCAGGGGTGCCCTGCACCCTGCAGATCTGGGAGGGGCAGATCCACGCCTTCCCGGTGCTCGCCGACGTGGTGCCCGAAGCCCGGATGGCGATCGAGGAGATGGTCGACTTCGTCCGCCAGGCGGTCGCGGCGCCCGCCTACGTCCCTGGCCGCACCGCAGCGGTGCCGGACTCGGCGTCCTCCTCGGGCGTCGCCTGACCGTTCGGTCTCTTTGGCTGTCCGGTCTGCGTCTCAAGGCCGGCAGCGCGCGACGCGCTGGCCCAGTCCGGTCTAGGCCGTCACCGCCAGCCACGCTGGGACGGCAACCCGCCGGCCAGTGCGTCGCGGGCCTCGCCCAGCAGGTCGAGCACGCCGTCGACGTCGCCGGCTTCGCGGGGCCGGACAATCCGGCCGAGCCGCCGCGTGGCGTGCTCGGGCGGCAGCCGCACGCCGACCTGCACCCGATAGCGCTCGTCCCCGTCGCGATCGTCCCGGTCGACGACGCACCCGGCGAAGAACCCACCGTCCTCGTCGCACAGCACCACGCGCTGGCCGGTCACGAGCGGTGCCGAGCCGGGCCGATCGGCGCGGCGCACGAAAGCGGCGCGGTTGCGGCGCTGCAGCGGGGTGAGGGTGACGTCGAGCAGCTCCATCGGCACCAGGCTAGGGCCTGCCGGGGCGGCGGCGAGGTCACAGCATCGTGATCGGAAAAGCCCTCAGACCCGGCGTACGGATGCCGAACCCACCGGGTTCTGGGCGCCACCTCATCGCTGGGGCGTCTGGCTCAGGACGGTCCCGACCAGGTAGTCGACGAAGGCGTCCGGCTGTTCCCACCCGCGGCCGCAGCGGCACGGTGCCGGTCGTGTCACGCCTGGGAGTCCTCGGGCCCGAGCCGACCGCGGGTGAGCGCGAGCAGGAGGGCTGCGACGACGAGCGTGGCGGCGGTGATGCAGAGCTGCATCGACGCGTAGGCAGCGCCGGTGATCTCCTCGCGCAGCACCAGGATGCCGTTCGCGGCGTTGATGCTCGCGTGCAGCAGCACGGCCAGCAGCGCCGAACCGGTGTGCCGGTAGAGGAAGGTATAGATAAAGCTCAGAGCGACGATATTGACCACGGTGGCGGCGAGCACCGAGGCGAGTGCCGGGCCGCCCAGCCCATGGGTCAGGTCGTCCGCGGCGGCCAGCAGCGGGAGGTGCCACAGTGCCCACAGGCTGCCGAGGATGAGCGTGGCGCGCACCGGGGAGTGGCTCCTCAGCAGCCCCGGGAGCGCGAAGCCGCGCCAGCCCAGCTCCTCGTTGCCGCCGCCGGCGAGGCTCAAGAAGACCAGCATCGGCAGGTAGGAGACCAGCCGCGAGCCGAGCAGCGAGGGGTCGAGGTCGTGGCCGAGGGCGACGAACGGCACGCTGACCGCGGCGACTATGGCGACCGGGAGGCCGAGCGCCACGGCGTACCAGCGAGCCTCGAGTCGCCACACGAACAGGCCCCGCAGCCACTGCCGGACCGACTCGCCGCGCAGCGCCGTCACGGTGGCGGCTGCGACGGCGGGCCCCCAGACTCCCCCGAAGAGCAGCACCTGGTCCCTCGCCCCGCCCACGCCGACGATGGCCAGCAGCCAGCAGGTCCACGAGAAGCCGAAGGCGAGAAGGAAGAAGAGCCGCACCGGATGCGACCGCGCGCCGTCCCGTGCTGGTGTGGTGGACACCGCGCTCGTCGCGTGGTCCAGGTGGGTTTCGGGCGTCCGGGTGCTCATTTGCCGGCCTCCTTCGCAGCCGCGGCTCGGTGCCGCTCTCCCTCTCACGATCCGCCGGCGGCCCGGCGGCGTCGTCACCCTCGCCGCCCGATCTCGGGGTCCCCCGGAGAGGTACGCCGGGTCCCCCCAGCGGGGGACGCCCGGCCAGGAACGAGGCAGTAGGGTCGGCCCATGGCCGGCTGGCTGCACTCCGACCTCCGTCCCGATGTCCGACGTGCACCCGGCATGCGGTCGCTGGCCGCCGATGCCGCCCTCGCGGCCCTCTTCGTGTGGATCACCGTGGTGTCGCTGCGCAGCGACGCCTACGTCAACGAGTACGGCCCCGTCGAGGGTCTGGGGCTGCTGCTCGCGTTGAGCCCCAACCTGCTGCTGCTCACCCGCCGGATGGCGCCCGCCGCCACGCTCGCCGTGGCCACGGTGCTCTACCTGGCGGCCAGCGCGACCCAGGGCGACAGCAACGCCCCTCTCGCCGTCCCGTTCTTCGCCTACTCGGTGGGCCTGACCCGACCGGTGCGGGTGTCCGGCCCGATCGTGGCCACGGCCGCTCTCGCGCTCTCGACGTCGACGTTCTATGGGCCCGGCGACCCCGATCCGCTCGCGATCATGGTGTGGTTCATGCTCTTCGGGATCGGCTGGCTGGTGGCGGTCAGCATCCGGCGCAACCAGAACCGAGCCGAGCAGCTGAGCCAGGAGGTCAGCGATCTCGAGGCGGGCCAGGCCGAGATCGCCGCGGCCGCCATCGCCGAGGAGCGCACTCGGATCGCCCGGGAACTGCACGACGCGGTCGGTCACGCGGTGAACGTGATGGTCCTCCAAGCCGGAGCGGCCCGGCTGTCGGGACGACCCGAGAAGGCGTTCGAGGCGCTGCACGAGATCGAGGCCCTCGGGCGCAGCGCGCTCACCGACCTCGACCAGCTGCTCGGCCTCCTCACCGACGCCGACGACCCGGTCCGCAGCCCGGCACGGGAGCTGTGCGCCCTGCCGTCGCTGGTCCAGGAGCTGCGGACAGCCGGGGCCGACATCACGCTGCACGACCACTGCCCCCAGGAGGACCTCGACCGGCACGTCGGGGCCGCTGCCTACCGGATCGCCCAGGAGGCCCTGACCAACGCGATCAAGCACGCCGGAGTCGCCCACGTCGAGGTCACCGTCACCTGCGGCGACCGCGACGTCCGGCTGCGGGTCGCCGACGACGGACTCGGCGCGCACGCCGCCCGCTCGCCCCATGGCGGGCGCGGGATCGTCGGGATGGCGGAGCGCGCGAAGCTGCTCGGTGGACGGCTGAGTGCCGCTCCGGGAGCCGACGGCGGCTTCGTCGTGGAGGCCGTCCTGCCGCGGCGCCCCGAGCACCCGCGACCGGCTTCGGCCGCCCGGCACCCGGAGTCGGCCACCCGATGACGATCAGCGTGCTCATCGTCGACGACGACACGCTGGTGCGCGCCGGCCTCCGGCTGATGATCGAGACCCAGGAGGACCTCGTCGTGGCCGGCGAGGCACGCACCGGGGACGAGGCCGTCACCCTTGCCGCCGACCTGGCACCCGACGTCGTCCTCATGGACATCCGGATGCCGGGAACCGACGGGCTCGAGGCAACCCGGCAGATCACCCGCCCCACCGCGGCGGCGGAGGAGGACTCCGCGGTCCCGCGGGTCATCGTCCTGACCACCTTCGAGCTCGACGAGTACGTCTACGAGGCGGTCCGCGCCGGAGCCAGCGGCTTCCTGCTCAAGCGCACGCCCCCCGAGGACCTCCTGGACGGCATCCGCACGATCGCCGACGGCGACTCGCTCCTCTCCCCCTCGGTCACCAAGCGCCTGATGGCGGAGTTCGCGCGGACCACCGCCCGGGGCCCCCGCCCCACCGACGTCTCCAACCGCGACCTCGACCGGCTCACCGACCGGGAGCGGGAGGTCCTGGTCCACATCGCGCACGGACTCGCCAACCGCGAGATCGCCCACGAGCTCCGGGTCGGCGAGTCCACGGTCAAGACGCACGTGAAACGCATCCTGATGAAGCTGGCGCTGCGGGACCGGGTCCACGCGGTCGTCTACGCCTACGAAAGCGGACTGCTGGCCCCGGGAGACCGACGCTGAGCGGACCGGCCCGCTGCCCGCCCCCACATCGGGCAGGCTTGACCTCCATGAGCGACGTCAGGACCCGCGACGTGCGGCTGCGCCCGCTGACCGACCGGGACCTCGACCCGGTGCTGGCGCTCAACCACGAGCACGTCGATCTGCTGGCTCCCATGGACGCCGCCCGGCTGGCCCTCCTGCGGCTGCTCGCGGACCGCTTCGACGTGGTGGAGGTCGCCGGGTCCTTCGCCGGCTTCGTCGTGACGTTCGCGCCTGGCTCGGCGTACGACTCGCAGAACTACCGCTGGTTCGCCGACCGCTACGCCGAGCGCTTCTACTACCTGGACCGGGTGGTCCTGGCCCCCGAGGTGCGTCGGCGGGGAGTCGGGGCGGCGGTGTACGACGAGGTCGAGGCCGGCGCCGCGGCGTACGGCCGGATGACCCTGGAGGTCAACAGGGTCCCGCCGAACCCGCCCTCGCTGGCCTTCCACGCCCGCCGTGGGTACGTCGAGGTCGGGCGGCTCGGCGACCCGACCCACGAGGTGTCACTGCTCACCAAGGAGCTGTGAGGTCCTCGGCAACTCCTGCCGAGGGTGCTACGCGGCCGGGTGCGCGAGACTGGCGGATGTGACCAAGCGTGAACGGCTCTCCTCCCGTCAGCTGATCGACCTCGTGCTCGACGCGGGGTCGTGGAAGTCCTGGGACTTCCCGCCCAAGCGCGGGCCGATCGACGAGGACTACGCCGCCGACCTGCGCCGCGCCGAGGAGCGCAGCGGCCTCGACGAGTCGGTCACGACCGGCGAGGCCACCCTGGGCGGACGGCGGGTCGCGGCGGTCCTCGGCGAGTTCGGCTTCCTCGGGGGCTCGATCGGCGTCGCCTCGGCGCAGCGGGTGGTCGCCGCCGTACGCCGAGCCACGGCAGCCGGCCTGCCCCTGGTGGCCGCCCCGGTCTCGGGCGGGACGCGGATGCAGGAGGGGACGCCGGCCTTCGTCTGGATGGCGCAGATCGCCGCGGTCATCACCCAGCACAAGGCGGCCGGCCTCCCCTATCTCGTCTATCTGCGGCACCCCACCACCGGCGGCGTGATGGCCTCGTGGGGCTCACTGGGTCACGTGACGGCCGCCGAGCCCGAGGCACTGCTGGGCTTCCTCGGCCCGCGCGTCTACGAGGCGATCTACGGCAAGCCGTTCCCGCCTGGCGTGCAGACCTCCGAGAACCTCTACGCCCACGGGCTGGTCGACGCCGTGGTCAAGCCCGAGCACATCGGCAGCCTGCTCGAGCGCACCCTGGCGATCCTTCAGGCCCAGGGCGACACCGTCGTCCCCCCTGTCCTGCCCGCGCCGACCTCCGAGGTGGACGCGTGGGACTCGGTGCAGCGCTCGCGGCGCCCCGACCGCCCCGGGGCCCGGCGGCTGCTGCGGCACGCCGCCTCCGATGTGGTGCCGCTGAACGGGACCGGCCAGGGCGAGGCCGAGCCCGGCCTGATGCTCGCCCTGGTGCGATTCGGCGACACCCCCTGCGTGCTGCTGGCCCAGTGCCGCAGCGGACAGACCGAGACCTCGCCGCTCGGCCCGGCCGCGCTGCGCGAGGCCCGGCGCGGGATGCGGCTGGCCGAGGAGCTCCGACTGCCGCTGCTGACCATGATCGACACCCCCGGGGCGGCGTTGTCGGTCGAGGCCGAGGAGGGCGGTCTCGCCGGCGAGATCGCCCGCTGCCTGGCCGACCTGGTCACGCTCCGGGCACCGACGCTCTCGCTGATGCTGGGTCAGGGCACCGGGGGCGGGGCGCTGGCCCTGCTCCCCGCCGACCGGGTGATCGCCGCGCAGCACGCCTGGCTCTCGCCGCTCCCACCCGAGGGGGCCAGCGCGATCGTGCACCGCGACCTCGACCATGCCCCTGACCTGGCGCGGGCACAACGGGTCCGCTCCCTCGACCTGCTCGCCGACGGCATCGTCGACGTGGTGATCCCCGAGTCGCCGGACGCGGCCGAGGAGCCGGTCGAGTTCTGCCAGCGGATCGGGGAGCGGCTGAGCTTCGAGCTCGCGTGGCTGCGCCGCCAGGACGTCGACGGACTGGTGGCCAACCGGACCCGGCACGACCACCCGGGCGCCTAGAGCCGGCACGGCGGAGCGGCGGAGGGGCCACACCGGGGCGGCGGCGCACCCCTCAGAAGCGCAGGCCCTGAACTGGGTCCTCCAGGATCCCCGCCACGTCGGCGAGGAACCGTGACCCCTTCGCCCCGTCGATGAACCGGTGGTCGAAGGACAGCGCGAGGGTGGTCACGTCGCGGGCCTTGATCGTGCCCTTGTGCACCCACGGCTGCTTGCGGACCGCACCGAACGCCATGATCGCCGACTCGCCGGGGTTGATGATCGGCGTGCCCGCGTCCACGCCGAAGACGCCGACGTTGCTGATCGTGAACGTGCCTCCCGACATCTGGGCGGGCTGGGTGCGACCCTCACGCGCGGTGTCGGCCAGCGCGTTGATCTGCCGTCCGAGCTCGGGCAGCGGCAACCCGTCGGCACCCTTGACGTTCGGCACGACCAGACCTCGTGGCGTGGCCGCAGCGATGCCCAGGTTGACCGATCCGTGGAAGACGATCTCCTGGGCCTCGTCGTCCCAGTGCGCGTTGACCTCCGGCGTGCGTCGCATCGCCAGGCACACGGCCTTGGCCAGCACCAGCAGCGGCGAGACCCGGACCCCGGCGAAGTCCCGTTGGTCGCGCAGGCGGGAGACCAGCGCGACGGTCTTGGTGGCATCGACGGTGATCCACTCGGTGACGTGCGGGATGGCGAAGGCCGACTGCACCATCGCCTGGCCCATCATCTTGCGCACGCCCTTGATCGCCTCGCGTCGGTCCTCCAGCGTCCCCGGCCGACTCGCCGTTTCCTCGCTGCCCACACCCGCCGACACGTCGCGCTCCCGGGTCGGCTCGCCAGCCTCGGCCGCGCCGCTGAGTCCGGCCGCCGCCTCGACGTCCTCGGCGGTCACGACCCCGTCCGGTCCGCGCGGGGCGACGGCCGCCAGGTCCACCCCGAGCTCGCGGGCCAGCCGGCGTACCTTCGGCTTGGCCAGCACCCGACCCACGTGCCAGGCCCCCGAGGGACGGGTGGGCCGCTCGTCACGGTCCGCCCGCGCCTCGACAGCGGGCACCGCTTCCTCGTCCCCCGCCACCACCTCGGCACTGTCGCCACCCGGCGTGAAGGCGCCCTGGACCTGCATCTGGGTGGCCGTTCCCGCCGGCGAGTGCGGGGTCGCCGAGCGCCGAGCCCGCCGACGGGCGGCCGCCGAACGCGGGCCGTAGCCGACCAGGGTCGCGTTGGACGTGCCTGCCGAGGGGTTGGAGAGGTCGACAGCGGCGTCGGCGGCGTCGGCGGTGGGGGCGGCATCGTCCTGGGCAGCCCGAGGCTGCGACGACTCGGCGTCCTCGGGAGGCCGAGGTTGCGGCGACTCGGCCACGGTGGCGTCGGCGGGGTCGCCGATGACGATGATCGGGGTGCCCACGGCGACGGTCTCGCCCTCCGGCACCAGGATCGAGGTCACCGTCCCGGCATACGGCGAGGGCAGCTCGACCAGCGACTTGGCGGTCTCGATCTCCACGACCACGTCGTTGACCTTGACGACGTCGCCGACCTTGACCCGCCAGGTGACGATCTCGGCCTCGGTCAGCCCCTCGCCCGGATCGGGCAGCTTGTACTCCTGAACGGCCACGATGCACCCCTCTCAGAACGCGAAGGTCCGGTCGACGGCGTCGAGGACCCGGTCGAGGTCGGGCAACCATTCCTCCTCGACGCGGGCGGGCGGGTACGGCGTGTCGAACCCGCCGACCCGCAGCACCGGCGCCTCGAGGGAGTAGAAGCAGGACTCGGTGATCCGCGCCGCCAGCTCCGCCCCCAGCCCGAGGTTGGTGTGCGCCTCGTGGGTCACGACCGCTCGCCCGGTGCGGCGCACCGACTCCAGGACCGGAGCCATGTCCAGCGGGGAGAGCGTGCGCAGGTCGATCACCTCGACCCCCCGGCCCTCCTCCGCCGCGGCCTCGGCGGCGGCCAGGCACACCTTGACCATCGGCCCGTAGCCCAGCAGGGTCACGTCGTCCCCGGCCCGCACCACCCGAGAGGCAAAGAGCGGCGTGACCGTCGCGGGGTCGGCCGCCTCGTCGATCTCGGCCTTGTCCGCGTGGTACTGCCGCTTGGGCTCTTGGAAGACGATCGGGTCGTTGTGGGCGATCGACTGCTGGATCATCCAGTAGCCGTCGACCGGGTTGGAGCAGGTGACGACCTTGAGCCCGGGAGTGTGCGCGAACTGGGCCTCGGGAGACTCGCTGTGGTGCTCCACCGCCCCGATCCCGCCGCCGTAGGGGATCCGGATCACCAGCGGCATCGGCACCCGGCCCTGGGAGCGGAAGTGCAGCTTGGCGACCTGGCTGACGATCTGGTCGTAGGCCGGATAGACGAAACCGTCGAACTGGATCTCGCACACCGGGCGGTAGCCGCGCATGGCCAGCCCGACCGCGGTGCCGAGGATGCCGGACTCGGCCAGCGGCGAGTCGATGACCCGGTCCTCTCCGAAGTCCTTCTGCAGCCCGTCGGTGATCCGGAAGACCCCGCCGAGCTTTCCGACGTCCTCGCCCATGACGAGGACCTTGGGATCGTCCTCCATCGCCGCGCGCAGCCCGGCGTTCAGCGCCTTCGCCAGCGTCATCCGGGTCATCGGGTCACCTCCGCGGCATCCTGCGACTCCATCTCGAAGGACTCCAGGTAGGCGGCGAAGGCCGCCTTCTGCTCCGCCAGCTCGGTGGTCTGCTCGGCGTAGACCCGGTCGAACATGTCGAGCACGTGCGGGTCGGCCATCGACCGGCACTCCTCTCGCAGCCGCTCGCCGAGCGACTCCGCCTCGGCGTCGACCTCCTCGAAGAACGAGCCCTCGGCCAGCCCGTTGCGGCTCAGGTAGGCCTTCACGCGTTGGATCGGGTCCTTGAGCTTCCAGCGCTCGAGGTCCTCCGAGAGCCGGTAGCGGGTCGGGTCGTCGGTGGTGGTGTGCGCCCCCATCCGGTAGGTGTAGGCCTCGACCAAGGTGGGGCCCTGCCCGTCCCGGGCCCGCTGGAGCGCGGCCTGCGTCACGGCGTACGTCGCGAGCACGTCGTTGCCGTCGACGCGGATGCCGGGGAAGCCGAAGCCCAGAGCCCGCTGGTAGAGCGGGATCCGGGTCTGCCGCTCGATCGGCTCGGAGATCGCCCACTGGTTGTTCTGGCAGAAGAACACCACCGGGGCGTTGTAGGAGGCGGCGAAGATGAACGCCTCGTTGACGTCGCCCTGGCTGCTGGCTCCGTCCCCGAAGTAGGCCACGACCGCGGCGTCCCGGTCGGGGTCGCCGGTGCCGACGTGGCCGTCGCGCTGGATCCCCATCGCGTAGCCGGTCGCGTGCAGGGTCTGGGCGCCGATCACGATGGTGTAAAGCGCGAAGTTGGCGGCGTTGGGGTCCCACGAGCCGTTGTCCACCCCGCGGAAAAGCCCAGCAGGGCCGCCGGGTCGATGCCGCGGCACCAGGCGACCCCGTGCTCGCGATAGGTGGGGAACACGAAGTCCTGCGGCGCCAGGGCGCGCCCGGAGCCGATCTGGGCGGCCTCCTGGCCCAGCAGCTGGGCCCACAGCCCAAGCTCGCCGTGCCGCTGCAAGGCGGTGGCCTCGACGTCGATGCGCCGGGTCAGGACCATGTCGCGGTAGAAGCCGCGGATCGTGGCGGCCTCCTCGTCGGCCGAGAGGCCGTCACCGAAGGAGATCGCCCCATGCTCGACCCGCTCACCCTCTGGAGTGAGCAGTTGCACCGGCTCGGCGCCGCCCGCGGCGTGCTGGGGGCCGAAGTCCTGGGCAAGGCGGGTGGCGTACTCGTTCGCGATCGCGTCGTTCGTCATGTGCACACTCCTCGAATCACCGCCGGGGCGCGGGGTCTCCGGCACCGGCCGGGGCGAGCGGACCGCCGATGCCTCCCCGGGTGTGCCCGGATTGCTGCTGGCACCGGAATGTGACCGGAGCCACAGCACCGGCCGGTCCCAACGTAGCGGGCACGGTGCCCTGGTGCGAACCCGGGCGACTCGATCCCCTGCCCCGCTCTTCCTCCGTGAGGCTCGACGGGCGAAGGTTGGGTCGTGCCGAGCCCGCCGCCCTCACCGCCCCGAGCAGTCCGGGCTGCCCGGCGGGGCGTCTCGGCCCGCCCGACGACCTCGCTGGCAGCGGTGTGGGTGGCCCTCGTCACGGTCGCGCTCCTGGCCCTGCCAGCCGCCCTCGGGGCCAGCGCGCTGGCCGGCCCGGGCCCGGCCGAGCCAGGCGGCCGCAGTGCGGGGGACGGGATCCAGGAGCGGCGGGGGGCGATCGACGAGAACGCCGTGGACGCGTTCCTGGAGGAGCAGCGGGAACGCCATCACATCCCCGGGATGAGCGTGGCGGTGATCGAGGGAGGTCGGGTCGTCTATACCCAGGGGTACGGCGAGGCCGAGGCGGACCGGCCGATGCAGCCGCACACCCCGGTCCCGGTGGGGTCGCTGTCGGAGACGTTCACGGCGGTGCTGGTGCTGCAACTGGTGGAGGAGGGTCGGCTCGACCTCGACACCGAGGTCCGCAGCAGGCTGCCGGAGGCCGACGAGGACATCGGCGCGGCGACGGTGGGACAGCTGCTCACCCGCGAGGGGAAAGCGGCGGACGTCGGCATCAGCACCGTCGTCGCGGACCGCGGCTACCAGCGGCTGGTGGGACTGGTCGAGGCGGTCACCGGCCGCCCGTATGCCGAAGCGCTCGAGGCGCGCATCCTCGATCCCCTCGGCATGGACAGCACCGGGGTGGCCACCGAGGGCGTCCTCGGCGCCGCCCAGGGGCACATCAAGCTGTTCGGCTTCCCAGTGGCCGACGACGCGCCGCGCCGGCTCGGCAGCCGCGGACGCTCGGACATCGTCTCGACCGCCGAGGACCTGGCCCAGCTGGCCCGCTCGGTGGGCCTGCAGGGGGGGCCGCAGGTGCTGAGTTCCGCGACGCTGCGCAAGCTGTGGGACACCAGGGGTGGCACGCGCGTCTACACCATGGGCTGGGAGGCGACCAAGCATGGCTCGTTGAACGTCGGGGGAGCGCGTGGGATGGCGCCGACCTACTACACCCAGCTGCTCGTGGTCCCGAGCCGGGACGCCGGCTACGTGCTGACGACCACGTCGGACCACGTTCTGGACCGGTTGATCGAGATGCCCCAGCTGCGCACCGGGATGCTCGACCTGGTGACCGGCGGGGAGCCGGAGCCCACGGGGCCGGCGGTGGGGACGATCGGCCTCGTGCTGCTCGGCATGCTCGTGCTCTCCGTCGCGCTGCAGACCTGGTCGTTCCAGCAGCTGCGGCGGTGGCGGTGGCGGGCCCGCTTCATGACCCGCTCCCACCTGGTGCGACTGATCGCCCCGCACGCCATCCTGCCGGTCCTGGTCCTCGTGCTCGCGTGGCCGCTGGTGCCCCAGCTTCTCGGGGAGCAGGCGGGCAGCCTGGTCCCGGTCGCCCGATACCTCTTCCCTGATATCGCGCTGGTCGTGATGCTGGCGGTGCTTCCCGACCTGGTCAAGGCCGGCTATATGACCGTCACCGCGATCCAGGTGCGGCGCTCGCGGCGGCCTCGGTGGGCGCGCCTCCCCTGACTGTCGCCGTGGCCCTGCCCTCAGGCCTTCGGGTCGAACGCCGCGGCGACTCCCAGCAGCGCGTCGTTGCCGGCCGGCTCGCCGACGGTGAGCCGCACCCCGTCCTCGCCGTACGCGCGCACCATGACGCCCTCGGACGCGGCCGCGTCGGCGAACGAGCGCGCGTGGCCGCCGAGCCCCAGCCAGACGAAGTTGCCCTGGGCCTCGGGCACCGACCAGCCCTGGTCGCGCAACTCCGCGACGAGCCGCGCCCGCTCGGCGACGATCGCGGCCACGCGGTCCCGCATGGCGTCCTCGTGGTCGAGCGCCACCCGGGCCGCGGCCTGCGCCACGGCCGAGACGCCGAACGGCAGCGCGCAGGCGCGCACCGCGGCGGCCACCTCCGGCGCGGCGGCCAGGTAGCCGACCCGCAACCCGGCCAGGCCGTGAGCCTTGGCGAATGTCCGGACCACCACCACGTGGGGATGCCGCCGCTGCAGGGCGAGCGCATCGAGCCGGTCGGGCCCGGTCACGAACTCCTGGTAGGCCTCGTCGAGGACGATCAGGACGTCGGTGGGGACCTTGGCCAGGAACCCTTCCATGTCGGCGTGCGTAACCGCGGGGCCCGTGGGGTTGTTCGGCGTGCACACCAGCACCATCCGGGTGCGGTCGGTGACGGCCTCGGCCATCGCGTCGAGGTCGTGCCGGGCGTCGGCGGTCAACGGGACCGGCACTGAGCCGGCTCCACACACCGCCACCGCGATCGGGTAGGCCTCGAACGAGCGCCAGGCGTAGACGACCTCGTCGCCGGGCTCGCAGAACGCCTGGACGAGGTGGTAGAGGAGCGCCACCGAGCCGGTCCCCAGCGCGACCTCGGCGGGCGATACGCCGAGCCGCCGGGCCACCGCCTCGGTGAGCGCAGTCGCTCCCAGGTCGGGGTACAGGTTCATCGTGGCCGCGCTGGTCCGCACCGCGTCGAGGACCTCGGGGAGCGGCGGGAACGGGTTCTCGTTGGCGGAGAGCTTGTAGGTCGGCAGTCCGTCGCGGACGGCGGGAACGCGACCGGCGACGTAGGCCGGCACGGCTGCCAGGGCCGCGCGAGCACGGGGCCTTGGCTGGGCGTCGTCGGATCGGTCGGTCACGGCGGCAGCGTACGCGCCGCGACCTCGAAATGACGGGTCGATCGAGGCTTCCGCCGGTGAGGCGGAGGTGCCGCCGGGGGACGTTGGGCTGGTCCCCCGGCGGCCGGTGACCCTGTCCCCTCCGCACGCGCCCGGCGTGCCTCAGAGTCCGGTACAGGATATCGAACAAACGCGACCAATATGGGCAAAAAGCATCTGGACGCCTGCGTCAGCGCACCGTTGCCGTGGCGCCTCCTCCGGGCTCGCGACCGGCTGGCATCATCGGGCTGGTGAACCTGCTCGCGCGCGTCATCGCCAACGCCCTCGCCCTGGGTGCGGCCGCCTGGCTCTTCGACGGCATCGAAGTCAGCGGCGCCGACAACGTCGACAAGGGTCTGACCCTGTTGCTGGTGGCCCTGCTGTTCGGGCTCGTGAACGCCGTGGTGGCCCCGGTCGTCAAGCTGCTCTCGCTGCCTTTCATCATCCTGACCCTCGGGCTCCTCCTGCTGGTGATCAACGCCTTGATGCTGATGCTCACCAGCTGGATCGCCGAAGCGCTCGGCATCGGCTTCAGCGTGGAGGGGTTCGGCACCGCCATCCTCGGCTCGGTGGTGATCTCGATCGTCGCGGCGATCGCCGGGGGGCTCCTCGGCGGGAGGTCGTGGTGACAGCCGAGCACCCGAACCGCCCGGTCGACCTGCCGGAACCGCGCACACCGGGCCGCTACCGGCTCGCCGTGGTCTGCCTGGGCAACATCTGCCGCTCGCCGATGGCGGAGGTGGTGCTCACCGCGGCTCTGTGCGACGCCGGCCTGGACGACCGGGTCGAGGTATCCTCCTCCGGCACCGGGGGCTGGCACGTCGGCCACCCCATGGACCGGCGTGCGGCGGCGCTGCTGGCCGCTCACGGCCTCGACGCCTCTCGGCACCGCGCTCAGCAGTTCCAGCCGTCCTGGCACGACGACTTCGACCTGGTGCTCGCCATGGACAGCGCCAACTTCGCCGACCTCCACGACCTGAGCGACAGCGAGAGCCCGGCGCGGGAGTCGGACGGCGCAGGCCCAGCACGGCTGCGACTCTTCCGCGACTTCGACCCGCTGGCCGAGGGCGAGCGGGACGTCCCCGACCCCTACTACGGCGGAGACCGCGGCTTCGAGGACGTGCTGGCCATGGTGCGGCGCACCAGCGGCGCGCTCGTGGACCAGCTCCGCCGCGTGCTCGGCTGAACCTGGCACCCTGGACTCGTGTCCTCGCCGCCCACACCCGCCCGCCCGCGCGTGCTCGTCGTCGACGACGACCGCGCCGTCCGCGAGTCCCTGCGCCGCTCCCTCGACTTCAACGGCTACGACGTGGCGCTCGCCTGCGACGGAGCCGAGGCGCTCGCCGCGATCGGCGCCGCGGCTCCCGACGCCGTCGTCATCGACGTGATGATGCCGAGGCTGGACGGCATCGAGGCGACGCGGGCCCTGCGCGCGGCCGGCAACGACCTGCCGATCCTGGTGCTGACCGCCCGGGACTCGGTCGGGGACCGGGTCGAGGGCCTGGACGCCGGCGCCGACGACTACCTCACCAAGCCCTTCGCGCTCGAGGAGCTGCTGGCCCGGCTCCGCGCCCTGTTGCGGCGTGCCACACCGGTGCCGGCGGAGGACCTGGATGCCGAGGAGCTGGCCTTCTCCGATCTGCGGCTGAACCCGGCGACACGGGAGGTACGCCGGGGGCACCGCTCGATCGACCTCACCCGGACCGAGTTCGCCCTGTTGGAGATGTTCCTGCGGCGGCCGCGCCGGGTGCTGGACCGGTCGTTCATCCTCGAGGAGGTCTGGGGCTACGACTTCCCCACGACTGCGAACTCGCTGGAGGTCTACGTGGGATACCTGCGCCGGAAGACCGAGGCCGAGGGTGAGCCGAGGCTGCTGCACACGGTGCGGGGGGTGGGATACGTGCTGCGCGAAGGCTGAGCGCCCCCGACGGCCTCGTGCGCGGCGGTCAGGTCGGGGGCTTCGGTTCGCGTGGCAGGCTGGCGCGGTGGACGCTGCGCGCAGACCCAAGGAGCGCTGATGCGGTTTCGCGGCAGCCTGGCCTCCCGGGTCGCCCTGCTGGCGGCCGTGGCCGTCTTGCTGATGGTGGCGTTCGGCGCCATGGCCGCCTATGCCCTGGTGCGGCACCAGCTCATCGCCGACCTCGACCGGTCGCTGGCCAGGCAGGCGACGGTCGCTGCGAACAACCAGCCCCTGCGCCTGGCCGGCCGCGAGCTCGACACCGTGCTGATCTTCACCGATGACCCCCGGCTGATGTGGATTCGCGCCGATGGGACGGTGCTGGATCGGCTTCCGGAAACCGGCTGGCAGCTCCGGCCCAGCGGGGAGGAGATCGCGGTCGCTGCCGACCAGATCGAGCAGACCAGCCGCACCGTGTACCTGCGGGGTGAGGGGTACCGGATCATCGCGGTCGACGGTGCCCAGGACGGCACCGCGCTGATCTACGGCAAGTCCCTGCGGGCAACTGAGGAGACGCTCGGCCGACTCGGCTTCCTGCTGACGATCTTTGGTCTGCTCGGGGTCGTCGGCGCCGGCTTCGCCGGGTGGCTGGTCGCCCGCAACGGGCTCAGTCCGGTCCGGCGGCTGAGCGCGGCGGTGGAGGAGATCGCCCGGACGCAGCGGCTCGACCCCATCCCTGTCGAGGGCAACGACGAGGTCGCCACCCTCGCCGACTCTTTCAACCGGATGCTCGCCGCGCTGGCGGCCAGCCAGGCCCGGCAGCGCCAGCTCGTCGCCGACGCGGGCCACGAGCTCCGCACCCCCTTGACCTCGCTGCGCACCAACATCGATCTCCTGGCCCAGGCCGAGGGCCGTGGCGGCCTGTCTCGCGATGCCCATGCCGAGCTCATGGACGACCTGCGCTTCCAGATCGAGGAGCTGACGACGCTGATCGGCGACCTGACCGAGCTCGCACGGGACGATCCGGCTCCTGCCGAGCTGGCTCCGGTTGACCTCGCTGAGGTCGTCAGCCGAGGCCTCGAGCGCGTGCGCCGGCGGGCGACCGGCGTCCACTTCGAGGTCCAGCTCGAGCCGTGGCCGGTCGACGGCGAGGCGCCGGCTCTGGAGCGGGCGGTGACCAACCTCCTCGACAACGCCGTCAAGTGGAGCCCCCCTGGAGGCGTCGTCACGGTCCGGCTGGAGCAGGGGGTCCTCCTGGTCGCCGACCAGGGCCCAGGCATCGCCGAGGACGACCTGCCCCATGTGTTCGAGCGCTTCTACCGCTCCCCCGAGTCTCGGACCATGCCCGGTTCCGGCCTCGGGCTCTCCATCGTCCGGGCGGTCGCCGAGCGGCACGGCGGCATGGTCCGTGTCGGCCGCTCCCCCGAGGGCGGGGCAGCGTTCTGGCTGTGGATCCCGCCGCCCGCCGATGCCGTGACCAAGACCACGGCGACCTCACATCAGGCTTGAACCACTCTCTCAGTCGGCGCTCAGCCGACCACGGCACGCTGGGTGCATGAGCCAGTTCACCCACCGCTACCCCGACCCCGACAGCGGCGTCGAACACACCACCGCGCTCCCGACCTACCCGCCGTCGGACCCGACGCCGCCCCGCCGCGGGCGTGCCGCCTCTGCCGGGCTCCTGGTCGGCGCTCTGCTGTTCGGCACCGCCGGAGGGCTTGCGGGCGCGGCCGGCTACGACGCTCTCAACGGCGAGACCGCCACGACCTCGACCCCGGCCACCCGCACCGTGGCGCCGCTGCGCACCGGCAGCGCCGACGGCGCCGGCGAGCCGGCCGCCTCGAACTCCGTCGAAGCCGTCGCCGCCTCCGTGCTCCCCGCGGTCGTGATGATCAACGTCGTCGGCCCCGGTGGGAACGGCGGGTCCGGGTCCGGCGTCGTCATCAGCGAGGACGGGGAGATCCTCACCAACGAGCACGTGGTCGCCGCGGCGGGAGACGGCGGCCGGATCACCGTCAGCTTCGGCGACGAGTCCACCGCGGAGGCCACCGTCGTGGGCACCGACGCGATGACCGACCTGGCGGTGATCCGGGCCGAGGGCGTCTCCGGCCTCACCCCGGCCGCCATCGGCAGCTCCGACGCGCTCGGCGTCGGGCAGGAGGTCGTGGCCGTCGGCTCGCCCTTCGGCCTCGAGGCGACCGTGACCAGCGGCATCGTGAGCGCCCTCAACCGGCCGGTCACCGTGGGCGTGTCCGAGCGCGGAGTGAGCACCACCTACCCCGCGATCCAGACCGACGCCGCCATCAACCCCGGCAACTCCGGCGGTCCGCTGGTGAACATGCGCGGCGAGGTGGTCGGCATCAACTCCTCGATCCGCAGCTCCAGCAGCAGCCTGGGACAGGGCGGGTCGATCGGCCTGGGGTTCGCGATCCCGATCAGCAAGGTGCTGCCGATCGTCGAGCAGCTGCGAGCCGGCGACACGCCGACCCACGCGAGACTCGGCGTGCGGGTCTCCGACCAGGTCGGCTCCGACGGCATGCTCGTCGGCGCCGGCATCGCCAGCGTCGACTCGGGCTCCGGCGGAGACAAGGCGGGGCTGCGGCCCGGGGACGTGGTGACCAAGGTCGACGACGAGCCGATCTCGAGCACCGAGTCCCTGATCGCCACGATCCGCGGCTACCGGCCCGGTGACGAGGTGAGGCTCACCGTCGTCCGCGACGGCAAGACGCAGACCCTCGACGCTCAACTCGACAGCGACGCCACCGGCTCGGACTGAACGGTCCTCACTGCGGCACGAGAGCGGCTCGCACCCGCGCGGCCTTCGAGCACCTCACGGCGGGCGGGCGGCACGACGACGACGTGGCTCACTCCTCGAGCAGCTCGCAGAGCAGGTCGCGCAGGATGGTCACGCCGTTGCGGGTGAGGATCGACTCGGCGTGGAACTGCACGCCGCGGAAGTGCGGTCCGCGCAGCACGTGGATGTCGCCGCTGTCCGGGTCCGCGGCGACGGTCACTCCGGGCGGCAGCGATCCGCCGGCTCTGCCGACGAACGTGTTGTAGAAGCCCACGGTCACCTCCGGCCCGTCGTCGAGCGCGACCCGGGCCTGGGTCCCCTGGAAGACGATGTCCTTGTATGCCAGCGGGATGCCGAGGCGCTCGCAGAGCACCTGGTGACCCAGGCAGACGCTGAGGAAGGGCCGCGCCGAGGCCAGCAGCCGGTCGGTCACTGCACGGAACGTCGCGATCTTCGGCGCGCTCGCGTCCCTCGGGTCCCCCGGACCCGGGCCGACGATCACCACGTCCACCCCGTCGAGCGGGTCGGGCGCGTCGGGCGCGTCGGGCGCGTCGGCAACCAGGGACTCCCACGAGACGACCGTGGCCGTCATGCCGAGCACGCGCAGGACGTGCCGGAGCATGTTCACGAAGTCGTCCTCGCCCTCGACGATCACCGCGGTCCGGCCCGCGAGCTCGGGGACCGGCGGAGCCCCGGCCTGGTCGGTGAGCCAGAAGGGGGACAGTCGCTGGTTGCGCGACCCCAGGGCGATGAGCACGTCCTCGTCCCTGGCCAGTGCCTCCAGGCCGTCCACGGGAGGAGGGAGCGCATCGGCGAGCCCGAAGGCGGTGAGGATCCCCGCGGCCTTGGCCGAGGTCTCGGCGACCTCCGAGGAGGGGTCGGAGTCACGCACCAGGGTGGCGCCGGCCGTCACCCGCAGGGTTCCGTCCAGACCGACGTCGGCGGTGCGGATGACGATCGGGCTGTCCGCTGTCGGCAGTCCCTCGGTGTCACGGCCGAGTAGAGCCAGCGCCGCACCGTAGTAGCCGCGCCCGGACGGCTCGTACTCCTCGATCAGCCGGCAGGCGTTCTCGACCGGTGCCCCGGTGACCGTCGCGGCGAACATGGTGTCCCGCAGCACCTCACGGACGTCGCGGCTGGTCCGGCCGGCGAGGAGGTACTCGGTGTGCACCAGGTGGGACATCGGCTTGAGGAACGGTCCCAGCACCTGGCCGCCCTCGTTGCACACCTCGCACATCATCTTGAGCTCCTCGTCGACGACCATGAAGAGCTCGTAGATCTCCTTCTCGTCGGCGAGGAAGTCCAGCAGCCGGGCCCTGCGGTTGGCGGGCTCGAGCCCACGGAGCCGGAAGGTGCCGCTGATCGGGTTCATCCGCACCTCACCCCCGTGCACGGAGACGTGCCGCTCGGGGCTGGCGCCGATCAGATAGCGCTCCCCGGTGAAGACCACGTAGGTCCAGTAGGCCCCGCGCTCCCGCTCCAGCAGCCGTCGCAGCACGCCGAGCGCGGCCCGGGGCCCCCACGCACTGGCCCGAGCGCGGTAGTTGCGGGCGACCACGAGGTTGGCTCCCTCGCCGTTGCCGATCTCGTGGTCGATGATCCGCCGCACGACCTCGGCGTACTCGGCGTCGCTGGTCTCGAACCCGCCGCGGTCGGCGAAGCTCACCGTCTGCTCGGGCAACGCTGCCACCAGGTCAGCCACCGGGACCTCGACCTCGACCTCGATCTCGACCACGGTGAGTGGCGCCCCGTCGTCGTGGGCACGGAACCCGCGCTCGGACACCTGCCGGAACGGCACGGCCAGGAGCCGGTCGAAGCGCCGGCCAGGCTCCGGGGGCCCGGTCTCCAGAGGGACGTCGAGCAGCGCGGACAGCTCGCGGGCGGTCCCCCCGACCAGGGTCACCGTCGCCGCGTCGCGAAGCCGGATGACCGCCCACGCCTCGTGCTGCTGCAGCAGGTCGAGGGCTTCCCGAGCGCGTCGGACGGCGGGGGCGGGGTCTGCCATGCGCGGAACGCTACCCGCCGCGGCCACCGCTCCCCGGCGCTGTCCGTCGGGCCGAGCACTCGCCGCGCGGGGGGAACCTGGAGGCCCTGCGGCTCTCGCGGCCGAGCCCCACCACCAGGCACGAGCACGGCGTGCGGCGCAGGACGTTAGACCCGTCCGAATCGGGGCCGATTGGGTGCCACCTTTCGGACATTCTCCCTATAGCGGGATGCCTAGACATGCGCGACAGTAGAGATGTCCGGAGGGGAACGGGGGCCCGACACGGGGGAACGGCAGGGAAGACACCGCGGGGCATCCGCGGAGCAGGGGGAAGCGGTCCGGCGGTCCGGTCGGGGGGCCGGCCGGCGGACCCGGGGGGGCGGTCCGGTCGCATCTTGGGGGTGCGACCGGGACCCACACCCCCGCCGCGCTCTGGCATCCTCGCACGCTCGCGGTCGCCGAGTCGTGGCGTGCCTTCCCCGCGCGCTCAGCCTGAGGACACCGTGACCAGCCGCTGAGTAGCCCGAGTCAGCGCCACGTAGAGCGCAGCACGCCCGGTCACCGACTCGCGCTCGATCCGGGCGGGCTCGACCACGACGATGGCGTCGAACTCCAGCCCCTTCGTCTCCACACCGGTGAGCACCGCGAGCCGGGCGCCGTCACCGCCGGCCAGGGCCTCTGAGACGTCGGGCCAGGTCTGCAGCCACCCGGTCACCTCCGCCCGGGCTGCGGCCGGGACGACCACGGCAACGGTGCCCGGCACTGTGTCGAGCAAATCGGCCACGCTCGCCCGCAGGCCGGTCGCCAGGTCGGCGACGCGCCGCTCCGCAGGCGCGACGCCCGTGGTGCGGACAGCCACCGGGAGGTCCGCGTCGAGCCCGGCGCGCTCGGCGTACTCCGCGGCGAAGCGGTAGATCTCGGCGCTGTTGCGGTAGTTCGTGCCCAGGTGGAAGCGGTGCAGCGGCCGCCGCGCCCGGAAGGACCGCGTGCCCCGAGCCTGGCCGGGAGGAGGACCGAAGAGCGCCTCCTCCCGGGCGACGTCGGCGTCGCCGGGGACGGGCCAGGAGGACTGCGCGGGGTCGCCCACGATCGTCCAGGTGGCCGCCGGACCGCGGCGGGCCACCATCCGCCACTGCATCGGGCTGAGGTCCTGCGCCTCGTCGACGAGCACGTGGGCGTAGGTGTCGTCGTCGGTGCGCGTGGTGGTGCGCTGGTGGGAGAAGTCCCGGTCCGTGACCGTCGTCAGCTCGGGCATGGCGGCGTCGACGAGGTGCGCCAGCGGGTCGGCTTCACGCTCGTGCTGTTCAGGCGGATCGCCGAGCAGGAACCGCAGTTCGTCGACGAGGGGGACGTCCTCGACCGAGAAGTCCGGGCCGAAGCCGCCGCCGAGCGTGTCGAGATCCTCCCGCGTCAGCACGCCCTCGCCCATCCGGTCGAGAAGCTCGCGGTCGCGCAGCCAGTGCAGCACCTCTGTGGCGTCCAGGGGGGGCCACCAGGCCCGCGCGAAGTCGACGAAACGATCGTCGTGCGCCAGGCTCTCGGCGAAGTCGTCCTTGCCCCGCTCCAGCGCCCGGTCCCCGCGCACCTGCCGCCACAGCGCGTCCACGAGCGCCCCGAGGACGCGCGACACCTGTCGGTTGCGGCGCCCCTGGGCCAGCAGCCGCCGGCGGATCGTCGCCAGCTCCCGCGGCGAGAGCGCCAGAACGTCGTCGCGGTAGAAGTAGCGGAAGTCCTGCGGGGCCCCGGGCACCGCCTGCCGAGCCGTGCGCCGCAGCACTTCGGACATCCGACCGGACCCCTTGACCGCGGCCACGGCCGGCGGATCGTGGCGAGCGGCGTGCACCCCGTCCACCACCTCACCCAAGGACCGCAGCGCCACCGCGGTCTCGCCCAACGAGGGCAGCACCCGCTCGATGTAGCGCATGAACACCCCCGACGGCCCCACGACCAGGACCCCACCGCGCTGGTAGCGGCTCCGGTCGGTGTAGAGGAGGTACGCCGCGCGGTGCAGCGCGACGACGGTCTTGCCGGTCCCCGGTCCCCCCGTGATCTCGACGACGCCGGTTGCCGGCGCCCGGATCGCCCGGTCCTGCTCAGCCTGGATGGTGGCCACGATCGCGTGCATCGACCGGTCGCGGGCGCGGGAGAGCTGGGCCATCAGCGCGCCCTCGCCGACGACCGGGAGGTCGACGCCGGCGTCCGGGTCCAGCAGCTCGTCCTCCACTCCCGCCACGGTCCGCCCCGAGCAGCGCAGCACCCGGCGGCGTACCACTCCTCGCGGCTCCGTCGGCGTCGCCTGGTAGAAGGTCGCGGCGGCCGGCGCCCGCCAGTCGATCAGCAGCGTGTCTCGGTCCCCGTCGCGCAGCCCGATCCGGCCGATGTAGCGCGGCGCCTCGTCGGGGTCCTTGAGGTCCAGCCGACCGAAGACCAGCCCCTCGTGCGCGGCGTCGAGGGTGGCAATCCGCCGGGCGGCTTGGAACACCATGGCGTCACGCTCCACCAGACCTCCCTCGTGGCCCAGCCGTGCCCGCCCGTGGCCCTCGCGGGCCAGTGCCTGCGCGGCCAGGGTCGAGGCCTCCAGCTGGTCGTAGACGGTGTCGACGAACTCTTGTTCCTCCGCGATCTCGCGGCGAGCCAGCTCGCCGCGCGCGTCGGACGTCACCTGTTGGGTCACCGGCGTCCGTTTCCCCTCACCCGATCCAGAACCCCACCCCCTCCCGGGCGGGATCGAACGCACAACTCTACCGAGTCCCCGCGTGCGGCGAGCGGCCATTCCCGACTACCGTCGGGCCCCATGCCCCACCTTCCGACCGAGACCGCGCCGCTGGCCAGCGGCGGACACCTGCCTCTGCTGGGCTTCGGGACCTGGCAGCTCCGCGGGACGGAGGCGACCGACGCCGCCGCCAGCGCCCTCGAGGCGGGCTACCGCCATCTCGACACTGCCACCATCTATGGCAACCAAGCCCAGGTCGGGCAGGCGCTCCGCGACAGCGACCTTCCCCGGGACGAGGTCTTCCTCACCACCAAGTGCCCGCCGCAGAACACCGGTCGCGAGCTTGAGACCCTGCACGAGAGCCTGACAGCGTTGGGCACGGAGTACGTCGACCTGTGGCTCATCCACTGGCCGCCGCAGGCCGGTTGGGTGGTCCCGATGTGGGAGTCGTTCGTGGAGGCGCGACG
Organism: uncultured Actinomycetota bacterium; assembly: GCA_963745245.1. Classification (GTDB taxonomy): domain Bacteria; phylum Actinomycetota; class Actinomycetes; order Propionibacteriales; family Nocardioidaceae; genus Marmoricola_A. The sequence goes on from CAVUWU010000006.1 coordinate 174,987, forward strand.
CCAGGGCCTCGCGCGCAGCATCGGTGTGAGCAACGCCAAGATCGCCCTGATCGACGAGCTGGCCTCGACGGTCGGCGCGGTCCCGGAGGTCAACCAGATCGAGTGGAGCCCGCTGCTCTTCGACGCGGGCTTGCTCGCCGAGCACCGGGAGCGCGGGGTCGTCCTCGAGGGCTACAGCGGGCTGCGCGGAGGGGTGCTGGAGGACCCGGTCGTCGCCCGGGCCGCCGAGGCGCACGACCGGACGCCGGCGCAGGTGGTGGTCCGGTGGCACCTGCAGCACGGCGTCGTGGTGATCCCCAAGTCCGCGCACGCCGAGCGAATCCGGTCCAACGCCGACGTCGGGGACCTGGTGCTCAGCGACGAGGAGATGGCGGCCCTGGACGCGCTCGGGCACCGCGGCTGAGCGCGATCTCTGGTCACGCCTGCCCGGATCGGGTGCGGGAATGCCGCCTCGTCGCGTAGCGTTGTCGACTGTGCCGGCCCGGTTCATGCCCCCGGGTCTCACCTTAAGCCGCTACGAGCGGCCACTCGCCGAGAGGCGGCTGTCGGGTCGGCACGCAGCTGACGTCGAGAGGGTCCCCCGTCGGGGGGGCCCTCTCGTCGCTCTGCGGGGGTGCCGGTGAGGATCACTGGAGTCTTGTCGATGCCGTCTCGCGCCGCATTCCCGGTGTCGCTGACCCTCGCCTTCGTGTGGCTGCTGACCGGCTGCGTGGTGAGGACCGAGGCCCCGGCCCCGGCGCCGGAGCCCGCGGCGCCGGAGCCCGCCCCGGCGCGCAGCGGGCCGGGGTCACCGGGCACCAGCCCTGGCGGCGGCGGTTCGGGCGCCGACACCGGTGACGCGACCGGTCGGGGCTACCGCTTCCTGCAGACCCGGGACGACGGGCAGCCCGTGCGGTGGAGCACCTGCGAGCCGATCGAGTACGTCGTCCGGCCCGACGGCGAGCCCGCAGGTGCTCGACGGCTGCTCGAGGAGAGCATCGCGAGGCTCGAGGACGCCAGCGGCCTGCGGTTCTCCTTCGCCGGCACCACCGACGAGGGGCCGACCAAGCGCCGGCAGCCCTACCAGCCGGATCGGTACGGCGCCCGATGGGCGCCCGTCCTGGTTGCCTACTCCGACCCCGACGAGGACGCCCGGCTCGCGGGGCAGGCCGCCGGATACGGCGGGCCGTCCTACGTCAGCCTCGGCCAGGGAACACCTCGCTACGTCAGCGGCTCGGTGGTCCTCGACACCGAGCAGATGACCTCGATGGGCGGCGAGGAGGCCACCCGCGCGGTCATGCTGCACGAGCTCGGCCACGTCCTCGGCCTGGCCCACGTCGAGGACCGGGGCCAGCTGATGAACCCGGTTCTCTACGGCCGCCGGGTGACCGAACTCCAGGAGGGGGACCGCGCCGGGCTTCAGGCGCTCGGCGCGGGCCGGTGCTACGACCCGGTGGACCCCCAGCGCTTCTCGCCGTGAGCATCCTCGGCTGCGTCGGCTGACGGCCGGCACCTCCGCTCTCCCTTGACGGTCGTCAGCACCCTGGCTAACGTGCAACCAAATGGTTGTAGATAATGGAGTGATGGCCGCCGACGAGGTGGACCGAATCTTCCGGGCCCTCGCCGACGCGACGCGTCGCGACATCCTCCGCCGCACGATGGCGGGTGAGGCTTCGGTGTCGCAGGTGGCCGCGGCGTACGACATGTCGTTCGCCGCGGTCCAGAAGCACGTCGCCGTGCTGGAGGGGGCCGGCCTGGTGACCAAGCAGCCGCACGGCCGCGAAAGGATCATCCGCGGCAATCCCGAGACCCTCCGCAAGGCCCAGGCCCTGCTGGACCGCTACGAGGCGATCTGGCGTTCACGCATCGACCGGCTCGACGTCCTGCTCGCCGACGACTGAACCAGGAGAGACACCATGCCCCTCACCTCCGTGACCCGAGACGTCGACGCCCTCACCCTGACCGTGGTCGCCGAGTTCCCGGCCCCCGTGCAGCGCCTGTGGGAGGCCTACGTCGACCCGCGCCAGTTGGAGCGGTTCTGGGGGCCCCCGAGCTGGCCGGCCACGTTCACTCGGCACGATGCGGCCGCCGGTGGTCGCTCGGCCTACACGATGACGGGTCCGGACGGGGACACCCACGGCGGCTACTGGGAATGGGTCTCGGTGGAGCCGCTGCGGGGATTCGAGGTCCGCGACGGATTCGCCGGCCCTGACGGCGAGCCCGATCCCGCGCTGCCCGCGATGCGCCTGCGGTTCGCCTTCGAGGCGACCGGCGCCGGCTCGCGAGTCACCACGACGACCTGCTTCGACTCCCTAGCCGACCTCGAGCGCCTGCTCGAGATGGGCATGGAGGAGGGCATGCGCGCAGCGATGAGCCAGATGGACGCGGTGCTCGCCGACCTCACCTCGTTCGCGGCGGGACAGGCCACCACGATCCAGATCCTCTCCGACACCAGGATCCGGGTCAGCCGAGTGATCCGGGGCACCGTCGATCAGGTCTGGCGCGCCCACCACGAGCCCGAGCTCCTGCGGCGCTGGCTGCTGGGCCCGGAGGGCTGGACCATGCCGGTCTGCGAGGTGGCGGCCACGGTGGGCGAGAAGTACCGCTACGAGTGGGAGACTGCCGACGGCGGCGAGGGCCGCTTCGGCTTCGAGGGCGAGCTGCTCGAGGCGGCCGCGCCGTGCCGTTCGGTGACCACCGAGCGGATGATCGGCATGCCGGGCGGGGACACGGTCAACGAGCTCACGCTCACGGCCGTCGCCGACGGCACGCTGCTCGCGCTGGTGATCACCTACCCCGACGCCGAGGTCCGGGACGCCATCCTGGCCACCGGGATGACCGAGGGGATGGAGGCCAGCTACGTCCGGCTCGAGACCGAGGTCCTTGCCTAGGTCCTTGCCTGGGTCCTTGCCTGGGTCCTTGCCGCCCCGCCGACCCCAGTCAGACCCCAGTCAGACCCCAGGCAGACCCCAGGCGGCAGCCGGGCCCGGGGCTCACGGGAGCACCAGGTGGACTCGGGCGGGGCGCCCGGGCACGACCTCGACGCTCTGAGCCACTCTCGTGGAGTCGCCGAAGGCCTCCACCCGGTAGGTCCCGGGTCGGGGGATGCCGAAGGCGAAGCTGCCGTCGTCGCCGGTGAGCGCGGCGATGTCCGCGAGGTCGACCGGTCCCGCCGCCAGCGCCACGCGGGCGCCGGCGGCGGGACGGCCTCGGGAGTCGGTGACCGAGCCGCGGAGGACCAGCCCAGTCTCATCCGGCATCGGGCACCGCCTCCCTGCGACGTCGGACCTCAGGCCCGCCAGGTCACGAAGTTGTCGAAGACCGGCTTCGTGATCCGGGTGCCGCTGTTGGTGACGGCTCCACCATAGGCGTGCACCGCGACGCCGTACCGCCCGCCGTTGACGATCCGATAGACGGCGCAACCGCTCTGCCCGCCGTAGGTGTCGATGTCGTAGTAGACCCGGCGCGAGCTCACCGACGCCACGCGGTTCCAGTGGTACCACTGGGTCCCGGACGGCTTGTCGCCCGGATAGCCCGAGATGTTGACCGTGGAGGCCAACAGCGTCGCGTCCGACCACGCGGCGAATCCGAACCACCCGGTGCGCGAGCCGAGGTCGCTGGGCAGGATGATCGCGCCGTAGTCGTAGTCGGGGTTGCCGCTGGAGGCCCAGCCCGACACGGTGCGCAGGTTCGAGGTGGTCACCGAGCCGTAGGGCAGCGAACCGCCGTTGCGCCCGGGCATCACCTGGATGCTGCGGACCCAGCCGTCACGACCCGGAACGCCGCTGTTCTTGATGTAGACCACGTGACCTGCCGTGGCCAGGGTGTGCGGGCCGATGAACCACCCGGTGCCGATCCACCGCGAGCCGTCGCGTGCGGTGACCAGCAGGGACGCGTGGACCCGCCACGGGTAGGCCGAGGTGTTCGTGATCTGGATCCGGTTGTCCGGTCCGTGCACGGTCTCGGCCGACGGCGCAGCCTCGATCGGGCCGTACGACGCCTCGCCGATCGGCCGCAGGCCGGCGAGGTCGGGCACGGCCTCACCGAGGACGAGCGACTCGGCCGCGACGAGCCCGACCTCCTCCACCTCGTGGCCCTCGACGGCGTGGGACTCCCCGCCCTCGCCCGGATCGGGCGCGTCGGAGACGACCTCGGTGTCGACCACCTCGCCCGGCGCGTCGATCTGGTTGGACACCGACTGGTGCGGATCGGCGGTGGTCGCGCCGATGTCGTCGACGTGTTCGTCCATGACGATGCTCCCTCTGTCCTCGCGCGGGCCCCGGCGGCCTGCGCCTCCCTGAGAGGACGCGGGGCGTTGGCTCGAGATACCCGCTGTCTCACCTCACGCCGGGTCGATGCGCCACCGCTGGGTGTCGTTGTGCTGCGCCGCGCGGGTGACCACCCGGAAGTCCTGCCCGGCGTTCTCGTGGGCGTCCACGAACCTGGCGCTGCTGAGCTGCTGGATCGTGAACGTCCCGTCACCGCCGACCGGCGAGACCACCCAGAGCTGGGTGTCGTTGTCTTGCGCGGTGCGGGTGACCAGCCGGAAGTCCTCCCCGGCATGCTCGTGGGCGTCCACGAACCGCCCGGAGCTCACCTGCCGCACCCGGTAGACCATCGCCACCCGGCTCAGCCGCCACCGCTGAGTGTCGTTGTCCTGGGCGGTGCGGGTGACCAGCCGGAAGTCCTCCCCGGCATGCTCGTGGGCGTCCACGAACCGGCCGCTGCTCAGCTGCTGCACGGTGAAGACATCGTCGGCGCCCTGCGGGGTGAACAGCCACCGCTGCGTGTCGTTGCTCTGGGCGGTGCGGGTGACCAGCCGGAAGTCCTCCCCGGCATGCTCGTGGGCGTCCACGAACCGGCCACTGCTCAACTGCTGGATGGTGTAGGTGCACGGCCTCTCGGGCACGGGCATCAGGACCCAGCGCTGGGTGTCGTTGTTCTGCGCCGTGCGGGTGACCAGCCGGAAGTCCTCCCCGGCATGCTCATGCGCGTCCACGAACCGCTCCGAGCTCACCTGGGCCATCGTGTAGACCGCTCCGACCTGGGTGAAGGCCCAGCGCTGGGTGTCGTTGTTCTGCGCCGTGCGGGTGACCAGCCGGAAGTCCTCCCCGGCATGCTCATGCGCATCCACGAACCGCCCCGAACTCACCTGGCGGATGGTGTAGGTCCCGCTCGGGACGGCGTCGCCGCCGGCCAGGGAGACGGTGATGGCCGGACCCGGCGCCGAGACCGACACCACGTCGAGCGAAGAGTCGCTCCCGTCCCACCAAGCGCTGGAGGGCGTGGTGGCCACCCCGAAGGTCGAGGCGCCGACACCGCCGTACAGGTCGGCGCCATCGCCGGCGTTCGTGCCGTTCTCGAGGTGGAAGGCCCCGTCGGCCTGCTCGAGCGACAACAGGTAATGCTTCGCCGGGGTCATCTGCTCGAAGCTGTTGTTGCCGGTGCGGTCGCAGTGCCAGATGGCCAGGCCTTCGTCCGGCAAGGCGGCATCCCGTCCGGTGCGGCGGCGGTTCTCCATGACGAAGAACTCGTCGTCGTTCTTGCGGTGGAGCAGCAGGTCGTTGCGGTCCGACGGCAGCGTGTAGGTGCCGCCGGGCGCGACCTCGGTCACGGTGTCGGCCCAGCCGGCCTCGAACTTGAGGTAGCCGTCGACCTGGGTCGGGTTGGTGTTGCTGCCACCGAAGCACATCAGCGAGTAGTGGCCGACCCCGTTGCTCTCGCCGCCGTAGTCGTAGAGGTCGGGGAAGCTGCCGATCATGTGGCCGTTCTCGTGGCAGAAGGTGCGCAGAGTCAGGCTGCTGCCGGTGTTGGTGATCTGGTAGTCGTAGAGCTTCTTGCCCGGCGCGACCTGGCGCGGAGAGGCGAGCGACCACTGGTGCGGCCAGAGGCCCTGGGCCCAGTTGTTGACGACCGGACCGGCGTAGAACACGTTCAAGGCGTAGACGAAGCCGCTGGAGTCCGCGCTGAGGCCCGAGAAGTCGAAGCCATCGTCCTCCAGCGACTGCACCGCCTCCAGGATCAGCTCCCGGGCTCGCTGGCCCTGCGGGATGGACTCGTCGGTGTAGTGGGCCCGTGGGTGGGCGGCGGTGTAGTAGGCGGTAACGACGTTGGTGTAGGTGAGCCGGCCACCCGAGACGTCGGAGAAGTAGTCGCGCACCGAGCCGGCGTTGCCGAAGTCCGAGTAGCCGACCTGGTTGCAGAAGCTCTGGACCTGATCGCGGGTGAGCGTCCCCGGCACGTCCGGGAACTGCACCAGGACACACAGTCCGACCATGGAGCCGGTGACGTCCATGCTCGGCCCGGGTGCCGCGAGCGCTCCCTCGGCGACGCCGCGACGTGACTGGGCGAGCCGCTCCGCGCGACGCTGCTCCCAGCGCCGGGAGGTGCCCGGACCCATGCGGGACTCCACCTCGGCAAGACGCTCGCTCCTGGCCGGGCGCAGGTGGGGGGTCAGGCTAAGGGACTCGGGGTCGGATGCGCCGACCACGAGGCCGCTCGGTCGCAGGCCCGCGCCGTCCGGTGCCGGCACGGCGTACTCGTAGTAGCCGGACTCGGGACTGCGCAGCACGGTGTACCCGTCCAGGGTCTCGAACACCGCGGAGAACTGGTTGCCCCAGCCGCGCAGGTCGACGGTGCCGCCATCGGGGTTGGTGAAGGTGAAGATCTCACCGTCGTAGGGAACGGGCATGGGACTCACTCCTTGGCTCGCGTGGCTTGTCCACAGGAGTCCTCGGAGCCCGGCGTGATACCCCCCGCGCGGCTACTTCTTCCGGTCGAGGAAGGCTCGCATCGCCGTGCGGGCCTCCTCGGAGGCGAACAGCCGCCCCGACAGGTCGGCCATCGCCGCTCCGTCTCGGTCGATGCGGTCCAGGATGTCGGCATTGACCAACCGCTTGGACTCGCGCAGCCCCTGGGGGTGACCCTGGGCCAGTCGGTCCGTCACCGCAGCCACCTCCGCGTCGAGGGCATCGGCAGGCACGGCCGCCGACACCAGCCCGATCTCCGCAGCCGAGGCGGCCGAGAACGTCTCACCAGTCAGGAACGTGCGGGAGGCAGCCCGGCTGGTCAGCCGCGGCAGGACCGTCAGCGAGATCGCCGCCGGGGCGAGAGCGAGCATCACCTCGGTCAGCGCGAAGCTCACCGTGTCGGCGCAGATCGCGACGTCCGACGCGGCGATCAGGCCGAGGCCGCCGGCCCGGACCGGCCCCTGGACCCGGGCCACGAACGGTCTGGGCGAGGCGACGATCCTTCGCTGCAGCTCCACCAGCGCCGCGGCTCCCTCGCTCATCCCGCTCTCCGCCGCCTCGGACAGGTCGGCGCCGGAGCAGAAGACGGTCCCCTCGGCGGCCAGGACGACGGCCCGGACCGCGGTGTCCTCCTCGGCCCGGCTGATGCCGGTCAGCAGGTCGCTGACCAGCTGCCGGCTCAGTGCGTTGCGGTTGTGCGGGCTGGCCAGGGTCAGGGTGGCCACCGGGCCGTCGGCGGCGTACTGCACGAGCTCCATGTGCGTCTCCCTCGTTCGGTCGCGATCCCGGCGCGGGATCTAGTAGCTCTTCGGCAGCCCGAGGCTGAACGAGCTGACGAAGTTCAAGATCATCTCGCGCGACACCGGGGCGATGCGACTGAGTCGGGAGGCGGTGAGCAGGGAGGCCACGCCGTACTCGGTGGCCAGGCCGTTGCCGCCGTGGGTGTGCACCGCCCGGTCGGCGGCTTTGCACACCACCTCGGCGGCGGCGTACTTCGCCAGGTTCGCCGCTTCCCCGGCGGCCTTGTCGTGGCCGGCGTCGAAGAGCGCGGCGGCCTTCTGGGTCATCAGGCGAGCGAGCTCCACCTCGATGTGGACCTCGGCGAGCGGATGGGCGATGGCCTGATGCGCGCCGATCGGGGCGCCGAAGACCTCTCGGGTCTTGGAGTAGTCCACGGCCTTCTCCAACGCCAGCCGTGCCATCCCGGTGGCGAAGGAGGCGGCCATGATCCGCTCGGGGTTCAGCCCGGCGAAGAGCTGGAGCATCCCGGCGTCCTCGTCCCCGACCAGCGCGTCCGGTGGCAGGCGGACGTCGTCGAAGAACAGCGCGAACTGCTGCTCCGGGCTGATGATGTCCATCTCGATGGCCTGCGCGGTGAAGCCGGTGGCGTCGGTGGGCACTACGAACAGGCACGGCTTGAGCGACCCGGTCCGGGCGTCCTCGGGGCGGGCCACGACCAGCACTGCCTGCGCCTCGTCCACCCCCGAGATGTAGACCTTGCGGCCGTTGAGGAGCCATCCGTCGCCGTCGCGCCGTGCGGTGGTGCTGATCCGGTGGGAGTTCGACCCGGCATCAGGCTCGGTGATCGCGAACGCCATCGTGACGGTTCCGTCGGCGATCCCGGGCAGCCACGTGCGTTTCTGGTCCACCGTGCCGAAACGAGAGATCACGGTCCCACAGATCGCCGGCGACACGACCATCATCAGCAGCGGACTGCCGGCGGTCGCCAGCTCCTCCAGGACTGCCGCAAGGTCCCCGATCCCCCCGCCGCCACCGCCGTGCTCCTCGGGCAAGGACACCCCGAGGTAGCCGTGCCGGCCGATGTCGAGCCAGAGATCGCGGGTCTTCTGGCCGGTGCGCGCCTGGTGCAGGAAGTAGTCGCGGCCGTAGGACGCGGCGAGCTTGCGCACCTCCTGGCGAAGGGCCTGACGCTCGGCGGTCTCGGTGAACGGGACGGTCTGGGTCATGCGGGCTCCTCGACATTGGACGGCGTGGTGTCGTCAGGCGCGTATGCACTGTGGGCACCGTGGGCATGGACGACGGCGAGCACGTCTCCGGCACCCACCTGGTCGCCGACCACGACCGGCAGGTCGGCCACGACTCCGGCGCCGGGGGCGGTGATGGTGTGCTGCATCTTCATCGCCTCCAGGACCAGGAGTGGCTGACCGGGGGCGACATCATCGCCGGCGGCCGCCGCGACCGCGACCACCGAGCCCGGCATCGGCGCCAGCAGGGACCCGTCGGCGACCCGGCGCGCAGGATCGGTGAAGCGCGGTGTTCTGGTCAGGCTGACATGACCATCCGGCCCGTCGACGTCGATGCGTTCGCCGCTGACGGCGATGTCGTACGCCGAGGTCAGGCCGGCGCTCTCGAGCACGACCCGGTGAGGTGAGGTCTCCAGGACCCGGACGTCCTCCGCTGCAGAGCCGAAGCCGTCACGACCGCCGAACCAGCGAGCCGCGACGGGCTCCCCCTCGACCTCGAAGCGCGTCACCTGGGGCTGGGAGACGACGTTGCGCCAGCCGGCCGGGATGCCCTGCTGCACCGGTCGGGCGGTCCGCGCGCGCTCGGCCAGGGCCAGGGCAGCCGCCAGGGCCGCCGCCCGGACCGCCGGCCTCGCACCGCCGTCGGGCGCCCGGACGGGGAGCAGGGCAGGCAGCCGCTGCTCGAGCAGGTCGGTGCTGACTCGCCCGGCGAGGAAGTCCTCGTCGCGGAGGATCGCGACGAGCAGGTCACGGTTCGTCGCCAGTCCGTGCACGCGGGCCCGTGACAGCGCCCCGGCCAGGCGACGGGCCGCCTCCTCGCGACTCGGCGCCCAGGACACCACCTTCGCCAGCATCGCGTCGTAGTGGGTGCTCACCACGTCGCCGCCGGTGACACCGGAGTCCATCCGCAGCCCGAACCCGGCGGGGTTGGCGAAGGTGGCGGTCACGCCCGGCACGTCGAAGCGGGTCAGCCGGCCGCTCTGCGGCTGCCAACCCCGGGCCGGGTCCTCGGCATAGAGCCGCACCTCGAGCGCGTGCCCCGACGGCACCGGCGGGTCCGGCAGCGCCCGGGCCTCGGCCACCGCGATCTGCAGCGCCACGAGATCGAGGCCGCTCACGCACTCGGTCACCGGATGCTCGACCTGCAGCCGGGTGTTCATCTCGAGGAAGAAGAAGCGGTCCCGTCCGGCGTCCGGCCCTGTGGAGACCAGGAACTCCACGGTGCCGGCGCCGACGTAGCCGATCGCCTCGGCCGCCGTGCGCGCAGCGTCATGGAGGGCCTTTCGCAGCGGCTCTGCCAAGCCGGGCGCGGGGGTCTCCTCGACCACCTTCTGGTGCCGCCGCTGCAGGGAGCAGTCGCGCTCCCCGAGCACGAGCACCCGATGCTCGTCGCCGTCGGCGGCGGGACTCCCGACCACCTGCACCTCGACGTGCCGGGCGCCCTCGACGCAGGGCTCGACGAAGACGGTGGGATCGCCGAAGGCGCTCGCCGCCTCGGCGCTGGCCTGCTCCACGACGCCCGGCAGGTCCTCGACCCGGCGCACGACGCGCATGCCCCGCCCCCCTCCGCCCGCGCTCGCCTTGACCAGCACCGGCAGATCGGCCTCGGTGAGGGACGCGGGGGCGAGTGCATCCAGGACGGGAACGCCGGCCGCCGCCATCAGCGTCTTGGCGTGGACCTTGCTCGCCATCGCCTCCATCGACGCAGGCGAGGGCCCGATCCAGGTGAGGCCGGCGTCGCCGACGGCCCGCGCGAAGTCGGGGCTCTCCGACAGGAACCCGTAGCCGGGGTGCACCGCGTCGGCACCGGCAAGGCGCGCGGCCTCCACGATGAGGTCGGCGCGGAGGTAGGTCTCGGCGGGGGCGTTGCCGGGCAGCCGGACGGCCCGGTCCGCCTCGCGGACGAACGGCCATGTGGCATCGGCGTCGGAGTGCACGGCCACCGTCGCGATCCCCAGGTCCCGGCAGGTCCGGAACACCCGACGGGCGATCTCCCCCCGGTTGGCCACCAGCAGCCGGCGGATCCTCATCGCCTCGCCGTCCTTCCCCGGACGCGGCGAGGAACGACCATCGGACGCCGCACCACCCTGTCGGTCGTCACCCGTTGTCCGCGCACGATCTCGCTGCCCACCTCTCACATCCTGAAGACGCCGTAGCGGCCGGTGCCCTCGGTCGGCCGGTTCTCGATCACCGACAGGCAGATCCCCAGCACCGTCCGGGTGTCCCGGGGGTCGATGACGCCGTCGTCGTAGACCATCCCGGAGAGGAAGAACGGGAGGCTCTGCTCCTCGACCTGCCCCTCGACGAACGCGCGCATGCCGGCATCGGCCTCGTCGTCGTACGGCCGGCCCTTCGCCTCCGCCGCTGCCCGGGCAACGAGCGAGAGCACCCCGGCGAGCTGCGCCGGACCCATCACCGCGGACTTCGCCGAGGGCCAGGTGAACAGGAACCGCGGGTCGTAGGCGCGGCCGTTCATGCCGTAGTTCCCGGCGCCGTACGAGGCGCCCATGATGATCGCGAGGTGCGGGACGGTGCTGTTGCTCACCGCGTTGATCATGGCGGCGCCGTGCTTGACGATCCCGCGCTGCTCGTAGTCCTTGCCGACCATGAAGCCGGTCGTGTTGTGCAGGAATAGCAGGGGTACGTCGATCTGATTGGCGAGCTGGATGAACTGGGTCGCCTTCTGGGCCTCCTCGGAGAACAGGATCCCCTGCGCGTTGGCCAGGATGCCCACCTGCCGGCCGTGGATCCGGGCCCACCCGGTCACCAGCGAGGGGCCGTAGAGCGGCTTGAACTCGTCAAAGGCGACCTCGTTGCCGAAGCCCGCGCCGTCGCACACCCGGCCGATCACCTCGCGGGGGTCGAAGGGCTCCTTGAGGTCGGCGGGGATGAGGTCGAGCAGTTCGTCGGGATCCAGATCGGGTTCGACGTACGCCGAGACCGGGCCGGCGCCCCGCTTGCGATGGTTGAGCCGCGCCACGATCCGGCGGCCGATCCGGATCGCGTCCTGCTCGTCGAGGGCGAGGTAGTCAGCCAGCCCGGAGACCGTCGCGTGCATCTCGGCGCCACCGAGCGACTCGTCGTCGGACTCCTCGCCGGTGGCCATCCGCACCAGCGGAGGGCCGCCGAGGAAGACCTTCGCTCCGTCGCGGACCATGACGGTGTAGTCGCTCATCCCGGGCACGTAGGCGCCACCCGCGGTCGAGTTGCCGAAGACCAACGCGATCGTCGGCCGTCGGTCGGCCGAGGCGCGGGTGATGTCGCGGAAGACCCTCCCGCCGGGGATGAAGATCTCCTTCTGGGTGGGCAGGTCGGCACCACCCGACTCCACGAGATTGACTGTCGGCAGCCCGTTCTCGGCGGCGATCTGAGCCGCCCGGAAGGACTTCTTGAGCGTCCACGGGTTGCTGGCACCCCCCTTCACGGTCGGGTCGTTGGCGACCACCATGCACTCGACGCCCTCGACGACGCCGATGCCGGCGACCATGCTCGCCCCGACGGTGAAGTCCGACCCCCATCCGGCCAGGGGCATCAGCTCGAGGAACGCCGAGCCCTCGTCGAGGAGCAGCTCGATGCGCTCGCGAACCAGCAGCTTGCCGCGCCGGCGGTGCCGCTCGGCGTACCTCTCGCCGCCGCCGGCGACCGCCTTGGCGTGCTCGGCCTCCAGCGCGGCCAGCTTCTCGAGCATCGTCTCGCGCCGAGTCGTCACGTCCTCGCCCTCCCTCCGCGTCGAGTCACGGCGTGAACCTCAGGAGCCGCGCCGCGAGGTCGTCGAGCACCTCGTCGGCGCCTCCGCCGATGCCGAGGATCCGGGCGTCGCGGTAGTGCCGTTCCACCTCGGTCCCGTGCATGTAGCCGGAGCCGCCGTGCAGCTGCACGGCCGCGTCCGCGGCGCACGCCGCGGCGTCCACCGAGAGCTTCTTGGCGTGCAGCGCCTCGACGAGCGGCCGCTCCCCGGCGTCGTAGCGGCGCGCGACCTCGCGCGTGTAGACGCGCGCCGCCTCGACCTGCCGATGCATCCGGACCAGCATGTGTTGCACGACCTGGTTGGCGATCACCGGCCGCCCGAAGGTCTGCCGCGTGCGGACGTGATCCGCGGCCAGCGCGAGACATCGCTGACCGGTGCTGTACCCCTGCACCGCCAGGCTGATCCGCTCGGTGACGAAGGCCCGGGCGATCTGGGCGAACCCGGTTCCTTCCGCGCCCACGAGGTTGCCCGCCGGGACGCGGACTCCGGCGAAGGAGAGCTCGGCGGTGTCCGAGCAGTGCCAGCCCATCGTCGACAGGCTCCGAGCCACCGTGAAGCCGGGCATCCCGCGCTCCACGACGAGCAGGCTGATGCCGCGGTGCCCGGGGCCTGCGGTGCGCACTGCGGTGGTGACGAAGTCGGCGCGGACTCCGGAGGTGATGAACGTCTTGGACCCGTCGACGACGTAGCAGTCCTGATCACGGACGGCCCGGGTGCGGATCCGCGCGACGTCGGATCCGCCGTCCGGCTCGGTGACCGCCAGCGCGCCGATCAGCTCTCCGGCCAGCGTGGGGCGGACGAACCGGTCCACGAGGGCGGGGTCGCCGGTGGCCACGAGGTGCGGCAGCGCGATGCCGTGGGTGAACAGGCCGGCGACCAGCCCCCCTGACCCGCCTGCCTCGATCATCGCCTCGGTCACAGCGACGGAGTCGAGCAGCCCGCCGCCCGACCCGCCCACCTCCTCGGGGAAGCCCACCCCGAGGAGTCCTTGAGCAGCCGCCGCCCGGTGCAACTCCCGGGGAAGACAGCCCTGGTCCTCCCACTGCTGCAACTGCGGGGCGACCTCCCGCTCGACGAAGGTGCGCGCGCTCTCGCGGAGCGCTTCCTGTTCGGCGGTCCAGAAGGTCATGCCAGCTCCTCGGGCACCTCGACGAAGCGCGCCCGCGCCCACTCCCCGAGCCCTTTGGCCTGCGGGTCGAAGCGGGTGCCGGCGGCCACCCCCTGGCCGAGCAGCCCGGCCAGCACGATGTTGACGGCGCGCAGATTGGGCAGCGGGTGCACCTCGATCTCCAGGTCGCCCACCTCGGGGAGCAGCCCCCGGACCCAGTCCGGGGTCACCGTCGAGAGCAGCCACGCGCTGCGGTCCTCGGCCCGCGGGTCGTCCGGGGAGACCCACAACCCGAGGTTGGCGTCGCCGCCCTTGTCACCGCTCCGGGCCTGCACCAGGCGGCCGAGGGGCACGCGGCAAGTCTCGCGGGCCGTCGGACCGGGTGCGGGTGGGTGCGAGGGCACCGCGAAGGCCGACGCCGGCGGCCGGTGCTCCGGCGCCGTGATCGTCTGCACGGACCCGTCGGCGTGGTGCACCACCTGCGGGACGGCCGAGCGGTCGACCAGGACTGCCGAGAAGACACCGAAGGGCGAGGCGGCGGAGGGAGGGGACGTCATCGTGAAGCCTGGGTAGGAGGCCAGCGCCAGCTCGACGAGCGGCGCGGTGAACGCCTTGCCGGCTCGAGCCGGGTCGGAGTCGCGGACCGTGACCCGGAGCCGGGCGCTGGCCTCCTCCTCGGCGGCGGCGTCCGGGTGGTCGGTGCGTGCGAGCGACCAGTCCACGGCGGCGAAGGAGGCCCCCGTCGCGCGCCAGGCGGCCTCCAGCTGTGCGCGCACCCACCGCGCCTTGGCCTCGATGTCCAGGCCGGTCAGCACCAGGTCCGCCTGGTTGCGGAAGCCGCCGAGATGGTTCAGCCCGACCTTGAGTGTCACGGGGGGCGCCGAACCGCGCACCCCGTCGATCCGCACGCGGTCGGGGCCCTGCGGCGTGAGCCGGACGCTGTCGAGGTGGGTGGTCACGTCGGGCCCGAGGTACGCCGCAGACTGGATCTCATACACCAGCTGGGCCGTCACCGTGTCCACCGACACCACCCCGCCCGTCCCGGGATGCTTGGTGATCACGCTGCTGCCGTCGGCGTACACCTCGGCGATCGGGAAGCCCAGCGGCCGGTCGCACCGCCCGGCCTCGAGCAGCGCCCGGAAGCCACTGAAGTTGCCGCCGGTCGCGTGCGCCCCGCACTCCAGCACGTGCCCGGCCACCACGGCGCCGGCCAGCCGGTCGTACGCCGAGACCCCCCAGCCGAACGCGGCCATGGCCGGTCCCACGACCATCGACGCATCGGTGACCCGGCCGGTGACCACCACGTCGGCTCCCCCGCGCAGGGCGGCGGCGATGCCCGCGGCGCCCAGGTAGGCGTTCGCGGTCAGCGGCGCGCCTGCACCGGCCAGACCGAGCTCCTCGGCGCGGGTCAGCAGGTCGTCGCCGGCCACGTGCGCGACCCGGACCGTGACCCCGTGCTCCTCGGCCAGAGCGCGCACCTGAGCCGCGAGCCCGGCTGGGTTGAGGCCACCGGCGTTGGCAACGATCCGCACCCGGCGGTCGATGGCGAGGCGGAGGCAGTCGCCAAGCTGGGTGAGGAACGTCCGGGCATAGCCGAGGTCGGGGTCCCTCATCCGGTCGCGGCCCAGGATGAGCATCGTGAGCTCGGCGAGGTAGTCGCCGGTGAGGACGTCCAGCGGGCCGCCCTCGAGCATCTCCCGCATCGCCGAGAGCCGGTCGCCGTAGAAGCCCGAGCAGTTGCCGACGAGGAGCGGCTCAGCCATGTCGCGACCTGCTGTCCGCCCCGAGGGAGGGACGACCGGGTCCCGGCGGCCCGGCGAAGGCCTGGGCCACGTCGAGCCAGCGGTCGGCCACCTCGCCGCGGGCTTCGAGCGCGAGGTCGGCCCGGTGCCGTCGCTGCGTGACGAGCAGGGCGAAGTCCCACGCGGGACCGGTCACCGAGTCGGTGGCGTCGGCCGGTCCGTACTCCCACCGCGCGCCGCTCGGTGCCTCGAGCCGGACGCGCACCTCGGCCTCGGGCACGTCGAGCCCGCGGGCGGCGAAGGAGAAGCCGCGCGTGCGCACCCCGAGGTGGACGACATGCCGCACCCGGTCGTGTGGGGTCACCCGGACCCCGAGCGCGTCGGCCACGTCCAGGCCGTGCGCCCAGGTCTCCATGAACCGGGCCGTGGCCATCGAGGTGGGGCTCATCGGCGGACCGAACCACGGCACCGGGTGACCGGGTGGCAGTGCCCTGAGGACGTCGGAGAGCCGACTGCGCCCGGCGCGCCAGCGGGCGAGCAGCCGCTCGGGTGGGTCGGCCGCGCCCGCCGCCGCGACCGCGTCCACGAACCCCTCGGGGTCGCCGGCAGCATCGTGGAGAAGGGCCCGCCAGCGGTCGGGGTCGGTGGCTGCGATGACCGCGGCCTCGTCGGTCCAAGCCAGGTGGGCGATCGAGGTGGCGACGTCCCAGCCCTGCGCCGGCGTCGGGGTCCGCCAGTCGGCCTCCCCCCGGCCCGCGACACGGTCGTCCAGCTCCGCGGACTCGGTGCCGAGGTCGGCCAGGACGCCGTCGAGCACCGACGCACTCCTCTCACTGCTGGCCATCTCACTGCTGGCCATCGGCGGCCTCCTCCCGGTCCAGGCGGGCGTCGAGCGTGGCGGCCCACGCGTCGAGGATCGGGCCGCGGCGCGCCGAGTCGTCGCTCAGCGTCGCGGCCAGTCCGAGCCCGCGCACCAGGTCGAGAGTGGCCTGGACGAGCTCGCGGGCACCGGGCACGGACTCGTCGACCTGGAGCGCCTCCACGGCGTGCCGGTGCGCCGCCCGGCCCACCCGTGCTTCGAGCTCGCGGACCGCGTCGTGCAGCTGCGGATCGGTGCGAGCGGCCACCCAGAGTTCGAGGGCGGCGGCGAACAGCGGGCCGGTGAACAGGTCGGCCAGCATCTCCAGCACCGCCCGGGTGCGGTGCGGACCCGAGGGGAGACCGACCACCCGGGCCAGCAGCTCCTGCTGCCGGACCACGGCCAGGTGTTCCACGGCGGCGAGCACGAGGTCGCTCTTGGTCGGGAAGTGGTGCAGCTGGGCGCCGCGGCTGACCCCAGCTCGCTCGGAGACCACGGTCGTCGACGTGCCGCTCCAGCCGCGTTCGGCGAGGCACTCCACGGTCGCCTCCAGCAGCCGGAGCCGCATGGCCCGGGTCCGCTCGGCCTGCGGGATCCGGGTCGTCGTCACGCGGGGCAGCCTCGCCGACGGAGCAACAAACAGTCAAGACTGACTGTTTGTGGCCGGCGGCCACCGGCGCGCTTAGGTGAAACCTCGGCCGGCGCGTCGACGTACTCGCGACCGACCGCCTAGGGTATGACTACTCGAGGGTAGGGGTGCCCTCGAGCAGTGGGGTGATACCGGTGGCTGCTCTCTCGGCCGACGAGAGGACTCGTCGCGTCTTGGCGGTTGTTCCTGAGATCCTGCGCGCCGACCGCCCGGCGTCGGCGGCCCTCACCCGCGTCACGGAGCTGGCCCGGTCGGTGTTCGACGCCGAGCGCGCCGGCGCCACGCTTCTCGAGGACGACGGCTCGCTGGGCACGATGACCTTCGCCGACATCCCCCAGCAGGGCGGCGCGGACCGCCCGAGCCGCGGTGGGCGCGCCCTCTTCGCCGCCCTGGCCCACGGCAGCGGAGTCCGACGGGTGGACAACCCGGACCAGGACCCTCGGCTCGGTGGGAGCACCCGCGGCATGCGCAGCCTGCTCGTCGTCCCGCTCACCGCGGGCCAGCGGACCATCGGCATGCTCTACGTCGCCGACCGGCACGACGGCAGGCCGTTCAGCGCCGATGACGAGGTGCTCGCCGCGGCGCTCGGCGCCACGGTCGGCAGCGCCGTGGCCAATGCGGCCCTGCTCCGCGACGCCCTTCGAGCGCGCGCCTGGATGCGGGCGGGCAACGCCATGACCCGCGACCTGCTGTCGGAGAACGTCGACCAGCCGCTGCGGCTGATCTCCGACCGGGCCCGCGAGCTCGCCGAGGCCGACGTGGTGCTCATGTTGCTGCGCGAGGACCAGGAGATGCGGGTGCGCTACGCCCGCGGGCTGGGGGCCGAGCGCCGGATCGCCGGCAACACCTTCCCGCTGTCGGGCAACCGGATCGGGCGGGTGCTCGACAGCGGCCGCTCGCTGATGATCCCGGATCTGAACGAGAGCCGCGAGCCGGCGGAGCTCTGCGAGACCAGCACCCCGCTGGGGCCGGCCATGCTGGTGCCGCTGCACGGCGCCCACGAGGTGCTCGGAGTCCTGTTCCTGGCCCGGGTCCGGGGCAACGCCCGTTTCACCCAGGCCGACCTCGAGACCGCCGGCACGTTCGCCGACCACGCCGCGGTGTCGCTGGAGCTGGCCTCGGCACGGGAGGTGGCCGAGAAGCTGCGACTGCTGGAGGAGCGCAACCGGATCGCCCGCGACCTGCACGACCACGTCATCCAGCGCCTCTACGCGACTGGGATGGCCCTCCAGCAGGTGCTCTCCAAGGTCGACGACGACACCCGGACGCGCATCGAGATCGGCATCGCCACCCTCGATGACACGATCCGGCAGATCCGCAACACGATCATGACCCTGCGCAGCCCGGAGGAGCCGGGATCGACGTTCGGGACGCTGGTCACCACCATCGTGCGGGAGGCCGAGCCGCTGCTCGGGTTCGCGCCAGTGCTGGACCTCGATCCTTCGGTGTCGGAGACCACCGGCCAGCTCGCCTCCGACCTGGCCGCCTGCGTGCGCGAAGGGCTGTCGAACATTCTGCGGCACGCTCGCGCCGAGGCCGTCGAGCTGCACGGATCGGTGTTCGACTCCGAGCTGCGCCTGGTGCTCAAGGACGACGGCATCGGCATCCGCAGCACCCGCCGCAGCGGCCTCGACAACCTGAGCAAACGAATCCAGCAGCACGGTGGCACGCTGGACATCACCAGCCCCGCCGAGGGCGGCGCGCAGCTGACCTGGCGGGTCCCCAGGCCGCGGGCTCAGCGATAGGTCACGTGTTCCGGCTCTAGGTGGCTGTGCTCGTTCAGCGACACCAGCGTCGTCCCGCGCGCGCCCACCACCACCTTGGTCACCGAGGCGTTCACGGTCACCGGGTTGAGCCGCATCCAGGTGTCGACCCCACCCCCCAGCAGCGTCGCGGCGACCCATGAGATCGGGCCCCCGCTGGTGTAGACGACCGCCGTCTCCCCGGACCCGAGGTCGGCGGAGGTACGCCGCAGCGCCGACTCGACCCGGCCGCTGAAGACGTGGAAGGGCTCGTCGTACTCCCCGTCGTGGTGGCCGGCCGTCCATCGGCGCATCGCTGAGCCGAACCAGGCGTCGAACTGCTGTCGGGTCAGCTGGTCGGGTGTGGACCCGTCCGGGGCCCCGTGCACCTCCAGCATCTGCACGTGGTCGAACTCGTCCCACCCTCGCTCGAGCGCCACCTCTCCGTCCCAGCCGGCGGCCGCCATCGTCGCCCGCGCGGTCTGGGCGTGCCGGCGCATCGCCCCGGCGAAGGCGCGGGTCGGGGCGACGCCGCGGGCGGCGAGGCCGCGCCCCAGAATCGCCGCCTGCTCGTGTCCGAGCGGAGAGAGGTTGTCGTAGTCGGCGGCGCCCCAGCTTGCCTGGCCGTGCCGGACCAGCAGGATCACCGCCATCCCAGCAGCTCCCGCAGCCGACCGTCGACGATGTGCACGGCCGGCCCGAACAGCGCGTAGAGCTCGTTGCTGGTCTGCCGGTGGAAGTAGCGGTAGTAGATCTGCTGCGAGATCACCGCCAGCCGAAACAGGCCGAACACCTCGTAGAACCGCCACCGCTGCGGGGTCATGGGGATCCCCCTCAGGTCGCAGTAGCGCTCGACGAACTCACCACGAGTCAGCATGCCGGGCAGGTGGGTGGGCACCCGGCGCAGGGCGGCGAGGTCACCGTCGTCGTCCTGCACCCAGAAGGCGAGGTCGCCGCCCAGGTCCATGAGCGGGTCTCCGACGGTGGCCATCTCCCAGTCGAGCACGCCGATGATCCGCGTGGGGTCCTGTGGGTCCAGCACCAGGTTGTCCATCTTGAAGTCGTTGTGGATCACGCACGTCTCCACGTCCTCGGGCTGGTGGGCGTCGAGCCAGGCCATCACCTGCTCGAGGGCCGGCGCGTCCTCGGTGCGGGCGTTCCGGTAGCGAGCCGACCACCCCTCGACCTGCCGACGGACGTAGCCACGCCCCTTGCCCAGGTCGCGCAGCCCGGCGGCGTCGGGATCGACGCCGTGCAGCTCGGCGAGCACGTCCACCATCGCCAGGCACATCCCCCGGGCCTGCTCCGGCGTCAGCGCCTCGGCCGGCAGGTCGGCCCGGGGCACCCGCCCGACCAGCCGCTCCATCACGTAGAAGTCCGCCCCGAGGACGGCCGGGTCGTCGCAGAAGGCGACCATGTCCGCGACGTAGGCGAAGACCGGCTTGAGCTGGCGCTGGATGTGGAACTCGCGCCGCATGTCGTGCGCCCCGCGCGCCTTCGTCCCCCGGGGCGCCCGGCGCAGGATCAGGTCCCGGCCGCTGCCGTTGTCGCCGTCGCTGCCGCCGTCGCCGTCGTCGTCGCCGTCGCCGGGGTAGCGCAGCAGGTAGGTGAGGTTCGAGGCGCCGCCGGCGAACTGGCGGACCTCGGGGGTGCCGTCGAGGTCGGGGGCGTAGGGCTCGCTGGCGTGCGCTCGCAGCCAGGCCGCCACCGCGTCGACGTCGAAGGCGTCCTCGTCGCGGACCGGGCGAGCCCCCTCCACCGGTGCCGGCTCCGCCATCGCGCACCCCTCCCCTCGCGGCGACCTCGACGGCCCCGGACCGTCCGGGGTCGGGTCGCTCACTGCGACCCTAAGCGGCGCCACCGGTCAGGCTCCGCCCGGTCAGGCTCCTCCGGACGGGCTCCCCCGGACGGGCTCCCCCGGTCAGGCGGCGACAGCGGTCACGACCCGGGAGCGGACGCCGGGGTCCGCCCAGCGTCGGCCGGTGCGAGCCAGCCGCCACAGCGACAGCAGCAGCATCGGCGTGGCCACCAGCACCGGCCACTCCCACGACAGCCGCCCCAGCCCGGCGAACACCAGGCCGACCAGCGTGGTGCTCAGCGCCAACCGGGCCGAGTAGCCGACCATGACCAGGGGCGGGGCCGGGGTCGCCCGGGCACTGCGCAGGTCCACGGGGAACGGCCGTCGCACCGACCACCTCAGCGAGGCGGAGACCACCTGGACCGCGACCACCACGGCCGCCGCGGCCACCGCGGAGAGCTCCGCGACGCTGGGTGCCCCGGCCCGCAGCGAGGCGAGCGCGATCGTGCCGGCCGAGGCGACCAGCACCACCTCCACCAGGACCAGCGCCCGGGCCGCGAAGGCCACCCGCGGCCGGACCGGCAGGCTGTCGCGCCACAGCGCCCCGCCCCCGTCCAGGCACCACGCGTTGACCCCGAAGAGCAGCGCACCGCCGGAGGCCACCAACCCAGGCAGCACCGCGAGCATGTCCCACGCCAGCCCCCCGCCGATCGCCACCAGTCCGGGCAGCACGGCCAGCACGAGCAGGCCACGGCGCAGGGACACCGACCGCCACACCCCGGCCCGGTCGAGCCGGACCAGCGCGGCCAGGTCGCTGGCCGGTGCGGGGCGCGCAGCGTACGCCGAGGTCTCCAGCCGGTGCTCGTCGCGGGCCGGCCGGCGGGCCACCGCATGGGCGAGCGCCGCGCCGGCGGCGACGGTCGTCAGCCCCAGCAGGAGGACGCCGGCCAGCACGAGGCCGTAGCGGACCGTGACCCCGCCCGCAGCCTGCAGCGAGGCAACGGTGACCTCGGTGGTCGGCGAGGCCTGGAGCAGCGGCAGGAGTCGGCCGCTGACCACCAGGACGGACCCGGCGAGCACCCCCAGGGTGGTCAGCACCCGGATCCGCGGCACTCCGTGCGGCCCGCGGCGTACCCACTCCAGGGCCCAGCCGGCGACCTGCGCGAGCGCCGTCGCCGCGGCCAGCCAGGCGAGCACCAGGAGCTGGCTGAGCACGAGGCCGGGGCGTGGGCCCGCGACGTAGGCCGTGGCGCCGAGCAGCGTCCACGCCTGAAGCAGCCAGGCGATGTTGAGCGGCGCCAGCAGCAACGCCCCGAGATGGTCGGTGGTCGGGCTGACCGGGAAGGCGACCGCCTCATCGCGCGGCACCAGTTCCCGGCCCCCACCCGAGGCAGCCGCGGAGATCCCGGCCACCACGACCACACCGAGCATGGCGCTGGGCAGCAGCGACATGACCTCCATCCGGCGCAGGGACGCCGGCAGGTACGCCGGCAGCCAGGACGCGGCCACGGTGAGCAGCACCAGCAGCGCCAGCGCCAGACCCGCGGCCCGGCGACCTGCGCCGCGCAGCCCGGACGTCCGGAACCGCAGCAGCGGCCGCAGGTCGGCCACCGCCCGGCCGATCTCGGCGCTCCTCCGGGTGGCTCGGTCCGCGCGGCCGCTGGGGTCAGCCCAGGAGCGACCGGTAGACACCGGCACCGTCCTCCCCGGCCATCTCCTCGGCCCGGAGCGCCGCGACGACCACGCCACCGCGCAGCACCAAGGCCTCCTGGCAGGCCGCCACGGCCAGCTCGCGCAAGTGGGTGGAGACCAGCACCGCGGCGCCGCGGGCGCGGGCGTCGGCGACCACCTCCATGGTGGCCTCGACCCCGAGCGGGTCAACGCCGTCAAAGGGCTCGTCGAGCAGGAGCACCGCGGGCTCGTGGAACGCGGCCAGGAGCACCGACAGCCGGCGCCCCATTCCGTGGCTGAAACCGCCGGCGACCCGGTGGGCGGCGGCCCCGAGGTCGAACCGCTCGAGCAGGTCCCGGGCTCGATCCTCCCAGCCGGTCATCCGGCGCAGCCTGGCGGCGAGCTGCAGGTGCTCCCAGGGCGTCGCGCGGGGAACGAGACCGCCCACGTCGGGGCAGTAGCCCGTTGATCGCTTCACCGCGAGTGGCTGCGCGGCCAGGTCGTGGCCGGCCACGAGAACCGAGCCACCGGTGGGCGGGACCACTCCGGCCAGGACCCGCATCGTGGTCGACTTGCCGGCCCCGTTGCGTCCGAGCAGGGCGGTCGCCGCGCCGCGCGGGACGCTCAGATCCAGGCCGCGGACCGCGTCGACCTCGCCGAACCTGACGGTGAGCGAACGGATCTCGACGAGGGGATGCGGGGCGGACACGGCCCCAGTGTCCCAGCGGCCAGCGCCGCTAAGTGGTGGATTCGACTGATTTGTGCCATCGCGGGGTCCTGCTGCTGCGGCGCCGCATAGACGACTGGCGCTCCCCACGGGAGACAACCCCTGGGGAGCGCCGAGTCGTCTGCTTCACCGGGGGAGACTGGAAGCCGGCCCCGGTGAGCTCAGGTCCTCAGAGCCGCTCGCCGCGCTCGGCCTTCTCCACCAGACTCGCCGGCGGCTCGAACCGGTCGCCGTACGCCGCGGCCAGCTCGCGCGCCCGCGCGACGAAGGCCGTCACGCCGGTGCCCGCGGGGCCCTCGTAGCCGTTGACGAACTGCGCTGCCCCACCCGTCGGCGGCGGGAAGCCGATCCCGAAGATCGAGCCGATGTTGGCCTCGGCGGTGGAGGAGAGGACCCCCTCGTCGAAGCACTTCACGGTCTCCAGGGACTCGATGAACAGCATCCGTTCTTGGAGGTCCCGCAGCCGCGGCTGCTGCTCGGCCACCGGGAACTCCTCGGCCAGGCCGCTCCAGAGCCCGAGCCGCTTGCCGGACTCGTCGTACTCGTAGAACCCGGCGCCCTTGAGCTTGCTGGGCCGGCCGATCTCGATCATCCGGTCGATGACCGCCTCGGCCGGGTGCGGGGTGTAGGTGCCGCCGGCCCGCTCGATGGCGCCCTTGGTCGCGTTGCGGATCTTGACCATGAGCTCCATGTTCAGCTCGTCGGTGATCTGCAGCGGCCCCACCGGATAGCCGGCCTGCAGCGCGGCCCGCTCGATCGTCATCGGCGCGACACCCTCACCGAGCATCGCCAGACCCTCGTTGATCTGGGTACCGATGACCCGGGAGGTGTAGAAGCCCCGGCTGTCGTGGACCACGATCGGGGTCTTGCGGATCTGCTGGACCACGTCGATGGCCTTCGCCACCGCAGCCTCGGAGGTGTCCCGGCCCCGGATGATCTCGACCAGCGGCATCTTGTCGACCGGAGAGAAGAAGTGCAGGCCGATGAAGTCGGCCGGCCGGTCGACGCCCTCAGCGAGCTCGGAGATCGGGATCGTCGAGGTGTTGGAGCACAGCAAGGCGTCGGAGTTCACCATGGGCAGGATCTCGGCGAAGACCTTGTGCTTCAGCGACGGGTCCTCGAAAACCGCCTCGATGACCAGGTCGCAGCCCTTGAGGTCCTCGGGGTTGTCGGTCGGGGTGATCCGGGCGAGCATCTCCTCGGATTTCTCCGCGGCCAGCTTGCCGCGCGAGACGGCCTTCTCGTTGATCTTCACCGAGTAGCCCTTGCCCCGCTCGGCGGCCTCGAGGTTGACGTCCTTGAGCACCACGTCCATGCCGGACTTGGCGCAGACGTGCGCGATCCCGGCGCCCATCATCCCGGCGCCGAGGACGCCGACCTTGGTGGCCTGCCACCTGTCGTAACCCTGCGGCCGCAGCGACCCGGAGTTGATCGCCTGCAGGTCGAAGAAGAAGGCCTGGATCATGTTCGTGGAGTTCTGCCCGGTGGCCAGCTTGGTGAAGTAGCGCGCCTCGATCCGCTGGGCACCGTCGACGTCGACCTGCGCACCCTCGACGGCGGCGGACATGATCGCCTTCTGCGCCGGATAGTCGGCGCCCTTGAGCTGCTTGCGCAGCGTCGCGGGGAACACCGGCAGCATCGCGGCCAGGCTCGGGTTCGACGGCGTACCGCCGGGCATCCGGTAGCCCTTGCGATCCCAAGGCTGGGTGGCGGCCTCCGGGTCGTCCTTATGCTCCAGCACCCAGGCGCGCGCCCGGTCGAGGAGCTCCGCGGCCGGGACCACCTCGTGGATGAGCCCCTTCTGCAGCGCGACGGCAGGCTTGTAGCGCTGCCCCTGGAGCAGGACCTCGGTCAGCGCCGTCTGCAGACCCAGCAGCCGCACGGTGCGCACCACGCCGCCGCCGCCGGGAAGCAGCCCGAGCGTCGCCTCCGGGAGGCCGATCTCGTAGCGGCCGTCCGCGGCGATCCGGTGGTGGCAGGCCAGCGCGATCTCCAGGCCGCCGCCGAGCGCCGCGCCGTTGATCGCGGCGACCACGGGCTTGCCGAGGGTCTCCAGCCGGCGCAGGTCGCGCTTCATCGACAGGCTCTCGTCGTACATCTGCTGCGCGTCCTCGGGACGCGTGCTGATCAGCATCTCCAGGTTGCCGCCGGCGAAGAAGGTCTTCTTCGCCGAGGTGACGACAACGCCGGTGACGTCGTCCTTCTCCGCCTCCAGACGGTCGACGGCCTCGGCCATCGCCTTCTGGTAGACCTCGTTCATCGTGTTGGCGCTGGCCGTCGGGTCGTCGAGGGTCAGGGTGACGATGCCGTCGGCGTCTCGCTCGTAGCGCACCGCGCTCTGGTCAGTCATGGTGTGGCGATTCCTCGTGGTCGTGATTGGTCGGGAGGTCAGATGCGCTCGATGATCGTGGCGATGCCCATGCCGCCACCGACGCAGAGCGTGGCCAGGCCGCGCTCGAGGTCGCGGCGCTCCAGCTCGTCGAGCAGCGTGCCGAGGATCATCGCGCCCGTCGCGCCGAGGGGGTGCCCCAGGGCGATCGCGCCTCCGTTGACGTTGACGACGTCGTGGCTGATGTCCATGTCGCGGATGAAGCGCAGCGCCACGGCAGCGAAGGCCTCGTTCATCTCCCACAGGTCGATGTCGGCCGCGGTCATGCCGGCCTTGGCCAGTGCCTTGCGGGCCGAGGGCGCTGGACCGGTCAGCATGATCGTGGGCTCGGCCCCGGTGACAGCAGCCGAGACGACCCGGGCGCGGCCGCGCAGACCGAGATCGCGGCCGACCTGCTCGGTGCCGATCGCCACGAGGGCCGCGCCGTCGACGATGCCCGAGGAGTTGCCCGCGTGGTGGACGTGGTCGATCCTCTCGACCCAGTGGTACTTGTCGAGCGCGACGTTGTCGAAGCCGAGGTCGCCATGGAAGGCGAAGGAGGGCTTGAGGCCCGCCAGGCTCTCGGCGGTGGTCCCCGGCCGGAGGTACTCGTCCTTCTCCAGGACGGTCAAGCCGTTGAGATCCTTGACCGGGATCACCGATCCGTCGAAGTAGCCGTTGGCCTGCGCCTTGGCGGCGCGCGCCTGGGACTCGGCGGCGAACGCGTCGCAGTCGGCCCGGGTGAAGCCCTCGAGCGTCGCGATCAGGTCCGCACTGATCCCCTGGGGCACGAAGTCGGAGGCGAACGCGGTGGCCGGGTCACAGGCGATGGCCCCACCGTCGGCGCCCATCGGCACCCGGCTCATCGACTCCACCCCGCCGGCGAGGATCAGGTCCTCCCAGCCCGAGCGGGCCCGCGCGGCGGCCTGGTTGACCGCCTCGAGGCCGGAGGCGCAGAACCGGTTGAGCTGCACACCCGCCGTGGCGTCGGGGTAGCCGGCCTTGAGCGCGGCCGCCCGGGCGATGTCGCCGCCCTGGTCTCCGATCGGCGTCACGCAGCCCAGCACGACGTCCTCGACCCGCTCGGGGTCGAAGTTGTCGTGCCGCTTGCGGATCTCGTCGAGCAGCGTGACCACGAGGTCGATCGGCTTCACCTCGTGGAGGGAGCCGTCCTTCTTGCCCTTGCCCCGCGGGGTTCGGATCGCGTCGTAGATGATTGCCTGTGGCGCGTCAGCCATGGTCCCAACTTTCCAGTGCAGCAGCCCGCCCCCGGTCAGGGGACGGGAGAACGACAGGTTACTGGTGAGTACGGATTCTGCCATTCTTCGCGCGCTTTCGGCAGGGGGGCTCCCGGCCTGACCCGTCACACCCCCCAGGGCGTCGCATCCTCACCGGGGGAGACCGCCGAGTCGTGGCATCCTCGGCGTCAGGTCAGGCTTGGACGGCCGCGCCCGAGTCGAGCAGCTCCTGGACGCCGGTGACTCCCCAGGCCTCGAGCACCGCCCTCGTCTGTCCCCCGACCACAGACGGCCCGGTCGAGAGCGTCGCCGGCGTCCGGGAGAACCGGGGGGCCGGCGCAGCCTGCAGCACGCCGTCGTGCTCGACGTACACCTCCCGGGCGGCCAGGTGCGGGTGCCGAGCGGCCTCGCTCAGCGGCAGCACCGGCGCGACGCAGGCGTCGCTGTTGGCGAAGACCTCGGCCCACTCCTCCTGCGTGCGGCCGCGAAAGGCGGCGGCGAGCAGGTCTCGCAGCTCGCCGAGGTGCTCGTGCACCGGCTCCGGCACCCGCCCGGAGAGGCCGAGCCGGTCGAGCAGCTCGGCGAAGAACTGTGGCTCGAGGGCCCCCACGGCCATGTGCCGACCGTCGGCGGTCTCGTAGACGGCATAGGCCGGGTAGCCGCCGTCGAGGAGGTTCGTCGCCCGCTCCTCCCTGGCCACGCCAGCGGCCAGCATGGAGGTCCACAGCAAGGTCAGGTGCGCCGCGCCGTCGATGATCGCGGCGTCCACGACCTGGCCCTCGCCTGTCGTCCGCGCCTCCAGCAGCGCGGCGAGCATCCCGATGACCAGGTACGTCGACCCGCCGCCGAAGTCGCCGAGCAGGTTGCTCGGGAAATGCGGCCGATCGGGGTCCTGGCCGAGGCCGTGCAGCACGCCGGCGAGTGCGAGGTAGTTCACGTCGTGCCCGGCGGTCTGGGCGAGCGGGCCGTCCTGACCCCAGCCGGTCATCCGGCCGTACACCAATCGCGGGTTCCGCCCCAGGCAGGTGTCCGGGCCGAACCCGAGCCGCTCGGCGACCCCGGGCCGCATCCCCTCGATCAGCACGTCGGCGCTGTCCACCAGCTGCAGCAGCGCCTCGACGGCCTCGGGTCGTTTGAGGTCCAGGGCGATGCTGGGCCGGCCGCGGGTCAGCAGGTCGGTACGCCGAGGCCCGGGACTCGTGGCGCCACCGGGACGCTCGACCCTCACGACGTCGGCCCCGAGGTCGGCCAGCATCGTCGCCGCATGTGGCCCCGGCCCGATGCCGGCGACCTCGACGACCCGAATCCCTCGCAGCGGTCCGGTTCCGGCTCCCCCAACGCTCATGCGAAGCCAGTGTGGCAGCCAGGACCAGCCACGAGCGTCAGTGACTGACCTGAGGACGGCGTAGCGGCGTACTAACCGGCCTCAGGTCAGTGACTGACGCGGCGGGGGCGGCTGGTTCGCAGCAGAAAGCGGCATTTGTGGAGAATCTGTGTCATTCTTGTTGCAGGCCGCAGGGAAGCGGTCCCGCGCCGGCTGGCGCTCACAAGACTCGAGGGACGGAACCCAGGATGTCGACGTCGCTGCTGCTGCGCATGGCGCTGGCCACGATCGCTGCCGTCGCACTGTTCGGCGCCCCCTCGCCGGCGCCGGTCGCCGAACCGGCCCCGCCCTCGGTCACCGCCAGGAGTCACTAGGCAGAGCCAGCCCGGGCCAGCGCCACCGTGCTCGCGCCGAGAGTCTCCTAGCGATGGGACTCGCCGAGGTCCTCGTGCGCGCGGTGCGACTGCGGCTCGACCTGGAAGGTCGCATGCTCGACGTCGAAGTGGCCGGCCACACAGGTGCTGAACCGGTCGAGCAGAGCGCCGACTCCCTGGTCGGCCAGGGTCGAGTCCTCGACGGTGACATGCACCGACATCGACGGCAGACCGCTGGTGATCGTCCAGACGTGCAGGTCGTGGACGTCCACGACGCCGGGGACGGTCATCAGGTGGGCACGGACCTGCTCGAGGTCGACTCCCCGCGGCGTGCCCTCCAGCAGCACATGGACAGCCTCGCGGGCCAACGCCACCGCGCGCGGCAGGATCACGACCGCGATCAGCAGCGTCGCCAGCGGGTCCGCGCGGTCGAAGCCGGTCAGCAGCATCACGATGGCTGCCGTCACCACCGCCACCGATCCGAGCATGTCGCCGAGCACCTCGAGGAACGCGCCGCGCATGTTGAGCGAGGAGCTGCGCCGGCCCATGAGAACCGCGATCGACACCGCGTTCGCCACCAGGCCGGCCATCGCGAACCACAGCATGGTCCCGGCGTCAACCTCGGGCGGAGCGGACAGCCGGAGGACGGCCTCGATGAGCAGGAAGCCGCTCACCCCCAGGAGCAGGACAGCGTTGACGAGGGCGGCGAGGATCTCCGCGCGGTGCAGCCCGAAGGTGCGCCGCGAGGTCGCCGGCCGCCCGGCCACCACCGACGCCGCAAGGGCGAGCAGCACCGCCCCGACGTCGGTGGCCATGTGACCGGCGTCCGCGAGCAGCGCCAGCGACCCACTCCACCAGGCCCCGATGACCTGGGCGACGAGAACGCTCGACGTCAAGCCGAGCACCACGGTCAGCCGGCGCCGGTCGTCCGCCCGCCCGGCGGCGTGCGCATGCCCCATAGCAGCCAGACTAGGAGGATGGCCGCGGGTTTGCAGGGAGTGCCGGAGGGAGTCGAGGTACGCCGAGCCGGCGACCGGTTCGAGACCCGGGGGCCCGGACGGCGCACGCAGCATTCCTTCTCCTTCGCAGAGCACTACGACCCGGCCAACGTGGGCTTCGGGCCGCTGCTGGCCCACAACGAGGATCTGGTCGAGCCGGGTCACGGCTACCCCGACCACGCTCACCAGGAGCTGGAGATCCTCACCTGGGTGCTCCGCGGAGTGCTGCGGCACGCCGACTGCGCCGGACGGGTCCACGAGGTCGGGCCCGGGATGGTGCAGCGGCTGTGCGCCGGCCGCGGCATCCGGCATGCCGAGACCAATGCCGGCCTGGAGCCGGTTCACTTCCTGCAGATGTGGGTCCGCCCCGGAGCACCGGCGCTGCCGCCGGTCCATCACCTGGCCGAGGTGGGTCCCAGCGGCACCGGCTGGCGGCCGCTCGCCTCCGGGAGTCGCCGCGACGCCGCGGTCCCGCTGAGCACGCCCGGGACCACCCTGGCGGTCGCCCACCTGGAGCAGGGGGCAACCGTCGTCATCCCCGAGGGGCCGCTGGTCCATCTCGTGGTGGCGTGCGGTGAGGCGTCCGTGGAGGGGGTCGGCACGCTCGGTGCCGGCGACGCCCTCCGGCTCCGCGGCGGTGGGCGCCTGGTCACCGCCCTCGCCGAAGGCGAGCTGCTCGCCTGGTCGATGCCCGACGGCTGAACGCCGAACCCGGTCAGATGCCCAGCCCGGTCAGATGCCGAACCCGGTCAGATCCCCAGCCCGGTCAGATCCCCAGCCCGGTCAGATCCCCAGCCCGGCGACCACCTCGGCGCCGGGAATCGCCGCGAGCGTGGTCCCGGGCAGCAGCACCTTGCTCCGACGCACTCCGCTGCCGACGACGACGACCGGCACCTCCACGAGGGCCTCGTCGACCAGCAGCCGCCATCCCTCCGGGCGGCCCAGCGGTGTGATCCCGCCGTACTCCATGCCGGTCTCGGCGACCGCTCGCTCCATCGGCAGAAAGGACGCCTTGCGGACATCGAGGAGCCGTCTGACCAGCCGGTTGACGTCGGCGCGCGTGTCGGCGGGGACGACACACGCGGCCACGCGGTCCATGCCGTCACGCCGGCCACCG
This sequence comes from uncultured Actinomycetota bacterium, assembly GCA_963745245.1. Taxonomy (GTDB): domain Bacteria; phylum Actinomycetota; class Actinomycetes; order Propionibacteriales; family Nocardioidaceae; genus Marmoricola_A. Next base: position 205,163 of record CAVUWU010000006.1, read on the forward strand.
ACCACGACGCAGTTGCCGCTGGCCCGCAGCGGCAAGCCGTAGACCTCGGTCAGCGCGGCGGTGTCGGCCAGGGCGGGGTCGATCTCGACGACGCCCACCTCGTCCGAGCGCGGCCACTGCTCCAAGGCGGCGACCACCGGCGCGGCGAGCAACTCGCGGCGTGACAGCGCGGGTCCGGCGACTAGACAGCCGACCTGCAATTCGCGCATCAAGGACCTTCCTTCGTCGTGCCTGGCGTTGGCGTGGTGCGAGCACCCATCCGGGGCTCCGGGGGGCACGAAGCAGGGTTACCACACACGCGGACGGCATCGAGGCCGCCGCCAGAACGAGGGGACACCATCGTGAGGTTCCGCAAGATCGCCGCAGCCCTGGCCGCCACCACCGCCGTGGCTCTCGCCGCACCGGCCGGCTCCGCCGCCGCAGGCGACTACCACAAGCCCAAGGGTGAGCGCAGCCTGGCCACCGTGCTGGCCGCTGACGGCAACCGCCTGGACCGCAACTGGCGCGACTTCGACATCCTCGAGAAGGCGGTGTACGCCGTCCTCGACGCCAAGCCGGACAGCCCCGTGGGCGTGCTGGCGGACGGGTCGGTGCCGCTGACGGCGTTCATCCCCACCGACCTCGCGTTCAAGCGGCTGGTCTGGAACCTGACCGGCACGTGGTACGGATCGGAGCGCAAGGCTCTCGAGGTCCTCGCTGGCCTCCCCGTGGACACGATCGAGGCCGTCCTCCTCTACCACGTGGTCCCGGGGGCCACCATCACCTACCGCCAGGCCCTCAAGGCCGACGGAGCCGAGCTGACCACCGCGCTGGGCTCCGCGATCACCGTCGACGTCCGCGGGCGCAAGTGCATCAAGCTCATCGACGCCGACACCGACGACCGCGACCCGAAGGTGATCCGCTCGCTGAAGAACATCAACAAGGGGAACCTGCAGATCGCCCACGGCATCAACCGGGTGCTGCGCCCTATCGACCTTCCCTGACCCACTCTCATCGACCGCGGACCCGGGCTTCCCCCGGGTCCGCGGTGACCCGAGGGTGCTCGGCAACGGTGGTCACGGACGGCGCATTCGGGGACTTGCCCGCGCCGACCGTGGCCACCCCGCCGCCCCCGTCGACGACCCGACGACTCGGCTGCCTGGAGCGCCCGCGGCACGGCGGTTCGCTGAGGATTCGACGGGTATAGTCCAGCAGCAGCACCTGCACCACCCGAGGGGAGTACTTCCTCGAGCCCGCCCGGTCAGTCCGGCGCCGTGACCCCGGCGCCTCGGGAGGCTGCCTGGCCCGACGACATCGGGCCGGGTGAAGGAGACCTCAGGCCCGCACCACGACCTGAGGAGTTCCATGTCCCCCTCCCTCCCGTCCCTGGACGCCCTGACGCCCACGGGCCCCGTGCTGACCGCACCCGCCCAGGCCGCGTCGGGCGGCGGCGTCATCGACAGCATCGGCACCCCGGCCCTCTGGGGCGGCCTGATCGGCGCCGTCATCGTCCTGCTGGCCGTCGACTTCCTGGTCACCCGCAAGCCCCACGAGGTTTCCATGAAGGAGGCCGTGGGGTGGTCGGCGTTCTACATCGCCCTCCCGCTCGCCTTCGGCGGCTACATCTTCGCCGCTTTCGGAAGCGACCGCGGCGTCGAATACATCACCGGCTACCTGGTCGAGAAGTCCCTCAGCGTCGACAACCTGTTCGTGTTCATGCTGCTGCTGAGTGCGTTCGCGGTGCCACGCGCCCTTCAGCAGCGGGTGCTGCTCTACGGGATCATCGGAGCCCTCGTCCTGAGGGCCATCTTCATCGCACTCGGTGCCGCCGCGCTCGCGGCCTTCGACTGGATGTTCCTGGTCTTCGGGCTCGTGCTGGTGCTCACCGCGGTCAAGATCCTGCGAGACTCGCTGAGCGGCCACGACCACGACATCGAGATCGACCAGATGCGCAGCGTCCGGCTGGTGCGCCGGTTCTTCCCGGTCACCGCGGACTACGAGGGTCCGCGGATGCTGGCCCGGGTCGACGCCAAGCGGGCGGTCACCCCGCTGTTCCTCGTGGTGGTCGCAGTCTTCGCCACCGACATCGTCTTCGCGGTCGACTCGGTGCCGGCCGTCTACGGCATCACCGGTGATCCCTACCTGGTCTTCGCCACCAACGCCTTCGCGCTCCTCGGCCTGCGGGCGCTCTACTTCGTCCTCGAGGGCGCCCTGTCCAAGCTCGTCCACCTCGGCTTCGGACTGGCCGTCATCCTCGCCTTCATCGGCCTCAAGCTAGCGCTGCACTGGGCGCACCTGCAGTGGGAGTCCGTGCCCGAGGTCCCGACGCTGTGGTCCCTCGCGGTGATCCTGGTCGTCCTCGTCGTCACCACGGCCACCAGCCTCGCCGCCGACCGGCGGGCAACCGCCCGGGCCGGCGAGCTGGAGAGCCAGGAGGAGCGGGTCGGGAACCGACGCGACTGACCGCGCTCACTGCGCTGACTGCGCTGCGCTGACCCGACCCGGCCCGGCGACCCGGGGTTCGCGCGCGGTCAGTCCTCGGTCTCGCGCTTCACGCGCAACGCGACCGCCGACGCCGCGAGTAGGGCCAAGCCGGCCACCAGCACGCCGCCGGCCACGCCGAGTGATCCCTCGGTCCAGTCGATGATCGCCTCGGGGACGGCGAGCGTCGTGCCGAGGACGCCGGCCACGAGGTAGGGCCAGGCCACCGTGCGTAGGTAGAGGACGAAGCCGAGCACGGCGACCGCGGCGAGCGCCGTGTAGGCGACGGCGCCATGGCGACCGTCGAAGGCCGGCATCTGGGCCCCCAGCAGCGCGAGGGCGACCGCGAGGGACCGGGACACGACCTGCTCTCGGAAGATCCCGGCCTCGGCGAGCGTCAGCCACAGCACCCCGAGCCCGAGGATCAGGAGTCCCGGACCCAGCGACGAGTCCCCGCCGTCGGTGGCGATCTCCCACCCGGCCACGACCGCGGTTAACCCGCCGGCGACCATCGCGACCTGTCCGAGCGCCGAGGGCGCATATCCGTACGCCGCTGCCGCCACCGCCACCGCGGCGAGGGCGCCGAGGAGAACCGGCCAGGACGTGGACCGATCCTGCAGGATGTCCACCTGCCGGCCCACGGTCACCCCGGCGGCGAGCGCACCAGCGGTGAGGAGCGCCGAGGTCAGCCGCCGACGCACGTGGTCACGACCGTCACGGAGCTCGGCGTACCCGCCCCCGACGCGGGACACGACCAGTCCGGCGCCCAGCAGCAGCAGGGTGACGGCGAGGAGCGTCAGCAGCTGGGCGCGGTCGGAGAGCCGGCTCCACTCACGGGCGAGGAAGAGGCCAGCGGCCGCCACCACCAAGGCCCCCCCGAGGTAGCCGGCGATCTCCGCGAGCAGCGTCCGCATCTCGCCCCGGCGGCCCTGGGCGCCCTGGACACCCTGGACAGTCGTGGTCGGGGCCACGGACTCGGTCGGCGACGAGCCGGCCGCCCGCTCGAGAGCGTGCGCGACCACGTCCTGGGCAGCCCCGGCGGCACCGGGATCGACCAGCCCCGCCGAGATCAGATCGCCGACCACGCGCTCGGCCGCCGCCGTTGCCGGGTCCTTCCTCACGCATCCAGCCTCGCACCCGGACGTCGAATCCGCATGGCCCGGTCTGCTCGCCCCCCGGGTCGGCGCGACGATCGGCTCCGGCTCCCGCCCTGGTGGGGAGTGCGCCTAGCCTTGGCCCGTGGCGAGCTCGCTGATCATCCCGATCGTCGTCGGCTCGATGTTCGGCTTCGAGTCAGGCGAGTGCTTCGAGCTCCGCGAGCCCGTCGCGGGGCGAGGGCCGAGCGTGGACCTATGACGTCGCCCGAGCCGCCGCCCCCCGCGCCCACGGCCGACCTGGGCTTCGCCCGGGTAGACCTGGACCGAGCGGCCCGGACCGGTGACCCGGAGGTCGTCTACGGCACCGGGAAGGCACCCGAGCAGGTGGTGGCGATCCTGCGGACCCTGCACCAGGCCCACCCCGACCGGACCGTGCTCGCCACCCGCCTCTCCGAGGAGACGCAGGCACTCCTTCGCGACGCGGTGCCCGAGGCTTCCGTGCACGACCTCGCCGGGTGCGCGACGGTGGGACCGCTGCCGCCCCCCGTGGGCCGCGTCGTCGTCGTCTCCGCGGGCACCTCCGACGCTGCGGTGGCGGCCGAGGCGGCCCTGACCATCGCGGTGCACGGTGCGGGCGTGGAGACCGTCTCCGACGTCGGCGTCGCCGGGTTGCACCGGCTGCTGGCTGTGCGCGCAACGCTGGACGAGGCCGACTGCCTCGTGGTGGTGGCGGGGATGGAGGGGGCGCTGCCGAGCGTGGTCGGTGGCCTGGTCGGCGTACCTCTCGTCGCCGTGCCCACCTCGGTCGGCTATGGCGCGTCCTTTCACGGAGTTGCCGCCCTGCTGGGCATGCTCAACTCCTGCGCACCCGGAGTGAGCGTCGTGAACATCGACAACGGCTACGGGGCGGGCGTCTTCGCCGCCCGGGTCGCCCGGAGGTGTCACCCGCCGTGATCGGCTGGGTCGATGCCACGGCGGGGGCGTCGGGAGACATGCTGCTGGGTGCTCTGGTGGGAGCGGGCGTGCCACTGCCGGTGCTGGCCGAGGCGGTCTCCTCGGTGGCGCCCGAGCGGGTGACGCTGCGCGTCGAAGAGGTACGCCGGGGCGGGCTCGCCGCCACCCGCTGCCACGTCGAGGTCGCCGACTCCACGACCCACCGGATCTGGGCCGACGTCGACCGGCTCCTCGGCGAGTCCGTCCTCGCCGAGCCGGTGAGAACCCAGTCCCGCGCGGTCTTCGCACGGCTCGCCGAGGCCGAGGCCTCGGTGCACGGCGTCGCGCCGAGGGACGTGCACTTCCACGAGGTCGGTGCCCTCGATGCCATCGCCGATGTCGTCGCTGTCTGCGCCGGGCTGGCACACCTGGGTCTGGACGGGCTGGTGCTCTCCCCGGTCGCGGTCGGCTCGGGGCGGATCCGCGGCGCGCACGGTGACATGCCGGTGCCGGTGCCGGCCGTTGCCGCGCTGCTGCGAGGGCTTCCCTCCTTCGCCGGCCCCGCGGTCGGGGAGGCGTGCACCCCGACCGGAGCCGCGCTGCTGACCACGCTGGCCACCGGTCACGGTCCCCAGCCGCCGATGGTGGTGACCGTCGTGGGCACGGGAGCCGGTGCCCGGGACCCCGGCGGCCACGCCAACGTCGTCCGCCTGCTCGTCGGTGAGCCCGCCGACCAGCCGATGCCCGGACCGGCGGGGCCGGCGCCGGAGCCGGAGATGACGGCAGCGGTCGTCGTGGAGGCCAACGTCGACGACCTCGACCCTCGACTGTGGCCCGACGTGCTCGCCGCTCTGCTCCGGGCCGGCGCCGCCGACGTCTGGCTGACGCCGATCCTGATGAAGAAGGGCCGCCCCGCCCACACCCTGGCGGCACTGGTGGCCCGGGACCGGCTGCCGGCCGTGCGGCGGGAGGTGTTTCGGCAGACCTCGACGATCGGTCTGCGGGAGGTCGGCTATGCCAAGACCGCGCTGCAGCGAGAGACCACCGCGGTCTCCGTGGCCGGGCACCAGATCTCGGTCAAGGTGGCCCGGCTCGACGGCGAGGTGGTCAACGTGCAGCCGGAGTACGACGACGTCGCCCGCGCCGCCCACGCCACCGGACGGCCGGTCAAGGAGGTGCTCGCCGACGCGGCCGCCGCCGCCCGCAGCACCGCGGCCGCCGCCCACAGCACCGTCGGGAAGGGGCAGACCAGGCCACCGGGCGACGCGCCGTCGCCGGTCTTGTGACCGGCAGTCGATGTTCGGGACGATGCCGGGACCCAGGAGGTGTGATGAAGAACAAGCCAACCCCACTCGAGGAAGCCGACGACCCCCGTCCGGAGTCCCCGGAAGCAGCAGACGACCGCTACAACTCCAAGGGGCGGCTCAAGGGCCGCATCTACGAGGAGGAGATGGCTCGGCTCCAGGAACAGCTGGTGATGCTGCAGTACTGGATCCAGCAGCAGGGTCTCCGCGTCGCGGTCGTCTTCGAGGGGCGCGGCTCGGCCGGCAAGGGCGGGGTGATCAAGCGGATCACCGAGCGCACCAGCCCGCGGACGGTGCGCGTCGTGGCGCTTCCCAAGCCGACCGAGCGGGAACGGACCCAGTGGTACTTCCAGCGGTACGTCGAGAACCTGCCGGCCGCCGGCGAGATGGTGATGTTCGACCGCAGCTGGTACAACCGCTCGAACGTCGAGTGGGTGATGGGCTACTGCACCGAGGCCGAGCATCAGGAGTTCCTGCGCAGCTGCCCGGAGTTCGAGCGGATGCTGGTCCGATCCGGCATCGTGCTGCTCAAGTACTGGTTCTCGGTGTCGTTCGAGGAGCAGCGCCGGCGCTTCGAGGCCCGCAACAAGGAGCCGCTCAAGCGCTGGAAGCTCTCCGACATCGACCTCGCCGAGCACGAGCTCTACATCAAGTACTCGATGGCCAAGGACACCACCTTCCAGTACACCGACATCAAGCAGGCGCCCTGGTACGTCGTGCCGTCGGACGACAAGAAGGCGGCGCGGCTGAACTGCATCAGCCACCTGCTCGCGCAGTTCCCCTACGAAGACGTCTCGCCCGACGTCGTGGAGCTCCCCGAGATGCGGCACTTCCCCTACGTCCGCCCGCCGCTGCACGAGCAGACCTTCGTGCCCCAGCGCTGGTAGGGGACTCAGGACTGGAGTCGGGAGACCGTCGCGGCGTCGATCTCGATCCACAGGTGCTCGGCCTGCGCCACCAGCTGCCCCTCCGAGTCGACCAGCGCGCTGGCCGTCCAGGTCTTGCGGCCCTCGACCCGTCGCGTCGTGCCGACCACGGCGTACGCCGCGCCCGCCTGCGGCGGCGACTGCACCCGGACGCAGATCTGGGCGAGCACGAGCGGACGCTCCTCGAGGTCGGAGGACCAGCCGCCGACGCAGTCCAACGCCGCCCAGGCGACCGGTGTCGTGACCCGGCCGTCGGCATCGGCCACCGAGGCATTCGGCGTCCAGCTCGCGGCGACCCGGTCCTCGTCGAGCCGCCCTGGGAAGATCCGCAGCCCGTCCTCGCGCGCGGTCCCGCAAGTGAAGCAGCGCGGGAAGGGGTGGTGGCGCAGCCCCGGGTACCTCGCTTCGCAGCGCCGCGCGTCGGCCACCGTGACCGGCCTCGCGGCGAGGTCGTCTGCCCAGTCGGTCCACTCCGCCGGCCCTCGGGACTCCGCGACCGCGACGACATCACCGCCGAGCCGAAGCTCGATGGCCGCGGCGTGGGACCCCTCCTCGACCGGGACCAGGTCCAGGGGCCTCTCCAGCGGCGGCGGCATCCGGAGCTGGACCGTCACCGGTTCGGCCAGCCCGGAGGCCACGGCGAGCGCGCCCGAGGTCCAGCCGCCGTTGCCCGAGGAGGCCGGCCCGTTGTAGCGGGCGGGGATCAGGAGGTGCGCCATGGCCGCCAGGGCTCAGCCGAGCCCGGCATCGGCCAGGAAGTCCTGGGCCACCGCGTCGGCGTCCTCGTTGTCGATCACCACGCGCGTGACCAGCCCGGCCAGGGTCTCGGTATCCAGGGCCGCAGAAACGTCGTTGAGCGCCGCGGTCACCTCCTCCGTGGCGGCGTCCTGGCGCAGCACCGGCACGATGTTCTGGGCCGCGAAGAGCGACTCCGGGTCCTCGAGCACCACCAGGTCCTCGGCGGCGACGTTCGGATCGGTGCTGAAGAGGTTTCCGGCGTCGATCCGCCCGCGTGTCAGCCCGCGCAGGGTCAGCGGGCCGCCCGCGTCGAGCTCCACGAAGTCGCCGAACTCCACGCCGTAGACGTCCTTGAGGCCGGGCACGCCGGTCTGCCGGGTCTTCCACTCCGGCGGGCCGCCCAGGGCCAGGTCACCGGCCACCGGGGCGAGATCGCCGATGCTGGAGAGGTCGTACTCCTCCGCGGTCTCCCGGGTGACCACGACGGCGTCCTTGTCCTCCGCCTCGGCGTAGTCCAGGACGGTCAGCTCCTCGGGCAGCGCCTGCTGCAGTTCCTCGTAGACCGCCTCAGGCTCCGAGGCGCTCGCGTCCTCGTTGAAGTAGAGGCGCAGGTTGCCGGTGTACTCCGGGATCACGTCGATCGAGCCGTCGAGCAGCCCCTCGAGGTAGACCTCGCGGGAGCCGATGTTGGGGCGGGTCTCGGCGTCGACGCCGGCCTCCTCGAGCGCTCCGGCGTAGATCTCGGCGAGCAGCACGCTCTCGGGGAAGTTGGCCGAGCCGACCACGACCGCCTGGTCCGACCCGCCGCCGCTCTCCTCCGGCGCCGCCTCCAGCGGGTCGGAGTCGCCACCGCACGCGGAGAGTCCGAGGGCGGCGACTGCGGTCAGGGACATCAGGGTGCGCTTCATGCGGGGCATCATCAGCCTTCCGTCGGGGTGCCGGCCGCAGCGGCCGACTCTCGGCGCAGGCCAGTCTTGCCGGTGAGTCCCGGCGACACCACTACCCGCTGCAGTGTGGCGGCGCCCAGGTCCACCAGGAGGGCGAGAGCGGCGACGAGGAGGGCGCCGCCCGCCATCTGGCCGTAGTCGCGCACTGCCAGCCCGTCGATGAGGTAGCGGCCCAGCCCGCCGAGGCCGACGGTCGCGGCCAGCGTCGCGGTCGCCACCACCTGGAGGGCTGCGGCGCGCAGCCCGGACGAGATCAGCGGCAGCGCACAGGGCACCTCGACGCGCCAGAGCACCTCGCTCCCGCGCATGCCCATGCCGCGAGCGGCGTCGCGGGCCGCGGGGTCCACCTCCTCGACCCCGGCGTAGGCGCCGGCGAGGATCGGGGGCACGGCGAGCACCACCAGCACCACCTCGACCGGCACCAGGATTGAGGTCTGACCGGTCAGCACGGGCCCCAGCACCATCAGCGAGGCGAACAACAGCCCCAAGCTGGGGACCGCGCGCAGCACGCCGGTGAGGTTCACCGCCAGCGACCGGCCACGGCCGGTGTGGCCGACCAGCAGCCCGAGCGGGATGCCGATGAGGGTGGCGAACACCAAGGCCAGCGCGGCGTAGGAGACGTGCTCCCACGAGCGCAGCAGGATCCCCCCGTCCCCGGTCCACTGCTCGGGATCGGTCAGCCAGGTGAGGACGGAGTTCATGCCCGGCCCCCCATCGGGGACCCCGCCGAGGACTCTGAGTTCTCGGCCGACTCCTCGGCCGGACCCGCGGAGCGCTCCCGCGATGGCCCGCCGGCCCTCAGCCAGGGGGTCAGCGCGCGGGAGATCAGCACGATCAGACCGTCGAAGATCAGCGCCAGGAGGGCGCAGCCCAGGATCCCGACGATCACCGGGTCGAGGAAGTCCCGGTAGAACCCGTCGGTGAACAGCGACCCCAGCTGCGGTACGCCGATCAGGGCGGCCACGCTCACGATGCTGACGTTGCTGACAGCAGCCACCCGCAGGCCGGCCGCGATGACCGGCACGGCCAGCGGCAGCTCCACGGTGATCAGCCGACGCATCCGGCCCAGGCCCATCGCGGTGGCCGCGGCGACGGTGGCGTCGTCGACGGCGCCGAGTCCGTCGGCGACGGTGCGGGTCAACAGCGCCAGGGTGTAGATGGTCATCGCGACCACGACGTTGGTGGCGTCCAGGATCCGGGTGCCGAGGAACAGCGGCATCAAGATGAACAGCGCCAGCGACGGGATCGTGTAGAGCAGCGACGTGCCGGCGACCACCGGACCGTACAGCCAGCTCCTGGCCCGCGCCAGCCACCCCAGCGGGAGCGCCAGGAGGAGTCCCAGCACCAAGGGCAACCCGGACAGCCAGGCGTGCTGGAGGGCGTAGGCAGTGATGTCGTCGAGGTTGTCCAGCGCCCAGGTCATGCGTGCTGCCCCGGCCGGCCGTCCAAGGTGGCGACGACGTCGGCGGCGGTGACCGTCCCGACCAGCGCGCCCTCGCCGTCCACGAGCACGCCACGGCCGCTGGGCGAGGACAGCGCCGCGTCCAGCGCACCACGGGCCGATCCGTCGACCCGGGCCACTGTGCCGCCTCGGTGGAGGAGGTCGAGTCCGACCCGGTCGGTCACGGCACCGGCGCGCACCCAGCCGGCCGGCCGCTGCTTCTCGTCCACGGCAAGCACCCAGTCCTCGCCGATGCGGCCCACGACGTCCGCCGAGTCCCCGACCTGCACGGTCGGCTCCGCGCGGGGACTCAACGAGGGTGCGAGCCGGAAGGAGAGCGCACGGTAGCCGCGGTCGCGGCCCACGAAGTCCGCCACGAAGTCGTCGACCGGGTCAGCGAGCAGGTGGGCGGGGTCCGAGACCTGCGCCGCCTCGCCGCCGACGCGCAGGACCGCGACCTGGTCGCCCAGCTTCACCGCCTCGTCGATGTCGTGGGTCACGAAGACAATGGTCTTGCCGAGCTCTCCCTGGAGCCGCAGGAACTCGTCCTGGAGCTGCTCGCGCACGACCGGGTCGACGGCGCTGAACGGCTCGTCCATGAGCATCAGCGGCGGGTCGGCCGCGAGCGCGCGGGCCACGCCGACCCGCTGCTGCTGGCCCCCGGAGAGCTGGTGCGGGTAGCGGCCGGCGAAGTCCTGCGGCAGCCCGACGATATCCAGCAGCTCCAGGGCCCGGCTCCGCGTCTTGCGGCGGTTCCATCCGAGCAGCCGCGGGACGGTGCCGATGTTGTCGGCGACGGTGCGGTGCGGGAACAGGCCGGCGTGCTGGATGACGTATCCCATCCCTCGGCGCAGCTCGGAGGCGTCGACCTGCGCGGTGTCCCGCCCGTCGACGGTGATCCGTCCCGAGCTCGGCTCGATCATCCGGTTGACCATCCGCAACGAGGTGGTCTTGCCGCAGCCGGAGGGTCCGACCAGGACGGTGATCGCCCCGGTGGGCGCTTCAAGGTCGAGACCGCCGACGGCGACCGTGCCGTCGGGATAGACCTTGCTGACGTTCTCGAAGCGGATCACGCGCCGAGCCAACCACATGACAGGAAATGGGAACCAGTCTCGGAACCGACCCGGGGCCGCGTGCCGCCCACGGAGAAGGAGAGGGCGCCGACATCGAGCGGCTCACAGCAAAGGCCCGGCCGCTGCTGACGGGGGATACAACAACGACCGGGCTTGTCTCCACTATACGTTCCCCGACCCAGGCCGAACCGCCGGCGGCGCCGGGGGTGCCGAAGTTCCCACCACGTTCATCGCAGGGTCACTTGACGGTGCGCCAGCCCGTTGCGGGCGGACCGCTCGGCGGCAGTGAGGGGGGCGTGGTCGGCCAGCGCCCGGTCGAGGGCGGCAGCCACGTCGGTGACCGGGTCCTCGAGGGCTTCGGGACCCGTGCCCACGGGGAGATCCCAGACCGGCACGAGCAGCCCGTGCGCCCGGAACATGCCGACCAGCCGACTGCTAGCGACCAGCCCGTCCGCACCCTGGGCGTGCAGCCGGGCCAGCGCGTCGAGCACCCTGTCCTCGTCGTGAGGAAGCACCCAGCGCAGGTGCTCCTTGCTGCCGGCGTCAGTCCAGTACGCCGCGTCCACGGACGCCAGCCTCGCCGTCGGCTGGACCGCGGCATTGGCCTGTTCGAGCGAGGCGGCCACGGCTCCGTCGGGGTCCGCGGTGTCGGCGACCCAGAAGTCGAAGCCCTCGTGCACGGTCAGCCGCAGGGGCTCGTCGGCGACCAGGTCCTGCAGCCGCGGGCCTTCGCCGGGGGCCTCGGTCAGTCCGACCATGGCGCCGGGCTCGCCGTCCATCGCCTCGGTGAGGACCGCCGCCAGCTCGCGGCTCGGGTCACCGAAGCCGTGCTGCACCTGCAGGCCGAGCCAGACCGTGCCGTCCTGGCGCACCATCGCCGGAGCCGCCACCGGCAGCAGCGAGCAGAGCACCACAGGGCGAGCGCCCGCGACGTCCTCCCGCAGGGGCAGCGGGGCGGTGGCGGCCGGGACGAACTCGCGCATCGCGACGATGTCGCACTCGCCGGCCAGCCCGGCGAAGGGCCGGCTCACCAGCCGGGGAGCGGGTCCCCACGCGCTGCCGTGACAGGCCTTGTAGCGGCGGCCAGAGCCACAGGGACAGGGTTGCCGGGGGCTGGGGCGGCCCGCGTCGGGGCCCGCCTGGGGGTCGGCCTCCCGGGCCTTGGAGCGGGCGAGGGTCCGTGCACGCTTTCCCATGCGCCCCAACCTACGGGCAGCCGCGCGCGATGACCCGGTTCCTCACAGGGGGATGCGCACGTGGACGGTGGTCCGCCCGTGCTCGCCTTCCACCCACCACCGGTCCACGAGAGCCTCCACGATGTTCAGCCCGCGACCGGAGATCGCGGCGCCGCTGGCCTGGACGGTGTGCGGGGCCGTGGACGGGTTTCCCCCGTCGCTGACCGAGATCACCAGGTCGCCGTTGTCCACGGCCCAGGAGACGACGATGTCGTTCGCGGGCAGCGGAGCGGCGTGCCGAACGCTGTTGCCGACGAGCTCGGAGACGACCACCCGGGCGTCATCGATCGTCTCCCCTTGGAAGCCCTTCTGCTCCAGCCAGTCCCGCAGCTCCCGTCGGACCAGTGAGGCCGACGGCGCCTGGAACGGCACCCGCAGGTTCATGGCGTCCGGGTTCGCCGACATCGCGCCCTCATCCTCATGGCTCGACCGGACTCCTCTCGACAGCAGTCGTCATGGCAGATGTTCTCCCCAGGTGCCCGACTCAAACGCCCTCGAGGGCCGCCAGCATCCAGCCCGGGCGGTCGGTGATCACCGCCTCGGCACCGGCGTCGAGGCATTGCCGCAGGTCCTCGGCGGTGTTGACGACGAAGACGTGGAGCCGCCGACGGGATCGGTGCAGGTGTTCGGAGATCCGCGGCTGGCGGCGCAGCAGGTCCATCGAGACCCCGACGATCCAGCCGGGGGCGAGCATCCCCCGCAGCACCGACCAGTTGACCGCGTGCTCCACGAGCAGGACGACCTCGAGCTCAGGTGCCGCCCGCTGCACGCGAGTGAGCGCGGTGGGAGCGAAGCTCATCACGCGCACCGGTGAGCCCGCTCCCGCCCAGCCGAACTCGGCGAGCACCTCGACCAGGCGGCGCTCCACGAGCCCGGCGTACCGCGTCGGGTGCTTGGTCTCGATCGCCAGGTCCACCACGCGGTCATAGTCCGCGACCATCTGCAGCAGCCGGCGCAGCGTCAGGACGCGCGAGTGGTCGCGGTCGGGGAGTTCCGCCTCGTCGTCAAGATCGAGCCACGGGTGCTTCCACGAGGTCGCGTCCAGCTCGTCGAGCTCGCGCAGCGTCATCGCCGACACGACGCCCCGTGCGTTGGTCGTCCGGTCCACGCGGCGGTCGTGAACACACACCAGGTGGCCGTCCGCGGTGAGCCGCACGTCGCATTCCAGCGCTTCGCTGCCCTCGTCGAGTGCCCGAGCGTAGGCGCCGAGCGTGTGCTCGGCCACCGCTTCGCTGGACCCGCGGTGGGCCACGATCTGTGGCCTACCCGGAGCCTGATGCATGACCCCATCGTGTCAGCCGGGGCCCCGCAGCGGCACGAAGCGGTAGTGGCCGTGTCGGCTCTCCCGCACCGCGCCATCCTCGCGGCGGACGAGCAGCATCCGGCCGGCCACCGGGATGACCATCCGACCATCCTCGCCGAGCTGCTCGACCAGCGCCTCGGGCATCCGCCGCGCCTCGGCGGAGACCAGGATGCGGTCGTACGGCGCATGCGCGGGCAGGCCGAGGACGCCGTGGCGAGCGGGCACGATCCAGGCCCAGGGCTGTCCGGTGGCTGCCAGGTTCGCTGCACCGGTGGCCGCGAGCTCCGGCACCAGCTCCACGCCACGCACGGTCCCGCTGGCGCCGACCAGATGTGCGAGCAACGCCGTGGTCCACCCCGAGCCCGCACCGACGTCGAGGACCCGGTGGCCCGGGCGCACCTCGAGCAGCCGCAGCATGTCGGCCACGGTGCGCGGCTGGGAGTTGGTCTGGCCGTGGCCGATGTCGATCGGTCCGTCGTACGCCGCCCGCCCGCGCGCCGACTCCGGCAGGAAGCCCGCCCGCGGCACGGCCGCGAAGGCAGCGCTCACCGCATCCATCAGACCACTGTGCACCCTCCGGCCGAGCGCCGTGACACCCCTCCGGGCTGCGCCGGGGCTTCTCGCCCGGCACACTGGGCTGCATGACCACAGTTCGCGAGATCCTCACCGACGCCTTCGGGCGAGTCGCCGCACTGGTGCCCGCGACGGTCGAGGGCCTGTCGGCGGACGAGCTGCGGTGGCGACCCGATCCGGACGCCAACCCGATCGGCTGGCTGGTCTGGCACCTCGCCCGGGTCCAAGACGACCACCTCGTCGGGGTCGCGGGTCACGAGGGGGGGACGCCCAGATCTACCTCAGCGGCGGCTGGGCCGACCGGCTGGCGCTGCCCTACCATGTCGGCTCGATCGGCTACGGCCACACCAGCGAGGAGGTCGGAGCGTTCGCGGTGAGCGATCCGGCGCTGCTGACCGGCTACCACGCGGCCGTGCACACGATGACGCTCGAGGTCCTCGCCGGACTCGACGACGCCGGCTTCGCGCGCGTGGTGGACCCTCGCTTCGACCCGCCGGTCACCGCCGCCACCCGGCTGGTGTCGGTCGTCAACGACATCACCCAGCATGTCGGGCAGGCGGCATACGTCCGCGGGCTCCTCGAGCGCCGCTGACCCGGGCCAGTCAGCGGGCCGGCCGGCGGGCCGGCGCGTCGAAGGTGACCTCATCGAGGAAGCAGTAGGCCCAGTGCTCCCCCGGCTCCGCACTGGCCATCAGCGGGTGGTCGCCACCCCCGTGGCCGCGAGCGTGCCGGCCCGGCGAGGAGTCGCAGCAGCCGACGTGGCCGCACTGCAGGCAGACGCGCAGGTGCACCCAGTCCCCGCCGTCGCGCAGACACTCCGCGCACCCCTCGGTGAGTGGGAGCACCGGACGGGACGACGCCGCGTGGGAGCAGCCCGTCTCGGGTGGCACGGGCACCCGGAGCAGCCGAGTCGTGTCGACCCGCGAGCGGCCTGACTCACGGGCGCCCGACGTGGCCCTACGCGGGATCGCCAACCGGTCGGACACCGCCTGGAACAGGCGGTCGCGACTCGCGGCACGGGCGTCGACCACGTGGTCCACCCGCGCGGCGGACAGCTCCACCAGATCGGCACTGCCGTGCGCGCGCACCAGGACCGGCGCGTCGGTGAGCCCGCGGACGACCGTCGCCACGCGAGCGGCCTGCTCGGGCTCGTCCTCGGCGATGACCACCAGCCGCGCACGGGAGACGCCGGCGAGATCGAGCACGGTGGATCGCACCGAGTCGCCGGTGACCACCGGCACGCCGGCCCGCTCGGCGAGGAGGGCGCCCTGGGGGTTGAGCGTGGTCAGCACCACCGCAACGCCGCGGGCCCGCAGGTCGCGGGCCAGGTCGAGGCTGTCCTCCCCCCAGCCGAGCAGCACGACGTGGTCGCTCCCCTCACCCGCGCCGTCCGCCGCCTCGTCACTCCCGGCTTCCCGGACTCGCGCGCTGCGCACTAGCCGCTCACCGACGGAGCCTAGAGCCGGGGTCACGATCATCAACAGCACGGTGATCGCGACCAGCGCCTGGAAGCCGTCCTCGCCCAGGCCCGCCGGGCTGAGTCCGGCGTCCTCACCGACGGTGAGCAGCACGAAGGAGAACTCCCCCACCTGGCCGAGCAGCAGCCCGGCTGCGAGAGCCTGCCGCCAGCCCACCCGCGTGGACAGCAGCGCGACCCAGGTGGTCAGGGTCTTGATGGCCAGCACCGCCAGGGCCAGGCCCAGCACCAGCGGCAGGTTGCGCACCAGGAAGCCGAGGTCGACCAGCATCCCGACCGATACGAAGAAGACGGCCGAGAAGACGATCTTCAGCGGCAGGATCTCCGCCAGCGCCTGCGTGCTCTGCCGGCTCTCGCTCACCACCAACCCGGCGAGGAAGGCGCCGAGCGAGACGCTCACCCCGGCGAGGGCGGTGAGGTAGGCGGTGCCGAAGCAGATCGCGACGACGGCGAGCAGGAAGACGTCGCTCGAGCAGAGAGCCGCGACCTTCTCCAGCAGCGGTGGCATCAGCCGGCGGGCCACGAGCAGCACCACCGTCACCAGCGCCACTGCCGTGCCGAGAGCCCGCAGCAGCGACCAGGCGCCACCGGTGGCGTCCGCCGCGAGCAACGGCACGACCACGACCATGGCGACGACGGCGAGGTCCTGCAGCACCAGCACGGACAGCGCCAGCCGACCGCCCAGGGTGTTCGTCTGCCCCCGGTCGGCCAGGATCGTGAGGACGATGGCCGTGGAGGAGAGCGCCACCAGGAACCCGGTGAACAGCCCGACCCGCCAGCCACCGCCGGCCGCCGCCACCAGTCCCGTGGTCACCGCCACCGCGAGCAGCACCTGGGCACCGCCGCCGAGCACGATCCACCGCCACACCCGGGCCAGCCGCTCCAGCGAGAACTCGATGCCGATGGTGAAGAGCAGCAGGATGACGCCGACCTCGGCGGCGGAGTCGACGGCTTCGGTCGAGTCGACGAGGCCGAGCTGGGCCGGGCCGATCAGCACCCCCGCGAGCAGGAAGCCCACGATGGGCACCACCCGAGCCCGCACGCTGAGGTAGCCCACCGCCGCGGCCGCGATCACCAGGGCGGCAGCCGGTCCGAGGTACGACGGCACCTCGGTCGCCATGACGATCATCCGCGTCCTCCTCTACCGCGCCCTGGATCAGGGGCCCGGAACCGCCAGCGCGATGAATCCAGCGACCTGGATCGACCTGGATCCACCTGGGCACCGGCTGGGCGAGGCAACGGTAGGCGAACCCGGCAAGGCGCCGGCCTGCCCACCGGGGACCGCCACGGAGAAGGGGACGATTCGCCGCGCCCCGTCACCGGCACCGACCGGCCCCGTCAGCGGGGCTGGGTGCGCAGGAAGCGACCGAAGTGCGGCACGGTGAAGGCGACCGCGCCGCGCTCGGAGGAGTACACCAGTCCCTTCTTGATCAGCCCGTCGCGTGCCGGGCTGAGCGACTGCGGCCTGCGACCCAGGGACCGCGCCACCTCCGCGGTGGTCACCGAGGCGTCCCCGTTGTCGGCGCCCAGGTCTGCCATCGTCCGCATGTAGTCGCGCTCCGCCGGGGTCGCCCGGTCGTAGCGGGCCCCGAAGAACCCGACCGCGAGCTCCCCCTCGGCCTCGGGGGCTGCCTCGGCCACGTCGCCGTCGCGGATCGGGCTCGTCAGCGCGGCGTCCCAGGTGACCTTGCCGTAGGCCTGCACGAAGTAGGGGTACCCGTCGGTGAGCGCATACAGTGCGTCCAGCGCCCCCGGCTCGTAGTCCACGCCCTCCTCGGCAGCCGGTCGGCGCCAGGCCCGGTCGGCCATCTCCCGCGGCAGCCGGTCCACCACGACATAGCGGAACAGCCGCTCGGCGTACGACTTCGAGGCCGCCAACGCCACCGGGAGATGCGGCAGTCCCGCGCCGACCACGAGCAACGGTGAGTTCTGCTGGCTGATCTCGTGCACCGCGCCGCAGAGGGCACCGAGCTCCGGTGCGGCCACGTCCTGCATCTCGTCGACAAAGAGCGCCACCCCGACGCCGAGGTCGCCAGCCAGCTCGGCCACGTCGGTGAACAGCTCCAGCAGGTCCAGCTCGAGGTCCCCGGAGTCGGCGCGGCCCCTGGCGGCGGGCACGTCGGTCGGCGGCTGCCAGCGGATGCCCTTGCGGTCCTTCAGCTCGGTGCGCAGCGCGAACGCCTTGAGCACCCCGGCGACCTCGTCGACCCGGTCGGGGTCGCGATGCCGGTGTCCGACCTCGCGCACCGCGGCATGCACCGCCTGGGCGAGCGGCAGTCGCACCGAGCGGTCGGGGCGGGCCTCGACCTTCCCCGTGCCCCAGGCACGCGCCACGGCCTGGCCGCGCAGCGCGTTGAGCAGCACCGTCTTGCCCACGCCGCGCAGCCCGGAGACGACCATGCTGCGCTCGGGTCGACCGGCGGCCACCCGCTCGAGGGTGACGTCGAACTGGGCGAGCTCGCGGTCGCGACCCGCCAGCTCCGGGGGGCGCTGGCCGGCCCCGGGGGCGTAGGGATTCCGGATCGGGTCCACGCTCGGACAGTATCGACTCGTCTAGCCTTCCCCCTAGATTTTGCTAGCGGCCGGTAGCGTGTCGCCGTGATCCGGAACGCGCGACCACCTGCACCGGGGACCTGGCCGGCGAGGTCCCCTCGGCACGGGCCCGGACGACCCCCCATGCCTCACGACCCTGCACCTGACCTGATCCTCAGCGGCCCGCCGCCGTCCTGACGCCCTCGCCCCGGTCGGGCACACTGGCCGCATGCCCGAGCTGCCTGAGGTCGAGGCGCTGGCGCAGGACCTGCGCCGCCGGCTCGACGGCCGCGCCATCGCCCGCCTCGACGTCGTCGCGGTGAATGCGCTCAAGACCTTCGACCCGCCCGTGTCGGCCCTCTCCGGCGCCTTCGTCGACGACGTGACCCGGCACGGGAAGTTCCTCGACATCTCCGCCGGTGGGCTGCACGCGGTGGTGCACCTCGCGCGCGGCGGCTGGATCCGCTGGCGCGACGAGATGCCCGCGGCGCCGCCCCGGCCGAGCAGCAAGTCGCCACTCGCCGCCCGCGTCGTCCTCGACGACGACAGCGGCTTCGACATCACCGAGGCCGGCACCCAGAAGCGGCTGGCCCTCTCCATCGTCCGGTCACCCAGCGACGTCCGTGGCATCGCGTCGCTGGGTCCGGACCCGCTGGCCGCGGACTTCACCATCGACGTGCTGGAGGGCATTCTCCGCGCCGCCGGTCGCTCCCAGGTCAAAGGGGTGCTCCGCGCGCAGTCGACGATCGCCGGGATCGGCAACGCCTACTCCGACGAGCTGCTGCACGCGGCCCGGATGTCCCCCTACCGGCCGGCGGTCTCCGTGGCCGACTCGCCCGAGGAGCTGCACACGCTCTACGACGCGATCCGGCGAGTGCTGACCGAGGCGGTGGAGCGGGCCTCAGGGGTGGCGATGGCCGACCTCAAGGGGGAGAAGAAGTCGCACCTGGCCGTGCACGGGCGGACCGGGCAGCCGTGCCCGGTGTGTGGTGGCACCGTCGGGGAGGTGTCCTTCGCCGACTCCTCGCTGCAGTACTGCCCGACCTGCCAGACCGGGGGCAAGCGGCTGGCCGACCGACGCATGTCTCGCCTGCTCAAGTAGCCCCCGCTCGGCTGGCGGCGCGCCCTCCCTGCGCCGGGCGGATCCGCGGCTCACCCCCAGGGGTCGGGAAGCGGGATCTGCAGCGCGGCCCGAAGCAGCCGGGTGTACGTCGGACGCGGCACCTCGATCGCCCCGAGGCTGGCCAGATGGGGCGTCTGCCACTGCACGTCGACCAGCCGCGCCTCGGCGTACTCGTCCGAGAGCAGGTCCACGAGCCCGACCAGCGCCACCTTCGAGGCGTCGCGGACCCGGTGGAACATCGACTCCCCCGCGAACAGCCCGCCGACGGCGACCCCGTACAGCCCGCCCGCCAGCTCGCCGTCGCGCCACGCCTCGACCGAGTGCGCCCAGCCGAGCCGGTGCAGCGCGGTGTACGCCGAAGCCACCTCGGCGTCGATCCACCCGCCCTCGCGCGAGGGGTGCCCGCATCCGGCGACCACCTCCTCGAAGGCCGTGTCGACCCGGATCTCCATCCGCCGGCACGACCGGGCCAGCGACCGGGAGACCCGCAGCTTCGGCAGCGGCAGCACCCCGCGATCCCGCGGCGCCCACCACGCCAGCCGACGCGCACCCCCGGCCGCCACCGGCATCGGGAACACCCCCGAGCGGTACGCCGCCAGCAACGTGCCCGGCTTCAGGTCGGCGCCGTGCCCGACCAGGTCGTCGGGGAACTCCGCCTCCTCCACGGCGTCGGCGAAGTCGGGGAACCGCCAGGGGCACGGCGGCGGTTCGACGGGCATGGCCGCCATTGTGCCCGCGGGCTCGAGGCCGTGATGTCGGGCACCTCACCGCGCGCTCATGCGTCACCTGGGGACGCCTGGGCACACTGGAAGGCGAGCCCGCACACCCAGAGAGGCCCGCATGATCCGCCAGGCACTGTTCAACACCGTCCTCCCGGACGCCCATCGCCTTGCCCCGGGACTGAACAGCACCTTCGTGCACCAGACCGTGCAGCGCGCCGTCCACGGTGCCGGGCCCCTCCCGTCGGCGGCGAGCGCCGCGGACAAGCAGCTCGAGGAGCAGGACGGCGACACCGACAAGGCGATCCGCGAGCTCATCGAGAACCACGCCGCGCTGGCCGGCGGGCAGGGCTTCCTCACCAACCTGGGCGGACTGATCACGATGGCGGTCATGGTGCCGGCGAACATCGCCGGGCTGGCCCTGCTGCAGACCCGGATGGTGGCCGGCATCGCCTACCTGCGCGGCTACGACCTCGAGGACGACCGGGTCCGCAACGCGATCCTGGTGTGCATGCTCGGTGAGGACACCGTGAAGTCGCTGGTCACGGACACGAGGATCCCGGGGACGCCGATGCTCATCGCCACCGCTCCGGCATACGACCCCGCGCTCGACAAGGTCATCGCCGCCGAGGTGATGACCACCCTGGTGAACCGCGTCGTCGGCAAGCGGGCGGCGAGCGCGATCACCCGCAAGGTGCCCGCGGTGGGCGGCTTCTGGGGGGCCGGCACGGACGCGTGGTCGACGTGGCAGGTCGGCAAGTACGCCCGCCGCGAGCTGCTGCCCCGGGCGCGGGCCGAGGCGCTGGCCGGCCGGTCCCGCTGGCGGCTGCGCCGGTGACCGCGGCCCGCTGACTTCACGATGGTCAGCCGGAGAGGGCGTTGACCACCCGGCTCGGGCTCGGCCGACCGAGCTGTTCGGCCATCCACCGGCTGGTCTCCACCAGCGCGCCCAGGTCGACCCCGGTGCGGATCCCGAGCCCGTCGAGCATCCAGACCAGGTCCTCGGTGGCTAGGTTGCCGGTCGCGGACTCGGCGTAGGGGCAGCCACCGAGGCCTCCCGCGCTCGCGTCGAAGGTCGTCACCCCGTGCCGGAGCGCCACCTCGGTGTTGGCCAGAGCCTGCCCGTAGGTGTCGTGGAAGTGCATCGCCAGCTGGTCGTCGGACACGCCGGCGGCGTTGAAGGCGTCGAGCAGCGCCGTCACGTGACCCACCGTCGCGACCCCGATCGTGTCGCCGAGGGAGAGCTGGTAGCAGCCCAGGTCGAGCAGCCGGCTGCCGACCTCCACGACCTGCTTCACCGGCACCGCGCCCTCCCACGGGTCCCCGAAGCACATCGAGACGTAGGCCCGGACGTCCATGCCTTCGGCCAGCGCCCGCTCCACAGTGGGCGCGAACATCGCGAACTGCTCCTCCAGGGACCGGTTCAGGTTGCGGCGGGCGAACGACTCGGTCGCGCTGCCGAAGATCGCGATGTGCCGCACGCCGTCGGCGATCGCCCGGTCGAGACCCTTCTCGTTGGGCACGAGGACCGGCATCGGCGTCGCCCCGCGGTGGTCCACCCGGGCCAGCAGCTCCTCGGCGTCGGCCAGCTGGGGCACCCACCGCGGCGAGACGAAGCTGGTCACCTCGACGACCGGCAGCCCGGCCGCGACCAGGCGGTCCACGAACGCGGTCTTCACGTCGATGGGGACCACGACCGTCTCGTTCTGCAGCCCGTCGCGCGGACCCACCTCGTAGACCGTCACCGCCTCGGGCAGCGAGGGGTCGGGCACCCTCGTGGGCGCGGAGATGACGCCGGTCATGACGGCTCCACCCGGAACAGCTGCGCGCCGAGCGCGACCTGACCGCCGACCGTCGCGTCCACCTCGGCGACGACCCCCGCGAACGGGGCCTTCAGTGACAGCTCCATCTTCATCGCCTCCATCACCCCGAGGGTCTCGCCCTCGGTCACCTCACGTCCTGCCTCCACCAGCACCGAGAGGACCGTTCCCGGCATCGGCGCGGCGACGCTGCCGTCGCTGACGACGGTACGCCGGCCCGCGCCGAACGGGTCCGGGCGGCCGAAGGTGAACGTGTGCCCGAGATAGGCGACCTGGACCCGGTGCCGGCCGACCAGCACGGTCGCCTCGTGCACGAGCCCGTCGATCTCCAGCCGGTGCACCCCCTGGTCGGCGGCCACCGCGACCACCTCGTGGCCGTCGACCGTGTCCGCGCCGACGGTGAGGACCCGCGCCTCCCCGTCGACCTCGAGCTCCACGTGCACCGGGGCGTGGGGACCGGCACTGCGCCATCCGTCGGCGACGTCGAAGGGTCCCGGAGGGTGGTGGCTGTGATCCGCCTGGCGCATCGCGGCGACCGCACTCTCACCGCGGGCCAGCGCCCAGGCGGCCACGATCACCGCGGTGTCGGGCTCGGGCGGCTGCACGGCGTCGGGGTTGCGGTCCAGCCACGCGGTGTCGATGGTCGCGCGGGCGAACGCGTCGGAGTCGGCGACCGCCCGCAGGAACCCGAGGTTGGTCGTCAGGCCCAGCACCGCGCTGTCGTCCAGCGCCGTGACCAGGGCGCGGCGCGCGGCCTCGCGGTTCGGGCCGCAGCTGATGACCTTGCCCAGCATCGGGTCGTACGCCGTCGACACCTCCGACCCGCTCTCCAGCGCGGCGTCGACCCGGGCCCGCGGAGACCAGCGCACCAGCTCGGCCCGGCCGGCCTGCGGGAGGAACCCGGCGAAGGCGTCCTCGGCGTAGACCCGCGCCTCGATCGCGTGGCCGGTGCACACCACGTCGTCCTGGCTGAACCCCAGCGGCTCGCCGGCCGCCACCCGCAGTTGCAGGTCGACGAGGTCCAGGGCCTGGCCGCGCACCGTCACGACCGACTCGGTGACCGGGTGCTCCACCTGGAGCCGGGTGTTCATCTCCAGGAAGAACACCTCTTCGCCGTCGACGAGGAACTCCACGGTCCCGGCGTTCTCGTAGCCGACCTGCCGGGCCAGCGCCACCGCCGAGTCCAGCAGCACCCGACGGGCCGTCGCGGACAGCGTGGGGGCGGGGGCCTCCTCGAGCACCTTCTGGTGCCGCCGTTGGGTGGAGCAGTCCCGCTCGTAGAGGTGCACGACCTGGCCATGGCCGTCGGCCAGCACCTGCACCTCCACGTGTCGCCCGCGCTCGACGTAGCGCTCGAGCAGGATGGTGTCGTCGCCGAACGCGGAGGCGGCCTCGCGCCGGGCCGCCGCGATCGCCTCGTCGAGGTCGGCGGGGTCCCGCACGATGCGCATCCCCTTGCCGCCCCCGCCGGCCGCGGCCTTGACCAGCACCGGGTAGCGCGCCATGGACCCCGCAGCCCCGCCGGTCCCCGCGGTGCCAGCAGTGCTGGCGGTTCCAGCCGGGCCCGCGGTTCCGGCGGGGTCGCCGGGCTCGAAGCGCGGGACCACCGGGACGCCGGCCGCGACCGCGATGTCGCGGGCCCGGTCCTTGCGGCCCATCTGCTCCATGACCTCCGCGCTCGGCCCGACGAACCGCAGTCCGGCCTCGACCACCGCACGGGCGAACGACGCGCGCTCGGAGAGGAAGCCGTAACCCGGGTGGATCGCGTCGGCGTCGGTGCGGCGGGCCGCGTCGAGGAGCGCCTCGACGTTGAGATACGACGCGGTGGCCGGTGTCGGCCCGATGTGCACCGCGACGTCCGCGCCGCGCACGTGCGGGGCGGTCCGGTCGGCGTCGGAGTAGACCGCCACCGTGCGGATGCCGCGGGCCCGCGCCGACCGGATGATCCGCGAGGCGATCTCGCCGCGGTTGGCCACCAGGAGGGTCGAGATCACGCTCATCACATCCTGAACACGCCGTAGGAGGGCTCGGGGGACCGGCGCGTGGCTGGCCGCCGCCAGTCCCATGCCGAGGACCCGACGGGTGTCGGCGGGGTCGATGATGCCGTCGTCCCACAGCCGGGCGGTGGAGTAGTAGGGCGACCCCTGCCGCTCGTACTGCTCCTGGACCGGCTCCTTGAAGGCGGCCTCCTCCTCCTCGCTCCAGGCGCCGCCCCGGGCCTCGATGCCGTCGCGGCGCACCGTGGCCAGCACCGACGCCGCCTGCTCGCCGCCCATCACCGAGATCCGGGCATTGGGCCACATCCACAAGAATCGGGGGTCGTAGGCGCGGCCGCACATGCCGTAGTTGCCGGCGCCGAACGAGCCGCCGATCACCACGGTGAACTTCGGCACCACCGAGCACGAGACCGCGGTGACCAGCTTCGCGCCGTCCCGGGCGATTCCCCGGTTCTCGTACTCCCGGCCGACCATGAAGCCGGTGATGTTCTGCAGAAAGACGATCGGCGTGCGCCGCTGATTGCACAGCTCGATGAAGTGCGCGCCCTTGAGTGCCGACTCGGAGAACAGGATGCCGTTGTTGGCGATGATGCCCACCGGGTGGCCCCAGATCCGCGCGAACCCGGTCACCAGCGTCTCGCCGTAGAGCTCCTTGAACTCGTGGAACCGGCTGCCGTCGACGATCCTGCGGATCACCGCGCGGACGTCATAGGGGGTGCGGTTGTCGATGGGGATCACCTCGGCCAGCCCGCCGGGGTCCTCGACCGGCTCCTCGGGCTCGTACGCCGTAGTCGACGGCTGCTCGGGGAGGGTGGCCACGATCGACCGAACGATGGCCAGCGCATGCGCGTCGTCCTCGGCGAGGTGGTCCACGACGCCCGAGGTGCGGGCATGGACGTCACCGCCGCCCAGCTCCTCGGCGGTGACCACCTCGCCGGTGGCCGCCTTCACCAGCGGCGGGCCGCCGAGGAAGATCGTGCCCTGCTCGCGCACGATGACCGACTCGTCGGACATCGCCGGGACGTAGGCGCCGCCGGCGGTGCACGACCCCATCACGCTGGCGATCTGGGGGATCCCCTGGGCGGACAGGTTCGCCTGGTTGAAGAAGATCCGGCCGAAGTGCTCCTTGTCCGGGAAGACCTCGTCCTGCATCGGCAGGAAGGCGCCGCCGGAGTCGACCAGGTAGACGCATGGCAGCCGGTTGGCCCGGGCCACCTCCTGGGCGCGCAGGTGCTTCTTGACCGTCATCGGGTAGTAGGTGCCGCCCTTGACCGTGGCGTCGTTGGCGACGATCACACAGTCCCGGCCGGCCACTCGGCCGATCCCGGTGACGATGCCGGCGCTGGGGACGCTGTAGTCCTCCCCGGCCGGGCCGTACATGCCGTGCGCCGCCAGCGGGCTCAGCTCGAGGAACGGGCTGCCCGGGTCGAGCAGCCGGTCGATCCGGTCGCGGACCAGGAGCTTGCCCCGGGAGGTGTGCTTCTCACGCGCCGCGGCCGAGCCCCCCTGCCGCGCCAGCACCAGCCGCTCCCGGAGCTCCTCGACGAGGGACCGCATCGTCTCGCCGGGCCCGCCCGGCCCGCTGGAAGAGGTCTCGGCCGTCATGCTCGTCAGGGTATCCACCTCTCTCCCCCCGCCGGGACGGGCCATCCTCGGTCCGGTCCCCTCGCCGGGTCGTCGCCTCCGGCGTGCCGAGTCGTGGCCGAGTCGGCGCACACTCCGGTCGCTCAAAGGTGCCCCGATGCTGAGCCGTCGCGAGTATCCCTGGGCCTGACCAGGCCAGGCCACCCGCACGGGCGGCTGCGGCGCCGACCAGCGGGACGGAGCCGACGGGGCGACCTCAGGAGAGGCGTCCGGCGAGGCCGGTTGCCCGGCGAGCAGGGCGCTCGACCGCGGCGCGGATGGCTTCGTCACTGCCGAGGACCCGGACCCGGGACCGCGCACGCGTCACCGCGGTGTAGAGCAGCTCGCGGGTGAGGATCCGCGACTCCGGCTCGGGCAGCAGGACGGTGACCTCGACGAACTGGCTTCCCTGGCTGCGGTGCACCGTCATGGCATGGGCGGTCGACACGTCGGCGAGCCGGGTGGTGGGCAGCACCCGAGCCCCGGTCGAGCGGTCACCGATGACTCCGACGAGCCGGTCCGCGGTCGATGCGGCCCCGGCTGTTCGGCCGGCCTGGGCAGTCCGGCCGGTCCGGCAGGCGACGCCGGTGTCCCCGTTCCACAGCCGCAGTCCCCGGTCGTTGCTGTCCACGACGAACGGCCGTCCGGGGTACCACTCGGGCAACCAGTCCGCGCCCAACGCCTCCATGAGCAGACGCTCGACGTGGCGGTTCCAGTGGCTCACGCCGTAGGGACCCCTGCGATGCGCGCACAGCAGCCGGTGCGCCTCGGCGGCCTCCAGGGCCCGCTCCGGGTCGCCGGACGCGGCGGCGGCATGGGTGGCCTCGGCGTGACGGCGAAGCAGCGCGTCGAGCTCCGGACCGGCTTCGACCCGCTGCACCGCTGCCTCGCCCTGGTGGTCCGCGCCTTGCTCGAGAAGGGCCAGCACGTCATCGGGCCGGCCGTCCCGGATGGCACGGGCGAGCTCGTGGATGCCGAGGCCGAACCGCCGCGTGGTGGTCAGCTCGCGCACCGGACCCCGGGCCGACCAGCCTCGCACGACATCGCCGAGCACCGCGCCCGCCTCCACCGAGGTGAGCTGGTCGGCGTCGCCGACGAGCACCAGCCGAGCCTGGGGGCGCACCGCCTCCAGCAGGCGAGCCGTCATCGTCAGCGAGAGCATCGACGCCTCGTCCACGACGACGACGTCGTAGGGCAGCGGGTTCTGCCGCCCGTGCCGGAACCGGGCGGAGCTGTCGGGTCGCCAACCCAGCAGCCGGTGCACGGTGGTGGGCTCCAGAGCGCGGACCCGCTCCCACCGGGCGGTCGCGTCGGCCGGATCATCGTCCGCGGACCCGGGGAAGTCGGCCCGGTCGGTCGCCTCCCGGACCGCCTGCCCCATCCGCGCCGCCGCCTTGCCGGTCGGCGCGGCCAGCGCCACGCGGAGCCGCGCTGAGCCCTCCATGGCCAGCAGCACCCCGAGCAGCCGCGCGATCGTGGTGGTCTTGCCGGTGCCGGGGCCACCGGTCAGCACGGTGGTCCACCGGCGCCAGGCCGTCTCGGCGGCGTCTCGCTGGTCGGCGCTGCCCTGGTCCGGGAAGTACGCCGCCAGCGCCTGCTCGAGGTCCCCGGGTGCCGGTGTCGACGGGGGCCGGAGCGCCTCGTCGCGTCGTCGCAGGTCACCCACCACCTGCGTCTCCTCCTGCCAGTAGCGGGCCAGGTAGAGCAGCGGCCCCTCCAGGTGCAGGACGCCGGCCCCGGACAGTGGGCTCGCCGCGACGGCGGCCACCCAGGACCCCGGCTCGGGCCAGTCGATCTCCGGGTCGCCCTCGGCCACGCCGTTCAGATCCACGCACACCGACCCCGCCCGCACCGCCCGCACCGCCAGGGCCACCGCCACCACGACGGACTCCTCGCTCTCTGCGGCCAGCGACCCGAGCCGCTGCGCGACGTGAACGTCGGCGGCGTCGAGCAGGCCGGCACGATTGAGGTCGCGCAGTCGGCCAGCGGCGCGACGGGCCAGGTGTCGGTCGTGAGGGCCGCGCTCCCCGGCGCCGGTCGCAGGGCCGGTCGCAGGGCCGGTCATCGGTCCGCTCCGACCCGGTGGAGAACCGGTCCCTGACCGTCGAGCAGGTCGGAGATCTCCTCGACCAGCGCCCACGGCGGCTGCCACCCGAAGACGCCACACCGCTGCCCGCCGACCACGGGGGTGTCCGGGCCCGCCATCCCTCGCAGGTAGAGGTAGAGCACCCCGCCGACGTCCCGCGCCGGGGTGTAGTCGGCCAGCCGCCACCGCAGGAACCGGTGCAGGACCACGGCGTACAGCAAGGCCTGCAGCGGATAGCTCGAGTGGGTCATCGCCGCCGCCAGCCGGTCGGGGGCGTAGTGGGCGGTGGTCAACGGCGTCGGCGGGTCGGTCCAGGGCCCGAGGTAGTTGGTCTTGTAGTCGACCACGAAGTATCGGCCGCCGACGCGCAGGACCACGTCCACCGAGCCGGACAGGTAGCCCCGCAGCGCCTGGGCGGCGAATCCCGGTCCGGCCACGGTGTCGGCGTACCCCCGCAGCGGGTCGTCGGCGTCGAGGTGGCGGCGCAGCACCGGAGCCAGGTCGGCGAGCGTGGGCTCGGGTCCGCCGGGACGCCAGCGGTCGCCCCCGGCCAACGGGAGCTCGAAGGCGAGCTCGGTCAGCCGCTCCCGGGCCCCCGCGCTGCGCAGCGTCGCCTCGCCGGCCAGCCCCCCGAGCGGGGTGTCATGGACCAGGAGCAACGCGTCGGCGAGCTCGTCGGGGTCGACCTCCACGGGCCACCGGATCCGGTGGCGGCGAATCTGGGCGCGCAGCTCCTCACGGAGGTCGCCTCCGTGGTCGGGAGCGGCAGGGTCGGTGTGCTCCAAGACCGCATGCACCAGCGAGCCGAAGGTCGCGCCGGTCGGCAGCCCGGCCATCGGCGAGACCAGCGCGGGCGGGCCGGACTCGTGTGCCTCGGGCAGGGGGATCTCCGGCTCGTCCTCCTTCGTCGTGACCTCCGGCTCGCTGCCGAACGCGGGGTCGCTCCCGACCTGCTCGGCGGCGTGGCTCAGAGCGGTGTACGACGTCCGCCGCCACTCGGCGTCGACCTCACGGGTCCACCGGCGCACCTCGACGGCGGTGGGCTCCAGGGGCCTCATCGCCAGCGACTCCGACCGGGGCCGCACCAGCTCCAGGGTCGGTCCGCCGACCTCCTCCCACCGTTGCGCTCGAGCCCGGGCGTCCTCGTCGGTGATCGCCGGCACCGTCGCCGGCACCGGGCCCTCACCCGCCTCACCCGGCTCGCGTCCCATGAGCATCCGATGCAGCGGTGCGGCCTCGGTGTTCCGGGCGCTGGCGAACCACCACGTCACCAGCTGGCAGCGCGCCCGGGTCATTGCGACGTAGAGCAGCCGCAGCGCCTCATCCGACAGCTCGGCGGCCGCTCGGCGGCCGGGCTCGGTGTCCGGGACCCCGCTCACGTCGAGGCGCCGACGGCCCTCCTCGTCGTGGAACAGGGGCATCGCGTCGCGGCGTGCAGCGAAGTCGGCCGCGAACGGCAGGTAGACCACGGGGAACTGAAGACCCTTGCTCTTGTGGATCGTCAGGATCTGAACCGCCCGGGCGTCGGAGTCCAGCCGGCGGGCGCGTTCGTCGGGCGCGTCCCGCCGAGTCTCGGCGATCTGCCCGCGCAGCCAGGTCAGCAGCGCGGGGAGCTCGTGCCTCTCCCGGGAGGCCAGGTCGTGGAGCAGCTCGCCGATATGGCGGACGTCGGTGAGCAGCCGCTCGCCGTCGCGCTCGGTCAGCACGCGCTCGTCCAAGGCCCGGCCCTCGCGATCGCAGTGGGCGGCCGCGACCTCGAGCACGGCCGCCACTCCGCGGTCCCGCAGCAGCCCGGCCCAGTCCCGGAGCAGCTCGGCCAGGTCCTGGGTGAGATCGTCGCCGCCGACGGCGATCTCGGTCGCGCTGTAGCCCAGGAGGCAGGTCAGCGCAGCGGCTCGGACCCGCCCGCTCCGGTGCGGCTGCTCGAGCCCTTCGAGCAGGGTCAGCCAGTCGGCAGCCCCGGGGGAACCGAAGACGCTGGCCGCTCCGAGGACCACCGACGGCACGCCGACATCGGCCAGGGCTCGGTGCACGATCTCGCACTGGGCCGCGGTCGAGCACAGCACCGCCACGTCCTCGGGTCTCAGCGGCTCTGCGTCGTAGGTCGCTGGCGGCGCGGCGGCGAGCAGCGCGGCGACGTCGCCAGCCAGGTCGGCGGCGACCGCGTCCCGGGCCCGGCCGATGGTCGGCGGTCGCGGGGGGTCCCCGAACTGCCGGCGGTTGACCAACCTCAGCCGGAACGCGGCGGCGTTCGGGGCCCCCACGAGCCGACCCTGCTGCTGGTGCGAGCGCACCTCTCGCACCACGATGCCGTCCCCCAGCCGGGCGCCCCGCAGGACCGCGGTCACCGCCGCCACCAGGGGCGCATCGCTGCGGTAGTTCACATCGAGGGTTGCCAGCGTGGCGGCGGAGGCACGCGCGTGGGTGTAGGTCGCCACGTCGCCGCCGCGGAAGGCGTAGATCGCCTGCTTCGGATCGCCGATGAGCACCATGGTCGCGTGAGCGTCGAAGGCGCGCCTGAAGACGTCCCACTGCACGGGGTCGGTGTCCTGGAACTCGTCCACGAGCACGACCTTCCAGCGCGCGCGCATCCGCGTCTGCGCCGGGGACGTCTCCCGGTCGAGAACGTCGGCGAGTCGGCCGAGCAGGTCGTCATAGCCGAGTACGCCGAGGCGGCGCTTGCGCAGGTCCATCTGCTCGCGGACCGCCCGCGCGAACCGGACCCGCACGTGGGCCGGAGCATCGGTGCCCCCGTCCTCGGGCCACAGGTGAGCCTGCGGGTCGTCGAGCACCCGCGCCGCCAGGGTCCCTGCTTCGCTGCGCGACAGCATCGGCGTCTCGGTGTCCGCGAACCACGCGGCGTAGAGGTCGTCGACGACCTGGTGACGCAGCTCTTCCAGATCCTCGACGAGCTCGGTGCGGGCGTCGGTGTCGCCGGCCACCCCGAGGCCGCGCAGCACCTCGTGGCAGAACTGGTGGATGGTGGCGATCGTGGCCGCGTCGAAGTCGGTGAGCGCCCGGCGTGCCCGGTCCCGACGCCGGATCAGCTCCTCCCCGCCGACGCGCAGCAACCGGGCCAGAAGCACGTCCTCCTGCGGCTCGAGACGGTGCCCGAGCACGGTCGCCTCGAGGACGCGCTCGGACTCCACGAGCCGCTCGCGCACCCGCGACCTCAGCTCCTGACTGGCTGCCCGGCCGAAGGTCACCACGAGCAGCTCCTCGAGAGGGACGCCCTCCTCGACGACGTAGCGCGCGACCAGGGCGGCGATCGCCCAGGTCTTGCCCGTCCCAGCGCTCGCCTCGAGCAGTGTGGTGCCGCCGGCCCGCGGAAGCGCCTCGTCGATGTCGAAGACGCCGAAGGCGAGTGCCTCCGAATCGGATCCTGGGGGGGCCGGCGGCATGGTCACAGGTTCTTCCTCGCCTCGCGCGTCAGCAGCGGTGCCCACAGCCGGGCGGCGTACTGCCCGACCCGGGTCGGCTCGTCGTCGCTCCAGCGTTCGTCGTCGCGCGGCTGGCCCAGGAGCCGCGCCAGCTCCGATCCGTGGCCGAAGACGCGCACGTGGGCCGGGTCCGCGCGCTCGCCGGGATAGCGGTCGGTGCCTTGCCACTCGCGCTCGGCGAAGCCGAAGGCATCCTTGCCCGTGCGACGTGCATCGGCCCAGGCAGGGGACACGCGAGCGAACAGCGGCAGCGGCTCGCGCAGCCCCCGGTGCCACAGGTCCACGAGCTCCCGCAGCACCCGCGGAGCCTCCGGCACCGGCCCCAGCACCGACCAGGCGACCCCTTCCCGGCCGTAGCGCCGGAACCATCCGTAGGTGGCTGCGGTCCAGTGCTGGTCGGGATAGGCCGCGCTCAGTGCCAGGAGGTCCGCCCACGCCGCGAGCCGGTGCCTCGGCGCGAGCCTCGCGTACTGGACCCGCACGATGCGGCCACCACGCACATCCGGCACCACGCCGGTGAGTCGCCGCCCGGCCCCCACCTCGGTCGTCACATCCACGCTGTCGACGCCCGGCTCCCGGTCCTGCCGGGACGCCTCCTGGAGAGCCTGGACTCTGCGGCACACCTCGCTCAGCGTCCGCTCTCCGAGCCGCCGGGGCGGCAGGTCGCCGCGCAACAGCTCGCTGGTCAGGACCTGCTGCGCCTGCGTCCCGGTGACGTCCGAGCCGAGCAGGCGGCCGAGGAGCCGCTCGCCGATCTGCCACTCCGCCAGGGGGTCGAGGGCCAGCGGCATGGAGTCACCCGGCTCCTCGTGCCGGTCCGGGACGCTCACGTCGAGTCGCTGCCGGAGAAACCCCGCGACGGGGTGTCGCAGGAACGCTCGAAGGTCCTCGAGCTGCACGTCCTGTTCGCCCAGCGCAGGCAGCGGCTCGGCAAGGAAGGCCCGGGGTCGCGTGCGCGGCCCCGGGATGCGCCGGGCCGCGGCCGCCGCATCCCGGTCGAAGCTCATCGGCCCGGCGACGGTGGCCGGGTCGAAGTTGCGCGGATCGAACCGCTGCAGCGGGTGTTCCCAGACGACCGCCGCCCGTGCGCCGGGCACCATCGCCTCGACGGTGTCGAGCAGCTCGTCGAGGGGGACCGCCGGCGGCCGGGGCTGGTTGTTGTGGATGCTGGCGCCGGTGTAGGTGACGACAAGCGTCTCCTCCGCGGCGAGAACGGCGTCGAGGAGGAGCTGGCGGTCCTCGCTGCGCGCGTCTCGCTCGCCGGTCAGCGGGTCCCGCGCGAGGACGTCATCGCCGTCGGTGACGATGTTGCGGGGAAAGACCCCGTCGTCGAGGCCGACGAGGCACACGACCCGGTGGGGCACCGAGCGCATCGGCACCATCGTGCACACGGTGATGTGCCCGGTGCGGAAGTTGGCGCGCGTCGGCCGCGGCTCGAGCCTCAGGTCGAGCAGAGTCCGCACCTCGGAGAGTCGCAACTCGCCCTCGGCGGACCCCGTCGTGCCGCGAGCGGCGTCGGCCAGCAGGTCCAGCTCCCGGTCGAACTGCGCCTGCTGCCATCCCTCGCGGCGTGGTGCGGCACCCAGGCCCGCCACCCCGGCGCGGAGCGCGACCACCCAGTCGTGGACCGTCCGCGCCTCGTGGAGGGCGCTCACGGCCGCCTCGAGTCGAGCCAGCAGCTCGGCGAGCCGGCCTGCGAGGTCGACGCCGGTGCTGCCGACGTCGTCCAGCGGCAGCCGGTCGCCCAGCACGACGCCGTCCTCGGCGGCGGCCACCCCGAGCAGGATCCGGTCCAGCCCGGTGCGCCAGGTGTTCTCCTCGAAGTCGGGCAGGCCGAAGGGGGCGCGCAGCGCCGGCGACAGCCCCCAGCGGATCCCGGCTCGGTCGACCCAGCCGCCGATCTCGGCGAGCTCGTCGTCGTCCCAGCCGAACCGCTCCCGCACGGGGTCGCTGCTGGCGAGGTCGAGCACCTCGCTCGCGGTGGCCCGCCCGGCGGCCACGGCCACCAGCCGCTGGGCAAGGGCCAGCAGCGGATTGACCCGCGCGGGGCCACGGTCGGCCAGACGGAGCCGCAGACGGTGGCCGGGATGTCCCTCGGAGCCGACGGCGTCGGCCAGCCCGAAGCCGGCGGAGAAGAGCGGGGCGTAGGCCTCGACATCCGGGCACAGCACCAGGACATCGCGCGGCTCCAGGTCCTCGCGGTCCTGGAGGAGACCGACCAGCACCTCGCGCAGCACCTCCACCTGGCGTGCCGGACCGTGGCAGGAGTGCACCTGCACCGAGCGGTCCGAGCGGACTCGGGCCCCGCCCACCGCGATTGGGGCGTCGTCGCGGAGCTGCTGCTGGAGCCGCCCCAACAGGGTGGCCGGTGGAGGCCGCGGGGCCGGCCCGGGGTCGGGCTGCTCGTCGACCTCGCCCAGCAGCGTGAGGGAGCGTTGCAGCTCCCGGGCGTCGCGGCCCAACGAGGCGAGCAGCCGGTGCCGCACGAGGGCGGCCGAGGTGTCCGCGCGGCGTCGCACCGGCCCGTCCGCGCAGGTCTCCCGCAACTGCTCCCACACCGCCGGAGATGGCTGCGGCAGCCAAAGATGCACCTCGCGGACCTCGCCGAGGGCGCGCAGCAGCTCCAGCTCGGTCACCGGCAACCGGGTGTGGCCGAACATCGAGAGCCGGTCGGGCAGCGCCAGGGGAGCACCTGCGCGGATCGCCTCGAGGGTCCGCCGGTGTCGCTCGTCGGGTGGCGGGGCGTCGACCCTCGAGAGCAGCCGCCGCCACAGCGACGGCTGCCAGGTGAGGTCGTCGGGCAGCGGCACGCCGGCACCGTCGGTGTCCCGACCCTGCCGCCAGTCGCGGAGCAGGTCGGGCCGCTGCACGGCGTACGCCGCGAACAGGCCGGCGATCCGGCGTACGACCGAGTAGCGCCGGTCGCGTCGAAGCTCCCCGCGCTCACCCTCGACGCGGTGACCGAGATGCGCGGCCAGCGTCGCGCACCACTGCTCGCCGAGCGAGTCGTCGACGACCGCGAGAAGCGGCCAGACGAAGCGGTCGGGGTCCCAGTGATCCTCGCGCTCGGTGCCGGTGAGCAGCGCGACCAGAGACCGCGGGCTGAGGAACCGCACCCCGGCACAGACGCCGTCGCCACCGCGCGCGCCAGACCCCAGACGGTGCGACAGCCGCTGGGTGAGCCACCGCTCCACGCCCTTGGCGGGGACGACGACGACCTCCTCGGCGAACGGGTCCGGCACCGGCGCGGCCAGGACGTCGGCCAGCGCGTCGGCGAGCACGTCGGTGCGGGTGGCGTGGTGCAGGTGCACCGTCATCGGCCGAGTGCCTCGAGGCGCTTCTCGATGCCGTCGGGCACCTCCACGATCTTGGTTCGGCTCCGCTCGCCCCGCACCAGTCGCACCTCGCGCGGGTGGACCTCCAAGGCCTCGGCCAGCGCCCGCAGAGCCGCCTGTGTGGCTCGCCCGTCGACGGCAGGCTCGGCCACGCGGATGACCAGCGCGTCGTCGTGACGGCCGCCGACGCGGGTTCGCCCCGAGCCGGGCCGGACGCGAACGGTGATGCGCACGCCCCGAGCATGCCAGCCCCCCGCGGACAGCGGCAGATCCGTGGTCCGCCGAAGCCGGAGGTGGGCGAGGGTTGGGCGAGGGTT
Source organism: uncultured Actinomycetota bacterium (assembly GCA_963745245.1). Lineage (GTDB taxonomy): Bacteria > Actinomycetota > Actinomycetes > Propionibacteriales > Nocardioidaceae > Marmoricola_A. The sequence continues at coordinate 239,662 of CAVUWU010000006.1, forward strand.
AGGCAGAGGCGACAATCGAACGTATCTTTGATAAATGGCGGGCGGGATGTCGCGTGGCGGCGTGCCCTTGCACGCGCGGGTTCGCCCCGGCAGCCGATCGGAACCGGCGCCGGGGCAGCCCTCGCCCCCGGACACCTGCCCGGTCAAGCACTGCTGGGTGAACACCCCGGTGGACGAGGGGCCGCCCCGTCCGGGCCTCCTGCTGGAGTGGCGCAGGGACGACCTGGGCCGCTGGGCGGGACGGGTCGCGTACGCCGCGCACCTGCGCCCGGGTCTCTGGGCGTGCGTCGAGGAGTGGCTCGCCGCCGAGGTGCTCACCCCGCTGTGAGTGGGAACGGCTGTGCTCTTGGGGTCACCCATGTCTGCACCGTCCACCGCACGGCACGATGGCGCCATGACCCCCGAGCGGACAACCGCCGACCGGCCCCGGGTCACCTGCGTCGGGCTGGTGACCCTGGACCACCAGCAGGTGATCTCGCGACTGCCCGGACGCAACGAGAAGACCGTGGCCACCAGCTCCCGGCTGACCTTCGGCGGCCCGGCGGCCAACGCCGCGGCGACGTCGGCTCTGCTCGGGGCCGCGACCACCCTGGTCACCGCCTGCGGGCGCGGCCCGGTCGGACGGCTGGTGCTCGAGGAGATCGCGCAGGCGGGGGTGCGGCTTCTCGACCTCGCCACCTCCGACGAGCCCGGCCCGGCCATCTCGAGCGTGCTCATCGACGCCGAGTCTGGTGACCGTGCCGTGGTCTCGACGAACGCCGTCGGAGTGCGCATCGACCCGGATTCGGCTCGGCCGGGGGTGGCCGGCGCCGGCTGCCTGCTGGTGGACGGGCACCACGGGCCGGCGGCGCTGGCCGCAGCCCAGGAGGCCCGGCGTCACGCGATCCCCGTGGTCCTCGACGGCGGCAGCTGGAAGGACGGACCCGCGGGCACCACCGCGCTGCTGCCGCTCGTCGACATCGCGGTGCTCTCCGCCGCCTTCCGCGTCCCCGACGGGACGGAGCCCTCCCGATACGCCCTGGACGCCGGGTGTGCCGTCGCCGCGGTGTCCCGGGGGTCCCAGCCGCTGCTGCTCCGAGTCGCGGGAGCCGCGCCTGTGGAGATCCCGGTGCCGCCCGCCGACGTCGTCGACACCGTCGGGGCCGGTGACGTGCTGCACGGCGCCGTGGCCTACGCACTGGCGGCCGGCGCCGACCCGGTGGCCGACGCCCGCGACGTCCTGGCCGCCGCCACCACGATTTCCTCGCTGTCGTGCGCCCACGCCGGAGCGCGGGGCTGGGGCGAGGACCCCCGGGCGCTTGCCCGCGCGCGTGCCCTGGCCGCCACCATGGGCCACATCTCGGCGGCTCCGCGGCCCCCACAGGTGTAACGTCGGTCCACGTGCATCGCTGGTTGGCGCGCGGGGAGCACGAGATCCCCGAGTCGCAGGAGTGGCTGTCCCGCCGGGAGTGGGACTACGCGGCGACGCTGCGCTACACCAAGCGACGGACCGAGTTCCTGCTCCGCCGCTGGGTGGGCAAACAGGCGGTCGCCGCCGCGGCGGACCTCTCGACCGAGCCCGCCGACCTGGTCCGCATCGAGGTGGCCAACCGGCCCAGCGGCGCGCCGTACGTCCTCCTCGACGGCGCCGAGGTCGACTTCGACATCTCGGTGTCGGACCGGGCCGGCTGGGCGGTCTGCCTGGTCGGGGCCAACCTGAGCCGGGTCGGCATCGACCTGGAGATCGTCGAGGATCGAACCTCCGGCTTCGTGGCCGACTTCCTCACCCCGCCCGAGCAGGAGTGGGTGAGGACGCATCCCGACTTCCACGCCGCGGCGAACCTGCTGTGGTCGGCCAAGGAGAGCGCCCTGAAGGTGCTGCGGACCGGACTGCGCCGCGACACCCGCAGCGTCGAGGTTGCCGTCCTCGACCCCGACGACTCCGGCTGGGGCCCGCTCGAGGTGCGCTCGGTGGAGGGCCAGCTCTTCCCCGGGTGGTGGCGGCAGGACGGGGTGTTCTTGCTGACCATGACCTCCGACCAGCCCTTCCCCGCGCCGGTCACGCTGAGCGGTTCGGCCAACCTCGCCACCGCGGAGCCGGTCCACTCGTGGACGACCCGGCCCCTGGCCGACTGACGCGCACGCCCGCCGACCTCAAGTGCTCACCCGGAGTGTGGTCGCCCTGACTCACCTGGTGCGTCACGGCGACCGCACTCCTGAGCGGCCGGGTGGGTCAGGTCAGAACCGGCTCATCCCCCGCTCGAGGGCGTCCACGACATAGGGCCGCAGCCGCTCCGCGGGGATGATCTCGTCCACCGATCCCATCTCCCGAGCCCGGTCGATGGTGTGGATGGCGTCGAACTCGTCGGCCACCTCGCCCAGCTTCTCCGAGCGCACATCCTCGCGCACCCGGGCGAGCTCACCCCGAAGCGATCCGGCCTCGGTGCCCTCGGTGTTGGCCAGCCGCTCCTGCAGCGCCGCGACGCGCGGGTCGGCCTCGGTGCGCGTCTTGACGTCCCGGGCGAAGACGGTCGCCGCCGCGGGCGCGCCACCGATCACCGAGGCGTAGGAGCCCTCGACCGCAGCGATCTCCATCGACTCGTTGAGCTTCTTGGAGAACACCACGAACGCGCCGCCGTGGTAGCGCGAGACCACCACGAACACGATCGGCCCGTCGAAGTTCGTCACCGCCCGGCCGATCTCCGCGCCGTACTCGAGCTGCCAGTGCCGCATCGACTCCGGCGACCCGTCGAAGCCCGACAGGTTGGCGAGCACCACCAGCGGCCGGACACCGCTGGCCGCGTTGACGGCCCGCGCGGTCTTGCGCGCCGACTGCGGGAACAGCGTGCCGGAGGTCCAGGCCGCCGGACCGTCCGCCGGGACGTAGCCGCGGCGCGCCAGCGTGCGTGACTCCAGGCCGAGCATGCACACCGGGATGCCGCCGACGTGGGCATCCCACACCACCGATGTCTCTCCGCCCCGCCAGGCCTGCCACCGCTCCAGCGGCATCGTGTCCTGGTCGGCCACCGCCCGCATCACCGAGCGGATGTCGAACGCCTTCTTGCGCTCGGGGTTGGTCTCGTTGGAGAACACGTCGCCGACGACCTTCATGTCGGTGCCGGGCACCGGGGCATGCGGAGCGGTGCGGACGTCGCGGTCGAGGGCGTCGGTGGTGGCACGCCGGCGCGGGAACCTCTCCCCGGGGACCACGTAGCTGTGGTCGTAGTGGCGCATCAGCACCTGGCAGGCATCCTCGAGCGAGGCCGCCCAGTACTGCGCCTGGCCGTTGGGCCCCATCACCCGGTCGTAGCCGCCGATGCCGAAGTTGTCGTCGGCCGACACGCCGCCGGAGAAGTCGAGCGCCTGCTTCCCGGTGAGCACCATCGCGCTGCTCGGGCTCATCACGAGGATGCCCTTGGTGTGCATGAGCATCGTCGCCTCGGAGTTCCAGTAGGGCTGGCCGCCCACGTTGATGCCGGTCACCACGACGTTGATCTCATGGCCGCCCTGGGTGTGCTCGATGAGCCCGCGCAGCACCGCCGCGATCCAGTCCATGTTCTCGGTGCCGGAGTCCATGGCGATCAGCGCGCCGGACGACACCGCAAACCACTCCACGGGCACCTGCAGCTCCCGCGCGAGCGCGAGACCGGCCAGCACCCGGGCGCACTCCGGCTCGGCGAGGTTGCCCAGCCCCCTCGTCGGGTCGCTGAGCATCGCAACCCGGCGCATCCCCTCGGGCACCTTGTCGGTGCGGCTGGTGATCACTCCGACCACGAGGTTCGCCGTGTTGAGACCCGGCTCCCGGTCGACGGGCTGCAGCCGCCCCTCGGCGTCGAGGTCGTACTCGACGAAGTCGCCGGGGGGGAAGGCGTTCGAGGACCCCTCCTCCGGCGCCAGCATCCGGACGATCTCGTAGGGGTAGGGCACCTTGAACCGCCGGGCCAGCAGGACCTTCTGGTGGTAGCGGGTGAGCGGACGGATCGGCTGGTCGCCGATCGGCCGCTCGCGGACCGTGACCCCGCGTCCGCCGAGACCCTGGGCCTCGATGACGGAGTCGTGCAGCGTCCCCTCGGCGTCGGGGATGCTGACCCGCAGCAGCACCTTCTCCAGGTCGGCCCCCTCGGCCAGCGGCGCGAACGCGCGAGCGAGGTCCGGCCAGCCCTGCCGCGGGACGTCCCATGGCGGCCGCACGTAGACCACGATCCGGTTGGCCTTGGGCCGCTCCCTGGTCGGGTAGCGGTTCAGGGCGGCCCGCATGGCCGCGAGCGCCTGCAGCCCCATCCTGCCCAGCCACGGGTAGGTGACCTCACCTGAGGGGTCACGGACCGGCGTCAGGTCGCGGACCTCGGTCAGGGCGAAGAGCCGGTGGTCGGTGGGGTTGTCGTGAGCCACGCCGTGGAAGAGGTAGACGTCCTCGGCCGAGGCGAGTCGATCCAGGTCGAAGTTCGACAGCCGCCACAGGTCGAGCCGCTTGGCCAGCATCGGGTGCAGGTTGCGGTAGAGCAGGTCCTCCTCGAAGCCCCGCCCCTTGCGGTAGCGGTAGCTGAGGTGCTGGGTGCGGAAGTGCTCGGCCCGGCTGCCGCTGGCGCTGGTGGTGGTGATGTCGAGCCGCCACGGCGCCCGGCCGAAGTCGCAGTCCTCCAGCATCGCCTCGGTCGCCGCTGCGGTCTCACCGATCGGCGGCTGGACGTCGGCCCTCCACGTCGCCAGGTCCACCACCAGGCGCCGGTCGCTCGGCTCGGCGTCGAGGTGCTCGGCGACGGCCCGGGCTATCTCGGGCAACCGGCTGAGCTCGACGTAGGCCACGACGAGGCGGACGTGCTTGTTGCCCCAGTCGTAGTCCGAGACACACAGCAGGTGACCGCCGTGCTCGCGGAACCGGAGGTCGCGCAACTCCCGAGTCCGGTAGAACCGCCGGGCGTAGACCTCCAGCACCGTGCGGTGGATCTCGGCGTCCTCGGTGGACAGCCAACGACCGAGCAGGGGACCGCGCTGCGGCTGCGGCGAGCGCACCAGACGCTGGATGGCGTTCTCCCGCTGGCCGGCGTCGGACAGCGGCAGCGACTCCAGGATCCGCCCCGTCTCGTCGTACTCCTTGCGGGTGAGCGCCTCGAGAAGCGGCTCGTCGAAGTAGTGGAACCTCACGTCGCGGGCCAGTTCGGCGACCACCTGGTAGCGCCCCTGGGCCGACGTGGCGAGTCGGTCCAGCCGGACCTTCATCTCCTGCCCGGCCAGCGGCGCCAGAACCTCCCCGGCACGCAGTCGCCGCTCGAGGATCGAGGCGACGACCGGCGCGAGGTCGGCGACCCGGGAGAAGGAGCGGAAGAGATAGACCACAGCGGCCTCGAGGTCCGGGGTCCGCTCGAAGGAGGTCACCCCGTAGCGCTCCAGCGCCCTCGCCAGCCGCTCCCGGTAGGCGTCGGGGACGCCCGCACGCTCGACGTCCATCCACTGCAGGTACGCCAGGAGGTACTCCTGGGTGCCCCCCGCGGTCAGCGTGTCGTCGGGCTGGGTCTCGATCCGCGGTCGGTAGAGCGACCCGACCTCGGCGAAGAGATCCAGGAGGCCGTCCTCGCAGCTGAGCAGCCCGGCGTCACCGGGCGGACTGACCTCGGACATCCTCCGCTGCTCGACGAGCAGCCGCTTGAGCATGGCCCCATCGAGGTCGTAGCCGAGGAGGTACTGGCCCAAGGCCCCGTAGACACGCTCGCACAGCGGTTCACCCGGAGTGGGCGGCGCCTCGAGGCCGTGCAGGCTGACCGTGTCGCGCACGGCGGTGGCGCTGGTCTGTCCCTCGGCGGCGCGGATCCGGACGATGGCCGCCCCGGGGGCAACCTGCGCGTTGGGTACGACGGCGATGTTGGCGATCTCCCCGGCGTACGGCGCGGTGAGGGTCGACTCCATCTTCATCGACTCCAACACCGCGATCGGCTGGCCCTCCTCGACGCTCTGCCCCGGCTCGACGAGCAGAGACACGACGAACGCGGGGTACCCGGCGCGGATCACACCGCCGTCGTCGCGGACCACCTGGTGCGCCGACCCGTCGACCACCAGCCGGAACACGGCGCCCTGAGCCATCGCGATGACCCGGTAGCCCTTCTGCCCACACACGATGCGCCGCTCGTAGGTGTTGAGCGCGCGCACCCGCAGGTCGGCGGAGTCTCGGCCGCAGCGCACCCGGTAGGAGCCCGGGGCAGTCTGGTAGACCTCGAGATCGTAGGGCTGACCTGCGTAGCGCAGTTGAACCCGTGTCCCGACCCGGTCGGGAAGCTCCGGCCGCCCGCGTCGGGCCCCGGCGTGGAACGCCGCCTGCACGCCGGCGATGTCGGCGTGGTAAGCCTCGACCGCGGCGGCGAGCAGCGCCACCGGATGCGGGTCGGGGAGGTGGCCCTCCTCGGCGGTGAGCCGGTCCAGCCACCTGTTGTCCACGTCGCCGGAGCGCACCTCCGGCCGGTCGAGCAGCATCAGCAGGAAGGAGCGGTTGACGGTGCCGCCCTCCACCACCAGAGCGCTCTGCGCCAGCGACCGACGCAGCCGCGACAGCGCCTCGTCCCGGGTGCGGCCCCAGGCGATGACCTTGGCGATCATCGAGTCGAACTCGGTGGCGATGCTGTCGCCCTCACGAACCCCGGAGTCGACCCGGACGCCGGTGCCACTGGCCAGCCGGAGCAGGGCGAGCCGGCCCGGTGCGGGGACGAACCCCTGCTCGGGGTCCTCGGCGTAGACCCGCGCCTCGACCGCATGGCCGAACACCGGCGGTGGCTCCCCCTCCAGCCGGCCGCCCGACGCGACGCGCAACTGGAGCTTGACCAGGTCCAGTCCCGTGGTCGCCTCGGTGACCGGGTGCTCGACCTGAAGCCGGGTGTTCACCTCCATGAACAGGAATTCCTGGGTGTCCGGGTCGACCAGGAACTCCACGGTGCCGGCGTTGCGGTAGCCCGCCGCCTGGGCCAGCCGAACGGCGGCGGCCCTGATCGCGTCCTCGTGCTCCTGGTCAAGCGCCGTCGAGGACGACTCCTCGATGACCTTCTGGTTGCGGCGCTGGATGCTGCAGTCGCGGACCCCGACGGCCCAGGTGGTGCCGTAGGCGTCGGCGATCACCTGGACCTCGACGTGCCGCGCCGCCGTCACGAACTGCTCCATGAACACCGTCGCGTCACCGAAGGCGAGCTCGGCCTCGGCGCGGGCCGAGGCCAGGGCCCCGGCGAGCTTGTCCGGCGAGCGCACGATCCGGATCCCCCGGCCGCCGCCACCAGCGGAGGCCTTGAGCACGACCGGGAACCCGAGCTTCTCCGCCTGCTCCATGGCCTCGTCGGCGGCATCGACCGGCCCACCGCCCCAGGGGACGACCGGTACGTCGGCCCTCTCGGCCAGCCGCTTGGCGGTGACCTTGTCGCCGAGCATTCGGATCGTGGCGCTGTCGGGCCCGACGAAGACGATGCCCGCCTCCTCGCACCGCTGGGCGAACGACGCCCGCTCGGAGACGAAGCCCCAGCCGACCCAGACCCCGTCGCACCCGGCGCTCACCAGCGCCTGGACGACCGTCGCCTCGTCGAGATAGCGGGACTTGCGGTGACCATCGGTCGGGTCCAGGTAGGTCGCCGAGCCGATGCCCACCGCCAAGTCCGCCTCCTGCACGAACCAAGAGTCGGCGTCGGGGTCGGTGTAGAGCGCCACCGTGGTGACCGGCTCCCGGCCGGGCTCCCGGTTGAGCTCCGCCACCGCGGTGAGCGCGCGCATGGCGGGCTCACCCCGGTTGACGATGCCCAGCCTGCGGATCGGGCCGATGCCCGCCACCGGCTTGGCGGTGGCGGCCTGGGCGCCTCCCCGCGCGTCGCTGCTCTCGGCGGACCCGCCGCCCTGGGCGTCGAGGTCCTGAGTGTCGGTGCTGCCCTGGGTGTCGGTGCTGGCGCTCTCGTTCATCCCCCTCATCCCTCCATCACGGTCTGCAGCGGCTCTCGGACCTCAGTGGGGAGGTCACCCGGCATCGGCACTGTCCGGTAGCCCTCCATCCGCAGCAGGACCCGGCCCTTCTTGTCCTGGATGCGGCATCGGAAGCTGCCGTCCTCCCCGGTCGGCTCGGCCAGGGCGACGGTGTCCCCACCGGCCTTGCTGAGAGCCTCGGCGTCGAGCACCTCGAGCTGGTCGACGCGGGCGGGAAGAGCCATCCGGCCCTCCCGTCCGGCCTCCCACAGGCCCGCCACCTGGAAGCAGAGCTCGGCCAGTCGGGGCCCGATCACGAGCGGCCGGTCGGCCGGCCGGTGGTTCTCCGGCAGGTCGGCAACGAAGCGCCCGGCCGCGCCGTCGTCCTGGCGCCACCCCTCGGCGACGACCTGGTAGGCCGGTCCGTGGAAGTAGAGCCGGTAGACGTCGGTCGGGCTGAGGGCGGGCTCGTGACCCGAGGGATCGACCGCGGTTCGCTTCTCGGCCTTGGGCTTCACCGACGACAGCCGCACCGAGCCACGGAAATGCACCGTGCGCTGCGGCTTGTCGCTGCCGGGAAGCTTTCGCTCGGCGGTCAGGCGGCACACCGCCCGCAGCCCGTCACCATCCGGCACCAGCAGCGCCGAGACCGTCAGGGTGCGAGGCTCGTCCCGGTAGAACTTCACCGGCGCGAGGAAGTCGACGTCCTCCACGGCACTGACATAGAGGTCGGGCGCCAGCAGCGCCGCGGTCTCGGCGAAGGCCTCCATCCCCATGACCCCCGGAAGCACCGGCGTCCCGTCGATGCGGTGGTCGTCGAGGAACGGCTGCTCGCTCGGGTCGAGCGTGGTGCGCACGGTCAGCCCGGTGTCCGGCTCCGCTGCCACGACCTCGCCGATCATGGGACCGGTCTGGCTGGTGTCCACGGAGTCGAGGTCGAGGCCGCCACTGGGGTGGAACGGCTGGGCCATCCGGCCCATCTCCCCGGCCACGACGACCTCGCCACGGAAGTCGTGGGCGGTGAGCTCGCGCCGGATCCAGGCCACCCCGGCCTCGGCTGGCAACATCTCCACACCGGCCATCTCCATGATCTTGGGGATGGAACCGCGCGTGGCCATGCCGATGCCCCCCCAGGCCGTCCAGTCCAGTGCGATGGCACGAGTGTCGGGACGGGTACGCCGCATGCTGCTGCTGATCTTGCACAGCAGGTCGTTGGCCGCGGCGTAGTCGGTCTGTCCGGCGTTGCCGAACCGGCCGGCCACCGAGGAGAACACCACGGTCGCGCCCACCGGCACTCCCTGCAGACCCTGCCAGACGTTGAACCAGCCGTCGGCCTTTACGTCGTAGACCAGGTTGTACTCCCGCGGCTCCTTGTCCGGCAGCGACCGGCTGATCTCCAGGCCGGCTGCGTGCACGAGCAGGTCGATGCGATCGCTGACCGCGAGCACGGCCTCCGTAGCCCGGCCGACCGCCTCGGCGTCGGTGAGGTCGACGGAGTGGTAGTGCACCGTGCCGCCCGCCTCGCGCACCGAGTCGATCGCGGTGAGCGCCGCGGCCAGCCGCTCGTAGCGAGCCAGCTCCTTCTCGATCGCGACCGGGGTCGGCCGCTCACCGCGCTCCTTCATCCGCGAAGCCAGCAGGCCCTTGAACCCGTCGCGGTCGTCGAGGAAGGCTCGCATGTCTGGGTCGTCGGCATCCGGCTCGGGCGTGAGGTCGAGCAGGTGGAAGGTCCCGCCGGAGGCGCGCGCCAGGTCGGCAGTGATCGCGGCGACGATGCTGCCAGCCGCCCCGGTCACCACGAAGGTGCTGTCGGCACCGAGCGTCATGCCCTCCTCGCTCTGCCGGCCCGGGAAGGGCCGCTCGGCCAGCCCGACCCCCCACCGACGACCGCCCAGGTGGCCGACCTCGACGCAGCCCGGGTCGCGCAGCGTCTCGTCGATCATCACGTCGGCGAGCGCCGAGGTCTTCCGGCTCACCGGGAAGTCGACGGCCTTGACCAGCACGTCGAGCTTCTCGCGCTTGTAGGCCTTCGCGAACCCGGTCACCGCGCCGCCCATCGGAGCGGTGGCGCCGTCCTCGGCGTACCCGTGCTGGCCGCCCAAGCGGGAGCCGGTGACCAGGAAGGGCTCGTCGTCGTAGAGCCTGCGCACGGTGGCGTACAGGTTCTTGACCCGGCACCGGAGCGCCTCGCGCCACTCACCGAGGTCGAGCCGCTCGTGCGGCCCCTCGTCGTCCATCGCAGGCAGCCAGTAGACGCCGGCCACGGGTCCCTCGGCGCGCCATTCGTCCAGGCGCGCCAACAGGTCGTCGGTGGCGATGCCGGGCTCGAGGTCGAGCACGGTGGCACCCGCCTTGCCGAGCCGCTTGACGAGGGCGTCGCCGACCCCGCCCTGGTCGCGCATCACGACCACGCGGGCCTCCTGCAACGCCACGCCGGTCGCGACGCACTGCTCGAGACTAGGCCGCAGCGCTGCCACCGGCACCCGCCGGGGCACCCGGTCGACGGCGTCGTCGTTGCCCTGCACGGTCGTGGGATGCACCCAGCCGGCTCAGCCGGCTCAGCCGACCCAGCCGGCTCGGCCGCCGCGGTCTGTGGAGCAGCCGCACCGTCAGCCGCCGCCGCGGCGGGGCTGGCCGGGGCGCCGGCCGGCTGGATGCCGGTCTTGTCCCGGACCCAGCCGATCACGTGGGTCAGCGTCGGGAAGTCCCGCAGCTGCAGGTTGTCGTCACGCTCCACGTTGAACCGCGAGCGCACCGCGGCGAAGACCTCGGCCTGCTTGACCGTGTCCACCCCCAGGTCCGCCTCCAGGTCCAGATCCAGGTCCAGCAGCTCCTCGGGGTACCCGGTCATCTCAGCGACCACCGACACCACCGCGTCGACCACCTCGTCACCGGCACCCGCAGCGGCCGAAGCCGGCGCTGCCGGGGGCGCCGCGGTGACCCCGGCCTGCGGAGCCGGAGCCGCCGGAGCCGCCGGAGCCGCCGGGGCGCCGGCCGGCTGGATGCCGGTCTTGTCCCGGACCCAGCCGATCACGTGGGTCAGCGTCGGGAAGTCCCGCAGCTGCAGGTTGTCGTCACGCTCCACGTTGAACCGCGAGCGCACCGCGGCGAAGACCTCGGCCTGCTTGACCGTGTCCACCCCCAGGTCCGCCTCCAGGTCCAGATCCAGGTCCAGCAGCTCCTCGGGGTACCCGGTCATCTCAGCGACCACCGACACCACCGCGTCGACCACCTCGTCACCGGCACCCGCAGCGGCCGAAGCCGGCGCTGCCGGGGGCGCCGCGGTGACCCCGGCCTGCGGAGCCGGAGCCGCCGGAGCCGCCGGAGCCGCCGGCGCGCCGGCCGGCTGGATGCCGGTCTTGTCCCGGACCCAGCCGATCACGTGGGTCAGCGTCGGGAAGTCCCGCAGCTGCAGGTTGTCGTCACGCTCCACGTTGAACCGCGAGCGCACCGCGGCGAAGACCTCGGCCTGCTTGACCGTGTCCACCCCCAGGTCCGCCTCCAGGTCCAGATCCAGGTCCAGCAGCTCCTCGGGGTACCCGGTCATCTCAGCGACCACCGCCACCACCGCGTCGACCACCTCGTCACCGGCACCCGCAGCGGCCGAAGCCGGCGCTGCCGGGGGCGCCGCGGTGACCCCGGCCTGCGGAGCCGGAGCCGCCGGAGCCGCCGGGGCGCCGGCCGGCTGGATGCCGGTCTTGTCCCGGACCCAGCCGATCACGTGCGCCAAGGTCGGGAAGTCCCGCAGCTGCAGGTTCTCGTCACGCTCCACGTTGAACCGCGAGCGCACCGCGGCGAAGACCTCGGCCTGCTTGACCGTGTCCACCCCCAGGTCCGCCTCCAGGTCCAGATCCAGGTCCAGCAGCTCCTCGGGGTACCCGGTCATCTCAGCGACCACCGCCACCACGGCGCCGGTCACCTCGTCGTCGGCAGCCGGTGCGGCCGCTGCCGCCTGGCCGGCGGCGAGCACGTGCTGCGTGGAGGACGTCGGAGACTCGGTGACGCCCGCGGTGACGGGTCCCGCGGCGCTCACGCCACGCCCGCCCGCCTCGATGCCCGTCTTGTCCCGGACCCAGCCGATCACGTGGCTCAGGGTCGGGAAGTCCCGCAGCTGCAGGTTCTCATCACGCTCCACGTTGAACCGCGAGCGCACCGCGGCGAAGACCTCGGCCTGCTTGACCGTGTCCACCCCCAGGTCCGCCTCCAGGTCCAGATCCAGGTCCAGCAGCTCCGGGGGGTAGCCGGTCATCTCACTGACCACGGCGACCACGGCGTCGGTCACTTCATCACCGGCAGCGTCGGCCACCGCCCGGGCGAGCACCGCCTGCGTGCTGGAGGTCGGGACGGACTCGGTGACGCGCGGCCGTGCGGGAGCGGGAGCGGCCGCCGGCGGAGCCGCCGGCGTGCCGGTGGAGTCCTCGCCCGGCTGGATCCCGGTCTTGTCTCGGACCCAGCCGATCACGTGGGTCAGCGTCGGGAAGTCCCGCAGCCGCAGGTTCTCATCACGCTCCACGTTGAACCGCGAGCGCACCGCGGCGAAGACCTCGGCCTGCTTGACCGTGTCCACCCCCAGATCCGCCTCCAGGTCCAGATCCAGCGCGAGCAGTTCCGCCGGGTAGCCGGTCATCTCACTGACCAGCGACACCACCGCGTCGGTGACCGGGTCCCCTCCCTCGCCCCGCGCAGCGGGAGCCGGTGAGGACAGCGCCCGGGCGGCGGCGATCTCGGCGATCTTCGGCGTGCCCGCAGCCTCGGTGGTGCCGACGGTGACCGACGCCGTCGTGGTGTCACGCAGCCGCCCGGGCTCCGCGACCGGCGTGTCGAAGGTGGCCGACGTGCTCGGCGCCAGACGTGCGGCTGGCGGCGCCGGGGCGATCACTGCCGGTGCCGGCACCTGAGCAGGGGCCGGCAGGGCCGAGGGGGTCTGTGGCGGCCCGGAGTCCGCGATCCGCAGCCGGCGCGTGGACACCTCCAGGCGTGCGCCGGGGATGCCACTGATCGCGTCGAGCCAGTTGTGCCAGCGCTCGTGGTCGAGGATCCGGTAGGCGAAGCCGAGCTCGCTGGGCGAGCGGTGGCGGCCATCGGGCATCGGCGTCCAGCGCAGCAGCGCCATCGCGATCTGCGAGCCGAAGCCGGCGGCGAGCCGAAGCGCGTGGCGGACCGGATAGGCTCCGCCCTGAGACAGGTTCAGGGTCCCCAGATCCGGGTCGGGCTCCTTGTAGTTCGGCACCGGGGGCACGATCCCGGTCTCGAGGGCCTTGATGGCCACGACATCCTCGATGCCCGCTCCCATGGCGTGACCGGTGAAGCCCTTGGTGTTGGTGATGACGATCGAGCCGGCCCGGTCCCCGAAGGTCGACCGCAGGGCGTTGATCTCCGCGGCGGCGCTCCCGCCACGGGCGGGAGTGTAGGTCTCGTGCGAGACGAACACCGTGGAGTCGGCGATCTCGTGGCGGGACACGCCCTTGCGCTCGGCGTCGGAAACCACGTTCTCCATGACCTGGCAGATGTGATCGACGTCCAGGCGGGTGCCATGGAAGGCGCTGTTCGCGGTGACCGATCCCAGCAGTTCGGCGATCGGCTGCAGGCCGCGCTCCCGGGCGGCGTCGGCGGACTCGACGACGACGGCCGCCGCGCCCATCCCCACGATCATGCCGTGCCGGCGCCGGTCGAACGGCGTCGCGGCGTCCTCGACCGCCTCGTCGGTGGCGGCGGCGCCGGTGGCCAGGAAGCCGGAGGCGACCCAGGGCAGCAGCGCGTCGGTGGTGACGTCGTCACCGGAGACGACGATCACGCGACGGCATCGGCCGGCACGGATCCAGTCGTGCGCCACCGAGATCGCCTGGGTCGTGCTCGCGCACGCCGCGTTGACCTGGGTGTTGGGTCCTCGGGCGCCGATGATCTCGGCGAACTGTGAGTGACCCATGGACAGGCAGCGGAACAGGAAGCGCCGGTCGAAGGTGAACGGCTCCACCTGAAGCAGATGGCGCAGCTCGGCGATCCGGCGGTCGACCTCGGCCACGCCGGAGTCCTCGTTGCGCATCCGACTGCGCACCGCCTCGAGCGCGAGGAGCTGCTCGCGCCGGCTGCGGTGGATGTAGTAGTGCTGCATGTCGGAGGCGAGAGAGTCGAAGCCCGGGAAGGCGGAGGCGAACACTACGCCGGTGTCGTCGCGCAGCGCGTCCGGGAGGCCCCAGCGCTCGGGCAGCTTGGAGCCGAGCGTCGTGGTCTTGTAGCGCATCACCAGGGGGATCCCGGCGTCGCGCATGGCGTCGAAGCCGGCCCCGAGGGCCAGCCGGGTCACGTCGTCGAGCGCGGCGTCGCGCGCGGCGTCCACGCCGAACTCCTCGACCACGTCGATCGGGGCCTTGCGGCCGGCGAGCTTGACCACCTCGGCCTCGTCGGTGATCGTCTCGAACGTCGCGTCCCCGAGCTCGCGCTTGACCAGGCGGGTGATGTGCAGGTCGACCATCTGGCGTCGGAAGCGCTGCGGGATGGAGTCGATGAACTGCTGGCCATCGAGGATGCGGCCCAGGTTCTCGTCGTCGAACACCCGCTCCACGCCGGGCAACCCCAGCGCGGAACCGGTGATGACCACTGGCTCGGCGAGCTGCTCGGGTCCCGGGGCGCTGGAAGGGGAGGGCGCCCCGGCGGGGCTGCCCATGATGTCCATGCCCTGCTCGATGGCCTGGGCGAAGACCCGGCCCAGCGCGGCGTACCGGTCCTCACCCCCCGAGCCGGACCGGACGGCCGGTGCGGTGGCGACGGGCGGGGTGGCGGGGGAGGGCATGGCGGTTCCCGGGGTGGCGGTGGAAGGAGCGGCGGAGGTGGCGGGGGCGTCGGTCGCGGCCCGAGCCTGGGGTGCGACCGGGGCCGGCGCGTCGACCTCGGTAACCGAGGCGCTGGAGGTCAACCCGAAGCCCGCTGCCCAGAGCCCGCAGAGGGCCTGGTTGACCGACCCGATGTCGCCGTTCTTGGGGTGGTTGGTGAACAGGGCGAGGACGTCGTCGTGCTTGCCGAGGACGTCCTCGACGAAACCGTGCAGGGCCTTCTTGGGCCCGACCTCGACGAACACCCGGGCACCGGCGTCGTACAGCGTGTTCAGGCCCTTGACGAACTGCACCGGCGAGGCGACCTGGCGGCCCAGCAGGTCCAGCATGGTCTCGGTGTCGGGGGCGGCGGGGTAGAAGTCGCCGGTCACGTTGCTCACGATCGGCTTGACCGGCGCCTTGACGTCGAGGCGGCGCAGCGCCACCTTCAACGGCTCGCTCGCCGGGGCCACGATGGAGGTGTGGAAGGCGTGGCTGACCGGGATCCGGGCGGCGGTGACGCCCTCGGCCTGGAAGATCTCGACGGCCCGGTCCACTGCGGCGGTCTCGCCGCCGATCACGGCCTGGCTGCCACTGTTGATGTTGGCAACCACTGCTCCCTCAATGCCGTCGACGACCCGCTGGATCTCCTCCAGCGGACCGAAGACCGCCGCCATCGCGCCGTTGTCGCCCATCGACAGCGAGGCCATCTCGTGCCCGCGGGCGCTGACCGCCTCCAGGGCGGCTTCGAAGGTCAACGAGCCGGCGGCTACGAGCGCGCCGTACTCCCCGAGGCTGTGCCCCATCACCATGTCCGCCTCGACGCCGTACGCCGCCAGCAGGCGGGTCAGCGCCAAGTCGGTGGCGAGCACCGCCGGCTGGGTGATCTCGGTCTGCCGCAGGTCCTGCTCGAGCTGGGCGACCGCGGCCGGGTCGTCGCCGTCGATGAAGATGTACGACGAGAGCGGACGGCCGAGCAACGGCGTCATGATCCGGTCGGCCTCGTCGAAGACCTCGGCCACGATCGGCTCGTGGGCGCGCAGCCCCTGGAGCATGTTGACGTACTGCGAGCCCTGGCCGGTGTAGAGGAAGGCGACCTTGGGCCGCGCGTCGGCGGTCCCCCGGCCCAGGTGCACCCCCTGGGCACGCAGCATCTTCCACATCGCCGGGGCACCGGCCTTGAACGCCTTGAGCGTCTTCTGGATCTTCGCGTCGAGGTCGGCGGCGTCGGCGTAGTCGATCGCCACCCGGACAGCGGCCTGCGCGAGCGCCGGGTCGGGCGACTGCACCGGCGGGGCGGTGCCGCCGGCGGCCGCCGCACCGACCCGCTCGAGCTGGGCCGCCACGTCGGCGTCGTCGCGGCCACCGAGGACCAGGGCCCCGCGGAGCGGATCCTTGACCAGGGCCGGGCCAGGGGAGGCCGCCGCCGACGCCGAGGCTGGGGCGGCAGAGGCCGTCGGAGTCGCCGGCGCCGGTGCGGTCACCGAGGAGCGGGGCATCTCGGCGGAGGCGAAGCTCCGCGCGGCGCTCTCCTCACGGTGCCGTCCCGGGACGTACTCCTCCAGCACCACGTGGTAGTTCGTGCCGCCGAAGCCGAAGGCGCTCACCCCGGCGCGTCGGGCCCCGTCGGGGTCGGCCGGCCACTCGCGCAGCTCGGCGTTGACCTTGAACGGGATGTGCGGCCAGTCGACGTTCGGGTTGGGGTCGCGGAAGTTGATGCTCGGCGCGAGCACCTTGTCGTTCAGCTGCATCACCATCTTGAACAGCCCGGCGCTGCCGGCCGCGGCCTTGAGGTGGCCGATGTTGGACTTCACCGACCCGAGAGCGATGGAACCGGGCGCGGCGCCCCCGAACACGTCGGTGAGGCTGGCCAGCTCCGCGGCGTCGCCCACCCGCGTGGAGGTGCCGTGCGCCTCGACGGCCGAAGCGCACATCGGCTTCAACCCTGCCAGGCCCCAGGCCCGCTCGACGGAGAGCCGCTGGCCCACCGGGTTGGGCGCAGTGATCCCCTTGCCCTTGCCGTCGCTCGAACCGGCCAGCCCGAGGACGGTGGCATAGACGCGGTCGCCGTCGCGCTCGGCGTCGGCGAGGCGCTTGAGGACGAAGACCGCAGCCCCCTCGCCCATGACGAAGCCGTCGGCGCCGGCGTCGAACGGCCGGGTGCCACTGGCCGAGAGCGCACCGATCTTGCAGAACTTGATGAACCCGTTGACGCCCATGTTGCGGTCGATGCCACCGGTGACCACGGCGTCGTAGTGCCCGGCCGCCAAGCCCTGGGTGGCCGCGGACATGGCGGCCAGCCCGGACGCGCATGCGGCGTCGGTGGTGAAGTTCGGCCCTCGGAAGTTGAACAGGTTGGCGACGCGGCCGGCCATCACGTTGGACAGCTCGCCGGGCATGGTGTCCTCGGTGATCGGCAGCTCGTGGCTGAGGAACCGATCGTGCCATTCCGCCTGCACTCGCTGGCGCACGTCGGCCGGGAGCGCCGCGAAGGACGGCGTCTGCTCCAGCGCGCGGGCGAACTCGGGGAAGTTGATCCGCAGGCTGGTGCGGTAGTGCTTGTCGCCGCCGATGGCGTTGCCGAACACCACCGCCACCCGCTCGGGGTCGACCGACCAGTCGGGCCAGCCGGCGTCGAGCAGCGCCGAGCGAGACCCCGAGACGGCCCAGTGCTGCCCCACGTCCATCTGGTCCGACACCTTGGGAGGCACCGGCAGCCGCCACTTCATCGGCTCCCAGGGATACTCCCGCACCCAGCCGCCGATCTTGCTGTAGGTCCGGTCCGGCACCGACGGGTCGGGGTCGTAGTAGAGGGCCGGGTCCCACCGGTCGACGGGCGTCTCGGTGATGCAGTAGCGGCCGTTGCGGATGTTGCTCCAGAAGGCAGCGGCGTCCGGCGCCTCGGGCATGATCGCCGCCACGCCGACGATGGCCACCGGGGTGAAGGGGGTTTCACTCATGTCGGATTCCTTGGGGGAAGGGGTGCGAAAGGTCAGGAGGCGAAGGAGCGGCGCTTGTAGAGCAGGTCGGCCACGGAGTCCATGTCCGACACCAGCCCGCTCTGGGCCGCGCGCACCTGATCCAGCGGCAGGCTGCCGGCGAGTTGGGCCGCGGTCCCGGGGTCGGCGGCACCGAACGTCCAGCGGCCACCCTCCTCGGCGACCATCGCGGCGGCGTTGCGCGCTGCGACCCGGCTGATCGTGGCCATCTCGTTGGCACTGAAGCGGCGGTCCGCCTTCGCGGCCATGCCGCCCTCGGCGGAGGCGACCGCGCGCCGCACGAGCGCGTCGGCGCCCTCGACATGGGCGATGAGCTCACCGAGCCGGAAGAGCACGTGCTGGTTGCGGGTCAGCCGGCCGGCGCGGCATGCCTCCAGCACCGCCGCAAGGCACTCCAGAGCCACGGCGGCGGCATCGGCGCCCACGGCGGGGTGGCGGGAGGCCAGCGCGCGGGTGCGGGCAGCGGCGTCGCGGTAGTAGCCGCCGCGGGTCTTCAGGTGCTGCTGCCACCGGTCACGGGCGATCGTCATCTCCATGATCTCCGAGGTGCCCTCGTAGATCGTGGTGATCCGGACGTCGCGGCGGATCTTCTCGACGATGTAGGGCCGGGTGTAGCCGTAGCCGCCGTGCGCCTGGATCGCGGCATCGGCGGCCGCGACCCCGGCCTCGGTGGCGAGGTACTTCGCGATCGCGCCCTCGGTGTTCAGCGCGCCGTTGTCACCCTCGCCGGCGTCGATGCGCGACGCGGTCTCCTCGACGAAGGCGCGGGCGGCCTCCAGCCGGACCGCGTGCGGGACGATCAGCTTGTGGGTGTAGCCCTGCTTCTCGCTGAGTGGCGCGCCGCCCTGGATCCGCTGGGTCGAGTAGGTGATCGCCCGGTCGAGCGCCTCCCAGCCACCGCCGAGGCCGAAGGCCGCCACCATCAGCCGGGTGTAGCCGAAGACCTGCTGGGCCTGCACCAGCCCGCGGCCCTCGACCCCGCCGATCAGGTTCTCGGTCGGCACGTGCACGTCGTCGAGGAACAGCGCGGCGGTGTTCGACAGTCGGATGCCGTGCTTGTCCTCCGGCGGAGCCGAGGAGAAGCCCTCGGCGCCCTTCTCGACCACGAACCAGGTCGGGCCGCCGGGCGTCATCGCCAGGACCGTGTAGGCGTCGGCGATCGTGCCGTTGCTGATCCACTGCTTGCGTCCGGTGATCTTGTAGCCGCCGCCCTGGTCCTCGGGGACCGGGACGGCCGTGGTGGTCATCGCACCCAAGTCACTGCCGGCCTCCGGCTCGGTGGCGCCGTAGGCGAAGACGATGCCCTCCTCGGCGATCCGGCCCAGCCACTGCTTGCACTGCGCCTCGGTGCCGCCCATGAGAATCGGGTCGCTGCCGAGGAAGGTCGCGAACACGGCGGTGGCCAGCCCGATGTCGAAGCGGCCCATCCGCTCACAGACGCGATAGGAGTCGAAGGCGCCACCACCCATCCCGCCGTACTCCTCGGGGATGAACACAAGCTGGACGCCCAGCTCGTCGCTGCACATCGCGCGCACCGTGTCCTCGGGGCACACATCGTCGTGGTCCAGCTGCAGCATCCGCTGGTCGGGCAGCGCCTCGCCGACGAAGTCGCCGAGCGCCTCCAGCATCAGGTTCAGCGTCTGCAGGTCGAGTCCCTCACCGCCGAGGTGGTGAACGGCGGTCTCATCGGTGGTCGCAGTCATCTGGGGCTTCCTTCGTCAGGGTCTTCGGCACGGGGGGCGGATGAGTCCGGCGGGGGGTCGCCGGCGGGCGGTGCTGGGGGTGGGGAGGAGTCGGGGGCCACAACTGGGTCCGGGGGCTGTCCCCCAGGCTCCTCCTCGGAGGATGTGGCGGGTGGCGAGCCCGAGAGGTCGGGCAGGGCGGCCCGCACATCCTCGAACATCGAGGAGGCGCGGGACAGCACCGAGTAGCGCACCGCGAACAGGTCGGGTACGCCGAGCCACGTGGGTCGGGTCAGCGCCGATCGGAGCACGCTGCGTGCCGCGCCGAGGGGGAGGCGGGGCGTCATGGGCGGCTCCTGCGGGGGTGCTCAGGCGTTGCGACGGCGAACCTCATCCAAGAGCGCGGGGAGGACGGTGTGGACGTCGCCGACGACTCCGAAGTCGGAGATGCCGAAGATCGGCGCCTTGGGGTCCTTGTTGATCGCCACGATCGTCCGCGACGCCTGCATGCCCGCCCGGTGCTGGATCGCGCCGGAGATGCCGGCGGCGAGGTACAGCTGGGGAGCCACGGTCTTGCCGGTCTGGCCGATCTGGAAGTCGTGGTCGTACCACCCGAGGTCGGTCGCCGCCCTCGAGGCGGCCACCGCGCCGCCGAGGGTGTCGGCGAGCTCCTCCAAGGCGCGGAACGCCTCCCCCGAGCCCATCCCGCGGCCTCCGGCGACGACGACCGTGGCATCGGCCAGGTCCGGGCGGCCGGTCGTGGCCTTGGGGGTCCGGTCGGCGACCCGGGCGGCCTTCGCCGGCGCCCCGTCGATGCTGACGGCGGCAGCCTCGGGCGTCCCGGCTCCGGCGACCGTCTCGGGGGCCACCGCGTTGGGCCGCACGGTGATGATCGGCGTGCCGCGGGTCACCGAGCTCTCGGCGTTGTAGGTGCCGGTGAAGACGCTCTGGGTGGCCACCGGCCCGTCCGCGCCGGCGGTCACGTCGGTGGCGTTGGTGATGATGCCCGAATCGAGCTGCACTGCGGCGCGGGCGGCCACCTCGGTGCCCTCTCGGCCTGAGGTGACGAGGACGGCGGCCGGCGACATCTCGCGGACGGCGGCCGCCAGCGCGGCGGCCTTGGGCGCCACGAGGTACTCCCCCATCTCGGGACCGTCGGCGACGCGCACCCCCGTCGCACCGTACTCGCCGAGGGTCTTCAGGACCGCGTCGTCGACCGGTCCGCAGACCAGTGCGACCGGGTCGCCCAGCCTGCGGGCGAGGGTGAGGAGCTCGAGAGTGGCCTTGCGAACCGCTCCCTCGATGACGTCGGCCAGGACCAAGACGTGGGCCACGAAATGCCTCCGGTATGTGGGTTTGTGGGGGGTGGTCAGAGGAGCTTCTGCGCGACGAGGAAGTCGGCGATGCGCGCTGCCGCGTCGCCCTCGTCGGTCACGACCTCGCCTGCCTGGCGAGGGGGTTGCGGGGCCACCGACCGCACGGTGGTGGCCGCATGGGCCAGGCCGACGCTCGCCGGCTCGATGCCCAGGTCGGCCAGCGTCCACGTGGCGATCTTCTTCTTCTTGCCGGCCATGATCGCCTTGAACGAGGGGTAGCGAGCCTCACCGGTCAGGTCGGTGACCGAGACCAGGGCGGGCAGCTCGGCGGTGATCTGCTCGGTCGCGGTCTCCACGTCGCGGCGGACCTGCACCGCGCCGTCGGCCACCGAGAGCTCCGAGGCGAACGTGAGCTGCGGGATGCCGAGCCGCTCGGCGATCATCGCCGGCACCACCGACATCTCCGCGTCGGTCGACGACATCCCGCAGACGACCAGGTCCGCCTCCAGGCGCCGGACCGCCTCCGCGAGCACGTAGGAGGTGGACAGCGCGTCCGACCCGTGCAGCGCGGGGTCCTCGATGTGGACGCCGTCGGTGCCGCCCATCGACAGCGCCTTGCGCAGCGCATCGGTGGCGTCGGCCGGCCCCATCGTCAGGTGGGTGATCGTGGCGTCCAGCCCCTTCTCGACCAAGGACACCGCCTGCTCGATGGCGTACTCATCGAGCTCGGAGAGGCGACCGTCGAGGTTTTCGCGATCGATGGTGTTGTCGGCGGCGTACCGCCATGTCGTGCCGGGCTCCGGGACGTGCTTGACCAGGACCACGATCTTCACAAGGCGACCTCCGCTGTCGTCGACGGTGACGTGCTACACGACACGCTACGGAGTTACTACACGTTGTCGGAAGGACTCTTTTGGTTCGCGAGTCTGCGGGACTTGTCACCTTGACGGACGGACATGGACCGGAGTGGTCACAACAGGTGCCTGCGGAGGTCGCTAGCCTGGACCTCCATGGCCCTCCTCGACCAGCCGATTCACCGTCTCGACGGCACCCCGGCGACCCTCGGCGACCTCACCGGCGGCCGGGTCGCCCTGCTCGTGAACGTCGCCTCGAAGTGCGGGCTGACCCCGCAGTACGCCGCCTTGGAGCAGTTGCACGAGCGGTACGCCGACCAGGGGTTCACCGTGGTCGGGGTGCCCTGCAACCAGTTCCACGGCCAGGAGCCCGGCTCGGCCCAGGAGATCGCCGAGTTCTGCTCGGCCACCTACGGCGTCACCTTCCCGATGACCGAGAAGGTCGACGTCAACGGGGAGCAGCGGCACCCGGTCTACGCCCAGTTGGTCACGATCCCCGTCGTGGACGCGGAGGCAGGCGACGTGGCCTGGAACTTCGAGAAGTTCCTGCTCGACCGGTCCGGCCGGCCTCTGACCCGCTTCGGGCCGGGCACTGAGCCGGACGACCCGCGTGTGGTGCAGGCGATCGAGGACGCCCTGGCCGCCGGCTGAGGCGGTCGGGATCGGAAGCCGGGGCTCGGCGTGGCGGCACCGACGGGGTCCACCGGCTCACGGCACCTGGCCTACGTGGGCGAGCCGGTGACCCTGCAGGCGCTGGTGCTCGACCCCCCGCATGGGCTGGGCACGGGGTGGTTCTCGGCGCGGACCCAGCTGCCCGGCGTGGTGAGCGCCGAGGGCTTCGGCGTCGGATGGTACGCCCTGGGCAGGGAGGAACCGGTGCGCTACCGCCGGGCGCAGCCGCTGTGGACCGACGCGTCGTTCGCCTCGCTGGCCCCGACCATCGCCAGCCAGTGCGTGCTCGCGGCAGTGCGCTCGGGGACCTCGACCCTGGCCCCCGACGAGTCCGTGGTCGCGCCGTACACCCAGGGCCGGTGGCTGTTCAGCCATGCCGGCGGCGTCGCGGACTGGCACCGGGCCCGCCAGGCCTTGTCCCCCCGCACCCAGGACATCCCCGAGGCCTCGGCGCCCTCGGCGTCCGCGCTGGTGTTCGGGCTGGCCGCCTCCCGGTGGACGGCCGGGACGCCGCTCGGCAAGGCCCTCGTCGAGGTGATCCGAGAGGTCTCCACGGTGGGTGGGGGACGGCTGAACATGCTCGCCGTCGACGGTCGGGCCATCGCCGGCACGACGTACGGCGAGCGGCTGTGGGTGCTGGAGAAGGACACCGGCATCTGCCTGGCCAGTGCGCCCCACGACGACGACCCCGACTGGCGCGAGGTGCCCGAGGGGGTCCTGGTGGAGGGCACCGAGCACGGGCTCACACTCACGCCGTTGGACCTCCCGAGGGTCAGTCACTGACCTGAGGACGGTCAAGGGGGCCCTGACACCGGCCCCAGGTCAGTCACTGACCCCCAGCGGCGGTCAGCGCTCGGCGTTCTCGCTCGGGGGCGCCGAGCCACCCTCGGGGGCGCCGGCCATCAACCTCGTGATCTCCTCGGCCTGCTCGTCGCCGACTCGGCCCCAGCCGGGCTCGTAGCAGTACAGCTCACGCATCGGCCGGGACTCGTTCGTGCCGTGCAGGAACTCGATGTCCTCCACGTCGATCATCGCCGGGTGCGGCACGCCGCACGACTCCGAGACCTTGAGCAGATCCCGGCGCAGCGTGGCGATGTAGTTGGCCAGCCGCACCGCCTTGCCATCCGGGTCGAGGCCGCGGGCCAGCCACGCGTTCTGGGTGGCCACGCCGGTCGGGCAGTGGTCGGTGTGGCACTTCTGCGCCTGGATGCAGCCCACGGCGAACATTGCCTCGCGGGCCACGTTGAGCATGTCGCAGCCCAGCGCCATCGCCACGGTCGCGTTGTCGGGGAGCCCCAGCTTCCCGGCGCCGATGAAGGTGACGTCGTGGGCGATCCCGGCCCGGGCGAAGTCGGCGTACACCCGACTGAAGCCCACTCGGAACGGCAGCGAGACGGAGTCGGAGAAGACCAGCGGGGCCGCGCCGGTGCCGCCCTCACCGCCGTCGATGGTCACGAAGTCCACGCCGCGGTCCCCGGAGGCCATCAACGCCGCCAGCTCCTCCCAGAACCTCTGGTCGCCGACCGCCGACTTGATGCCGACCGGAAGCCCGGTCTCGGCGGCCAGCATCTCCACCCAGTCGAGCATGCTGTCCACGTCGGTGAACTCCGCGTGCCGCGACGGGCTGATGCAGTCCTCACCGACCGGGATGCCGCGGATCTCGGCGATCACCGGCGTGACCTTGGCGCCCGGCAGATGACCCCCGAGCCCCGGCTTGGCACCCTGGCTGAGCTTGATCTCGATCGCCTTCACCGGCGCCGAGTCGACCAGGTCCTTGAGCCGGGCCAGGTCGAAGCGCCCGTGCTCGTCGCGGCAGCCGAAGTAGGCCGTGCCGATCTGCAGCACCAGCTCGCCGCCCTTGCGGTGGCTCGGCGAGACGCCGCCCTCCCCGGTGTTGTGCAGGCAACCGGCCATCGCGGCCCCGCGGTTGAGGGCCTCCACGGCCTGCGCGGACAGCGACCCATAGCTCATCGCCGAGATGTTGACCAGAGACTGCGGCCGGAATGCCTTCGCCCGGCCACGCGGGCCACCCAGCACCTTCCCCGACGGCAACCCTTGGGTCTCTCCGGTGCGGGGGGTCGAGGGCGCCGCCACGTCGGAGAACGTGCGGTGCTTGATGATCGGGTAGCCGTCGGTGTTCTCGACGTCGTTGTCGGTGCCGAAGGCGAAGTAGTTGTTCTCCAGCTTCGAGGACGCGTAGACCCAGCTGCGCTGATCGCGGCTGAAGGGACGCTCGGAGTTGTTGTCGGTGACGATGTACTGGCGCAGCTCGGGGCCGATCGCCTCGAGCCAGTAGCGGAAGTGTCCCAGGATCGGGAAGTTGCGCAGGATCGCATGCTGCCGCTGGGTCAGGTCCCGGGCTGCCATCCCGGCCACGCCCACGGCTGGGGCCAACTTCAGTGCGCTGGACCACTTCATGCACCGGTCATACCCCGGTATCAGCGGCCCTCACACCGCCGTCTTCCGGGCACAGCGTCGCCACCAGGGCGGCGCGGACCGAGGAGGATTCCATGGCACGCAGCACGCGCACCACCATCGTCGGCGCCGGCGTCGCGGCTCTCGCCCTCAGCGGCGCGGGGCTCACCCTGGGCCTGGCCCAGGCCGCCGACCGCTCGGGCCCGCAGGCCGGCGGCGAGGCCGCGGCGAAACTGAGCCCGCGGACGGCGGACGCGAACGTCACCACCTGCCGCGGCCGCGCCCAGGTGCAGTCCCTGACCAAGGTCAACCGGGCTCCCACCACCTTCGGCGAGGGCGCCGACAAGCTGCTCCCCGGCGCCGACCTCGTGGTCAAGGGCCCCAAGAAGGGCACGGACACCCTCGACATCGCGTTCTCCGCCGAGACCCAGCTGCGTGGCTCGACCGCCACCGACTACTTCGACTGGGTCGAGCTCGAGGTGCACGTCGACGGTGTGCCGATCCAGCCCTACGGCAACCCCGGCGACCCGCTGGCGTTCACCGGCAGCCGGGAGTACAGCTCGAACGCCGCCCAGTTCTGCACCAAGATCGGCCGCGGCAAGCACAAGGTGACCGTGGTCAGCCGGATCGTCGACAACGGCAAGGACGACACCCTCACCGCCTGGTTCGACGACACCACCCTGCACGTCGAGCGCTCCAAGTGACCTCGCCGCCGCGTCCTCGTCGGCGCGGCGGCAGCAGGCCCGGGGTGGAGCCGGCCGCACCTCACCAGATGCGGACGCGGTCCCCGGGATCCAGCCACAGCCCGTCGGTGGGTCCGGTGCCGAACGCAACGTGGAACTCCTCGAGATTCCGCGCGATGTTGGCCCGGAACTCCGGCGGGCTGTGCGGGTCCACGGTGAGCAGCTGCTGGGCCAGCTCGGGACGGTACTTGGAGCGCCAGACGTAGGCCCAGGTGAGGAACAGCCGCTGGGAGCCGGTGAGGCCCTCGCGCTCGGGCATCGGCTGGTCGCCGAGACTGATCAGGTAGGCCTTGTGCGCGATGGTCAGCCCGCCGAGGTCGCCGATGTTCTCCCCGACGGTGAGCTCCCCGTTGACCGTCTCGCCCGGCAGGTCGCGCGGCTCCAAGCCGTCGTACTGCTTCACCAGGGCGGCGGAACGCTCCCGGAACGCCGCCTTGTCCGCCTGCGTCCACCACTCGTTGAGGTTTCCGTGCTCGTCGTACTCCGAGCCCTGGTCGTCGAAGCCGTGACCGATCTCGTGCCCGATGACGGCGCCGATGCCGCCGTAGTTCTCGCACCCGTCCGCCTCGGCGTCGAAGAACGGCCGCTGACAGATGGCAGCGGGGAAGCAGATCTCGTTGACGCCGGGGTTGTAGTAGGCATTCACCGTCTGGGGGAGCATGAACCACTCCTCGCGGTCCACCGGCGCGCCGATCTTGGCCAGCTGGCGGTCGTGCTCGAAGGCCGAGGCGGCCTGGGCGTTGTGCCACAGGTCGTCGGGACGGACCTCGATCGCGGAGTAGTCCCGGAAGCTCGTGGGGTAGCCGATCTTGGGCCGGAAGGTCGCCAGCTTGTCGAAGGCCCGCTGCTTGGTCTCCGCAGTCATCCAGTCCAGGTCGGTGATGCTGCGCCGGTAGGCCTCGAGCAGGTGGGCCACCAGCTCGTCCATCGCCCGCTTGCTCGCCGGCGGGAAGTGCCGGGCGACGTAGAGCTCGCCCACCGCCTCGCCGACACAGCCCTCGACGAAGCTGACCCCGCGCTTCCACCGGGCGCGCAGCTCGGGGGTGCCCGCGAGCGTGCGGCCGTAGAAGTCGAAGTGCGCCTCCACGAACGCCGAGGAGAGGTACGGCGAGGCCGCCCGGACGACCTTGACCGCCGCCCATGCCTTCCAGTCCTCGATGTCGACCTCGGCGACCACGCGCGACAGGTGCTCGAAGAAGCTCGGTTGGCGGACCACCACCTCGGCCAGCGTCTGTTCGTCGGCTCCGAGAGCCGCGGCGTACTCCTCCCAGGCGAAAGCCGGAGCCAGCGCCCGGACCTCGGCGAACGTGCGCAGGTTGTAGCCCTTGATGACGTCGCGGGTCTCGGAGCGCTCCCAGTGCCCCTCCGCGAGCCGGGTCTCCAGGGCCAGCACCCGCCGGGCCCGGCCGTCGGCGTCGGGGAGCCCCGCGAGGTCGCAGATCCGGGCGAGGTAGCCGTGATAGGCCTCCCGGATCGCGGCGAACTTCTCCTCGCGGTAGTAGGACTCGTCGGGGAGCCCGATGCCGCCTTGCACCAGGTTCACCAGGTAGCGGTCGGAGTCCCGGTCGTCGCTGTCGACGTAGGCGCCGAAGAACCCGCCGCCGCCGCGACGCTCGCAGGCCCCGATGTACGCCGCCAGCCCGGCATGGTCGGTGACCTCCGCCAGCCGGTCGAGGTCGCCGGCCATCGGCGCGGCCCCGAGCTCCTCGACGCGATCCTCGTCCATGAACGAGCACCACAGGTCGCCGATCTGCTGGACCGGCGTGCCTTTCCGCGCCGACGCGGAACCCTCCGCCGCTTCCTCGATGATCGCGCGCACCTGCTGCTCGGCCTGCTCGGCGAGGAGGACGAACGCGCCATAGCTCGACCGGTCGGGGGGGATCTCGGCCTCGGCCAGCCAGCGCCCGTTCACGTGGCCGAAGAGGTCGTCCTGGGGACGGACCGCCAGGTCCATCCCCGCCCGCGCGTCGTCCAGGATCGTCATGCCCGCGAGCCTAGCCACGGGGCGGGCGCCGGCGTCTCAGGAGGCGCGGCGGGCGGCGGCCATCGTGTCGTCGTGGCCGGTCCCGCCCGAGGCCGCCAGCAGCCGGTCGGCGTTGCCGTGGATGGCCGCCCACACGTAGTCGGCCAGCCCCCGCTCCACCTGCTCGTAACCCCGCTCGACCGACGGGTCGCTGACGTAGAGATTGGCCAGGTCGCGGTGGAAGGCCGGAGGGCACTCGTGCAGCCGCTCCAGCAGTCGGCGGTGCCGCTCGGCCACGGCAAGCACCTCGCGATCGTGCGGGGGTACGCCGAGGCGCAGCGCCGCTGCGAAGTCCTCGGTGATCCGGCGACCCTCCTCACCGAGGGCGGCCCACTGCTGCCGGGTCAGGGTCGCGGTGCGCTCGTCGGCCTGCTGCCAGGCGGCGGTGTGCCCCCAGCGCCGTTGCGCCAGGTCGGCCAGGCCCTCGGCGAAGTCCTCGCCGAACAGCTCGCGCAGGTCCCCCCGGGTTGCCGGCTCGCCCATGTCCGCTCCCCTCGACCTCGCCCATGCCCGACCCGGGTCTGGACCACTCTCGGCCCTTCATCCTGACCGATCCGCCACCCCAGCGCGGTGATCCGGCCCCAGCCCGGCGAGTCGCATCGCGCTCAGCGCAGGTCGAGCCGGGTCTCCCAACCCGCCTCATCGAGCTCTGCGTAGGTCTGCTCCCAGACGCCGCGCCGGCCGACCTCTACGCCGTAGCCGGCGGCGTCGGGCACGTCCGGCACGACGAACGAGAAGGTCACGGTGCCGCCGTCGGCGAGCCCGCCGACCAGCTCGGTCTCGGCCAGCAGGACGCCGGTGTCGTCGGTGAGCCGCACGGGGGTGCCGTCGTGGACGTCGGACCAGCCGCCCAGGGTTCCCTCAGGGCAGGGTGCCGCCGTCTCACCGCCCAGCACTGCCAGGGCCACGTCCATCGACAACCGGCATGACACCGGCTCGGAGGAGACGCCGAACGGCACGACGACGGTGCCGTGCACGTCCCGCCGATCGCTGGTGTCCGTCGCGGCGACGACCGCGGAGCCGCCGTTCAGGAGCAGCCCGGTCAGCACCATGAGGGCAGCCAGGACCGAGACGACGACAGCCAGGACACGCCGCGTGGCGGCGTCGTTGTTGCGGGGGATAGAGCGCATGGGACACCTCGGGATCCGGATCTACCCGGGCCCATCGGCGCCTCGAGGGGTGAGTTGAGAGGTTCGGCCGAGCCCGGGGCGGGCTGACCGCGGCTGGATGGCCTCACCGGGGCCGGACGACGGCGTTCATCTCGAAGTGCATGGGGTCGGTGTAGCGCCAGTCGCCGCCCCAGGCCATCCCCCACCTCTTGAAGATCGCCACCACCTCGCGGTCGATCTCGCCGACCGTGCCGCGCAGGTTGCCGGGGACGTTGAGGTCGACCGCGATCCCCCAGCTGTGCAGGGACAAGCCGTTCGAGGGGTCGCGCCCGATATAGCGCGGGTAGTAGCAGCCGGCGTACTCCTCGCGGTTGATCGTGTGCGCGAGCCCCCGGTCCACGACCTCCTGGAGCGCTGCCCGCAACTGCGGCAGGAACGCCTTGTTGCAGGTCACCCTGCCCAGGATCGGCACCTCCTCGGTGCGGATGTGCGCCGAGACCCACGCCGGGTCGGGCGAGATCTCCCCGCGCGCCCGGCTGGTGTAGGAGAACGTGCCAACCGCTTCGGACACCGTCGTGCCGGTCAGCACCGCAGTCTGCACCGCGGAGAGGTCGAACTCCAGCGCGAGGATCTGCATCGTCGCCTTGCCGCCCAGCACGGTGCGGAAGGTGTCGCGCAGCGCGGAGGGCGTGAACTGCCCGGTGCTCACCAGCAGGGCGTTGTGTTCGGGCAGCCCGAGCTGCTCGCCGCGCCGGTCGTTGAGGACCACGTCGACCCGGTTGACCAGCGGGGCGATGGCGCCGACCGGCACCCGCGGGGCGTCCTGGCGGGTGCCGAGCCTCAAGGTGTCGTCCCGGCGGATCAGCTTGCGCGGCACGTCGGTGTCCACGGCCACCTGGCCGGCCGCGACGCGCTTCCAGACCCCGGCGGTCCGGGCCGCCTCGTCGGGTGTGTACCGGCGGAACGCGGCCGGGTCGACGGCGGCGACGGTGAGCGTGCGCCCCTCGACGGAGGAGGCTGCGACCGAGATCGGCAGCACGGCCTCGACGCCCGAGATCCCGCGCACCTTGGCGATCAGCCGTCGGGACAGGGGCTCGGAGGAGGTGACGAGCACGTCCGCGCTGTGCAGCCGCCCGGTGAGCGGAGCGGGAGACGGCACGGCGTACTCCGCGTGCTGGGTGCTCAGCGGACCCTGAGGCGCCTTCGTGGCGGGTCGGGTCCGGGGCGGGGTCGCGCGCGGGGTCGGCGCGCCGGGAGAGGCCGTGGGGCCCGGGACGACCAGCGACGGGGCCGGCGACGGGGCCTCCGCTGCGCCGAGTCGCGGCAGGTCACCCTCGACAGCACACCCGCCGAGACCGGCCAGTCCGGTCAGTGCGGCAAGCCCCACGAGTCCTGCCAGCCGGGCCGGACGGGCCGGACGGGCCGGCCCGGCCCGCGACACGGCTCCGCCCAGCCTCCGGCCAGGGCCGGTGCCCTCTCTACGGCGGCGCATGCGGTGGTCTCCAGATCCCGGGCGTCCGGCTGCTGCAGCAGCCCCCTGCGCGACATTGTGCGCGATCGCTGCAACCTCCGGCTCCGTGGAGGTGCCGGTGCGCGGTGCCGGGTGGCGGTGGCCCGCCGGACCGGCCTGGATACAGTCCCGAGCATGGCGACCCAGGCTCCCCAGCGGCGGCGCGTCCCGGCCTGGTTGGAGATGGTGCTGCTGCTGGCGCTGGCGCTGGCGCTGTCGCTGCTGATCAAGACCTTCCTGATCCAGATGTTCTTCGTCCCCTCCCAGTCGATGGAGCCGCTGTTCATCGAGGACGACCGGATCCTGGTCGAGAAGGTCAGCACCTGGGACGGCGAGGTCCAGCGGGGGGACGTGGTCGTCTTCGAGGACCCCGGCGGATGGCTGGGGCCGACCCCGGAGCTGGGACCGCTGCAGACCGTGCTCGCCGCGGTGGGGCTCTACCCGACCGGCGGACACCTGGTGAAGCGGGTCATCGGCGTCGGCGGCGACGTGGTGGCCTGCTGCGACCGGCAAGGACGCATCACCGTCAACGACGTGCCCCTGCGGGAGGGCTCCTACCTCAAGGACGGCGTCCGACCGAGCGAGCAGGACTTCCGGGTGCGGGTGCCCGAGGGGCGCCTGTGGATGATGGGCGACAACCGCATCAACAGCGAGGACTCCCGCTTCCACCCTGACCTCCCGGGACAGGGCACCGTGCCGGTGGCGAACGTGGTCGGCGCGGTGTGGGCCATCGTCTGGCCGCCAGGGCGCTTCGAGGTGCTCGACCGGCCGAAGACCTTCGAGCAGGAGGCACTCGCCTCGGCGCCCGTGGGTGGCCATCCGGTGAGTGCCGGTGAAGACCGCTGGGGTAGGCCGAGCGCTCGTGGACGTGGCTAGGTTGGGTCCGTGAACGAGCACGACCTGCTGACCCGCACACCGACCGGTCTCTTCATCGACGGCGCCTGGTGGCCGGCCGCCGACGGCGCCACGATCGACGTGGAGGACCCGGCGACCGGTCGGAGGCTGACCTCCGTCGCCTCGGCCACCCCCCAGGACGGGCTGGCCGCGCTCGACGCGGCGGCCGGCGCACAGCCCGACTGGGCCCAGACCGCACCGCGGGAGCGAGCCGAGCTGCTGCGGGCGGCGTACGAGATGCTGATCGCCCGGGCCGACGAGTTCGCCCTACTGATGACCCTCGAGATGGGCAAGCCGGTCGCCCAGTCCAAGGCGGAGGTGCTCTACGGCGCGGAGTTCTTCCGGTGGTTCTCCGAGGAGGTCGTGCGGATCGCCGGTCGGTGGTCGACGTCGCCGGACGGCAACACCCGGCTGCTGACGATGCGCCAGCCGGTCGGGCCGGCCCTGATGATCACACCCTGGAACTTCCCGCTGGCGATGGGAACCCGCAAGATCGGGCCGGCCATCGCCGCGGGCTGCACGATGCTCGTGAAGCCGGCCAGCCAGACGCCCCTGACGATGCTGGCGCTGGCCGAGCTGTTGGCCGAGGTCGGGGTGCCCCGCGGCGTGGTCAACGTGTTCACGACCAGCCGGACCAGCGAGGTGGTGGAGCCGGTCATCGGCGACCGCCGGCTGCGCAAGCTCACGTTCACCGGGTCGACGCCGGTCGGCAAGACGCTGGTGCGCCAGTCCGCCGACCAGTTGCTCCGCGTGTCGATGGAGCTCGGCGGCAACGCCCCCTTCCTGGTTTTCGGCGACGCCGACCTCGACCTAGCCGTGGAGGGGGCGATGCTGGCGAAGATGCGGAACATGGGCGAGGCGTGCACCGCGGCCAACAGGTTCCTCGTGCACGAGTCGGTCGCCGACGCCTTCGCTGCCAAGTTCGGCGAGCGGATGGCGGCCGAGGTCGTGGGCCGGGGCACCGAGGAAGGGGTCACGGTCGGACCGCTCATCGACGACACCCAGCTCGGCAAGGTCCGGGACCTGGTCGACGACGCCACCTCGCGGGGCGCGTCGGTCATCACGGGCGGCTCGACGACGGGGGACGCGGGCTACTTCTACCAGCCCACGGTGCTTACCGAGGTCCCCGCCGAGGCCGCGATGCTGCGCGAGGAGGTGTTCGGCCCGGTGGCCCCGATCACCACCTTCTCCGAGGACGAGCAGGCGGTCGCGATGGCCAACGACACCGAGTACGGGCTGGTCGCCTATGCCTTCACCCGCGATCTGGGCCGCACGGTCAGGGTCAGCGAGGGGCTCGACTTCGGCATGGTCGGGGTGAACCAGGGGATCGTGTCCAACCCCGCCGCGCCGTTCGGCGGCGTCAAGCACTCCGGCTTCGGCCGGGAAGGCGGGCCCGAGGGCATCGAGGAGTACCTCTCGGTCAAGTACGTCGGCGTCGCGCCCTGAGCGGGGGGCGCCGCCCCCCGGAACGGGCCGCCTCGACAGAGGAGCAGCGCCTTGTGACCGAATCTGGTCGCAGGTGGGAAGGTTCGACCCATGTACGTCGCCCTGAGACCGACCGCGGACGGCGCCGCCGACGCCGCCGCTGATGCGGCGAACGCCCTCGAGCTGCCCCACGTCACCTGGGAGGCGGTGGGCCTGGGGCTGGCGATCCTGGTCGTCGGCTGGCTGCTGAGCCGCGTGGTGCGGGTCGTCGTCCGGGCGATGCTGCGATGGCAGGGCCGCTCCCCGAGCGCGAGCCTGATGTTCGGCAGCCTGTCGGCCTGGCTGACGCTGTTGATCGCCTTCGCCGCGGCAGTCACGGTGGTGTTTCCCAGCGTGCGGCCGGTCAACGCGCTCGGCGGGATCGGGATCCTCTCGATCGCAGCGGGCATCGCCTTCCAGACGGTGCTCGGCAACATCTTCGCCGGCATCGTGATCCTGGCCCGGGACAAGTTCCGAGTCGACGACCAGATCGCGGTCGGCGAGACCGCCGGCACGGTGACCGCGATCAGCCTCACCAGCACGTCGGTTCGCACCTACGACGGGCGTCTGGTGCTCGTCCCGAACTCGGTCATCCACTCCGAGATCATCACCGTGCAGACCGGGTACGAACGGGTCCGGTCGACGATCCGGGTGGAGATCGACGAGGGCGCCGACCTGGACGCTGCGGTGCGCGTGTCCATGGCGGCGATGGCGGGAGTGACGGACGTCTGCACCGACCCGGCGCCGCAGGCGCTGCTCCAGGAGGTCGGGTCGGCGACCGTGGGAATGGACCTCCGGTTCTGGTCGGGCGCCCGGCAGATGGAGACCAAGTGGGCCCAGCACGAGGTCATCCGGGCCGTGCTCGCAGCCCTGGCCGATGCCGGGGTCAAGACCGGCGCTGACGTGATGGTCGTCGAGGGCGGACCGCGGCTCCTCGACGCCGTGCGCGCCACCGACACCGCAAGCGGCCCACGGCGCGCTCAGGTGCCGTCGTGAGCCGCCCGGAGGCGCCCCGGGCGACCTGGTGGCAGTCGATCTGGCAGCGGTTCTGGGCACTCCCGAGCGCCATCGCCATCGGCTCGCTCCTGCTGGGTGTGCTGCTCCCCGAGCTCGACGCCGCCCTCGAGGAGTCGCCGCGATGGGTCTTCGAGGGCGGCGTCGACGGTGCGCGCAGCCTGCTGGGCTCGATCGCCGGGGCGATGATCTCGGTGACCGGCCTGGTCTTCTCGATCACGATCGTCGTCCTCCAGCTGGCGAGCAGCCAGTTCACGCCCCGGATCCTCGGCACCTTCCTCGACAGCCGGATCACCCAGGTCACCTTGGGCGTCTTCACCGGGTCCTTCCTCTACGCCCTCACCGTCCTCCGCTCGATCCGCGGGGGTGACGAGGGCCGGGTGCCGCAGATGGCGGTCACCGGGTCCTACCTCTTCGTAATCCTGGCCGTCGCGATGTTCCTGGCCTTCATCCACCACATCACCACCTCGGTGCAGGTGTCCCAGACGATGAGCGGCGTGCGCCGGCGTACCCTCGCGACGATCGACCGGCTCGACCGGGGCGGCGAGGCCGGCTCGGCGACGTCCGTCGGCTGGTCGCCGCGTCCCGGCACGCCGCGGGCGGAGCTGTTCCTCGACGACCGGACCGGCTACGTCACCACCGTGGACAGCACCCGACTGGTCAAGCTGGCCGCCGACTGCGACGCGGTCGCCGAGCTCACGGTGGGCCCGGGTGGGTTCCTGGCCCCGGGGCAGCCGATCGGCAGGCTCTGGGGCCGCGAGGAGCTCTCCGAGGACGAGCAGAGGCGGCTCATCGACACGCTCTACCTGCGCAGCCAGCGCAGCCTCTTCGTCGACCACGCCTTCGGGCTCCGCCAGCTGCTCGACATCGCCGAGCGAGCCCTCTCGCCCGGCACCAACGACCCCACCACGGCCATCCAGGCGATCAACGAGCTGCACGTGCTTCTCCGGGCCCTGGCGCGCCGGCCCGACCCCTCGCCGTACCTGCTCGACAAGGACGGTGTGGTGCGCGGCCTCTACCCCACGCACCGCTACGCCGACCTGCTGGAGACGGTGGTCGACGAGATCAGCCACTACGGGGCCGACTCGGTGCGGGTCGTGCCCTACCTGCTCGCGGTCCTGGATGACCTCGCCGCGGCCGCCCGCCCCGAGCATCGGGACGCCACGCGCCGGGCGGTGGAGCGCGTCCGCGACCAGATCGGATCATGAGTCCCCCGAGCCGGCTGCCCAACACCGCCCAGAACCGGTCCTCTGCACGGTTGGGTACGCCGAATCGCCGCCCCGGCCAAGACCAGTGTTCTGCGGTGCTACGCAGCGGCGTACGTGCATCGGTCGATGCGCCCCATCGGTGGGCGTGCTTTGACTAGGGGGTCGCCCTCATCTCGAGGCGTCCGCTCCCTGAGGAGGGCCGGTCATGCGCGCACGCCCCATCAAGACGTCGCCCCTTTTCCTTCTTCTTCCCCTGGCGCTGATGACTCCGTGGCTCGCCCACCTGGACGAGTCGACCAGCGAGCCAGAGGTCGCCCAGGTCGCGCGCGGCATCGACGGTCGACTGCAGCGGATCAAGGCCATCCCGACCCGCGAGCACGGGATCGACCGGCCTTCGACCATGGTCTGGAGCGAGCGGCTGGGTGCCCTGGTGCTCACCGACGCGGACCGGCCCCACAAACGGCGCGCGGTGCGGCCGAACGAGAGCGACGTACGCCGGCCACCGGGCCGACTGCCGGTCCCGCAAGGACCACCCGAGGTCGGCGGTGCGCTGGCCGGACACGACCTCCGTGGCGCCGCACGGCACCCCCAGACAGGTCACCTGTTCACCTACGACAGCTCCTCGGACCGCGTTCACGAGCTGAGCGGCAGCACCCTGGTCGCCTCCTATGACGCCACCGACCTCGAGGTGGACAACGCCCGCGGGATCGTCCTGGCGCCGTCGGCGGACCCGACCGACCACCCCACCGAACTCAGCGTCTACGTCGCCGACGGCGGCGGGGCGGACACCCTCGGCCAGGTCGTGGAGGCCACCTTCGCCAGCGACTTCGCCCTGGTCGCCGCCGAGACGCCGACCTCGATCCGCGAGGTGGAGACCTCGGCGTACTCCCCGCCGAGCCCGGATCCCTCCGGCCTGGCCTTCCTGCCGGGCGAGGACCGGCTGTTCATCGCGGACGGCGAGGTCGACGAGATGTCGATCTTCCGCGACCGCAATCTCTTCGTCACCACGCGGGCCGGCGCGCTCACCGACACGGGGGTGTCCCAGCCGTGGTCCGACGAGCCCGTCGGCGTCGGCTACAACGCGACGAACAACCACCTCTTCATCAGCGACGACGACCAGAAGGCGGTGTTCGAGCTCCGGGCCGGCTCCGACGGCCGCTTCGGCACCCCCGACGACAGCTACACCTCGTTCGAGACCGACAGAGACGGAGCCACCGACCCAGAGGGAGTCGAGTACGACGCCGCGACCAACTCGCTCTGGTTCGCCGGGGGCGAGGCGGCCGACTTCCACCGCCTGCAGGCGGGCGGGGATGGCGACTTCGGCACCTCGGACGACGTCTGGACCAACTTCGACGCCGGCCTCTACGGCATGCAGGACCCGGAGGGCATCGGCTTCGACGACGTGCGCGGCACCCTCGTGATCATCGACGACAGCTCGGAGACCATCTACGAGCTCGACCGCTCCGGGGCGCTGCTGAACACGATCGACGTGAGCGCGGCGAACATGCGCGCCGCCGCCGGGCTGACGATCGCTCCGGCATCCAACGGCTCCGGGGACCGCACCTACTATGTGGTGGCCCGGGGCGTGGACAACGACAGCCACCCCGACGAGAACGACGGTCGTCTCTACGAGATCACCGCCAGCCTGCCGCCGCTCAGCGGCGGTGGCGGGGGTCCGGTCAACCAGGCTCCCTCTGTGGATGCCGGCCCCGACCTCGGGGTGGAGCTGCCGGCGTCGGCCGCACTGAACGGCACCGTCTCCGACGACGGGCTGCCCGATGACCCCGGTGAGGTCACGACCCTGTGGGCGCAGGTTTCCGGCCCGGGGACGACGTCCTTCGCCAACCCCAACGAGGTCGACACGACGGCGAGCTTCTCGACTGCCGGCACCTACGTGCTGCGGCTCGCGGCCACCGACGGGCAGGCAGCGTCCGCAGACGAGGTGACCGTCTCGGTGTCGCCGGCGGGCGGGGCCACCGTGGTGGAGTCCCGCATCGCCACCGGGGCCGATGACGTGGAGGAGTCGGTCAACTCCGGTTCGGTGTTGATGGGCAGCTCGGACCTCGAGCTGACCACCGACGGGAACACTCAGCAGGTCGTCGGCATGCGCTTCCGCGGGCTCCAGCTGCCCAAGAACGCCGAGATCCTGAACGCCTACGTGCAGTTCTGGGTCGACGAGGTCAGCACCGGCGGTTCCGCACTCACGATTCGCGCCGAGGCCAGCGACAACGCACCCGCCTATGTCTCGGCCAACCGCAACGTGAGCAATCGGGCCACCACGTCTGCGTCGGTCTCGTGGTCGCCGCCAGGCTGGACCCAGACTGGCGAGGCGGGGCCTGACCAGAGGACCCCCGACCTGAGCCAGCCGCTTCAAGCGGTCGTGAATCGCTCCGGGTGGAGCCCGGGCAACGCCCTGGCCCTTCAGGTCTCAGGAACCGGTCGGCGGGCTGCCGAAGCCTTCGAGTCCGGCGCCGGCACCTCGGCACTCCTCCACGTCGAGTACACCGGCGGCGGCGGTGGCGGCCCCGCCAACCAGGCCCCGACCGTCGACGCCGGCGCGAACGCCACCGTCCAGCTCCCCGACACCGCCACCCTCACCGGCACCGTCACCGACGACGGACTGCCCACCGGCAGCACCGTCACCACCACCTGGACCCGGGTCTCCGGACCCGGCACCGTCACCTTCGACGACCCCGCCGCCGAGGACACCACCGCGTCCTTCTCCGCCGCCGGCACCTACGTGCTCCGCCTCACCGCCACCGACGGCGACCTCACCGCCTCCGACGACACCACCATCGAGGTCCAACCAGCCGCGCCCGGCAACCAGGCCCCGACCGTGGACGCCGGCGCGAACGCCACCGTCCAACTCCCCGACACCGCCACCCTCACCGGCACCGTCACCGACGACGGACTGCCCACCGGCAGCACCGTCACCACCACCTGGACCCGCGTCTCCGGACCCGGCACCGTCACCTTCGACGACCCCGCCGCCGAGGACACCACCGCGTCCTTCTCCGCCGCCGGCACCTACGTGCTCCGCCTCACCGCCACCGACGGCGACCTCACCGCCTCCGACGACACCACCATCGAGGTCCAACCAGCCGCGCCCGGCAACCAGGCCCCGACCGTGGACGCCGGCGCGAACGCCACCGTCCAACTCCCCGACACCGCCACCCTCACCGGCACCGTCACCGACGACGGACTGCCCACCGGCAGCACCGTGACCACCACCTGGACCCGCGTCTCCGGACCCGGCACCGTCACCTTCGACGACCCCGCCGCCGAGGACACCACCGCGTCCTTCTCCGCCGCCGGCACCTACGTGCTCCGCCTCACCGCCACCGACGGCGACCTCACCGCCACCGACGACACCACCATCGAGGTCCAACCAGCCGCCGGCGGCGGGGGTGGCGGAAACCAGGCGGAGGTTCGGGTCTCCGCGGGGTCCGACGACGCCGAACAGCAGCCGTCGGGGTCGACGTCGCTGAACAGCAGCGACCTCGAGCTCACCACCGACAAGTCGCGACAGCAGGTGGTCGGGATCCGGTTCGCCGGAGTCCCCGTGCCGGCCGGCGCGACGATCACCAGCGCCTATGTGCAGTTCACCACCGACGAGTCCTCAGCAGGGGCCTCCTCGCTGACGATCCGTGCCGAGGCCTCCGACAGCGCAGAGACCTACCGGTCGGCCACGAACAACGTCACCGGCCGCACCACGGGTTCGGCAGCGGTTTCCTGGTCACCTCCCGATTGGCCCACAGTGGGCCAGGCTGGCCACGCACAGCGGACGCCCGATCTGTCTCCACTCGTGCAGCAGGTCGTGAGCCGCCCGGGCTGGGTGGCCGGCAGCGCCCTGGCCCTGCAGGTCACGGGCACCGGTCGCCGGGCGGCCGAGTCCTACAACGGCTCGCGGGCCGCAGCCCCGCTCCTGCACGTGGAGTACACCGGTGGGGACAGCACGCCGGTGAACCAGGCGCCGGTCGTCGACGCGGGGCCGAACCGCACGGTCACTCTCCCCGAGACCGCTGCGCTGGACGGCACGGTCACCGACGACGGGCTTCCCAATCCCCCCGGAGCGGTCAGCACAACGTGGTCGAAGGCCTCCGGGCCCGGCGACGTAACCTTCGACGACGCCGCCGCGGTCAGCACCACCGCCTCCTTCAGCGCTCCTGGGACCTACGTACTCCGGCTGGCCGCCACTGACGGCGTGCGCACCGGCGACGACCGGCTCACGATCGTCGTCCAGGAGCCTGGCGGCGGCGGTGGACCGCAGACCGTTCAGGTTCGGGTCTCGGCCGGATCCGACGACGTCGAGGAATCAGTGAGGTCCGGCAAGACGCTCACGTCAAGCTCCGACCTGGAGCTGACCACCGACGGGCACACCGAGCAGGTCGTCGGCATCCGCTTCCGCAACGTCGTCGTGCCGGCCGGGGCCACCGTCACCAGCGCCTACCTGCAGTTCACCACCGACGAGGTCAGCACGGGACCGTCGGCCCTGACGCTCAGGGCCGAGGCCAAGGCCAACGCGGCGGCCTTCACTGGTGCGGTCAATGCGGTGACCAGCCGGCCCACCACGACGGAGGGCGTGTCCTGGTCGCCCGGCGACTGGACCTTGGTCAACCAGGCCGGGCCCGAGCAGCGCACGCCGGACCTCGCGGCGCTGGTGCAAGCCGTCGTCGACCTCAACGGCTGGGGGCCGGGCAACGCGATGGCCTTCCAGGTTTCGGGCACCGGGGTCCGCAAGGCCCGCTCTTTCGAGAGTGGCGCGAGCATCGCTCCATTGCTTCACATCGAGTACACCACCGGGTGACGCTCAGACCCCCACGCCATCCACATCGAGAACCGAGGTGAGCAGGATCCGCCCGGAGTTGCGCAGCGCCGGAGGCCCCGGGGTCGCCGACGGGTGCGCCCAATCGGCGGCCAGCATGTCGCTGCCGACCTGCCCCGCAGCCTCGAGGGATCTCCGCATGCCGAGTCCCGCCGGTCCTTCCTGCCCCTCGTCTCGGGGCGGACGCTCTGGTGTCCTGCAGATGATCTGGGCGAAATGAGGGGTTCCGCTAACGTTGAGCCTTCGTGACTCGACGTGGAGGTCTCCCATGGCAGTCAGTCCGACCCGCATCAGCGCCCTTCGTCGCAGCCTGCGCCTCGAGGCGCCGAAGGTCTTCCTTCCCGCCCTGGCGCTCATCGTCGTGTTCGCCGCTGTCGGGGTGGTGGCGCCGACGTGGCTGGGCGACCTGCTCACCCGCGCGAACGGCACGGTGGTCACCGACCTGGGGTGGTGGTACGTCGCCGTGGTCACCGGCTTCGTGATCTTCGTGCTGTGGATAGCGGCCTCGCCCTTGGGTCGGATCACCCTGGGCCGCGAAGGCGAGGAGCCGGAGTTCAGCCGCCCCTCCTGGTTCGCGATGCTCTTCGCCGCCGGGATGGGGATCGGTCTGGTGTTCTGGGGCGTGGCGGAGCCGCTCAACCACTTCGCCGCTCCCCCGCCCGGTGTGGGGACCGGCGACGACGAGAAGGCGCGAGCCGCCATGGACGTGAGCTTCCTGCACTGGGGGCTGCACGCCTGGGCGATCTACGTCGTGGTCGGGCTTGCCGTCGCCTACGCCGTGCACCGCAAGGGACGGCCGGTGTCGATCCGGTGGGCACTCGAGCCGCTGCTCGGCCAGCGGGTCCGCGGGTTCTGGGGCGACCTCATCGATGTCGTCGCGATCGTCGGCACGCTTTTCGGCGTGGCGACCTCTCTGGGCTTCGGCGTGACCCAGGTCGGCGCCGGGCTGGAGTACCTCGGGCTGGTCGACGCGGCCTCCGACGCGCTGCTGGTGGTCCTCATCGTGTGCATCACCGCCGTCGCCCTGACCTCGGTGGTCACTGGGCTCGACAAGGGCATCAAGCGGCTGTCGAACATCAACATGGGCCTTGCCGCCGGCCTGCTGCTGCTGGTGCTCGCGCTCGGACCCACGGTGTTCCTGCTCGGCGACTTCATCCAGCAGATCGGCTCCTACCTGCAGAACCTGCTGCGGCTGTCGTTCAACACCTACTCGTTCAGCGGTGAGGCAGGTTCCTCCTGGCTGTCGGACTGGACGACGTACTACTGGGGCTGGTGGATCAGCTGGGCGCCCTTCGTCGGGGTCTTCATCGCCCGGATCTCCCGTGGCCGGACGGTTCGGGAGTTCGTGATCGGCGTGCTGCTGGCCCCCACGCTGGTGACCTTCCTGTGGTTCTCGGTTCTCGGCGGCACCGGGCTCTACCGCGAGATCTTTGGCGGCGGCGGACTCATCGACCCCGAGGACGGCGTGAGCACCGACCAGGCTCTCTTCCAGATGCTGGACGGGCTTCCGCTCGCCGGCATTCTCAGCGCGGTCGCGATCTTCCTGGTGATCGTCTTCTTCGTGACCAGTTCCGACTCCGGCTCGTTCGTGGTGGACATGATCGCCTCCGGCGGCGACCCCAACCCGCCGGTGTGGAGCCGCGTGCTGTGGGCCTCGCTCGAGGGCATCCTGGCCGCGGTCCTGCTGCTCGCCGGTGGCCTGGGGGCGTTGCAGACGATGGCGATCCTGGTCGCCTTGCCGTTCAGCCTGATCATGGTGCTGATGGCCGTGGCCACGACCCGAGCGCTGATGCACGAGTCCGCTCAGCATCAGCGGCGTCGTCGCCACGAGTTCACCCTCGCGGTGGCCGAGCATGTGCGGCTCGAGCGTGATCTCGGTCCGGTCAAGGCGCCCACCGGCGTCGGCCCGACGCACGAGTCCCGGCGGGAGCGCATGAATGACCCCCACCTGGACCCGGCCCACGACCCGCGCCTGGAGCCGACCCACGAGGCTCGACGAGACGCAAGCCCGCCAGCCTTGTAGGGGTATGGACGGGTTAGGGACTGAGGACCCTACTCGCGTCGGCCTCTTGTGGCACATCGGCGCCTTCCTCATCCTCAACGCCTTCTTCTGGTTCCTCGACCTGGTGATCGGCCAGGAGGGCATCCAATGGGCATTCTGGATCACCCTCTTCTGGGGCCTGGCTCTGGCCTTCCACGCCCTCGCCTGGGCGGTGGCCGATCGGCAGAGCGCAAGACCCGCCAGTACGCCGAGGAGTCCGCCCAGCGCCGTGCGTGACGCTGCGACACCCTGCCCTCACCTGAGGCGCGCCGGAGCGTTGCCGCCGATGGCGCGCGCGCGCATCCGCTGACAGGCTGGCGCCATGAGCGAACCACAGGTTGGAGTCGTCACCTCGATCACGGTGAGCCCCTGCTCCGAGGCGATCGACTTCTACGCACGGGCGTTCGGCGCCGTCGAGAAGGGCCCGCGCATGACCATGCCCGACGGCACGGTGGCACACGCCGAGATGGAGATC
This sequence comes from uncultured Actinomycetota bacterium, assembly GCA_963745245.1. GTDB lineage: Bacteria > Actinomycetota > Actinomycetes > Propionibacteriales > Nocardioidaceae > Marmoricola_A. The sequence continues at coordinate 281,617 of CAVUWU010000006.1, forward strand.
GAAGGCACCCGGATCATGCTGGCCGACGAATGGCCCGACGCCCCGAACCGAGCGCCGAGGTCCCTGGACGGAGCCGTCACCGCGGTGCTCTTCCTCTACACCACCGACGTCGACGCGCTGTGGGAGCGGGCAATGGCGGCAGGCGCCACCGAGATCTTCCCGCTCGAGGACCAGTTCTACGGCGACCGGGCCGGGCGCATCCGGGACCCGTTCGGCGTCCAGTGGGGGCTGGGCCAGCAGATCGAGGTGCTGACCGACGAGGAGATGGCCGCGCGGGCCCAGGCCTGGATGTCGTCCTGAGGCCGTGCGCCCGCGCCCCCATGGTCGCCGCCGCGAGCAACGAGCGAGACGCCCGAGCCCTCGCTGGGTGTGATCGTGGTCGACTCCGCGGAGGCAGAGTCCGAGGGGGAACCCGAACGCACCGTCGTTGTTGGACTTGGGGGTGGTCTCCGTGAATCACCGATCTCCGGACCTAGTCGCCCGTTCCAGCCGCAAGTGAAGTGATCCCTCCGTCACATTCTCGCCACTGCTCCATCGGTGAGAGTACAGTTCAACTGTGGCTGGATCAAAACCGGTTGAACTGATCACTGCAAGCGAGGCGGCGCGCACCGAGGCGCGGCTGGACCTGTTGGCCGCGGCGGCCGACCCGGTGCGGTGGGCGGTGCTGCGCCACCTGGGGGAGCGCGGTGAGTCGTGCGTGTGTGACCTGCAGGAGCGGGTCCCGGTGGCGGCGAACCTGTTGAGCTACCACATGAAGGTGCTGCGGGAGGCCGATCTGGTCACAGCCCGGCGACGTGGCCGCTGGGTGGACTACTCCTTGGCGCAGGGTGCAGCCGAGCGGTTGCTGGACGCGCTGCCGCTCACCCCCGGAAGGGGACCGTCATGAGCGTCGTGACACATCTCCCGACCTCGACAGGTGGCCGCACCTGGGCCCTGGGGGCCGCAGCCGTCGGTTGGGCGGCGGCGTACTGGGTCAACGAACAGCTGTGGGATCTGGTCTTCGACGACCTGTTCGGCATGGACCCGCACGCCCGGCTCACCGAGAGCCTGCACTTCTTCTTCTACGACACCGTGAAGATCGCGCTGCTGCTCACCGGCATCATCTTCGTGATCACTGTGCTGCGCTCCTACATGAGCGTGGAGCGCACCCGCGCCCTGCTTGGTGGGAAGCGCCAAGGGGTCGGCAACGTGATGGCCGCCGGGCTCGGCGTGGTGACCCCGTTCTGCTCGTGCAGCGCCGTCCCGGCGTTCATCGGCTTCGTCTCCGCCGGGGTCCCGATCGGGGTGACGCTGAGCTTCCTGATCGCCAGCCCGCTGGTCGACGTGGTCGCCATCGGCCTTCTGCTGACCCTGTTCGGGCCGACGGTCACCCTCGTGTACATCGCCGCCGGCGTGAGTGTGGCCATCGTGGCCGGCTGGGTCCTGGGTCGGTTGGGCGTCGAGCGCTGGGTCGAGCCGTTCGTGTTCGAAATCCGACTGGGTGGCCAGGTCATCGACTCCACCGCGGGGCTGACCTTCGACCAGCGCATCCAGTTGGGTGCGGAGGAGGTCGGCACCGTCCTGCGGAAGATCTGGCCCTACCTGCTCGTCGGCATCGGCGTCGGCGCGGCCATCCACGGCTGGGTGCCCGAAGGCTTCTTCACCCAGTACGCCGGCGCCGGCGCCACCTTCGGTGTGCTGGTCGCGGTGGCGATCGGGATCCCGCTGTACTCCAACGTCGCCGGCATCCTGCCTCTGATCAGCGCGCTGTACGACAAGGGCCTACCCATGGGCACACTGCTGGCCTTCATGATGGCCGTGGTCGCGCTCTCGGTGCCCGAGATGATCCTGCTGCGCCGAGTACTCAAGCCCCAACTGATCGGCATCTACATCGCCGTGGTCGGCTCCGGGATCATCGGCGTCGGCTACCTGTTCAACTTCCTGCTCGGCTGACCTGCCGCCGAAGACCCACTTCGAAGAGGAGCCCGTCATGAACGTCAAGATCCTCGGACCAGGCTGCAACAACTGCAAGAACCTGGAGAAGGCCACCCGCGAGGCCCTCACCGACCTAGGCATCGAAGCGACCGTGGAGAAGGTCGAGGACTACCCCACCATCGTCGGCTACGGGATCATGTCCACACCCGGCCTCGTGGTCGACGAGAAGGTCCTGGTCTCCGGCCGCGTCCCCAAGCCCGCGGAGATCAAGGCGTTGCTCGCCGCGCAGAGCGACTGATGACCGCACCGCGCAAGCGGACCGCGCCCACGGCCACCCGCCACCCGAGGCGGCGAGGTTGACGCCACCCTGCGCCGCCAGGGCGCCCCACCGCGGTTCACCGAGATCGCCCTGCTCCACCACCATGACGCCGTACTCGGCTGCCTTCGGCGCGGCGGCCTGCCGCTGCCGTGGGCGGCCCACGCCTACGCCGTCCTGGACAGCTACGTGTACGGGTACGCCATGCAGGAGGCGAACCTGCCTTTCGGCGGGGACCAGCAGATCGGGGACCTGGCGGAGGCCATCCTCAGCGCCATCCCTCCGACCAGTACCCCTACCTGCGCGAGTTCACCGCCGACCACGCCCTCCAACCCGGCCATCACTTAGGGAACTCCTTCGAGGTCGGACTCGACCTGCTCCTCGACGCAATCAGCACCGCCGCGGCGACACAGCCCGGACCCCGCTGATGCCCTGCCACAACCAGACCCGCGAGCCGCGAATGGCGTACGTCATCACATGACACCCGACCCCCCCACGAGCGGTCGCCCCCAGGTGCGTCCTTAGCCGCGAGTGACCTGCCAAGGCTCCGCTGTCGGCGAGAAACGCTGGGCCGCTGTCCACGCGCCGACTTGAATGAGGGCGCAGCCGATTACGGCGCGCCTAAGAAGCGGAACCGAAACGATCTTCCAGGCCTTGCTCACCCGGATCGTGCGACGGCCCAGGTCGACGTCACTGACCCACAGGGCGCTGACCTCTCCGAACCGCAGACCAGTGCCGACGGTGACGGTCAGCAGGTCGCCGTGCCCGCCGGCCAGCCGGACCGCGCTCTGCACCTCCCGCTCGTTCAGGAAGCGCAGCTCCGGACGGGACTGCTTCACCCGCGACTGCTTCGGCGCCGTGCCGACCGCCGGGTTGGCGGTCAGGTACCCCCGCTTCACGGCGTAGGTAAAGACCCCGTGGATCAGGCCGTGGTAGTTCGCCTTCGTCTTCAGCGACCGGTCCCAGTCGATCAGCCACTCCTTGAGGTCGGCCTCGGTGATCGAGGTGACCGGCTTGGTGAACAGCAGCGTGCCCCGCACACGGGTCTCGCCGAGCACCTTGAGGTGGCCCAGGTAGCGCTTGCGCTGACCCGGAGACAGGTCGACGATCTGGCGGACGTAGGACTCGCCAGTGTCGACGAAGCGCGGCGGCGTCTTGAGCGGGTCGCCCTCTCCGGGCGGGCGCACAAACCCCTCGCCCTTGACCCAGCCGTCGGGCCAACGCTGGCGCGCGGCGTCGACCATCTTCTTGAAGCCGTCGGCGCGAGCGAGGTTCTGAGCGTCACTGCCGGCGCCGAACGTCTCCGCCTGGTAGGCCCCGTACCGGACCCCCTTCCAGACGCCACACCACCCGGGACGAGACGCCGCCGTCACTGCGCCTGCGCCTGTCAATCCATGCCATCGCCACCCCTCCGAAGTGAGGCTGGTGCTACCACCGTGCTACCGCGTAGGCACGGGAGTGGCCCGGACATGGACAAAGCCCCAGGTCAGACCTGGGGCTTTGATGGTGCGCGAGGGGGGAGTTGAACCCCCACGCCCTTTCGGGCACACGGACCTGAACCGTGCGCGTCTGCCTATTCCGCCACTCGCGCGTGAGCGGTGCTCAGGCTAGCGCACGGCTCGGATCCCACCCAAGCGGGCTTCCGGCTACGATGCCGAGGTCCCGGTCCTGGGACCGTGGCTCCTGTTCGCGCCTCGGGACGGTCGACGTCGGCGTGGGCTACCGAGCAGTCCATGGGGAACACTGGCCGAGGAGCCAGCGCGACTGGGTTGATCGAGGGAGCGACCACAGAAGCCGTACGCCGAGAGGAGGCGCGATGGGCCTGTTGCAGCGGTTCGAGAGTCGGCTCGAGCAGGCCGTCTCCGGGGCCTTCGCCAAGGCGTTCCGCAGCGCCGTGCAGCCGGTGGAGCTGGCCGCCGCCCTAGAGCGGGAGATGGACAACTCCGCACAGATCCTCTCGCGCAACCGCCGGCTGGTGCCCAACACGTTCCGCATCGAGCTCTCGCCGGTGGACCACGACCGGTTGTCGCCGTACTCCCACACCCTGCGCGCCGAGCTTGTGGACATGCTGCGTGAGCACGCCAACGAGCAGCACTACGTCTTCGCCGGACCGGTGTCCATCGACTTCGCCCAGGAGGAGGACCTGGTCACCGGGCGGTTCCGAGTCCGGAGCCGGGCAGCAGCCCAGGTGGTCGCAGCCGACCCGCCCCGCGATCCCGACGAGGGGCAGGCGCAGGGGCCCGGCGCCGGAAGCTCGAAGGGGGCGACCGGCAAGCCGACGCGGACCTCGATGGCGGCGGTGGAGGTCAACGGCAGCCGACACCCGATTCCCGGGTCGGGCATGGTGCTGGGCCGCGGAGCCGATGCCGGCCTGCGGATCAACGACCCCGGGGTCAGCCGCCGGCACGCCGAGCTGCGGCTCGACGGCCCGGTGGGCTCACGCAGCGTGTCGGTTGCCGATCTGGGGTCGACGAATGGCACCTTCGTGGACGGACGCCGGGTCACCGAGGCGGCTCTGCACGAGGGCTCCGTCGTCCGGGTGGGCAACACCGAGCTCACCCTCCGCTACACCGAGGGTGGGTGAGGCTGGCGTGCAGGAGCTCACGCTGATGCTCATCCGCTTCGCGTACCTGGCGATCTTGTGGACCTTCGTCCTGGGCGCGATCTCCGTCATCCGCTCCGACATGTTCGGGGCCCGTGTCGAGGGACCGGTGGCCGCCGGCCGCCGGGAGCAGCGGGCCGCCCGGCGCGACACACGCCGGCAGCAGAAGCCCACCCGCCGTCCCCGCGGCGCTCCTCGCCAGGTCGTGGTCATCGACGGTCCGGATGCCGGGGCGAGTGCCTCTCTCGATGAGCTCCCGATCCTGGTCGGCCGAGGCCCCGACGCCGCGATCCGGCTCGATGACGACTACGTGTCCACCCGGCACGCCCGGCTGGGCCAGTCCGGGGACACCTACTACGTGGAGGACCTCGGCAGCACGAACGGCACCTACATCGGTTCCCAGCGCCTGACCCAGGCCACCGCGGTCCAGCTCGGCACGCGCGTTCGGGTCGGCAAGACGACGCTGGAGCTGAAGAAGTAGCCGTGACCACCTCCCCGACCTCGAGCACCAGCGCCCCGCCGTTGCGGCTGCGCTACTCCGCGGTGTCCGATGTGGGCCGGCACCGCAAGGAGAACCAGGACTCCGGGTACGCCGGCGACCATCTGCTGGTGGTCGCCGACGGGGTTGGCGGAGCGGCGTACGGCGACGTCGCCAGCTCCACCGCCGTCCACGTCCTGCGCCGACTCGACCGGGACGACAACGGCGAGATGCTGACCGCGCTGGCCGGAGCGGTGCACCGGGTGCATGACCGGCTGGCGGAGATGGTGGAGGAGGACCCCGAGCTCGAGGGGACGAGCACCACGGTCACCGCGGCGCTGTTCGACGGCAGCAGCCTGGGCTTCGTGCACGTCGGAGACAGCCGGGCCTACCTGCTGCACGAGGGCCGGGTCTCGCAGCTCACGAAGGACCACACCTTCGTGCAGACGCTCGTGGACGAGGGCCAGATCAGCGAGAGGGACTCGCGCTCCCACCCGCACCGCAACATCATCCTGCGCGCCGTGGACGCGACGCAGGAGACCGACCCCGACCTGTTTCACGTGGAACCACAGGCCGGCGACCGGGTGCTGGTGTGCAGCGACGGTTGCTCGGGCTCGCTCGAGGACGCCCAGATCGCCGCGATCCTGGGGGACGGCACGGTGGACTACGCCGCACTGACCCTGGTCGAGGCGGCGCTGAGCCACGGCAGCACCGACAACGTCACCGTGGTCGTTGCGGAGGTCGTGGACGCCTCCATCGTCGACGACCCCGAGAGCACGGCGGCGGCCGCGATCGGGCCGATGCTCGTGGGTGCTGCCTCCCAGCAGCCACGGCGAGGCAGCCTGCTCACCGTCGGGCACGCGGGGCGCGATCCTCGCGACACCGGCGAGCTGGATCCGGTGGCCGAGGAGCCGCTGGATCCCGAGGAGCTCCGCTATGCCCCCCAGCCACCGCGGCGGCGAGGCTGGTTCCGGAGGCTGCTGCTGATCCTGATCCCCGTCGTGGTCCTCGCCGCCGCGCTGAGCGGTGGCTATGCATGGTCGCAGCAGCAGTTCTACGTGGCCATGGACGGCGATGAGGTGGCGATCTACCGCGGCGTCCAGCTCGACCTGCCGGGGATCAGCCTGTCCCATCCCTATGACCGCATCGAGGGTCTCCCGGTCGCCGCGCTGCCCGTCTTCGACAGGGGCCGCGTGGCAGACGGGATCGCCGCCTCGGACCTCGACGATGCGCGGCGCATCGTCGAACGGCTCCAGGCCCGAGCGGTCTGCCCCACCGAGGATCAGCCACCTACACCGAGCCCGAACGCCTCACCCGATGGCAGGGGGAGCTCGGACCCGACCCCAGGCCGTTCCGGGCCCACGACGGACCCCTCGGCCAACCCATCCGGGCGGCCCGCCCCTCGGGCCGCCGGGGACGCGGCCGAGGGGGCGTCCGGCGAACCCGGCGCGACATCGATCGTCGGAGATCCCGCCCTCGCGGAGGCGTGCGCGGAGGAGGCGAGCCCATGAGCGGCGTCATCGGCTCCGGCGTCGTGCACCGGCGGCGACGAGGAGCCGAGCTCCTCCTGATGCTCGTGGCGCTCGCCGTGGGCATCGGCGCCTACGCTGCGGTCGGACTCGGCGTGCGCGGCGAGCTGCCCGCCGGGATGTTCGGCTACGCCGCGTGGTTGACGGCCCTGGCCCTCGCCGCCCACGTGGTCGTCCGGTTCACCGCTCCCTACGCCGATCCCGTGCTGCTGCCGGTGGTGACCGCCCTCAATGGCTTGGGGCTGGCCGTCATCTATCGCTGGGACCTGGCGGCCAACACGAACTTCTCCCCCCGACAGCTGACCTGGACCACGGTGGGCGTCGCGCTCTTCGCCGCGGTGCTCGTGCTGCTGCACGACCACCGACGCCTCCAAGCCTTCACCTACACCATGGGTCTGGCCGCGATCGCCTTGCTGATGCTCCCGCTCGTGCCCGGCCTGGGCGAGGAGATCAACGGAGCCCGGATCTGGATCCAGGTCGGCGGCTTCTCCTTTCAGCCCGGCGAGGTGGCCAAGCTAGCGCTGGTCATCGCGTTCTCCGGCTACCTCGTCCTGCACCGCGACGCGCTGGCGCTGGCAGGCAAGAGATTCCTCGGCATCGACCTGCCGCGCGGTCGCGACCTCGGCCCGATCCTGGTGATGTGGCTGGTCAGCCTCGGCGTGCTGGTCTTCCAGCGCGATCTCGGCTCGAGCCTGCTGTTCTTCGGGCTCTTCCTCGTCATGCTCTATGTGGCCACCGAGCGGGCCGGGTGGCTCGTGGTCGGCACCGCGCTGTTCGCCGCCGGCGCCGGCGCGGCGTACCTCCTCTTCGGGCACGTCCGGGTCCGGGTGCAGGGTTGGCTCGATCCGTTCTCCGACCCGGACCGCTACGGGCAGATCGTGGAGGGTCTCTTCGGCATGGCCTGGGGGGGCCTGGTCGGCCGCGGTCTCGGCCAGGGCGACCCCTGGCGGATCCCCTTCGCCTACTCCGACTTCATCGTCGCCGCCATCGGCGAGGAGCTCGGCCTGACCGGACTGATGGCGACGATTCTGCTGTTCGGCCTGATCGTCGAACGGGCGCTGCGCACCGCGCTGGTCTGCCGTGACGGCTTCGGCAAGCTGATGGCGGCCGGCTTCGCCGTGGCCTTCGCCCTCCAGGTGTTCGTGGTGATCGGCGGGGTCACCAAGCTCATCCCACTGACCGGCCTGACCACACCGTTCATGTCCTACGGCGGCTCGTCGATGGTGGCCAACTGGGCGGTGATCGGCCTGCTGCTGCGGATCAGCGACCAGGCGCGCCGCCCGCTGCCCGACCTGCGAGCGCCCGCTGAGGACGACGCCACCCAGATGGTCCGGCAGGTCCCGCGATGAGGGACCCCACGACGCCGCTCGCTGCGCTCACGCCGACACGGGGGCCCACATGAACAAGCCCATCCGGCGGCTCTCGGTCGTCTTCCTCGGCCTCTTCCTGGCGCTGCTGCTCAACGCCAGCTACGTGCAGTACTTCCAGGCCGACGAGCTCAACGACCGGGCCGGCAACCGGCGGATCATCGACGCCGAGTTCAGCCGCGAACGCGGAGCCATCCTGGTGGCCGGCGGCCCGGTCGCCGAGAGCGTGCCGAGCGAGGACCGCTTCGAGTTCCAGCGCCGCTATCCCGAGCCGCTGCGCCACGCGCATGTCACCGGCTTCTACTCCTACGAGTTCGGCGCCGCTGCGGTCGAGCTGACCCAGAACCCGATCCTCTCCGGAAGCGACCCCCGGCTCTTCGTCGACCGGCTCGTCGACATGGTCAGCAGCACCCAGCCCACGGGCGGCTCGGTCAGCCTCACCCTCGATCCGGGCGCCCAGGTTGCCGCTTTCGACGGCCTCCGAGCTCTGGGCGAGTCCACGCAGGGTGCGGCGGTCGCGCTGGAACCGGCCACCGGCCGCGTGCTGGCGATGGTCTCCAACCCGACGTACGACCCGAACGTCCTGGCCTCCCACGACCTGTCGGACGTGCGCGATGCGTGGAAGCGCCTCCTCGATGCCCCCGGCGACCCACTGGTGAACCGAGCCATCCAGGAGACCTATCCCCCCGGGTCGACCTTCAAGCTGGTCACGGCCGCGGCGGCGCTGGGCACCGGCGACTACGACCCGGACACGATGGTTCCCGGCGGCGCGACACTCGACCTGCCACAGTCGACCGCCACGCTGCCCAACTCCGGCGGCGGCGACTGCGGCGGCGAGAAGGTGACGCTCACCCAGGCGCTCATGGTCTCGTGCAACGTCTCCTTCGGTGCGATCGGCCTCGACATCGGCGCCGACGCGATGCGCCAGCAGGCCGAGTCCTTCGGGTTCGGCGAGCGCTTCCTGCGCGGGCTCAGCGGCCAGGCGGCCAGCCGCTTCCCGCCCGACCCGGACCCACCCTCGACGGCGCTCTCGGCGATCGGCCAGTTCGACGTCGCCGCCACCCCGTTGCAGATGGCGCTGGTGACGGCCACCATCGCCAACAACGGTCAGGGCATGGTGCCCTACCTCGTCGAGGAGATCCGGGCACCGGACCTGAATGTCCTGGAGAAGACCGACCCCGAGGAGATGCCGGACCAGGCGATGAGCCCGCGAGCGGCGGCCCAGCTCACCCAGATGATGGTCGAGGTGGTGGATCGGGGGACGGGGACGACGGCGCAGCTCCCCGGCATCAAGGTCGCCGGCAAGACCGGCACGGCGCAGAGCTCCGAGGAGCGGGCGCCGTACGCCTGGTTCGTCTCTTTTGCCCCGGCGGACGACCCTCAGGTGGCGGTCGCGGTTCTCGTCGAGGACGCCGGCGTGGACCGGAACGCGATCTCGGGCAGCGGCCTGGCAGCCCCGATCGCACGCGCGGTGATGGAGGCGGTGATCGGCTCGTGATGCGGGGTACGCCGACACCGGCAGCGCGGGCGTCGACACCGCCGACACCGGCAGCGCGGGCGTCGACACCGCCGAGACCAGCTGCGCGGACGGCGACTACGCCGAGACCAGCGGCGCGGACGACGACAGCGCAGCGGACGGCACCGCCTACAGCGGCGAGAGGAAGCGCATGAACGACGGTCACAGCGCTGGACCCAGGGTCGGCGGCCGGTACGAGCTCGGCGCCCTGCTCGGCCGCGGGGGGATGGCGGAGGTGCGGCAGGCCACCGACCTGCGGCTGGGCCGCACGGTCGCGGTCAAGCGGCTCCGCACCGACCTGGCGGCCGACCCGACCTTCCAGGCACGCTTCCGCCGCGAGGCCCAGTCCGCCGCCGGGCTGAACCACCCCAACATCGTGTCGGTCTACGACACCGGCGAGGAGATGGCCCCGGACGGCAGCCACGTCCAGCCCTACATCGTCATGGAGTACGTCGCCGGCCGCACCCTGCGCGAAGTGCTCAACGACGGCCGCAAGGTGCTGCCCGAGCGCGCGTTGGAGATCGTCAGCGGGGTCCTCGCCGCGCTCGACTACAGCCACCGCGGCGGCATCATCCACCGCGACATCAAGCCGGCGAACGTCATGCTGACCCCCTCCGGTGACATCAAGGTGATGGACTTCGGCATCGCCCGAGCGATCTCCGACGGCACGAGCACGGTCACTCAGACCCAGGCCGTGGTCGGCACCGCGCAGTACCTCTCGCCGGAGCAGGCCCGTGGCGAGTCCGTGGACTCGCGCAGCGACGTCTACTCCACCGGGTGCCTGCTCTACGAGCTGCTCGTCGGCCGGCCGCCGTTCGTGGGCGACAGCCCCTTCTCGGTGGCCTACCAGCACGTCCGCGAGCAGGCCGATCCCCCCTCGGCGCACAACCCGGACGTGCCACATCAGATCGACATGATCGTCATGCGAGCGCTCGCCAAGCGCGTGGAGGACCGCTACCAGAGCGCAGCCGACATGCGCGCCGATATCCAGCGCTACCTGGAGGGGCAGCCCCTCGAGGGCCGGGGCAGCGTCGCCTCCCCGCCTCCGGTCGTGGAGCCGACCTCGATCTTCGCTCCGACCCCCGGCTATCTCGGCGAGTCCGGCACCGCAGACGACGGCGGGCAGGCCACCTCGGTGTCCGCCCTGCCGCCAGACGACGGCTTCCAGGAGGAGAAGCGCCGGCGCTGGCCCGCGGTGCTCCTCGTCATCCTGGCTCTGGCGCTTCTGGGCGGCGGCATCGCAGCGGCGGTCCAGCTCTTCGGAGAGGAGGCTCCCGCCGAGGTCCAGGTCCCGCGGGTGGTGGGGCTGACGTTGAACGAGGCCGAGCAGCGGCTGCAGCAGCGCGGCCTCGACGTCGGCGAGGTGAACCGGGAGAACTCCGACGAGGTCCGCCGCGGCCAGGTGATGGAGCAGGATCCCGCCGAGCGAGCGACCCTCATCGAGGGCGAGAGCGTCGACCTCACCGTCTCCTCGGGCCAGGAGATGGTCATCGTGCCGTTCCTGCTGGGAGACCAGGCGAACGAGGCACGCTCCAAGCTCGACGACCGCGGGCTGCTCGCCGAGGAGCAGGAGCGCGACTCCGACGAAGCCGAGGGCACGGTGATCGAGACCGACCCGGTGGCCAGCGAGCGGATCCCGGTCGGGTCCACCGTGACGTTGATCGTCTCCACCGGCCCCGCAGAGGTGCCCGGCGTCGTCGGCCGCACCGAGCAGCAGGCCGTGCGCCGGATCGAGGACGCCGGGTTGCGTGCCGACATCGAGTACGACGAGGAGACGCCCTCCGATCCCGGCCTCGTCCTTGATCAGGACCCGGAGCAGGGTGAGGAAGTGGTCCGCGGGTCGGCGGTGGCGATCGTGGTCTCGCGCTTCGACCAGGCGACCGCCGAGCCGTCGCCGACACCCGACCAGAACGCCGGCGGCGGGAACGACGGCGGCGGGGGTGGCGACAGTGGGGGCAACAGCGGCGGCGGGGGTGGCAACAGCGGGGGCAACAGCGGCGGAGGCGGCGGCGGGAACTGAGACGCGCGGGCGCTCAGCGGAGGTCGTCGAGGACCTCGGCGTGCTGCATCTCGAGCGTGGCCTCATAGGCCGGAGCGGTGATCGACTCCTCCTCGCGCAGGTCCCAGCCCAGCTCCCACCGCGACACGGCCTGTTGGTAGGCGTCGATGTAGGGGTTCGCCGCGATGCTGGCCTCCATGGCGTCGGTGTCGCCGATCGCGGAGATGACGTACGGCGGGGAGTAGGCGACCCCGTGCAGCAGCACGGTGTTGCCCACACACTTGATGCCGGTCGTGGTGATCACCCGTTGGCCCTGCAGGGTCATCGCCTCCGCGCCGCCCTGCCACAGCGCGTTGACCACCGCCTGGATGTCCTGCTGATGCACGATCGCATTGCTGACCTCGTCACCGGCCTCTGCGCGGATCTCCTCCGGGGCGTCCTGCAGGGTGATGGTGAGGCCGGGGCCCTCGACGGCGGTGAGTCCGGCCGGGCCGGCCAGGTCGGAGGTGAGCTCCTCCAGCTCGGCGACGGCCTGGCTGTCGACGTCGGCGCTGAGCTCGGCCACCTCGGCGTTCAGGTCCGCGACCTCCGCGCGCAGGTCCTCGACACGGGACGTCTCCTGGCGGGCGAGGTCGGCAAGGTCGGCGTACTCTCCCGGCCGAAGGTCCGTCCCCCCCGAGTTCACCGCACTGGTGACCAGCAGCGCTCCCGCTCCGACGAATGCGAGCGGGGTCAGCGTCCGCCACCCGGGGCCACGGCGCCGGGCAGTGCGGGACCGCCAACGACCGGCCCGGCGCAGGGAGCGGATCAAGGGCGCGTGGCGCCGCGGGCGTTCCGGGGACGGGGTGGTGCTCACGGGACCAATCGGTGGACGTCGGACACGACGACTACGCTATCCGACGCGCCCAGGCCCGGCCGGGCCTTGAGAAGAGCCACCCATGTGCCCCGAGGAGTCCTGAGTGTCCAAGCCCCGCAGTGCCGCTGCCCGCGAGCCGCACCAGGCCGCGCCGATCTCCGTGGTCCGTACCGGACTCGCGTTGGTCCTGGTTCTGGCGGGGCTCGCGTATGCGATCTACTACGCCTTCTGGGTGTTCGACGACGGGACGCCGGCGTGGCTGGCCGACCTGGGCGCCTGGAACTGGGCGATCGGCTTCGGCACCCTCTTCCTCGGCATGGTTGTCGCCGCGCATAGCAGCACACCGCTGGGCCGCGGCCGTGGCGTGGTGGTCGGGATGCTCAGCAGCTTCCTGCTGGGGCTGATCTGGATCGTCGTCTACTACGTGACCAGCCAGGAGGCGAACGTGCCGCTGCTCCGGGAGCTGGGCAGCTACAACCTGCTCGTGGGCGTCGGGTTCATGGCTGTCGGCTTCGTCTACGCCACCAAGTGGGAGTGAGTCAGTTCTCCACACTGGGGAAAACACCTGTGGAGAACTACAGACGTGTCATTTGCCAAGCCTGCGCGTCGATCACGTGAGGGCCATGGTGCGGGCGACGACGGCCACCACCACCAGCACCGCGACGAGGCCGGCGCCGGCCGCCTGCCAGAGGTTCCGGTGCCGCCGAGGCGCATAGACCAGGACGAGCGCCAGGAGCAGCCCGCCGACAAAGCCCCCGAGGTGGCCCTGCCAGGAGATGAACTCTCGGCCCCACACGGTGATCGCGACGTTGAGACCGACCAGGACCAGGAGCCCCTGGACGTTGCCCTGCACTCGCACGGCGACGATGAGCAGCGCTGCCATCAGCCCGAAGATGGCCCCGGAGGCACCCAGGGTCTGCGAGACCGGCGGCGCGAGCAGGTAGACCGACGCGCTGCCGACGAGTCCCGAGAGCAGGTAGAGCGTGGCGAACCGGAGCCGGCCCAGCATCACCTCCAACTGCGGCCCGAGGATGTAGAGCGCCAGCATGTTGAACCCGATGTGCCACAGCTGGACATGGGTGAACATCGAGGTCACCAGCTGCCACGTCGCGCCATCCGACACACCGGTGACCACCTGCGGCATCCCGTTGACCAGGCCCACGGCGCTGGTCGGCAACAGGGCGAGCCGGTTCATCAGCCACCCGCCAGCGCCCCCACTGACCAGGACGGCCAGGAACACCACGGCGTTGATCCCGATCAGCGTCAACGTGACGGTCGCGTTGGCGTCCGGCCGGCGTCCGCCGTACGCCGTGCGCGTCTGTCGTGTCGAGCGCGCCCCCTCGGCGACGCAGTCCGGGCACTGGAAGCCGACCGCCGCCTGCCTCATGCAGTCACCGCAGATGTTGCGGCCGCAGCGCTGGCACAGCACGTGGGCCTCGCGGCCCGCATGCCGATAGCAGGTGGGGACGGTCTGCTCCGAGCTCGACCCGGGGGACTCGCCGATCAACGGATCAGCGTTCCTCGACGGTGACGGTCTCGATCACGACCGGGCTGCTCGGCCGGTCGGACCGGTCGGTCTCGGTGGCTGCGATCGCGTCCACGACCGAGCGCGAGTCGGCGTCCTCGACCTCGCCGAAGATGGTGTGCCGCCGGTTGAGGTGCGGGGTCGGTCCGACGGTGATGAAGAACTGCGAGCCGTTGGTGCCCGGCCCCGCGTTGGCCATCGCCAGCAGGTAGGGCCGGTCGAACTGCAGCTCGGGGTGGAACTCGTCCTTGAACGTGTAGCCGGGTCCGCCTCGCCCGTCGCCCCGCGGACAGCCACCCTGGATCATGAAGCCGGGGATCACCCGGTGGAACACCAGACCGTCGTAGAAGCGACCGGTCTTGGTGTCCCCGCTCGCCGCGTCGACGTACTCCTGCGTGCCGGTTGCCAGCCCGACGAAGTTGCGCACCGTGGCCGGCGCGTGGTTCTCGAAGAGCTTGATGGTGATGTCGCCATGGTTGGTCGTGAGCGTCGCGTACGTGTCGGACACGGGCCTGTGTCTCCTGTCGGCTGGGCGTACGGGGCTGGTGTGTTCGCTGAGCGCGGTCGGTCTCGGTGCACCCAGCCTCGATCTTGTCACGCGCCTCCAGATGCGGTTTCCTCGCAACCACGCCCGGGAATGGTACGAGCCGGGACGACCGCTGGCCCACCGAGGCGTTGATCGATGGCCGGTCGTCCTCAGTGTGTGTGCCCGCGGACCCCGGGGTACGGCGCCATGAGGCGCGAGCGACAGCGAGTGATTCGACGACAACCCGATCGAGGAGTGGCAGATGAGGTCCAAGAAGGGCGCGGCAGCGCACACGGCCACGGTGGGCGCGACGGTGGCCCCGGCGGTGGGCACTGCCCTGAGCCAGGCCAAGACCCACGCAGGCGAGCTGCAGGAGCGGCTGGCGCCGACGGTCGAGGACGCCCGCGAGCGCACGGCTGCGGCGATGGGCGAGGCGCGGGAGCGAGTCTCCGAGCTCGCCGAGACGGTCGGGACCCGGATCGAGGAGAACCTGCCCGAGGCCCGCGAGCGGGCTCACGTGACGGTGGAGGCCGGCAAGACCGCCGGGAAGCGGGCAGCGAAGAAGGCCGCCGCCCGCACCGCCGCGATGACTGCTGCCGCGAAGGCGGCCGACAAGGCCAGCGACGCGAAGAAGTGCTCGAAGAAGAGCTCGGGCAAGGAGGCCGGCCGGAGTGGCGGTCGCGGCGGAAAGCTCCGCACGCTGCTGCTGGTCGCCGGACTCGGTGCGGTGATCGCCGTGGTCGTCAAGAAGGTCACCGGCAGCTCGGAGCCGCAGTGGCAGTCCACCGCGCCGGGCCGCACGATGCCTCCGCCGTCCCCCCCGACCACGACGCCGCAGCCCACCGCTTCGGTGACCGGGCTGATCGCCGCCGAGGAAGCTGCCGGGGACGGGGAGACCGACGACGCCGCCGGTGGCGGGACACCGGACGAGGCGGCCGCCGACGCCCTCGACGAGCCGCGGACGCCGACGACGCCCGATGCTCCGGCCGAGGAGGTCGACATCCCGCCGCTGGACCTCGGCGACGACTCCCAGAAGCCCTGACCTGACCTGCGGGACCCGTCGACGCGAGGCGTGTGGACGCTCCGCGCGACACCGACGTCTGACGGAGCGTTCACAACCCCAGCGGAGTGCACCGGGGTCAGGTCGAGCCGGGGTCAGGTCGAGCCGGGGTCAGGTCGAGCCGGGGTCAGGTCGAGCCGACCCGCTCCCCGGCGGCCAGTTGCTGGCGCGCCCGACGGGTGGCCCGGTGCTCGGCCCAGAACGACAGCACCGGCACGGTGCCGAGCAGGATCGTGACCACCGTGAACCCGATCTCCCAGCGGGCTCGGCGAGACAGGGTGAAGGCCGTGAAGACGAAGATCATGTAGAGCCACCCGTGCGCGACACCGAGGTACGTGGTGATCGCCTCGCCGACCTCCTGGGCCGTGCTGCCCTCCAGCCAGATCTGCGGGGTCGAGGGGATGATCCCCCACATCGGCGTCCCGTCGAAGTGCGCCAGTGGGACCCCCACGAAGAAGAGCACCACCAGCAGGACACCCACGATCGTGGCCATCACCCGGTAGGCGGTCAGAGTCGACTTCACGGCCTCGACGGTAGCGGAGCGTCCCGGTCGTCCCGGTCTTCCCGGTCCTCATCGGCGTCGGTCGAGACGGAGATCACCTCGTCCGTGCCGGGTTCGTCACCGCGAGCGCGGCGTACCTCGTCACGGGTCCATCGCCACCACAGGAACACGCCGAAACCAGCGAACAGCCACCACTCCAGGCCGTAGAGCAGGTTGCGCAGCGCAGTGAACGTCTCGGCCTCCGGCACCGCCTCGGAGGTGACCGGCTCCAGGCCCGCGCGCAGGTTCGCGGGCTCGTCCAGGATCAGCGACGCGCCGTAGAGGTCCTGCTCGGCGCGCTGCAGCAGCGAGGCGATCCGGAGGCTGGGGAGCACGTCGTCGGCGGGGTTCGGGTCGGGGTCGCCCGCGCCCTCGCCCGGCTGCAGCCACCCGACCGCCTCGACGTCACCGGTGGGCGTGGCGGCTGTCGGCTCCACACTCCAGCCCAGCACGACCGGGATTGCGGCCGGCTCGGCGCACCCGGGGTCAGCGGCCGCGCCCGCACCGCAGGTCGACAGCAGGGTGACGACCCAGTAGCCCTGCTGTCCCTCATGCGGCTTTGCCTGGATGTACGTCGTCGAGTCGGGCACCCACGATCCCGCCACCGTCACCGGCTGCCCGATCGCGGACGCGGGGTACGGGTCGTCGGGTCCCATCACCTCGGCCAGCGGGACGGGCTCGGCGTCGGCCAGCGCCGCGGACCGGTCCTCGCGTCGCTCCTGCCAGGAGTCGAACTGCCACAGGCCGAGAAGCACCGCCGCGGTGACTGCCAGCACCGCCGGAACATGCAGAAGGAACATCGACGGCCGCAGCAGCAGGCGGACCGTGCCCGGCGGGGGCGAGGACATGCCTCGAGCGTACGGGGCCCCTCAGGTGAGCAGGGCGCGCACATCCCGGTGCTCGGCGCCGCTGGCGATGTGGTCGACGATCCGCGACTTCAGGTCGTCCTCGAGAGTGACGTCGGAGTTCGCCAGCGCGTCGTCGAGCTCGGTGCGCACCGTCTCGGGAGTCGCGCCCTCCTGCCAGGACTCCACCCGGTCGAAGACGGCCTGGAGTACGGCGAGCCTCGGGTCCTCCCGATCGGTGTCGTGCAGCGTGGTCTGGTCGATCTCGTCGGTCATGGACCCACCATGCCCCGGGCGGACACGGCGATAACCGTCCCTCACCAGAGACCTGGCGTGCGAGAGTGGCAGCGAGGGCGCCGGAAGGTGGGAGGTGGGATGACCTTCGTCGAGCTGATGGAGCACGTGGCGATGGGCTTCGAGGCTGTTGGGGTCGGCGTGCTGGTCCTCGGCCTGCTGTGGTCGGGGGTGCTTGCGCTCCGGCTGTGGCGACGGGCCGGCGGCCGGACGGCTTACAGCGTGCTGCGCGAGTCGTTCGGCGGCGTGCTCCTTCTCGGTCTGGAGATCCTGGTCGCCGCCGACCTGATCCAGACCGTGGCCGTCGAGCCCTCGGTGGAGAACGTGCTGGTGCTCGGTCTGATCGTCCTGATCCGGACGTTCCTCAGCTTCTCCCTCCAGGTGGAGATCGACGGGGTCCCCCCATGGCGACGGGCCACGGCGAGCGGCGCTCATGTCATGGCCCGGGCGGCCACGCGGGCCCACGAGTCCCCAGGCACCCCCTAACGGTCGGGCGGCTGGCAGCGGAGGAGGTCTGCGCCCTGCGCCGGCTGGATCCACACCGCCCTGCCCGAGCTAGTGTGGACGCATGGGTTCGCGGACCCTCGCCGTGCGCCTGCTTGGTGGCTTCGGGGTCGTCGTCGACGGTCGCCTCGTCCCGCCCCTCGCGTGGCGGCGCCGGAGCGCCGCCGATCTGGTCAAGCTGCTCGCCCTGGATCCGCGCCGACGCCTCTCCCGTGACCAGGTCGTCGACGCTCTGTGGCCCGCCCTCGACGACGCGGCGGGGGCGGCCAACACCCGCAAGGCGGCGCACTTCGCGCGTCGCGCGATGGGACTTCACGGGGGAGTGGTCCTCAGCAAGGGGTGGGTCGAGCTGGCGCCCGGTTTCGAGATCGTGACCGACGTCGGCCGCTTCGAAGGCGCGGTGGCTCGGGCCGTCCGGCAAGCGACCCCGGCGGGATACGCGGAGGCGGCGACGGCGTACGGAGGTGACCTCCTGCCCGACGATCGGTACGCCGAGTGGTGTGCGAGCGCGCGAGACCGCCTCCGACGGGTCTACTTCGACGTCCTTGCGGGGGCGGAGGCCTGGGACGAACTCGCCGCCGAGGACCCCACGGACGAACGGGCTCACCGCGAGATCATGCGTGCACGGCTCGCTGCTGAGGACCGCGGCGGTGCCCTGCGTCAGTTCCAGATCCTGTCGGCCGCGCTCGGCGAGATCGGCGCGACGCCCAGCGACGCCAGCGTCGCGGTATACGAGTCGGCCCTCGGCGCACCGGACACCGAGGCGCCGACTCCCGCCGAGCGGGCCCGCTCGTTACTCGCCTGGGGGGTGGTCCACTGGGAACGCTCGGACCTGGTCGAGGCGCAACGGGCAGCCGAGCAGGTCAAGGCCCTGGCTGTCGACGCCGGACTGGGCCGCGCTTTCGTCGAGGCCACGCAGCTCCTCGGGTTGGTGGCCTATGCACAGGGGGCTTGGCGAGAGCACTTCGGGCAGACCGTCATCGAGGCCATCCAGCGCACACCCGAGATGGCGGCCTTCGTGTTCGACGCCCATGTGTGTCTGACCGAGTTCTCACTGCACCAGGCCGATGGGATCACGGCGGCACTGCAGCTAGCGGACCGCATTCTGGCCGCAGCCGACGCAGCGTCGTCCACCGACGGCCGGGCGCTCGGCCTGCTCCTCCGGGGCGAGGCGGTGCTGGCTCGCACGACAACGCCACGCGAGGCCGCGCCGCTTCTGGAAGAGGCACTGCGGCTGCATCAGCAGGCCGACCGGTCGACCGGCTGCGTGGTGTCGATGGAGCGACTGGCACAGGTCCACGATGTCGTCGGCGACCAGGACACGGCTCGGACGCTCCACGCCCGGGCTCTTCAGCTGTCCCAGGGATCCGTGATGGCTGCGCACCTCGTCCCCTTCGTCTACGGAGGCATGATCCAGTCAGCGCCGCCCGTGGCTGTGGCTGGGCTGCTGGACGCCGCAGCCCTGGCTGGTGCGCATCTGACCCTGTGCGAGACCTGCTCGATGCCCGTCCATGTCTTCTCGATCCCCGCCCTGGCGCGCACCGGAAGCCTGGAGCTGGCGCGAGAACACCTCTCGGCAGCCGAGCGCACCGTCGTCCGGTGGTCGGGTGGCGACTGGCAGGCCGCCGTGCTCGAGGGAAGGGCGGCGGTGGCAATCGCTGAGGGGGCGCCACCGAACCAGGTCAGGAGCCTCCTCCGGCAGGCAGAGCGTGGGTACACGGTGACGCTGCGGGCGCGGGAGGCCGACCGATGCCGACGACTGGCAGCACCGTGGCAGCACCGTGGAGGAACGGCGGAGGAACGGCGGCCTCCTAGCTTGGCTTGAAGCGAGGGCGGATCGCCCTCCCCGTCAAAGGAGGCACTCATGCCGAGGTTCACCGACATCCATCAGCAGCTTCCGCCCGACGCCGACACCGCGGCCCAGGTCCACCCGGAGACGCACGGCATGGCCGCGGACGACGTCCATCGCGTCGAGCCGGGCCCGGCGGCCGGTGACCCGGGTGACTCCACTGGTGGCGAGCAGTCGGAGACCATCGTCGGTGGGTTCCTGCGCGCCCTGGTGGAGCGGGACTTCGCATCGGTGTCGGCGCTGCTGGCACCTCAGATGCGGTTCCGCGCGCTGGTTCCCCCCGGGCTGCGCGAGGCCAACGACGCTGACGGGGCGACGACCTGGCTGCGTGCCTGGTTCGGCAGCTCACCGGACTTCGAGGTCCTCGACGCCGGTCATGAGGTCTTCGCCGGTCGACACCACATCTGGTATCGCTTCGCGCTGGACCGCGAGGGCCGCAAAACCGTCATCCATCAGGACGGGTTCTGCGACGTCGTCGGCGTTCAGATCACGGACCTGTCCCTGCTCTGTTCCGGCTTCCGGCCCGCGGCCTCTGCGCGTTCGGATCCCAAGGGCCCCACGAAGCCTTGACCTCGACTGAACAAGCGTTCAGAATATTGGCCGTGGGTTCAATGGATTCCGATCTCACTGCGCGGGCGGTGATCCGCAACCGGGCCCTGGAGCTCTTCGCGGCGCGTGGGTTCGACGGGGTTTCCGTGCGCGAGATCGCGGCCGCGGCCGCCGTGTCGCCCGCCTTGGTCCTGCATCACTACGGGTCCAAGGACGGGCTTCGCCGGGAGGTCGACGCCCATGTGGCGCGCGTCTTCGACGAAGCCCTTGCAGCGATAGCCGAGCACCCCGCCCCGCTCCTCGGGGGCGGGCCGGTGGCCGCAGCCACGTTCACGGAACTGATGTTGGCCGGCCTTCCCCCGGGATCACCGGTGCCCGACTATCTCCGTCGACTGCTGCTGTCCGGCGACCAGGTCGGCCGGGAGCTCTTCGCCGGTTGGCACGAAGCCACTGTCCGGCTGAACACGAAGCTGGCGAAAGCAGGCGTCCTTCAGGAGACCGACGACGTCGCCGTCCGAGCCGCGTTCCTGCTCGTCAACGATCTCGCGGTCGTCCTGCTGCGTGACCATCTGACCGACGTACTCGGCGAGGATCCCCTGAGCAGGAGCGGCATGCGTCGCTGGGCGGCGGACGTGCTGGCGGCCTACACCCACGGCGTCTTCACGACGGAGGAAGCATGAACAAGTACGCCGCACCGTCGGTGCGCGTTGGGCAAGGCATCAGGCTGCACGGCGTCACCAAGACCTACGGCGAGGGCGACGCCCTGGTGCATGCCTTGCGCGGCGTCGACCTCGAGATCGAGCCCGGCGAGCTGGTCGTGGTGCTGGGGCCCAGCGGGTCGGGGAAGACCACCATGGTCAACATCATCGGCGGCATCGAGGGCGCCACGGACGGCACGGTCGAGGTGGCCGGTGAGGAGATCTCCGGCCGGCGACCCGCGGACCTGTCGGACTTCCGGCGCCAGCATGTCGGGTTCGTGTTCCAGTTCTTCAACCTGATCCCGACCCTGACCGCCCGCGAGAACGTCGAGGTGCTGGTCGAGCTCACCGGCCGGGGCGCCAAGGAGCGGGTCCCCGGGCTCCTCGCCGACGTCGGCCTCAGCGACCGAGCCGACCACTTCCCCGCGCAGCTGTCAGGTGGCCAGCAGCAGCGGGTCGCCCTGGCTCGTGCCCTGGCGACCGACCCGGACATCCTGCTCGCCGACGAACCGACGGGGGCCCTCGACACCGTCACCGGTCGTCAGATCCTCGCACTGCTCCAGCGGCTCAACACCCAGGGGCGCACGGTCCTGATCGTGACCCACAACGCCTCGGTCGCCCAGATCGCCGACCGCGTCGTCACGGTGGTCGACGGCCGAGTGGAGTCGGTGCGCCGCAACGCCGAGCCGGTCGCCGCGGCAGACGTCTCCTGGTAGGCGGGCGGTCTGGCGATGAACGTCTCCACCCGCAAGGCCCTGCGGGACCTCCGCCGTCAACGCACCCAGGTGCTCGCGGTCGCGGTCACCATCATGCTCGGGGTCGGCCTCTACATCGCCAGCGCCGGTGCCTTCGCCAACCTCAGTGGGTCCTACCAGCAGACCTACGATCGGTTGCACTTCGCTGACCTGGTCGCCACCGGAGGCGACCCGGACCGGGTGAGCGCCGCAGCGACCGACGCGGGGGCGAGTGCGGTGCTCGCGCGCAGCCAGGTCGACCCGCCGATGCTGATCCGGGGCACCAAGCTGATCGGCCGGGTCATCGGGCTGCCCGCCGGGTCACGACCAGCGATCGACGACGTGGAGGTCAACCGCGGCACGTACCTGAGCCCGGGAGCCCCAGCCGGCGTGCTGGTCGAGACGCATGCGGCCGACACGTTCGGCCTCGGCCCAGGCGACAGGCTGCGGGTGTTCACGGCCGCGGGCTGGCAGAGGGTGCGAGTCCGTGGCGTCGTGGTCTCCGCAGAGTACCTGTGGCCCGCGCGCAGCCGACAGGAGGTCCTCGGTGACCCGCACGCCTTCGCTGTGCTGTTCGCGCCTGAGGAGACCGTGCGTCGGTGGACCGGCGCCGGCGCCACGCAGGTGCTCGCAGAGCTGCCGTCCGGGTCGTCAGCCGAGGAGTCCTCGTCGGTCGCCGCCGCCATGCGAGCGGCTGGTGCGGTGGACGTCACCACGTTGTCCGAGCAACCCTCCGAGGCGGCCTTGCAGCTGGATCTCGAGGGATTCTCGAAGATGTCGGTGGCCTTCCCGTTCCTGTTCCTGACAGCGGCCGCGATGGCGGCGTACGTGCTGCTGGCCCGCAGGGTGCGCGCCGAGCGCCCGATCATCGGCACCCTGATGGCCTCGGGGGCACGACGCAACCGCATCGTGCGCCACTACCTCCTCCAAGGAGTGCTGATCGGGCTGCTCGGCAGCCTGTTGGGAGTCGGACTCGGGATCGCGATCACCGGCCCGATGACGGAGGCCTACACCCGTGAGCTCGGCATCCCCGACACGCTCGTCAGCCAGCACCCGTTGATCGGGCTCGTCGGCCTGGTCGTCGGCATCGTGGTCGGTGGGCTCGCCGCGGCCGGCCCCGCCCTGACCGCCGCCCGGACCGGTCCCGCCGACGCGATGCGCAACGAACCAGTCTCCGGTGCCCCCGGCCGATGGAGCCATGCCTTGTCCAGGCTGCGCGGGCTTCCGGTCACCAGCAGGATGGCCCTGCGCGACGTGTTCCGCAGCCCTCGGCGCACTGCTGCCACCGCCCTGGGTTCCGTCCTCGCGCTCGTGCTGGTGCTCGCATCGGTCGGCCTGATGACCAGCATGACCACGGCGCTTGCCGTGCAGTACGACGACGTCGAGCGCCAGGACGCGAGCGTCACCGTCGATGCCACAGCCGCGGGCGCGGTGGCCGCCGCCGTGGCGGACCTGCCCGACATCACCGCTGTGGAGGTCTCCCGGGTCGGCGGGGTGACTGTCGCCAGCGGGGCGCAGAGCTACGCCACCACCCTGCAGGGATTCGAGCCGGCCACGCGGATGCACGGGTGGCGCCGGGCCGGGAACGCTCCCGCGTCACTCCCCGAGGCCGGCCTGCTCGCCGGGTCTGAGCTGGGGCAGAGGCTGGGGATATCCGCCGGTGACGCGGTCACCGTGACCAATGACAGCGGGACGTCGTCCCAGGTGCGCGTCGCGGGCTTCGTCGACGAGCCACTGGGGACCAGCCTCTACGCCACCAACGCCGTCGCCGGTTCGCTCCTGAGCGAGGCCGGCGTCCAGACCTACCTGGTGCAGTTCTCGCCCGGCGTCGACCACGACCGGATGCGACAGACCATCAGTCAGATGGACGGGGTCGTCGCCTACAGCGACACCGACGCGCTGGTGAACTCGCTCGACCAGTTCCTCGGCCTGTTCTGGGCGTTCGTCGCGATCATGGTGGTCCTGGGCGCCCTCCTCGCGCTCGCGATCATCTACGTGACCATGGCGGTCAGCGTCGTCGAGCGGACCAACGAGCTTGCGACCTTGCGGGCCGCGGGTGTCCCGCTTCGCCGGGTGGCCGGGACGCTGGCGACCGAGAACCTGGCGGCTACGCTTCTCGGCCTTCCCGCCGGACTGGTCCTCGGGGTGATCGCCGCGTGGCAGTTCCTCGCGCTGTTCACCAGCGACATGTTTCAATTCTCGATGACGCTGCCATGGTGGACGTTGGCCACAGCCGCTGGGGGTGTCCTCCTGGCCGCCGCGCTGTCGCAGTGGCCGGCCGTGCGCGCCGTACGCCGACTCGACGTCGCCCAGGTCGTCCGCGAACGCGCCGGCTGACACGGGACCGAGGGGTTCCCCTCAGGTCCGGCATCGAGCTGCAGGCGGCTGAGGCGGTGATGGGGCGTCGGCGTCCGCTGCGATCCAGCGCTTGTCCTGATCGCGCCCGCCCAGCTCGTCACGGATGACAACCCAGGCCGAGACGACGATCTGGACAGCGCGCCCTCGCCGCGTGCTGTTCATCCCTGCCGGATCGCCGCCCGCGCGGTGGTCGCGACAGCGGAGTCCGTCCCGCTGACCTTCCATCCGGAATGGGACGCGCCGGCGAGTTGGTCGAGGACGTCGAGGGTCGGACTGTGAGCCGGCGGCGGCGAGAACCGATCCCGCCCGCTCCGCCATCCGGCCGCAAACAGCAGGTCACTGACGTCGCGGCGCCACTCCTGCGCGGGCACGCCGCTCCCCGCCACGGCGAGGACCATCCAGCCCGCGTGACGATCCGCGTCCTTGGTCCCCAACGGGAGCCGTCCCACGATGTGCTGCCAGAGAGCGTGAGGATCCGATCGACAGCTCACCGCTGCCGCAGTGGGCGTCAGCCGGCCCTTGCGGACACTGACCAGCCCGAGGGCGCGCGCGCTGTCGCGGACCACCGCGACCGGCGGTGTCAGGTCCTCCCGGTTCGCCTTGCCGATCCACCAACTCGTGATCCCGCTCCGCTCGGCGAACTGCTCAACGACTACGGGCGGCAGGTGGCCGGCGGCGGTCAGCGTCACGCCGTCGCCAATCGCATCGAGGAAGACTCGGTAGGTCGCAGTGACCCGAGCCGCTTCCGCCCCGCTGACATCGGTGGGTCCATGAGACAGCGGCCGACCGAGCACCTGACGCAACAGCGGGATGCCGCGGCGTTCAAGCTGATCGGAGAGTTCGGCCAACTCGCCGGTGACCGCCACGGGCTCAGCGACGGCCGCGCCGAGGGCTGCGTTGATCTGCTCGATGTCGAAGTGATCCGGGTGCCAGTCGACGGGCAGCCAGTCCCGGGCATGCGCGGCGTTGTCGAACACCACCGGCAAGAGCGCGTCGTCGTACCCACTGCGAACCCATGCGGCCAACTCCTCGTAGCCACCGAGCCCGCCGCAGTCCTCTGGCGGGCAGGCCATCCGCCCGGCGGTGCAGCGCACCGTCGAGGGTGGATCGCCGAGCACGGCCTCGACGACGAGCCTGTGATCCCAGCCGTCGCCGAAATCGTACTCGTACCAGAGCTCGTCGCCCTTCTGATCGAGCAGCTGGTCGATCCGGACGTCGTCCTCAAGCAGCCCTTCATCCCCCTCGTCGAGGTCGCAGTTCGTGACGAAGGACGGCGACCGGTGGTCCCGGCCGGTGCGGAACCGGTGCAGGTGGCTGTCGGACCAGCCCATCGATGACTGGATCACGTCGTGCAGCCGGGGCAAGGTCAGATCGCCTGGCAGTTCGAGACGCCGCCACACCGGAGGCTTCGCCCCGTGCAGGTTGAGGCGCACCCGGAACCCTCGCGCGTCGGTCGGGATCGAGCGCAGGCTCGGCTCCTGATCGCTGTGCAGCTTCTCGAAGATGCTGGCCACCCGCCCACTCATCAACGCTTCGAGCAGGCGCGGTGCTCGTCGGGGCTCGCCCCAGCAATCAGCTGCTGCGCGAGACGTTCCGCGTCGGTCGGTTCCACCACTCGGATAGTCAATCACTGGCACGCGCGCGGCCCTTGGCCCCGGACGGCACCGACCTGGATGACCAAGGCCACCCCTGGCTTCGGCTTGCTTCGAGACTCTGGAGCGGCACCGGCCCGAGCCGCTCGGCTGGCAATCCCACACGGCAGCTATCGCTGTGCGCGAGCGATGAGCCGACAGGTGCGAGAGCTTGGAGGATGACCTGCGGCTTCTCGTGGTGGAGCCAAGGGGACTCGAACCCCTAACCCCCTGCCTGCAAATTCCCCAGATGGGGCCTTCAGCCGGGTCGGCTGAGCACGAAATGCCCCTCCGTCGGGCGGTCACAGGCCGCTCCGTACCCCACTACTGCAGTACTTCTCTGGGGTACTCCCAGCCGCGGAATCCGACGTCCTGGCTGGGCATGGACCTGTGGCCTTACCCTCACGACGAGGCCAGACCACGCCCGGCATGGGGACGAGTTCCGCACGCGCTCCCCGTCGCGGGGGAGCCGCGTCTTTGCGCCCAGAGTGGGCTACTTCCCGTTCGCGCGCGAGGGCTGATATCCTGATACTGATATCGATCGAGAGGGGTGCGAGGTGGAGCAGATCCTGATCCGCAACCTGCCGACGGGAACCAAGGCTGCCCTGCGGGCCCGCGCCGAGGCGCATCACCGATCGGTGGAAGCCGAGGCCCGCGAGATCCTCGCCGACGCGGTCGGCCGTGAGCCGGCGACATTGGTGGATCTTCTGGCCGCTGACGACGGCGCGGAGATCGACTTCGAGCCCGACCGCCTCGGCCTGACTTCCCGGACCGCGCCACTGTGAGGTACCTGCTGGACACCAACGTGGTGTCCGCGTTGCGCGTGCGAGGACGTCACCCGCAGGTCGAGGCCTGGGCGGCGGGCATCTCGGTGGCCGACCAGTACGTCTCGGCCCTGACCGTCGCGGAGATCGAGCGCGGCGTGGTCGCCAAGGAGCGCACCGACCCTGCCCAAGGCGCGGTCCTGCGCCGATGGCTCGAGGAGCGCGTCCTGACCGCGTTCGCCGACCGCGTCCTGCCCTTCGACCTCGCGGCCGCCCGGGTCTTGGCGGGCTACCCCGTCCCTGACCAAGCACCCTTGGATGACGCACTCATCGCCGCTATCGCTCAATCCGGCGAGATGACCGTCGCCACCCGCAACACCAAGCACTTCGAGCCCCTGGGCGTGAAGTACGTCAACCCTTGGGGTCACACGACTCCGTAGCGGCACACCGCCGCGAAGGCGGCCATGTCACGCCGCCGCCGGCCGGTCACTCACCGAGACGGCGGGCTGTCGAGGTCCCCGGAACTCGATGAGGGTGAGGTTGTCGCGGCCAGAAGTCGTCGCGCCCGACGCCCGAGGTCGCTCAGATCCACTCGCCCCTCCTCGGCCGCGGCCGCCAGGCGCGCGGCGAGGTCCATTGCCTCGTCGAGCTCGGGTGCAGCAACGGCGGATTCCTGGCCCATGTCGCGAAGAATGGTGGCCTCGGTCCGAGAGGCGATCAAGGGCTCGGTGACCCCGTCGATCCAGACTCGAGTCCGGCGGCCATCGCCGCGTTCCTCCCCGGTGATTGGCTCCAGGGCGAAGATGCGGTCGGCGCGCGCGAACTTGCCAAAGCCCAGGGCCACCATGCGGGAGTCCGATGCCACGTCGTCATCTTGTCATTGCCCACCGACCAGTGACCTAGCGTGCACGCGGGGCTGGCGGAAGTCGTGAGTCACTTCGCCCGCGTGTTCCGCTCGCGGCCGTCGAGAGGCCGGCTCCGCACCACCAAGACCCGGCTCGTGCGGTCGGTGGATCACTCCTCACTCACCTCGTCGGAGCGGTGCCACGGCCAGCGACCGTGGAGTTCGACCATCAGCGACCAGGAGAGGAAGGTGCGCACGACCACCAGCAGGCCGAGCGCGGCGACGTTCTCCAGTGTCGGCTCGAGGGTGACGGTCCGGATGACGTCGGCAGCGATCAGCAGGTCGAGGCCGAGCAGCAGACCGCGGCCCACAGACCGCTTGACCCGCTCTACGCACTCGTGCGCCCCGAGCGGTCGAAGCATTCGGGCGCCGGAGACGAACGCTGCCACCACGGCGACGGTGATGACGGCGATGGCGATGATCTCGATCCACTCGGAGATGGCCTCGGCGACTTGCCAGTCACCGATCGCAAGTCCTTGTCCGTCGTCGTACATCGGTCGGCCTCCCGGCGTCATTCATCTGGTTCTTAGAGCTGAAGGACCGCCGCGAGGCGATGGCCGACGCTCACCATGATCGCCGCTGCCGGCGTCGACGGTGCCGCTGCTGGGAATCCGAGTTAGCGCCACTCACCATGGTCGACCCGCAGATGACGACCGGATGGACATACCTGTACCCCTTGGTGGCGATGGAGCTGACCCGTCGCCAGATGACCAACTCGGGTGTCGGGCAGCGGCCCGGCCGCGCGCCCATGAACCAGTTCGTCCACATTCGCTCCTTCCGGCCGCGGACTTCCCCGTCGGGGTGCGGCCAAGCTGCAGGCATCTGACCTCCATCCCGGTGGGCTCTGCCCCCAGGCTTGACCCTGGACCTACCCTGGACCGACCTGCTGGAAGTGGTTGGAGCAATAGTCAAACGAGGTGTCCGGCGCACTCGGGTCACGAGCACTGAGGTACCGACTCACCGCTTCGTCCATCTCCATGTCGCCCAGCCGCGCTGTCGTGACCCTCTCGCGCGCACGCCCCTGCTGGCGAACGCCCCCCGCGACTCCACGCACGCGTTCGATGTTGCGGCCTGGATGTGCGCCCGAAGAGACTGCTCCTTCACGTCCCGGTAGCCGCACCGGCACCAGCCAACGATCTTGAGGGCTTGGAATGGCTCCGGCATCTGCCCCACGCATTCCTGCAGGCGATCCCAGATCGTCTCCGACATGTTCGTCAACCTCTCGCCCCTGCTTCAGCGGCCCGAAGGGTGGCGCTCAGAGATGAGTGGCACGGTCGTGCTCGCCGGCCAAAACCCCGGGATCGAGGACCTCGCCGAGGCCCTCACCGGCGACCGAGTGCCCATGCCAACCTCGGCCCTCGCGGTCATCGAGCTCACGAGCACGTGGGATGCCGCTGGTCGTGTCCTTGGACTGCTACGCGCCGCCGGGGAGAAGGGGATCTGACCGCTGTGAGCCGCGGTCGATGTCGGCCCGGCTACCGCCGCCCGGGCCCGGTGGCCGACCGGACGGACGGCTCTGATGGTCAGCAGGTGCTCTCCAAGGCGGTGACCAAGTCCTGCGCGGTGGTCTTGACGGACTCGAGCGCGGGCTGCACCGAGGCGAGGTCGGCCGCCGTCGGGTTCTCCTTCAGACCGGCCAGTACGTCCTTGAGCGTGGCGATGGATTCCTTCACTGCGGCCGACTCGGGGTCGAGCTCCGAGCGGCCGGACTCCACCAGCCCCTGGAGGTCGGACTCCAGCGTCGCCAGGCGCGCCTTCAGGGTGTCGGTGCCCTCTCGCGGGATGTCGGTGTCGACCAGGGCCTGTAGGGATGTCTGAGCCGCGTCCACGTCGGCACAGACGTCGGCCGGAGACGACTCGCTGGCCGAGGAGGTCAGCGACGGGGAGGCCGTCGCACCCGTCTGGGTGTCGGCCGTGCCTGCGGAGCAGCCGGAGATCACCGCGATCGCCAGCAGGAGGCCCGCGGCGGCGCAGACGACACGTCGAGCGGGGGAGGTGATGCGGCTCATGAGATGCCTTTCGGTGGTGGGTGTGGCAGGGCCGGTCGGTCGGAGCGCCACGAGCCGCGGCGGCCCGTCGCGTCGGGCCCGAGAACCGGGCGGGCCGTGACTCGGACCCTGCCGCCGTCGCCGCGCACAGACCCACGACGGTGTCGAGGAGGGGTCGTCGGACCTCGCGATCGCCTCTCGGCAGGGGTCCCAGTCGGGCGGCCAGGCAGCCAGGTGACGGATCATCCGGAGGGGATGACCGTCGGCACCGCGCACGCCTCGGCCACACGATCGTGGTCGGTTGTCCTGGCCCGGTCCGGCGTTCAGCGGTGCTGCAGCCGCCGGCCCATGAAGACCGCCGCCGCTACGAGAACGACGCCGCCGAGGATGGCTACGCCCTTGCCCATGACCTGCCTCCCTTCGTGGCTCGACGAGGGTGGGGTGGTGTCGCGTCTCAGAACTCGGCGACGTCGCGCCCGTGAGCGGTCACCGCCCAGATGGCGAACGCGCAGAACGCGATGATGGTCAGGCTCCAGATCGGGTAGTACGGCAGCCACATGAAGTTGGCGACTATGCTCACCGACGCCATGAGGACCGCGACCACGCGCGCCCAGGTGGCGCCGCTCAGCAGGCCGTACCCGGCGAAGGCGGCGACGATGCCGAGGATCAGGTGGATCCAGCCCCAGGTGGTGACGTCGAACTGGAAGACGTACTCTGCGCCGACGACGTAGAACGTGTCGTTGAACAGGGCCACGAAGCCCTGGATGGCCTGGAACACGCCGATTGAGGATCATGAAGACAGCGGCCGTGACGATCACGCCGACGGCACCGCCGCTGTAGTTGTCGGTGCCTGTCGGCCGGCCAGCTTCAGTGGTGGACATGGAGGGTCATCTCCTCGGGTCACGCGCGGCGATGGGGTGCCGCGCTGGTGATACTCCAGTTGTAGGACGGGGGAGTCTCGGCCGCGTCACCCTCGGGGGATGACCCCGGGGCCGGTGGCTTCGTCGTCGCGCCCAACGTGCAGATGTCGGTTCAGCCCCCGGTGTGGGGCCTCACGTCGGTGGTGACGGCCGCCATCACCGGCACCGACTTCGGCATGACCGGCGGCGGTCTCCTCGTCGGCGGCTTCAGGGAGGGCGCGACCCTGTGGTTGCGTTCGGGCGTCAAGGTGTTCGTGTCCCACGCCACCAACCTCACAAGCACGTTCCTCACGCTGCCCGGAACCGTCGGAGCACCCGGTTTCGTGGTACTCCATCAGGTGTGCCGGCGGGGCGAAGAGGCCGAAGCTGCCGATCGCCTCATCGCGACGTGCGCCCCGTGCCCCGCGGAGCCAAGACGCCACCAGCCGTTCACCCCGGGGCTGCCAGAATGCGATGGTGCTGACCTTGAGCTCGGCGGAGGGCCTCGAGAGCCCCGATTAGCCGACGACCCCGAACCAGGGCGTCGTGCAGGGCCGAGTGGCTGCGGACCACGAAGAGGTCGATGACCGCGGCCCTTACCTCCCAGCTCGCCTTCTCGGCTGCCTCGAGCCGATCGGAGACCCGACGGGCCGCGGAGAGTTCGGCGGTGGCGGCGTCGAGGGCGCCCTGCTGCGTCGCGACGAACGCCAGGGCGAGGTGCAGTTCCGCGGCCGACCTCACCGTGCCGGGCACCGCGGCGGCCATCCTCCGTGCGGTGTCCGAGCTGCCGGCCAGCACGAGGGGCAGCCAGCTCGAGGCGGCGATGTCTCCGGCCAGCTCGTCGTCGTGCGCCGCCAGGGCGTGGGTGACCGCGCGGTCCGCGTCGACGGCACGCCACCAGAGCGCCGCACGCCGCTCGAGCGCGGCCGAGTCCGTCGACGTCCGGCGGTGGGTCTTCATGTGCGCGGCGAAGAGCGAGTGCCACCGGTACCACCACTCGTCGCCGTCGCGCGACTCGGGGGAGAGGAAGAGCCCTGCCTCGACGCAACGCTCGAGGAGGTCGGCCGAGTCGGTCGCGCCACGCAGGGCGTCGAGCAGGGGCGCGCAGACGCGCTCATCGACCGTGGCCTCGACCACGAACCGCGCCAGGTCGGGGGGCAGTGACGTCAAGACCTCCGTCGACAGGTAGCTCGCCAGGACGTCGTCGCCTCGCAGGCCGCCGGGGAGGCGTCGAGGGCCACTGTCGCGCATCGCCAGCACCGCCATCCGCACGGCGACGGGCCACCCCTGGGTCACGGTGTGGAGCTCGGCGAGCACGCCGGGTTCCACGTCGAGGCCCCACGCGGCCACTGCGGCCGCGCTCTCCGCCTCGGTGAAGGCGGGCCTGGTGGTCGATGAGCTGCAGGCGCTCCTCGAGCCGCAGCCGGTGGAGCTTCAGCGTCGGCATCGAGCGGGAGGCGATCACCACGCGGATCGACGGGGGCGCCCAGGTGATGAAGTGGTCGAGGAGCCTGAGCGCGTCCCGTCCATGGTTGATGTGCTGGACGTCGTCGACGACGAGGGTCAGGGGGACCTCGGCGTCGTGGAGGGCTTGGTGCACGGCGTCCACGAAGGCGAGGTGGTCGGCGCTCCCGGGAGGCGCCTCGAGGCCCGCCAGGGCGTCCTCCAGCGAACCGGTCACCGGGGTCCGCAGTGCCGCGAGGAGCTCAGCGGCGAGCCGGCCCGGGTCGGTGTGCGTGGGCTCGAGGCCCAACCAGGCGACGACCCCCGGCTGGGGAACCGACCGCAGCCACGACGAGAGCAGCATCGACTTCCCGTTGCCCGCAGCCCCGAGCACGAGAACCACCGACCCCCCGCCAGGCTCGCGCGCAGCCGATCCCGGCTGATGATGTGGGCGGTGACCGCTGGCGGCGCGAACCGCCGACCCTGGTGGCCGTGCACGGACGGGATCCTTCCCGGTGGCGAGTGCGCTCGTGACGCGGCGAGCGCGTCGTACGGTGCGCAGTCCACCACCTCCGGCCTGCGGGGTGGAAGGGGCTCCGGCCGCCGGTCCGGCCGAGCTCAGCCGTTGGCGGCTGACGGTGGCGAACCTCCGGACGGCAGCCGCAGCCCCTCCAGGAGAAGGCTCTCGACCTCGAACAGGGCCTCGCCCGCGGTGACGCCGGCCACCTCGAGCATGTCCTCGTCGCGGACGGCACGCCCGAGGTGGCGGAGGAGCCCGGCCATGAGCCGAGGGTTCACCGGGCGCGCCTCTCCTGCCCGGACCGCCTCCGCGATGAGCTCCGCGAGCCGGTCGACGTACCGGTCCGAGATCACCCGGTAGGCGACGCGCGTGGACTCGAACCGCTCCATGTCGCGCCGGAACGCGTGGGACTGCGGGAGGATGGCCCCGGCCCCCGCGCGGACGTAGGAGCGCACTCGCTCCAGCGGTGTCGCCGACTCCTCGAGACGAGCCTCGGCACCCCGCAGCGCCAGCTCGCCCCAGCGACCGATCGCGAGCACGACGAGGCTGTCCTTGCTCGGCGCCACGCGGTAGAGCGTGGAGAGGGAGCAGGACAGCTCGCGGGCCATCTCGGACACCGGGACGTCGGCGAACCCACGCGCGGTGATGATCGCCATCACGCCGTCGAGCAGCTCCTCACGTCGGCGCAGGCTCCGACCGGCGGGCTGTGGTGCATCTCTCGCCAGTGAGGGGTTCGCGGGGCGGGACATCGACGCCTTCCGCCAGAGTAGGGTGAATGACTATTTAGTTCTCCGCACGTTACTGCGGAGGTCGATAGGAGACGGATCATGACGGACCCCAACCTCGCCCTGGTAGCAGGCACGTACCCCGACGTTGCGAGCGCGAGCGCGGACTACAACGTGCTCAAGGCTGCCCAGAAGGAGGAGGACTTCGCTGTGGTCGGCGCGGTCGTCGTGAGCCGCGACACCGATGGTGCCGTCACCGTCCACGAGCACGGCGCGGCCAGCCCCGTCGGCGGCTCCGCAGTGCTCGGCGGCGGAGCCGGACTGGTCATCGGCCTGTTCGCTCCTCCGTTGCTGCTGGCGACCGCGGTCGGCGCCGGGATCGGCGCCGGGATCGGCGCGCTCGTCAGGAAGCACCAGGAGAAGGAGATGGGCGCCGAGCTCGAGGAGTACCTCCCGAAGGGTTCCTCGGCCGTTATCGCGGTCGTCGACGACACCTACGCGGACCGCGTCGAGCGAGCCCTCGCGCACGCCCAGAAGAAGGTCGACAAGGCCGTCGACTCCGGAGACGTCGACAAGCTGCAGAAGGCCCTCGACGACGCCAACGAGGACGTCGGCAAGGCGATCGACTCCTGACCGACGCCCGACACCGACCACGGCCGTGCACCGCGCCCACAGCCCGCGACGGGGGCGCCCCATGGCAGGCCGCCGATCGCCGGCGACCCGCCGGCCCGTGGTCGACTGATGTCCCCCGGCCCGTCCCTCCCCCTTGACCGGTCGTGGTACCGCGAGCTCCTCGTGGTCGCCGGCGTGGTCGGAGCCGTCGTGGCGGTGCTCGGGCTCGCCTACCTCGGCGTCACCGGCGCCCTGTCCGAGCTCGTCTTCGGGGCCCCCAGCGCGCAGTGGTGGTCCGGCCAGTGGTGGTGGGTGGCCTACACCGCGGCCGGTGGCCTCGTGGTCGCCGGCCTCCGCCACTGGTGGCGAGTGCCGGACCGGGTGCCGGGCGGCGTCGCGGTCATCGAGTCGGGGGTGGTCGACCACAAGGTTGCGCCCTCCTGGGTGGGCATCGCCCTGGTCTCGGCGGTCGTCGGTGCGAGCCTGGGCCCGTCGTTCGCGCTGGTGATGATGGGCGGTGGGCTGGCCTCCTTGATCGCCTCCCGCCGGTGGAAGGGCAACGAGGAGGCCCGGCTCGAGGCCACGGCGGCCGGAGTCGCCGGAGGCTTCGGCGGCGCGTTCACCTCCCCCCTGCTGGGGACCATCATCGTCAGCGAGCTCGCACCCATCCACCGCTCGAGGTACGTCCAGGCGATCCTGCCGCAGCTCATCGCGGCCACCGTCGGATTCGGCATCTACTACGCCGTCGTCGGGACGACCTTCCTCAACAGCTTCGCGATCCCCGTCGAGGACTTCACCCCGTCCCAGCTGCTCATCGGGGTGGCGCTCGGCGCCGCGTCCAGCGTGGTGATGCTCTCGTTCGTCGTCGTCGTCAAGGCCGTGGACGCCGGGGCGCAGCGGCTGCGGAACCCCTACGTCCGTGGTGGCGTCGCCGGCGGGCTCGTCGGTCTGATCGCCGTCGCCCTGCCGCTCACGGTCGGGGCGGGCAACGCGCAGCTCACGGCCGTCATCGACGACGCGGCGTCGCTGAGCGTGTGGCTGCTCCTCGCCGTTCTCGTCGGCAAGATGCTCGCGATGGCGCTCAGCCTGGCCACCGGCTTCATCGGCGGCAACGTGCTGCCGATGCTCTTCGTCGGAGGCACCGCGGGCGTCATGGTGCACCTGCTCTTTCCCGGGATCCCGTACGCCGTCGCGGTGGGGTGCATGCTCTCCGCCGTCCCCGCCGCGGCGATCAAGGCCCCGCTCGGCCTGACGGCGATCGCCGCCCTGTCCATCGGCCTCGGTCCGGTGACGCTCGCTCCCGTGGTCGCCGCGGTCGCGACGTCGCACCTGCTCACCGCTGCGGTGGTGAACGTCATCAAGCGCCGGCACGCTGTGCCGGCCGTCCACGCCTGACCCGGATGCGCATCGTCGCGCGACGACTGAGGAGGAGGCGAGATGTCCACCGACAGTTCCGCCGCGCCACGCTCGACGGGCCGTCTGGCCCGGTACCTGCCCATCCTCGACTGGCTGCCCAGGTACAAGCGTTCGTGGCCCAAGGCCGACCTGGTCGCAGGGGTCTCGGTCTGCGCACTGATGGTGCCCACGTCGTTGGGTACGCCACGATCAGCGGCGTCCCGGTGCAGTACGGCCTGTACGCCGCGGCGTTCGGCCTGATCGCCTTCGCGCTCTTCTCGACGTCGAAGCAGGTGACCCAGGGACCCAGCTCGTCGACGGCCGCCGTACTCGGTGCCGCGGTGCTGTCGTTCGCGGCCGCCGGCTCCGCCGAGGCGGTGTCGATGGCGGCGGCCATCGTGTTCGTCGCCGGCTTGCTGTTCATCGTCATGTGGCTGTTCCGGATGGGGTGGATCTCCAACTTCCTCTCCGCGGCCGTGCTCACCGGGTTCACCTTCGGGGTGGGCATCAACGTCGCCGTCGGTGAGCTCTTCAAGATCACCGGTACGGAGAAGACCGGCGACAACACGTGGCAGAAGCTCTGGGCGTGGGTCTCCGCGCTTCCCGACACCAACCGGACGACCCTGGTCGTCGGTGCCCTGGCACTGGCGCTGGTCTTCGGCGTCGGGCTGTTCGTCCCGCGGGTCCCCGGCGCCCTGCTGGCCGTCGTGCTCGGCATCGCTGCCTCGGTCGTCCTCGGCCTCGAGGAGCGCGGCGTCGCCCTGATCGGCGAGGTGCCGAGCGGGCTACCGAGCCTGGTGCTGCCGGACCTCGCCCTGATCTGGGACAACATCGACACGGTGCTCTCCGGAGCCGTCGGGCTGCTGCTCATCGGGTTCTCCGTGACCACCGCAGCGGTGCGCGAGTACGCGACCAAGCACAACTACCAGATCGACATCGACCAGGAGCTGCTCGCCCAGGGCGTCTCGGACATGTCCTCCGGGCTCGTCCAGGGCATCTTCGACAACGGGAGCCTGTCCAAGAGCCCGATCAACGACGCGGCCGGCGCCAAGTCCCAGGTGTCCAACCTCGCCCAGGCCGCGATGATCATTCTGACGATGCTCTTCCTCCCCCTTCTTCTCCGACCTCCCCGACGCCGTCCTCGGCGCGATCATCATCGAGGCCGTGACCATGGGGATGATGAACGTCCCCGAGATGCGGCGGATCCTGCGAGTGAAGCGGATCGAGTTCCTGGCGGCGGCGGCCGCGCTCCTCGGCGTCCTGACCTTCGGGATCATCCAGGGCGCCTTCATCGGCGTCGGCATCTCCATGGTCTGGCTGGTCGCCGTCTCAGCCCTCCCCAACATCCCCGAGCTCGGCCGCAAGCCCGACAGCGACACCTTCTTCGACCTCACGCAGCACCCAGACGGCCAGACCTACCAGGGCCTGACGGTCATGCGCTTCGACGGCGGCATCTTCTTCGCCAACGCCGAGGTGCTCGCCGACTTCCTCCGAGAGCTGCGGGTCCGCTCCGAACAGGAGGGCCACGGGCTCGAGGGCGTGGTGCTCAGCATGGAGGGCGTGAACTACATCGACACCGAGGGTGCCGACGTGGTCCGCAAGATCGCCGAGGCCGGCCGCGCCCGTGCCATCGACCTCCACCTCGCCCGGGTCAAGCCGCAGGTCCTCGACGTCCTCCGCCGCGACGGGCTGTTCGACGTGATCCCCGAGGACCAGGTCCACGCCGGCATCGCCGATGCCGTCGCGTACCACCAGGCCCGGAACCCCGTCACCTGAGCCCGGCGACCCGCCCCGGTCGAGCGGGCCTCGCCGGAGAACCATCCCGGAGGCATGAGGCCGGGAGCGGCGCCGACGAGGACTCTGGTGCGCAGGACCCGGCACCGATGACGACGACAGGACCGACGAAGGGAGCGCCCGATGACTGGTGAAGGACAGGCGGACCGCGGAACACGGCCCAACGCGCGCCGGAGCGCGTCGCCCGGCAAGGTCGCCCACCTCACGCCGGAGGAGCGCTCGGCCCGGGGGAAGGCGGCGCGCAGCGAGGTCCCACGGTCCAGCCACGGAGACTGGGAGCCGGCGGCGGACCGGCCCGACCCCGTCACCCTGCTCGAGGAGCAGGCGGCGAGCCGTGTCCCGGAGCTCGTGCCCATCCGGTACGGCCGGATGCTGGTGTCACCGTTCACCTTCTACCGGGGTGCTGCGCTCGTCATGGCGTCCGACCTGGCCCCCACCCCGAGGTCGGGCCTGAACGCCCAGATCTGCGGGGACGCGCACCTGTCGAACTTCGGTGTCTTCGCCTCCCCGGAGCGACAGCTGATGTTCGACATCAACGACTTCGACGAGACCCTTCCCGGCCCCTGGGAGTGGGACGTCAAGCGGCTCGCGGCGAGTTTCGAGATCGCCGGCCGGGACCGCGGCTTCGACGAGGCGACCCGCCGGGAGGTGGTCGCCGCCGGGGTCGCGGAGTACCGGGTGCGGATGAACGAGCTGGCCGGGATGCGCAACCTGGACATCTGGTACACCCACATCGACGTCCAGAAGCTGTTCAAGCAGCTCAAGACCCGCGCGACGAAGAAGGCGCGGAAGAAGGCGAAGGCGAACCTGGCCAAGGCGCGGACCCGCGACAGCATGCAGGCCTTCTCCAGGCTCACCCACGTCGTCGACGGGCAGCCGCGGATCGTCGCCGACCCCCCGCTGATCGTCCCGGTCGAGGACGTGACGGCCTCCGCGTCCACCTCCGCCCCCGTCGACGTCGTCGAGACCCTGCAGGGCCTGATCCGCTCCTACCGGCGCACCCTGGAG
The DNA here is from genome assembly GCA_963745245.1 of uncultured Actinomycetota bacterium. GTDB lineage: Bacteria > Actinomycetota > Actinomycetes > Propionibacteriales > Nocardioidaceae > Marmoricola_A. The sequence continues at coordinate 319,360 of CAVUWU010000006.1, forward strand.
ACCGACCGCCGGGTGCTGCTGGAGCAGTTCCAGTACGTCCACGCCGCCCGCAAGGTCGTCGGCGTCGGCAGCGTGGGCACCCGCGCCTGGATCCTGCTGCTGCTCGGCCGCGACGGGAAGGACCCGCTGCTGCTCCAGGCGAAGGAAGCCCAGGAGTCGGTCCTGGAGCGGTTCGTCGGCAAGAGCGCCTACCGCAACAGCGGACAGCGCGTCGTCGCAGGCCAACGGCTGATGCAGGCCGCCAGCGACATCTTCCTCGGCTGGCAGCGAGTCACCGGACTCGACGGCCAGGACCGCGACTTCTACGTCCGCCAGTTGCGCGACTGGAAGGGCTCGGCCGACGTGGACACGATGAGCGCATCCGTCATGACGCTCTACTCACGGATCTGCGGCGCGACCCTGGCCCGGGCCCATGCCCGCTCGGGGGACGAAATCGCCATTGCCGCCTACCTGGGCGGCGGTGACGTCTTCGACCGGGCCATCGCGTCGTTCGCCGGCGCCTACGCCGACCAGAACGAGAGGGACTACCGCACCGTCGCCAAGGCCGTGAAGTCCGGCCGGCTCGAGGCGCAGACCGGGCTCTGACCATGAGTGAGGACCAGTCACCGACCCGCGCCGCCGGCTACCGGACCTCGCGGCTGGAGGCGTTCAGCGACGGCGTGTTCGCGATCGCGATCACGCTGCTCGTCCTCGAGATCTCCGTGCCCCTGAGCTCGGAGGACGACCTCCTGCGGGCCCTGGGCGAGCAGTGGCCGTCCTACCTCGGCTACGTGGTCAGTTTCTCCACGATCGGGGCCGTGTGGCTCGCCCACACCGTCATCACCGAGTACCTCGACCACGCCGACGCGATGATCCTCCGCCTGAACCTGCTCCTCCTGCTCGTGGTCGCGTTCCTGCCGTTCCCGACCACGCTGCTGGCCGAGTACGCGACCGAAGCCGACGCCGAGCGCATCGCAGCGACCGTCTACGGCATCAACCTCCTCCTGACCATGGTCATGGTCTCGATCCTGTGGCGGTACGCGGTGCGCAAGCACCTCGTACGACCCGACCTCGCCGACGACGACGTACGGACCCTGACCACGCGGCTCACGCCAAGCCTCGGCGCCTACGTCGTGATGATCGCCGTGGGGCTGCTCCTACCGACCGTCGCCGTGGCCGGCTACCTGGTGATCGCGCTCTTCATCCTCCTGCCGGTCCGCCTGCTACGACACCGCTCGTCGCTGGGCTGACCCCGGGCGCCCACACGTCCCGGACCATCAGTGGCGGACGTCGGTGATCCGCCGCGTGGACTCGGCTGCGCTGAGCGGGCGGAGCCGCGATCACCCAGCACCCCGCGGACCGCGCCGAGGGTGGGAGCCGGGTTCCGTCGCCCGGCCCGCTGCCGCCGCCGATTCCCGACCTCCGGGGGCGAGGCCCCGGCAGCAATGCTCGATCCATGCCGCCCTGCCCAACCGCGGCACCAACGCTGACCGCGCGGTGCGACGGGTGGGTCGTCATGCATACGTGGCTCTCCCGCTCCGTGGCTAGGCCACCGGGGAGCCCAATGTAGCCGGGGCCTGCCCAAGGGGTCGTGACCGTCAGATGGCACGCCCCTTCCTCGGGCTCATCCCGGACATGCCCCACACCGCCGCGTAGCGTGCGCTCGGGTCAGCGGCCGGGCGTTTCCGTGCTCATCCGGCCGTGACCGCGAACCAGCGACCCTCGGGGTCCGCGAATGAGAAGCTCCGGGTGCCCCCGTGCTCGCCCACCTCGCTCGCCTGCACACCACGCCCCATGAGGCCGGTGCGCGCGGCATCGAGATCCTCGACAGCGAATGCGATCGAGGGTGTTGCGAGGTCGAGCCCGTCCGGGTTGTCCTTCATCAGCTCGAGCGGCACGAGTTCGAACGCGAACGGCTGGTCGGCGAACCCGACCTGCGCGATCGTGAACGTGCCCGCCTGGGTCCGCCGCTTCTCGACCATCCCGATCTGGTCGACCCAGAACCTGCGACAGGCTTCCGCATCGTTCACGTACAGAACGACGTATCCGACTCTCATGTGCGACCCCCTGGGCCCCTCGAGGACGTGGACGCTGGTGCGGCCCGGCGAGTCTAGCCGCGCGCGCGAGCCCGCCGATCGACAGCGCCTGCTGCAACCCATCGAGGAGGCAGCGCCGCTACGGACCCGCCGCCAGCGCATCGCGGCCCTGCTGCGCTCCTTGTCACCCGGCAGATCAGACACCACCATGGCTGACGCAGTGTCCAGCACCGCGCCCCGACGAGGACCAGACCGGCAGGGCCACATCAGGTGCCCCACTTCGGCGCCCGTCGCGCACGTCGGGGTCCGGCAGCAACGCCCGGATGGGCGCGGGGCCGACGCACGGATCTGCCGGTTGAGTTCGTGCCGCGGAGTGCCAGCAGCAGAGCGTCGAACACGTTGGGTGCCTTGTTTCAGGTGCAAGGATCGGGAGCATGGCCGCTCGCTCTCGCCCGGACCTCCCGACCCTGGTCCTGCTGCGCCTGCCGATCGCACAGGACTACGGGACACGCGATGCCGCCGTCCACGACCCCGCGGGCAACCTCATCCGAACTCAGGGCCTTCCGAAGGGACGCCACTGATGGCAGACACTCCAGACGAGGGCGGCGCAGGCTTCAGCGCCGCCGAGCGCCAAGCGATGAAGGAACGCGCCGCCGAGCTCAAGCAGCAGAGCAAGGGCACCGGGTCGGCCAAGAAGGCGCGGGAGCTGCAGGCATGCCTCGACGCGATCGCCGGGCTGTCGGGGACGGACAAGCAGATCGCCGAGCGTCTGCACACCATCGTCACCGAGGAGGCACCGCACCTGGACCCGAAGACCTGGTACGGCTTCCCGTCCTACGCCCGTGACGGCAAGGTCATCTTCTTCTTCCAGCCGGCATCCAAGTTCGACACCCGCTACGGCACCGTGGGGTTCAACGAGGACGCCCAGCTCGACGACGGTGTCTTCTGGCCCACCGCGTACGCAGTCCTCGAGGTCACCGCCGAGGTCGAGAACGCCCTGCGGGCGCTGGTGCGCACGGCCACCAGCTGACAACCCCGGCGGCGTCACACCATGACGCTCCCAGCCCGGGAACGTTGCCCGACCTGCTCGATCGACCCGCCAACGCAGGTGAGTCACTCCGCCGCTTGTAGGGCGTATTCCAGCTCGACCTGCACGTGTGGTACCAGACTGGTACCGTTGATGCATGGCGATGAACTTGCGACTCAGCGACGAGGAGAGCGAGGCCCTGCGCGCGAAGGCCGAACAGGAGGGGCGATCGATGCAGGAGGTCGCGAAGACGGCGATCGCCCAGTACGTCTCGGACCGTCCTCGTCGATTGCTCGCGGCGATCGAGCGAGTTCGCACTGAGGACCAGGAGCTCCTTGAGCGCCTGAGCCAGTGACCGGGGAGCAACTCGACTTCCTGTCCGTTGTCGACATCCTGGAGATCGCCGCGGGCGTGCTCGACGAGGTCGCCGTCCGGGACGCGGGCATGCTTGCGGCCGCTGCTGCCCGACCGCTGACCACGGTGTTCGGTGAGGACGCGTATCCGACGTTCGAGGAGAAGGCTGCCGCGTTGCTGCACTCCTTGGTCCGCAACCATGCACTGGTCGACGGCAACAAGCGTCTGGCCTGGTCGGCCTGTCGGGTCTTCCACCTCATCAACGGTCGTGACCTGACCTACTCGGTCGACGAGGCCGAGCAGATGATGCTCGCCGCGGCGGCGGGCGCGCTGGACGTGTCGGACATCGCCGGCTGGCTGCAGACCCACGCCGCTGCATAGCGCCGCCAGTCGGGCGCGCCGCAGAAACGAGTTCACGAACTGCGATAGACGTCGCGTCGGTGGTCGATGCGGAGCACGACCACTTCATGGAGGCCATCGTTGATTCGGTACAGGACTCGGTACGTGCCGCGGCGTGCGGAGTAGATCCCCGCCAGATCACCGCGAAGCGGTTTCCCCACGCGGCGTGGGTTCTCCACCAAGACGCCCGTCATGAACTCGATGACGGCCGTGGCAGCAGCCTGTGGCAGATGCCGTCGGATCGCGCGGACTGCGGGCGGGGTCACGACAAGCTCGTACGGCTCTTCTGAGGTCACGCGCGCAAAGACCGGACGGCGTCGCTGCCGCGGACGACGTCACCCGCGCGGTAGGCGGCGTCGGCTTCGCGGATGTCGGCTAGCGCTTCGGGGTCGCTGAGTAGCTCCAGAGTCTCCTCGAGTTGAGCGAGGTCGTCGGGGCTGAGGATGACCGCGGCGGGACGTCCGTTGCGGGTGACTGTCACTCGGTCGTGCTCGTGTTCGACACGGTCAACGACCTCGCTGAAGTGGTCCCGCACCTCACGCAACGACTCGGTACTCATGGCCACAATTGTGGCGCCCAGGTTGACGCCACGCAAGTCCGTTCCTGTTCATGGGGCGTATCGCAACGCCCACACCGAAGCCGAGCCGGAACTGCAGCCCTCCAAACGTGCCAAGCTACGTGAGCTCGAGCGGCGTATCCGTGAACTTGAGATGGAGAACGCGTTCCTGAAAAAGGCGGCGGCGTACTCCGCGAAGGAGCAGCGGTGAGCGAGAAGGTTGGGTCGGCCCGGGGCGCGGTGCCCGGATTGCTCCGGGCCCGTTTCCCCGGGCCGCCCGCCGAACCCGGCGTGCGATTCTCACCGCACCGGGCTCTCCACGAGGTGGCTGCTGCTCAGGCGGCGTTGCCTGTCGGTGTCCACGGGGTCGAGATGCGGTAGCCGCGGTAGCGGTACCGGACCACAGGGACGCTGGCTGCGCCCTTGAACCTGACTCCGTCGACGGCGAGCCTCCAGGTTCCGGGCAGGCAGAACCTGCGCCGAAGTTCTGGCCACCCGATCCGGTGCTTCTTCCGCAGCCACGCCGTGATCCGCTCCCACGCGTAGGAGTCGATCCCGGCGAAGACGGCCTTGGACACACCGTGTCGGAAGTAGTTGGCCCACCCCCGCAGCACCCGGCCGAGGTACTCGATGAGATACCCGGGCTCGCGGTGCAGGGTCGCTCTGTAGGTCATCGCCTTCACCCTGCCCTTGACCGTGGCGATCGCCTTGGTCGAGGGCTTGGTGTAGACGTACCACTTGTTGCTGCCTCGTCTCCGCATCCGTCGGATGTGGAAGCCGAGGAAGTCGAACCCGTGGTCGATGTGGACCACACGGGTCTTCTCCGGTGCCAGCCGCAACCCCATCGGGGCTATCACGGCCGCCACCTCCTCGCGCAGCTGCTCGGCATGTTCCCGTTCCCCGGCCACGACGATGACGAAGTCATCGGCGTACCGGATCAGCCGGTAGTTCGCCTCACCACGTTTGCGACGCCACTGCCGACGACTCGCCGTTGACATCTGCTCGCGCCACTTCGCCATGAAGTGCTCATCGAGCGCTGACAACGCGATGTTCGCCAGCAGCGGGGACAAGATCCCGCCCTGCGGGGTGCCGGTGTGCGTCGCCTCGCGGGTGCCGATGGTGGTCATCACCCCGGCTTTGAGGAACGCCTTGACCAGCCCCAGCACGCGCTTGTCACCGATCCTGCGCCGGACGCGGTCCATCAACGCGACGTGGTCGATCCTGTCGAAACACGCCTCGATGTCGGCTTCCAGCACCCACTTGTACGCCTTGCCCTTCGACACAGACGTGAAGTGGTGGATCTCAGCGATCGCGTCATGCGCGCGCCGGTTCGGTCGGAACCCGTACGAGCACGGCTCGAAGTCCGCCTCGAAGATCGGTTCCAGCACCAGCTTCAAGGCGGCCTGGACGACCCGGTCGGTCACGGTCGGGATGCCCAGGCTGCGGACCTTGCCGCCGCCCTTGGGAATCATCACCTGCCGCACCGCCACGGGCACGAAGATCCGCGTCTTCAACTGCTCGCGAACCTCGCCCAAGAACGCCTCCACCCCGATTCGGTGGCGGATCTGGGCCACCGTGGCCCGGTCCACCCCCGGTGTCCGCGACCCCTTGTTCCCGGCGACGCGTTCCCACGCCACGATCAAGAACGCCGGGTCGCAGACCAGGTTGTACAGATCGTCGAACCGGCGGTCGACGTCGTCGACCGCCCAGCAGTGCAGTTTGGTCTGCATCCTCCGTACCGCCCACCACGCCCGATCTGGCTCCGGCCAGACATCGGCGTCGCGGACGGCGCCGGTGTTCACCGGCGCGTCTTCGGACATCACAGTCCCTCCTTGCTCCTCTCGCTGCCGCCCTTCCCCATGTGGCCGGCTCTCCCGGCCTCGGAGTACTACGGCGGCTCCGCCCCACCTACGCCCTTCAGCAGACGACGCACCTATCCCGCTGCCCTGGATGCTGACCTCACGGGACCGGACGTAGACGGTTCCCACGTTCACTGTTGTTCGGTCGACGGGTGAGGTGCCCGGCTTTGCCCCTGCGGCCTCGTCGTGGCCACCCCCGCAGGCACCCCTGCGGACGTCGTAGACCTTCACCACGACCTGCCAGACCCGACACATACCACCGTTCCGACAGTTCCCTGACCGGAACGAGCGCCTGGATGACGCCGTTCCGGACAGGTACGCACCGCTGACCAGCCCGAATCCACCGGGTTAGAGCTGGGCGACGATCAAGAGGCTTTACGACACCGGTTCCTCGCGTACACCTTCCCGTCTCGCTCACCAGGCACGGCCCGTCCGGTAGTACCGAACCGCCCTGACTTCACCGCGGCTGCTCCCACCCTCACCGGCGTCTCCCGGGTCAGGCTGCCGCCAGCTTCACCCAGCCGCTACGACGACCAGGCGATGTAGGTCTCTCACCTCCATCCGAAGCAACAGCGCCTCGTGGCGCACTATGAGTTCATCGACGCCGAGTACGCCACCACCCCCGCCGGCGCCCGCCGGGCGGGCACCGCTCCGACGATCATGCTGATGTGCCGCTGGCTGGGGGTGTCGAAGTCGGGGTTCTACGAGTGGCGGACCCGGCCGACCAGCGCGACCGCGGCCCGGCGCGAGCTGCTGAAAACGAAGATCGCCGCGCTGTTCGACGCCCACCACGGTGTCTACGGGTACCGGCGGATGCGTGAGCTGGGGCTGGTGGCCTGGCAACCGCGGCCGTGGCGAAAGACCACCATCCCCGGGCAGCAGCCCGCTGCGGCGGCTGACCTGGTCGGCCGGGACTTCACCGCCACCGAGCCCGGCACCAAGCTGGTCGGTGACATCTAATGCCGACGTCGGCATTAGAAGTCCTATGCCGACCTTCGGACTATGCCGACTACTCGGCCGATGATGCAGGTCATCGGCGCTGCTGATGCCCAGGATGTCGGCATAGTCGAGGGAGGTCACGCTTCAGACACGAAGTGTCTGGAGGTGAGGTCTGTGACGAAGAGATCGCCAACGGCCCGGCCCCACGCGGACCGGGTTCCGCGGGTACCGGTGGGTCCCTTGGCGCCAGCGGTGTCGAGCGAGTGCTCGGGATGGTTGGCCGCGCAGGGGTATTCGCCGAGGTCAGCGGCCGGGATCGTGAACCTGCTGGCGCGCCTGAGCTTGTGGATGCAGGAAGTCGACGCCGGGGTCGATGACATCGACGGCGAGCTGCTGGACCGGTTCGTGGCGACGGAGCGTTCACGCGACTTCGTGTGCGTCACGGTGAAGAGCTCGATGAGCACGATGCGCAGGTTCTTGACGTCCGCTGGCTATCTGGACGTGGCCGATGCCGACGCCGGTCCGGTCACGCCATCCCAGGCAGCACTCAAGGAGTGGTGCTCGTGGATGCGTGACCGGCGCGGCCTGACCGTGAAGACCACCGCTGCCCGCTGCTATTACGCCGCTGGCCTCCTGGAATTGATCACGACGACAGACGGGAAGTTGGCCTGGGGTCGCCTCGACGCGCGGGTCGTCAACGCCTACGTCGCCGAGCGTGGACGTCCCTACGGCGTGGTTTCGCGTGCTCACATCGTCGATTCCGTCCGATGCCTGCTGCGGTGGGCGTTGAGTACCGGCCGCCTCGACCGGGACCTGACTGCTGGGATCCTCACACCTCCTGGGGCCAGGCATGGGCTGCCGCGAAACGTGGGCGCCGAGCAGGTCGCGGCCTTGCTGGCTGTGTGTGATCCGGCCACCGCGATCGGGGCGCGGGACCGGGCGGTTGTCATGATCTTGGTGCGGCTGGGCTTGCGTGCTGGCGAGGTCGCCCGTTTGAGGCTCGACGACATTGACTGGGCGAACGGTCGTCTCAAGGTCACCGGCAAGGGACGCGAGCACACGCTGCCGATCCCAGTCGACGTGGGCCAGGCACTCGCAGCCTGGCTGAGGCTTCGACCGGCCGCTTTGGACCGGGCGGTGTTCGTGCGGATGAAGGCGCCGCGCCAGATGATGGCGACCTCGGCGGTCTCCGGGATCGTCGCACGGCTCTGCGGCGTGGCGGGGATCGATCCGATCTACGCACACCGACTCAGGCACACCGCTGCGATGGACGTCCTGGCCGCGGGCGGCTCCTTGGCCGAGGCCAAGGAACTCCTGGGTCACGTCTACACCTCCACCACGATGGCCTACGCGAAGGTCGACCTCGCCTCGCTGCGCGAGCTGGTCGTCCCGTTCGGGCAGGTGCCGCGATGACGACGCTGCGTGAACGCCTCGAGGAGTACCTGGCGATGCGCCGGGCTCTGGGGTTCCAGCTCGACGACCTCGAGCGGCAGGTCGGCCTGTACTGCACCTGGCTCGAAGCCCGCGGCCAGACGCAGACCTTCACCATCGACGACGCGGTGACCTGGGCCCGGCTCAACCCCAAGGCGCACCCGTCGTGGTGGGCGACGCGCCTGTCGTTGGTGCGCCGTTTCGCGGCCTACCTCTACGCGAACGGCATCGACGTCCCGATCATCCCCCGCGGTCTGCTGCCGGCCAAGAAGCCCCGAGCGGTGCCCTTCATCTACCGCCAAGACGACGTCGACGCGTTGCTCACCGCCTGCGACACCGAGTTCGCCGACCAGCGGGTCGCCGCCACGGTACGCACCGTGATCGGACTGCTCGCTGCTACGGGCCTGCGGATCAGTGAAGCGCTGAACCTGGGAGTCGATGACATCGACGTCGACAACGACGTGCTGACCATCAAGGCAGCGAAGTCTCACCAGCGGCTCGTGCCCGTCGACCCCTCTACCACCGCCACCCTCAAGGACTATCTGGCCCTGCCCGCCAGAACAGCCACCCACCCCGACCCCCACGGACCGGTCTTCGTGACCGCGAAGGGCACGGGATACGTCTACGTCTCCTTCTTCGCCCTGTTCAAACGGACCCGAGAGGCCGCAGGGCTCACCCCACGCGGCAGGGCACGCCCCCGCCTGCACGACCTCAGGCACACCTTCGCCACCGCGCACATGACCGCGGCCTACGCCCACGGCGGTGACCCCGACCGGGTCCTGTCGCTGCTCGCGACCTGGCTGGGGCACTCCGACGCTGCCCACACCTACTGGTACCTGACCGCGACCGGGGAACTCATGACCCTGGCTGCCGGCATGCTCGAACCCGACGAAAGAGAACCGTCATGAACGCCCTGGCCACCAGCCTGCAGACCTACTTCACGACCTTCGCCCACACCCAGCGGGACCTGTCCACGAACACGATCAGCTCCTACCGCGACACCTGGCGGATGCTGCTGAAGTACCTGACCGCCACCCTCGGGGTTCCTGTCGGCGCGCTCGACTTCGACGCCGTCACCGCGACCACCGTCACCGGCTTCCTCGATCACCTCGAGCACGAGCGCGGCAACAACGCCAAGACCCGCAACACGCGTCTGACCGCGATCCGCTCCGTGCTCGGCCGTGCCCTGCCCGACCACCCCGAGCATGCCGCGACCATCACCCAGGTCCTCGCCGTCCCACCAAGGCGTACGACCAAGCCCGTCATCGAGTTCCTCACCCTCGCCGAAATCGACGCTCTGCTCGCCGCACCCGACCCACAGACCTGGACCGGACGCCGTGACCACGCCCTGCTCGCCATGACCGTGCAGACCGGTCTCCGCGTCAGCGAGATCTGCTCACTGACCTACGACGACATCCACCTCGGCGCCGGACCTCACATCGCCTGCACCGGCAAAGGACGACGCCAACGCATCACTCCGCTGACGAAGGCCACCGTGACCACGCTGACGAGCTACCTCGCCGAGCGCAGGACTCGTCCAGGTTCTGCGCTGTTCTGCGGTCCCCACGGACAACCGCTGTCCCGTGACGCGCTCGAGCACCGCCTGGCCAAACACCTCACAACCGCTGCGACCACCTGCCCCAGCCTCGCCGCCAAGCACGTCACCATGCACACGTTGCGGCACACCGCCGCGATGAACCTCCTCGCTGCCGGAGTCGACGTCACCGTCATCGCGCTCTGGCTCGGACACGCCGACACCCACAGCACCGCCGCCTACCTCCACGCCGACATGGCGATCAAGCAAGCCGCCATCGACCGCACCCGACCACCCGACGTGAAGCCAGGGACCTACCACCCCGAACCCGACATCCTGGCCTGGCTCACATCCCTCTGACTATGCCGATACCTCCGCCCCGAAGCTGCCCCGGGACTGCGCTGTCGCGAAAACTGTCGGCATAGTCCGAAGGTCGGCATAGGACATCACCTACGTGCGGACCTGGACCGGCTGGCTGTACCTGGCCACCATCATCGACTGCTTCAACCGCGAGGTCATCGGCTACGCCATGGCCGACCACATGCGGACCGACCTGGTCGTCGACGCCCTCGCGATGGCAGCGCGGAACCACACCTTGACACCCGGATGCGTGTTTCATTCCGATTATGCCGAGGTTGACGTTATGCCGAGGATCCTCCTGGTGGCCTGTGGGTGAGCGGTTGTCTGCCTGTTTCCTCGGCTTAACGTTCGGTGTCATTGGAGGCTGTAGAGGGCTTGGAGTCTGTCATCGGAGAGCGGCTCGCCGGCGGCCGTGGTGATCGCGGGGGTGGCCGCGTTGATGGCCGCTCGCATCATGTCCAGGGTGGCGAAGGCGTAGAACGCTGCCGTGGTCGAGACGTTCTCGTGGCCGAGCAGACGCATGATGATCGGCAGCGGAATGCCCTGCTGGTAGAGATCCATGGCCTTGGTCTTGCGCAGCATGTGGCAGTGAACGTTGTCCGGTATGGAGGGGCTGGTGCTGCGCGCTGCTGTGGCGGCTTGTTTCAACACAGCCGAGACGGTGTCGACCGACAGCGCGGTGGGCTGCCCGCGATGGAGGCTGTAGAACACCGGCCGGGTGGCCGACAGGGTGGCCAGGTCGGGGTGGAACTCGCCCAGGTAGACGCGCAAGTGCTCGATTGTCTTCTCGGTCAGCGGAACGGTGCGGGTCTTGTTCCTCTTGCCGGTCAGGGTGAGGTATCCGGGATCGGCCATGTGCAGGTCTTGCAGCGTCAGTCCGGTGATCTCACTGACGCGGGCGGCGGTGTCGTAGAGGAGGATGAGCAGCATCCGGTTCCTGCGCGACTTGCCCGTTGCGCCGGTGAAGGCGCCCAGGACGGCCCGTGTCTCGGTGTCGCTGAGGTATTCGATGGGCGCTCGGGGGCTGGCTGGTGCTTTCAGGGTCATGGCTGCCTGGCTGAGCGCGACCAGCGTGATGTCCTCTTGGGAGCAGTAGGCCAGGAACGCCTTGATGGTGCTCAGCCGCAGCGCGACTGTCCTGTTCGCGTAGCGTCGCTGCTCGACCATCCAGACAAGCCACCCCTTGAGGTGGGCCCGCTCGAAGTGGTCGAAGCTGACCTGGGTGCGTTGGACGTGCTCGATCTCGGCGAGGTAGTCCAGGAAGCATTCCAGGCTGATCCGGTAGGCCTCGATGGTCTTGGGCGAGAGCTGCTGGACCTTGGGCATGTAGCCGTGCAGGTAGTCCCTGGCGAAGCTGTAGAAGTTCGGGGCGCCGGTGTCGGGGTTGCGTTTCATCGCCAGCCCACCTCCGGCAGCACCGATCCGGTCTCGGGGGTGAGGTGGACGTAGGCGTCCATGAAGTCCGGGGAGGTGTGCACGTAGTAGTAGGTCGACTCCAGGCCTGCGTGGCCCATGTAGCGGGAGAGGTAGGGCAGCAGCGCGGCGACGTCCTTGCCGTCGGTCATCCATCGCTCGAGGTTGGCAAAGGCGAAGTGATGCCGAAAGTCATAGGGGCGGGGCCGTGTCCCACCGGTCGCCCTCGGGAGCCTGGCTTGGTCCCAGATCCGGTTGAACGTCGTCCCGACCGAGGCGGGGGTGACCGGGGTCCCGGCGGCGGAGACGAAGAACGTTCGCCGCGAGGCGAAGTGTCGCCGTGATGCCTGATCGCAGGCCGCTAGGACCTCGGTGACCTGGTCGGTCAGGGGCAGCCGGCGGCTGCGGTTGCCCTTGGACCAGCAGATGTCGACGTACCGGTGCTCCAGGTCGACATCGCTGGTCTGCAGGGTCCGGGCCTCGCCGGTCCTCAGCCCGCAAGAGTGCATCAGCGTGAAGAACGCAGTCGCCTGCCACCGCCACGGGGACTGCGCACGATGGTGCGCCGCCGCGGTGAAGAACGCCTCGATCTCGTGGGTGGTCAACAGGTAGGGGTGCGCGGGCACGAACGGCGCCTTCCACAGCTCGGAGAGCACGTAGGCGCCCGCGTCCTCGTGGAGGGCCAGCCACCGGCCGAAGTCGCGGATGTAGGACATCCAGGACCGGTAACGTCCTGAGCCGGCCAGCTGCTCACGGACCCATCCTTCGACGGTGTCGCGGTCGAAGACTCGCCGATCGTGGATGGCGCAGTAGGCGTCGAACCTCCTCAAGTACCAGATCCGAGACGAACCGTAGAAGCCCATGCTCTGCTTGAAGGCGAGATAGGCCTCAATCTGCGGGGCGAACGCGCTGGTGAAGCCAAGGGCGTTCATGACCGGACTCCGGCCGGGACAGGGAGCACGCACTCGAGCAGACGGTCCTCGTCGACGCTGAGGTAGGTGTTGGTCGACTCCGGGTCGGCATGGCCCAGCACCGCCGAGATCGTCGGTAGCCCGATACCGGCGCGCAGCAGGCGAGACGCGGCGCTGTGACGCAGCAGACGGGTCCCGGCCTTCACCTCGACCACCCCGGCTGTGCGGAACGTCTCGGCCGTGATCCGGTAGATCGAGGCGTGATCGGACAGCTTCGTGTGCGGCGCTTTGGTGCGCAAGAACACGTGCTCATCGCCGGAGTCGGGACGCTCGTCGAGAACGTAGTCGGCGAGCCTGGTCGCCACCAGCGACGCGAGCGGCACGGTCAGCGGGTTGTGCGTCTTCTGCTGGATGATGCCGATCGTCCTCGTGCGCCAGTCGATGCCCCCCAGACGTAAGCCGATGATGTCGCAGGCGCGCAGGCCTGTGGTCAGCGCGAGAAGGGTGATCGCCGCATCCCTGGCGCACACCCTCTGCGACGCGCACGCGGCCACGACAAGCTCCAAGTCCTCATCGCGCAGTACCGGCAGGATCGTATGGGAGCGTTTCACCCCGGCCAGTCCCACCGCGTCGACAAGGTCGACGCGTCCGACGAACTTCAAGAACGGGCGGAAGTTCGAGATCACCCACGGCAGAGACGAGGTAGCCCACCGATCGGCCAAGGACCCCAAGAAGCTCAGCACGCTGGCGCCATCGGCGCCGTCGAGACCGTAGACCCCGGTTGACTCCAGGAAGACCAGATAGGCCCGGGCGACTCGGCCGTAGGCCTCCCGGGTGGCCGGCGCCAGTCCGCGGTCGGCCATATCCGCCTGCCACGAACGGGCCAGAGCCGTGAACTCCTCCGAGTCGGGCCAGGCGCCTCCGCCGCCGCGTCTGCGAATCGCAAGTTCCACCCGCCCGGCCTTCACATAGCTGTCGAACACCCTCACCAGCCGGCCGTAGCCGAAGCGTCGTTGCACGCTGAACCGGCCCGTGCGCGGGCTGGTGGTCATCGAGGCGAACACCACCCCCAACGAGGGGGTGTAGACACCGCCGCGGGCGTCGACGAACGCCGCCAGCGCCCTGATCGTCTTCTCATACTGCTCGATCGTCGACTCCATGTAGCCAGCTGCACGCAGCTCCGCGACAACCGCTGCGCCGATCTGCTCCACCGTCGTCTCCATGACCGTCTCCTTCCACCGTGCACGTCTGGACACGGCGGACGCTAACCACGAGACGGCGGAACGTTAAGCCGAAGAATCAGGCAGACAACCGCTCACCCACAGGCCACCAGGAGGATCCTCGGTATAACGTCAACCTCGGCATAATCGGAGTTAAGCCGGATCCGGCTTAACTCCGATAGGGGCACCCAATGAGGTTTCCTCACCGCCAACGCGCTGCTCAAGCGGACCTGGAAGGCACTCGAACGCGTCACCCTCGACCCCTGGAGAATCGGCGCCATCACAGCGTCGTCGCATGATCGACGATGTGGAAGAGACGCTGCTCGAGATCGAGCGCCAGGGCTGGGACTCGCTGTGCGACAGCTCGGGTGGCCACTTTCACGGCAACGTCATGACTTGATGACGCCTTGATGGTGCTGGCGAACGGGGCAGTCATGGATCGCGAGACGGTCGATTCGCTCGTGCATGCGCCTCCGTGGCGGACGTGCGCGATCGACGACGTTCGCCTGATCCGAGGCGGTTCGGACAGTGCCACCCTCGTCTACGTCGGCACCGCTTACCGGGAAGGCGACGAGCCTGCTTTCACCGGCGTCATGTCGAGTGCGTATCAGCACACCGACGGCGCCTGACGGTTGACGCTCTATCAGCAGACCCCGATTCCACCGGCCTGACCCAGTCTCCTTGCGATACCGCTCGCGGAGCGTGGCGACCGGCTTCCGGCCAATGCTGCTGCGGCGCTCCGAAGCGAGATCCCTGCACGGTCTTGCCCCGCATGACGATCCATGGCGGGACCACGCATCGCGTGATGCACCATGGGCGAATGGCGCACATGACAGCAACGATCCTCACCGCGCACGGTGGTCCGGAAGTCCTGGAGTTGCGGCATGACTGGCCTCGACCTGTCCCCGGACCTGGGGAGGTGCTGATCCGGATAGGCGCGGCGGCGGTGAACAACACCGACATCTGGACACGGCAGGGTTCCTACGGCTTGCCGGGGAACCCGCAGGCGCTGGCAGGTTGGCGCGGGCACCTCCGGTTTCCACGAGTGCAGGGTGGTGACCTAGCAGGGACGATCGCCGAGGTCGGTCCCGGGGTGGACATCGACCGGGTCGGTCAGCCCGTCTTGGTGGACCCGGCCCTCTACCGCGACCACGGACGCGATGCGCCGCCGGTGGGACTGCTCGGCAGCGAGGCCGACGGCGGCTTCGCTGAGTACGTGACCGTCAACGCCGCTCAGGCTCACGACATGACCAACTCACCCCTGTCTGACGAACAACTGGCCGCCCTGCCTGTGGCCTACGGGACCGCGATGGGCATGCTGGAGCGCGCCGCGATCACCGCCGGTGAGACCGTCGTGGTCACCGGCGCTTCGGGAGGAGTCGGCTTAGCGTTGGTGCAGTTGGCGTCTGCACGCGGCGCGACGGTCATCGCCGTCACCAGCGCCGACAAGGCGGGCGACGTACGTGCCGCTGGCGCCGAGCACACGGTGGATCGCGCTTCCAACCTCGCCAGCCAGGTCAAAGCGTGCTGCCCCGAAGGGGTGGACGCGGTTGCCGACGTGGCCGGCGGCCCGCTGCTCGGGCAGCTCATGCCCCTCATCCGGGATGACGGACGCTGGGTCATCGCCGGAGCTGTCGCAGGCCCGGTCGTCGAGTTCGATCTGCGCCGGCTCTACCTGCACAACATCCGCCTGATCGGGTCCTCGATGCACACCCGCGACCACTTCTCCTGTCTGGTGGACTCCGCCCGCAGGGGCACAGTCCAACCCGTGATCGCCGGGCGCTACCCGCTCGATGGCATCGCCGCCGCTCAGGAGCACTTCGCGCGCCAACTGCACGTCGGCAAGATTGTCATCGAGGTTGGCTGAGCGGCCCCTGACGATCGGTGGGGAGGGTGGCCCAAAGGGTGACAGCGCACCTGGCGCGCAGTCGGAATGCGCGCGGATCTGCTGCGATCCGCGCGCTCGTCCCGTCAGCCCATCGTCACGCGGCGTATGACGGCGCGACCGTATTGCGCGCGCGGGTGAGGGAAGACCGTTCCTACGCGGTTGGCGCCATTCGCAGGGCACCCTCCGGTTGGCTTGGTGGCGCGTACCGTCGGATCGTGGCCGCTCCTGCTGTGTCGATGCGCGGCTTGGCGAAGTCGTACGGGTCGACGCTCGCCGTGTGCGATGTGTCGTTCGACGTCGCCGCCGGGGAGATCCTCGGCGTCCTGGGCCCCAATGGGTCGGGCAAGACCACGACGGTGGAGTGCTTGCAGGGGCTGCGCCGCCCCGACTCCGGGACGTTGCGGGTGTTGGGCCTTGACCCACGCACGCAACTGCGTGCGATCAGGCGTCGGGTCGGCAGCCAGTTGCAGGATTCCGCGTTGCCGCCGCGCATCCGGGTGTCCGAGGCGGTGCGGCTGTTCGCATCCGTCGGCTCCGGGGCCCACGGCGGGCGGGGGTTGTTGGAGCAGTGGGGTCTGGCGCATCGCGAGCGGGCGACGTTCGCCAGCTTGTCGGGGGGTGAACGCCAGCGCTTGTTCGTGGCCTTGGCTCTGGTGAACAGTCCGGATCTGGTCTTCTTCGACGAGATGACGACCGGCCTGGATCCGGCGGCGCGGCGGATCGCCTGGGAGCTGGTGGCTCGGGTCCGCGAGCTCGGGACCACAGTGGTGCTCGTGACGCATTTCATGGACGAGGCCGAGCGTCTGTGTGATCGGATCGTCATCCTCGATCGCGGCGTCGTGGCGGCGACGGGCACTCCGGCGGACCTCATCGAGGCCCACGGCGGTGGCACCCGCGCGAGCTTCGAGGTCGCCGTGTGCGATGACCTGGACGAGCGGAGCTTGGCCGGGCTTCCAGGCGTTCAGGCGGTCGAGCGCCGCGGCCGGCGGATCGAGGTGCGGGGAGACTCGGGGTTCGTGCTGCACCTGGGCCACCTGCTGGTCGAGCGCGCCAGCGCCCCGGCGGCGGTGCGACTCGTCCAGCCTTCCCTGGAGGACGCGTACTTCCACCTGGTCGGGGGCCCCGAAGCGCCCGGCGACGTCGGGACCGCCCCTTCGGGCGCCGATGTCGTGTCGAGCGACGAGGGGCCGAGCCGTTGATGGGCCGCGCGGTCCTCGAGACCAGTCGGGTCGAGCTGCTTCTCCAGGCGCGTGACCCGTTGACCCTGATCTTTGCTGTCGGGCTGCCGGTGATGTTCACGGCCGTGTTGTCGGCGGTGTTCGGCGATACCCCGGATCCGTCCGGTGAGGTCTTTCGCGGGGTCGGTGGATCGACGTACTACGCGCCGGCCTACGTGGCACTGGTCGCCGCGTCGGTCGGACTGATCGCGCTGCCGACCCAGCTCGCCTCCTATCGGGAGCTGGGCGTGCTGCGCCGCTTCCGTGCCACCGGCCTGCCCGTTCAAGCGGTTCTCGGCGCCCAGCTGGCCGTCGGGGCGTTGATCTCGCTCGTGGGGGCGGCCCTGGTGCTGGTACTGTCCTTCACCGCCTACTCCCCGGACTCACCCGCAGATCCGGTCGGCGTCGCCGTGGCGTTCATCGTTGGGACTTTCACCCTGCTGCTGCTCGGCCTAGCGATCGGGGCGCTGCTGCCCTCAGCGCGGGCCGCGCAAGGGCTCGGCGTCATGGTCTGGTTCGTTGCGATGCTCATCGGCGGGGCGGGGCCGCCACCTGAAGTGCTGCCCGCGGCCATGACCACCTTGGGATCGTGGACACCCCTGCACCCGATGGTCCTCGCCATGCAGGACGCCTGGTTCGGCCACGGCACCAACCCCGCCATGCTCGCCGTACTGGTCGGGATCGGCGCGGGATCGGCGACTCTCGCGGCCCTGCGACTGGCACGCGACTAACGCGTGCATCACTGCCCGCAGCAACGTGGCGACCGCGCCAACGATTTGGCGACGGCGCTGTCGCGGCGCTCTGCGTCCGTCCCTCATGACGAAACCCAAGTGACGACTACGCGGAGTTCGGAGACTGGAGCGCGTCAGCCGTCGCCGTATGGCCCGTCCGCGGTGATTCCCGGGACGCGGGGGGTGAACGGACGCCCAGCGAGCAGCGTGCCGATTGCGGACGGTCTCTGCCACTGTGCCGACAGCCACTGGCAGCTCACAACTCCACCGAGGCTACCTTCGGCCTGCATCATCAGTAGGCTAACCGCACAAGCATGCAGTTCTCCCTGATCACCGCACCTCGGCATGAGCGTGAAACGGGTGTCCGACTGGGCCCTTGGCAACGTCGTCCAGAAGCTGCGTCACATCGCCGGTGCGCCGTGTCACTTAGCCGCAAGTACCGTGCGCCCGTGCCCGGGGCCTGCGGACGGCGTGCGCGCGTGGCACCCTGAGCGCGTGACAGGGGGACCACAGCAGTGCTCAGAGACGGAGTGCACGAAACCAGCCGCGTATCGGACGCGCACGAGCCCGGCGTGGTGCGACGACCACATCACCGCAATCCTCGAGGTCGCCGGGCTCGAATTGCTTGAACCGTTCACAACACCCACCACCGCGTGGCGGCTCACCCGGTGCCTGCGGTGCAGGTGCGAGGCGCACTACCGGTTCGAGTACGTCCTGGACCGCAACACCGCCGGCGAACCAACCTGCCGGGCCTGCCTCTGGCGACGCTGGGCCGACGGGGCCCGGGACCTGCAGGGGGCTTGGGCGGACACCCGGACCGTCCCCGTCGACGAGGCCCGTGCGCACGCTGAGGCGCACGGGTACGAATACCTTGAGCCGCTCACCACCCCGTCGCTGCCGACCGACCCCCACCGGGTCCGGTGCCAATACTGCTCTCGGATCTCCGCGCAACGGCTTGGCGACATCGCTTTCGGGTGCTCCTGCCAGACGAACCCGCGCCGTGCCGCACAGACCACGCGCCGTGCCGGCACCCGGACGAGGGAGTTGTTCGTGGACTCCGACGCCGTCGCCCTTCAATGGTGGGACCACGACGCCAATGACGCCGCCGACCTCGCGACCGCGACCATCCGCGCGCTCCGTGACGCCCACTGGCGGTGCCCGGAGTGCGGTCACCGGTTCACCGAACGGATCCGGGACATGGCGCAGTTCCCGAGGTGCCCAGTGTGCGCGAAGAAGAGAGCGGTCGAAGGCGCGGCGGAAAGGGAACGGCTCAAGGTCACCCCCGTCTCCATGGTTCCTGAACTCGTCGCTGCGTGGGCCGACGAGGCTGACCCGGCGACCGTCATGCTCGCCGGCGACTTCACGCTGCGTCGGTTCCGGTGCCCAGTCGGCCACCACCCGCGGATCACCCCCCTGAGATTCCTTCGCAACGGGTGCCCGTCCTGCCGCGGGAACCAGACCCGGAACGAACGGCTTGAAGCCGTCACCGCTGACCCGGACGCCCACCAGATGAACCGGGAGATCGCCGCCCAGTGGCACCCCGACCGGAACGGAAGACTCCCCTTGGAGGCGCTCTCGCCGGGGTCGCGCCGGCAGGTGTGGTGGCTTGACCCGGAGTGCGGGCACGAGTGGCAGGCCAGCCCCGCGGAACGCGAGTACGGGCAGCGGCTGCGGTGCCCGATGTGCCGGACGATCCTCGACTCGCTCGCGTACCACTTCCCCGACCTGGCCGCGGAATGGTCGTCGGCGAACCCGGTCTCAGCGTGGAAAGTCCGTCAAAGCGGGTCGACCACGTTTCCGCCGGCGTGGATCTGCTCGGCGAACCGCGGGTACCGGTGGACCCCGACGTTGGCGTCCCGGTCCGCCGGGTCCGGGTTTCCGGAGTGCCGTGAGTCGGGGAAGTCGCGGGTCGAGCTCGACCACCACGCCGCCGCGGAGAAGCTGTTCCCGAAGGCGTCATCCGGACGGCGGGTCGAGCACGAGGCGTCCGTCCGGCGGCCCCGGTGGCTGGTCGACATCGTCGCGGAAACTGAGACTGGTACGCGGGTCGCGATCGAGTATGACGGCGCGTACTGGCACGCCGACAAGGTCGAGATCGATACCGCGAAGACAGGCGACCTCCTCTCCGCGGGGTACCTCGTCGTCCGGCTCCGCGAACGACCCCTCCCGCCGCTGCCGATCGACGCGCCCGGGTACCTGGAGATGACCGTCCAACCGACCGCACCAGACCCTGAGCGTGTCCTCGCCAGCGTGGGGTCGTGGGTTCATCGCCAGAGTGCGTAGTCACCCGCGACTCGAGTGGTTCCTTGTGGCCTTGCCCAGATCGTGAGGGCCTCCGTGGCGTTGCCGACAGGTCAATGTGCCGTCGAACGGCCGCTCCTCAGGGTCTGCTCCGACATGCGTCCTAACGCCGCCTGCGGACGTTCCGCGCCGAGCGGTCTTCGCCCCATCAGCGTCGCCGCCCATCGGAGCGCAGCGGAAGGGGCCCGTCTAGAAGTTGCTGCTCGAGCAGCTCCGGGATGGACGCAAGGGACCGACCGCGACACCGAGTGCCAGGTCCAGGTCGAGGTCGCTATTCCGGGGCGGAGTACGAGCTCAGCGCCTCCACGACGCCGGGCCACGGGTCGGATCATGGGATCGATCGCCGGTCCGACCCCTTCTCGGGGGAGGATCGGCTCATGCCTGGACATCCCGCCGCCCTGCCGTCTCGTGTCGCTGTCACCGGCAGCCAGGGCAAGCTCGGCCGCGCTGTCGTGGGACACCTGCGCACTCTCGGCGTCGACGTGCTCGCAATCGACCGCGCCGGAGGTGACCCGCGCGAGGTTGCCGGTGAGTTCCTGCGCGTCGACCTCACCGACTACGGCCAGGTGGTCGAGGCCCTCACCGGTGGCGTCGACGAGCACCAGCCGGTGGAGGCTGTCGTCCATCTCGCGGCCATCCCGGCCCCGGGGCTCACCTCCAACGCAGCGACGTACGCGAACAACTCCGCCTCGACCTACAACGTGTTCGCCGCCTGCCGCGCAGCCGGCATCACCACGATCGTGTGGGCCTCGAGCGAGACCGTTCTCGGCCTGCCTTTCGACGACCCGCCGCCCTACGTCCCGGTCGACGAGGACTACCCCCCGCGGCCGGAGTCGACGTACGCGTTGAACAAGACGCTCGAGGAGGAGATGGCCCGCCACTTCTGTCGGTGGCAGCCGGATCTGATCGCCGTCGGACTGCGCTTCTCCAACGTCATGGACGTCGCCGACTACGCCGAGTTCCCCTCGTTCGACGCCGACCCGCACGCACGCAAGTGGAACCTGTGGGGCTACATCGACGCACGCGACGGTGCCCATGCCGTCGAGCGCGCGCTCTGCTACGGCGTGCCGGGCGCGGACGTCTTCATCATCGCCAATGCCGACACGGTGATGACCCGCTCCAGCGCCGACCTGATGGCGCAGGTGTATCCCGACGTCCCCTTGAAGAAGAACCTCGGCGAGAACGAGACGCTGCTGAGCATCGACAAGGCTCGCCGCCTCCTGGGCTACCAGCCGGTCCACTCCTGGCGAGCACACGTCGACCCACCCGTGTAGTCCCCGCGCCGCACCCAACGCCGCATCACACCCGACCTGAGCACGTGTCACCACAGACGGCCGGAGACAACACGAGGCCACCCTCGACATTGCGCCGCGAGTAGCGTGCGCTCGGGGCCGTGTCGTACCGCGAACGGACCTGTCCGTCCTTCGTTCGCGTTGCTGCCGCAAGGGTGCCGCGGATGCTCGTGGATGCATCAGGACGCCCAGACCATGATCCCGGCCTGATCGCCGCCGCTGAGCTGCACGAACCCCTCGTGCTCGTAGAGCCACTTGGCGTGGTTGTCGGCCTCCACCGAGAGGCTCAAACGGGCGATGCCTCGGCTCACCGCTTCCTGTTGTAGCCGTCTGAGCAGCCTCTTGCCCACACCCTGGCCACGCCACTGCTGTTGCACCCACAAGCTGATCTCCGGCGTGGACTCGTCCACGAAGCCGTATCCGGGATCGCCGGCAGGCAAGAATAGTGCCCACCCTACTCCGATTGCCTCGCCGATATGCTCAGCGACGAAGCCGAAGTCCCCTCTGTCAAGAATCAGACGAGTGTAGTGGCGGAACTCGGATCGGCTTCGCAAATCGAACTCAGTGAATCGCTGTTCAGACCAGTTCAGGTTGTCGAGGGTGGCATGTGCGAGCAAGGGCTCGTCCGCGGCGGTCAGCGGCCGAAGGGCCACACTGGCTGTCACCGGGGCAGGTTACGCCGAAGCGCCCCAACTTCACTCCCGCCGCTCGTCGACCGCGACCTTCGCCGCGAGTCGAGCGTTGCAGTCGCCCGGCCGTGTGCCGCCAACGTGGAGGTTCGTCGGGCCACTTGCTCCTAGGCTTCCGGAGTGGGCACCGTCGATTCATACCTCGCCGGTCTTGCCGAGTCGGACCGCACGGCTCTGATGCACGTGCTCGCTGTAGCCATGGAGGAGGCTCCCGACGCCGTGCAGGACACCAGCTACGGCATGCCGGCTCTGCGGTACCGGGGCAAGCCCCTGCTCGGGTTCCAGTCCACGACGAAGCACCTGGCGGTCTACCCCTTTAGCCCGACGGCTGTCGCCGCGGTGCGAGACCACCTCTCGGGTGCCAGCCTGTCGAAGGGCACGGTGCGCTTCACCGCCAAGGCGCCGCTACCGGAGCAGGCGATCCGCGATCTGGTACGTGCCCGCCGGGCCGAAATCGCCGGCGCCTGAACCCGCCCCCCACGCGCCGCGGACGAAGCACTAGTCGAGGCAGAACTCGTTGCCCTCGACGTCCTGCATCACCAGGCACGCTTCATTCTCCTCGTCCGCGGGCAGAAGGCGCAGCCGCCGAGCACCCAGCGTGCCCAGCCGAGCTGCCTCGCGCTCCAGAGCGGCGACCCGCTCGTCGCCGGTCAGCCCCACTCCAACGCGAACATCAAGATGCACCCGGTTCTTGACCGTCTTGGCCTCGGGCACACGCTGGAAGAACAGGCGTGGCCCGACGCCATCCGGGTCCTGGCAGGCCCAAGCCGAGCCCCGCCTCGGAAACGGCAGCGACTCATCGAACGCGTCCCAGGAGTCAAATCCCGGTGGAGTCGGAGGGTCGACGTACCCCAAAGCAGCCTTCCAGAACTCCGCGACCGCGCGGGGATCGGCGCAGTCGAACGTCACCTGAACCTGCCTCACCTCTGCCATCAAGCCAGAGTAGAAGCGGCACCCCACCTACCGTCATCGGCACAGTACAGGTACCCGCTCGGCGCCAAACGCGGCGTCATAGCGGCCGCGTGCCGTCCAAGGGTTGACGCGGCCGTATCTCTTTTCCGCCAGGAGCATGGGCCCCGGTTGCCTCGGCCGCTCGAAAGGCAGGAGGGTTGAGGGATGACCCAGTAGGACGAAGGAGAATCATGAGCGCTCAGCGAGCCCACGAAGTCACCACCGACGATGAGGTCACCGTGCGAGCGACTGTCGAGGGTCAGGGTCCGCCCCTGGTGTTTCTGCAGGGTGTGTTGGGCGATGGTGATCTTGACTGGCAGCGGGTTGTTCCGCACCCGAGCGGCCGGTTCACGTGTCACGCTCCGAGCATGCGGGGTCGTGGTCGCTGATCACCCGAACCTGCGGATCGATCGGATCGGCGGGGACTGCGCCGCCTACGTCGAGAGCCTCGGGGAGGCTGCTGGGCTGGTCGGCTGGTCTGCCGGCGCCCGGGCATGCGCTCGCCGTGTCGGCTCGCTGCGAGGCAGTCATCGCGACCGGCTCGTAGGAGCCGGTGGCCAGCATGTTAATGGACGCGGAGGAGCGAGCGCACCTCCTCGGTGCCCTCGCCCGTGGCGGTGAACTTGTTGAACAAGGTGATCGCCCGGGGGCCATGCGCGCCATCGCTTCTTTCCCCTTCACGCCCGACGATCTCGCGGCCGCAGACGACGCCGGATACTTCGAAGCTGCTGGCAGGTACGCGCCTCATGTGTTGCGGGTCTTCCAGCAGGTCGGGGACTACAACGGCCCGATGCCTGAGGACCCCGTGGTTCTTGGGGCTATTGACGCTCCGGTCCTGGTCATGCACGGATCGGAGACCCGACCGTTCTTCACCATGAGTGCGCAACACGTGGTCAGCAATGTGCCCGACGCGCGGGGTCACGCCGTGTCCGGAGCTGGACACGCTGGCCCGGTGACCCATCCCGGATTGGTGGCGGAGGCGCTGATGGACTTCTTCGACGCAGCCTTTGGCCCGGGCTGAGCTCACACCGCAGCGGCAGGGTGACCCCAGAGGAACCGCACTACCCGACCACCCAATCCGCTCAGGGGGATCGGCCAACGGTGCTGCTTTCCGCGAGTAGTGTGCGCTCGCGGCCGTGCCCCATTCCGCCTGTGGACGTTCCCTGCCGTCGACGGCCCGCTCGGCAGCGACTCGTTGGCGGCCCGCGAAGGGCCGAGATGGCAAAGTCGAGGTGCGTGGAGGGCCTCGGGCGTAGCGCTGGCCTGCTGTTAGGCCTGTGCCAGTAGGTTCTCGCTGATCGCCCACAGCCGCTCGGCGGCCTCGTCGCTGC
This sequence comes from uncultured Actinomycetota bacterium, assembly GCA_963745245.1. Taxonomy (GTDB): domain Bacteria; phylum Actinomycetota; class Actinomycetes; order Propionibacteriales; family Nocardioidaceae; genus Marmoricola_A. The sequence goes on from CAVUWU010000006.1 coordinate 343,778, forward strand.
TGGCGTGGTCCTCGACCCCCCGGTAGCGGGCCGTTGGGCTGGTCGGGTCGGTCGGCTCGGCGATGTCGCAGTCCTCGCAGTAGACCCCGGGTGTGTCGTCTAGCAATGCCGAGGTCGCAGCCCACAGCGTCGTGGCGCAACCCTGCTCCGGGGTCTTGAAACCCCGTCTGGCCATCTCGCTGGGTTGTCCGTCCTCGCCCAGCCACCCCAGCGCGATCATCTCCTCGGTGGGCAGGTGGCGCTGCAGGGGCGTGAAGATGCCGCCCGGGTGCACGGCGAAGGCAAGGCCCCCGTCGTCATGCAGCCGGCGCGACAGGGCGTTGGCGAACAGCGCGTTGGCGGTCTTGGCCTGCCCGTAGGCCTGCCACTTGTCATACGAACTGCGGTCGTAGCCGATGTCGTCCCACAGAATGCCGCTGCGCTTATGCGCGGCCGATGACAGGCTGACGACACGTGGCCGGTCCGTGCGCCTCAGCAGCGGAAGCAGCCCTTGGGTTAGGGCGAAGTGGCCCATGTGGTTGACACCGAACTGCGACTCCCAGCCCGGACCCACCCGCGCCAAGGGGCAGGCCATGATGCCGGCGTTGTTGATCAGCAAGTCGAGTCGGTCCAGGCGCTGGACCATCTGGTCGGCGAAGGCTTGCACGGAGGGCAACTGGGCCAGGTCCAGCGGCGCGGTCTCCACCTGACCCTCGATGCTGGCCAGGGACTCCGCAGCCTTCTGCGGGGTTCGCCCCGCGACAACCACATGTGCCCCTGCCCGGGCGAGGGCCCGCGTGGTCTCCAGCCCGAGGCCGCTGTACCCACCGGTGACGATCGCGGTCCGGCCGGTCAGGTCGATGCCGGCCAACACCTCGTCACCGGTGGTGCTGCCGGTGAATCCGGAGTTGGTGGGGACCTGATCAGATCGGGACACGGGGATCCTCCGCGAAGGGGGGTGGTAACTGGCCCCCTGTGGAAGCAGCACCAGATATCACACCCTAGCCCGATCCTGCGGTGACGGGCCCCAAGTGGTGCATCTCCCACCCGCACCTGCCCCACATCGCCGCGTGCCGGTGCATGTCGGAGCGGCGCCGGAAGGCAGTCACGTACCGTTCGACCGTGGAGGAGACGACTTCGGCGCCTTCAGTGCTCGTGATCGGGCTCGATCCCTATCGCGTGCCGGGGCCTTGGGATCCGAAGCCGGTGGCGGACGGCATCGAGGCAGGCCGGGCCCGCTTCCTCGCCCACGGCGTGATGGCCGAGTTCCGCCTCTTGGGCCTCGACGGCAGCGACGACGTGGAGGCGGTTGTCACCGTGGCCTTGAACGCCGGCCCTTGGGAGTGTGTCGTCATCGGTGGTGGCGTGCGCAACGATCTGCTCCTCTTCGAGCGGGTGATCAACCTCGTTCATCGACACGCGGCCAGCGCGGCGATCGCCTTCAACGCATCCCCGGAAGGTACATATGACGCGGCCGCGCGGTGGCTGAAACCGCTTGACTGATCACCCTCGGATTCCGTCCGACAGGCGCTGCATATCGCCGCCAGTTGACCATGGGCGTCGCGACGGATGCCGATGTCCCGCCTGGTCGCGCCGCCGGTCGAATGGAGGTTCGTGCACCGACTCTTCCTTGGTCGCACGAGCGGCTCGCGCACGGTGAGGCCCGCCCCGCGTGCCCCTCGCGATGATTCCCTCCACCACCTCTGACTTCGCGTCGGCATAATCCTGAACCCGCCGCCAGCTCTGAGCGGCGAGCCGGCGCTTGGTCTCCTCGTACAGCGCTCTCTCATCCGGGTCGACCGGGAGGCGGTCCCGAAACAGCAAGCATCCGCTCTGCCTCCGGTGAACCCACAGCGAACACATGGACGTTGACGTCGGGATCCTCCGCCCTGAGCAGGCGGTGATGATGCCAGTCCGGTTCACGCACATGCAGTAGGAAACCGACGGCCTCCAATTGCGTGACATAGGGGCTCTTCGTCAGCCGGGTCAGGAACGAGCAGAAGTACGTCGAGAAGAGGTTTGGCCGCCAGCCCGGGAACTGAAGTCGACCCGACGTGCTCGACGACCGCCGCTACCTGCCCCAGCGCCTTCTTTATCCGGTTTGCGACCTCGTTGTACTGCTGCGGCCACGCGGGATCCCACGGCGCCAAGCAGATTGGGCCCCCATGACCATGCGGAGGGCGCACGAACTCAGGGCCAGGAGACACGCGTCGATCTTCGCACGTGTCATCAGGATGGCGATGAGTGCTGTAGGCGAACATTTCTGCGTGCGTCCAGGGGACCACCAAGACATGCGTCATAGCGCCGCTTGTAGGGCGTATTCCAGCTCGACCTGCACGTGTGGTACCAGACTGGTACCGTTGATGCATGGCGATGAACTTGCGACTCAGCGACGAGGAGAGCGAGGCCCTGCGCGCGAAGGCCGAACAGGAGGGGCGATCGATGCAGGAGGTCGCGAAGACGGCGATCGCCCAGTACGTCTCGGACCGTCCTCGTCGATTGCTCGCGGCGATCGAGCGAGTTCGCACTGAGGACCAGGAGCTCCTTGAGCGCCTGAGCCAGTGACCGGGGAGCAACTCGACTTCCTGTCCGTTGTCGACATCCTGGAGATCGCCGCGGGCGTGCTCGACGAGGTCGCCGTCCGGGACGCGGGCATGCTTGCGGCCGCTGCTGCCCGACCGCTGACCACGGTGTTCGGTGAGGACGCGTATCCGACGTTCGAGGAGAAGGCTGCCGCGTTGCTGCACTCCTTGGTCCGCAACCATGCACTGGTCGACGGCAACAAGCGTCTGGCCTGGTCGGCCTGTCGGGTCTTCCACCTCATCAACGGTCGTGACCTGACCTACTCGGTCGACGAGGCCGAGCAGATGATGCTCGCCGCGGCGGCGGGCGCGCTGGACGTGTCGGACATCGCCGGCTGGCTGCAGACCCACGCCGCTGCATAGCGCCGCCTTTGGACGCACGCAGTGAGGCGCAGCCGAGCGCGCCACTTGCCGATGACCGGGCAGGTTGGGAGCAGCAATGTCCAAACGACCTGTTACCAACACGCGCGTTAGTTAAGCAACTTTTCGGTGTGCTTCTGGGACAATCGAGTGTGCGCGATAACGACGGTCGGAAGCTGGACCACAAGACGCTCGAGGTGTTGAGGTTCCGGGCCGTCGAGCAGGTCGCGGCAGGGGCGCATCCGGAGGACGTGGCAGCGGCGTTGGGGCTGAACCGGACCACGGTGTACCGGTGGCTGTCGTTGCGACGTGAGGGTGGCGAGCGGGCGCTGAAGGCCAAGCCGATCCCAGGTCGGCCAACCAAACTGACCCGTGAGCAGCGGCGTCGGGTCGCGACCCTGGTGGCCGGCACTGATCCGCGGCAGTTGGCCTTCGACTTCGCGTTGTGGACCCGGGAGATGGTCCGCGAGCTGATCGTGCGGGAGTTCGGCATCGAGCTGTCGGCCTCGGCGGTGGGCCGGATGCTGCACGCGATGGGCCTGTCGCCGCAGCGGCCCCTGTGGCGGGCCTGGCAGGCCGACCCCGAGAAGGTGCAGGCGTGGAAGGACACCGAGTTTCCCGCGATCCGAGCCCGGGCCAAGAGGGTGGGGATGACGGTGTACTTCGGCGATGAAGCCGGCCTCAGGTCGGACTACCACGCCGGCACCACCGGGGCCCCGATCGGCCGAACCCCGGTCGTGAAGGCCACCGGCGCCCGGCACAGCCTGAACATGATCTCCGCGGTCACCGCCCAAGGACTGCTGCGCTACACCACCTTCACCGGCACGCTGACTGGGCCGGTGTTCATCGAGTTCGCCAAGTTGCTGCTCGCCGACACCGAGCGCGCCACCGGCCGCGGCGTCGTGCTGATCGTCGACGGCCATCCGGCCCACAGGGCCAAGAAGGTCAAGCAGTGGGTCTCTACCACCGGCGGCCGGTTCGAGCTGATCGTGCTGCCTGCCTACTCACCCCAGCTCAACCCCGACGAGTGGGTCCCGAAGTTCATCAAACACGACCGCGTCGGACGCACCAGCGCCAAGACCAAGGACGACTTCATCGCCCTGGTCCGCGCCGCCCTCCGCCGACTCCAACGACGACCCGACCTCATCCGCGGATTCTTCGGGGACCCTGATCTTGCCTACATCACCGCATGAAGAGTGCGACTACTTTCGATCGTCTTAGTAGCAGGGCTTGTGGACCAGCCTCCGCAGCGAATCCGGGCCGGCAACCGGGATCATCTGCTGGCCGGTGGCCAACAGGTCGAGATACTCCTGGTTGTCCAGCAGTGAGGTCATGTCCGCAGCCAGCTCGGCCTGCGACTTCACCAGTGCGCTCCACACCACGCCCCCGACGGGTGCGCCGAACGACGCGGCCCACGCGCTCACCGGCAGGCAGGTGTTGGTCCGCACCACCTCGGTGATCTGCTGCACCCACGGGAACATGACCCTTGGGTTGGCGCGGACGACTGCGGTACGCGAGAAGAGGTACACGGCTTTGGCTCCCTCGTCGGGGACGCCCATGACGACGGGGCACGGGATGCCGGGTAGGCGACGCCCGGCGATCCTGCCCCGCGGCTTCCGCGGAGGGCATGCTGCTCTAGCTGGAACGAGCGAAGGACCCCGGCTCAGGTTGGCCGGGAGCACCCCATGGACGGGCCGGGCCGCCCAGATGAGCGCGACAGCCGACACGCCAGTCACGGTAGTAGCCCCGGCGGCCGCCCGTGCCCGAGGATGCCCGCATGGATGTCGGCACTCTGCATAAGAACGCCGACAGGGTCGCCAGCATCTTCAACGCGCTGTCGATCTTCGTCCTCGTCATCGGACTGATCGCTGCGGCAGTCGTCCTAGTTGCCGGGCTAATTGCCGCCTTCAGCAGCGACTCACCGTTCGTCGGGGTCCTCGGCGCTCTGGTTGGCGCGCTCGTCGCAGGCGTCTATACCGCGATCACCTGGGCCGGCGTCCAACTCGCTGCGGTGATCGCCGGGTACATCAAGGTGCGTACGTCAGGTAGCCAGCCGCTCTAGCGGGTGGCGTCACCGTCGGCCGAGCTACGTGGCGCGGCTGACGTAGAGCAGGTCGAGCGGGTCGCCGAGGAACTCGTGCACGTCGATGTCGACGAAGCCCGCGTCGTGCAGCATCTCGGTCGCCCGGCGAGCCGCGTGGAATCCGGACGACGGCTGCCGTGACCCACTTCGCCGCCAGCCGACCTACCTAATCCCGGCGTTACCGTGCGTTGGGTACTCGCCTGCGGGTTGGCTGATTGGGTCACGCGCACGTTCGTTGGACCCGCGATGTGTCGCCTCAGCGTGCGTCTGACATTCCCAGTTGACGGCGAATCCATTTCGCAGTGTTCTGTCGCCCCTCCCTGGCAAGCTGCGGTGGGTGACCACTGGGGATGGCAGCCTGCTCGAGGGCTTGTACGAGAGCCTGATCACGCGCGCACTCGAGAAGCGCCTGGCGGGGCTCACCACGCTCGACATCCACCGCGGACCGATCGATGAGGCCGACGAGCCAGGCGTCCTGGCGAGGCACGTTCGGGATGTCACCCTCCGGGCCTTGCGTGAGGAGAGGAACGCCGAGCGCCGTCTGGCCCTGGTCAACCAGCTCGTGGAGATGCTGGGGGCGTCGGAGGACTCACTGTCTACGGCGAGGCAGCTCCTCGCGATCGCTGCGCCACCCGCGCCCGGAAGTCATCTGCGCTCGTTGAGTGAGCGTCCGTCGACGCCGCTCTCCGAGGCAGCCCTGCTGACGAACGCCGCGGGTGAGCCCGGGCTCGGCCACGAGATCCGCGCCGAGCTGGCCAGTGCCGACCGCGTCGACTTGATCATGGCCTTCGTCAAGTGGTACGGGCTCCGGCTCCTCGAAGACCGCCTGGAGGCGCTCCGGGATCGAGGGGTGCCGCTTCGCATCATCACCACGACGTACATGGGCGCGACGGATCGGGCCGCCCTGGATCGGTTGGTCCGGGACTTCGGGGCCGAGGTGAAGGTCCAGTTCGACTCCCAGCGGACCCGGCTCCATGCCAAGTCGTGGCTGTTCCGACGCAACACCGGCTTCGACACCGCGTACGTGGGCTCGAGCAACCTCTCTCGCGCCGCGATGCTCGATGGCGTCGAGTGGAACGTGCGGCTCTCCGCCGTTTCCACCCCGGCCCTCCTGCAGAAGTTCCGAGCGACGTTCGACAGCTACTGGAACGACGCGACCTTCGAAACGTACGACCCAGACGCTGGCCGGGACCGGCTCGACGACGCCCTCGCCGAAGCGGCCGGCAAGCGGCCCCACGACCGCGTCACCCTCACCCTCTCCGGGCTCGAGGTCCGTCCCTACGCCTACCAGCAGGAGATGCTCGACCAGCTCGACGTCGAGCGCCTGGTCCACGACCGGCACCGCAACCTGGTCGTCGCCGCGACAGGGACGGGCAAGACGGTGGTGGCAGCGCTGGACTTCCGCCGGCTCGCGGCCGGGTTCCCCACGCTGCCACGGCTGCTCTTCGTCGCGCACCGGCGGGAGATCCTGCAGCAGTCGCTGCGTACCTACCGTGAGGTGCTGAGCGACGCCGGGTTCGGCGAGCTCTACGTCGATGGGCACCGGCCGGAGCGCTGGGACCACGTCTTCGCGTCCGTGCAGTCCCTCTCGTCGTACGGCATCGGCAACATCCCGCCGGACGCGTACGACGTCGTCGTGGTCGACGAGTTCCACCACGCCGAGGCTCGCACCTACAGGCGCATCCTCGACCACCTCCAGCCGCGAGAACTCCTGGGGCTCACCGCCACTCCAGAGCGGGGCGACGGGCTGGACGTGCGCTCGTTCTTCGAGGGGCGGACAGCCGCTGAGCTCCGACTGTGGGACGCGCTCAAGGCCGACCTCCTGACGCCGTTCCACTACTTCGCCGTCGCCGACGGCATGGACATGACGCGGGTCGACTGGAAGGCCGGCGCCTACGACGCCGGCGAGCTGTCGAACCTGTTCACCGGCAACGACGCCCGGGCGCGCATCGTGCTCAAGGCGGTCCGCGACAAGGTCGCCGACCTCACCGCCATGAAGGCCCTCGCCTTCTGCGTGTCCCGCGACCACGCCCGGTACATGACGCGGGTGTTCAACGAGGCCGGGATCCGGGCGGCCGTGGTCCTCGGCGACACGGCGAAGCCTGAGCGGGACGCCGCGGTGCGCGACCTGCGCGACGGGGCCATCCAGGTGCTGTTCGCCGTCGACGTCTTCAACGAAGGCGTCGACGTGCCGGCCATCAACACCGTCCTCTTCCTCCGCCCGACGGAGAGCTCCACCGTCTTCCTCCAGCAGCTCGGGCGCGGCCTGCGCCGGGCCACCGACAAGGCCGTGCTGACCGCCCTCGACTTCGTCGGACACCACCGCAAGGAGTTCCGCTTCGACCAACGCTTCCGGGCGATGACAGGCAGCACCCGCGCCGCGCTCGAGCGGGACATCCAGCACGGCTTCCCTTTCCTCCCTGCCGGGACCCAGATCGTCCTCGACCGACAGAGCCAGGAACTGGTCCTGGAGAACATCCGCAGCCAGGTCACCACGCGCTGGTCCGGCATCACCGCCGAACTGCGGGCCCACCCGACCGATGACCTGACCACGTTCCTCGACGAGTCCGGCGTCGAGCTCGCGGACGTAGTCCGCGGGGACCGCTCGTGGGCGCGCCTACGACGCGACGCCGGGCTCGATGTCCCGCAGGGAGGACCCTTCGAGAAGGCGCTCCTCAAGCGGGTGCGCGCCCTGTGCCACATCGACGACCGCGACCGCGCGAGCGCCTATCTGACCTGGCTCGCTGACGACGCGCCCGACTACGACCAGGCGGACCCCACTCTCCAGGCCTTCGGTCGGATGCTGTTCTTCTCCCTCTGGCCGGACGGCGGCGGTTTCGCCTCGTACGCCGAAGGACTGAGTGCCCTTCGCAGCGAGACCGCCGTGCGGCAGGACCTGCGGGCCGTCATCGGGATCGGGCTGGACTCTGCGGAGCGCGTGACATCCCGGCTCCAGGGGTCGCTCGGCCTGCGCCCGCTGGAGGTTCACGCTCGGTACACCCGGGAGGAGATCGTCGCTGCCCTGGACTACGTCTCGATCGACGGCCGAAAGCCCAACAGCTTCCGCGAGGGAGTGCTCTTCGCACCCGAAGCCAACGCCGACGCCTTCCTCGTGACCTTGCACAAGTCCGAGGCCGACTACTCGCCGACGACGATGTACCAGGACTACGCGATCAGCCCCGAGCTCTTCCACTGGGAGTCGCAGTCGGGGACCACCGTGGCGTCGCCGACCGGTCAGCGGTACCTGAACCACCGCGCTAGCGGCAGTCACGTGCTGCTGTTCGCCAGGCCGCAGAAGGTCTCGGCGTTCGGCAGCGGTGCGCCCTACCTGTTCCTCGGCGAGGCCGACTACGTCGAGCACCGCGGTGAACGTCCCATCGCCATCACCTGGCACCTGCGGACCCCGATGCCTGCGGCGGACTTCGCCGCCGCCAGCGTCGTGGTGTGACCGTCAGCGTCTCGGTCCGCCGGCCCCACGCCCGACAGGCGCTCTGGCAGGAACAGCGCGCTGCTGATGGCTCCGTCCCGTCGACAGTCTGTCGTCGTGCTCAGGCGCGCGCCCTGGGGGTTCGGAGAGGGATGCGAGCTCGTTGATGCGGCGGTCGAGGCGCTCGAGGTAGGCACCCGCCGACTCGTGGCTGCGAATGAGTCGCGGCACAGCCGGCAACCACCGTGCTGACCCCTCGTCGCTTGTCCCAAGGCTCGTGCGCGCAACGTTGCGGGCGAGTGCGGCTGCGGAGTCGTCCTCGCGGACAAGCTCCTCCTTGGACTGCCACCACGTGGCCCGTTGGAGGACTTCGTTCGGGGAGTCGCCGTCCGCCCACCTGATCGCGATCTGGCCGCGAAGACCCTGGTACCCGGGCTGAGTGGTGAGTCCAGGCATCCACCGTTCGAGCGCGCGGAGGCGCATCCGCTCGTCGCCGAGGACATGCTGAGCGAGGAGCGGTAAGGCGTCCTCGTACTGCTGGACGAGCGTCACGAACTCGTGGTGCGGGTCGGAGGCGCCGGCGCGGGTGGCGGACTCGGCGCGCTCGTCGCGCTCGAGGATGCGGGTGAGGGGCCTCGCGTGGGCCGTCGTCGCCAAGTTGGGCGGCGATGGCGACGCCCTCGGCGGGTGTCGTGCCGTCTCCGACGTAGAGGTGGTTCTCGAGGCGTCCTCGGGAGAGGGCGACGTAGAGGCTCTGCCGGCTCTCCGTTCCGGTGAGGACCGTGTGGGTGGTGTCGACGGTGGCGCCTTGGGCGCCGTGGATGGTGCCCGGCGTAGCCGAGCTGGACGTACTGACCGACGTAGGCGGCGGGGAGGGTGGCGATCTCGCTGCCGCCGATCCGTGCTGTGTCGCCCGCGCGACGAGAGGTCGCCGTCGGTCTCGACGCCGCGGACGACCCAGCGGTCGCCGTTCTTGACCCACCCGCCGCTGCGGGTGCGGAGGGATCGGTCGTTGTGGCGGGTGACGACGAGGTCGCCGGCACTGGCGTGGGTGCCGTCGGCGAGGCGGACCTCCCGGGTCGGGCGCTGCCCGGCGAGCCGGTCGCGCGGGCCTGCTCGTTGAGGTCGCGGACGACGTCCGGCTGGCGGCGAGCAGGAGGCTGCTCCGTCCGGCGGTGATGTCGGCGCGCCAGGCGGCGTAGGCATGGTCAGCGGCCGTCCCGGCGTCTCCGACGTGAACCCGCTCGTGGGTGAGGTGATGCTCGAGCGCGTCGGGGTCGCCGTCGCGGATGCCGAGGGTGGCGGTGGCTTCGGCGGGGTCGGTGAAGCGGTGTAGCTCGGTGAGCCGGACGGTGGTGCCGGTGCGGTCGCCGAGGTCAGCGAGGTCGCGGAAGGCGCCGCTGGCGGGGATGGCGCTCAGCTGCTGGTCGTCGCCGACGAGCCGGACGCTCCCGCCTCGGGTGAGGACGTGGTCGACGACGGCCGCGAGGTCCTTGGTGCCGACCATGCCGGCCTCGTCGAGAACCAGGAGGGTCCGGGGCCCGATGCGCGGGAACACAGCGACCCGGCTGTCATCCACGGCGAGCGAAGTGCTGTGGAGGGACTTGGCCACGGTCTCGGCGGGGGTGTCGATCGCCGCGCCCAGCTCAGCCGCGGCGACTGCGGTCGGCGCGAGTCCGACGACGTCCCCACCTCCGGCGCGCCAGGCCTTGGCGAGGGTGGCCATCGCGGTGGTCTTGCCGCTGCCGGCTGGGGGCAGGGCGACCTGGACGCGCGCACCGCTGGTGGCGAGCCGGGAGACCACGTCGGCCTGGCGCGGATCCAGCGGGGTTCCGTTCTCGGTGGCACGGCCGACCGCGAGCTGGACGAAGATGTCCTGGACTGCGTGTGGATCACCACCCCGACCGGGCGCCGCCAGCGCAAGTCGGTCTACGGGAAGACCCGCGAGGAGGTCCACACCAAGTGGCTCCACCTCCACCAGGAGGCGCGGCGGGGACCGGTGGCGCCGGTCTCCCCGCGCCTGCGGGACTTCCTGCGGCGGTGGCTGCGCGAGACGGTCAAGCCCAACCTGTCGCCGACGACCGCGAAGAACTACGAGATGTTCGCGCGCCTCTGCATCGTCCCCGACCTCGGCAACCGAAAGCTCGACAAGCTCATGGTCCGAGACGTCCAGGTCTGGGTGAACGCGCTGCGGACCCGGAGCCAGTGCTGCGCCCAGGGCAAGGACGCCGCGCGTGAGGTGCCTCGGTGCTGCGCCATTGGGGAGTGCTGCCACGAGGTCGCATCCGACTGGACGATCCACCAGGCGTGGCGGGTGCTAAGCGGGGCGCTGACCCAGGCGATGCGGGAGGAGCTGGTGTTCCGAAACGTCGCCGCCCTCGTCCGGGTGCCGATGCCGCGGCGGCAGGAGCAGCCGGTGTGGACGGTGGAGGAGGCGCGGCGGTTCCTCGAGTCGGCACGCGTCGATGACGACCCGCTCTACGCGGCCTACGTGCTGCTGCTGACGCTCGGGCTGCGGCGCGGGGAGCTGCTCGGCCTGGCGTGGGAGGATGTCGACCTCGAGCGGGGTGAGGCGCTCATCGCCTGGCAGGTCCAGCGGGTCGACGGGCAGTTGATGCGCCGGCACACGAAGGCGCCGAGCTCGGACGCCCCGCTGCCGTTGCCCGAGATCGCGGTGCGGGCGCTCGAGCGGCACCGTGTCGACGAGAACCGGCGCCGGCTTTCGGCCGGCGAGATGTGGGGCGACTGTGGGCTCGTCCTCACCACCCGACACGGTGACCCCGTCGACCCCCGCAACTTCCACCGCGACTTCAAGCTCCGCGCGGTAAAGGCGGGCGTCCCGGTCATCCCGGTTCACGCCGCGCGGCGAACCTGCGCCAGTCTCCTCGTCGCCCTCGAGGTCCACCCACGTGTTGCCATGGCGGTCCTCCGCCACAGCCACATCGCGCTGACCATGGAGGTCTACTCCCAGGTCTCTGCCGAGTCGACGCGTCAGACGCTCCACCAGCTGGGCACGCGGCTGAGCAACGGCTAATCGGTGGCGCTCCCCCGCGGCGACGCGAGCACAGAGACGCGCGTTCCTCCCAATCCGTTCCACCAGAAGCACCTGCGCACCCTTCGCGTATCGTCCGCCTCCCGGCCTTGAGGCCCAGGCGAGGTAGCCCATCGCAAGAAGCTCGGAAGCGACCAGACCGGCACGTGAAATGCCCGATTCCTTGGGGCGCGCCGGCGTCGTCTCCGACGCAGCTCGGCTCAACCGCGTCGCTTCCCCTTGAGCCTCTCGTACTGGTCGACAGCCTTGCGGGAACTGCGCCAGACACCATCGGATCCTTGAACGGCGTCAAGCCGCCCGCGCTGTGCTGCCTGCCGGAGGGCAGCAATGGTGAATTCCTCGTTGACAAGGGCGGCCAGTGGGACGAGTCGGGCCGGGCCGGCGACGTTCGGAACGATGAACCGGTTGAGGTTGTCGTACATGGCCCGGGCGAGGAGCTCGCCGAGAGGCCCGACGTCCCCGACGTCCGCCTTCTGCAGGGCGGTCAGGTACGCGGCACGCTGCTGCTTCAGCACGACGATCGGTGGGTATCCCAGGCGCACGAGGAGGAGGTTGAGGACCAGTCGGCCGGTTCGTCCGTTGCCGTCGATGAACGGGTGGATTCGTTCGAACTGGTCGTGGATCCGGGCAAGTCGCTCCGGCATAGTTGTCGCTGGGTCAGGGGCGAGTAACCCGGCATCACGGTCGTTGACGCCCTCGACCCAGCCGCGCACCTGCGCGTCTACCAAGGGCCAGGCGGGAGGCGTCATCCCCCCGCCAAAAGGACGGATGTCATGCTGGCGGAAGTTGCCCGGGCTCTCTTGGTCGGTGGCGTCAGGGTGCGGAGCCACCTGCCACACCGGGTCCATGGCTAGCTTGTGGATGTGCCGCAGCTCCTGGGTGGAGACGAGGCCCCCGCTGTGCCAGTCGCCCGGTTCGAGAGACTGCGCGTACACCCACTGAGCCGCGTCACCGTACCCCTTGACTTCCATGTACTCCTTGAGAGGCTTGGCCCCAACCGCCTTCCCTTGCTCGAGCAAGAGCTCGACCTCGCGCAGGACCAAGGTGTTGCCCTCGAGCGCTGTGGAGTGGTGGGCCTCCAGGTGCCAAATGTCTGACCAGATGGCCTCCGACTCCTTCGGCGAAGGAAGGCCTCCCAGGCGGTCGCGCAGCTCCGCGAGTGCTGCCTCCAAACGTGCGTAGACGGTCGCCCGCGAGGGCCGTCCGCGCGCCATGGCACCTCCGGTTGATAAGGGTATAGGCTGGCCAATTGATCTTATCAAGTCGGGTTGATCACCCCTACCCAGACCCAATTGATCTGATCAACCAGTATGGAGATCACTCTGCGAACCAGCCCTCCCCGCCGACAGTCAACGGCTGGGCGCTGTAGCCGTACTTTGCTGGGATACTGACACGTCAGAGGCCCTTCCCCGATCATCGGGAAGGGCCTCTGACCTACGGTGGAGCCAAGGGGACTCGAACCCCTAACCCCCTGCTTGCAAACATGGGCGATAGTTGGCTCTACGCTCGGCTTACTCCCTTCTGACCTGCGGTTTCGTGGTCAGGAGTGGACACAGGTGGACGTCAATCTGGCATAGATCTGGCATAGCTGGTAATTTCGCCCCATGGCGAGCAAGGCAGCGGCGGGCAGCGTCCGCAAGATCCACACCACGTCGTGCTCCCAGTTCCAGCGCTGCACCTGCGGTGGCCGGGGCAGCCACGTGAAGCCTTGCCCGAAGGCGCAGCGGTGCCGGTGCGACGGCCGGTGGCAGGCCCGGATCACCGCGCCCAACGGATCGGTGGTGAAGGCCCCCACGACGTTCAAGGCGAAGATCGACGCTGAGGAATGGGTCAAGGCCGAGCGTGCCCTCATGGAGGACCCGGCGACGTACGTCACCGCCCAGGCGCGGCTCCAGGCAGCGAAGGAGCAGGCCCGCCGCGACGCAGCCAACACCCTCGACTTCTACGCCGAGCAGTACCTCTCCGGGCGCGACCTTCGTCCCAACACCGCCAAGGAGTACCGGCGGCTCGTGACCAAGGTGCTCTCACCGGCGTTCGGCGATGTTCCGCTGAAGCAGATCACCCGAGAGATGGTCCGCGACTGGCACGCATCTCTCCCCAGGACGACACCCTCGGTGAACGCTGCGGCCTACCGTTTCCTCCGCTCCATCATGGCGGCGGCCGAGGAGGACGAGCTCATCGAGCGCAATCCCGTTCGGATCGCGAAGGCCGCCACCGCGCGAGTGAAGAAGCAACAGAAGCCGTCGCCTGTCGACCAGATCGCCACGATCGTCGACCAGATGCCCGAGCGCCTGCGGCTGTTCATCGTCCTGGCCGCCTTCGCAGGCATCCGTGAGGGTGAGATCTTCGAGCTGCGCCGCAGCGACCTCGACCCTTCCACCGGTGTCATCACCGTGACTCGCAAGATCGAGAAGGACCGCAACGTCGGCGCCGAGGGAGCCTGCAAGAACTGCGGTCGCGTGATCGGCCCGCCCAAGACGGACAAGGGCACGCGCGTGGTCCACCTGCCAACGGCGTTCCTGCCGGTGCTGCGTGCCCACCTGCTGGCCCACACCGCCGCCGGCGCCGACGGGCTGCTGTTCCCCGGTGAGCGCAACGACCACATGAGCGCCCGCTACCTGCTCGACCGGTTCGACGAGGCTCGCAGGGGCGCCGGACGCCCAGACCTGACCATCCACGGGCTCCGACACTCTGCGCTCACTCTCGCGGGGCAGCACGGTGCCACCGCAGCCGAACTACAGGCCCGCGCCGGCCACGCCTCCCAGGCTGCGATGGCCATCTACCAGCACGGCACCATCGATCGGGACCGCATGATCGCCGAACGCATCAGCGAGACCGTCACCGCGTCCAAGGCTTGGTCAGGGCTCCTCGGCGGCACCTGAAACCACCCGCTCGGCGCGAAAGGGGCCGTTATGACGCCGGCTCCGCGGCAACCTCGCGCAGCGCCTCTTTCCAGTGTTGCCCTCCATGGAAGACGCCGACGATGTTGATCACCACGTCGTCGCCGGTCCCCTCCACGTCGTAGGCGATGAGCGTGCGCTTCTTGTAGGTGAAGGTCCGCATCCAGGCGGATGTCATCACCCGACTTGCCGGCCAGCGGGAACACCAGGATGCCTTCGATCTGTTGCATGACCTTGCGGACGAACTGCTGCACCACCTGCGGGGAGGTGATTCACTCGCTCCCGGTCGTCGAAGGTGATGGTCTGCTTCAAGGGTGTAGATCACCAAGACGCCGTTCCTGCCCTAGGGGGCCGAGACCAGACTCGGCTACCGAAGGGGATGCGTGCCGTGACCCGACCCTCTGCTCCGACCCCGCCGGCAGGCGACCCGCCCGTACGACAGGGCGATATAGCCCGAACCGTTGATGCGTCTGTGAGGTTCGCCGGAGCCTCGCACAAGTTCTGGCCCGGATCGACCGGCTGGTCGAGCTGCTGACCGATGCGGACCACCGACGCCACCTCCAGTAGGTCGGTGATCTGGCGATCGACGCCGACGACACGGCCCGCCGGCTGCAGGCACACGAGAAGTGGGCCTTCGCCCCTCCGGCGCAACGCGTTCCCGCCGGCCCAGCGCCGTGACCCTCATGCGCACCGAGCGGGCGCGGTTCCCATCAACAACACGCTTCAGCACGTCTTCATGCCCAGCCGGCCGGCGACACCGTGCCAGCAGCCACCGGAGTCGTCCAGGCTCCACCCACCTGCAAGCCGAATCGACAAGGAGGTCCCCACCCCATGACCACGAACATTCGCCGCCACACCTCCTTCACCGCCACCTACTCACTGCTGGAGGAGCTGTGGGCGGCCGGGGGCGACTACGGCCTGTCCTGGCCGGCGCGGTCGCTGCTGGCCCAGGCGCTCACCGAGCTCACCGACGACGCCCGCTACACCCCCGACCGGCCCGTCCCGGTCCACGTCGACGACGCCGAGCACGGCTACGCGCTTCTCGACGAGCTGCTCGCCCGGATGCTGGCCGAGGTCGGCGACCTGCCCTCGGCGCTGCGTGTGACCCGGGTCCGCGAGTACGTCACCGAAGCACGGCGACTGCGGTGACCGCCCCGTACGGGGAGTACGCCGAACGCGCCGCGACCGCGGTCACCGCCCTGATCCGCGGCGATTTCTTGCCGGCGACACCGCACGCCCGGCAGGTCGCGCTCGGGGCCCGGGACATCATCGCCGCCACGCTGCGCGAACGGATGCATGAGCAGTTCGGGATCCGGGTTCGCAACGACGACCCCCGGGCAAGCATGCAGGCCGCGTCGCCGAGGTTACGTACCGAGCCGGTGACCGAGCTCGCCTACGTCATCGAACGACTCCCGCGTCTGCGGCCCGAGGACCGCCGCTCCCCCCTCGACGTGCTCACACCGATCGACGACCCGGTCGCCTCAGCATGGGTGGAGGCGGCCCGAAACCTGATGGTGGCCGACCACATCCTGGCCACCGCCGAGAGCCCGACCGTGGCGGACCGAGCCGGTTGCGCACGCCGCCCTGACGTCTGACACCGCGCAGCTGGTCGAGGCGATCGCCGTCCTCGACCACCGCCTCGCCGCCGCAGGCGCGCTGGACGGGCATGTCATCCCCGACACCAACCCGGACGACGGAGCCACTGGTGCGGCGGCGGTGGCTGCCACGTCGGTGGTGACCGCGCGGCTGATCGCGGGCATGGTCGACCGGTTCGCCTCCTGGTCGGCAGCCCACGACGTCGTGGACCCGGCGCGCACCGCGCCACCCCGGCCACGCGAGTCCGACTACCCGGTCAACCTCGTCCAAGACCCCGCCGACCTCGCCGGCGCCCAGCTCCGGCTCGAGAGCTTCCTGGCGCCGATGGCCGCCCGCGACCTCGGCATGCCGTACCGGCTCGCCGCCGACACCGTCAACATCGTGGCCCGCAACCAGACCGTGCTCCTGAGGGATCTGCGTGACCGCATCGCTGAGAGTCCCGACCTGGTCGACGACCTGGCACGCATCGAGAAGCTCATCGACCTGTTCAGCGACGCGATCCACTCCCTCCGGGGTCTGCATGACAACACCGGCCCCCGTGAACAGCCACGGCTGCGCGCCCAGCAGCAGGAGATCAGCGTCGCCGTACGCCAAGGCCACATCGGGCTGCTGACCGACCGGCAGGCCGTCCAGGTGCTCGCCGCGACCGAGTCGACGCTGGCCACCTGGGCGGCGGCGGTACGACGCGAGGGCCTGCGGCACCGGACCACCAGCTTCCGGATCGGACGCCGCGGCACCATCGACAACCCCATCTACGGGCGCATCCGAGAGAGCGGCCCGGCCGCCACCGCCCTCACCGCCCTGGCCGAGGCCTCCGCACCGGTCCCCGAACACGTCGAGGTGATCCCCACCCGCGGCCGCGACAGGCTGCGCGCGACGCTGGCTCAGACCCCGCCGTATGAGGCCACCGCCGACTGGCCCGGACCGGGTCTTCGTCACGAGCATCGCGCGGCACCGGGTCGGCTCCAGGCCGGGGCCGGCCCCCGGCGCTGACGTCGCTGCCGTCGTTCAGCCGCGGACCAGCTCCAGCCGCGGGCGATCCCTCGGTCGCTGCTCCGCCGGTCGCTGCTCCGTCGGGCCGGACTCCTGGAGCCGCCGCAGCCGGTCGGCCGTGGCGGGCAGCCGGTAGCGCCGCAGCATTCCAGCGAACACCGGCCCGAGGCCATGCCCGATCACGACCGCATCCGCAGCCGCCTCGACCCGCGCCGCCATCGCGCGGGAAGCGGCCGGGACCAGGTAGGTGAGCGCGACGATGACGCCGGCGAGGACCCCGAGCAACGGCCGACCCTCACTGGCCTGCTGGGCCACCGCGACCACGCCCACCACCGCGCGTATCGACCAGGCGAACCGCAGGAACGGCACCCCCGCCACCACGTTCGCAACACCGACACCGAGGGCGACGACGGCCCGAGCCGGCAGTGTCAGCGCCAGCATCGCCACCTCGACGCGCGGCCGTACGGCCCTACGGCGGCCGTCCGCGTGCACGACCAGCGCCACCGCCTCCTCGAGACTGAGCCAGCCCCGCACCGGGGCCTCGACCAGCCACGGCGTCACCACCAACAGGCCGTCGCCGACCAGCTGGGCCGGTGGTGTGCGTCGACCCACGCTCCCGCGGACGAGCACCTCTCGCCCGCGGGCGATCCCGAGGACCCCCAACCGGCCAGCCAGCGGCGCGAGCGCGTCTTCCTCGCCGGGTGTCAGCGCACGCGAGGCCGTAAGGAGCCGGACCGTCGCACGCTCGCCGATGCCCAGCGCGAGGAGACCCACGGTCGCGATCCCGGTCACGAAGGCGAGCGGACCCAGCAGCGGTGGCAGCAGCGCGCAAGGCGACCACCCACAGCAGCGCGCTCGCCAGCACGCTCGGCACCCCGACCGCCAACTTCAACACGCTCATCGGCATCCTCATCGCACACCCTCCTCCGGACTGCTCCCCTCGCCGTACGCCCACCCCATTCGGTGACTTGGCCGTCAGTGTGCACCCGACCACCGACAGTCCACGGCACGAAACGTCGTGTTCGAAACTCCGTTCCAACTGGGGGTCCCATCAGTCCGAGGCTCGAGCCGTTTACCGGATCTGCCGATGAGCGGTCGTCCCTCGGACTCAATCCTTGACCGCCAAGTCCAGGTGTCTCCGGTAAACGGTTGTAGTGAGGCGTAGTGTGCTCATACCACCGAGCGCAGTTCGGCGTCGGTGGAGGACCGAGGCAGCGTCATGGGCTCCGTCGACGTCATGACCGCCGTGCTGGCGAGTGGGCTCAGGCTGCCCTACGCCGTGACGGGCAACTCGGCAGGCCGACCTGTGGTGTTCGTGCACGCCTATGTCGAGTCCTGGCGGTACTTCGAAGTCGTGCTGGCACGCCTTCCCGCAACCCTGGACGGCTACGCACCCACACTGCGGGGTCACGGCGACGCCGACCAGCCAGCGCATGGATACCTGCCCGCCGACTTCGCTGCCGACATCGTGGGGTTCATGGACGCGCTTGACATCGGGCGCGCTGCCCTCGTCGGCTCCTCCAGCGGCGGGCTCGTCGCTCAGCTCGTCGCAGGTACGTACCCCGACCGGGTCTCTGCGCTCGTTCTCATCAGCAGTCCCGCCCACCTCGGCGACAAGCCGGCAGCCACCGCGATGTGGGAGAACATCAGTGCCCTCGATGACCCACTGGATCGCGAGTTCGTTGAGGAGTTCGTTCGAAACACGTCCCCCGACTCAGTGCCCGAGGACTTCGTCGTCACCCTCATCGAGGAGAGTCTCAAAGTGCCAGCCCACGTCTGGAAAGAGACCCTGCGTGGGCTGATCGATGCCGACCTGCGCGCGAATCTGGGCAAGATCACGGCGCCCACACTGCTGATTGCCGGTGATCGTGACGCGTTTGTCAGCGAGGACCAGCAGGTGCTCTTGAATGCGATCCCGGACGCTCGGCTGGAGACGCACGAGGGTGTCGGTCACGGCGTCCATCTGGCACACCCCGAGCACGTGGTCAGCGACATTGTCCCCTCTCCTGGACTCGATCAGACCCTCCCGCTGAAGGAGCGTCACAACGCCCCGCTCCATGCCGCACCGCGCGCAAAGCGCGCCCATGCCGCACCGCGCGCAAAGCGCGCCCATGCCGCACCGCGCGCAAAGCGCGCCCATGCCGCACCGCGCGCAAAGCGCGCCCATGCCGCACCGCGCGCAAAGCGCGCCCATGCCGCACCGCGCGCAAAGCGCGCCCATGCCGCACCGCGCGCGAGCGCGCCCATGCCGCACCGCGCGCAAAGCGCGCGGCCATCCGACTGCAGATGTCAATCCCCCCAAGCGCCTAGTTACGCCGGCGCCAGTGTGACGTAGCGTATCAACGCGGCCGATTACTCGGGCAACAGGTGCCGGGGTGGCAGCCGGCACGCCGAACGGTCGGAACGCCGACGTCGCCGTGGACGCCGAAACGGACACGGCACGCGCCACCATCTCCACCGGTCCCCCCGCCCGGCCGGACCGAAGCCTCCGGCGGAACACCGGCACACCTTGCCAGCGTGCCGGAGGCCGTCAGCAGGTCTCCCCACTTTGGTTCGTTGGCAGAGGCACGGGAGATCTCGGCAGTCGGTCGTCTGTCAGCACCCGATCCGTGGGGCGGACTCGAGGTCGCGGAGTCATGCTCGTGGGGAGCGGCGGGAGTAGCACCCCAAGGCATGCCGTCGGTTCATCGGCTCGCGGCCCGACTTGCCCGTTCGGGCAGGCGGATCTGCCCGAATGTCCGCGTTGGCGTGCCCGCGTCGGGGAACGGCGCCAGTAGCTGGCAGGGTGGATGCCCGCGCAAGAAGCGGACGGGAGCCACCCTGTGTCGTCGTACGGCTTTGCAAGAGGGCGGCGCAACGACACCCCACGGCCCGCCGCGCTGACACAGAGACGCCAGGTCGACGGCCCACGCCGGGCCCGTCGGCCACGTCAGCGCCGCTACTCTCATCCGCCTGCAGCGCACCGCGGGAATGCCGCGGTGGCCGACCTCCTTCTGCACCGCTCTGGTTTCGGGACCGAGGAGCCCGCGGTACAGCGGTGCGGCGGCGACATACACGCCGGATGCCGCTGCGCGGCTGAAGAAGCCACGGCCGATGAGCCCGGCCTCAGCCAGCCGGCCGCTCAGCGCCTCAGCGAGCCAGTCGTTCAGCGGGCCTGCCCCAGCACCCGGCCGGCAGGAGAGGAGAATCCAGCAAGGCGGGCGGGTTCCTTCCCCCGACGTCCGATTCGACCGCAGCGCGAACAAAGTGTTCATTTCTGACTTCCCTGTCAGCGGCGCAAATCCCCCGTCGGGTATGACGAGCGAGCCCGGACTGGGAGCGCGCGATGTCGGTCATCGCGGGAACGCCCTCGCTCGGGCCGATCGTGGCATCCTTGGCTACTCGGACTGTCTCGGCTCCGAATGCAGAACGGCGCGCTGCGGCAGAGGCGGGCTGACGCCATCCTCGGGCTGCTGCCGCCGGTGTCGAAGGCGAAGGTGCTGCTGGCCATGGGTGATCTGCCAGGGAACTCCGCGCCGGGAATGATACCGCGGAGCAGCGGGCCCGGAACCGCGCCGTGGTGGTGCGCATCCTCCCCGCCGATCGGGCCGAAGCCCGCTGACGCCTGCGAGATGCTCGGCGGCCGCCGCGGACCTCGACCAGTTCTTCTTCCTCGTCCGGTGCATGGAGGAGCGGCTCGGACTGACGAAAGCAGCGGATGCGCCAAAGGTGTTGTCACTCCTTCGTCAGATCTACTACGGGTCGGCCAGCTGGACCCTGCCGACGGGCCGCAACCCGGTCTGGGACGACGTCGTTACCGTGCGGCCGTGGTCGCCGGGAACCGATCCGGGTCCGATGCTCGGCAAGAAGCTGTTCGATGCCCTCAAGGCAAGCCAGACGATCACGGAGAACGGCAAAGACATCGACCTCGGGCACCTGCTGACCGGGATGGATGCCGCCCGCAAGCCCGAGACGGTGGATGCCAGCGTCGGCCGGCTCAAGCTCGGCACCAACGTGAGAAACCACGAGTGGGCAACCTGGGCGGGGGACGTCGGGTCCGGGGCCGCCATGTCGGTCCTGTGCACGTCGTTCATGACGTTCCCGAAGAACCATGAAAGTACTTCACCGGGGGTGCCTCTAATCAGGACCTAGACGGCGATATCGATGCGTACGCAATGTGGGCGGCGCTCAACGAGGGCACACCAGACGTCCCGCTTCGCCTCGATATGACGGTCTCCGACGCGTTGCTCGACTACTACCGCACAACGAAGACAAACGCCGGAAAGGGCCGAGCCAGCAGGTACGAGGTATTCATCAATTTTTATGGTGGCGAGGCCAAGGGTGGCGTGATCGGGAAACCAGCGGAGCTGCACGCAAAGCTGCTGCCCTCAGTCCAGGAGTTTGCGCTGCTCTTCTTCGGCAACGAGCTGAAGAAGGTCCTCGGCGGTGCCTACTCTGGCGGCTGTTTCGGGACCCCGACGCGAAGGGCGGCTGGCCGCACGGTCGATCTTGGGAGGCTGCTGGTCGACGTCGCCGTCGCCTCCGACAAGATGACGGCCTTCTTCGTGGAGTGGCTGAAGAAGCGGGTTTAGCCCCAATACCGTTCAGTTAAGATCACACCGGTGTAGTTTGGTGGCATGCCTCGTGCGGGATGGGTGAAGCCGGAGTCGGATCGGCGGTTGTCGGATCTGGTGTCGGTGGGGGTGCTGACGCGGGTGTTCCCGCCGGATCTGGTCGACGAGGTGATCGCGGAGGTGGGGCGGACTGAGCAGCGGCACCGGTCGTTGCCGGCGCGGGTGATGGCGTACTTCTCGATTGGGATGGCGCTGTATTCCGAGGGCTCGTACGAGGACGTGCTGGGCCAGTTGACCGATGGGCTGTCGTGGGCCTCTGGCTGGCAGGAGAACGTACACGCCGCCGAGCAAGTCCGCGATCTTCCAGGCCCGGGCCCGGCTGGGTGCGGAGCCGTTGGCGGCGTTGTTCGAGCGGGTGGCCAAGCCGCTGGGGGCCGCGGGCACGCCGGGGATGTGGCTGGCGGGGAGGCGACTGGTCGCGATCGACGGCACCTGCCTGGATGTGGCCGACACGACCGCGAACGCTGAGCACTTCGGGAGGCCGGGGGTGAACAAGGGTGAGCGGGCGGCGTTCCCCCAGGCGCGCGTGGTCGCGCTGGCCGAGTGCGGCACGCACGCGATATTCGCCGCCAAGGTCGGCACGTACGCGGCAGTCCGAGGCCACCTTGGCCGAGCTGTTGCTGGGCGCCCTGGAGCCCGGGATGCTGCTGCTGCCGACCGTGGGTTCTTCTCCTATGCCCTGTGGCGCAGGGCGATCGGCACCGGAGCGGACCTGTTGTGGCGGGTGCGCACCGACAGCGCCGGCCCCGAAACCCACTCACCTGCAGGACCTTGCTGACGGGTCATGGCTGGCTCATCTGCGACGCTCCACCCCGGCTGCGGCCCGCCGGGAGGAACCGATGCTGGTGCGCGTGGTCGACTACACCATCGATGACGGCGCGAGCGAACCCGACCAGCTACCGGCTGTTCACCACGCTGACCGACCCCGAGCAGGTCAGCGCGAGCGACCTCGCCGCGGCCTACACCCAGCGGTGGGAGATCGAGGTGGCCTTCGACGAGCTCAAGACCCACCAGCGGGGGCCCCGCACGGTGCTGCGGTCCAAGTCCCCGGACCTGGTCCTGCAGGAGATCTGGGGCCACCTGTGCTGCCACTACGCGATCCGCTCCCTGATGACCCAGGCCGCCGAACACAGCCGGGCACGACCCGGACCGGGTCAGCTTCGTCGCCGCGCTACGGATCACCCGCCAGTCCATCGCCCACCAGGGCGCTTTCCCCCCTGACGCCACCGGCTGCGCCAGCCACCGCGCCTGGCTGACGTTCCTACGCCGCCTCCTCGCCCGGCTCAACCCCGCCCGACGCCCTCGAGCCAACCCCCGAGTCGTCAAACGCAAGTACATCAAATGGCACGTCAAACGCGCCCACCACGCCAGCTGGCCCCGCCCGGAGCATCCGCCGACCTACAGCATCATCCCGCCCTAACTGAACGGTATTGCACCTAGCCCGGTGCTTTCACGGTGACGGCGCGGCGAGGGATGAAAAGTGCTCCTGACCCGGGAGGATCAGGGATTCGAAGCTCTGCCGCCGGTCGAGGAGCACCTTCCAGGTGAACAAGTATCGGGCTGTACCGGGTGTCCAAGTCGACGACCGGAACGCGGTGGTGTCGCAGGCCGGTGGGGTGCTGCTGGCCGACGCGGGACCGGGCGGACTGGACGAGCGCTGTCGCGGGCTGGCGCCGTGGCGCAAGCCGATGGCGATCCACGATCCGGGCAAGGTGATCACCGACCTGGCGGTCACCCTCGCGCTCGGTGGCGACTGCCTGGCCGACGTCGCGCTGCTGCGCGCCGAGCCAGGCGTGTTCGGGCAGGTGGCCTCGGACCCGACGGTGTCGCGGACGATCGACGCGCTCGCCGCGGATGCGCCGGCAGCGTTGAAGGCGATCGACACCGCGCGCGCCGCGGCACGGGCGCGGGCGTGGGAGCTGGCCGGCGCGCATGCCCCGGATCACGGCGCCAGCGCCGAGGCCCGTTGATCGTCGATGTGGATGCCACGCTGGTCACCGCGCACTCGGACAAGGAGCACGCGGCGCCGACGTTCAAGCGCGGCTTCGGCTTCCACCCGTTGTGGGCGTTCGTCGACCACGGCCAGCCGGCACCGGGGAGCCGCTGGCGTTCCTGCTGCGAAACGGCAACGCCGGCTCCAACACCGCCGCCGACCACATCGCCGTGTCTGGCGGCGCTGCGCAACTGCCCGGGCACCGGCCCGGAACCCGGCCGGGACGGAAGGTGCTGGTCCGCACCGACGGGGCCGGCGCCACCCACGACTTCGTGAACTGGCTGGTCGCCAACGGTTGTCCTACTCGGTCGGGTTCACCCTGCCCGACACACTTCGCCGACATGCTGGCGACAGATCCCGAAGGCGGCGTGGACCCCGGCCTACGACGGTGACGGGCAGGTCCGTGACGGCGCCTGGGTCGCCGACGTCGACCGGGCTGCTGGACCTGACCGGCTGGCCGACCGGGATGCGGGTGATCGTGCGCAAGGAACGACCCCATCCCGGCGCGCAGCTGCGGATCACCGACGCCGACGGCATGCGGGTCACCGCGTTCGCCACCAACACCACCCGCGGCCAGCTCGCCGACCTCGAACTGCGGCACCGCCGCCGGGCCCGCTGCGAGGACCGCATCCGCGCCGCCAAGGACACCGGCCTGCGCAACCTGCCGCTGCACGATTCGACCCAGAACCAGATCTGGTGCGCCATCGTCGCGCTCGCCGTCGAACTCACCGCCTGGATGCAACTGCTCGCCTTCACCGGCCACCCCGCGCGCCGCTGGGAACCCAAACGCCTACGGCTGCGGCTGTTCAGCATCGCCGGCCGGCTGGCCCGCTCCGGCCGGCGCACCGTCCTGCACCTCGCCGAGGGCGCCTGGGCCGACCTGCTCACCGACGGCCTCACCCGACTCCGCCTCCTACCCGACACCGGCTAGCTCCCCAGCCGAGTCCCATCCCGACGACCCAGGAGCCCCCGACCGGCCGGAACCGGCGCCACCCGGGACGACACCCGGCAAACCGTCGTACCCGAGTGCAAGGATCATCCCTCAACGGCGACCGCACCGCCGTCCCGGGACTCACCGGCCATCCCGTGAAAGGTCCGGGCTAGCGGTCACTCCATTGGCTTAACCTGGGCCTCAATGAAGGCGATCTCCTCGGAGTCGAGCCCGTACTTGGCGTAGAGCTGGGCGTCGATCGGGATCGTCTTGGTCCAGTCGATGTCTGAGGTGCTCGTGAAGTCCTGCAGTCGGGACGTACTTCCAGGTGCTTCGCGGGTTGTGCTGCGTGATCTTCAGGATGCCGAGCATCGTACTGGCGAACTTGGACTTGATGTACTTCAGGCACGCCTGCGCCTCGGCTTCGGTCTCGAACGAAGCCGATGGTGATGAACGTCTGGTGACCGCGACCCGGCTCAAGAACGGTCGGGTTGTTCAGGGACGCGACGCCAAAGAAGTCGGTTGTCGACCCAGACCCGTTCGCGGCCGGGACCGCAACCTTGTACTTGTTAAGGACGAAGGGCCGGCGAAGTAGTCCCTGCGAATCCAGCGAAATACCCGCCTGTTCTTGATCACGCCGAGAACCTGAACATATCGTGGTCGTCGCTGGGCTGCTCGGCGTGGTACAGGAACGAGAACTGCTCAAAGGCGTTCGTGTTCACCAGGGCTGCGTTCCCCCCGGCACGCATCGCGAGCCTCCAGGGTGGTCCTCATACAACTTGTTGGTGTAGCGTACGAGCGTGAGCTTGTGATGCCAATTCTCGCGTGAGGCTCTATTCCCGACTCCTCGACCTTGTGGAGAATCGTGTTGAGTCGGGGTACTTGGTGAAGAAGCCGATCGGCCCGACCTTCCGCTCCGCGTCGCGGTAGGTGACGGCGATGCCGCCCTTGATCGGGTCCGTAAGGCTCGGGAAACAGACGTCTGAGTCGGGCTCGTAGATGCGCCACCCTCAGGTGCTCGTCCGCCAGCATCTTCTCGTTCCACGCCTTGGGGGTGAACCCCGCGTTGAACAGGAAGCGAGCAGGCGTGATGAGCACCGCCTTCGTGCCGACCTCGTACGCGGCGTCCATGAACCGGTGGTAGATCGGGCGTGTCGCGGGTGCCCTCGCCCTGGGCCTCCTCCTGGTAGGGCGGGTTGCCGATCACGACGTCGAACTTCTTGCTCATGTCAGTCGCTCCTCAGCATCTCGTCGATGGTCTTCTGTCGCTCCTCCGGGGTCATCTGGGCGAGGTTGCCGACCCTGAAGTGGCCCGAGTCCTCGATCCATGCCTTGCGCTCGGGGACGCCGCCGGAGACGGCCTCGATGGTGATGCGGTGCAGGATCTCGTTGTGGCTCATCTCGAAGATCTGCGAGGTCAGGATGTGCCGCAGCCGCTCGTCCTGGTCGGGAATGCGTCGGCAAGGCCCGGTGTCGAGGCGGCGCACGAGCTCCATCAGGAACAGGCCGGCGGTTGAGAACAGGTCGGCGAAGGTCTTGTCCGGGTCGGTGAAGATGCCCGGGTTCTCGGCCTCGAGGATGTCGACCATCATCGTCACGACCGGCTGCGGGGTGAAGACCAGCGACGTCTTCTGCTGCGGGATGTAGGCGAAGATGTTCTCGGTCTGCGCGTCGTCGAAGTAGTCGGCGAGCGCTTCCTTCTTGTCGAGGAACTCCTGGATGGCCTGGTCGAAGACGGCCTCGTCGAAGAGGCCCGGGATCGTCGTGACGGTGCCGTCCTCCTCGGCGACCTCCTGGCCGTCGCGCAGGAGGCGGAACTCCGCCTCGCTGATCCCGGTGATCTCCTCGAACACGTCGTCGGGCGTGTAGTCGTCGAAGTTCGCCAGGCGGGTGTCCCGGTCGCCGTAGGCCATGAGGAACATCGGGATGGTGCGGGCGAAGCCGCGCAGGTGGGAGCGGGCGTCGTCCATCGTCTTGTCGGCGCGCTTCTGGTCCTTCTTGGTCTCCTCGCGGGTGACGACCTCGGGCACGATCGACTCCATCGTCTCGCTCGACGATGGCCAGGATGTTCGCCTTGAACGCCTCGTCCTGCTCGGCCTTCTTGGCCTCGACGGCCTCCGCCTCGGCCTCGGTGGCCGCGTTCTTGAGCTCGTCCTCGAGGTGCTTGCTGGCGATGTCGTGCTCGGTGTACGCGCGCTCGACCTGGTCCTTCACGGCCTGCTCGGTGCGCTTCTCGTCCCGCTCGACCTGCTTCGGTGAGCCCGTAGGCCTCCTGAAGCTCCTCGCGCTTGGCGCGGCTCTGCTCGGTCACGGCCTTCGCGATCTTCGTCGCCGCCGTGTGCGCAGGGGCGTCGGGCTCGAGCGTCGGGATGTCCTCGACGCTGCCAGACGGGCTTGCCGAGCTCGGCGACCTTGGGGTTGATGACGGTCTCGACGTCGACCTGGACGTTGCCGTCCTGGTCGGTGACGGGTGGCGGCTGCGGGATCTCGAGGGGCTCCCCGGTCTTGACCTTGCCCTGCTTGGCGGTGGGCAGCTTGTCGAGGATCTCCTTGACGTGCTCGGAGTAGCGGAAGATGCCGGCGACGTTGGCGAACAGCAGGTTCGACAGGAACCCGCGCCGCACGACCTCGCGGGCCTTGAAGACCTGCGGGAAGGTCAGAACCTGGGAGGCGTCGAGCTCGATCATCCGGCCCTCGGAGTCCTCGCCGAGGACCGGGAAGAAGTTGAGCAGCGTCCGGATGTTCTCCTGCCGGACCGCCGGGTCGCCGGAGGGGTTCGGGTGCAGGTTGTTGGCGAACGCGTCGAAGATGGTCAGCGTGCGCTCGGGAGCGAAGTCGAAGATGTAGGCGTTCTTCTTCTGGAACACGTGGCCGCCGCGCTCGAAGGTGCAGGGGTTCTGCGCGCGGAACGCCGCCTGCATGTACGGGCCGGGCGAGGAGAGGTTGGACAGCATGATGACCGCCGTCCACTCCGGCACCGTGACGCCCGTGGTGAGCTGGCCGACCGAGAGCGTGATCGTCTTGCCGCCCGACTCCTCGGCCTCCGCGATGGCCTCGCGCACCTTGTCCAGAGACTTGCCGACCGCGACCGGGTCGCTGTCGTCGTCGGAGCGCCCGTCGCCGGCGGCCAGGACGACCGTGTAGTCCTTGAAGACCTCGTGCTTCTTGAGCAGCCTCTCGCAGGGCCTTCGCGGAGGCGACGCGGTTGAGCAGCCAGAACGAGTGCCGGATCTCGTCGCGCAGCTCGGGGGTGGAGAACGGGTACTTCTCGTTGGTCGTCAGGCAGTCGAGGAACTTGATGACCTCGGCCTCGTGCTCGAAGAAGCCGTTGTCCTTGGTCGCGAAGAACTCGTTGAGGTCGAACGTGTAGTCGATGTTCGCCTCGTCCTCGTCGATGGCGACGCCCTCGGCGAGACGGTCGGTGATCATCCGGGAGAGCTGGTAGGTCAGCAGGTTGAGCGTCGGCAGCGCGGCGTACGGGTTCTCCTGGGCGTCGTCGTCCCACTGCTCGCGAGCCGCCTGCTCGTCCTCGTAGGTCCAGTTGAAGATCTGGTCCTGGTCGAACTTGCCGGAGGCGAGCGCCTTGAACGGCGTGCCGGACAGGTGCAGCGTGTGGCTGCGCTTGATCTGGTCGAACGCGACGTCGGTCTTCGTGGTGTCGACGCCCTCGTGGGCCTCGTCGATGACGAGCAGGTCCCAGTCGAACTCCGCGATGTGCTTGAGCTTGTCGTAGCTGCCGCCGAAGTACTGCGAGCCCTTGAGGTCCTGCAGCGAGAGGAACTCGACGATGCGCGGGTCCTCGTCCTGGTGGTTGAGCGAGAAGGCGCGCCACTGCTCGCGCGTCATCGGCGAGCGGCTCGGCCAGGGATGGCGACTCCGAGACGAACCGGTAGGTCGTCTGGTGGCCGATGAAGCGCGGGAAGTCGTCGAACCAGGAGTTCGCGATCGCGGGGCGGTTGGTGACGATCAGGACCCTGCGGACGTCCAGCGTCCGCATCAGGTCGTAGGTCGTCAGCGTCTTGCC
This sequence comes from uncultured Actinomycetota bacterium, assembly GCA_963745245.1. Lineage (GTDB taxonomy): Bacteria > Actinomycetota > Actinomycetes > Propionibacteriales > Nocardioidaceae > Marmoricola_A. Next base: position 372,311 of record CAVUWU010000006.1, read on the forward strand.
GAACCGAGGCTTGGCGTTCCAGAGCACCTCGTCCTTGCCCGCCTCGAAGGCGGCGACGGCCTGCGCGACGGCTGCCTGCTGCTCGGGACGGAGGGCGTAGTCGTCCTCGCCGCCGGCTGGAGGTCGGCGAAGTCCTGGCTGGCGAAGTCGATGAAGTAGTCCAGCGACGTCTTCGGTGCGGTGGCGAAGTGGTGCCACTCGGTGCGCTTCGGGCGTGGTCTCGCGCTCCACGCCCTGCTGCTTGAGGTACGCGTGGAAGTCCGTGTCCGTGAAGCGCCCACCGGCCTCGGAGGTGAACAGCGGCCCGCCGGGACCAGACCTTCTCCTTCTCGACCGACATCTGGCTCGCCTGCTGGGCGATGCGCGTCGTCGGCGGTCTCCTGCTCCGTGTACCCGATCTTCTCCCAGCCGTCGTACTTGGGGATGTCCGGCGTCCTCCACGAGTAGATCAGCGGAATGATCTCGCGGAACGTGCTGATCTTCGGGCTAGGCATCGGCCCTCACTTCCTCGTGGACCTTGTCGATCCGGCACGTCTTCGTAGCTGTCGTAGACGGTGAAGTCGAAGCACGCTGTCCTCGCGCAGCGAGGCGAGCGTAAACGGCTCGCGCTGCACCATGCCCGGCGTGCTCCGGCGACCCGGTTCCACCACGAGAACTGGATGTCCTCGCCGCGCCAGGTCCAGGCCGGTCAGGGTGTTGCCGCGGACGATGTTCGTGTCGATCAGGAAGGCCGCGGCGCGGTGCAGGTCGGTGCGCGGGCCGCAAGGAACGCCGTGGGCCTGCGTGGAAGCGCCAGGAACTCGGCGAGCATGATCGCCTTCGCGTCCTGGTGGTTGTCCTCCAGCAGCTCGATCGCCGTAGATCGAGGCGAGCGCGAACAGCGACTCCTGCGGCCAGTCCTCGGCGCGGATAGCGCTTCTCGATCGCGTGGAGCTTGCGGCGCAGGATCGCCACGAGGAAGTTGCCGTCGCCGGCCGCGGGCTCGAGGAAGGTCTTGTCGACGAAGTCGGGGCCGGTCTCCAGCTCCTCGCGCACCAGGTCGAGCATCCTGTCGACCATGTGGCGCGGGGTGAAGACCTCACCGTAGGTCTTCACGCGGTGCCGCGACTTCACGATCTGCTCCTCGACGATCGTCTCCGCCACTCTCGCTATCGCGGCTTCGCCGGTCATCCTGCTCCCAACCCATCGGCCCTGCCGACTGAGGAGGGCGCTTGGTCTCCGAGCCTATCGGCGACGGCGGAGCGACTTGCGGAGAACCCGCTCTCACATCGTCAACGGACTTCGGCCACTGGGCCGGTGACCGGATGCGCACGTGATGGCGTCGAGCCAGGTTCGTCAACAGCATGGCCGTCAACCGGCCGTCCACTCGTCGTGGCTGCGGATGATGGCCTTGGTCCGCCCATTGAGCTCGGGTGGGGCGTCGTCGTCGTCGGTTCGGTTGCAGATGTCGTCGCGGAGGACGCGTCGGGCTTCGGTTCGGTTGCCTTCAAGGATGGTGATCTGCACGAGGCAGAGCCGGGTCGCTTCCTCATCGGGAGCCGCGGCCAGGGCGATCTCGGTGGCGGCTTTGGCGGCGACGAGGTCGCCGTCGCGTAGGTAGTGGGTGGTGACGGTGAGGGCGACGTCGGCGATGGCGCGCTTCATGTCGTCCTCGGCTTCGCGCAGTCCTTCGCCTCCACCTTCTCGGATGTGGTGACACGGAGGACCGGCGACGAGGTCGAGAGCCTTCTGGAGATCGGCGCGGCCCTCGGCGCCGCCACGTGTCTCACCGCGCAGGCGCAGGCACTGGAAAAGGCCCCAGTCGCACAGGGGGCCGTTGACGTCGTCGAGCTGGTAGACGTTGATCCCGGTGCTCTTCGTCGATGGGGCGTCGCTGGAGTTCGGGAGGTAGGGGCGGCCGGTCACCGGGTTGGTGCCGAGCCAGGCCCGGAGGTCGGACATGCGGTAGCGGACCCTGTTGGTGGGTGTCCCGAAGTAGGTGGTGACCTGCTCGCGGGTGACCCCGGTACGCCGGTGCAGCCACAGGAAGGCGGCGAGCTCGGTGTAGAGGGGGCGGTTCTTGGCCAGCGGCTTGCCGTGGGTGCGGACCGTGAGGGGGCCGAGCAGGGTGATCTTGGCTCGGCGGGAGTTCTCGTCGTACCAGTCGGCGAGGTCGCGGTCGAGGGTCGGCAGGTGCGCCTCGACCTCGCGGCGCAGGCTCGCGGGGACCTTGGGTGCGAGGGCGTCGAGGTCTTCGGGGACGACGGCGGCCTGTTTGACGTACTCGCTGTCGCTGGCGTCGAGCAGGGTGACCGTCGGTTCGGTGAGCTCGGTGTCGGGGGTGGCGCGGGGCAGGGTGTGTTCGCGGCGCAGTGCACCGGAGCGGTCGGCGTACGCCTCCCAGCCGTCGTCGGCGTCGAGGTCGACGGGGACGGGTACGTCGTCGAGGACCTCGGCCTGGGCGTAGACGAGGCCGACGCCGCTGGTCTCCTCGCTGGTCAGCCCGACGGCGATCAGGTTGAGGCCGGCCTGCTCGAGGACGACTCTCCCCTCGGGGGTGAGGTGGAGGTGGATGCCTGCGGTGTCGGGGCGTTGCGCCGGTGAGCACGATCGAGGTGGCGGTGCGGCCGGGGTGGGTCTCGACGAGTTCCAGGAGTGCGGCGAGGCTCTCCGGCTCCCCAGCTTGATCGGTGGTGGCGTCGAGGAGGAGCAGGCGGGCGGGCCAGATGTCGTCGTCGTGCTGGCCGGTGCGGCCGGTGGCGACGTCGGTGTGGTGGCCGGTGGCGCGGTCGACCATGGCGACGGCGTCGGCCAGTGCCTCGGCGGTGGCGGTGGCGGCCTCGGTGGGGGTGGCGTGGTGGTGGATGCGGTCGCCGAGGGGTTCGGCCTCGGCGGCGATGCCGATGCAGTCGACCTTGACGCCGAGCGACCAGGGGTTGACGGCGAGCTGGGCGACGAGGTGGCGGGCGAAGTCGCGGGTGCGGTCGGGGTCTCCGGTGAGGGTGAGGGTGCCGAGCTCTTCGCAGTTGAGCAGCCACAGGCGCCGTCGTCGCCTTCACCGATCGTGACCAGGAGCGGGTAGGGCGCGTCGGCCTCGTCGCTGAGCTCGCCGAAGTCCTCGGGATCGAGGCTGGTGGGGACGTGCCAGTGGAGCCGGTCGGGGGTGGGCTGCCACGGGGCGGGGAGATCGGCGGGTTCGCTGAGGTGGAGCGTCACGGCCGTCGTCCTCGGTTTGTCGGTGGTGAGTTCGACGGCGGCGACGGCGGGCATGACGCCCTGGTTGGCGTAGGTGGTGCCGGCGAGGCGTCGTAGCGCTTCGTCGATGTAGGTCATCGGGTCCTCGCCCATGCGGCCGGCGGCGGTGATCGTCATCTCGGCGCCGGCGAGCTCGGGGCCGGGCGTGGCGACGGCGCGGCCGGGGCGGCGGTGGCGGGCCTGGGCGGCGCGCCGCTGCCGCAGCCCGCGGTAGAGGCCGCCGGCGAGCAGCACTCCGGCGCCGGTCAGGCCGGAGAGGAACCAGGGCGCGTTCAGGATGCTGTCGTTCATCGGCGCCGTCCGCGTCGACGTCGGTGTCCGCGCGGCGTCAACGTCGGGGCGGTCGCTCGTCTCCGCCGGCCTGCCTCCTGCACTCTGGTGGCTTGGGTCTGCGGCTCGGGCGTCTCGGCGGACGGCTCGGGGACGGGCTCGGCCGGTGTCTGCTCCGTGTGCGCCGCGGGCTTCTGCTTGGCTGGCTTGGCCGACTCGGCGTGCTCGTCGGTGGTCTGTCGGTGCGGCGGTGCGGGTGGCCGGGATGGTGATGGTCCAGCCGGGCTTGATGAGGTCGGGGTCGGTGAGGCGCTCACCGCCGGGCTGGAGGGTGTCGGTGGAGGCCTCGAACACCTCGGGGTAGCGGAACGGGTCGCCGAGCTCGTCCTCGGTGATGTCCCACAGCGTGTCGCCGGTGACGACGACGCGGGTCGTGGGCTTCGGTGCGTCGACGGGCTTCTTCTCCTCGGTGACGGTGGCGTCGGCCGGGAGTCGCAGGGTGGTTCCGGTCGGGATGGTCTGGGTGCCTTGGGTGAACGTGGTGCCATCGGGCAGGCGGGTGCCACGGTTGAGGTCGAGGACCTCCTTCCAGCGCTGCCCGTCGCCGAGGTGGGTCTCGGCGAGCTTCCACGCGGTGGTGTGGGTGCTGGTGGTCACCCGTGTCCCCGCGACCGACTTTGTGGTCGCGACCGGGGTGTCCATCGACGTACCGGCGATGGACGGGGGGTCGGCGTGGGCGGAGGTGGCGGTGGTCGTGGAGTAGAGCGCTGCGCCGCCGGCGGTGACGGCGCCGGCGCCCAGGCCGAGCGCGGCAACGGAGGTGACCAGGAGCCGGGCGAGCTGCTGCTGGCCGGGGGCGGCGAACCTCACGCGGCCGGTGGTGCGTCCGGCGAGGTAGTCGGCGCCGTGGCGCAGCGCCGCGATGACCTCGAACAGGATGCAGGCGGTCATCTGGGCCCAGGCCAGCCAGCCGATCGCAACGATCGCGCCGACGATGGTGTCGTTGGTGAGCAGCTGGATTTCCGACCAGCCGCCTGCGGGCCAGGGGTTGCCCCACCAGGTCGCCAGCGCGAGCGGGGCTCCGATCAGCAGGGCGGCAAGCCGAGGAGGGCGCCGAGGCCGGTGAGGATTCGTCTCATCCGTGGGCTCCTGTCATCCGCCGGGGCTGGAGATGGCGTCGGCGGATGCCGGTCTCGCTGATGTGGACCGTCCCCACCCCCAGCAGCGGCAGGAAGGTGGGCTGGCGGGTGCCGGTGGCGGTCACGATCACGGTGCCGCCTTCCACGCGCACCGACCCCGACCAGCCGGCGGTCTTGAGGATCTGGTGGGCGCGGGCGATCGCGTCACCGGCGTTGACGTTGTCGCCGCCGGATCGGGCCGAGGCCTCGGACAGCTCGTCGGCGCCGGCGCGGGCGGCCTGCTCGGCGACGCGACGGGCGTTGGACTGCTCGTTGACCAGCTCGCCGCCACCGCCGACGATCCCGACCAGGGCGACGAACGCGGTCGTGGTGATGATCAGGGTCCACACCGCGGCCGCGCCACGCTCGTCCCCGGCCTCGACGCGTACCTCGCAGTCGGGTCAGCAGGTGGGTGATCGGCTGCCGTCGGTGTGGTCATGTCAGTCTCGGTAGCTCTCGATCGGGACCACGGCTCGCTCGGTGAACCGGGTGTTGGGGCGCAGGCCGAGCTGGGTGCCCACCGAGCCGGTGTCGGTCAGGGTGACGGTGCACGAGACCTCCGCGATCACCTGGCCGCCGGGGGTGAAGTCGCTGCCAGCGAAGGTGACGGTGAGGTTCTGGCAGCTCTTCCCGCGCTCGGCCAGCGCGGCCTCGGCCGCCTGGCGTCCGGCGTTGACGGCCTGGGCCGGGTTGGCGACCAGGGAGGCGGCGCGGGCGGCCGCGTAGGCGGCGTCGCCTGCCTGGGCCTGGCCGTCGTTGTAGCGGCCGGCGGCGACCACGACCAGCACCAGGGCCACCGACGCCGTCGCCATCAAGAGCAGCTCGATTCCGGCCGAGCCGCGCTCCTCCCGCCTGCAGGGATACCGGCGGGTTGCCGGTCGCCGGAGCCGACCGAGCCTCGGGGTTGGTGAACTGGCGGTTCATGGGACGAACCTCTCGACCGGCGCCGTGGCCTGCGAGGTGATCGGGTCGTCGAGCAGCGGCAGGATCGTGACGATCTGGACGGTGACGCTGACCCGTGCCTCGGTGGGAGTGCGTGAAGCGGAGATGCTGGCGTCGCGGATCGCGGGCCCTGTCGGCGTACCGAGCGGCCGTGCTGCGGCCGGTGGCGGTGGTGCCGTCGAACCGGGCCGCGGCCACCGCTCCCTCGCGGGCGGCGACTTCGGCGAGCCGGTCGGCGTGCATGCGGATGCCGTACTGCAGCAGGACGGCGAAGAGGAAGAAGACCGAGACCACGACGATCAGGAACTCCACGCCGCCCGAGCCGCGTTCGTCGCGACGACGCGCGCGCAGAGCTGGTCCGCGTCGGGGTGTCCCGCGCGTGCGTCGGCGTACGGAGTCGGCCACCAGCGTCCTCCTTCCCGATGCTCGTCGCTTCGGCGAGGCTGTGTCGGGCTAGTTGTTCTTGCCGAGGTTGCCGACCAGGCCCTTGGCGAAGGCCATGACCGCGTCGCCGGCGAAGTAGGCGATCGCGATGCCCGCGCCGAGCACGATCAGCCACGGCACCGCGCCTTCGCCGCGCTCGTCGCGCTGGCGGCTGGTGGTCGCGGTGATGCGGGCGGCGAGTGTGAGCGTCAACAGGTAGATCCGGATCATGTGGGCTTCCTCCTTTCCACGTGAGTGATCGGTCGACGGGTCGAGACCCCGGTGGGGGTCGTGGGGTGAGCCGGGTGCTCCGGCTGCCGTGCGGAGAGCGAGGATGTAGGGGCCGGCGATGTAGAAGGCGGCGAGCATGGCCGCGATCAGGTTGAGCTGTTTCATCGACTCGGTGGCCTTGTTGGCGCGTTCGAGGTCGGCGGCGAGCCGGGCGGCGCGCATCGTCTCGGCGCGGGCGATGAGTGACTCCTTGATGCGGGCGCCGTCGTCTTGGGCGAGCTCGATGGTCGAGCGGAGGCTGACCAGCTCGGGGATGGCGTAGCGGACGCCGAGCTGTCCGAGGGCCTCCCAGGGGGTGATGCCCTTGGAGGGGGCGAGCTCGATGGCGGTGCGCAGGTCGCGGAACGTCGCGTCCCCGCCGATCTGCGCGACCGCGGGGAGTGCCTGGGCGTGCCCGTTGCCCGCCTCCATGCTCATCGCGACCAGGTCGAGGTAGAGCGAGAGCGACTCGGTGAACCGCTGGCGGGCCCGGGTGGCCTCGGTGCGGAGGTCGCGCACCGACAAGACCACAGCGGCGACGGCGAGGATCGCCCCGATGACCGGTCCCCACTGCAAGGACACCTCGGCATCGCGGGTGCGGCGGGCCAGCATCAACACGGTCGGGCCCAGCCCGAAGACCAGGGCGAGGGTGACGACCTTGCCGAGCCAAGCCTGGAGGTCGCGGCCGGTCACGGCCAGGTCGGGGGCGAGGGTGTCGAGGAACTCCGGCCGGCGGGCGCGCAGCGTCTCGTTGACCCAGCGGGTAAGCCGTCCCAGCGGTGAGGCGGGGGTCGGGGTGCCCGCGCGGAGCCCGGCGCGATCCCGGCCGCGGCGCCAGGCCTCGATCTCGGCGACCAGGTCGGGGGAGGGTGGGAACAGCACCCACCGCAGTTGCAGGAGCGCGAGGCCAAGCAGGGCGCCGAGTACGACGACGGGGAGGATTCCGGGTGTCATAGCCCGACCCCCTTGGGCCGGTAGGTCGCAGCCTCCAGGACGTCGGAGGCCGTCGAGAGGAAACGTGGCTTGCGCTCGGGTTCGGCGAGCTTGCGGACCCGGGTGAACACGAAGACGAACCCGATCGCGAGCATCACGGGCAGCAGCTGCGCGAGTGTCGAGGTGGAGGCGGGCAGGCTGGGTGGGGCGAAGAACGAGGCGGCGATCACCAGCGCGGCGGACAGTCCGGCGACCTGGGCGGCCTCGCGCCGGATGCCGTTGCGTTCGCGCATGACCTTGGTGCGCTGCTCCAGCTCGTCGCGCAGCGACGCCGACAACGCCGTCAAGACGCGGGAGAGCTGACCCTTGCGTTGCCGGGCGGCCAGCGCCAGCGCGCCGACGACGAGGTCGGCCCGGTCGTGGTCGACCTCGTCGGCGAACAAGCGACAGCGCCTGCGGGAGCGGGACGCGGACCGAGAGCCGCGCCGAGAGGTGTCGCAACGGGACAGCGAGGACGTCGGAGCCGGTGACGGCGGTCTTGGGGATGACCGACTCCAGTCCGGCGCCCTTCTGGGCCAGGTCGCGCAGCGACTCGGTCCACTGCGCGAGGGCTTCGAGCTTGGCCAGCTCGGCGCGCTCGGCCTTGCCGCCGCCGGCGACCAGCGGCCACAGCACCACCGCTGCTCCGGCGATCACCGCCAGCACGAAGTTACGCGTCACCAGCAGCGCCGCCACGAACACCACCGCCGCCAGGACGTACACCTTCTGGTCGGCCGAGACTGGCGCCGCCGGTGCGGCGCCGTACAACATCGACGACCACCTGCGGCAGCAGCGGCCGGCCGCGCAGCGCCCGGTAGACGCCGAGCAGGCCCAGCGCCAGCGCGGTCCCGAGCATCACGACGGAGGCGACCATGGCTACGCCCACCTTCCGTGCCGGGTGCCGGGCTCGCCGAGGTCGCGGTACCCGGCCTCACGCATCCGCTCCAGCCGCTCGCTGCTGATGGCGACCGGCAGGTCGCGGACCGCGACCTGGTCGGGACCGGGCTTGAAGATCTCGTTGGTCTTGAGCATCTCGCCGTCGTAGCCGACGATCTCGCGCACCGAGGACACGAACCGGCGCTGGGTGCCGTTGCCGCGGGTGCGTTTGACGAAGACCACGAAGTCCAGGCCGTTGGCGATCATGGAGATCGCGCCGGTCCGGGGCAGTCGCTCAGGGGCCTGGATCGCGTAGGAGACGATGTTCTCCACGACGCCGTCAGAGGAGTTGGCATGGATCGTGGACAGTGATCCGTCGTTGCCGTTCATCATGGCGTTGAGCATCACCAGGATCTCGTCACCCAGGACCTCGCCCACGATGACCCGGTCCGGCCGCAACCGCTTGGTCAGGGTCAGCAGGTCGCGCATGGTGACCGCGCCCTCGCCCTCGGCGTTCGGCAGGCGCTCCTCCATCACCACGATGTCGGGGTGCGCGTCCTCGTCGTCCTCCAGGCCGAGCTCGAGGGCGCGCTCGATGGTGATGAGCCGCTCCTCGGGACCGATCTCGGCGGCGAGCGCCCGCAGCAGGACCGTCTTCCCCGCGGTGGTCTCCCCGCCGACGATGACGTTGAGCTTGGCGCCGGACCGCGGCGGCGAGGAAGTCGGCCAGCGGCTGGTCGAGGGTGCCGTTGGCGACCAGGTCCTTGAGCCGGAAGGCCCGCTGGGCGGGGTGGAGCCGGATCGAGACCGCCGGGGCCGGGGTCACCGACATGACCGCCTGCACCCGCGCGGTGCCGAGCCGGAAGTTGGCATGCGGGTTGGCCGAGTCGAACGCCCGCCCCGAGAGGCCCTCGTGGGCGGCCAGGGTCTGGATCGTCTCGATCATCTCCTCATTCGAGGAGAACACCGGCGGCACCCGCACCCGCAGCCCGCTGGTGTGGTCGACGAAGACGTTTTGCCAGCCGTTGATGTCGATCTCCTCGATCGACGGGTCCCGCACCAGGGCTTCCAGCGACCCCGCACCGTACAGACGGTTCTTCAACGCACGGACGTAGTCCTGCTGCTCCTCCCACGACATCGCCCCGTCGCCGCGCTCGGCCTGGGCGCGGGCGAAGTCCTCCACCACCCGGTGGGCCAGCTCGGCCTTGAACGCGTCCGCGTCCTCATCCAAGAGCGGCTGCCCCTTGCGGGCCTGGGTCCGCAGGTACTCCTCGAGCCGGTCGCCGACCTGCACCTGCAACCTGCGCAGCAAGCTGTGGTCGATCCCGCGAACGTCGCCCATCACTCGCCCCCTTCCCGCGCCTCGACAGGTCGGCGACGCAGACCCTCGAACGACGGCCCCGCGCCCTTGCCGTTCACATGACTGTTCGCATGTCCATTGGTGGAGCCGTTGACCGGCGCCACCGGGTTGTCCGGGGTCGGTGTGCGCGGTGAGGGAACCGACGTATCCTCCTCGCCGCTCACCTGCTCCTCAGTCGCGATCTCCTGGGCAGGCACGTCCTCGGCTCGCCGGTTCCGCGTGCTCCTACGGCGGGCACGCTTGGCCTCGGCGTACGGGTCGGCGTACTCCAGGCCCGTCGCCTGGCCGAGCACCCCTATGACCTTGCGTGCCGACTTCAGCAGCGGCGAGGTCCGCAGCGGCCGCTGCCACGGGTCTCCACCTTCGACCAGGTGCGCGACCCCGGCCGGGTCCCAGGCCAGCCAGCCGACGCCGGCGATGGTGGGGCCGACCTTGGTCTCCGCGAGCAGCCCAGCCACCTGCCCGGCCGCGTGCGAGCCGTTGCGGCGCGGCGCGATCACGACGGGGAGTACGACCGGCGGGCTGGCCGTTGCGTTCGGCGATGGCGGGACGAGCTGCTCCAGCCGCCAGATCAGATGCTGCACCGAGGCGACGTCGCCACGGCACACCGCGACAAGGACGTCTGCGGCCGCGGCGATCGGCATCGACGGGGACCCGGTGTGGATCCGGCCCAGGTCGGCGAAGACCGGCACCGCCTGGGATTCGACCGTGGCCGCGACCGACGCCCACGGAAGCGACGAGCCCTGCTCGGCGGTGAGGAAGCCGGGCACCACCCGCACCAGGTCGCTGAGCCGGTGGGAGCCGTCGCGCCACAGATCCAACCGTCGCGGTTCGCCCTCGGCCATCGAAGCCGCCGGCATCCCGGTCCCCAGGCCCAACACGGTCGGGGTGGGCGGCAGCGGGTCACCCCCGATCCGGCAGCGGACCGCGAGGTCACCGCCGTAGGGGTCGGCCTCGAGGACCACCGACGGCAGGCCGCGCGCCGCTGCCAACGCGAGCGCCACGGTCGTCGCCCCTGGCGCTCCTCGGTCTGAGCAGACGGCGAACAGCATCGGTCCTCACCCCTTTCCCGCCGGGGACTGGACGATGGTGACCTGACCGGTCGCGCTGTGCGCGGCGATCGGGTCGGCCTGGGCGTCGCTGACGAGCACCGTCACCACCACAGCGCTGTCGGGGGTCTCCCCGATGGAGTCGACCCGTGCCAACTGCGCCAGCTTCACCGGCTGGTTGAGCTGCTCACGGCTGCCCGGGTCACCGTCGGGTGGTACGGCCAGGACGTCGACCAGATCCCCCGGCGCCAGACCGCCCGGGACCCGGCCGGTTTCCAGCCGGATCGCCACCAGCCGCTGCCCGGCCGCGGGCACCTGCGTGTCAGTCAGCGCAGCCTCGGTGAGGACCTGGCCCTCGACGAGGCCCCCGGCGGCACGCTTGCCCACCACCGAGTCGACATCCGCCGCGGCAATCGCACCCTCGACGCCCGCGACCTCGGCAGGCGCGACATCGGCAGCGGTCACGACCTGCCCGGCGGGAACCGGGTCCCTCATCACGAGGACCTCGACGCGGTCGTTCTGGCTCTGGAACAACGCGACCAGGCCGACGACCACCAGAACCACGAACAGGATCGAGGCCGCGATCCTTCCCATGCTGCGTGGCGCCTTCTGGGTGACCTGGCTTAGCGTCGAACGGAAGTCCAGGCCCGGCTCGCCGCGGGTGCCCTTCGTTGTCGTCGTGCTCACTGCGTCACCACCGTCTGTCGCTGCCGGACCTCAAGCTCGGATACCGGGCTCAACGGCCCGGGATACTCACCAAGCGCCCCACCCGACGCTGAGCAGACGCCCGTGCACGACCAGCGGACCTCGTAGAAGAACTGGGCGGTGACACCGAACCGGCCGTCCGGGTCGTAACTGCCGGACTTGGTCCTCACCGAAATCGTGTCGTAGGCGTACCCGCAGCTCGTCTTCGCTGCGTCCGTCATGCCCCTCACCCAGGCGCGGCCGGCGTTGCGGCACACCTTCGTGTAACCGTCCCCCATCGCCCACTCGATCTTCGACGGCTCGGCGGTCACCGTCACCGCCGTGCCACCGACCGCTGCGCGAGCCTCGACGGTCCGCCACTGGCCCTCCGGCACCCACAGCCAGTTCTCCAGATGGACGTAGGTGTAGTCAGGAGGTGCGGGAGCCGTATGCACCTCGGCCGTCACGAACGGGACGCGCTTCACTGCGTTCAGCGCGATCGTCCGTGCGTCCGGGATGAGGTTCTCACCGTCAGGGACGTAGAAGACCTCGCCTCCGTTGTCGCAGACCATCAACGTCCCATCGGTCGCATCACCGGCGATCGCCTGCCACGCCTCGGTCCCTGGGGCGGGCGGACTGTCAATCGCGGTGGCGTAGCACTGCCCGGCCGATGACCACCAGGCGTTGCCGTGACGGCATTCCCCGCCGGGGGCTCCGGGGCAGGTCACCGCCGCTGACGGAGTGGGATCGGCGGGACCATCCGGCGGCGGATCCGCGGGAATGGTCACAGTCACCGTGGCGCACAAGCCGGTCATGGGGTTCACCGGGTCCGGCGGGCAATCCGCCCAAGCCGTCCCTTGGGGCATCATGACGACTATGGCCGCTACTCCCACGAGGAGCAGCGAGCCCGCGACAGCCCGAAGGGGGCGGCGGGTCCCTACTCGCACGGCTTGTCCACCACCTTCGTGCTGAACACCCGCCAATCACCCTGTGCGTCGGAGTCCATCTGAATGCGGATGATCGCGGTGTCGTTCTCCGTTGGCAGGGCACCCGCCAGGGGCTTGCCGTGCTGCCGAATATCGACAGTGGTGTAGTCGAAGCACTGGTCGAACTCGACCAGGCTGCCCCTATCGCCGACTTCAATCTTGCGGACCGTGCGGGTCAGCGGCGTCGGCGGAGTAGCGTCCGAACACCGCCATTGACGTAGGCGGCTTCATAGCTCGCCGTGAGCGCCGCGGCGTTGTGCGTGTACTTCTCGTAGAGCTGTCGGATGGTTTCCCGGTCGACCGGATCGCGCTGGTACTTGTCCTGGAGCTCGCCGAATCGATCCCACGCCGCTGCAGCCCGATCGTACTCGGTGAGCTGTTGCTTCGTGTACTTGGCTCGCCACGCCTCGGGGTCAGGCGTGGGGCTGTTCGCCTCTGTCGGCGTCTGTGTCGGTGTTGCGCTCGTGGGGGCCGATGTCGTCGGTGCCGGCTGAGCGCCCGGATCATTGCCGGGATCCTCATCTCCTCCGCACGAGGCCGCACCGAGTCCTAGGGCCGCGACGAGGGCCACGGTCGCGATGTTCCTACGGTGGGCCATCTGTGGCCTCCCGAGAGCGAAGGACATGGACTCTGCCTGAGCGTACGCCCGACCGCCGGGTTCGGAACCAGCGTCATTTCCAGCATCGTCCACAGCCCCGTCGGGGACCGGGCGGGCAGGAAGGAAGCGGTCGATCGGCGCAAGCTCGTCGAGGGTTCGCGTCACGACTCCTCCTCGCCAGTCCCGGCTTCGCAACGAATGGCGGACCCTTGTCCGTCATCCCCCTAGGGCAGCCGATGCGTCTTGGTGATCACGCTTCCGGAAGAACGGCATATCAGCACTAGTGCCTAGTAGCACACAGGTCCCGTCAGATCGCAAGGGGAAGGAGTTGTGTCGCTCGCCTATCGCGGTTCGCGCGTGCAGGTCGAACGCCCTGAGAAGCGCCTTCTGGCTGACTCTGAGCGCCTTGGCGAGGGCCGCGATTTGAGCCGAGTCGGGCAGCCGAGTCCCCTCTCCGCGCTCCCAGCGGACGTAGGTCCGCACGGACAGGTGAGCAGCCGCCGCGACCTCGCTGGGCGAGAGGCCAGCCGCGAACCGCAGCGCGCGCAGATCGGCGCCTCCGGCGACGTCGAGCAAGTCGAAGGCGGCGACGTCGAGCACCTTCGCCAACCGGACGAGGATCTCCGGACGGGGCTCAGACGTGCCCAGCTCCCAGCGCGAGACACGCTCCCCGCCCGCGACCCCGACGAGCCGGGCCAGCTGGTGCTGGGTCAGGCCGGCGCGCTCACGGGCGGCGCGCACTGCCGCCGGGTCCACGCTCGCGCCCACGACATCGGACCCTAACGGTCCCTCGGCGCTCGTACGCCGAGTGTTCGCGCTCCGATGATCACCAAGAGCGACTTCTTGCCCTAGGGGGATGACCACACCCCACCCGACACGGATAGGCGAACGAGCAGTGGACAGCGACACGATCCCGCGCGAGCTCGGCGAGAACCACCTCCTCACCATCGAAGAGCTCTGCGTACTCATCGGCGTCACCGCGTCGACGATCGACGCGTGGCGTCGCCTGGGAGTCGGCCCCCGCTGGTGGCGCTTCGGCGGTACGGGTCAGCTGTATACGACCGCCGGCGAGGTCTGGCGTTACGTCCGAGGAGGGCGCTGAGATGGCTGTCCAGGATCCTCGCGACAGCGAGACAGTGGGGTGGATGACACTCCAGGCCGCGGCGGTCTACACGTCGACGTCGGTGAAGAGCATCCGTCGCTTCATCGCCCGGGGAGAGCTGCCGGCGTACCTGTGCGGCAAGCGGGGATTCCGCGTCCTGCGCGAGGATCTCGACGCACTCATGCGTCGGGTGTGAGTCGTCATCCTGAAGTGGAGCGCAGGGGACTCGAACCCCTGACCCTCGGCTTGCAAAGCCGATGCTCTACCAACTGAGCTAGCGCCCCTTGAGTGGGGTTGAGGCGTTCGAGGCTGGTCCGTTCCTGGACAGCCTGAGTGGCCACGGCCTCCTCAAGTTCCCCCCGCCCGTGATGCACCAGAGGTCGTCGCTCGCACTCGTCATGCGGGCGCCCATCAGCAGGCTGTCGGTGGTCAGGAAGATACCAGCGGAGTGCGGCTTTCCTTGCATCGCCGCCGGGACGGCCCGAGCCAGCACAAGCCACTCATCGAGGTCACCGCGGCGCGCTCGTCGACTGGCAGCGGTCCCGTCAATCTGGCATACATTTGGCATAGTCGCCCGGGTCCGGATCCTCGTTGGGGCGGCTCGAAATGACTGAAGCCCTAGTCTGACCTGGAGTTTCTCTGATTCCAGCGGCCTCGCGAGCGCGAGATATCGCCCTGCTTGCAAAGCAGGTGCGCTACCAATTGCGCCATGGCCCCGCGGTGCCCGGGTGCCCGGGGGTGTCGGCCGAGGTCGGATCGACCCGAGCCCGGCCGCGGGCTCAGCCTTCCTGCCGCTTGACGCGGTCGGTGGCCTCCGCCCAGAGGGCTTGCTCGTGCTTGGCCTCCTGTGACTTCTTGGCGGCAATGGCGGCGCCGACCGCGGTGACGGCGACGAGGAGCAGCTTCTTCATCCGCCGAGTCCCTTCGAGGAGTGTGCGTCCAGCGGGCGCGATGGTGGGCCTAACAGGACTTGAACCTGTGACCTCTTCCTTATCAGGGAAGCGCTCTAACCGTCTGAGCTATAGGCCCGCGCGACCGGCCAGCGGTCCTGGCCGACGGGAAGGCTACCGTACGCCGAGGGCGGCGCCCAAACCGTACCGAAGCCTGGAAACGATCCGTGGGGGCTGACCGATGGCTCACCGATCGTCCTCGGCGAGGACGACCTCGACGCCGCCGAGCAACGCTGCGGCGAGGTTGTAGAGGAACGCCCACAACGTGGCGATGACGGTGAGCAGCAGCACGTCGACGACGGCCACCAGCATGGTGAACCCCATGACCCGGCTCGTCCCGAGGTAGTCCTCGACCTGGAAGTTGCTGCCGCTGTCTCCAAGCACATCGCCGACGGTGGAATTGATCGACGTCCAGACCCCGGCCACGCCGAGCACCGACCACACCACCGCGACGGCGACGACGAGCACGATGCCCAGGGCAACCGAGAGCAGGAACGCGGTCTTCATCACCGACCACGGGTCGATGTGGGTGAGCCGCAGCCGCGCCTTGCGAACCCGGCGGCCGGCCTGGCGGCCCTTGCCCGCACCGGAGGGTGAGGCTTCAGAGGGGACCACGCCGCTCTTCGGCGTACCTGCGGCGGGTGGTGACCCGGCGCCGCCGCGCGCGCCGGCGTCCTTCCCGCCCCCGCGGGCAGCACGAGCGGTGGTCGCGGCGAGCGCGGCAGCGAAGCGTTCGCCGGTGGAGGGCCGGTCACCGTCGGACTCCGGCCGCCGCTCCTTCTGGTCCTTCCCGCCGCCCGGTGCGTTGGCCGGTCCGGGCTCGGACGACCCCGAGCTCTTGGGCGGTTGCTCGGGCACAGGCCTGAAGGGCGCGGTCGGCGGGGACGGGTTCTCCGGGCGGCGGTCGGCCATCAGGCCTCCTCAGGTCCGACGTCGGTGGTGGGCTCGGGGTCTTCGGCGGAAGCATCCGGACCCATGGTGGCATCGGGGGCCATACCCTCAGGCCCGTCAGCGGCAGCCGGCGTCGGCGTACCCGCCGTTAGCTCTTCGCGGGCGAGCGCGGACTCGAGGCTGCGGGCTACCACCGCGACGGCGTCGCCAGCCCCGACGCCGACGAACTTCACGCCCTTGGTGTCGCGGCTGGTCGCTCGCAGCGAGTCGTCGATCGCGCTCCGGGTGACCTGGCCCGACTGCTTGACCGCGAGCACCTCGTCGCCGTCGACGACGATGAACCCGCCGACCAGGGTGCCGCGGTCGTCGTCCTGCTTCATCGTCTTGATGCCGTAGCCCCCGCGGCTCTGGATGCGGTATTCCTCGATCGGCGAGCGCTTGGCGAAGCCGCCGTCGGTCATCGTGAAGACGTACTGCTGCGGTGTGGAGGCGTCTTCGTCGTGGGGCCTGATCACCGCCATCGACAGCAGGCTGTCCCCGGGCCGGAAGTCCATGCCCTTGACCCCCGAGGTCGCCCGGCCCATCGGCCGCAGCTGGGCGTCGTCGGCGTGGAAGCGGATCGCCTGGCCCTTGCGGCTGATCAGCAGGATGTCGTCGTCGGGCCCGCACAGCTCCGCCTCGATGAGCTCGTCGTCCTCGTCGCGGAAGTTGATCGCGATCACGCCAGCCTGGCGCGGGGAGTTGTACTCCGGCAGTCGGGTCTTCTTGACCAGCCCATTGCGGGTGGCGAGCACGAGGTACGGCGCCTGGTCGTAGTCGCGGATCGCCTTCACCTCCGCGATCCGCTCGTCGGGCAGGAAGCTGAGCAGCCCGGCGACATGGCCGCCCTTGGCGTCGCGGGACGCCTCGGGCAGGTTGTAGGCCTTGGTGCGGTAGACCCGGCCGGCGGTGGTGAAGAACAGCAGCCAGTGGTGGTTGCTGGTCACCCCGAAGTGCTCGACGACGTCGTCCTCACGCAGAGTGGCTCCCCGCACTCCCTTGCCGCCCCGCTTCTGGGTCCGGTAGAGGTCCGCGCGCGTCCGCTTGGCGTAGCCGCCGCGGGTGATCGTCACCACGAGATCCTCGTCGGGGATCAGGTCCTCCATCGAGAGGTCACCGTCCGAGGCGATCATCCGCGAGCGGCGGTCGTTGCCGTACTTGTCGACGATCGCTGCCAACTCGTCGCTGATGATCCGTCGCTGGCGGTGCGGGTCGTCGAGGATGTCCCGCAGGTCCGCGATGACGTCCTCGAGCCGGGCCAGTTCGTCGATGATCTTCTGCCGTTCCAGCGCGGCGAGCCGGCGCAGCTGCATGTCGAGGATGGCGGTGGCCTGGACCTCGTCGATGTCGAGCAGATCGATCAGCCCTGCGCGGGCCTGGGCCACGTCCGGGCTGCGGCGGATCAATGCGATCACGTCGTCCAGGGCGTCGAGCGCCTTGACCAGCCCGCGGAAGATGTGCGCCTGCTCCTCGGCCTTGCGAAGCCGGTAGCGGGTGCGTCGCTGGATGACCTCGACCTGGTGGGCGACCCACTGGGAAACGAACTGGTCGATGGTGAGGGTGCGCGGCACGCCGTCGACGAGCGCGAGCATGTTCGCGGCGAAGTTGGTCTGCAGCTCGGTGTGCTTGTAGAGGTTGTTCAGCACGACCCGGGCGACGGCGTCGCGTTTGAGGACCACGACGAGCTGCTGGCCGGTGCGCGCCGAGCTGTTGTCCTTGACGTCGGCGATCCCCTGGACCTTCCCGGAGTCGGCGAGCTCGGCGATCTTCAGCGCCAGGTTGTCGGGGTTGACCTGGTAGGGAAGCTCGGTGATCACCAGCGTCGTCCTGCCGCGGGCGTCCTCGTCGACGTCGACCACCGCACGCATCGTGATCGACCCGCGACCGGTGCGGTAGGCCTGCTCGATCCCGTGACGGCCGACGATCAGCGCCTTGGTGGGGAAGTCGGGACCGGGGATGCGCTCCAACAGGGCGTCGAGGAGCTCTTGGCGGGTGGCCTCGGGGTTCTCCAGGGCCCACTGGACGCCCGCAGCCACCTCGCGGAGGTTGTGCGGGGGGATGTTCGTGGCCATCCCGACGGCGATCCCAGCGGAACCGTTGACCAGCAGGTTGGGGAACCGGCTGGGCAGGATCGAGGGCTCCTCGGAGCGGCCGTCGTAGTTCGGGACGAAGTCGACGGTCTCCTCGTCGATGTCGCGGACCATCTCCAGGGCCAGCGGCGCCATCTTGCACTCGGTGTAGCGCATGGCCGCGGCAGGGTCGTTGCCGGGCGAGCCGAAGTTGCCCTGGCTGTCGACCAACGGAGCGCGCATCACCCACGGCTGCGCGAGCCGCACCAGGGTGTCGTAGATGGCCGAGTCGCCGTGGGGGTGGTACTGCCCCATCACCTCGCCGACGACGCGAGCGCACTTGGAGAAGCCGCGGTCGGGCCGGTAGCCCCCGTCGTACATCGCGTAGAGCACCCGGCGGTGCACCGGCTTGAGGCCGTCGCGGACATCGGGCAGAGCCCGGCCCACGATCACGGCCATCGAGTAGTCGATGTAGGAGCGCTGCATCTCGACCTGCAGCTCGACGGGCTCGATCCGACCGCCGAGGGGGGGTTCGGTGGGGGTGTCAGTCACGAGTCGTCCTCATCGGGTTGACGCGGGCGGCAAGGGGAGGTGCGCTGGCACCACCCGCCGTGGCGGTGAGCGGGCGGTCAGATGTCAAGGAACCGCACGTCCTTGGCGTTGCGCTGGATGAACGACCGGCGCTGCTCGACGTCCTCTCCCATCAGCACCGAGAACATCTCGTCGGCCTGGGCGGCGTCCTCCAGCCGCACCTGCAACAGCAGCCGGTTGTCGGGGTCGAGGGTGGTGTCCCACAGCTCGTCGGGGTTCATCTCGCCGAGGCCCTTGTAGCGCTGCACCGGGTTCTCCTTGGGCAGCTTCCTGCCCTGCTCGAGGCCGGCCTTGAGCACCGCGTCGCGCTCGGGATCGGAGTAGACGAAGTCGTGGACGTGCGGCTTGTTCCAGCGGATCCGGTAGAGCGGTGGCTGAGCGAGGTAGACATAGCCGGCCTCGATGAGCGGCTTCATGAACCGGAACAGCAACGTCAGCAACAGCGTGCGGATGTGGTGGCCGTCGACGTCGGCATCGGCCATCATCACGATCTTCTGATAGCGGCACTTCGCGATGTCGAAGTCCTCGTGGATGCCGGTGCCGAGTGCGGAGATGATCGCCTGGACCTCGGTGTTGGCGAGCACCTTGTCGATGCGGGCCTTCTCGACATTGAGGATCTTGCCGCGGATGGGGAGGATCGCCTGGATCCGCGGATCGCGGCCGCCCTTGGCCGATCCACCGGCCGAGTCGCCCTCGACGACGAAGAGCTCGCACTCCTCAGGGTTGGTCGACTGGCAGTCGGCCAGCTTGCCGGGCAGGCCGCCGCCGCCGAGCAGGCCCTTCCGGCTCCGTGCGAGCTCCCGCGCCTTGCGGGCGGCGACCCTGGCCTGGGCGGCGCTCATCGCCTTGCGGACGATGTCCTTGCCCTCGGGCGGGTTCTTCTCCAGCCAGTCGCCGAGCCGCTCGTTGACGACCCGCTGGACGAACCCCTTGGCCTCGGTGTTCCCGAGCTTGGTCTTGGTCTGGCCCTCGAACTGGGGGTCGCCGAGCTTGATCGAGATGATCGCGGTCAGCCCCTCGCGGACATCGTCGCCGGAGACCCGATCCTCGGGCCTCTTCATCAGGCTCCACCGCTCGCCCCAGGTGTTCACCAGGGCGGTCAGCGAGGCACGGAACCCCTCTTCGTGGGTGCCGCCCTCATGGGTGTTGATGGTGTTGGCGAACGTGTGGACCGACTCGGTGTAGCTGGTGTTCCACTGCATGGCGATCTCCACGCTCATCGTGGAGCCGTTCTGACCGACCGCCTCGAAGTCGATGACCGTGGGGTGTGCCGGGTCCCGGCGGCGGTTGAGGTGCTCGACGTAGTCCACCAGGCCGCGCTCGTATTTGAACGTCCGCTCGAGCCCACCCTGCTCGGCGATGTGCGGCTCCTCGTCCATCGCCGGTCCGTGCTTGTCGACGGTCGGGTCGAGCACCGCCTCGGCGATCTCCTCGGCCTGTTTGCGCAGGTCGCGCACGCAGATCTCCAGGCCCTTGTTGAGAAAGGCCATCTCCCGGAAGCGGTTCGTGATGGTCTCGAAGTTGTAGTTCGTGCTCTCGAAGATCTCCTCGCTGGCCCAGAACCGGATCGTGGTCCCGGTCTCCGCCGTGGCCTCGTGGCGGACCAGCTCGCCCTCCGGTAGGCCGTAGACGAACGCCTGTGTCCACCGGTGCCCGTCCCGCTTGACCTCGACCTCGAGCCGCTGGCTGAGCGCGTTGACCACGGAGACACCGACCCCGTGCAGTCCTCCGGAGACCTTGTAGCCCCCGCCGCCGAACTTGCCGCCGGCGTGCAGGACGGTGAGCACGACGGTGACCGCCGGGATGCGCTCGACGGGGTGGATGTCCACGGGGATCCCGCGGCCGTTGTCGACGACCTCCACGGCGCCGTTGTCGAGGAGCGTCACCTCGATCCGGTCGCAGTAGCCCGCCAGGGCCTCGTCGACCGCGTTGTCGACCACCTCCCACACCAGATGGTGCAGGCCGCGCTCCCCGGTGGAGCCGATGTACATGCCGGGCCGCTTGCGGACCGCTTCAAGGCCTTCGAGGACCTGGATCGCGGAGGCGTCGTACGACGGAGAAGATGAAGGGGCTGTCTCGGGGGACACGAACCGTCCTTCGCAGGGGCCGGCAGGGAAAGAAGCCGGGAGCGGACACGTCGCCGATGGCAACGGAGGGCCACACAGCGAAGGTCGTCCCAGGTGGGTCTGGCTACGGGACGACCTCACCGTCATTCTAGCGTGCGGAGAGCCGGATGCGGAGCCACGCGAGCGCGAGGGGGCCGAGATGGCGGTGTCAGACCCGGATTCCGAGCCCGCAAGCGGCAATCAGAGCGGCGCCCAGGGGAGGCCGTGGGTACGGGTACCGGCTCGGGGTCCTCGAAGGGCCGCATCCGCCGCCCCGGGCTCCGGCGTCCCGGGGGTCGCGCGCCGCTTTCGCGAGGCCAGCACGCCGTGGTTTCCCGTGAAACATCAGCCGTAGGTGTCCCGAGGCCCGCGACCGCCGCGGACGAATCGGCGGCCCTTGCGCCAGTTCGGCGCAGCGGGACCGCGGACGTCGATGACGCTCACCGAGCCATCCCCCAGCTCGGCGTTGAGCCGGCGCACGACGGTGGCGGCCAGGAGTCGCATCTGGGTCGCCCAGGCCGTCGAGTCGGTCTGGACGACGAGGCGCGCTTGACTCTCCTCGCGGGCGTAGGAGACGGGGCGGACGTGTTCGGCGACCTCACGGCCGACGATCGCGTCCCAGTGCGCGAAGACCGCGTGCACCCGGAGGTCGCCTTCCCAGCCTTGTTCGGCCAGCAGGCGTCCGAGGGTGGTGTCCAACGACTGGGGGTCCCGGTCATCGGGATGGCTCCCAGAGAATCGCGGCTCGCCCCGGACACCCGGCTGGCTCGACCCCGGCCTGTCCGTCGGGGACCTCCGGCGGCCGGTGCCCGGTGCTCCGGGTGCGCGGCGCGCCAGCGCTCGGGCCACGCTGCGCGCCAGGTCCAGCCCGGTGGCGTCGTGGTCCTCGCGGCCGCTCTCCTGCGCCGTCGCCGGAGCGGGCTCGCAGTCGTCGCCCCGGTCGGTGCCCCGCTCGGGGCCCCGGGCGGTCATGCGCCGGGCTCCCGGCGCACCTCGATCGTCACGCCTCGCAGCACGCGCGGGACGTCCTCGGCCACCGCGGCGGTCACGAGCACCTGCTCCGCATCGGCGACCAGCTCGGCGAGCCGGTCGCGACGGTCGGTGTCCAGCTCGGCGAAGACGTCGTCGAGAATCAGCACGGGGTCGTCACCGTCCTGGCGGAGCAGGGAGTACGCCGCCAGGCGCATCGCCAGCGCGAAGGACCAGGACTCGCCGTGCGAGGCATACCCCTTCACCGGAAGCGTCCCCACCTCCAAGGCCACCTCGTCCCGATGTGGGCCCACGAGCGTGATTCCGCGCTGCAGCTCCTCCCTGGCTCGCCGGTCCAGAGCCTCGGCGAAGGAGCGCTCCACCTCGGTGCGGAGCGCCGTGGCTGCGCTGGCCGCTGCGCCCTTGGGCGTCGACTGCGTGTCGGGATCCTGGTCCCCTTCCTGATCCAGGCCGGGGTCGCTGCGCTCTCCGCCCGCCGCACCGGCGTCGTGCCCGCGTGAACGTAGCGGCACCGACGGCAGATAGCGCGCGCTCGCCTCGGTCCGGCCCCCGTCCTTTGCGACCGCCGCATATGCCTCGGCCAGGAACGGCGACAGCTCCTGAACCAGCCGCGCCCGGGCCACGGTGATCTCCGCGCCGAGCCGCACGAGCTGCTGGTCCCACACCGCCAGGGTGCTGTCGAAGTGCTCCCCGCCTCCCCGGCCTGGGCCCGCTGCCTTGAGCAACGCGTTGCGCTGCCGCAGCACGCGGTCGTAGTCGGCGCGCACCCCGGCCAGCCGGGGGGTCCGCAGCAAGAGGAGGTCATCGAGGTAGCGCCGCCGCTCAGCCGGATCGCCCTTCGCCAAGGCGAGGTCCTCCGGCGAGAAGAGCACCGTGCGGAGCAGGCCGACGATGTCGCGAGCCCGCGCCTGCTCGGCCCTGTTGACCCGGGCCCGGTTGGCTCGGCCCGGATTGACCTCGACTTCGAGCGTGGCGGTCCGGCCGCCCCTGACCACTGCGGCGCGGACCACGGCCCGGTCCGCGCCCTGCTCCACGAGCGGGGCATCGGTGGCCACGCGGTGGGAGGCAAGGCGGGAGAGGTAGTCGACCGCCTCGACGATGTTGGTCTTGCCCTGGCCGTTGTGGCCGAGGAACACCGTGGCTCCCGGGGCCAGGGCCACCTCGAGCGACCGGTGGGAGCGGAAGTGGTGGAGGCTCAGGTGCGAGACATGCACGCCGGCATCACTCGCGGGGCGGTTCAGGGCTCCCCGACGTCGCCTGTTGATCCGCGGGGCGGACGTCGGCCTGCATCTGGTGCCCCCCGAACTGGTTGCGCATCGCCGCGACCGCCTTCATCGCCGGGCTGTCCTCCTGACGCGAGGCGAAGCGGGCGAACAGCGAGGCGGCGATGGCAGGGGCGGGCACCGCGTGCTCGATGGCCGCCTCCACGGTCCAGCGACCCTCGCCGGAGTCCTCGGCGTAGCCCCGGATGCCCTCCAGGTCCGGGGCCTCGTCGAGCGCCTGGACGAGAAGGTCCAGCAGCCAGGAGCGAATGACGGTCCCCTCGCGCCATGATCGGAACACCTCGGTCACGTTGTCGACCGTGTCGGCAGCCTGCAAGAGCTCCCAGCCCTCGGCGTACGCCTGCATGACGGCGTACTCGATGCCGTTGTGCACCATCTTGGAGAAGTGCCCGGATCCGGTCCGTCCCGCGTGCACCCAGCCGAAGTCGCCGTAGGGGCGCAGCGCATCGAAGACCGGTTGCGCCGTGGCGACGTGCTCGGCCTCGCCACCGGCCATCAGGGCGTAGCCGTTCTCGAGCCCCCACACGCCACCCGAGACGCCGCAGTCGATGAACCCGATGCCCTTGGCCGCGAGCATGTCGGCGTGCGCCTGGTCGTCGGTCCACCGGGAGTTGCCGCCGTCGATGACGATGTCCCCCTCCTCGAGGGCCTCCCCGAGATCACGGATCACGGCGTCGGTGACCGGGCCCGAGGGGACCATCACCCACACCACCTTCGGGCTGGGCAGCCGGTCGACCATCGCCGCCATCGAGTCCACGTCGCTGACCTTCGGGTCGCGGTCGTAGCCCACGACCACGTGACCCGCTCGACGCAGTCGCTCGCGCATGTTGCCGCCCATGCGGCCCAATCCGACGAGTCCGATCTCCACGCTGTCCTCCTCTATGGCGACGCCCCCCAGGGGGCCCGGCCGGCTGATGGTCGATGCGGCGGTTGGCGCGGGCTCGAGGGCCCGGCGGCATGGTTCGGGCGCGGCTCAGCTGAGCAGGCGACGGGGCATGAGGAGGTACTGGAAGTCGGTGTTCTTCTCTCCGTCGACGTCCTCGGCCACGCCGGTGATCACGGCAGGTTTGGCGGGCAGCGTGAAGGCCATCTCGACCACCGGCTGCTCGAGCGCGGTGAGCCCGTCGAGCAGGAACTGCGGATTGAATCCGGTCGTGATCGGGTCGCCCTTGACCTGTGCGTCGATGCGCTCGGTGGCCACCGCCTCGTCGCCGTGCCCGGCGTCGAGCGTGAGCCCATTGTCGTCGAACATCAACTGAACCGCCGTGTTCCGCTCGGCGACCAGAGACACCCGCTTGACCGCGTCGATGAGCGCTCCCCGCTCCAGCCGCGCCACCGTCTTGTGCTCGGCTGGGAACAGCGTGCGCACCCGCGGGAACTCCCCGTCGAGCAAGCGGGTGGTCGTACGCCGGAGGCCGCCGGCCACGTCGCCCTCGAAGCCGATGATCCCCTCTCCGGCACCCGAACCCGACAGCGCGATGGTGACGGTCGAGCCGGTCGTGAGCGAGCGCGCGGTGTCGGCGAGCACGCGGGCCGGGACGAGCGCGTTGGCCTCGACATCGGTCGCCCCCGGGGTCCACTCCAACTCGCGGAGCGAGAGTCGGAACCGGTCGGTCGCCAGCAGCGACAGGTGGCTTCCGACGATCTCGATGCGGACGCCGGTGAGCACCGGCAGCATGTCGTCGCGGCCGGCCGCGGTGACGGCCTGACCCACGGCCTGGGCGAACAGGTCGCTGCTCACCGTGCCCGTCGATTCCGGCATCGAAGGCAGCGAGGGGTACTCCTCCACCGGCATGGTCTGCAGGGTGAACTTCGCCTGACCGCAGGCGAGCACGACTTTGGAGCCCTCCAGCGCCATCTGCACCGGCTTGCTGGGCAGGCTGCGGCAGATGTCGGCGAGCAGGCGGCCGGACACCAGGGCCTTGCCTTCGTCAAGGACCGACGCCGGCACGGTGGCGCGGGCGGAGGTCTCGTAGTCGAAGGTCGAGAGGACGAGACCGTCCCCGCTGTCATCGGTCTCGATCAGGAGGCCGGCCAAGACAGGAACGCTCGGACGCACCGGGAGGCTGCGCGCGGCCCACGCGACGGCGTCGGTGAGGACATCGCGCTCGACGGTGAACTTCACGGAAGCGGTCCTCCTGCTGGTCCGGACGGCCGGGGAGCCGTCCGCGCAAACGACACGAACGGTGAGACTTGGCATCCTGCCACGCGGTTCCCCCTATCGGGAGAGCGGCTGGTCCTCGAGGCGGGTTCGGGTGGTCGCCCGGTGGGTGCGTCGAGTCCTCTCGGCGAGGCTTTCCCCAGCCCGGGCGGCGGCGTGACGTTCACAGGCATCAGAGACATAGATGGGTTGGTCTTCGTCGTAGGCACGGTGGAAACTGGGGACAACTGCCGTCCACGCAGGTCAAGCCGGATTTCCGCGTCCAGCGGGACTGTGGAGAAAGGTGCGGTGGCCAGGGGAGGGCTGGGGATCCGCACCCGCCGACTGACACGGTCCTGGGCTTCCTCCACAGCCGGTCCCCAGCCGAGCACCCGGTTGTCCACAGCGGGTTCCACAGCCTCGGGACGGGCGATCACGGGCGCGCGGCCGCTCACCGCTGCTGGGCCTGCTGCTTGATGCGGTTGGTGAGCTCGGTGACGGTGTTGTAGGTGCTGCGCCGCTCGGCGAGCTCGGACCGGATCCGGTTGTTGGCGTACATCACCGTGGTGTGGTCCCGGCCGCCGAACTGCTGGCCGATCTTGGGCAGCGAGAGGTCAGTGAGCTCTCGACACAGGTACATCGCGATCTGCCGGGCGGTCACCAGGTTGCGGGAGCGGCTGGGACCGCAGACGTCCTCGATCGGCAGCCCGAAGTACGACGCGGTCTGGGCGATGATCAACCCGGCGGTGATCTCCGGTTCGCCGCCTTCGGGGATCAGGTCCTTGAGCACGATCTCGGTGAGCGTGAGGTCGACCGGCTGCTGGTTGAGGCTGGCGAAGGCGGTCACCCGGATCAGCGCGCCCTCCAGCTCGCGGATGTTGGTCTGGATCTTGGAGGCGATGAACTCCAGCACCTCGGGGGGCGCGGTGAGCCGTTCGATGGCGGCCTTCTTCCGCAGGATGGCGATCCTGGTCTCCAGGTCCGGCGGCTGGACGTCGGTGATGAGCCCCCACTCGAAGCGGTTGCGCAGCCGGTCCTCCAGCGCCTCGAGACGTTTGGGTGGTCGGTCGGAGGTGATCACGATCTGCTTGCTCGCGTTGTGGAGGGTGTTGAAGGTGTGGAAGAACTCCTCCTGGGTCTGGATCTTGCCTTCCAGGAACTGGATGTCGTCGATGAGTAGGACGTCGACGTCGCGGTAGCGGCGGTGGAACGTGCTGGTCTTGTCGTCGCGGATGGCGTTGATGAACTCGTTGGTGAACTCCTCGCTGGACACGTAGCGCACGCGTGCCCCCGGGAAGAGGCTGCGCACATAGTGGCCGATGGCGTGCAAGAGGTGCGTCTTCCCCAGCCCGGAGTCGCCATAGATGAGCAGGGGGTTGTAGGCCCGGCCGGGTGCTTCGGCGGCAGCGACGGCGGCAGCATGGGCGAATCGGTTCGAGGAGCCGATCACGAAGCTCTCGAAGACGTACTTCAGGTTGAGGCGGGTCTCGGGTGCCCCGCCTGCGGCACGGGGAGCGGCCGGCCTGTCGGCGACCGGGTAGGCAGGTCGATGAGGAGACTTGTCGGGGAATGTATCTGTCGCTCTGTCGACATTTGCGCCGTCGATGCGCGAGTGCCTCGCGTCCGAAGCAGTCCCGCTATCGCGGCGGTCCTCGATCTCACGGTGTGGTGTCCCGGGGTCGGCCGTGGCGGCCGTTCGCGGGGCGGTCCCGGCTGCCTCGCCCTCCTCGGCGGCGCCGTCGTGCCGGTCAGCCACAGCGCCTGGTGCCGGCTGCGAGGCGACGAGTCCGTGGCCCACGCTCACGGCCAGACGCACCGGCTTCTCGAACGCTTGGGTGAGGGCGTCCTCCAGTCGGGTTCGCAGCCGGCCGTCGAGACGGTTGCGGGTGAAGTCGTCGCCGACCGCGATGATCGCCGTGCCCTCGTGCATGCCGATCGGCACGCTGGCGCGGAGCCAGGCACGTTCGCTCGGCGGGAGGTCCTCGACAAGTCGGGCCCATGCGGCGAGCAACCGGTGCGTGGCCGAGGGCTCCCCCTTTTCGTCGAGCTGCACAGCCGTACTCCCCTCGGTTCTGAGCCATCCTCGGCCCTCGTCGGTGTCTATCGACTGCCTGTGGACGGCGTCCGGCGATGCCTCACGCCGGGGTGCGGAGGAGTTCTCCACATTGCTTTCCACAGGTTGTGCATTTTGGGATGTGTCTGGTATCGCCCCCTAAGCCGGTCGGTACCCGATCACGTGCTGCCCCCTGGTGGTGGCTTCAGGGCAGGCAGAAGCGCCGCAGACAGTCACGCTCGACTCGGGAAGACCCTTCCGACCTGGGAAGTGGGCTGACGCTAACAGCGGGTCTGGGGCCCGGCAACACGTTCTCCACAGGCTAGACCGGGACTTTTGTATGGGTATGGGATGTTGAGTCCCCCACCCGAGTCACCCCGGTCTTGGCATCGTCCGAGGCCGGGACGCCCGACGCGGGCTCACCGGATCAGATCGGTTTGGTTTGACCGGTCCGTAGGGGCCACGTACCGTAGGTCAGTCGACCGGGTCGATCGGTGCGGCGTGTCCTGCTCTCTGTGTCCCCACGTTTCTAGGCAGCGGCTGGGCCCCCGAGCACCCTGGCGCCCCCCGGAACTCTGCACGCCGACATCGAAGAGAGATCCACGTGAGCAAGCGCACGTACCAACCGAACAACCGTCGCCGCGCGAAGACGCACGGCTTCCGCCTCAGGATGCGCACGCGGGCCGGGCGGTCGATCCTCTCGGCACGTCGGAGCAAGGGCCGCAAACGGCTCGCAGTCTGATCGCGCAGGCGACGACCGCCTCTGGCTGCGCGCCACTCCTCGTGCTCGCCCGGGCGCATCGGCTGACGGATAGCCGGTCCTTCTCGACGACCCTGCGCACCGGACGACGATCAGGGCGCCCGTCCCTCGTGGTCCACGTGGCCTGCGATCCCGGGGAGCATCCGCCCCGGCTCGGGCTCATCGTCGGAAAGGCCGTGGGGAATGCTGTGACCCGCACCACGGTGAAGAGACGCTTGCGTCACATCGTCCGCGACCGGCTCGCCTCCCTCCCCCAGGGAGCGATGATTGTCGTGCGCGCCCTGCCGCCGGCGGCCGAGAGTTCCAGCGCGGTCCTCGCCCGGGACCTCGACACGGCTCTGGCAAGGCTTCTTCCTGAAAGCGGTGACCGATGAAGTACCTGCTCATCTGGGCGCTGCGCGCCTACCGCTTCGCGATCAGCCCGTTATACGGCCAGGTCTGTCGATACCACCCGAGCTGCTCGGCGTACGCTCTCGAGGCCGTCACCACGCATGGCAGCGTGCGCGGAAGCTGGCTGAGCCTGCGGCGACTCGCGCGCTGCCATCCGTGGGCTGCGGGCGGGTACGACCCCGTCCCGGCCCGACGCGAGGAGACTCGCGACGCAGCAGCCGCCTGCCCTCCGGCCCCTCCGGTGCCGGCTTCGTCCCGCCCCGAAGGAGACTGAGTGTTGGATTCCCTCGGCACGCTCGGCGGCGCCATCATGGCGCCGCTTTACTTCATCACCTCGCTGGTGCTGAGCGCCTTCCACAACGTCTTCGGAAGGGTCTTCGGGTACGACTCCGGCATTTCGTGGGCCCTGTCGATCGTCGGCCTCACCATGCTGATTCGTGCCGCTCTGATCCCGCTGTTCGTCAAGCAGATCAAGGCGAGCCGGAACATGCAGCTCATCCAGCCCAAGGTGCGTGAGCTGCAGAAGAAGTATGGCCATGACCGGGAGAAGCTCGCCCAGGAGCAGATGAAGCTGTTCAAGGACAGCGGGACGAACCCGTTCGCGTCGTGCCTGCCGATCCTGCTCCAGATGCCGATCTTCCTGGCGCTGTTCCGAACTCTGGATCGGGCCTCGAGCGGCCAGGTCCGCGGGGTGCTCACTCAGGACCAGGTCGACTCGCTCTCTCAGGCCACCATCTTCGGCGCCCGGATCGCGGACACCTTCATCGGTGCCAGTGGCGACTCGGCCGTGCAGGTCCGGATCCTCGCGGCGGTGCTGGTGCTCAGCATGACCGCGACCACCTTCCTCACCCAGCGCCAGCTGATGATGAAGAACATGCCGGCCGACGCCCTGACCGGGCAGTACGCGCAGCAGCAGAAGCTGCTCCTGTATGTCCTGCCTTTGGTCTTCGCCGTCGGCGGCGTGGCCTTCCCCATCGGCGTGCTCATCTACTGGACCACGTCGAACCTGTGGACGATGGGACAGCAGTTCTACGTCATTCGGAAGAACCCGGCGCCGGGGACGCCCGCGGCGCAGGCGAAGCTGGAGCGCGACGCCCACAAGCGGGCCCGCAAGGGGATCCCGGAGGACCCGAGCGGCGGTGAGGCCGACGCCGCATCGACGACGGCGACGATCGAACCGACGGCGAGCACCGAGAAGCCGGCTCCGGTTCGCCAGCAGCCCAAGAAGCAGTCGCGCGAGCAGCGCAAGAAGCAGCGCCCGCCTGTGTCTGGGCAGGCGCCCGGCAACCCGAGCTCGTCGAGTCCCAGCGGCCAGGAGGCGTCGAGCACCGGCGCCCCGCCCCCGGGCACGCCGGCGCAGGGGCCGTCGGGTGCGAGCGCACGGCCCAAGGGGACTCCGACCAAGAGCCCGCCGACCAAGGGCACGTCGAAGAAGAGCAAACAGGGCGGCAAGCGACGTCCACAGCGCTGAGGGCGCTGTGGCGGACCCGAGAGGACGATCGTGATCGACGAGAGCGATGAGGCTGACGAGACGATGAGTGCCCCCCAGAGCACGGCGTCACCGGAACCTGAGGCATCCGAGCCGGTGTCGGAGGAAGGTGAGGCCGCGGGCGTCGATCCGGAGGCGGGGCCCGATGCCGTCTCCGAGGGGGACGCGGAGCAGGAGCAGGTGCGGATCCTGGAGCACGAAGGTGACATCGCCGCCGACTACCTCGAGGAGCTCCTCGACATCGCGGACCTGGATGGGGACCTCGACATGGACGTCGAGGGCGACCGTGCCTCTGTGTCCATCCTGGGGGGCGACCTGGCGCAGCTCGTTGGCCGCCACGGGGAGGTGCTCGACGCCCTGCAGGAGCTCAGCCGCCTAGCCGTCCTGCGCGAAACCGGCCATCGATCGCGGCTCATGCTCGACATCGGGGGCCACCGAGCCCGCCTGCGAGAGGCTCTCGAGAGCATGGCGCGTGAGGCCATCGCCAAGGTTCAAGCGACCGGGGACCCGGTCTCCATGCCGCCGATGACCCCCTTCGAGCGCAAGGTCGTGCACGATGCTGTGGCTGCCGCGGGTCTGACCTCGAGCAGTGAGGGAGTGCAGCCGACCCGGTACGTCGTGATCCGGCCGGACTGATGGCCGATGTTTCACGTGAAACACCCTCGCCGCCTCCTGAGGCTGCGAGGGTGTTTGGCTCCCGGCTCCCGCTCGCCGAACGCTACGTCGATGTGCTCGCGGGACCCGGGATCACGCGCGGACTGATGGGCCCACGAGAGGTCCCGCGACTCTGGGAGCGGCACCTGCTCAACTGCGCGGCGGTTCGCGAGGTCATCCCTGAAGGCAGCGCGGTCGGCGATGTCGGGTCGGGGGCCGGGCTGCCTGGCCTCGTCCTGGCGTTGTGTCGACCCGATCTCTCCGTCGAGCTGATCGAGCCGCTGCTGCGACGGGCCACCTTCCTGAGCGAGGTCGTTCGGCAGCTGGACCTGCAGAACGTGGAAGTCACCCGGAGCCGCGCCGAGCACTTGCATGGGACCCGGGCCTTCGACGTGGTGACTGCCCGGGCGGTCGCGGACCTGGTTACCCTGGCCGGCTGGTGCGTTCCCCTCGTCCGGTCTGGCGGGCTCCTCGTTGCGATGAAGGGTCAGTCCGCCGCGTCCGAACTTGAGGAGGCTCGAGACGTTCTCAGCGAACTAGGGGCGGTGAAGCCGGAGGTCCTCCACATCGAGCAGCCCGGGGTCGCTTTCCCCACCACGGTGATTCGCGCCGAGATTCGAGCGCCACGCCCGCTAAGTTTGCCGTCCAAGCGGCGTCGTGCGCGGCGGCCGCGAGGGAGCGATATCTAGCGGAGCCATCGCTCGCGGAAGTCAGTGCTGAGCAGTCGGATGCAGCGGGAGTGGGCCACGTGGTGGGGCAGGCAACGATCGGGAACGGGCTGACCGCAGACGTCACGGCGGCAGAACAGGGGCTCGTGGCGGCGGGCCTCGGCTGGCCATCGATGTGGAGGGCGGTGACGTCGCGAGGCGGCACGGCCCGCGACCCGCGCGTCGGCTGGCCGACCTCTCTCCCGTTGCCACCGGCGACTCCCTGCCCGCAACTGCCGGCGGTCGCGGCCGAGACACCAGAGTTGCGCGAGCCTGCTGGGTCACAGGGTGTGAGCCCGACCCCCGTGCATCGCGCTCCGGAGGATCAGGAGCAGCGCTGTCCGGCTGCCTCGGCCCCACCACAGCCACTCGTGGGCGGCCCGCTCGATGTTTCACGTGAAACGGGACCCTCACAGCGAAGCCAGGCGGGTGATGCCACGCCCCTGGCGACCGCCGTGGAGTACTCCCTGCGTGTTCGACAGGGGCTGGCCAGCGCGCGACCCTTCCCGCGCCCGGCTCGGACCAGGGTGATGGTCGTCGCCAACCAGAAGGGCGGCGTCGGGAAGACCACGACGGCGGTCAACATCGCTGCCTCGCTCGCCCAGCACGCGTGTCGAGTCCTCGTGATCGACCTGGATCCTCAGGGAAACGCGTCGACCGCGCTCGCGGTGGACCACCAGCGCGGTGTCCCCTCGAGCTACGACGCGCTCGTCGAAGGTGTGCCCCTGGCCGAGGTTGTGCAGCACAGCGCTGACATCCCGGGGCTCTCGGTCGTGCCAGCGACGATCGACCTGGCCGGGGCTGAGATCGAGTTGGTCAGCGTGGTGGCCCGGGAGAATCGACTCCTCAAGGCACTGCGGGCCTACGCGCCGATCTCCGATGGCGATGACGACCGGCTCGACTATGTCCTGATCGATTGCCCGCCCTCGCTGGGGCTGCTCACCCTGAATGCACTGGTCGCGGGCGAGGAGCTCTTCCTTCCGATCCAGGCGGAGTACTACGCGCTGGAAGGCGTGGGTCAGCTGCTGGAGACAGTGGAACTAGTCCGTGCCAATCTCAATCCGCGACTCGTCATCTCCACGGTGCTGCTCACGATGTTCGATGCCCGGACCCGCCTCAGCGCTGCCGTGGCCGAGGAGGTGCGCGGGCACTTCGGCGATCGCGTTCTCCGCACCGCTATCCCCCGATCGGTGCGCGTGTCCGAGGCTCCCAGCTACGCGCAGACGGTGATGACCTACGACCCTGCATCACCCGGGGCGTTGAGCTACCTGGAGGCTGCGCGGGAGATGTCCCAGAGGGGGGCCGACGCGTGACCCAGCGGGCACCGCAACGACGAGGACTCGGCCGTGGGCTGGGCTCCCTGATCCCGACTCACCCGTCCCCGAGTCGCCCCGACGGGCCACCCGCCGAGCCTCGGGACGGGGAGTCGTGGGAAGGGAACTGGGCGGACGGGGAGTGGGCGGACGCGGAGCCGAGGGAGCGGCTCTCCGGAGACACCGAGGGTGCCCACGGGGGCCAGCGGCGGCGTGCGGAGGGCTTCCCGGGACCCCCGGATGACGGACGGCCCCGAGCCTCGGACGCGAGTGACGGACGCGGGCGCGACGAGGCATCCTCCACACGAGCCGGCGCCGAAGCCCTCCGACCGGTTGCCGGAGCTCGGTTCGCCGAGCTGCCGATCGAGGCTCTGTCCCCGAACCCTCGCCAACCTCGCCAGGCCTTCGACGAAGAGGCGATGGCCGAGCTCGTGCATTCGATCCGTGAGGTAGGTCTCCTGCAGCCGGTGGTGGTGCGTCCACTGGGTGCGGATCGCTACGAGCTGGTGATGGGCGAGCGTCGCTGGCGGGCCAGCCGGACCGCAGGCCTCGATGCCATTCCGGCCATCGTGCGTGAGACCGGCGACGACGATCTGTTGCGCGACGCGCTGCTTGAGAACCTCCATCGGGCCCAGCTCAACCCCTTGGAGGAAGCGGCCGCCTACCAGCAGCTCCTGGACGACTTCGGGTGCACCCACGAGCAGCTGGCCCAGCGCATCGGCCGGAGTCGGCCCCAGATCACGAACACGCTACGCCTGCTGCGCCTGACACCTCCCGTGCAGCGCCGGATTGCCGCGGGCGTCCTCTCGGCGGGCCATGCTCGCACGCTCCTGTCGGTCTCCGACCTCGACACACAGGAGCGGCTGGCCGGCCGAGTCGTCGCCGAGGGGATCACGGTCCGGGGTCTGGAAGAGCTGGTCACGCTGGGCGACTCGACCCCTGCGAACCCACGCCGGGCCCGGACGCCGCACGCAACCGACCCCTCAGTCGACCACCTCGCCGAGCGGCTCTCCGACCTGTGGGAGACCCGGGTTCGGATCGCACTCGGGCGCTCGAAGGGGAAGATCACCGTCGAGTTCGCCTCGCTCGAGGACCTGCACCGCATCGTGGACCTGATCGAGACCCCTCCCCGCGGGTCTTCCTGACCCGGGAATCCGGCCGACGTGCCTGAGCCACGGCGTCGTGCGACCGGCGGGGTGCAATCCGACGGACCCACGGGCCATCCGGACGGGATCACGGGCCACCCCGATCGGCCACGGGCCATCCGGACGGGATCACGGGCCACCCCGATCGGCCAGCGACCGCTGACGCTCCGAGGAACCGGCTTTGTCGACAGATCGACAGATCGACAGGACGACAGATCGACCAATCCACCAATAGACACGTCGATGAAGCGACGCGACCGCGGGGCTGACGTCCCCCGGCTTCGCGAGGCTGGTGGTCGCTCCACGCGGCACCAACGCCTGGCGGAGCGACCACAATCCCAGTGGAGTGTGCTACCTATCGCGTCGGCCGGCGATCCCGACTCAGCTAGCGGCCTCACGGCGGGCCCGCTTCTCGGCTCGCCGACGGAGCTCCTCGTGGTCGAGGATCCGGGCCTGCTCCGGGGTGGGTGCTGTGCCGCCGTAGGACGCAGGGAGCCACCAACATCCCGGAGGCTGCTCGGCGTTCGGATAGCCGCGGATCGCGCCGTCCAGCATCTCGCTCATCACTCGATGCAGCTCCGCGGTGCGCTCGCTGGGGTCGCCCTGGGGATCCATCGGGTCCCCGATGGATACCGAGATCGTCTTGTGCCGGGACAGGTCGCGCGGATGGTCCTTGGTGACGACCCGCTGGGACCCCCACAGGATCAGCGGGACCAGCGGGACTTCCGCGTCCGCAGCCATGCGCACCGCTCCGGACTTGAGCTCCTTGACCAAGAAGCTGCGCGAGATCGTCGCCTCCGGAAAGACGCCGACCACCTCTCCGGCGCGCAGGTAGCGGATCGCCTCGTCGTAGGAGGCCTGTCCACTCGCGCGGTCGACGCTGATGTGGTGCATGCTGCGCATCAGCGGACCGGTGATCTTGTGGTCGAACGTCTCCTGCTTGGCCATGAACCGCACCAGGCGCTTCGAGGAGCGGGCCCCGTAGCCGGCCATGATGAAATCGATGTACGACACGTGGTTGATGGCCAGCACGGCGCCGCCCCGCCGCGGGATGTGCTGCTGGCCGCGCACGACGAACCGGAAGTCCATCGCGGCGAACCAGAGGTAAGCGGCACCGATGACCGCCCGATAGGGAAGGTCACGCATGGGGCGCCTCCTCGAGGAACCGGCCGCGGCGGCCGGCCGACTCAGCCTAGTCAGCGTTGCACGGCCCGGTTGACGAGCTGGCCCATCAGCGCGCCGAGCTCCAGTCCGGCGGCCTGCACCGACAGCGGCACCGTGGAGGTCTCAGTGAGCCCGGGGGCGACGTTGACCTCCAGGAACCAGACCTGCCCCTCGGCGTCGACGATGAGGTCGGAGCGGGAGAGGTCGCGCAGGCCGAGAGCCATATGCGCGGCGACCGCGACGCGGGCGCACGCTTCGGCCGCCTCCGCGCTGAGCCGGGCGGGGACCTGGAACTCGGTCGCGCCAGCGGTGTAGCGCGCGGTGTAGTCGTACACCCCGCCGTCGGGGAAGATGCCGATCGGCGGCAACGCCCGAGGACCGTCCCCGGTATCGATCACCGGGACCGCGACCTCCGTGCCCTCCACGAACCGCTCGACCAGCGCGGTGTCGCCGTAGGCGTAGGCGTTGACCATGGCGCCCGGCAGTTCCTCGGGGGTCCGCACCAGCCCGCAGCCCAGCGCTGAGCCCCCCCGCGCGGGCTTGACCATCACGGGCAGCCCGAGCCCGGCGATCATCTGCCCCATGAGGACACCGGCCCCGAGCTCGCGGAAGGTCTCGGCCGGCAGCGCCACTCCCGCCGGGGTCGGCAACCCGGCGCGGGCCACGACGGTCTTGGCCACCGGCTTGTCGAAGGCGGCGCGACAGGGGCCGGGGGCGGAGCCCACATAGGGGATGCCGACGAGGTCCAGCACCGCGCTCACCGCCCCATCCTCCCCGGACTCGCCGTGCAGCACGGGCAGCACACACCGGGGTGGACTCTCGGTGAGCCGCTGGACGAGGTGCGCGTCGAGGTCGCAGATGTCGACCGGGCTGCCCGCTTCGCGCAGCGCGTCGGCAACCCGCCGGCCCGAGCGCAGCGAGACGTCGCGCTCGTGGGAAAGCCCGCCGGCCAGCACGAGCACCGCCCCGTCGGTCCGGTCGGCCCCGTCCGCGACGGCAGCCACGTGGCCGGCGTCGGTCTCGGTCTCGGGTTCAGCGGCCGGGGTCGTGGACTCGCGGGTCACGGTGCTCCTCGTCAGCTCAGGTCGGTGTTCGGGCCCTCGTAGCCGCGGGCCACGGGGGGAGCGGTGGCACCGAAGGTGCGCCTCAGCTCCAGCTCTTCCTCGATCACGCCGACGAGCCGGCGCACCCCTTCTCGGATCCGTTCCACAGACGGATAGCAGTAGGACAGGCGCATCGCCTGAGTGCCGAAACCGTCGGCGAAGAACGCCGTGCCGGGCACGTAGGCGACGCGCGCGGTCACCGCCCGCGGGAGCATCGCCTTCGCGTCCAAGCCCTCGGGCAAGGTCAGCCACACGTAGAAGCCGCCGTGCGGGACATTCCAGCGGGCGGTCGGCGGCATCATGTCGTCCAGCGCCTCGACCATCGCGTCGCGACGCTCGCGGTACATCTCCTGGAACTGCTTGATCTGCCCTTGCCAGTCGTGCGCATGCAGGTACGCCGAGACCGCCATCTGGCTGAATGTGGGCGGGCACAAGGTGGCGGACTCCTGGGCCAGCACCAAGCGCTCGCGTACGGCATGGGGGGCAAGCGCCCAGCCGACCCGGAAGCCGGGCGCGAACGTCTTCGAGAACGACCCCAGGTAGATGACGCCCTCGGCCTCGTCGGCGCGCAGCGCGCGGCGCGGCTCGCCGTCGAACCCGAGCAGCCCGTAGGGGTTGTCCTCGATGATGAGCACGTCGGCGGCCCGGCAGATCCGGAGGATCTCGGCGCGGCGATCGTCAGCCAGCGTGACCCCGGCCGGGTTGTGGAAGTTCGGGATCGTGTAGAGGAACTTGAGCCGCCGACCGGACTCCTGGACTGCCGCGATCGCCTGCTCCAGCGCCCCGGGGACCAGCCCGTCGGCGTCCATCTCCACGTGGACCACGGCGCACTCGTAGGCGCGGAAGACGCCCAGGGCCCCCACATACGACGGCGCCTCGCACAGCACCACGTCGCCGGGATCGCAGAAGATCCGGGTCACCAGGTCGACAGCCTGCTGCGACCCGACCGTCACCACGACGTCGTCGGGATGAGCTTCGATGCCCTCGAGTCGCATGACCTCACAGATCTGCTCCCTGAGGGTGGGGTCGCCCTGGCCCGAGCTGTACTGCATGGCGGTGGGGCCATGGTCGCGGACCAAGTCGTGCAGCACGGTGCCGACCACGTCCAGGGGCAGCCCCGAGATGTTCGGCATGCCGCCGGCCAGACTGACGACCTCGGGTCGGCTGGCCACCGCGAACAAGGCACGGATCTCCGAGGCGGTCATCCCGTGGGTGCGCGCGGCGTACCGATCGACATAGCTGTCGAGTCGGGTGCTGCTGGCCGTGCGCTCGGGCAGGGGCCGAACGGTGCCGTCGGACATGCAGGCTCCTCGGGGACGCGGATAGCCTGAGTATTCCACCGGCTCGCTCATCGGTCGTGACCGGTCGTGCGGTGCCTGGCAATCTGGGAGGTGGTCGATGGCTCGCCACGTGGCTCGGTTGACGCTCGACACGCTTGCCGACCTGCCCGAGGACGTGCGCACCTGCCTGTTCTGGGAGCTCGACCCCGTGCGTCGCGCCCGCGTCGAACGCGCGGGGGTCGCCGCGGAGGAGAAGGAGTCGTGGGTTGCCGGTGTGCTGCTGGAGTGGGGGTCCTGCGGCAGGGTGCTCTACGTCGACCAGGAGCCTGCCGGTTTCATCCTCTATGCGCCGGCCGGCTACTTCCCGGGCTCGGCGTCGCTGCCCACCTCGCCGATCGGCGAGGATGCGGTTCAGCTCGCGACCGCGGAGGTCCTTCCCGGCTACCAGGGCGGTGGGCTCGGGCGTGTCCTGATGCAGGCCATGGTCAAGGACCTGCTGCCCCGTGACCAGCGCGCGGTCGAGGCGTTCGGGGCCGTACACCCGACCGGCGCGGTCGCTCGGACGCTCCGGGCGGCCGCGAAGGCCGACGAGTGCGTGCTCCCCGTGGAGTTCCTACAGGCGGTGGGGTTCAAGACGCAACGGGCCCACCCTCGCTACCCCCGGCTGCGGCTCGAGCTCAAGTCGGTGCTGACCTGGCGCGAGGAGATGGAGGTCGCGCTGGCTCGGCTGCTCGGTGCCGTGCGGCCGAGTCGTGCCAGGCCTGCAGCGCAGCCTCGGGGCGGTGCTCACCTCGGCCGCACGACTCCCACCTGGCGGGATCACCCGATGTAGTCGGCGAGGTCCTTGAGGATCGAGGACTTCGGCTTGGCGCCGATGATCTGCTTGACCACCTCGCCCTGGTGGTAGAGGTTCATGGTCGGGATGCTGGTCACCCGGTAGCGCGCCGGGACCGACGGGTTCTCGTCGACGTTCAGCTTCACGATCTCGATCTTCTCGCCATGCTCCGCGCTGATCTCCGCGAGGATGGGCGCCACCTGACGGCAGGGTCCGCACCATTCGGCCCAGAAGTCCACCAGAACCGGCTTGTCGGCCTGGAGGACCTCGGTCTCGAAGTCGTTGTCGGTCACGGCCTTCATGTCAGCCACGTTGCCTGCTCCGTTCGACGGGGTCTGGTTTCGACGGGTCTGGTTGGGGGTGATGGGTCTGGGGTTCCAGTGAACACCACGGGGCCTACCGGCTTGCTGGCGCCCGCCTCGGGTCGGCCGCTTGGCCCTGGCCCCGTCGCGAGGCGTCGTGGCAGAGCGTCACCCCACGGTGATGCCCTCGGGAGCGCTGTGACCCGCGATTCCCGCCATCTGGTCGAGCAGCGCAACATGCCGCTCGGCGTCGAGGGCGGCGGCGCAGCCGGTGCCGGCGGCGGTGATCGCCTGGCGGTACTCGTGGTCGACGAGATCGCCGCAGGCGTACACCCCGTCCACGTTGGTGCGGGTCGAGGGGTGGTCGACCAGCACGTAGCCGCTGTCGTCGAGGTGGATCTGGCCGCGCAGCAGCTCGGAGCGGGGGTCGTGGCCGATCGCCTCGAAGAGCCCGGTCACCGCCAGCTCCCGGGTCTCGCCGGTCACGGTGTCCTGCAGTGTGATCCCGCTGAGCTTCGGGTCCCCGTGCAGCGCCCTGACCGAGGAGTTCCACAGGATCTCGAGCTTCGGGTCGGCGAAGGCCCGGTCCTGCATGATCCTCGAGGCCCGCAGCTGGTCGCGCCGGTGGATCAGGTAGACCCTCGAGGCGAAGCGAGTCAGGAAGGTGGCCTCCTCGACGGCGGAGTCACCGCCACCCACCACGGCGACCTCCTGGTCCCGGAAGAAGAAGCCATCGCAGGTCGCGCACCAGGAGACACCGTGGCCCGAGAGCCGCTCCTCGTCGGCCAGTCCCAGCTTGCGGTAGCCCGACCCGGTGGCCAGGATCACCGCGCGCGCCTCGTGCACGGTCCCCTCGCCGTCGGTGACCCGCTTGATCTCGCCGGTGAGGTCGACGGCAGTCACGTCATCGGTGACCAGCTCGGCGCCGAACCGCTCGGCTTGGCCGCGCATCTCGTCCATGAGCTGCGGGCCCATGATCCCGTCGCGGAAACCGGGGTAGTTCTCCACCTCGGTGGTGGTCATGAGCGCACCCCCGGCGCTGACGGCACCCTCGAAGACCAGCGGCTTGAGCTCGGCCCGGGCGGCGTAGAGCGCCGCGGTGTAGCCGGCGGGCCCGGACCCGATGATGATCACCTGGCGGACTTCGTGAGTCATTGCTCCCTCTCGGTCGGTGTCGACGGCTCGTTCAACGCACTCCCGGGGTCGGACATTCCCGACGGGGGTCGCGCCCCGGCCGGCCGGTCCGGCGAGCCCGGGTCTGCCGCTAGCCATACCCACGTTCACCCGGGCTCAGCGGCGGCGCACCGTGACCCCGTCGAGCCGCTCGCCCGCGCACGAATAGACGACGGCCTCGACGCGGACGGCGGAGGGCTCGGTGGTCACCAGCACTGCGGGCTGGCCGGCGTACCGTGCCGGCGTCCAGGTCTCCCCGTCACTCAGTGCCGGCGGCGGGCACGCGACGCTGTCGGCGTGGGGGGCGGTGCCGATCTCCGGGGCTCCGGGGGACGGCAGGGGCGCCGGCAGTGACTTCTGGGCCAGGGCACGGCGTACGTCGGCCGCCAGCCGGTCGGGCCGGAGGCGCACCGGGGCCGTCCTCATCGCCCCGCTCGGCGGCAGTGCCTTCAGGCGTGCGGGCGGGGCGTCGTCCGCGTCGGTCTCGGGACCCGTGAGGGCGCCGGCGCGCCCGTCCGCCCCGTCCGCCCCGTCGGCCACGTCCGCCTCGCCGCTCTCGGCGCTGCCGTCGAGGGCGGCGCTGGTCTCGGCGTTCCCGGGTTCCCCGGGGTCCTGGTCAGGGAGGAGCGTGCCGACCCCGACCCCGGCAACGACGACGGCGGCTGCCGCGAGCAATACCCGTGGCCACCGGACCCGTCCCCGGCGAAGCGGGATCGGGGCCCCCTCGGAGGCGACCTCGGACGCCGCTGGGGAGGCCAGCTCGGGCCGTGCCTGGGCGGAACGCTCGGCAGCCAGGTCGGCGATCACGGCGTCCAGCCGAGCGGCCACCTCCTCAGGCATCCGCTGGGGTCCGCCGGCCTCGCCGAGCAGCCGGGCTACGTCGTCCTCGGTGGGTCTGCGCTCGGCCGGGTCGGGTCCGGAGGGGCTCACCGGTGCTCACCTCCTGAAGGCGGGGACGAGGGGCCCGTTGACGGTGGGACGCGCGAGGTGCCGGTCTGGCTCCCCTCGGCGGACTCATGCCCGTCGCTGGGGTCGGACAGCAGCCGGGCCAGCCTGGCCCGGCCGCGAGAGCATCGGCTCTTCACGGTCCCGGCCGGGACCTCGAGGACGGCGGCGGCCTCGGCCACCGAGCACCCCTGCATGTCCACCAGCACGAGCGCGGCCCGTTGCTCGGCCGGCAGGGTGGCGAGCGCGGCGAGGACGGTGCGGCGCTGCTCCTCGCGCTCTGCGTGGTCCGCCGGGTCCTCCGGCGGCGAGGCGTCGGCGGCGAGCCGTCCGACCGTCTCGCGAGCGTCGTCCGGCAGGGGCAGAGCATGCCGCACCCGCTCACGCCGGAATCGGTCCAAGCAGGCGTTCACGACGATGCGGTGCAGCCAGGTCGTGACCGCGGCGTCGCCGCGGTAGGAGCCGGCGCGGCCGAATGCCGCCACGAGAGCGTCCTGCAGCGCGTCGGCGGCCTCCTCTCGATCGCCGCTCGTGCGCAGCGCCACCGCCCACAGCCGGTCCCGGTGTCTGGCGAAGAGCAGGCCGAAGGCCTCGGGATCTCCCTCGACGTGCGCGCGCAGCAGGTCGTGATCGGAGGTCTCCTCAGCCACGGACGGTGATCTCGGCGATGGCTCCCCGGTAGCCCCCGTCGGCCGGGGGGAGCGCGGTCAGCCAGACGACCAGGTACTGGGTCGTCACCGGCTCATCCGGCCGTAGCACGACCTCTCCCGAGGCGCCGGAGGCGGTGGCCACGGAACGCAAGCCCTCGGTGTTCTCGGGCGGATCGGCGCCCTCCTCGGCCGCCAGGAGCTGGACGTCGTGATCGCCGCCGCCAAGCCGGATCTCCACCTCGCTCACCGAGGTCGCCGACCCCAAGTCGAGCGCCAGCCCGACGCCGCTCTTGTACGGCGCCAGCGGCGGACCGTCTTCGTAGACCAGCGTCTCCCAGGCCGTCTCAGGGTCCCCGTCTGTGGCGAGTCCGACCAGGTCCGGGTTCTCCTCGGGGGTGCCACCGTCCTGCTCGGGGTCGAAGTCCCGGACAGCCTCGATCGTGATCTCCTCGCCGGAGCCTTCTCCAGGGGCCTCGGCCTCCCCCGACCCGTCGGGCTGCGCGGGCTCGGAGCCACTGCGTCCGAGCTGGACGCCGATGACGATGGCGAGCAGCACCAGGCCGATGAGCCCGATCACCCCGGCGAGCTTGAGCCAGCTCGCCCCGGGCGGAGTCGAGGACAGGGGAGGTGGCGGCTCGTCGCGATCCGGACCCCACGAGGCGGGAACGGCGCCGGCCCCACCCATTCCCGTCCCGGGTGGTCGCTCCGGACGTGGCCCCGGCGGCGGCAGCGCGCGCGGAGGCCCGGGCGGCCGGGCGGCCGGGGGCGCGGGGGTGCGGGCTCCGCGGGTCGGAGGAGCAGCTCGGGCGGGGGAGCGGTCGCCGGCCCCAGGGTCCGCGACCTCGGCGGTGTCGTCGCTGGTGTCGTCCCGGACGCCTGACCCAGCCGGGTCGGTCGGCTTGGGAGGGTCAGCGGGGCCAGCCGGGTCGGTGGGGCCGGGGGGGTCGGCGGGCTCCGGCAGGTCGAAGGGTCGGGAGGCGACGGTCGCGTGGGGGTCACTGAGGTCGCTCGGCTGACCCGAGTCGGCTGGGTCGAAGGAGTCCTCGGAGTCGTAGGAGTCGTTCAGGTCCTGGGCGAAGCTCGGGGCGGCGGCCTGGGTCTCCTGGCCGGCGGCCTCATCCCGCGCAGCCTGACCGTCCGCGACGTCGATGGTGGCCGTTGCGTGCGGGTCGAGGAAGGTCGCGAGGTCGGTCACGGGCAGGGTCACCGTGGCCGGGACGTCGCCGAGGTACTCGCTCAGCGCGGCCACCACCGCGTCCGCGGACTCCAGCCGCTGGTCCTGTGGTCGCCGGTGGGCGTGGATGAGCCGGTCGCACAGACTGTCCAGCCGCCGGGGGACCCCGGGTCGCACCTGGCGCGCCCGCAGGTAGAGGCCCTCGGCGACCGGGGCCTCGGGCACCAGCGAGGGCGGATAGCCGGGCCAGCGACCGGTCAGGCAGGCGTAGAGCAGTGCCCCGAGGTCGAGCACGTCCGACTCGTGCTCGCTGGGGGGCCGCCCACCCTCGCCGGTCGCCAGCGGCCGTCCATGCAGCACGATGTCGACGACGAAGCCGATGAGCTTGATGGTGCCCGCCTCGGTCAGCAGCACGTTCTCGGGGACCAGCCGGCCGTGGGCGATGCCGTGCCGGTGTGCCACCGCGATGGACTCGGCGACCTCGCGGACCAGCCAGGCGGCTCGACGTGGCTCGAGCACGTCGTCGGCGAGCATCCGGTCCAGCGAGAGCCCCGATCCCCACTCGTGCACGACGTGCACGAGGGGGCCCTCCTCGAGCGCGTCGAGCACCCGCAGGATCCGCGGCTCGGAGACCGTGGCCGAGGTGCGGGCCGCGGTCAGCACCGCCGAGGCGCGGGGATCCTCGGCATCGATGACATGAACGGCGACGTTGCGGGCGAGGGTCAGGTCCGTGGCACGCCACAGACACGCGCCGGAACTCTCGTCCAGCAGGTCCTCCAGCCGGAACCGGGAGGCGACCAGGTCTCCCGGACCGATGGCCCTGTACGGCACGTGGCTCCCGTCTCCCGGTGTCGTGGATGTGTCGGAGTCGTCGGTCAGTCGTACCCATCCATGCTAAGCGGCGCGCCGCCCGGCCTGGCCGTGATGAACCCAACCTGTGGCTGTCCCCGCGACTGAGCAGGTGGCGCACCGGTTTCCCGCCGGTCGCCGTCGCCCCTTCAACAGTCAGCTCGAGCGTGAGCGACGCACCCGCGACGTGAGCAGCCCGACGATCTCGGTGACCTCGCCGATCCGCAGCATCCGGGCGGCCACCAGCACCACCGCCATCCCCAGCAGCCCGGTCGTCACGAGCTCCACGAGTGCTTGCACCTTGCCGTCGCCGGCGCCCCACAGCACGGCCACGACCGCCCGCCACCCCCAGGCCACGACACCGGCCAGGCCGGCGGCGATCCCGATCCGCAGCGCGAACCGGAGCAGGGTGGCGGTCTGTAGGCCGCCGAGCACCCGCGCGAGGAGCTGGTGGGACAGCACCGCGCCCACGGCGTACGCCGAGGAGTAGGCGACGACCAGCCCCGGGGCGGTCTCTTCGGGACCCACGCGCCCGGTGATGACGACGGCCAGCGCGACGTTGATCGCGGCGATGACGCACTGGACCCAGAACACGGTCCGGGTGCGCTCCAGCGCATAGAAGCCCCGCAGGACGGTGTAGTGCACCGTGAAGAACACCAACCCCGGGGCGAAGAGCGCCAAGGACACCGCGAAGTCGGAGAACGTGTCCGCCGCGGCGGCGTACCCCCAGATGATGTTCGAG
The DNA here is from genome assembly GCA_963745245.1 of uncultured Actinomycetota bacterium. Taxonomy (GTDB): domain Bacteria; phylum Actinomycetota; class Actinomycetes; order Propionibacteriales; family Nocardioidaceae; genus Marmoricola_A. Next base: position 416,041 of record CAVUWU010000006.1, read on the forward strand.
AGTGGGAGGGCCACCGCTGGCAGCACGGCGGCCACCGGCACGATGAGCGCCAGCGCCGTGCGGAGCGTGCCGGCGACCTGTCGGCTCACGGCGGCCAGGTCCTGCTCGGCCGCGGAGCGTGAAAGCCGGGGCAGCACGGCCGTCGCGAGCGAGACCGTGGCCACCGAGTGCGGCACCATGATCAGCAGGAACGCGCCCGAGTAGATGGTGTAGCCGGTGCCGCTGTTGGCAGCGTCCGTGCCGCACGCGGTCGCCGCCGCGGCCGCGGTTCCGCTCGAGGCCAGCCGCACCACCACGGTGTAGGCGACCTGGTTGACGACGACGAAGGCCACGGTCCAGAACGCCAGCCGGAAGGTCCGGCCCAGCCCGCTGCCCCGGAAGTCGAACCGGGGTCGGTAGCCGACGCCGGCGGCCCTGAGGTAGGGCAGCAGCACCAGCAACTGGACGGCGATGCCCACCGTGGAGCCCAGCCCGAGCAGCCACTCCTGCCCGGTGGTGTAGCCGCCGCAGGCCTCGGCTCCGCGGGCCGCTCCGAACACGACGAGGTAGATCCCGAGTACGGCGATCGAGATGACGTTGTTCGCGATCGGAGCCCACATCATCGGCCCGAACCGGCCCCGGGCGTTCAGCACCTGCCCCAGCAGAGCGAACATGCCGTAGAAGAAGATCTGTGGGAGGCATAGCCGAGCGAAGGCGATGACCGACTCGCGCTGCGGGGCCAGCGCCTCGGTGAAGAACGCCGCATCGAGGTAGACCCGCATCAGCAGCGGGGCGACCAGGACCAGCAGGGCGGTCACTCCGGCGAGGAACAGCATGGCGAGGGTGATCACCCGGTGCAGGTAGGCGTCTCCGCCGTCGGGGTCCTGGCGCATCGCCCGGACCAGCTGCGGCACGAGCACCGCGTTGAACACCCCGCCCGCCAGCAGGATGTAGAGCATGTTCGGGATGGTGTTGGCGATGGTGAACAGGTCGGCGTGCAGCTGGGTGCCGAGCGCCGCGGCCAGCAGCGCGGAGCGGGCGAAGCCGCTGAGCCGCGAGACCATCGTCCCGGCCGCCATCACGGCGCTGGAGGACAGCAGCGACCGGGTGCCGCCGTCGGGGTCCGGCGGCTCGCCGGACCCCGGACGCGCCTCTCCGGTCATGGTGCGGGCCGGTCGAGCAGGGGACCGTGCGTGCGTTGCCGCCGCCGGACGCGACGCAGGATGCGCACGGCGATGGCCACCAGCAGGATCGCCGTCCCGACCCCCATCACGACCCAGAGGATGAGACCGACCTGGCTGGTCCGGATGTCGAGGGTTGCCGGGCGGCCGACCGTGGTGCCGTCCCCGGCCACCGGCTGCACGGTGACGCGGTGGACACCGATGTCCCGCGCGATGGCCTCGACTGCGACCGCCCGGCGGCTCCGCGGCGGCAGCCGCACGGTGCGCGGAGCGACCATCTCCAGGCTGTCGCCGGTGACCACGACCTCGAGGCCGATCGTGACGGGCTGACGCAGGCCGTTGAGCACGCTGACCTGGAAGGTCCCCGAGTCACTGGACAGGGTGACGAAGGCGGGGGCGCGCACCTGAATGCGGTCCAGCCACCCATTGACCGTGTCCGTGGCGAGCGTCGCCCGCAGGGCGGCCGTGCGGGGTCGGCGCCGGTCCCACACCGACGCGGTGGTGAGCGCCTGCTCGGTGACCTGGTCCGTCGTGGGCGCCTGCCGGACCAAGATGGCGGCCAGCGTGCCGGCCCTGGACGCCAGCCGCTCGGCGGCCCGCACCGTGAGCCGGGGCAGTTCCGCCTCACGCGCCTGTTGCGGGTAGTCGAGGCTGACCGCGTCGGGTCCCCCCCTGACCGCCTGACCGCCTGATCCTCCGGTGTCGGCCGGGGTGGCCGAGCGCAGCCGGCGATCAAGGAGCCCCTCGAGGGACACCCCACTCAGCCACGGGACGTCAAGGCCGGCGAAGAACTCCGCAGACCGCCAGGCGTCGCCCGGGTTCCACAGCGGTGGCGTCAGCCGCACCAGCGGGGCGTCGGCCCCGGAGAGGGCATGGACGGCGGCGTCGGCCAACAGACGCTGCCGTAGGCCGAGCGCTGACCGGGCACCCGAGGGCCCGGGTCCCTCGAGGTCCCGGGCGTCGGGAGTGACCACGATCCGGCCACCGTCCTCGCGCAGGCAGACCGCGCACCTGGGTGCGGCGACCGTCACGTCGTCGGTGGGGGAGTCCGTCGCGGCGCCGGCGACGGCATCGGGTACGACGACCGCGGGCACGGCCGCTTCGGTGACCTCGAGCACCTTCGGCGCGACGAAGCCGACGGGATCGGCGAGCAGCGGCCGCGCGCGGACCGAGATCTCCTCGAAGCGGGCGGCGCCGGCGTCGAGCGCCGCCACGAGCAGCGGTTCGCCGCCGTGCCGGACGGCGGCGGCGGTGTCGAGGTCGCCGAAGGGCAGGGCGAGGACCCCACGCCGGGCGAAGGCCGGGACCGCTGCATCCAGCCAAGCCGCGGCCTGTGCGGCGCCGCCGGGCGGAGCCTCCACAGGCTCGCCGTCCTCGCCGGGCTCACCGTCGGCCGGCTGGTCCCCGCCCGACCCCGCGCCGGACTTCCGGTCCTGCTCGGCGCGGCCGGGCTCGGCGTCCAGCTGCCAGGCGGGGTTGCCGGCGGCGAGGCTGCCGGCCGCGTCCACGACCGCGCGATCGACGACCCACGAGACCGGCCAGGTGCCGGCGGTCCTGCCCAGGCCCACGATCTGCCGCAGCCGACCCCTGCCGGACAGCGCCCGCGCCCAGTCCTCGACGTCCTCGAGTCGGCCGTCGGGGTCGCGGCGGACCCCGCGCCGGACCTGCAGGGCCACGGCCAGCTCGGTCGCCGCGCTGTCGGGCACCAGCGGGAGGAAGGTGCGGGACCGCCCGTCGGCGCCCTCGAGTCGGCCCTCGTCGGTGCTGCCCAGGACATGGACCGCGAGCCAGTAGACGCCGGGTTCCCCCGAGATGGCCAGCTGGTCGCGCCGAACGGCCAGCCGGAACGACGTCCGCTCTCCGGGGGCGAGGTCGTCGACCTCGACGTACGACCCGGGCTCGACGATGCGGTCGCCGACGTCGGTGCGTGGATCGCTGGCCACGGCCTCCTCCACCTCGGCGGCGGAGGTCAGCGGGGTCCGCGACACGACGAGATAGACGGTCAGGTCGGTCCAGGTGGTGCTCGACCGGTTGAGGATCTCCCCGGCTACCCGGATCCGCCCCCGCTGCGGCATCACGCTCGGCCTGAGGCTCTCGACCTTCACCCGCAGCGGATCCTCCGGGGCCGGGTCGGGAGGGCCTGCCCCCGTGTCCGGTGCCGGGTCAGGATCGGACCCGGTGCCGGGACTGGGGGTGCTGCTCTCCGTGGCCCCGACGGGGGCCATCGAGCCTAGAGGCAGGGCCATGAGCAGCACCGCCATGAGCCCCAGAAGCCCGCCGATCAGGCTCCTGGCGGGCCGGGACCTGGACGCGCGGGAGGCGCAGCGGTTCCTCGGGCGCGTCACCCGCTCAGGCTAGCGGCGGCAATGCGCCGGATCCGGGCGGCGCTCTATACAGTGGTGTCCCGTGCCTGCACGCCCCCGACCCGCTCCGGCGACCCTCACGAACCCGGATCCCGCCCTCGCCGTTCTCCCGCTGTCCATGGCCGACGTGCAGGAGCGGACCGAGCGGGAACTCGACCGGGTCGCCGAGGTGGTCGGACCGCTGGCCGCCCGCTTCGCCGACGCCGGCGAAGAGCTCGCGCTGGTCGGTGGTCCGGTGCGCGACGCCATGCTGGGCAGGTTGCAGAACGACGTCGACCTGACGACCTCGGCGCGGCCGGAGGTTACCGAACGGCTCGTGACGGGCTGGGCGGACGCGGTGTGGGACGTCGGCCGGGACTTTGGAACGATCGGCTGTCGGTTCGGCGCATGGACCGTGGAGATCACCACCTACCGCTCCGACCGGTATGACGCAGCCTCGCGCAAGCCCAACGTCGCCTTCGGGGACACTCTCGAGCCAGACCTCGGCCGCCGCGACTTCACGGTGAACGCGATGGCGGTGCGGCTCCCGGAGCGGGTCCTGGTCGACCCGTACGGCGGTCTGCTGGATCTGGCCCACCAGGTCCTCCGCACCCCTGGCACGCCGGAGGACTCCTTCTCCGACGACCCGCTGCGGATGATGCGTTCCGCGAGGTTCGCCGCCCAGCTCGGGTTCACGGTGGCCCCGGAGGTGGTCGCCGCGATGACGGCCATGTCCGAGCGGATCTCGATCATCTCCGCGGAGCGGGTCCGGGAGGAGCTGGTGAAGACGGTGTGCGCGCCGTACCCCCGCCGCGGCCTGACCCTCCTCGTGGGCACCGGGCTGGCCGACCGGGTGCTGCCCGAGTTGCCGGCGCTGGCGCTGGAGCGCGACGAGCATCACCGCCACAAGGACGTCTATGAGCACACCCTCACCGTGCTGGACCAGGCGATCGCCATGGAGGACCGGTTGCCCCCGCCGACACCGGACTTCGTCACCCGCTTCGCCGCGCTCATGCACGACGTCGGCAAGCCTCGGACGCGGCGGTTCCTGCCGGACGGGACCGTCACCTTCCACCACCACGACGTGGTCGGCGCCAAGCTGACGCGCAAGCGGATGCGGGCGCTGCGCTTCTCCAACGACGTGACCGACGCTGTCAGCACGCTGGTGGAGCTGCACCTGCGGTTCCACGGCTATGGCTCGGGCGAGTGGACCGACGCCGCAGTGCGCCGCTACGTCCGCGATGCCGGGGACCAGCTCGAGCGGTTGCATGTGCTGACCCGGGCCGACTGCACGACGCGGAACCGGCGCAAGGCGGAACGGCTGCGACGCAGCTACGACGACCTGGAGGAGCGGATCGCCCGGCTCGCCGAGCAGGAGGAACTGGCCGCGCTCCGGCCGGCCCTGGACGGCAACCAGATCATGGAGGTCCTGGGGCTCTCACCCGGCCCGGACGTGGGGCGCGCCTATCGTCACCTCCTCGAGCTGCGCATGGAGCGCGGCCCGATGGAGCAGGCCGAGGCCGAGGCGGCGCTGAAGGTGTGGTGGGCCACGGCCGGCTCCGCTGCAAGCCAACCGACCTCCCACTGACCCCGGGTCGGGCGGGGCCGGCGTTGCCGCCGCGCCTCTTGACTTGCTGGGCTCATAGAGAGTGAGTTGCTCGCCCACGCCAACCGCGAAGTCACCACCGATCACCGGTTCGTCGTCCAGCGCTCGGATTGGACTCGAGCGCGAGTCAGGGCCAGCGGCCATCCTCGTCGGTCGGGTCGGTCGGGTCGGTCGGGTCGGTCGGGTCGGGTCGGGTCGGGTCGGGCCGGTCAGTCACTGACCTGAGGCCGGTTTCCGGGCCTCCTGACAAGCCTCAGGTCAGTGACTGACGCCCCGGATGGCGCCGCCCCCTCAGCGGCGCGACGGGCCCTGGTGTGCCGGCCCTGCGGTGGCCGTTCTGTCAGCGACCCGGTCCCGGGCCCCGGCCCGGAAGCTGCCGTCGGCGAAGAGCCCGGTTCGACTGACACCCATGGTGTAGACCGCGTGCGCGGCGGCGTCGCCGAGCTCGTCGAGCGCCTGCGTGTTGAGGTTGGAGAAGTCGTCGCACGCCTGGTGGTAGCACGCGTCGTAGGGCTCTGCGGCGACCCCGCCGTAGATGGCGGCCTCCTCCTCGGTCTTGATGCCCTCGGCCCCGCTGAACAGGCCCCCGGCCGGGATGCCGACGGCGATGAAGGGCCCGTAGTCGGACCGGCCGCTGAACTGCGTCGGCGCGCTCGCCAGCCCCTGGCCGTCGAAGTAGTCGGTGAACACGTGCTCGATCAGGCCGGATCCGGGCGGGCCGGATGGCGAGGTGTCGGAGCCGTCGCCGTCATAGACGAACCGCACGTAGTTCGGCGACCCGACCATGTCGAAGTTGAGGTTCGCCTTGATCCGGCGCAGGCCCCGGTCCGGGAGCGTGTCGACGTAGTGCTCCGAGCCCAGCAGCCCGCTCTCCTCGGCGCCCCAGAAGGCGAAGCGGACCTTCTGCCGCAGCCGCACCTTGGCCGCGGCCAGTTGCTCGGCGATCTCGAGAAGCGTGGCCGACCCACTGCCGTTGTCGTTGATGCCGGGCCCTTCGAGGACCGAGTCGAGGTGGGCGCCGACCACGACGACCCGCTTCTTGGAGCCTCGCTTGCTCGTGGCCAGGACGTTGCTGGTCTCCGCCTCGAGATCGACCTCGGTCGAGGTGGCCACTCGCACCGTGACCTCGTCGGTCTCGGCCTGCGCGGCGAGCGCGGCGCCGTCGGCGTACGAGGCGCCCACGACCGGGATGTCGATGGGGTCGCCGAGCGTGGCATTGGCCAGCACGTCGTCGCGGCCCTCCTGGCCTTCGTTGAAGATCACGACCGCGTCGTAGCCGGCGTCCTGAGCGTTGCTCGCCTTGAGTCCGAAGGGGCACGTCCCGCGCTGCACGAGCGCCACCGCGGGCTCGGGGCCCGGATCGGGGAAGTCCGCGGCTTCGCAGCCCGACGGCGCGGTGCCGGCCTCCTCGGGCGGCGGGATGGTCAGGTTGATCGGGACCAGGGTGCCGGTGACGTCGCCACTTCCAGAGTAGGTGAGCGTGGCCGTCTGGTACGCCGCCTGGGTCGGGGACACCTGCTCGAAGACGGCCGGCGAGAGCGCCGCGAAGTACGGGAAGGTGAAGCTCTGCCTCCTGACCCGGTAGCCGGCCTCGCGGAGGGTCCGCGCGACGTATCTCGCGGACCGGTCGTAGCCCGGTGTCCCAGATGCCCGTGTCCCGTCGTTGTTGTTGGCGATCCGCTGGAAGACCCGCTCGTGGGCGAGGATCCCACCGACGGTGACCCGGCCCCGGAAGCTGCTGCTGTCCACGTCGTCGAGTGCCGCCACGGGGGCGGTCGGCGCCAGGCCGAGGGCCAGCACGCCGGCTGCGGCTGTGGCGATCATGCGCGCTCGGGTCACGTCATGCTCCTTGGATGGGACGGAGATGACGCGAATGTGAGACACGTCACGTTCGGGACGTTAGCAGGTAAGTCGGACGGTAGGGAGTCCCGATGCGGATGGCGCCGTCGCACGGGTAGCCCAGGAGAAGGCGCCGGCGAGGACGAGGTAGCCCGTGACCAGCGGGATCTGGACCGAGAGCGAGAACCCGTCGACCGGGAGCATGAGCGCCGCCGCGGCGGCGCCGCCGACGAAGAGCGCGTTGAAGAGCACGTCGTAGACGGCGAACACCCGGCCCCGGTAGGCGTCCTCCACGCCGGCCTGGACGAAGGTGTCCACGCAGATCTTGACCCCCTGGGAGACCAGGCCCCAGGCGAAGGCGACGGCCATGAGCGACGCCTCGGACAACGAGACCACCGGCACCAGGTGGACCGCTGCGCCGACGCCGAGCAGGACCACCACCCAACGCCGGGGGCCGACCCGGTCGGCGAGGAGGGGGGTCAGCACCGCGGCCGCGACGAAGCCCGCTCCTCCGACAGCACCGACGCGGGCCAGCGTGGCGAAGGCCGCGTCGACCTGCTCCGGACCGTTGAGGACGTTGCGCACGACGAGCAGCAGGAACACCGAGATCGTCCCGAAGGCGAAGCGGTGGGCACCCATGACGGCGAGGCCGGCGGCTGCTCGCCGCCGCTGGGGCTGGCGGCCGGTCAGGTGCCGCAGCCCGTCGGCCAAGTCGGGGACGACGTGCCACACCGCCGCCCGGGCCGGCGGCCGGTCAGGGTCCTCCTCGGGGCCGAGCAGCGCCCGAGGGATCCGCAGCGCGAGCAGCCCAGCGGCGGCATACGCCAGCGACGCGGCGACCACGACGGTGACCTCACCGTCCCAGCTCGCCGCCCGGCCGGCGACGCGGATCCCGCCGCCGGCGGCCAGGCCGACCAGGAAGGCGAGCGTCCCACCGGTCGGGGTCACGGCGTTGGCCGTGACCAGGTCGTCGCGATGGACGGTGTGCGGGAGTGCCGCGGAGAGCCCCGCGAGCAAGAACCGGTTCACCGACAGGCACGCCAGCACGACGACGTAGAACACCGGGGCGGGCAGATCGGCGGCCAGGACGCCGGCCACGACGGCCGCGATGCCGGCCCGGAGCACGTTGCCCCAGAGCAGGACCTGTCGGCGTGACCAGCGGTCGAGCAGCACCCCGGCGAAGGGGCCGAGCACGGAGAACGGCAGGAGGACGACGGCCAGGGCCGCGGCCAGCGCGGTGGCGGACGGCTGGCGCTGCGAGAAGAGGGCGTACGACGCCAGCGCGACCTGGAACACACCGTCGGCGAGTTGACTCGACAGCCGGACGGCGAAGAGCCGACGGAACCACCGCCCGCGCAGCAGGCGGCGCAGGTGGCGTCCGGCGGTCATGACCGCCATCCTCCCGCACCGAAACCGGCGAGCCGCCCTCCGCGTGGAGTGCGGAGGGCGGCTCGCAACGGTTCACGCCGCGACGACGGACCCGGTGACCGTCACCGACGGCCTGGTCCCGACCAGACCGGTCGGCGTGGGCTCAGGCGGTGACCGGGTCGTTGGTGAGGGTGCGGAAGGTGTAGGCCTGCGCGATGAGGACGGTGGGGATGGCGGCCAGCAGTCCCACGCCGCAGAGGCAGGCTCCGACGATGTACAGCGCCACCGAGGCCAGCCAGAAGAGGAACAGCTGGCCGAAGTTGTCGCGCACGAAGGTGACGCTCGACCTGATCGCGGTGATCGCGTCCTGATCCCGGTCGAGCACGAAGAACATCGTGTACGACGTGAAGATGACCACCAGCAGCCCCGGCAGGATGCACAGGACCAGCCCGACGAAGGTCAAGGCGCCGATAACGATCGCGGCGAGGAAGACCTGCGGCCAGTTGACGCCGGCGAAGGCCGTCCCCAGATCGACCTTCTGGCCTCGGGTGATGCCCAGTGCGAGCTTGATGATGCCGGACTGGACGACGAGGTTGACCACGAAGCTCAGCGCGCTGAACAGCAGGCTCAGGACCAGCCCGAACCCGAGCAACCCGCCGTTGGTGACCTCTAGCGTGTTGGGGTCGACGACCGTGTCACTGGTCAGGGCGTTGGTGATGGCGTTGCCGATGAACTGCACGACCGCCGCGCCGAAGATCAGCAGCAGCGCGATGACGATCAGCGGGATCCAGTTCTCGGTGAACTTCTTGAACCCGTAGTTGACGGCGTTGCCGACGGTGTAGCCGGCCGGGCCACTGGGGAACTGCGTCCCTCCGCCCCCCGGTCCCGGGGGAGGGGGTGGAGGTGCGCTGCCCCAGCCACCGCCGCCGCCCGGAGGCGGAGGAGGTGGCGGTGGCGTGCTGCCGCCGGACCCAGGCGGCGGGGGTGGCCCCGGAGGAGGCGGGTAGTCGCTCATGCCCCGGAATCTAGCGACCCCGGGCCGGTCTTGGCGCGTCGAAATGCGGAAGCCGTGAATACTGTGGAGAACGGACCCACGGCTTCACCGCTGTCGCCGTCGCGGCGCGCCCGGGGGCGATCAGGTCAGCGCTCGACCTCGCCCCGGATGAACGCCTCCACCTGGGCGCGGCCCAGGTCATCGGCCAGCTGCACCGGAGGGGACTTCATCAGGTACGACGATGCTGACAGGATCGGCCCGCCGATGCCCCGGTCCAACGCGATCTTGCAGGCCCGCAGCGCGTCGATGATGATGCCCGCGCTGTTCGGGGAGTCCCAGACCTCGAGCTTGTACTCCAGGTTGATCGGGACGTCGCCGAAGGCGCGGCCCTCGAGGCGCACGTAGGCCCACTTGCGGTCGTCGAGCCACTGGACGTAGTCCGAGGGCCCGATGTGCACGTTCTTGGCACCCAGGTCGTGGGAGATGTTCGAGGTGACCGCCTGGGTCTTGGAGATCTTCTTGGACTCCAGCCGCTCGCGCTCGAGCATGTTCTTGAAGTCCATGTTGCCGCCGACGTTGAGCTGGTAGGTGCGATCCAGCACCACGCCGCGGTCCTCGAAGAGCTTGGCCATCACGCGGTGGGTGATGGTGGCCCCGACCTGCGACTTGATGTCGTCGCCGACGATCGGCACGCCTGCCTGCTCGAACTTCTGCGCCCACTCCGGGTCGGAGGCGATGAAGACCGGCAACGCGTTGACGAAGCCCACCCCGGCGTCGATGGCGCACTGTGCGTAGAACTTGTCAGCCTCCTCCGAGCCCACCGGGAGGTAGGAGACCAGCACGTCGGCCCCGCTGTCCTTGAGCGCCGCGACGACGTCAACGGGCTCGGAGTCGCTCTCCTCGATCGTGGCGCGGTAGTACAGGCCGAGCCCGTCGTGCGTCGGGCCGCGCTGGACCGTCACGCCCAACGGCGGGACGTCGCAGATCCGGATGGTGTTGTTCTCGGAGTTGTTGATGGCCTCGGAGAGGTCGAAGCCGACCTTCTTCGCGTCCACGTCGAACGCCGCCACAAACTCGATGTCCGAGACGTGGTAGTCGCCGAACTGCACGTGCATGAGTCCGGGCACGTTGCCCTGGGGGTCGGCGTCGCGGTAGTAGTGCACGCCCTGGATCAGGGAGGTCGCGCAGTTCCCGACCCCCACGATGGCCACTCGTACAGAACCCATGGGGCTCGCTCCTTACGTCTCGTTCGTTTCTCGGTTGTCTGTGTCTGTCTCTGCGGGCGCGGCCGGTCGGCCGCCCCGGTGGACCCGGGGATGGCCTGGGGCCCGGCCGCCGCCGCGCCCCCCGCTGCCGCGCGCACTCCCCCGGACGCCGGTGCGCTCGGCGGCGATCAGGTCCGAGAGCCACGCCACCTCGCGCTCCACCGACTCCACGCCGTGTCGTTGCAGTTCCAAGGCATAGCTGTCGCTCGCCCTGGTCAGCGTCAGCTGCTGGCGCACCTCGGCCAGCCGCTGCTCGAGCCGGGCCCGGCGGCCCTCCAGGATCCGCAGCCGGATCTCCCGGTCGGTGCGGCCAAAGAAGGCGAAGCGGACGTCGAAGGTGCCGTCCTCCCAGCTCGCCGGGCCGGTGTCGGACATCAGCTTGGCGAACCGCTCGTCCCCCTGCTCAGTGAGCTCGTAGACGATGCGCTGGCGTCGGCTCGCGGGGACGCCGCGCGAGCCCAGACCCGCGGTGACCTCGGTGGTCGCCCCCGGGTCGGTCACGTGCTCGGTGATCCACCCCGCGCGCAGCATCCGCTTGAGCGCCGGGTAGAGCGAACCGTAGGACAGCACGCGCCCCCAGCCCAGGACCGCGGTCAGCTCCTTGCGGAGCTGGTAGCCGTGCATCGGGTTCTCGTGCAGCAGTCCCAGGACCGCCAGCTCGAGGGTGTCCCCCCGCTTGGTCATCACTGGCCCGCCTTCGTCGTACGTCGTATCGCTCCGTGGTATCGGATAAACGTATCGTAGCGATATATCGATGGGCACACCAACCCACCAGCGTCCCGTACCCTTAGACGGTTGCGGAACCAGCGCCCGAGGCAGCGGCGCGGTCACCGCATGCGAGGGTCACCGGGACGGTGACGGATCGGGCCCGACGGCCCCGGATCGGGAAACGGATGAGCGGACAGAAGCCAGGCGGGACAGGTGCGCGCGGGGCAGGCGCGCGCGGACAGACCGGCCCCTCGGGGTCGGGCAGGTCGGGGCAAGCGGGGGGCCCGCCCACGCGGTCGAGGGCGCGGCGATGGCTCGTGCGGCTGTCCTTGGTCGCCCTCGCAGGCTTTCTGGTGGGCCTGGGCCTGTTCGCGGTCGCGTATGCCACGACCGACGTCCCCGACCCCAACGAGAGCTTCCAGACGCAGACGACCTACGTCTACTACGCCGACGGCAAGCGGGTCCTCGGCCGGTTCGCCGAGCAGAACCGGACCAACGTCGAGCTCTCCGAAATTCCGCGTCACGTGCGCGACGCGGTCATCGCCGCTGAGGATCGCACCTTCTGGACCAACCGGGGAATCGACCCTCGCGGCATCGTCCGCGCAGCCTTCAACAACGCTACCGGTGGCAGCACTCAGGGGGCCTCGACGATCACCCAGCAGTACGTCAAGGTCTTCTACCTCACCCAGGACCGCACCTGGTCCCGCAAGGCGCGGGAGGCGATCCTGTCACTGAAGATCCACCGGCAGATGGAGAAGGAGGAGATCCTCGAGGGCTACCTCAACACCATTTACTTCGGTCGCAGCGCCTACGGCATCGAGGCCGCGGCCCGGGCCTACTTCGACAAGTCCGCCAGCGACCTGACAGTGCGCGAGGGGGCGGCGCTGGCCGCGATCATCAACTCCCCCAACGCCTACGACCCCGCCGATGGTCCGGAAGCGCGCAAGGCCCTCCGGGCGCGCTACGGCTACGTCATGGACGGGATGGAGGAGATGGGGACGCTCCCCGACCGGATTGCCGGCACCCCCCGCGTCTCGAAGCTGCCGAAGTTCCCCACGATCCGCGCCCGCAGCCAGTACGGCGGCCAGCGCGGTCACATGCTGACCCTCGTCCGGCGGGAGATGCGCGAGCTCGGCTACTCCGACGAGGAGATCGACGGCTCCGGGCTCCGGGTGCACACGACCTTCACCCGGAAGGCGATGGACGCCGCCGCGGCCGGTGTGGCCGCCAACCGGCCCGACCTGGCCGAGCTGAACGTGGCCGTCGCCTCGGTCGAGCCGAAGACGGGGGCGCTGCGCGGCATGTACGCCGGTCAGGACTACCTGCAGAGCCAGATCAACTGGGCGACGGCCGGTGGGGCCCCCGGCTCGACCTTCAAGCCGTTCGCCCTCGCCACCGGGCTGACCCACGGCTACTCCCTGGAGACCCGCTTCAACGGGAACTCGCCGCTGGAGATCGGCGGCACCGAGTTCAACAACCAGGGCGAGGGCGCCGGGACGAGCTACGGAACGGTCAGCCTGCTCACCGCGACCGAGCGCTCGATCAACACCGCCTACGTCGACATGGTCGACAGCATCCCCAACGGCCCGGCGAAGGTGCGCCAGACCGCGATCGACATGGGGATCCCCACCGATTCGCCCGGGCTCGAGGCGGACCTCAGCATGGTCCTGGGCTCGGCGACGGTGAGCCCGATCGCGATGGCCAACGGCTACGCCACCATCGCGGCCGGCGGCCAGGCCGCGCCCGTGCACGTGGTGCGGAGCATCAGCACGCCCGACGGCGAGGAGCTCTACCGGCACCGGTCGCGCACGACCGAGGCGCTCGACGAGGACGTCGCGGCGGACACCTCCTACGCCCTGCAGCGGGCCGCGCAGCAGGGCACCGGCACCAACGCCAACGTGATCGGTCGCCCGATCGCGGGCAAGACCGGGACCGCCACCGACGACAAGGGGCGGGTGCGCTCGTCGTGGTTCGTCGGCTACACCCCCCAGCTGGTCACCGCAGTGATGTACAGCCGGGGCACGGGCAACGAGCCGCTCGACGGCTACCTCCCCACGTTCTACGGCGGCGAGTACCCCGCGCGCACCTGGGCCAGCGTGCAGGGTGCGGCGCTCGAAGGCGCCGAGGTGCTGAGCTTCCCTCCGCCGGCGAACCTGACCCAGACCGCGGAGGGTGGCACGAGCCCGCCGCCCCCGCCGCCCCCGCCGCCGGCGCCCGAGCCGACCCAGCCGAGCCCGACCCCGACCCCGACCCCGACTCCGGAGCCTGCGCCGACGCCGAGCGAGGAGCCGTCTGAGGTTCCCTCCGACGCGCCGACCACCCCGCCCACCGAGCAGCCGTCGACTCCCCCGCCGAACGCCGGGGCGCCGGGCGGTGATGCCGTTGCCGGGCCCGGCACCGGGGGCGCAAACCCGCCCGACGGCGGAAACCCCCCCGACGGCGGAAACCCGCCGGGCAACGGAAACCCGCCGGGCAACGGCAACAGCAACGCAAACAGCAACGGAAACAGCAACGGCAACAGCAACGGCAACAGCAATGGGGCTGGCACTAGGGCTGGAAACGCCAACGGTCCGTCGGTGGAGCGAGCTCTCCAGGCCGGGCCGGATAGGCGGGAGCACGCCGTGCCGCGGGACGAGTAGCCTGCCCCGGTGTACCGCGGGCCGACCATCGAGGACCCGCTGGCGCGGGAGGCCAGCGAGGCCGTCGGCGGACCCTCGGGCGCCAGATCGGCCGGCCACCCCTGGTGGACCCCGGTGCGGGTGGTGCTGGCCGTAGCCTGTGGGGCCTGGGTGCTCGCCGTCGCCCAGAAAGCCCCATGCGTCGTGGACGGGTGGACCGGCGGGCCGACCCGGTACGCCGCGATGTGCTACTCCGACGTGCCCTACCTCTACGTCGGACGCGGTTTCGCCGAGCTCGCCGTGCCCTACGCCGACTCCGGCGGCCGCCACCCCGACCTGGAGTACCCGGTCCTCACCGGCTGGTTCGGCTACGGGTCCGCCGCCCTGACCCAGGCCCTCGGCGGCGGCGCGGACCTCGACCGGCGGCATGCCGCCGACCCCGACGCGGTCGCCGCGCTCCCGGGCGTCGAGCAGGAGCGACGTCGCTTCTTCCTCGTCACGGCCGTGCTCCTCACGCCGTTCGTCCTGATGGCGGCGTACCTCCTGGCCGGGGCGCACCGCGGACGCCCCTGGGACGCCCTGCCGTTCGCCGCCGCTCCGGTGCTGGTCGTCACCGGACTGATCAACTGGGACCTCCTCGCCGTCGCGGCGGTGGCCGGGGCGCTGTGGGGGTGGTCGCGTGGTCGGCCGTGGCTGGCCGGGGTGATGGTGGGTCTCGGGACGGCCGTCAAGCTCTATCCGCTGTTCCTGCTCGGGGCCCTGCTCGTGGTCGCCCTGCGCCGGCGGTCGCTTCCGGGGTTCTTCCGGGCAGCGAGCGGGGCGGCCCTGGCTTGGACGGCGGTCAACGCGCCGGTGTGGGCCTACGGCCCCGAAGGGTGGCGCGGGTTCTGGTCGTTCAACGCAGATCGCGGCCCGGACCTTGGGTCGCTGTGGCTGGTGGCCGCTCACGCTGGTCGTGCAGCCGCACCCGCGACGGTCAACGTGGTGTCCTCGGTGCTGTTCGCCGCGGTCTGCCTCGCGGTGCTGCTGCTGGGCCTGCGGGCCGCTCGCCCGCCGCGGATCGCTCAGCTTGCGCTGCTGGTGCTCCTCGGCTTCCTGCTGGTCAACAAGGTCTACTCCCCGCAGTACGTCCTGTGGCTGCTGCCGCTCGCGGTTCTCGCCCGACCCCGCTGGCGCGACCTGCTGGTGTGGCAGGCAGGGGAGCTGGTCTACGTGGCGATGGTGTGGCTCTACCTTGGCGGCTACACCGCATCCTCGGTCAGCGGCGGGCAGGACGTGGCCTACTCGGTGGCGATCATGGTCCGGGTGGCTGCCCAGCTCTTCCTTGCCGGCGTCGTGGTCCGTGACATCCTGCGGCCGTGGCGGGACCCGGTCCGGGTGAGCGACGGCGACCTGGGCCACGACCCCCTGATGCCGGACGACACCGCGGTCAGCCGACGTCGACCTGGTCGAACAGCGTCACCGTGAAGCGCACGCGCACGTCGACCTCCGACCCGACTGCGGGCACCGGTGCCCCCTGCGGCAGGAACAGCATGGAGACCTGCATGTGCGGTGGCTCGGCGAACAGCCGCTGCTTGCCGCCGATCGTGAAGGGCGAGCGCACCAGCCCCACCGCGTCGAGACCGCCCTTGGCGACCCTGGCTGCCCGGTCCCGGAGGTTCGCCCCGCCGGTCGGCGCCTCGAGACCGATGCCGTGCGCGGTGCCCCCGGAGACGATCACGATGTGGCCACCGCGCGGGGCGTGCCGGCCCCGGTAGCCGTAGACGTCGCCGCGCTCGACGGGGTGCACGTCGAGGACCGTCGCCGTCACCCGGAGTGCGCCTCGGTCGCCGAGCCACAGTTGGGTCCCGATCCGCGGCCGCAGCTCGAAGTCGGCGTACGCCGGGCGCAGGCCGGCCAGCTCGGCGTCGGTGAGATGGGAGACGAACACCCGCCGACAGTCGATCCCGGTGGCGACGATGTCGGTCAGGAGCCGTTCGGCCTCGCCTCGGTGCGACTCCGGCCCCATCGGCAGGTGCAGGGCGAAGCCGACGACCTCGACGCCGTCCAGGTGATCCTCGGCCTCGCGCAGTTCCCGGGCGGTGAAGCCGTGCCTGCGCATCGAGGTCAGCAGCTCGAGTAGCACGCGCGGCCGGCGCTGGGCTGCGCCGAGCGCGTCCAGGTCCTCGAGCCGCCCGATGGTGTGCACGAGCCGGTCGTCGAGCATCGCCCGGGACTCGAACGGGCGCCAGGGCGACAGCACGAGGACGTCGCCCGGGAAGGAGTCGAGGACGGCGGGCGCCTCGGCGTACGTCCCGACCGCGACCGTGTCCGCGCCCAGGTCCTGGGCCGCCGAGGCCAGCCGGAGGTTGCCGAAGCCGTAGCCGTTGCCCTTGATGACCGGCACGATGCCCAGGTTGCGTTCGGCCACGCGGCGTTGCTGAGCCTGCCACCGGGCCGTGTCGACGTGCAGGGTCAGCATCCCAGGCTCCTAGCCGCGGCGGGTCATGTAGAGGTCGAAGGCGCGATACAGCAACCGGTTGACCGGCATGTCCCACTCCCCGGCGTACTCCACCGCGACGCCGCCGGTGCCCACCTTGAACTGGATGAGGCCCACGTGGCTGTCCTCGGGGTCGAGGGTGTCGGTGATGCCGCGCAGGTCGTAGACGTCGGCGCCTCCGGCCAGCGCATGCCGGATCATCTCCCACTGGACCGCGTTCGAGCCGCGAACCTCGCGCTTCTCGGTGGAGGAGGCGCCGTAGGCGTACCACACGTGCCGGCCGACCTGGAGGCTCACCGTCGCCGCGACGAGGTCGCCCTCGTGCTCGGCGGCGAACAGGGCGATCCGGTCGGGGTCCTCGGCGCCGAGCGCGCGGAACATGGTCGTGAAGTAGGACAGCGGCCGGGGGGTGAAGCCGTCCCGGGCGGCGGTGTGGGTGTAGAGGTCGTGGAAGCGGGCGAGCCCCGCCTCCAGCTCCGGGGGCGGGAGGCGGTGTGCCCGGACGCCCTCCTTCGCCGCCCGCTTGATGTTGCGGCGCCACAGCTGGTTCATGCCGCGCAGCACCTCGTCCTCGGTGCGCGGCGCGCCGTCAGGCTGACGCAGGGGGATGTGGAAGTTGTACTGCGGCTGGCCGGCCGCGAAGCCGCCCTCGGCTCGCTGCGGGCGCCACCCCAGCTCGTGCAGTTGGGAGACCACCCGGGCTCCTCCCGGCTCACGGCTGGTCGGGGGCACCTCGTCGAGGCGGTGCACCTCCGGGTCGGCGACGCCGGCCTTGACCGCCGCCGCGTCCCACCGCCGGGTCACCACCGGGGGCCCCATCCGGACCGCGAAGGCCCCGTGGGCGCGCAGGTGGGCCACCATCGGGGCCAGCCATCCGGTGAGGTCCTCGGCCTCCCAGTCGATCGCAGGCCCCTCGGGGAGGTAGGCCAGGTGCCGGGGGATCTTCGGAAGCTGGCGGCAGAGCACCAGCGCGGCACCGACGAGGGCGCCACCGGGGGTGAACCAGCCGATCGAATCCGAGCCCCACTCGCTCTTCACCTCCCCCCAGGCCGGCACCTGCAGGAAGCTCACGCTGCGCCGGGACCGCACGAACTCCCGGTGCTCCTCGGCGTCGATGGTCCGGACGGTGAGCGGGGGGGTGGCGGTCACGCTCCCCGAGCGTAGTGGGCGCCCGGGAAACCGGTCTCTCAGCCAGCCGCGTCCACCCGGCCGTGAAGCCAGGCGACGTCGGCCCGGTGCTGGTCCGGCCCGCCGGGGGTCTCCACGACGACGGGCGCCTCGGCTGCGGCCACCAGGGCCGCGAGCGCGTCGGGGTCCACCAGACCCGCCCCGAGGTTGGTGTGCCGGTCTGCTCCTGAGTCGAAGGCGTCCCGGCTGTCGTTGGCGTGCACCAGGTCGATGCGCCCGGTGACGGCACGCAGCCGCTCGACGGCGGTGTCCAGCTCGATCCCCCCGGCGTGCGCGTGGCAGGTGTCCAGGCAGAAGCCCACCCGGTCGGCCTGGTCGCACCGCCCGATCGCCTCGAAGACGCCGGCGATCCGGTCGACCCGGCGCGTCATGGCGTTGCCCCCGCCCGCGGTGTTCTCGATCAGCAGCGGCACCTTCAGGTCCGTGGCGTCGACGGCCTTGCGCCAGTTGTCGAAGCCCGTCGCCGGATCATCGGCCGTGTTGACGTGGCCGCCGTGGACGATGAGCCCCCGGGCGCCCACGGCCGCCGCGGCGTCCACGTGCTGCTGGAGCAGCTTGCGGCTCGGGATCCGGATCCGGTTGTTGGTCGTGGCCACGTTGATGATGTAGGGGGCGTGGACGTAGAGGTCGACGCCGGCCGCCCGGGCCGCGTCTCGCAGAGCATCCGCGCCGCCGGCGTACCGCACTTCGGGGCCGTGGTAGCTCTGCGGGTCACCCAGGAAGAACTGCACCAGTCCGGCGCCCCGCGCCCAGGCCTCGGCGACGGGGTCGGTCTGGTCGACGTGGGCGCCGATCCGCAGCTGGCTCATGGGCGTCAGGCTAGGCGCGAGCGCCGACCGCCCCCGAGGGTGGCCTGGGGACTTACGATTTCGGGAGCGGCGCGGCGCGCTGGTATCGTGGACCGTCCGCTGGATCTCGGTGTCCCGACGGCGCCGTGGTCGGCGGACGCGACGTGTCTGCCTCTGGGGAGTACGCCGCAATCGCATCAGCCCTCCTGCCACGGAACGACCGTGGCCGCCTAAGTCCGAAGGAGGTGGAGACTGCTGTGCGTACCTACGAAGTGATGGTCATCCTCGACCCCAGCCTCGACGAGCGCACCGTGGCCCCGTCCCTCGACACCTATCTCAACGTCGTCCGTCAGGACGGCGGCCAGGTGGAGAGCGTCGACGTGTGGGGCCGACGGCGGCTGGCCTACGAGATCAACAAGAGCGCCGAAGGCATCTACGCCGTGATCGACCTGAAGGCCGACGCGGCCACGGTCAAGGAGCTCGACCGCCAGCTGTCGCTGAACGAGTCGGTGCTGCGCACCAAGGTGATCCGGCCCGACATCCGCTGAGGCGCTAGGGCCCGGCGTCTCGGCGGCGTCTCGACCGGCCCGGCGCGCTCTCCAGCCCCCCGCACCCGACCCACCCGATCGACCACCACTGACCCGGGAGTCACCCATGGCAGGCGAAACCCCGATCACCGTTGTCGGCAACCTCACCGCCGACCCCGAGCTCCGGTTCACTCCCTCGGGGGCAGCCGTCGCGAACTTCACCGTGGCATCCACGCCGCGCACGTTCGACCGGCAGACCAACGAGTGGAAGGACGGGGAGTCGATGTTCCTCAACTGCTCGGTGTGGCGACAGGCGGCGGAGAACGTCGCCGAGTCGCTGGTCCGGGGGTCGAGGGTCGTCGTCTCCGGTCGGCTCAAGGCACGGTCCTTCGAGACCCGCGAGGGCGAGAAGCGGACGGTCTTCGAGATCGACGTCGACGAGGTCGGCCCCTCGCTCAAGTACGCCACCGCCAAGGTCACCAAGACCAGCCGTTCCGGCGGTGGGTACGGCGGCCAGCCGCAGGGCGGCCAGGGTGCCGGTGGCCCGGGCGGCTCGTGGAACGCCGGCGCCGGCGACCCGTGGGCGACCGGGGGCGCTGCCGGACAAGCCGGCCAGGGCGGCCAAGGCGTCCAAGGCGGCCAGGCCGGCCAGGGCGGCCAGGGCGGTGCCTGGGGCGGCCAGCAAGGGGGGGCCGCAGCCGACCCATGGGCCTCGTCCGGGCCGAACACCAGCGACGAGCCGCCGTTCTGACCTCGCGGTCAGGGCGGCCGTCATCATCTGAATCATTCTGATCATCCCGACACCATTCCGGACCCGACATCGGCAGGGTCCGGGCTCGAGTAAGGAGCACCACAATGGCAAAGCCGGTTCTGCGCAAGCCCAAGAAGAAGGTCTGCCAGTTCTGCAAGGACAAGACGTCCTACGTCGACTACAAGGACACGACGCTGCTGCGCAAGTTCATCTCCGACCGGGGGAAGATCCGCGCCCGGCGGGTCACCGGCAACTGCGTGCAGCACCAGCGCGACGTCGCCATCGCGGTCAAGAACGCCCGCGAGGTGGCCCTGCTGCCCTACACCTCGACCGCGCGCTGAGAGAGGGGACGGAGACTATGAAGCTCATCCTCACCCAGGAGGTCATCGGCCTCGGCGCCCCCGGCGACATCGTCGAGGTCAAGGACGGCTACGCCCGCAACTACCTGATCCCCCGCAGCTTCGGGATCCGCTGGACCCGGGGCGGCGAGAAGCAGATCGAGTCGATCAAGGCGGCTCGGGGGGCCCGCGAGGTCCGTGACCTCGGGCGCGCCCAGCAGATCAAGACGTCGCTTGAGGGGGCTTCGGTCACCGTCCCGGTGCGGGCCGGCGCCGGAGGGCGGCTCTTCGGCGCGGTCACCGTCTCCGACATCGCTGCGGCGATCAACCGCACCGTCGGTGGGTCCGACGACGTCGTCGACAAGCGGAAGATCCTCGTCGGCAACCCGATCAAGTCCCTCGGCGAGCACCAGGTGACGGTCAAGGTGCACGACGAGGTCGAGGCGACCGTGAACCTCACCGTGGTCCCCGCCTGAGCCGCGGCTCCTGCTGGCGACCGGCTCAGGTCCCGCCGGGGCCGGTCACCATCCACCGCGTCCCGCGCGCCCGGTGGACCAGGACGACCGCCCGGCCGCCGATGAAGACCACCCCGAACACCACCCACAGCCAGACCAGCCCGGGTGCCGCGGCCGCGGTCAGAACGGCCACCGGCACGAAGGCCGCGGTGACGAGGGTCCCGCCGACGGCGAGATAGCGGCCGTCGCCGGCTCCGATGAGCACGCCGTCGAGGACGAACACCACCCCGGCAACGGGCTGGAAGAGCGCGGCCACCAGCAGGACCTGCCCGAGCAGGTCGACCACCTCGGGGTCGGGGGTGAACAGCGGCCCAAGGACGGGGGCGGTCAGCGCCAGGAGCGCCCCGGTGACCACCCCCGAGTAGACCCCGATGCGGACCATCCTGTCGGTCGCGGTCCGGGTCCGCGCGAGGTCGCCGGCTCCGAGCGCGGCGCCGGTCAACGTCTGGGCGGCGATCGCGACCGCGTCGAGGGCGTTGGCGAGGAAGGTCCACACCGCCATCGCGACCTGATGGGTGGCGGTGGCTGTGGCCCCGAGACCCGCGGCGGACCACGTGGTCACCAGCAAGGAGGCCTGCAGCGACAGGGTGCGGACCATCAGGGGGCCGCCGGCGCGCGCGGATCGGCGTACGCCCGGCAGGTCGGGGCGCAGCGCGGCACCGGTACGCCGGGCGAGGCGGACGACGACGGCCACCAGCGCGACCGCAGCACCGAGTTGCGCGAGGTCGGTCCCGAGGGCCGCGCCGGCCACACCGAGGCCGAACCCGTAGACCAGCAGCACGTTGAGTCCGATGTTGGCCAGGTTGGCCACCACCGCGGCGTAGAGCGGCGTGCGTGTGTCGCTGAGCCCGCGCAGCACCCCCGTCGCGGCCAGCACGAGCAGCATCGGCGTCAGCCCGAGCCAAGCCACCCGGAGGTACGCCGACGCCGCCTCCTCGACCTCGGCGGAGGTGCCGAAGAGCCCGAGCAGTGAGCCGGTCGACGCGAGCCCAGCAGCCGTCGCGATGACGCCGAGGCCACCGGCCAGCCACAACCCGTCGACTCCCTGGGCGAGGGCACGCGCCGGGTGGCCCGCCCCGACCTGGCGGGCGACGGCAGCCGTGGTGCCGTAGGCCAGGAAGATGCTCATCCCGACCACGAACCGGAGCACCACGGAGGCGATCCCCAGTCCGGCGAGCTCGGGGGTGCCGAGGTGCCCGACGATCGCCGCGTCGGCGAGCAGGAACAGCGGCTCGGCGATCAGCGCCAGGAAGGCCGGGACGGCGAGCGCGAGGATGCTCCGGTCCAGCTGGCGCGTGCTCTCGTCGCGTCGGGGCGGCACCGCGGCAACCTACCGTGGACGTCGGATCCGGGACGGGGCGCGGGGGGTTGTGAACAACTCCTCCGGACCTGTGGGAATCCAGTCGATGGGCGGCAACCGCGGTGGTCTGTCCGGCCGCTCGCTGGGACCGGTGCGGACCTTCTTTCGGCGCGTCGCGAAGATTTTCTTCTCCACAGGCGTGGATCGCGTTTGCCCAGGTCAGCCATGGTGGACGTGGACTTCCACAGGCGTTCTCCACAGTTGCGTGAACAAGGGATGCACACCAGTGGCGGCGTGTTCCACACGCGTCGTCGGTTTCTCCACAGGAATCCACAAGCCCCTGTGGATGGACTGCTATCCGCTGCGTCCACGACCGGGCTACGGTCGGGCTCCGGCGGGTGTTCGGGACCTCGCGGCGGCTCGTGTCACATCGGCTCTCCAGACGGTGCCACGGACTGTCGGCGCTCCTCCCTAGCGTCGGCTACGCATCGACGCGAGAGGGGACAGCGGATGAGCGTCACCGAGCAGTCCGGCGGCGCCGGGCCTGCCTTCGGGGAGCCTTGGGACCCGGGCTTCGGCGCGTCCGCCGGTCCCGGTGGCGCCGGTGCCGGGTACGCCGAGGACCGCATGCCCCCGCAGGACCACGCCGCCGAGCAGTCGGTCCTCGGCTCGATGCTGCTGTCCAAGGACGCCATCGCCGACGTGGTCGAGGTCCTCAAGGGCACCGACTTCTACCGCCCCGCGCACGAGACGGTCTACGACGCGATGATCGACCTCTACGGTCGCGGCGAGCCGGTCGACCCGGTGACGGTCGCCGCCGAGCTGGGTCGCCGCGGTGAACTGGGAAGGATCGGCGGCGGACCCTATCTGCACACCCTGTCGGCCTCGGTGCCGATCGCCGCCAACGCCGGCTACTACGCCGAGATCGTCCGGGAGAAGGCGGTCCTGCGCCGGCTGGTGAGTGCCGGCACCCGGATCGTCCAGATGGGGTACGCCGGGGAGGGTGATGTCGACGACGTCGTCGACTCCGCTCAGCAGGAGGTCTACCAGGTCACCGAGAGGCGGTCTTCGGAGGACTACCTGCCGCTGAGCCAGATCATGGAGGGCACGCTCGACGAGATCGAGGCGATCTCCAACCGCGGCGGGGAGATGACGGGTGTCCCCACCGGCTTCCTCGACCTCGACGAGCTGACCAACGGCCTGCACAGCGGTCAGATGGTGGTGATCGCGGCCCGACCGGCCATGGGCAAGTCGACCCTGGGGCTGGACTTCTGTCGCGCCGCCAGCATTCACCACAATCTGGCCTCGGTGATCTTCAGCCTGGAGATGACCCGCAACGAGATCACCATGCGGCTGCTGAGCGCGGAGGCGAAGATCCCGCTCAACCACATGCGCAACGGGCACATGACCGACGACGACTGGCAGAAGCTGGCCCGCAAGATGGGCGAGGTGTCTTCGGCTCCGCTGTTCATCGACGACAGCCCGAACATGACGATGATGGAGATCAGGGCAAAGGCGCGCCGGCTCAAGCAGCGCCACGACCTGAAGCTGATCGTGATCGACTATCTGCAGCTGATGACGTCGGGCAAGAAGGTGGAGTCCCGGCAGCTGGAGGTCTCCGAGTTCTCCCGGCAGATCAAGCTGCTCGCCAAGGAGCTCGAGGTCCCCGTGGTCGCCCTGTCGCAGCTCAACCGTGGGCCCGAGCAGCGGTCGGACAAGCGGCCGATGCTGAGCGACCTGCGGGAGTCGGGCTCTATCGAGCAGGACTCGGACATGGTGGTCCTGCTGCACCGTGACGACGCCTACGAGAAGGAGTCCACGCGGCCGGGGGAGGCCGACCTGATCGTCGCCAAGCACCGCAACGGCCCGACCCGGGACGTCGTGGTGGCCTTCCAGGGTCACTACTCGCGGTTCGTCGACATGGCCCAGGGGTGAGCCGGACTCCTCCCGCTGGGCGGTCGAATCTGCAATGGAGGTATCCAGCCTGCAATCGTTGAAGATGCGCTCCTGTCGCTGGACGCCTAGAAGCGCACTCATATGCCGATGAGCGGGCGAACCGTCGCCTGCTTGATCATGCCATATCTTGCATGATCCAGCAGACCTTGACCGAGCAGGAATAGCGGCGACCCCGTTGTTGGTCACCGCCGGAGCACCACCTTGAGGACGGAGTCGGTCCCGAAGACGGTGGGGTCGCCTCAGCGAGCTCGGTGCCGCCCTCAGGCCCGCGCCGCTGGTGACGTGGCGCTATGGGATCTTCCCAGCGCCGACCAGCAAGACGACTGCCACAACGACGAAGCAGCCCCCACCCAGCGCCGTCAGGACTCGCGTCGGCTCGCTGCTCGTCCAAATCGTCGAGAGCCCGATCAATCCGGCTCTGCTTACTTGAGGTGGGGGCTGCTCAGGCCGCCGCCGATGAGGAGCATGCGTAGTCGGTAGTTGTCGCGGTTGGTGAAGCCGCGGGCGATGCGGCGGTGCAGCTCGATCAGCCCGTTGACGGCCTCGGTGCCCCCGTTGCTCGAGCGGTCGGTGGTGAAGTAGGCCAAGAACGCCGCCCGCCACTGTTTCAGGGTCCGGCCGAGGCGAGCGATCTCGGGGATCGGGCAGGACGGGAACGAGGCGAGGACCTGCTCGGCGATCCGCCGGCCCTGGTCGAGGTTCGTGGCCTGGTAGGCCGCACGGAGCTGCTGGGCGCACTGCCACGCCACGTGCACCTCGTCGTGACGGTCGTCGACGGCGATCGCCTTGTCGAGTCGGGCCTTCTGCCGGTCGGTGAGCTTCTCGGCGCCGCAGCGCAGGATGTTGCGGATCCCGTAGAGCGGGTCGCCCGTGCGGCCGCGGTGGCCGTGGATCTCCTGCTGGACCCGGCGGCGGACCTCGTCGACCGCGGCTGTCCCGAGTTTCACGATGTGGAAGGCGTCGAGGACGGCGACGGCGTCCTCGAGCTGGTCGTCGATGGCGTTCTTGTAGCCCATGAACGGGTCCAACGTGGCCACGCCGACGCCGGTCCGGAACGCCTCGTTGCGTGCCTTCAGCCAGTCGGCGTACGCGGCACCGGACCGTCCCGGGACCAGGTCGAGGAGCCGGGCTCGGGTGCGTCCGTGCTGGTCACGGGACAGGTCGACCATCCCGGTCAGCTCCTTCGGCCCCCGGCCGCCTTGGTCGATCGGCTTGGTGGAGACGTGGTGCCAGTTGGGTCGGCCCGGGGCGCGGTGCCCGGATTGCTCCGGGCCCGTTTCCCCGGGCCGCCCGCCGAACCCGGCGTGCGATTCTCACCGCACCGGGCTCTCCACGAGGTGGCTGCTGCTCAGGCGGCGTTGCCTGTCGGTGTCCACGGGGTCGAGATGCGGTAGCCGCGGTAGCGGTACCGGACCACAGGGACGCTGGCTGCGCCCTTGAACCTGACTCCGTCGACG
This sequence comes from uncultured Actinomycetota bacterium, assembly GCA_963745245.1. Lineage (GTDB taxonomy): Bacteria > Actinomycetota > Actinomycetes > Propionibacteriales > Nocardioidaceae > Marmoricola_A. The sequence goes on from CAVUWU010000006.1 coordinate 441,240, forward strand.
GCGAGCCTCCAGGTTCCGGGCAGGCAGAACCTGCGCCGAAGTTCTGGCCACCCGATCCGGTGCTTCTTCCGCAGCCACGCCGTGATCCGCTCCCACGCGTAGGAGTCGATCCCGGCGAAGACGGCCTTGGACACACCGTGTCGGAAGTAGTTGGCCCACCCCCGCAGCACCCGGCCGAGGTACTCGATGAGATACCCGGGCTCGCGGTGCAGGGTCGCTCTGTAGGTCATCGCCTTCACCCTGCCCTTGACCGTGGCGATCGCCTTGGTCGAGGGCTTGGTGTAGACGTACCACTTGTTGCTGCCTCGTCTCCGCATCCGTCGGATGTGGAAGCCGAGGAAGTCGAACCCGTGGTCGATGTGGACCACACGGGTCTTCTCCGGTGCCAGCCGCAACCCCATCGGGGCTATCACGGCCGCCACCTCCTCGCGCAGCTGCTCGGCATGTTCCCGTTCCCCGGCCACGACGATGACGAAGTCATCGGTG
>CAVUWU010000007.1:0-294357 GCA_963745245.1 uncultured Actinomycetota bacterium
ACGGCTGGGTTATGTGCCCTGCCGGGGTGTTTCCGCTGGTGGGAGCCGTGCCGGTGGTGTCCGCGTCCGCATAACCGGCTCGGTGGACGTCACCTTCCAGCGAGTCGGCCAGCCGATTGGTGACGGCCCGGGCCGATTGGCGGCGCTGCTTGGGTGTTGCTCGCATCGGCGAAGAATCGCTGTCCGTTCATTCCACCTGGATGGAGAGGCGATTCTCATGGGAGAGGCAGAGGTCAGGGACTGCGTGGGCCGTGTCGTGGCGGTCTTGCGCGATGCTGGGAGGGCGGAGGCTACGATCCGGGGCCATCGGGTCGTGCTGGACCGGTTCGCCACCTTCTTGGTCGGGCGCGGCCTGCAGGTGGCGGGCGAGCCGGTATGCATCGACTTCATCATGAACCAGACTGGGATCAGGTTGACCTCGCTGCGGGAGCCGGTCAAGGACAGGGATGTCCAGGCGGTTCGTCGTCCGGTGGTGTTGATGGCAGCCGCGCTGGCCGGTCGGGCGGTCGAGGTCGAACGGTCGGTGATCCCGGCGAGGGACGCCTGTCCCACGGGGTTCCGCCCGATCAGGGACGACTACCTTGCTTCGTGCCGCGGGCGCGGCAATGCCGAGGCGACCGTGGTCGCTAAGGACAAAACAGTCAGCCGCTTCTTGGCCTACCTGGTCGAGGTGGGCATCGATGATCTGGCGGCGCTGGGCGTGCGAGACGTGTCGGGCTTCTTGCTGCGTCAACGTGGCCTGCGACGCAAGACGATCGCGGCGATGAGGTCGTCGGTGGGAGACTTCCTGGCCTTCTTGGCCACCGCGGGCAAGACACCGCGGAGTCTGGCGGCACGGCTGCCGCCGCACCGGCACGTCCGCCACGAGTCCGAGCCGCACCTGTGGACCGCAGAGGAGGTCCGGCGGGTGCTGACCGCGATCGATCGTGCCTCGGCCACCGGCAAACGTGACTACGCGATGATCCTGGCGACCGCCCGGCTCGGCCTGCGGATCAGTGACTTGCGCCAACTCGAGCTGGGCGACCTGGACTGGCGTGGCAAGCAGATCAGGATCATCCAGCACAAGACGGGCCGCCCGTTGAGCCTGCCGCTGCTCGATGACGTCGGTTGGGCGATCATCGACTACATCCGAGGAGGTCGGCCTCAGACCGCCTGCCAGAGGGTGTTCGTCAAGCACCGTCACCCGTTCGACGCGTTCGGATGCGCTTCCTCGGTCGCCTCCCGGTTGTCGCGGCACGCCGCCCGCGCGGGAATCACGTTCGGGCCGGACGAGGTCTGCGGGATGCACTCCCTGCGCGGCGCGCTGGCCGTGGCCATGATCGGCAACGGCGCGCCGATGCCGGTGGTCTCGGCGGTGTTGGGACACGCCTCGACCGACACGACCCAGGCCTACTACCTGCGCTTTGACGTCGAACGGCTGCGTTGTTGCGCGTTGGACGTCGAAGACCTCATCGCACCCGCCGTGTCACATGCCGGGGCGGGTGAGCACGGTGTCTGAGATGACACTGCCAGTGACGACGCTGCCAGACCTGGTCGCCGACCTGGTCGCCGTGCGCCACGCCGGCGGATACAGGTTCAAGGTCCAAGAACGGGTTCTGCGCCAGTTCGCCGACCACTGCCGGCGCCAGGGCTACTCGGACGGGTCGATCACCAAGGAAGCTGTCGAGGGGTTCCTCCACGCGGCTCACCTGCGGTCCTCCACGATCAGGCGCAACGAGTTGGCACTGCGCCAACTGGCCGAGCACGCCCAAGCCTTCGGCTGGAAGGCCTACACCCCGGCCGCGGCAACTCCCGTCCGTGTTCGCCACCAGCCGCCGTATGTGCTCACCGACGATGAGGTGCGCCGCTTGTTCGCCGCGATCGACTCCCAGCCCATGTCCTCGTTCTCGAACAAGGCGCTGGTCGACCCGGTCCTGTTCCGGGTCTTGTATGGCGCCGGGCTGAGGGTCTCCGAGGCGCTCAACTTGACCCTCTCGGATGTGGACACCGGCGCCGGGACGTTGCGGATCCGCGACTCGAAGAACGGCCAGGGCAGGACGATCCCGGTCACCGGGCGGCTCGCCGCGACCCTGGATGCCTACACTGCGGCCGCGCACCCGGCGCCCGAGCACGGCGACCATGTGTTCTACGCCAGGGCTGCGGGCAGGCCGATCAACCAGGCGACCGTTTACATGCGGTTCCGTGGCTACCTGGCCGACGCCGGCATCCCGCACTTCACCGGGGGCGCTCATCCTCACTCGCTGCGCCACGGCTTCGCGGTGGCCAACCTGAGAGGCTGGGCCGCAGGCGGTGCGGACCTGAACGTGATGTTGCCCTATCTGGCCTGCTACATGGGCCACGCCGACCTTCGCGGCACCCAGTACTACCTGAGGTTGACTGCCGACGCCTACCCCGAGGTGATGGCCAAAGCTCAAGTCCGGTTCGGCTATGTCATTCCCGTCCCACTCGAGGACCAGCCGTGAGCCCGCGGCCGGCACCGTCCCCAGACCTTGCTGGGCGCTGGTTGGCGAAGTTCTTCACCGATCACCTGGCCGGGGAGCGCGCAGCCTCACCCAGGACCATCGCCTCCTACCGAGACGCGATGAAGCTGCTGCTCACCTGGTTCAAAGACGCGGAGCGCATACCGCCCGACAGGCTGCGCCTGGCCGATATCGACCGGACCCGCATCATGCGGTTCCTGGACTGGCTGGAGGCCGAGCGGGGCTGCTCGGCGGCAACCCGAAACCAGCGCCTCGCGGTCCTCAAGTCGTTCTGCCGCTACACCGCCGTCGAGCAGCCCGACCACCTCGACCAACTCACCCAAGTCCTCGCGATCCGGCAGAAGAGGACCCCGGCGCCGGATCTGGAGCACTTGACCGGTGACGAGGTCAAGGTACTGCTGGCCGAACCCGGCGCGGCCACCGCACGCGCCGTCAGGGACACCGCCCTGCTCGCCCTGGCCTACGACACCGCTGCCCGCGTCCAGGAACTGTGTGACCTCGACGTCGCAGACATTCGCCGTTCCAATCCGATGACGGTGGCGATCCGCGGGAAGAGATCCAAGATCCGATACGTGCCCGTGATGGGGCCGACCGCCCGGCTCGTCGCCGACTATCTGGGACGCCGCGACCCGCACACCGGACTCGGCGCCGACGCAGACCCGCTGTTCCACGGGCCGAACCACTCCCGGTTGACCCGGTCCGGGATCGCCAAGCTCTTGGCCCGCCACGTCCGAGCCGTCCGAGCGCGTGACCCCGGCTGGGCTCCCGGCCAGCGGGTCGCGCCCCACACACTTCGGCGCAGCAGGGCGATGCACCTGATCCAGGCCGGCGTCAACCTGATCTACATCCGTGACCTGCTCGGCCACGCCGACGTGTCCACCACCGAGATCTACGCCCGAGCAGACGCGGAGACCAAACGCAAAGCGATCGAGAACGCCTACCGGCCGCTCACCCCAGACGTCCTGCCTGACTGGACCCAGGACACCTCTCTGATCGGCTGGCTCGACTCCTTGGGAAGGTGACGTCCACCGAGCCGGTTATGCGGACGCGGACACCACCGGCACGGCTCCCACCAGCGGAAACACCCCGGCAGGGCACATAACCCAGCCTTCCGCCTAATTATGCCGAGGTTGACGTTATGCCGAGGATCCTCCTGGTGGCCTGTGGGTGAGCGGTTGTCTGCCTGTTTCCTCGGCTTAACGTTCGGTGTCATTGGAGGCTGTAGAGGGCTTGGAGTCTGTCATCGGAGAGCGGCTCGCCGGCGGCCGTGGTGATCGCGGGGGTGGCCGCGTTGATGGCCGCTCGCATCATGTCCAGGGTGGCGAAGGCGTAGAACGCTGCCGTGGTCGAGACGTTCTCGTGGCCGAGCAGACGCATGATGATCGGCAGCGGAATGCCCTGCTGGTAGAGATCCATGGCCTTGGTCTTGCGCAGCATGTGGCAGTGAACGTTGTCCGGTATGGAGGGGCTGGTGCTGCGCGCTGCTGTGGCGGCTTGTTTCAACACAGCCGAGACGGTGTCGACCGACAGCGCGGTGGGCTGCCCGCGATGGAGGCTGTAGAACACCGGCCGGGTGGCCGACAGGGTGGCCAGGTCGGGGTGGAACTCGCCCAGGTAGACGCGCAAGTGCTCGATTGTCTTCTCGGTCAGCGGAACGGTGCGGGTCTTGTTCCTCTTGCCGGTCAGGGTGAGGTATCCGGGATCGGCCATGTGCAGGTCTTGCAGCGTCAGTCCGGTGATCTCACTGACGCGGGCGGCGGTGTCGTAGAGGAGGATGAGCAGCATCCGGTTCCTGCGCGACTTGCCCGTTGCGCCGGTGAAGGCGCCCAGGACGGCCCGTGTCTCGGTGTCGCTGAGGTATTCGATGGGCGCTCGGGGGCTGGCTGGTGCTTTCAGGGTCATGGCTGCCTGGCTGAGCGCGACCAGCGTGATGTCCTCTTGGGAGCAGTAGGCCAGGAACGCCTTGATGGTGCTCAGCCGCAGCGCGACTGTCCTGTTCGCGTAGCGTCGCTGCTCGACCATCCAGACAAGCCACCCCTTGAGGTGGGCCCGCTCGAAGTGGTCGAAGCTGACCTGGGTGCGTTGGACGTGCTCGATCTCGGCGAGGTAGTCCAGGAAGCATTCCAGGCTGATCCGGTAGGCCTCGATGGTCTTGGGCGAGAGCTGCTGGACCTTGGGCATGTAGCCGTGCAGGTAGTCCCTGGCGAAGCTGTAGAAGTTCGGGGCGCCGGTGTCGGGGTTGCGTTTCATCGCCAGCCCACCTCCGGCAGCACCGATCCGGTCTCGGGGGTGAGGTGGACGTAGGCGTCCATGAAGTCCGGGGAGGTGTGCACGTAGTAGTAGGTCGACTCCAGGCCTGCGTGGCCCATGTAGCGGGAGAGGTAGGGCAGCAGCGCGGCGACGTCCTTGCCGTCGGTCATCCATCGCTCGAGGTTGGCAAAGGCGAAGTGATGCCGAAAGTCATAGGGGCGGGGCCGTGTCCCACCGGTCGCCCTCGGGAGCCTGGCTTGGTCCCAGATCCGGTTGAACGTCGTCCCGACCGAGGCGGGGGTGACCGGGGTCCCGGCGGCGGAGACGAAGAACGTTCGCCGCGAGGCGAAGTGTCGCCGTGATGCCTGATCGCAGGCCGCTAGGACCTCGGTGACCTGGTCGGTCAGGGGCAGCCGGCGGCTGCGGTTGCCCTTGGACCAGCAGATGTCGACGTACCGGTGCTCCAGGTCGACATCGCTGGTCTGCAGGGTCCGGGCCTCGCCGGTCCTCAGCCCGCAAGAGTGCATCAGCGTGAAGAACGCAGTCGCCTGCCACCGCCACGGGGACTGCGCACGATGGTGCGCCGCCGCGGTGAAGAACGCCTCGATCTCGTGGGTGGTCAACAGGTAGGGGTGCGCGGGCACGAACGGCGCCTTCCACAGCTCGGAGAGCACGTAGGCGCCCGCGTCCTCGTGGAGGGCCAGCCACCGGCCGAAGTCGCGGATGTAGGACATCCAGGACCGGTAACGTCCTGAACCGGCCAGCTGCTCACGGACCCATCCTTCGACGGTGTCGCGGTCGAAGACTCGCCGATCGTGGATGGCGCAGTAGGCGTCGAACCTCCTCAAGTACCAGATCCGAGACGAACCGTAGAAGCCCATGCTCTGCTTGAAGGCGAGATAGGCCTCAATCTGCGGGGCGAACGCGCTGGTGAAGCCAAGGGCGTTCATGACCGGACTCCGGCCGGGACAGGGAGCACGCACTCGAGCAGACGGTCCTCGTCGACGCTGAGGTAGGTGTTGGTCGACTCCGGGTCGGCATGGCCCAGCACCGCCGAGATCGTCGGTAGCCCGATACCGGCGCGCAGCAGGCGAGACGCGGCGCTGTGACGCAGCAGACGGGTCCCGGCCTTCACCTCGACCACCCCGGCTGTGCGGAACGTCTCGGCCGTGATCCGGTAGATCGAGGCGTGATCGGACAGCTTCGTGTGCGGCGCTTTGGTGCGCAAGAACACGTGCTCATCGCCGGAGTCGGGACGCTCGTCGAGAACGTAGTCGGCGAGCCTGGTCGCCACCAGCGACGCGAGCGGCACGGTCAGCGGGTTGTGCGTCTTCTGCTGGATGATGCCGATCGTCCTCGTGCGCCAGTCGATGCCCCCCAGACGTAAGCCGATGATGTCGCAGGCGCGCAGGCCTGTGGTCAGCGCGAGAAGGGTGATCGCCGCATCCCTGGCGCACACCCTCTGCGACGCGCACGCGGCCACGACAAGCTCCAAGTCCTCATCGCGCAGTACCGGCAGGATCGTATGGGAGCGTTTCACCCCGGCCAGTCCCACCGCGTCGACAAGGTCGACGCGTCCGACGAACTTCAAGAACGGGCGGAAGTTCGAGATCACCCACGGCAGAGACGAGGTACCCCACCGATCGGCCAAGGACCCCAAGAAGCTCAGCACGCTGGCGCCATCGGCGCCGTCGAGACCGTAGACCCCGGTTGACTCCAGGAAGACCAGATAGGCCCGGGCGACTCGGCCGTAGGCCTCCCGGGTGGCCGGCGCCAGTCCGCGGTCGGCCATATCCGCCTGCCACGAACGGGCCAGAGCCGTGAACTCCTCCGAGTCGGGCCAGGCGCCTCCGCCGCCGCGTCTGCGAATCGCAAGTTCCACCCGCCCGGCCTTCACATAGCTGTCGAACACCCTCACCAGCCGGCCGTAGCCGAAGCGTCGTTGCACGCTGAACCGGCCCGTGCGCGGGCTGGTGGTCATCGAGGCGAACACCACCCCCAACGAGGGGGTGTAGACACCGCCGCGGGCGTCGACGAACGCCGCCAGCGCCCTGATCGTCTTCTCATACTGCTCGATCGTCGACTCCATGTAGCCAGCTGCACGCAGCTCCGCGACAACCGCTGCGCCGATCTGCTCCACCGTCGTCTCCATGACCGTCTCCTTCCACCGTGCACGTCTGGACACGGCGGACGCTAACCACGAGACGGCGGAACGTTAAGCCGAAGAATCAGGCAGACAACCGCTCACCCACAGGCCACCAGGAGGATCCTCGGTATAACGTCAACCTCGGCATAATCGTTGTGCGCAACGAGTCCGGACAGGTCGGTCACGCCCTCTTGCGCGCGGGTGAAGAACGCGTGCTCGAGGGCATCGAGGACAAGTGCCGTGGTCATCGACCTGGCCGCTCGCCAGCCGATGATCCGACGGGCGTACGCGTCGATCACGAACGCGACATAGACCGTGCCTGTCCAGGTCGGGACATAGCTGAAATCGGCCACCCAAAGACGGTTGGGTGCCAGCGGGTTGAAGTCGCGGTCGACCAGGTCAGGGGCGCGGCTGTGTTCCTCGTTCGCGATCGTGGTGCGGTGCTTGGAGCCGTAGCGGGCACCTTCCCAGCCCTGCTCACGCATCAGTCGCTCGACGGTGCACCGGGCCACGTCGTGGCCCTTGCCGCGCAACCGGATCCACATCTTGCGTGAGCCGAGGGTGGCCGCGAACTTCCCGGTCTTGGGGTCGGTGCGCTCAGCGACCAACAGTGCGAGGACCTCGGCGTCACGCAGCTGCCGACGGGTGGGTTTGGCGTTGACCCACTCGTAATAGGTCGAAGCGGAGATCTTGATGCCGTGCTCGGTCAGCACGGCACACATGGGCTCGACACCCCAACGCAGCCCCTGGCCGCCGGCAGTGTCGCCGACGGCCAAGGGAATACGGAGGTCCTTGTGTTCGGTGATGAACCTGATCACCGTTTCGCGGGCCGGTCGAGCTCGGCCGCGAAGAAAATCGATGCTGCTTTGAGGATCTCATTGGCACGCCGCAGCTCAGCGTTCTCCCGCTTCAACCGGGCGACCTCCGCGGCCTGCTCGGTAGTCACCCCCGGGCGGCTACCGGCATCGACCTCAGTGCGACGGATCCAGGTACGAAGGGTCTCGGGTGTCCCGATGCCGAGCTTGCTCGCGACCGCTGTGATCGCGGCCCACTGCGAGCGATAGTCGGGCCGGACCTCGGCGACCATCCGCACCGCACGATCACGGAGCTCGTCGGAATACTTGCTTGGACGTGCCATGACGGGGATTCTCCCAACGCTGGGAGTCTCCGGACTCGCCGGGAGGTGTCACTCGGTGTGATGAGGGATTCGCCCTCGCTTCCGATCTCAGGATACCCGTCGAGTACCGAGCCAGACCGATCCAATCTGGACAGTTGATGGACACGCTTCGAAACCGGTCAGCCAGCCGGTATCGCGAGACCCGAGCTCGGGCCGGAGCCAGGCATGGTCGGCCTCCGGCCGAGGTGCGGCATAGCGGGCTCCACCGCGAGGTACGGCATGGCCGCTTGATCTACCGGGGTCTTGTATCGATCCCGGGTCAGTCCTCGTCGGTGAGGATTGCCAGGGTCGTCTCGGCGTCGATGCGGGGCCGGCCGGTCAGTACCGTCCAGGAGATGTCGCCGGGTGTGAGCCGGGTGCGCAGGGTCTGGAGCCGGGATCGGTCGGAGCCAGTGAAGCCCTCGCGCTCGGCGAACGGGTCGTCGATGCAGGCCAGCAGGGCCACGGCGTCACGCAGGTGCCGGTCTGAGTCACGCGAGTCGGTCTTGTACGCAGCTGCTTTCAAGACGAGCGCGCCGAACGGGCCGGGCACCGAGATCGTGGTGACGGTGCCAGGTGCGATCTCCAGCCGCGCGTTGATGGTGCGCCGCAAAGCCTGCGTGCCTCCCTCGATGCGAACCATGTCGCGTCCGGCGAGTCGTTCGATGACCTTCGGGGCGTGGTGGTCGGAGACCAGGACGTCGACTACCTCCTCCGGCTCGTCGTCGGGGCGGTCGGTGACCAGGTCGATCTTGCTTGCGCCGCGGGAGAAGCGGTGCGCGGTGTTGTCGCGCGGATCGACTCGCGATCGCAGGTCGTAGCCGAGGGAGCGCAGCGCCGTAGCGGTCTCGTTCGCAACGCCTCGGGAGGTCTCGATGTGCAAGACGATGTCGACATCGTTTGTCGGGCGCACGATGCCTAGCCCGTGGTGGATGGAGTGCAACTGGGTCATCAGGCCGCCGACCAGGGTCCACCTGTCGGTCGGCAGTACCGCGGCGATCTCCGCGACGTTGGGCCACGGGTCGGGCCAGCCTCCGGGTGCGGTGGCGACATCGATGGTGGGGCGCTCGACACCCGGGGGCTTACTGTCGGGCATTCTCGCGGAACAACTCCAACCGGCGGACCAGGACCTGCTCCCCCACGCCGCGTTCGCGCGGGTCGAGGGAGGTGGCGGCGTCGACGGCGGCGAGCGTCCTGTTGAACGCTGCCAGGTACTTGATGAAGTCGATGTCCATGTAGGTGTAGCGCAGCGCGATGGACCCGGTGGTGTCCTCGCTGAGTTTGCAGCGGCGCACGAGGTCGGCGATCCGGTCTGCGTGGACGTAGCCGTCGATGATGGTGTCGTCCTCGACGAGCCCGAGCCGTTTGCGGCCAGGGATGACGAGGTCCCTGCGGACGCGCTCGATGACCGAACGGTGGCCGGACCAGGTGGTGACGGTCGCGCGGTCTCGCAGCCGGATGGTCAGTTCGGTGGGGTCGGTGATCTCGCGCAGCGTGGCGCGGAGCCGGTACGTCTGGGCATCGCCAAGGCCCAACGGGGCCGCACCCGAGAGCATCGCGATCGCTCCCCAAGCGGTGTGCTCTGCCCAGGTCCGGGTCCGGCCGGAGCCGCGTTCAGCGCGGTAGCGCTCCACTGATGTGCGGTCGAAGATGCCACGGGCGATGCGAGTGATGGCCCCCGCCTCGGCGAGGATGCGGACCTGACGCGCCTCGACGCCCAAGAGGTCGGACACCTCTTGGGTCGTCAGGAAGTCGCCCCTGATCGCCATAACAGAATATTGCCTTTTCCGGTGGTTATCTGTAAAGCAGGTGTGCGGTCGAAGGCGCGGCATTCATCGCAAAGCCGCAGGTCACAGCGCTCAGCAGTGCGACCGGGCGGAGCGATCCGCTCCGAGCAACCACCGACGGTCTCCTCGGCAATCCCCATGGGCACTGCGGCGAGTCAGGGGGTGTCGGTGGTGGGGGTCTTGCGGCGCGACCAGCTGCTGGGCACGGGCAGGTTGCCGTTGATGACGAGGGTGACGACGACGCTGGGAGAGTGCGGGTCGGTCATCCCGTGCTGCTTGGGGCCGAGGACGAACAGGTAGTTCTCGGGAGTGCCGATGGGAAGCACTTTCCGGCTCATGTCGAGGACGACGAGGATGGAGAGACGAGCGCCGTCGGCCGCGGCGTACTGAGTCGGCTGTCCGATGTACTTGGTGGCTGACTCAGGGGTGACGGGCTGGTCGCGGGCGACCTTGAGTTCGGCGGTGATGCCGTCGTGTCGGGTGTCGAGGAACCCGTGCCCGAGCGGGGTGCCGCGTTCGACTCGTCCTTCGAGGGTGGGGTCGGCGAGGAGGGCGGCGTGCAGGTCGTCGTGGAACTGGCGTTCTCTCACGTACTGGCCACGGCGGTACTTCTTGTTCCAGGTCATGGCGAGCCCGGCGCGTGAGACGGCGTTGAGGAGGCGGGCGAACGGCTGGAGCTGGTTGTGCGGGTAGCCGGCGGCGGCGAGCTTCTCGTAGATGCCGAGGAGATGCTCGTCGAACACCTCGTACTGGGTGGTGGCGTCGCGGGCGGGATCGTAGGGACGAACACGGAACTCGCGGTGGCCAGCGACGTCGAGAGGCTGGCTCTTCGGGTTGCCGTCCTCGTCGGTGCCGCGCCAGGTGAGGCGCACCAGGACCGGCGGTGCGTTCTGGGTGGTGGGGACGGCGTACCGCACGTGAAGGCTGCCAGTTCCTTCGTAGGTGTCCGGGTCACCGGCGTTTTGGTGGCGCTGCCAGGTGAGCGCGGGCCGCTGGAGCTCGGTCTCGTTCAGGGTGCTGATGAGCTCGGCGTCCAGCCGTTCGACCCACGCCGGCCATGGGTCGGTCTGCACCTGCAGGGTCAGCGTGTGGGTGAGGGCCGGGTCGACGATGGCAGGGCCCGTGAGGAGCGTGTCGTCGATCGAGACCAGGGCGACCGCGACTGTCGCACTGTCCGGCTCAGGTTCGGCGGGCGGCGTCCATGGCCCGAAACCGCGTTGGCGTTCGGGTTTTCGGATGAACAGCAACGGTGCTGGCAGACCGGCCGCAGCGGTGAGAACCGTGCCCAGGTCGAGGGGTCTGGCCGGGTCGGGATCTGCCGCGAGGATGGCCCGGAGGGCTCGGGCGCGAGGCAGGAGGGGGTCGTCGTCCCGGTAGGCGTCGAGGTCGATGGCGGCGGCGCGGCGTGCTGCTGCGGTCCGGTGCGCGACGGCCTGGTTGACGTCGGCGTTCAGGTCGGCGCCGTCGGCGTCGAGGAGGTGCGCGACAGCGTCGAGCAACCGCGCAGTGATGACGAGCCCGTCGTGGGTCGCTGTCCCGGTGGATCTCCCGCCGCGCTGAAGGACGGCCGCTAGGTCACGCAGCCGTTGTGCGCGCGCCTTGAACTGTTCGGCCGGGTCGATCGGCTCGACAGAGGTGATCGAGGCCTCGTCGGCCGGGATGTCCGCGAGGGCGGCGGTGACCGGGGCGGGCGTCGGAACGTCGAGCAACGTGCAGACGATCGCTGCGCGGGTTGCGGCGGCCCTCGCGAACGGCCGCAGCCACCGCAAGGCATCCTCGGGGTGACCCAGGCAGATGCTGATCGCGGCGCCGACCTCGTCGACCGCGTCGCGGACCTTCTCGTCGTCCGGTACGTCCGGCTCTAGGGTCACGTGCAGGCGTCCGACCGCGGCCGCGAGGGCGGCCAGGGCACGTTGTGAACTGCGCGCCGGCTCATCCGGGATCCGAGTCAACGCACTCTCGTGCAGCGCGACGACATCGTCCCGCCGTTCTGCTCGGGCGAGGACCTCGGCGTACTCCATCGACCCGTAGTGCGACTCCGGCGAGTGCGCCGCGCCGATCTCGATGATGTCGGCGGCCGGGAGGCCGAGGAGGCCGGCGCCGCAGTCGAGAAGTCCGTTCAGCGCCTCCTCGGCCTCGTCGCGCTGCCGGAGCCCGTAGGTGTCTCGCGGTGCCAGCGCCAACCACACCACCGCGAGCTCCGGCGCAACCCGTGCATCCGGCTGCCACGGCTGCTCGATCACTCTTCTCGCCTGATACCACTCGAGTTTCGGAACCCGAGCCAGGGCCTTCTTCTCCAGCTCAGCGAGCGCGACGGGGTCCGGCACGTGGTGCCGCAGTGCCGAGATTGACGTCAGGAACGTATCCAGGTGCTCGGAGACGTCGATGCCCTCCATCACGGTCGCAGCGTGTACGGCCAACCGGATCTTGGACTCCTGGTCCGGCCACGGAAGGCGGCACGCGGCCGCGAGGACGGCCTCAATCATCACGACGTATGCGTCCGAGACCAGCGCGGGGAGGAGGTCCGCGACCGTCGATGGGAGGGCGTGAGACCTGCCGATCGTTGTCCATGCCTCGAGCGCCGCGGAGCGAGGTCCGGGGTCGGCATCGACCAGGTAGGTATGGAGGGTCGGCAGGATGGCCTGGAGGACTCCGGGCTGGTGCCCGTGGCGGCGGCCGACCTCGCCAAGGGTGCCCAGGAGCGGGTACACCACCTCGGCGCCCAGGTCGCTGTCACGTTCGCTCGTGATGAGCGCCGTGATGGTTTCGCACACGGCTAACGGGTCAGTCGATGAAGCGGACTCGACTGCGCTCAACAGCCGTCGGGCGGACTGGTAGAGGCTGTTCTTGCGCGACCACGCCTCCATCGCCGCGAGCGGGTCCGGCGCAGCGGTCGAGGTGAGCACGCTCTGTTGTTCGGTGAGCCGGTGCTGGGTCAGCGTCACGAACGCGCCCAGGGTCGCGTCCAGGTGTCCGGCGAGGTCGTCGCGGTGCCAGCGGCCCATCTGCTCGATGGCCTCGGCAGCGGAGAACGTCACCTGGTGGCCCCACGACTCATCGAGGCGGGCGAGGAGGAACGCGAACGCCGCATCGGTGACCGCCGCCGCCTCCTCGGGCGTAGTCACCGGATCATGAGAGCGACGGTGGACGTACTCGGTATCGACCATGTCCAGGGCCTGCCGGACCGAGCCAACGAGACCGTCGCGAGTTTCTTCGGAGGCGTGCCGGCCCGCACCGTCAAGTAGCTCGGCAACGCGGACGGGAGCGGCGATGAACATGCGGGCGAGCGCTCTCTCGGCGGTCCCGACCGTGCCCGGGTCGTAGCTGTCCTCCGCCGGGACACCGAGAGAGACGGCCAGGTTCGGCAACAGCTGGACAGCCAGTTCGAGGTGGGTGCTCGCGAGATGCTCAACTGTGCCGGCGGCGGCCCGCCGGTCGAAGTCGGAGACCTGTCGCGGCTGGTGCGCTGGGTTCATGATGATGCCCGTCACCGCGGGCCGCGGCAGCATCTCACTCAGCCGTGCGACCAGCTTGTCCGGACATAGGTCGGCGAGGACCCGCAACGGTCCTGGGTCGTTCGCCTGCACCACCGGCGTCGGGCCGGAGAAATGATGGTCGCCCGGTGTCTTCGACCCCGCTAGTGCGACGACCGCCCAGATGACCGCATCGTCGACGGCCGCAGCTTCCACCAGGTCCGGGTGGTCGGTAAGGCAGCGGCCCGCCTCCAGCGACGGGAATGTCCGCAACGCTGCTAGCGCGGCCGCCACCAGGCGCTCCGCGAGCTCTGGGCGCCGCGACGTCAGGTGCCGCAACGGCTCCAACAGCTCAGCAAGCCCGACGCTCTCCACCGCATCGAACAGCTCGTCGATGAGGCGCTCATCGAACCGGTCCGCCGCACGACCAGCAACCGTCGTCAGCCGACGTCGCGCCGCGGCCGTCGCCTCGGCGTCGACCTCAACCGCCGGGTCCGGATCGAGAACATCGAGGTCGTCCAGGATGCCGGTGGTCGCGGGGTCCGCGGTCGCCCTCAAACTCCGCCGTCGCTCCACCCGCCCAGCGCGTGCAACGCCCCGGACTCGCAGTTCCTCAGCCCGCTCGGCTTCGTGAGCCTCTGCCCGCTGCTGCCGTGCCAGAGCCTCTGTCTCCAGGTTCGGCAGTCGTCCCGTCGGGTCCCGCATGTCGCAGCCCACGCAGTGTTCGGCGTAGAACTCGAATGTCACGTAGTCCAACCGCATCCCGGACATGTTCCCGATGGCGACTGGGCACTCCACCCGTCGCGAGTTCAACGGCAGCCCGGACACTTCCTCGAGCATCCCGCGGCCGCCGGACTCCACGAACCGCATGTGCCGGCAGTGATTCGCGGCGAGCTCCATGATCCGAGCGTTCTCGCGCCCCAGGTCGAAATGCCTGGCGAACTCTGCCTCGTCCAACCGTCCACTTCCGCTCATGGGTCACCACCGACACCATCAGTCTGACGGACACCACCGACACGATCCCGGATCGGCGATCGCTAGCCCGGGTCGTCGCTGGTTGACGGCCAGAGCGCGCGAACCGCGCAGCGGACTAGTCGGAGGCGGCTCGCTCGGACTCGGCCCGGGCACCGTCGCGGCGAACGGTGGTGACCAGGTCGTTCAGGGTCGTGAAGACGGTCTCGGGACGCGCGAGCGCGCGCTGTGCGTCTCGGAGTTGCGTGCCGGTGTGAGCCTCGGCGCACACGTAGTCGGCGTAGCCCGCGGCGCTGGACAGGTGAAACATGTCGACCAGGTCGTTGCGCTCCCATTTACCCATGTGGTCGATGAATCGCCGGATGAAGAGTTCGGATACCAGCCCCACCATGGGCGAGTCGGCGAACAATCGGGCCAACTCCGCGTCGCTGAACGTCGGGAAGTCTGCGGAGCTTGTGAGCCGCCGGTACGCCGCAGTGTAGTAGCCGATGTTCTCGTTCCAGTAGCGACGTCGCGCGAGTCGGCGACGCTGTTCCTTCGGTAGGTGCTCTGCATGGATTTGGGCCGTGATGGCGGCGTGGTGGGTCACCCATTTCGTTAGCGGGTTCTTCGGTATCCGCTCAGGGTCGACGAGCACATCCAGGATGACGCTCGGCATGGTCAGCATCGCCATGAACTTGTCCAGATCCGGAGTGTCACCGGTGATGCCGAGGGACGTGTCGGTGCCGAAGAGCGCACCGGGTTCGGTGACGATGGGGTGCAGCACGGGTGCATTCTCCATTCCGCCCACATGCTCTCGGATGGACCGGTCGACCTCGTGCTTCCACAGGTCTAGCGGGTTCCGGATCTGCCACCCGCCGGCCAGGTGGGCCATCGCGACGCCGATCTCGTAGCGTCGGTCGCCGTGCAGTCCGGCGGTCTCGAGCAGGTGTCCTGTTGAGAGGGGCAGGACGATGCCGCCGTCGTTGGCGAGTCGGATGAGATCTTGAGCTGCGCGTCGCTCGTTGAGGTCTGTTACGCGGGCCGGTTCATGCAGGACGTCGGCAACGGTCCGCCACCGGTTCTGGTCGAGATAGACGGACGGTCGGCCGTTGAGAGGGGGTGGGGAAGCGGGGTTGAATCCTTCGGTGAGGATGAGGTCATTCCGAGTCGTGGTCGACCAAATCCACCACTTCTCCCAGTCGAATGTCGAGGTGGTGACCTGGGAGTTGGTCGTCCGGTACCTGTCCTCGAGTTCTTCGTCGAGGACCTGCCCGTCCTGGCAAACGATTCGGATGGTCCCGTTCTGGTAGTCGACGTGCCAGTACTTGTACAGGTCAGCGGAGATGACCAGCGTTTCGTCCACGGGCGCAGGCTAGCCGCGACCATCACCCGGGCGTTTGCGTATGGAGAGATCACCGAGGTTGAGCCGCGCCGCTTCGTCGGCTGCGCGTTCGGCGGCGGTGGCTCGGGTGTAGCGGACGAGCATGTCGGTGCGGGTCCAGCCGGCCATGGCCATCAGCCCGGATTCGGAGCCCCCGGCGGCGAGCCAGCGGTGGGCGGCGGTGTGCCGGAGCCGGTGGGGTCGGAAGCCTTGGACTCCGGCGCGCTGGGCTCGCCGGCGCAGAGAGCGGGTGAGTCCCTCGCGACCGAACCGCTTGCCACGATGGCCAAGCCACAGGTCAGGGGCATGGGCAAGTGGGTGCCGCTCGCGCTCGTCGAGGTAGACCAGTAGGGCCTCGGTGGTGGCTTGTCCGATCGGGATCACTCTCCCCCGCCCACCCTTGCCGCGGCGGATCGTGATCAGCCGACCGATGAGGTCGAGGCAATCGAGCTGGAGGTCGACGACCTCGCCGGAGCGGATCGCGGTCTCGAACATGAGCCGGATGATGGCCTCGTCGCGACGGTGATGGAGAGCCTCCCCCACCGGCCGGTCGGCATCGGGCACTGCGCAGGTCCGAATCAGGGCGCGCAGCTCGTCGTCGGTGAGCGGCTCCACCAGAGGCGGCTCCACGCGGGGTGCTTTGACGCCGGGAAACGGGTAGGCGTGAATCTCGCCGCCGGCGGTGAGCCAGGACGCGAAGCGGCGCACGGCGAGCTGGCGGATGCGGGCGGTGCCGGGTGCGGCGCCGGTGTCGAGCAGCCCGGCGATCCACGAGTTGAGCGCCGCCTGGCTCATCGGGAGCTGGGGGCGGTCGGCGCACCAGCGCAGGTAGCGGGTGGCGCCGTCGGCGTAGATCGCGACGGTGCCCGGAGCCTTGTTTTCCGCGCGCAGGGCGGTCTGCCAGTCGGCGATCCGGGCCAGGGCGTGGACGGCAGTCATGGCGGTCAGGTGCGTCATGTCGGGACTGCACAGCCAGCCCGTGTCTGGGGCCGTCGCGGGGGTGGGCGTGTAGGTCAGCCCAGGCTGTCCGGGAAACCCGTCACTAAGTGGACACTTGATCAAGTCCCATGAACCTTTCAGGCGCGGAACCCGTAGGTTCCGCGCCTGAAATTCGTAGCGGGGGCAGGATTTGAACCTGCGACCTCTGGGTTATGAGCCCAGCGAGCTACCGAACTGCTCCACCCCGCGTCGGTGACCCCTACGATACCTGCCCCGCCACGAGGCACCAAATCGGCGGATCCTGGCAGCCGGTTCCGTCGCCAGCCCGGCATGAGACTGGGCACCCAGCCACGGCTCGCACCCACTCAGTTCTGCAGCGGGTCATGCCCCCAGTTCATCAGCGAGTACCGCCAGGGAGTCTCGGTCACATCCCCCTCGGGCCGCTGAGCCAGGTGCCGGTGGACGTAGCCGACGACCTTCCGCATGTGGGCAACGTCGTCGTCGGACAGGTCCGCCTTCGTGGTGCGGAGGATCTCGACGATCCGCCGACCCGACTTGTGTCCCGTCGACTCCCCGTTCCCGGCCCCCACCGACTGCGACTCGTCGGTCTCCAGCCACTCCTCGAGCTGCTTGGCATTGAGGTTGACCGCGTTCTTCCAGTCGTCCCAGACCTCGTCGAGCCCATCCGCCATCAGCAACCCCTCCGTTCCTCTCCCGGCGATGCCGAGACCACCCCGGCACCACTGCGAGACCCAAAGGCCGAACAGAAGATGACCCATCCAGATCATCGCTGAAACTTTCCAGCGGAGCCATCCTGAGTCCCCAACCCACGGGAGGACAGCCATGAGACTCCGCACCTTCACAGCCACGGCGGCAGCAGCGGCGCTGCTGGTCCCCGTGCCGGCGTACGCCGAACGGGTGACCAAGCCCGACCCGGAGCCGGAGTGCTCCCAGGGCCCGCCGCTGGACGTGCGGCGTGCGACGTTCGACTACCGGGAGAAGCAGTTCATCTTCCGCGTGAAGATGGGCAACCTCAAGAAGAAGCACACCCGGGTGATCGCCCGATACACCCTCAGCAAGGACGACGAGCCCACCTACGACGTGCTTCTCGAGACCAAGTTCGTCAAGGGAAAGAAGCGTGTCTTCGGCCACTGGTCGGACTACGAGGCCGACGACCAGTGGAACAGGTTCACCAAGGGAGTCCGAGCCCGCTGGGACTTCGACAAGAACGTCATCAGGTTCCGGCTGACCAAGCACCTCCGCGGCAAGCGGGTCGACGCCTGGGCCTACTCGGTCCCCAAGGGCGCCTTCCACGGGCCGGAGTGCGGCGACTATATCTGGTCGGGGCGGCTCAATCGCGGCTGACCGCCACCCCCGAGCGACCCCACCACAGCGGTGGGGGACGCGACGCACCAGGTGCGTCGCGTCCCCCACCGAGCCGGTTCGACGAGCTCAGCCAGACGATCCAGGTGCCTCCGCGGCGCCGGCGTTGGTCCCGGTGTCAGCTGGCGTGCCGGCCGCCGCCAACGCCTGCTCCACCAGGGCCTGCGCCTCGTCCATGAGCCGGGCCCAGCGGGTGATGTTGCCGTCCTGCAGCGCCGCGTCCGCCTGGGCAAAGGTGTCGTCGGCCTGCTGCAGCAGGTCCAGGACGTTGGCAGGGACCTCTGGCGATTCGCCACCACCGGCCCCGCCACCGCCAGCCCCGCCACCGCCGTTCTGCTGCCCGGGCTGGGGGCGGCCGCCGGTGTCGGGCTCGGCGATCGACCCGGACTCCAGCACGTCGTTGAGCGCCTCGGTCAGCGAGTTGCCGTAGCCGGCGTTCTCGCCGAACGACGCGAGCACGAACTGCAGCACCGGATAGCTTCCCTGGCCGCTCTCCCGCAGCGCGTAGACCGGCTGCACATACAGCAGCCCGCCGCCGACCGGCAACGTCAGCAGGTTGCCGTAGCGGATCTGCGAGTTCTGCTTGATCGGCAGCAGCTGGGTCTGGATGTCCTCGTCGGCCGCGAAGGCGTTCGCGATCTGCGAGGGGCCCTGCACCTGGGTGGAGTCGGGCAGCCGCAGGATCCGGATCTCGCCGTAGTTGTCGCTGGTCGCGTCGGAGTTCGCCGCGATGAACGAGGCGAGGTTGGACCGGTTCGCCGGCGTGTAGACGCTGGTCAGCGAGAAGACCGGGGCCTCGGTCGGCACGGGCTCGTCGGTGCCCTCCTCCTCGTTCTCGGCCGTGACCTCCTCCAGCGGCATCTGGACCGAGAGCCGGTACGGCGGCTGCATGTTGGTCTGGTCCGCCGGATCCTCGGGAACCTCCCACCGATCGGTGCCCTTGTAGAAGTCCTGCGGCACCGTGACGTGGTACTGCGCGAGCACGTAGCGCTGCACCTTGAACAGGTCCTCGGGGTAGCGCAGGTGCTTGAGCAACGACTCCGGGATCTCGTCCTTGGCCGTCACCGAGTCGGGGAAGACCCCCTGCCAGGCGTCCAGGATCGGGTCGTCCTCGTCCCACTCGTAGAGCGTCACCGTGCCGTCGTAGGCGTCGACCGTGGCCTTGACCGAGTTGCGCATGTAGTTGATCTGGTCGGTCGGCAGCGTGACGTACGTCGGAGTCGGCGCCAGCGCGTCGTTCGTCATCTCCTCGAACGACTCACGCTCGGAGTTCGGGTAGCGGTCGGTCGTGGTGTAGCCGTCGATGATCCACAGCACGCGACCGTCGACCACCGCGGGGTAGGGGTCGCTGTCCATGGTCAGCCACGGGGCGACCTTCTCCACCCGCTTCCGCGGGTTGCGCTCGTAGAGGATCTTGCTCTCCTCGTTGACCCGGCTGGAGAGGACGATGTTGGGCTCGCCGTACTTCAGCGCGTAGAGGAACTTGTTGAAGATCCCGCCCACCGGCACGCCCGCCGGACCGTCGTACGTCGTGGTGCCACGCTCGCCCGCGGCCTCTTCGGGGATGTCGAGCTCGACGTCCGAGGCGCCCTCGACCTTGCCGACGATGGAGTACTCTGGGCTCCGCTCGCCGAAGTAGACACGCGCCTCGTAGCCGTCCGGGCCGGCCCGCTGCGAGAGTTCGCCGCGCGGCGGCAGGTCCTCCTCGGCCCACGGGGGCTCGTCGCTCGGCGGCGGCGAGCCGTCGGCGGTCCGGTTGTTGCCGTAGGCCGCGATCACCCCGTAGCCGTGGGTGTAGACGGTGTGCTCGTTGGCCCAGTTGCGCTGGTCGGTGACCAGGCCGGACTGGTCGAGCTCGCGGACGCCGAGAACCAGGTCGCGGACCTCGCCTTCGATCTCGTAGCGGTCCACGTCGAGCTCGGGAGCCACGCTGTAGTAGCCGCGAACCTGCTGCAACTGCTCGAAGGCCTGGCTCATCCGGGCCGGGTCGATCAGCCGGATCCCGGGCAGCGTCTCGGCGCTCTCCCGCAGCTGCTCCTCGGTCACCGACACGGTGGCGTCGTAGCGCTGCTCGTCGACACCGGCCACGTCGTAGGCCTCGCGGGTCGCGGTGATGTTGTTCTCCAGGAACGGCTCCTCCCGGTCCGGCTCGGAGGGCCGGACCTGGAACTGCCACACGATCCCCGGCCACACCGCGCCGAGCAGCACCGCCGAGAGCACCAGGAGCCCCAGCCCGATCGACGGGAGCAGCCAGGTGCGGCGCAGGATGTTGGCGAAGAACAACAGCGCGCAGATGATGGCGATGAACATCAGGATCGTCTTGGACGGCAGCACCGCGTTGAACGCCGTGTAGTTGATCCCGGTGAACCGGCGCCCCTGATCGTTGGTCAGGTCGAACCGGTCCAGCCAGTAGTCGAGAGCCTTCACCAGCACGAACAGCCCCAGCAGCACCGACAACTGCACCTGCGCCGCACCGGTGATCCGCTGACCGCGGGCCTGCAGCCGGATCCCGCCGAAGAGGTAGTGCACGATGATGGCGGCGACCAGGCCGATGCCCAGCGCGACCATCGTGAAGTTCACGACGAAGTGCAGCCAGGGCAGGTCGAAGACGAAGAAGCCGATGTCGCGGTTGAAGTAGGGGTCGGTAGTGCCGAAGTCGTCACCGTTGCGCCAGAGCAGGAAGCGCCGCCACTGACCCGCCGCGGACCCCCCCGCGATCAGCCCGAGCAGGCCGGCGACCACCAGGACAACCCAGGTGCGCAGCGGCTCGACGGCCTCGCGGTAGCGGTCCAGCCCCGCCTCGGCGGGCATCGGGCGGAACTCGGGTCGGGTCCGGAACGCCACCACGATGTTGACCGCCACCACGGCGGCCATCAGCGACCCGAAGCCGAGGAAGAGCAGCACCCGGGTGCCGAGCACGGTGGTGAACACCTCGCCGAATCCGACGCTGTTGAACCACAGCCGGTCGGTCCAGATCCCGGTGAACGCCGAGAGCCCGAAGAACGCGACGATGAGCACCACCGCGGTGGCCAGCAGCGCGCGCGACCGCTGGGGTCGCGGTGGCGCCGCGGTCCGCCGCGGCGGGGTGGAGTCGTCGTCGAACAGTCCGCTCACTGGGTCCTCACTTCTCGGTCCGGTCCGCTGCTTCGTCGTGACCGCCAGGACCGCCGGGGCTGTGGGTGCCCTCGGGGCCGGCCGGCGACAGCGTGGCCTGCACCAACTCTAGGAGGGCGGGCACGAGGTCGGTTCCCTCGATCACCGCCCGGTCGTCGTCATGGGAGCGCAGCCGCAACGCGCAGTACGTCGCGCCGGGCCGCGTCGCCGCGACGACCATGCGCACCTCGTGGCGCTCGGGGTGCTCCTGGGCCAGCCGAACCGCCGCGTCCTCGTCCTCAGGGAGCTGCACCGACGGTGGGAGCACCAACCTCTCCACCGACACAGCCGCGCCGTGCACGGCTTCGGGCCAGGTGAGCTCGGTGAGCGCCTGCTCCAGGCTGGTCTCGGCCGGGAGCTCCTCCTGCTCCACCGGAGTCAGGCTGCCGGTCAGGTCGGCGTCGGCAGGAAGGTCGAGCATCTCGGCCAGTGAAGGCTCGCTGGCCAGCAGGTCGGTGGTGCGCACCAGGGCGAACATCCGCGCCGGCTGGTCCCAGCCGCCCGAGGCGGCGTACCGCTCGAGCTCGAGCACCGCGGCGCGCAGCGCTGGGTCGGCCACGGCCTCGGGGGAGACGGTCATGCAGGACACCTCGGCAGGTCGGCGGACGGGTTCTCGGCATAGGACTGGAGGGCGTCGACGGCGCTCTCCATGGTGTCGGCACGCACCAACTCGATGCCGTCGACGTCGGCGGCGACGGCGCCGGCGCAGTTGCCAGGCGGGACGAGGAACAGCTCGGCGCCGGCCTGCTCGGCGCCGGCCACCTTCTGGGCGATGCCGCCGATCGGGCCGACGCTGCCGTCCGGGGCGATGGTGCCGGTCCCCGCGACGTCGCGGCCGCCGGTGAGCGAGCCCGGGGTGAGGGTGTCGTAGACCGACAGCGAGAAGACGAGGCCGGCGCTCGGCCCGCCGATCGAGTCGTCGATCTCGACCTCGACGTTGAAGGGGAAGCGGTAGCCGCTCCCGACCAACACCCCCAGCATCGCCTTCTGGGGGTCGTCGGCGGCGGCCTTCGTGGTGACCTCGACGTCGCGGGTCTCGCCGCCGCGACGGACGCTCACCGTCGCGGTGTCCCCCGGGGTGACGGCGTCGAGCGCGTCGAGCATGTCCTGCACGCCGGTCACCCGCGACCCGTCCACCGCGAGGATCCGGTCGCGCGCCTCAAGCTTCCCGTCCGAGGGGCCGTCCGGGGACACCCCGGTGACCTCGGCGTAGGTCGGAAGCTCGTAGCCGAGCTCGGTGAGCGCCACCGCGACCGCGGTGTCTTGGGAGTTGACCATCTGGGCAGCCGACTGGGCGCGCTCCTGCTCGAGGGTCCGGTCCTCGGGGTACATCGACTCATACGGCAGCACGTCGACGTCGGGGCGCAGCCAGCCGCCGAGCGCCTGGACCAGCGAAATCTGCGCGCCGGGGTTGGTCACCGACACCGTGGTCAGCCTTAGCTCGCCGTCGCTGGGATACGTCTCGGCTCCGTCGATCGACACGATCGGCTCGCCGTCGGCCTCGCCGAGCACGTTGACGGTCGGGCCGGGTGAGACGGTGACGTAGGGCACCGGCAGCCGGGCAGCCGACACCAGCAGGACTGCGAGCAGTCCCACGGCGAACAGGCTCGCGACGGAGCGGCGACTCATGATCTCACCCTCTCATCCGTCTCCCAACGGTCGCTGAGCCCTCTCTGGGAGGCTACTGAGAAGCCCGGCGTTCGCTCGCGCCAGGCCGTGACGTGGCCCACACGGCGGCGTGAGATCGCTCAGTCACCGCGGCGCGAGGGGCGCACGGCGATGCCGGTGCTCCGGTCGCGCGTGGCCGCGGGTCGCGGGCGTGGCGGCACGGTGCGCTCGCGCTCCAAGGCCGCGGCGAAGCGCTCGTACGCCGCCTCCGACCGGTCTCGCTCGACGCGGCGGGGCCGGCCGGCCCAGGCCGCCCAGACCATGGCCGCCAGCGTCGCTGCGCCGGCCGGCGCGAGCCACCACAGGATCTCCACGCTCGTCACGGTACGGTGCTCCGCCAGGCTCGTGGGCGCTGCGCAGGGTCGTGTCGCGGCCGGGAACCGACAAGCCGCGCAGGAGCCATCCGCGAGGGTCGCGCCGAGGTCAGGGCAGCCCGACCCACTCGTCGGTGCCGTCGGCGAACTCCTGGTGCTTCCAGATGGGCACCGTCGCCTTGAGGTCGTCGATCAGGTCGCGTGCAGCGTCGAAGGCCTCGCCGCGGTGCGGGGCCGCGGCCGCCACGACCACGGCCGCCTCGCCGATCGCCAGCGTGCCGACCCGGTGCACTGCCGCCACCGCCGTCACCGGATGGCGGTCCGCGACGGCAGTGACCACCGCCCGGAGCCGCTCCAGGGCGCTCGGGTGCGCGGTGTAGTCCAGCCCGTCCACGGCGCGGGCCTCGTCGTGGTCGCGGACCGTGCCTACGAAGAGGGTCACGCCACCGGCGGCCGCGTCCGCCACCGCAGCCAGCACCTCCCCGACGTCGAGCGCGGTCTCGCGGATGGACACCAGACGCACGACGCCGCCGACCTGCACCTCACTCATCCCGCCGACCCTAGCCTCCCCCGCGTTCACGCATGCCCGACTCCAGGCCGCACGGGCGGGCCCGGAGCCGGCCCGCAGCCGGCCCGCGGGCGGCCGCGGATCGCGGGTACCGTGGAAGCCATGAGCAACGATCCCGACGAGCAGCCGAACCCTTTCAAGGGCACGCCGTTCGAGCAGCTCTTCTCCATGCTCGGTGGGCTCGGTGGGCTCGGTGGGCTCGGTGGGCTCGGTGGGCCCGGTGGGCCCGGTGGGCCCGGTGGGCCCGGTGGCCCGGGCGGCGCTGCCGGCCCGGGCGGCCTGGGCGGACCGGGCGGGGGCATGCCCGACCTGAACGCCCTCTTCGGCCAGGTCCAGGCGATGATGCAGCCGCACGAGGGGGCCGTGAACTGGAAGCTGGCCAAGGACATCGCCCGGCGCGCCGCGGCCACCGAGCCCGACCCGTCGGTCTCCGCTGCCGAGGCGAGCCGGATCGGCGACGCCATCCGGCTGGCCGACCACTGGCTGGACTCGGTGACCTCCATGCCCAGCGGCGTCACGACCACGGCCGGCTGGAGCCGGGCGCAGTGGATCGAGGAGACCTTGCCGGTCTGGCGCCGACTGGTCGAGCCGATCGCCGAGCATGTCGTCGAGGCGCTGGCCACGGCGCTGCCCGAGGAGGCCAAGGCGATGGCCGGTCCGTTCGTGGCCCTGATGGGCAAGGCCGGTGGCGCGATGTTCGGCACCCAGGTCGGCCAGGCGCTGGCCGGACTCGCCGGCGAGGTGCTCAGCGCCTCCGACATCGGCCTGCCGCTCGCCCCCCAGGGCAAGGCCGCGCTGCTGCCGTCGAACATCGAGGCGTTTCGAGACGGCCTCGACGTCCCCGACGAGGACGTCCGGCTCTTCCTGGCCCTGCGCGAGGCGGCCCACCAGCGGCTGTTCACCCACGTCCCCTGGCTGGGCGCGCACCTGCACGCCGCCGTCGAGGACTTCGGGAGGGGCACCACGATCGACATCAGCGGCATGGAGGCAAAGCTCGCCGGGCTCGACCCGATGGACCCGGCCTCGATGCAGGAAGCGCTCGAGGGCGGGCTCTTCGAGCCCGAGAAGACGCCGACCCAGCAGGCTGCCCTGGTGCGGCTGGAGACCCTGCTCGCGCTCGTCGAGGGGTGGGTGGACGAGGTCGTCCAGCAGGCCACCGAGGGACGGATGCCCAACGCAGGCCGGCTTCAGGAGCTGATCCGTCGGCGCCGGGCCAGCGGCGGGCCGGCCGAGGCTACGTTCGCCGCGCTGGTCGGCCTCGAACTGCGGCCCCGACGGTTGCGCGACGCGGCGGCTCTGTGGGGCAACCTGCGCGCCCGCAAGGGAGCCGAGGCCCGGGACGCGGTCTGGGCCCACCCCGACCTGCTTCCCACTCCCGCCGACCTCGACGACCCGCTGGGTTTCGCCGAGGAGCGCGCCGTCGCGGCCTCAGACTGGGACGAGGCACAGTTCGACGCCGCGCTGAGCGAGTTGCTGGACCAGGAGCAGGGCCGCGACGACGACCAGCCGGACGCCTGAGCCGTTGCGGAGCCCGGTGCCGGCGCCGGCGCCCGCGCTCCGGGACGACGCGCTCGCACTGTTGCGTGCCTGGCGCCCGCCGACCCCGGCCCAGGCGCTTCTGCGCAGCACCTATGTCGACCACCTCGTCGAACACCCCGACGGGCTGGAACGGTCCTGCCATCCTGCCCACCTCACCGCGAGCACGCTGGTCCTCTCCCCCGACGGCGCCTGGGTGCTGCTGACCCTGCACGCCAAGGCCGGCCGGTGGTTCCAGCTCGGCGGCCACCTGGAGCCGCACGACCGCACGCTGGCCGAGGCCGCGCTGCGCGAAGCGGTCGAGGAGGGCGGCGTGCAGCCGCTGCTGCTCGGCGACCCGGTCCACCTCGACACCCACGAGGTGCCGTTCTGCGGCGACCGGCCCGGAGTCCGTCACCTCGACGTGCGCTTCCTCGCGGTCGCGCAGCGCACCCCGCCGCGGATCAGCTCGGAGTCGACCCAGCTGCGCTGGTGGCCGGTGTCCGGGCTGCCCAGCGCCGAGGCGTCACTGCGCGAGCTCCTCGACCGTGGCCGTCAGCGACTCGGGACCCTCGGCCCCCGAGTGGAGACCTGACTCGAGACCTGCTTCGAGACCGGCACCGGCGCGGGCCGCCTGGGTGGCCCCCTCCAGGAACCCCTTGGCGCGCTCGGCCCGGGGGAGCTGGTCGACCATCCGCCAGAACGCCGGCGAGTGCCGCTTGTCCAGCAGATGCGCCAGCTCGTGGAGAAGGACGTAGTCGATGACCCAGGAGGGCATCCCCTGGAGCCGGTGGGAGAGCCGGATCGTCCGGTCCACCGGCGTGCACGAGCCCCATCGGTGCTGCTGGTTGTCGACCCAGCGCACCGAGGCGGGTCGGGCCAGGCCGTGCAGATACTGCGCCGACAGCTGTTCGGCGCGCCGCATCAGCAGGTCGTCGGAGGGCTTGCGCCGCTGCTCGGACCGGCAGAGCCGCTGGACCATCGCATCGACCCAGTCGCGCTCCTCGGTGACGGTGAGCCGAGCGGGCAGCAGGACCACGACGGTGCCGTCCTCGGACCGGTACGCCGAGACGGTGCGACGACGACGTCGGCTCCGGCGTACCTCCACCGGCTGTCCCGCGACCCGGTCCATGGCACAGACGGTACTCGGGGTGCGGCACCGGAGCCGGGTGCAGACTCAGGCGTGCCGGTGCGTCCAGGCCAGGAGGTCCTCGACCGGCCAGGTGGTGACCACGCGCTCGGGCGGGACGCCGAGCGCGGCCGCCCGCGCGGCGCCATAGTCGAGGAAGTCGAGCTGGCCTGGCGCATGCGCGTCACTGTCGATGCTGAACAGGCAGCCCGCGTCCAGAGCTCGGGCGACCAGGTCGTCGGGCGGGTCCTCGCGCTCGGGGCGGCTGTTGATCTCCACCGCGACCCCGCGCTCGGCGCAGGCGGCGAAGACCTCGTCGGCGTCGAACTCGCTCGGGGGACGCGGGCCCCGTCCACCGCGCACGAGCCGCCCGGTGCAGTGGCCGAGCACGTCGGTGTGCCGATCGCGGACCGCGGCCACCATCCGCCGGGTCATCGCAGAGCGCTCCATCCGCAGCTTGGAGTGCACCGAGGCGACGACCACGTCGAGTCGGTCGAGCATGTCCGGCGTCTGGTCCAAGGCGCCGTCCTCGCAGATGTCGACCTCGATGCCCGGGAGCAGCCGCAGGCCCCCTGCGAGATGCGCGTTGACGGCCGCGACCACGTCGAGCTGGCGCGCGAGCCGGGCCACGCTGAGCCCCCGGGCGATCGTCAGCCGGGGCGAGTGGTCGGTGAGCGCGACATACTCGTGACCGACCTCGACGGCGGTCATCACCATCTCCTCGATCGGCGATCCTCCGTCGGACCAGTCCGAGTGTGTGTGCAGGTCACCGCGCAGGGCGGCGCGGAGCTCTTCGCCCTGGGTGCTGAGCGGGCCAGCGGCGGCCTCGAGCTCGGCGAGGTAGACCGGCATCCGGCCGGCGAGGGCGTCGACGATCACCGCTTCGGTGGCCCGTCCGATCCCGGGCAGCTCGCGCAGCGTGCCGGCCTCCGCGCGGCGGGCGAGCTCGGCACGGTCCCTGGTCCGCACCGTGCCCGCGGCCCGGCGGAAGGCCTGGACCTTGTAGGTGTCGGCGAGGCGTCGCTCGAGCAGGAAGGCGATCCGTCGCAACGCGGCTGTCGGGTCGCGAGCCTGGTCCGGGGACGGACCGGGCGTCGGACTGGTCTGGGGCACCGGCCACCTTTCTCATCTCCACACCCGGTGGATCCGCGTCCTCCCAGGTCAGCATGCGTTCCTGGGGAGAGCCCGGGCGTGTCGTGCACATCTGACTGCACCGCCGAGCCGCCCCCCTCCACAGCCGCCACGGCGCGTTGCACACCCTATCCACAGGCTTATCCACAGGGGTGGACAAGCCTGCGTTGACCCGCTTCCCGGCCCGACCTAGGTTCGGGGCAGTCGAGGCCTCCGGGCGACTCGGGACTCCGCTGACAAGGGGAAGGTCAGGGGCCGATCGCGTCGCACGGAGGCCTTGTCTTGCCCCGGGCAGCCCGGGGCACGGGCCGTCAGCCAGCGCTCGGCCCGGGCTCAGCGGCCGCTGAACCGCGGGGGACGCCGCTCCCGGGATGCCTCGATCCCCTCGTGCAGGTCGTCGGTGGCGAGCGTGACCGGCTGGGCCAGCGCCTCCCACTCCAGGGCGGTGTCCAGGTCCCGGTGGCCGCCACCGCGCAAGGCGACCGTGGTGAGCCCGCTGGCGATCGGCGCGGTCCCCGCCACCTGCGCAGCCCGATCCAGGACGGTCTGCCGGAACGTCTCATCGGGCGACACCTCGGACACCAGCCCGATCCGGAACGCCTCGTCGGCACCCACCATCCGGCCTGTCAACAACAGGTCGCGCGCGTGTGCCAGTCCCACCGTCTGCGGCAGGGTGTACGTCGCTCCCATGCCGGCGTGCATCCCCAGCTGCACGAACGGCACCGACATCCTCGCGGACGCGGCGGCGTACCGGATGTCGCAGGCAAGGGCGAGGCACAGACCCGCCCCGACGGCCGGACCGTTGATCGCCGCGATCGTCGGCACCTCGAGGCGTCGCACCGACAGCCAGGATCGGTAGAACGCGAGCATCCGGGCCCGGAGCCGATGCACCGGGGCCTCGGGCTCCCCGGCGATCCAGCGCGGGTCCCCGCCCGAGCAGAAGGCGCTGCCCGCTCCAGTCACGACCACCACCCGGACCTCCGGGTCCTGCCGCAGCTCCTCCATCGTCGTGGCCCAGGCGGTCGTCATCTCGGCCGACATGGCGTTGCGCTGTCCGGGATTGTCCAGCGTCACCACGGCGACTCCGGGGGAAGGCCGTTCGGTGCGCAGGTGGGTGGCGGGATCGCTCATGGCAGGCGACCCTAGCGCCCGCCCAACACGGCGGTGCATCCACCACATTCGGCGCATCCGACGTGCGTGGGCGTAGGGTGCGGTTCGGCCGTGCTACGCGGCACCCGGCGGTTCACCACCCGAGCTCGCCGCGACGACGAACACGACTGCGCTCGAGAGGCAAGGAGTCCCCATGGCAGAGACCTGGAGCGGTGAGTTCTACTGCGTCAAGTGCAAGGAGAAGCGCCAGGCGGACGGCGAGGTCAAGGTCAACGACAAGGGCACCCGGATGGCCAAGGCGGTCTGCCCGGTCTGCGGGACGAACCTCAACCGCATCCTCGGCAAGGCCTGATCCCGGCCGGTCCCCGGAGGCCGGTCGCGGGACCCCTCCCGGGTGCCGCGGCGGCCCGGGGGCCGCGCGCCTGTGGAGACCGCGCGGCACCATGGCGCCCGGCCCGGCATGCTCCCGGCATGCACCCACTCCTACTGCCCGGCACCCATCCGTTGCGCCGCGGCGACGACCACCTCCAAGTGGGGCTGGGGCACGCCGCCGTGCTGCCCGGGCCGGTGCGGCGCCTCGGGGAGGTGCAGCCCGACGCGGCGGTCCTGACTGCCCTGGTGCGCCGCGGGCTGGCCCTCCCCGACGACAGACCGCTGCGCGCCGCGCTCCCGCCCGAGTGCCCCGACGAGCCGGCGCACCCCTGGGTGCGCCACAGCCTCGCGGCACTGGCCCGACGCACCGGCGCCGGACTCTCCACGGCGTTGGCCCAACGGACGCGGCACCGGGTGGAGGTGCATGCGTTCGGCCATCCGGCCGGCCGGCCGTTGGCCGAGGACCTGCTCGGGCTGTGCCGCCGCGCCGGTCTCGCCGCCGGCCGGCCTCGGCGGCGCCGGTCCTCGGCCCGGACCGGCCGTCCCTCGATCCACGACGCGGCCCTGCCGGTGCTGCTAGGCGTGGGCGAGCCGACCCGGGACCGGCTCGACGGATGGATCCGCGAGGGACGGCCCCATCTGGTCGTCCGGCTGGTGGAGGGGTCGGCGGTGGTGGGCCCGCTGGTCGCTCCCGGCCGCACCGCGTGCCTGCGCTGCATCGACGCCTACCGCTGCGAGGACGACCCCTCCTGGCCGCTGCTGGTCGAGCAGTATGCCCGCGCCAGTGCCCGGGACCGCGCCGACGGCATCCCCGAGCCGCTCGACGCGCCCCTGGCCGCGTTGGCGGTGGCCTGGGCGGTGCGCGACCTGGCGACGTACGCCGAGGGCGGGACGCCGACCACCTGGTCGAGCACGGTGCGGATCTCGGCCGACCTGGGCGAGCTGGAGACCCGCACCTGGCCGGTGCATCCGCATTGCGGCTGCACCTGGCGATGACCCCGGCGATGACCCCGCGACGCTTGGACCCGCCAGGCATTGGGCAGGGCGCGGCAGAATGACCACATGCCCGACCTACCCCGCAAGGCAGTGACCCGCACCGCGAAGCTGGCGTCGCTGCCCCTGGGGTATGCCGGGCGGACGGCCTACGGCATGGGTCGCCGGCTGGGCGGGGCTCCCGCGGACATCGTCGTCACCGAGGTCCAGCAGCGCACCGCCGAGCAGCTCTTCCGGACCCTGGGGGAGCTCAAGGGCGGAGCGATGAAGTTCGGGCAGGCCCTGTCCATCCTCGAGGGCGCGCTGCCCGAGGAGGTGGCGGCGCCGTACCGCGAGCACCTCACCCGGCTGCAGGACTCCGCCCCGCCGATGTCGACCGCGGTGGTGCACCAGCAGCTCGTCAAGGAGATGGGCGCCGGGTGGAAGCGCAAGCTCGTCGAGTTCGACGACACCCCCGCCGCGGCCGCCTCGATCGGCCAGGTGCACCGCGGGCGGTGGGTGGACGGCACCGAGGTCGCGGTCAAGATCCAGTACCCCGGCGCCGAGGAGGCTCTGATCGCCGACCTCAGGCAGATCAGCCGACTCGCGAAGACGTTCGGCGCCCTGGTGCCCGGGATCGACGCCCGGGGACTGGCCGAGGAGCTGCGCGAACGGGTCGTGGAGGAGCTGGACTACCGGCTCGAGGCCGAGGCGCAGGACATCTTCGCCACCGCGTTCGCCCAACACCCGGACTTCGCGATCCCCCGACCGATCGCGCACTCGCGCCGCACCCTGGTCACCGAGTGGCTGGAGAGCGACGGGTCGCTGGCGAGGGTGATCGACACGGGCACCCAGGAGGAGCGTGACGCCTGGGGTGCGCTCTACGGGCGTTTCATGTTCGAGGGACCGCGGGACTCCGGGATGCTGCACGCCGACCCGCACCCGGGCAACTTCCGGCTGGTCCGCGGGCTCGACGGCGGCTCCCCGCGGCTCGGCGTGCTCGACTACGGCGCGGTGGCCCGGCTGCCCGAGGGTGGGCTGCCCCGGGCCCTGGGCAGGCTGATGCGGATCGCGCTGTCCGACGACTACGACGCCGTGGTGCGCCAGATGCGGGCCGACGGGTTCATCAAGCCGAACATCCGGGTCCGGCCCGAGGAGCTCAAGGCCTACCTCGAGCCGTTCGTGAAGCCCGCCCGCTCCGACACGTTCCGGTTCTCCCGGGAGTTCATGCGCCAGCAGGTGCAGCGCCTCCAGGATCCGACCCAGCCGGAGAACCAGCTGGCTCTGCGGCTGAACCTCCCCCGGGAGTACCTCCTCATCCACCGCACGCTCGTGGGCTCGGTCGGCGTGCTGTGCCAGCTCGAGGCGGAGGCGCCGTTCGGGCGCTACCTGGCCGAGTCGATGCCGGGCTTCGGGGACTGAGAGTCGCGCTGTTGGGCCGAGGCACGACCCGCCGCGAGCGTGGCCTACCAGTGCTCGGACTGGAGCTTGCCTTCCATCGCGCGCACGTTCTGGCGGGTGCAGTGTTCGCAGTACCTCTTCACCTGACCGTTCTCCTGCGACAGTGACCAGCTCACCGGAGGATGGTCGCCCTCGGACTGGGTTCCGCAGAAGTCACAGGTCACCGCCACGGGAGAATCTTACGTCGCCTCCCCCGGCGCGAGGGTCCCGACGCACGGGCGGCCCGGCCCCCAGGTCCTGAGGGCCGGGCCGGTCGGGCGGTGCCGGGAGCGCCGGGTCAGAGGCGGGCCGCGGCCAGCCGGGCCCGCCGAGCGGCGCGCTCGGCTCGCCGGGAGAGCCGCTCCGAGCGGGCGAGGCTGCGGACGTGGCGCTGGGTGTGCGCCTCGGCCAGCCTCGTCGACAACTGGGCTCTGGCCAGGTCTTCGAACATCAGGTTCATGACAGTGCTCCGATTCGGGTGCGGGGTGATCAAGGAAGTCGTGTGTCGTTCTCATCGGCTCTGCCGGGGCAGATGCGAGCCGGATCAGGCCGCGATCTCGCTCTTGCGGGGGCGTCCGCGGGGTCGTTTGCGCGGGACGACGACGCCCTGCACGATCAGCTGCCCGCCCCACACTCCCCACGGCTCCCGCCGCTCCAGGGCGCCGGCCAGGCACGCGGTGCGGACCGGGCACGGGCCACAGAGCTGCTTGGCCAGCTCGACGTCGCTCGGCGACTCGGCGAAGAAGAGCTCCGGGTCCTCGCGGTGACACGGCAGCTGCTCCTCGTCGACGCCCACGCCGAGGAGCGGCGCGGCGAAGACGGTGGTCATGGCTGGTTCCTCCTGCAGTTCGATGGTGTGGACCAAACAGAAAGGCCGCGGATCCCGGGTCTCGGGTTCCGCGGCCTGGAGGCTGCCGTCGTAGGAGGTCGGGCTCCTATGTCGGTGGGCTCCAGGCTGCGACACCCCGGAAGGTGGCGTCGACGGCGACGGACCGGTCGCGGGCGGCGTCGGCGCAGGTGACGCCGGGCACCGGGACGACCCCGGTGGCGATCACGCTCGGACGTGCCGCGACGAGTCGGGACGCGTGCAGAGTGCCGTTCATCGAAGCACCTCCTTCGTGGTCTCGAGGCCGGGCTGCGGATGCCCGGGGCGTGCACGGGCGCACACCAACAATGAGGAACGGTAGTCCCGGCGTGATACGCCCCGCAATCGATTTATCCCGCGTCCGTCGGGTGGGTCGCACCCGTCGGGTCGGTCGGGTCGGTCGCAGCGACGAGATGGAGCAGGTCCTCCCCGTAGCGCTCCTGCTTGCGCGGCCCGATGCCGCTGATCGCCAGGAGCTGCGCGGCCGTGCTCGGCCGCACCTCGGCGATCGCCTGCAGGGTCAGGTCGGTGCAGACGACGTACGCCGGCACCGACTCGGCCTGCGCGGTCCGGGCGCGCCACCCCCTGAGCCGCTCGAAGAGCGCCTCGTCGTACGCCGCCGGGCAGCCGGCGCATCTCCCGACCTTCCGGTCGGCGACCGTGCGCAACGGCTCGCCGCACACCCGGCACGCCGACGTCCGCGCCGGCCGTGACCGCCCCGGGCGGCGCTCCGGCCGACCAGGGGAGTCCGGACGGAGCCCGTCGAGGAAGCGCGACGGACGCCGTGACGCCCGCCCGCCCGGGGTGCGCGCCAAAGCCCAGGACACGGCCAGGTCGCGGCGTGCCCGAGTGAGCCCGACGTAGAGCAGCCGACGTTCCTCCTCCACGGCCGCCGGGTCGTCGAGGGCGTAGCTGATCGGCAGGGTCCCCTCCACGACCCCGCACAGGTGAACAACGTCCCACTCCAGGCCCTTGGCCGCGTGCAACGTGGCCACGGTGACACCGTCAGCGACCGGCGCGTGCTGCTCGGCGGCCCGCCGGTCCAGGTCGGCGACGAACGCGGCGAGCCGTGACTCCTGCGTCGCGGCGGGGTCGGCGGGGAACCCGGCGGCCAGGTCGGTCAGAGCCTGGAGCGACTCCCATCGGTCCCGGACGTTGCCCCGCGCGGCGGGTGGGTTGGGGGTCCAGCCCATGCCGGCCACGACACCCCGCACCTGCTCGACCAGATCATCGGTCTGCGAGGTGTCGGCCTCCGGGGTCGCAGCGGCGCGGGCGGCGCCACGCAGCAGCGTCACGGCCTGGCGGACCTCCGGACGCTGGAAGAAGCGGTCCCCGCCACGGACGACGTAGGGGATCGCCCGCGCCGAGAGCGCCTCCTCGAACGCCTCCGACTGGGCGTGGATCCGGACCAGGACTGCCATCGCGTGCGCCGAGGCGCCGGCATCCAGGCGCCGCCGGATGTCCGCGGCGACCGCCTCGGCCTCCTGCACCTCGTCGGCGTTCTCGACGTAGCGGACCTCCGGGCCGGGCGGTGCCT
Source organism: uncultured Actinomycetota bacterium (assembly GCA_963745245.1). Classification (GTDB taxonomy): domain Bacteria; phylum Actinomycetota; class Actinomycetes; order Propionibacteriales; family Nocardioidaceae; genus Marmoricola_A. The sequence goes on from CAVUWU010000007.1 coordinate 33,724, forward strand.
GGGCGCGCAGCCGCACGGCGCCGCCGGTGCTGGCCATCAGCCGGTTGGCGGCGCCCACGACCTGGGGGGTGGAGCGGTAGTTGCGGGTCAGCTCGACCGTGGTCGTGCCGGGGTGCTCGCGCGGGAACTCGAGCAGGTGGCGCGAGGAGGCGCCGGCGAAGGAGTAGATCGTCTGAGCGGGATCGCCCACCACGCAGACGTCGTGGCGCCCGCCGAGCCACAGCCGCAGGAGCGCCGCCTGGAGGGGGCTGACGTCCTGGAACTCGTCGACCACGAAGTGGTGGTACTGACGGCGCACCTCCGCGGCGACCCGGTCGTCCTCGGCCAGGACAGCCGCGGCGCAGAGCAGGACGTCCTCCATGTCCATCCGTCCCGCGCCCCGCTTCACCTCCTCGTAGGCGGCGAACACCCGGGCCACCGTGGCGGCATCGGCGGCGGCCACCTCGCGGCCGCGCCGCCGGGCGACCGAGGCGTAGTCGTCGGGACGGACGTTGCTGACCTTCGCCCACTCGATCTCGCCGGCGAGGTCCCGCAGGGCGGCCGGGGAGGTGTCGGCCCGGGTGCGGCGGGCGGCCGATCCGACCAGCGGGATCTTGGAGTCCATCAGGGACGGGAGGCTGCCGCCGTACACGCGGGGCCAGAAGTACCGGGCCTGGCGCAACGCGGCGGAGTGGAAGGTCCGCGCCTGAACGCCGTGGGCGCCCAGCGTCCCCAGCCGGCTGCGCATCTCTCCGGCGGCGCGGGTTGTGAAGGTCACCGCGAGGACCCGGTGCGGGTCATAGATGCCGCTCGCCACGCCGTAGGCGATCCGGTGGGTCACCGCCCGGGTCTTGCCCGTCCCGGCCCCGGCGAGCACGCGCACCGGGCCCCGCAGGGCCAGCGCCACCTCCCGCTGCTCGGGGTCGAGCGCCTCCAGCAGCCGTTCCGCGCCGTCCGCGGAGGTCAGGCGTGACCCTGGCAACAGCGTCATCCGGAACAAACCTCCTCCGGCTCGGCGTTCCCCCGCGGAAACCCTATGCCGTGGGAAGGACACCCGATGACCAGCCAGGCCACCGTGACGATGTACTCCACCCGGTGGTGCGGGTACTGCACGCGCCTGAAGCTCCAGATGGACCGCGAGGGCATCGCCTACGACATCATCGACATCGAGCGTCAGCCCGAGGCCGCGACGATCGTGGAGGGCGTCAACAGCGGCAACCGGACCGTGCCGACCCTGGTGTACGCCGACGGCACGGCGCAGACCAACCCCCGGATCAAGGACGTCAAGGCGAAGGTCGTCGCGCTGAGCAACTGACTCCCCCCACCGGCCGCTCACTCACCAGGAGCCGGGGAGCGACCCGCCGTACCACGCCTCGATGAGCGACCGGCTGATCGAGATCCCGCCCGGCAGGAGCAGGCTGCCCTCTTCGGCCTCGCGCCGCAGGTCGTCGCGGCTGAACCAGCGGGCCGCCTCGATCTCGTCCTCGTCGACCTGGATCTCGGTGGTCAGGGCGCGGGCGAAGAAGCCGACCATCAGGCTGGCCGGGAAGGGCCAGGGCTGGTTGCCGAAGTAGCTCACCTGCCCGACCCGGACGCCGGCCTCCTCCATCACCTCCCGCACGACCGCCTCCTCCAGGCTCTCCCCCGGGTCCACGAAACCCGCCAGCGTCGAGAACCGCCCCGGCGGCCAGGCGGCCTGCCGTGCCAACAGAGCCCGCTCGCCGTCGGTGACGAGCATGATCACCGCGGGGTCGGCCCGCGGGAAGTGGTGCCGCCCGCAGCTCTCGCAGCGCAGGACATAGCCCGCCGAGGACACCAGCAGGCCACCGCCGCAGACGCTGCAGAAGCGGTGCGCCCGGTGCCACTCGGCCAGCGCCTGCGCCTGGACGACGAAGCCGGCATCGACCGGTGAGAGCCGCGGCCCGACCGTGCGCAGGGTGCCCCAGTCTTCGGGGGCACGGAACCTGTGCGGCACCACGGCCATGTGCACCACGCCCTCGTGCTCGCCGAGGAGCAGGCGCTCGCCGTCCGGCACCTCCTGTGGCGACACCCACCGGACCGACACCTCGTCGGGCATCAGCGGGAAACGACCGCCGGCCAGCACGAGCACCCGGGTGGCGGGGTCGGCCCACCGTCGCGCCAGCCAGACCTCGTCGGCCCGCCGGCCGCCGACGCTCTCGTGGCTGCGCCGGGAGAGAGCGATGTCGACGGCATAGGGAGCGGGGAACTCGGACACGGTCCCGACCCTAGCCAGGCCGGACGCGGGTACCTGACGCTCGGGCATCCGCCGTGGCGGGATCTAGGGTGGTCGTCCATGAGCACCCACATCGGCGCCGGGACCGGCGAGATCGCCCCGCACATCCTCATGCCCGGCGACCCACTGCGCGCGACGTGGATCGCGGAGACCTTCCTCGAGGAGGCGACCTGCTACTCCGAGGTGCGAGGCATGTACGGCTACACCGGCACCTGGAGAGGCCACCGGGTCTCCGTGCAGGGCTCAGGCATGGGGCTGCCGTCCATCTCGATCTACGCCACCGAGCTGTTCGAGGCCTACGACGTGCAGTCCGTCGTCAGGGTCGGTTCGTGCGGCGCGCTGACCGAGGACCTGGCGCTGCGCGACCTGGTGATCGCCTCGGGGGCATGCACCGACTCCTCGATGAACCGGATCCGCTTCGAGGGTCTCGACTACGCGCCGGTGGCGGACTTCACGCTGCTGCGCAGCGCGGTGGATGCCGCAGAGAGCCTCGGCGCCCCCACTGCGGTCGGCCTGCTGATGAGCAGCGACAGCTTCTACCACCCCCGCCCCGAGCTGACCCGCCGGATGGTCGACTACGGCGTGCTCGCGGTCGAGATGGAGGCCGCCGCGCTGTACACCCTGGCCGCGAAGCACCGGCGCCGGGCGCTCGCCGTCTGCACCGTCTCCGACCACATCGTCACTGGCGAGGAGACCACCGCCGCCGAACGGCAGGAGACCTTCGGCGCCATGGTCGAGGTGGCCCTCACCGCGATGCTGGGCGGCGTGACGGCCTGACCAGCTCCTCCAGCTCGCGGCGGCCCGGCAGGTCGCCACGGACATCGAGCCGCCCCTCGCGGACGTAGTAGAACCCGGCCCGCACCGAGTCGAGCGGCACCCCACGCAGCTCGGCCCAAGCCACCCGGTAGACCGCCAGCTGCAGCGGATCCGCCCGATGGCGGTGGTGGGTCTTCCAGTCGACGAGCAGGTGCCCGCCGCCCTCGGCGAACACCGCGTCAATGCGACCGCGGACGACCTGTCCGCCCAGCACGATCGAGAACGGGGTCTCGACCTCGACGGCCGCACGGCCGGCGAACGGGCCCCGTTCGAAGGCCTCGATGAGCTCGCGCTGCTCGGCCTCGCCGGCCACCTCGAGGTCGCCGCGGCCGCTGAGCTCGTCATCGTCCAGCAGCAGCTCCTGGCGCTGGCCGCCCACCGCCTTCTCGACCCAGGAGTGGAAGCGGGTGCCGAACCGCGCAGCCGGGGACGGAGGCCGGGGCATCGGCCGGGCCAGGGACGCGGCGAAGGCGGCCGGCTCGTCCCGCAGCGCGGAGAGCGCCGTGGCCGACAGGCTGGCGGGCATCGGCACCGTGACGACCTCGCGCTCGGTCCCGCGCGCCTCGGCGAGCAGCCGCTCGATCTCCCGGTCCCAGCGCTCCACCGTGTCCCTCACGGTCGGGTCGAGCCCATCGTCCCCGCCGGGCGCACGGGTCGGGTCGCAGAGGTGGGGGTCTTCGGCATCCCCGGCGGCATACCGCGCCATCGCCGCGCGGACCAGCGCCGCACCCTGCCGCCGACACCCCACCTCGCGACCCTCGTGGTCGGCAGGCCACGGCGCCAGCCGCGCGGACTCCAGGAGCGGGTTCGGCGAGCCGCTCTCCGGGAGCGCGGGCCACTGCGGCAACGGGTCGCTGCTTCCGCTGGCGGCGCTGCCGGCCTCCAGGGCCGCCTCTGCCTCCAGGAAGTCCCGGACGGCCTCCAGGTAAGGGGAGGGGCCGCAGGGCGTCTTCCGATCCGTCCAGATGTACGCCGAGACGGCGAGCTCGTGCCGCGCCCGGGTGAATGCCACGTAGGCCAGCCGCAGCTCCTCCTCCTGCTCGTGCTCGCGGCACTCGGCGGCGAAGGCGCGGACCGCCGCGGCATCGGAGCCACCGAGCTGGGGAAGATCCGGGGCGTCTCCGCGCAAGGGGGAGGGCAGCACACTGGGCGAGGTGAGCCAGTGCGGCCGGGTCTGCGAGGTGGGGAACTTCCCCCGCGCGAGGCCGACGACGAAGACCACGTCCCACTCCAGCCCCTTGGCGCGATGCACGGTCAGCAGCTTGACGGTGTCGGCACCTGTCGGCGCCGCGATCTCCATCCCGGCTCCGGCCTCGTCCTCGGCCGCGAGGTAGCTCAGCAGCGCGGGCAGGCTGACCTCGCCGTCGACGCCGTGGAAGTCCGCGACGGCGGAGACGAAGAGGTCCAGGTTGTCGCGGCGCGCCCGCGCCGCCGGGCTGACCGAGGAGGCGAGCTCGATCTCGATCCCGGTCGTGTCGATGATCCGGCGCACCAGATCGACCAGCGGCTCGCCGACATGCCCGCGGAGCCGCCGCAGCTCCTCGGCCAGCATGGCGAAGCGCGCCCGAGCCTCGGTGGAGTAAGGCCGGCTGCCGGGGTCGTCGAGGGCGTCGAGGAGCGAGGGCACCTCGGCGGGGTCGACGCCCGACACGGCTTCGGCGAGCTCCTGGTCGAGCGGTCGCCCGGCCTCGGCCGCGTGGCGCTTCCGCCCGCCGGCCAGCTCCTCGGCTCGCTGGCCGAGCAGGGCCAGGTCGCGCGGTCCGATCGCCCACCGCGGCCCGGAGAGGAGCAGCAGCAGCGACGCGTTGGCGGTCAGGTCCTGCAACACGGTTAGGGTCGCCACCACCTCGGCCACCTCGGGCAGCGCCAAGAGGCCGCTCAGCCCGACGATCTCGACCGGCACGTCGCGGGCGGTCAGCGCGTCGTAGACGTCCGCCGCGGTGGCGTTGTCCCGCGTGAGGACGCCGATGTCGCGCCACGAGTCGACCCTGTCCCGGGCCTGCGACACCGCGGCGGCGAGCCGGGCCACCTCCTCGGGGTGCGTCTCGAACAGCTCGGCGGCGATCGAGCCCGCGGCGGCTCCTGGCAGGACCTGCAGCGGCTGCACCTGCGGGTGATGGCCGTGCAACGGCGCCGCGAGCGCGTTGGCCAGGTCGAGGATGCGTCGGTCCGAACGTCGGTTGACGGTGAGGCGATAGGTCGGCACGGCGGTGCTCCCGTCCTCGTCGGGGAAGCTCTCGCCGAAGCGGAGGATGTTGGACACCGACGCGCCCCGCCAGCCGTAGATGGCCTGGTGGGGGTCGCCGACCGCGGTGACCGGGTGGCCCCTCCCCTCGCTGGGCGTCCGCCCTGAGAACAGGCCCGCCAGCATCCGTGCCTGGGCGACTGAGGTGTCTTGGTACTCGTCGAGCAGGACGACCTTGAAGCGGCGCCGCTCCGCGCGGCCGACCTCGGGGCGGCTCAGGGCCAGCCTGGCCCCGAGCGCGATCTGGTCGGAGAACTCCACCAGGCCCAGGGACCGCTTGAGCCGCCGATACTCCGCGACCAGATCCAGGAGCTCGGCGCGCCGGTCGAAGGCACGCAGCGCCGCCTCCAGATCGCGCCGGTAGGTGGTGCGGCGCTCCAGGGCACGCGACTCCTCGAGGCCGACCCGCAGCGACCGCTGCAGGCCGAGGATGTCCTCGGCCCCCACCAGGTGCTCGCTCAGCTGGGACTCCAGCGATAGCAGGGACCCGATCACGGTCGGCGGATGGTCGCTGAGGTGTCGCACCGGCCCGGTGTGCCGGTCGACGACCCGGGCGGCGAGCTGGTGGCGCATGGCGTCGGTGATCACCCGGCTGTCCGGCTCGTGGCCGATGCGCAGCCCGTGGTCGGTCAGCAGCCCTGCGGCGTAGGCGTTGTAGGTGGCCACGGTGGGCTCCAGCCGCTCCACCTCCCGGTCCTCGTCAGGGGCCGGACGCGCCCGCTGTGGGGTCGAGGCGGAGGCCGACAGGATCCCGGCGTCGTTCAGGGCACGGAGGATCTTCGCGCTCAGCTCGGCGGCCGCCTTGGTGGTGAACGTCAGTCCGAGCACCTCCTCGGGCTGCACCTGGCCGGTGCCGACCAGCCACACGACCCGGGCCGCCATCAGGGTGGTCTTGCCAGAGCCTGCACCGGCGATGACCACCCCCGGCCCCAGCGGCGCCGTGACCGCCGCGAACTGCTGGTCGCTCAACACGAAGTCGGCGCGCATGAACCGCTGCAGGGCGCGCGGACCCGCCTGGGATGAGAGCCCTGGGCCGAGGTGGGGCGGCGGCAACGAACGGCTCATCCGAGCACCGTCCCCCGGACGTGCTGGGGGCACAGGGAGGTGAAAGGGCAGACCGCGCAGTGCTTCCCGGCCCGGGCCGGGAAGTCCTCGTCCCGGATCCGTCGCACCGCCTCGGCGACCCGGACCTCCACGGGGCGGCGCCCGTCGGCCTCGGCGACGGGTGCCTCCTGCTGCTGCACCACCGCCTGCGGCTTCGGCGTGCGCAGCTGCAGGAGCTCCGCTCCCCCCGGCACGCCCGGCCTGTCGAGGAGGTCGTCCACGGCGCCGTTCTCCACGGCGAGCTGGTAGAGCGCCAGCTGCGGGTGCTCCTCCACCTCGGCCCGGCTCGGGTGCTGCTTGGCGGTCTTGAGATCCACGACCACGACACGTCCTGCCGCGTCGATCTCGAGGCGGTCGGCGAACCCGTGCAGCCGCACCGGCTCTCCCTCGACGACGACGGTGGCTCGCAGCTCGCGTTCGGTGGCCAAGATCTCTCGCCCGCCGGGCCGGCGGTGCCAGGCCAGCAGCTTCGCCAACGCGGCGCGGATCTCCTCCCGCTCCCGTGGGCGCGACCACGGGGTCCGGAAGCGCATCAGCCCCCAGACGCGGTCCACGTGCTCCAGCAGGTCCTCGACCCTGACGTCGGCGGGGAACTGCTCGCGCGCCAGCCGGTCGGCGATGCCGTGGACCACCGAGCCGAAACCCTGCGCGCTCGTGGTCGCGGCCGCTCCGCCGGCCTCACGCTCGAGGAACCAGCGGGCCGGGCAGGTCAGCAGCCCCTCCAGCGCGCTGGCGCTGAGGACCATGGGCTCGTCGGCCGGGCGCACCGGCTGCTCGGACCTCGACCGGTCCCGCATCCCCCACCACGAGGCGGGGTCCGCCGACGGGACCAGGGCGGCGTCCCCTCGCCGTTCCCCGGCCAGCCGGGCGAGTCTGTGGGCTGCGGCGCGCCGGAGGGTGGGCGACGCCTCCTCGTCGGCGACCGTGCGCCGGAGCTCGGCGACCACACCGCTCAGCGACATCGGCCGGGCCGGCCGCCCACGCACCGGCTGCGCCTCGACGCCCAGCTCCCCGGTGAACCGGGACGGTTGGTCGCCGTCCTCGTCCGCCGAGGCGACCGCGGTGACCAGCAGCCGACGGCGTGCGCGGGTGCAGGCGACGTAGAACAGCCGGCGCTCCTCGGCGAGCACCGTGCGCACGTCCACGGGCAGGATCGGGCCCCCGGCGTCGCGCTGAGAAGCGGCGGGGATCTCGTCGGCGCCGAGCAAGGACGACCGGCGGCGCAGGTCCGGCCACAGCCCCTCCTGGACCTGGGCGACGACCACGAGCTCCCACTCCAGGCCCTTGGCTCGGTGTGCGGTGAGCAGCCGCACTCCCTCCGCGCGGACCCCCCGGTCGGCCATCGAGTCCGCGGGCAGCTCGCGGGCCAGGAGGGTCTCCACAAACGGCCGGGCGCCCATCGGGCCGCGCCGCTCCTCGGCCTTCGCGGCCTCCTGGAACAGTGCCGTGACCGCGTCGAGGTCGCGGTGCGCGGCGGAAGCGCCGCGGCCACCGGAGACCGCTGCGGCGTGCAGTCTCTCCGGCCAGCCGGTCCCCGACCAGAGGAGCCACAGCAGGCTCTCGGCGCAGTCGCCGGAGCGGTCGGCCTCGGCCACACGGTCCAGCAGCGCCGCGAGCCGATGTGCCTGGGCCGCCGCCCGCGCCGCCGGGCCGCCCTCACCGATCGGCTGCGCGAGGCGACCGCTCTCGCGCAGCACCGCGTCGCGAACCAGCTGCCGGCTGGGGCGCGCCGCGCGCCCCTCCGCCGCCGCAGCGCCCGTCTCCTGGCGCAGCAGGATGCGGGCCAGCGACCGGACCCCGGCGGCGTCCATCCCGCCGAGCGGTCCGGTAAGCAGCCCGACGACCCGGTCCGCGTCGACGTAGCCGGGGTCCGCCGGGTCGTCGAGGTGTCGTCCCAGTGCCACCTCCAGCGCGTCGAGCAGGGACCGGACGGCCGGCTCCTCGACCAGCGCGGTGTCGTCCACGGCCACCTCCACCGGCACCCCGGCGACACCCAGCGCCCGCCGGAGCCCGGGGATCGTGCCGCCGCCGTTGCGCACCAGGACCGCCATCTGCGACCAGGCGATCCCGTCCTCGAGGTGGGCGCGGCGGAGCCGGTCAGCGACGTGCTCGATCTCGGCGCGGGCGGTGTCGGCGTGCAGCACCTCGACCTCGCCGGGGCCCTGCTCGCCGACGGGCACCGGGGACCGGAACGCCGCGAACGCCGCGCGCGGGATCGAGCCCGAGGACGGCAGCGCCGCTGCGATCCGGCGCGATGCCTGCAGCAGAGTGGGCCCGAAGCGCCGCGTGGCCCGCAGGGCGACCACCGGTGCCGGATCGCCGGCGCGGGTGCGGAACCGGTCGGGGAAGTCGAGGAGGCCGCGCACCTCGGCCCCGCGGAAGCCGTAGATCGACTGGTCGGGGTCGCCCACGGCGACGAGCGTGCGGCCGCTGCCCGCCACCGCCTGGAGCAGCGACACCTGCGCGGGGTCGGTGTCTTGGTACTCATCGACGAACACCCAGGAGTAGCGACGGTGCAGATCGGCCCGCACGTCGGGGCGGGCCGCCAGGGCCGCCGCCCGCGCGACCAGGTCGGCATAGTCGAGCGCGCTGTCGGCGTCCAGGACGGTGAGGTACTGGTCGAGGAACTCCCCGGCCGTCTCCCACTCGGGTCGGCCGACGTCCGCCCCCAGCTTCGCCAGTTCCTCCGGCCCGACCCCCCGCTCGCGGGCGCGGTCCAGCAGCATGCGCACCTCGCGGGCGAAACCACGGGTGCCGACGGCCTCGGCGAACTCCTCGGGCCAGCGGACGGCTTCCGCTGTGGGACGCAGCAGGTCCCGGAGCACCACGTCCTGCTGAGCCGCGTCGAGCAGCCGCAGCGACGCGGCGTAGGCCTCCGCGTCGGCGTAGTGCCGCACGACCGAGTAGGCGAAGGAATGGAAGGTTGCGGCCACCGTGGTGCCCAGCGTGCGACGCAGCCGTGCGGTCACCCGGTCGCGCACCTGCTCGGCAGCCTTCCGGCTGAAGGTGAGCACGAGCACCGAGGCCGGGTCGACGCCCCGGCGCTCGACCAGGTCGACGACCGACTCCACCAGCGTCGTGGTCTTGCCGGTGCCCGGCCCGGCGAGCACCAGCAGGGGTCCGCCCGGGTGATCCACCACCGCCTGCTGGGCGGGGTCGAGGACTTCAGGCGCGGTCGGAGCGGCGGGGCCGGCGAGCGTGTAGGTCTTCATCGTCGACCCATCCCAGCAACTGCCACCGACAGTCCACGGCGTCCGTCGGGGGTACCGGCGAGGTCGCCGTACCAGCCACGCATTGGACCATTGGCAACACATGCCGTCGCCCCTGTCGGCGGTCCCGGATAGCGTGTGCGCCCATGAGCGCTCCTGACGGTCCCCTTTCCGGCGTCCTGGTTCTCGACCTCACCCGGGCCCTCGCCGGGCCTCATGCCGGGATGATGCTCGGCGACCTCGGGGCGCGGGTGATCAAGGTCGAGACACCGAAGGGCGGCGACGACTCCCGCGGCTGGGGCCCGCCGTTCCTCGGCGAGGGGGACGACCGCGAGTCGACGTACTTCATGTCCGCGAACCGCAACAAGGAGTCGATCACCCTCAACCTCAAGGAGACCGAGGACAAGGCCGTCCTGGAGAAGCTGATCCGCCGCGCGGACGTGCTGATGGAGAACTTCCGCGTCGGCGTCCTGGACCGCCTCGGGTTCTCCGTGGAGCGCCTGCACGAGCTCAACCCCGGCCTGGTCGTCATGTCCATCACCGGCTTCGGCCACGACGGTCCCGAGGCGAAGCGGGCCGGCTACGACCAGATCGCGCAGGGAGAAGGGGGCTTGATGAGCTTGACCGGCACCGAGGAGCCGACGAAGGTGGGCGTCCCGATCGCGGATCTGCTGGCCGGGATGTACGGCGCCTACGGGGTCGTCGCCGCCCTGTTCGAGCGCCAGCGCACCGGCCGGGGCCGGGTCGTGCGCACTTCCCTGCTCGCCGGTGTCGTGGGCGTGCACGCCTACCAGGGCACCCGGTGGACCGTCGCCCACGAGGTGCCGGGGATCTCAGGATCGCATCACCCCTCGATCGCGCCCTACGGCCTCTTCCACACCGGGTCCGCGCCGATCCAGGTCGCCTGCGGTTCGGAGGGGCTGTGGCGCTCGTTCGCCGCCGCGCTGGGGCTGGAGGCCGAGGACCCCCGCTTCGTCACCAACGGCGATCGCGTCAACAACCGCGGTGCGCTGGTCGAGGTCATCGAGGATGTCCTGCGCGGCGAGGACGCTGAGCACTGGCTGGCGCTGCTGGCCAAGGCTGGCATCCCGGCGGGCAAGGTGCGCACGCTCGATGACGTCTACGCCTGGGAGCAGACCCGCTCCCAGGGGCTGCTGCTCGACGTCGAGGACGAGCGGTTCGGCACGCTGCAGCTGCCCGGCTCACCCCTGCGTTTCGACGACAACACGTTCACCGGCGGCCGGCGCACGCACACCGCTCCCCCGGCCCTCGGCCAGCACAACGAGAGCATCCGGGCCGAGCTGGAGCAGTGAGGTACGCCCGCGCCGGCCTCAGGAGCCGACCACGCGGGTGCCGACCCGCCCCTCGACCGCTTCGGACAGCAGCCCGAGCGAGGTGATGATGCCGGTGCCACCGTCCTCGGCGAACCGGACCACGGCCTCCACCTTGGGACCCATCGAGCCCTCGGCGAACTGCTGCTCCTCGGCGATGCGGCGCATGTCGGCGGCGCTGACCTGGCCCACCGGCTCGGCCTGAGGGGTCCCCCAGCCGAGCACGACGTGGTCGACGTCGGTGGCGATCACGAGCATGTCGGCGTCGACGCTGCTGGCCACCAGCACGGCGGTGAGGTCCTTGTCGATCACGGCCTCCACGCCGGCGAGCCCGCCGTCGCGGCGTACGGTCGGGATCCCGCCGCCGCCGGAGCAGACCACCACGAAGCCCTGCGCGAGCAGCGCGCTGGCCGTCGCGGCGTCCAGGCACTCCAGCGGCTCGGGGGAAGCGACCACGCGCCGCCAGCCGCGGCCGGGGACCTCCACGAACTGCTGGCCGAACTCGGTCAGCGGCCGGGTCTCCTCCTCGGTGAGGTAGCGGCCGATCGGCTTGGTGGGGCTGGTGAAGAGGGGGTCCTCGGCGTCGACGAGCGTGCGTGAGACCAGGGCCGCGGTGCGCCGGTCGACGCCTCGGTCGGCGAGTGCCCGGTCCAGGGCGTTCATCATGAGCATGCCGATGGTGGCCTGGGTCTGGGCCCCGCACCAGTCCAGAGGCACCGGCGGCACGACCGAGGCGGCCAACTCGTTCTTGACCAGCAGGTTGCCCACCTGCGGGCCGTTTCCGTGGGTGAGCACGACGTCATGGCCGGCGGCCACGAGATCGGCGATCGGACCGGCAGCCGTCTCGATGGCGCTCTGCTGGTGCTCGGGCTCGGCGCTGCCGGTCGAGGAGGTCATGGCGTTGCCGCCGAGGGCGATGACGATGCGCATGGGCTGACACTAGGGCCCCGCGAGGGTGTGAGGGCATGGTCAGAGATGGACAAGGCCGATCGGTGCGTCGGGCAAGATGTGCCAGCATGAGTCAGCACCGTCCTCGTATCGCCGTCCCCGCCCGCGTCGGAGTGACTCCCACGGCGAGGGCTCACCAGGGTGACTACGTCCCGCGCCCGCTCACCGCGGCCGTGTACGCCGCCGGTGGCGAGCCGTTGCTGGTGCACGTGCACGCCCCCGGAGACCGGGTCACCGAGGAGGAGGTCGCCGAGCGGCTGCACTGGGCCGACGGCGTGCTGCTCCCCGGCGGGGGCGACCTGTCCGCGCGGTGGTACGCCTCGCGCGCTCATCCCTCTCTTTACGACGTCGACGAGGAGCAGGACGCCTTCGACATCGCGGTGGCGCGGATGGCGCTTCACCGCGGCATCCCGCTGCTGTCGGTGTGCCGGGGGACGCAGGTGGTCAACGTGGCTCTCGGCGGGACGTTGATCCAGGACATGGACTCCCACGAGGGCGACATGAGCCACCACCGCGGGCACGTCCATCACGTCACCGTGGACCAGGGCACGCTGCTGCACGGGGTCGTCGGCGAGCAGGTCGAGGTGTCGTGCTACCACCATCAGTGCCTGGCCGACATCGCCGACGGGCTGGTGGTGACCGCCCGGTCCGAGGAGGGCGTCGTGGAAGCGGTCGAGGCGGCGCGCCCGGCCGGCTGGTTCCTGGGGGCACAGTGGCATCCGGAGGACACCTGGCGGGACAGCGCGCAGCAGCGTGCGGTCGTCGGTGCGCTCGTCGCGGCCGCCCGCTCCTTCCCCGGGGCGGTGACCCGGTGAGCGCGCTCGACTACTACCTGGGCATGCACTGGATGGGCGCACTGGCGATCGTGCTGTCCACCGGGCTGCTCTACCTCGCCTTCGCCGGCGTGCTCGCCCACACCGGACAGCGGATGTACTCCAGCCCCTCCAGTCTCGACCTGGCTGTGGTGACGGTTCTTGGGGCGATCGTGGGCCGGGCCATCCTGGGTCGCGTCCCGACCGTCTCCGGTGGCCTGCTCGCGCTGGGGACGCTGTTCGTGCTGGAGAGGATCGGCGGGCGGGTACGCCGCAGCGAGCGGATGCGGCAGCGCACCCAGCACCGGGCGATCGCCCTCATGGTGGAGGGCCACATCGACCGCGCCGAGATGATCCGCTACCACGTCGATGACGTGACCCTGTGGAGCGTGCTGCGCGCCCACGGCATCCGCAGCCCGGCCGAGGTGGCGCTGGTGGTGCTGGAGAAGAACGGCTCCTTCTCGGTGCTCCGCTCGGGCTCGGACATCCACCCAGCGGCACTGACCGGGGTGCGCAACTCCCAAGAGCTCCGACGGCGGGTCACCGAGGCTGAGGCCGGCGACTGATGTACGCGGTGCAGCAGTCGAGCATCCGGGCCAGCCAGTCGTCGGCCCGCGTGCCGCCGCGTGGAGGCTCCCCCCGCCGAGCAGGCACCGACCGGCGCGCCGCGCGGGAAGGCAGTTCTGGACGCAGGCACCGGACTGGAGGACGGCGACCCTTATCCAGAGCTCACCTGACTCGACCCAGGAAGCCCCCCGGGGGCGTCCTGCTCGCTGCACCCGACGGCGCGGGGTTACCGTGCCGTGTCATGGGCGGTGTCTTGGGCGGGGTCTCGGGCGGAGTCAGCAACTCCCACGCGGAGCGGGTCTCGGTGCATCTCCTTGTGGTGGGCCAGGGACCGGTCGCGGAGCGGCTGATCGCGATGGCCGGGGTCCTCGGCTGGCGCGCGACCAGCGCGGTGACGATGTCCGAGGTCACCGCCGCGCTCCCCCGGGCCGACGCCGTCGTCGTCACCAGCCACCACGAGGACCTGGACGCGCCGGCCGCCGCGGCGGCGCTGGGGCAGGGCACGGCATACGTCGGGGCGATGGGCTCTCGCCCGACCCAAGAGCGACGCCGGGCGTGGCTGCGGGACCAGGGGGTCGGCGAGGAGGCGCTCGCCGGTGTGCGGGGGCCGGCTGGACTCGACATCGGGGCCGGGGGTCCCGGGGAGATCGCGCTGTCGATCCTCGCCGAGGCGCTGGCGGTCCTGCGCGGCCGGCCGACTCCGGGCTCGATCAGCGAGCGGGACGGCCCGATCCATCCCGGCGTGGCGCCGGGCGCGGCGTACTGCCCGGAGGGGTGAACCGGCGGCCGGCGCTGGCCCTAGTTAGCCCAGGGTTAGCCCAGGGTTAGCCCAGGCTGGCCTTCCGTGACCGACCAGACACCTCAGAACCGCTGCGTAAACCATACCCCCCGGGGCATACTGGAGTCATGACAACGACGTCCCCTCGCACCAAGCTCCTGGTCCTCGGCGGCGGCACGGCAGGCACGATGGTCGCCAACAAGGTGCACCGCCATCTCCCCGACTGGTCGGTCACCGTGGTCGACAAGAACGACGCCCACGACTACCAGCCGGGCTACCTCTTCGTGCCGTTCGGCATCAACACCCCCGAGCAGATCCGGCGCAGCCGGCACGCCTTCATCGGCGACGGCGTCGACCTGGTCCTGGGCGAGATCGACCGCGTGGACGCCGAGGCGCAGACCGTGCGGCTCGAGGACGGCCGTGAGCTGGGCTACGACTACCTGGTGATCGCCACCGGCACCACGCCGCGGCCCGACCAGACGCCGGGAATGCTGGGACCGGAGTGGCACCGCAGCGTCGGTGAGTTCTACACCTTCGAGGGCGCCGTCGCGCTGCGCGACCAGCTGACCGGGTTCCGCGGCGGCAGGCTCGTCATGCACCTCACCGAGCTCCCGATCAAGTGCCCGGTGGCTCCCCTGGAGTTCGCCTTCCTGGCCGACGACTTCCTGCGCAGGCAGGGCATCCGGGAGCAGACCGAGCTGGTCTACGTGACCCCACTCGACGGGGCCTTCACCAAGCCTGTCGCCAGCCGGCACCTTGGCTCGGCGCTGGGGGAGCGCGGGATCGAGCTCGAGACCGACTTCATGATCGAGAGCGTCGACCAGGACCGCAAGGTCATCGTGTCCTACGACGAGCGCGAGGTGCCCTACGACCTCCTGGTCACCGTCCCGCTGAACATGGGCGCCGACTTCGTCGGCCGGTCCGGGCTCGGCGACGAGCTCAACTACGTGCCGGTCGACAAGCACACCATGCAGTCCACCGAGCACCCGGAGATCTTCGCTCTCGGCGACGCGGGCAACCTGCCTACCTCGAAGGCCGGCTCGGTCGCGCACTTCTCCGTCGAGGTTTTCGTGGACAACCTCGTCGAGCTCGCCAAGGGTCGCCCGATGACGCACAGCTTCGACGGCCACGCCAACTGCTTCGTGGAGTCCGGTGGCGGCAAGGCGCTGCTCCTGGACTTCAACTACGACACCGAGCCGCTGACCGGGACGTTCCC
This sequence comes from uncultured Actinomycetota bacterium, assembly GCA_963745245.1. Taxonomy (GTDB): domain Bacteria; phylum Actinomycetota; class Actinomycetes; order Propionibacteriales; family Nocardioidaceae; genus Marmoricola_A. Next base: position 48,983 of record CAVUWU010000007.1, read on the forward strand.
GTTCCCCAAGGTCGGGCCGATGTCGCTGCTCAAGGAGAGCCGGGCGAACCACCTCGGCAAGCTCGCCTTCCGGCACGTCTACTGGAACGCGCTGCTGCCCGGACGTCCGATCGGACTGCCGCCGGCGATGTCGATGGCCGGCAAGAACCCGGAGTGATCCGACCTCTCGTCGGCATTCATCCCAAAGGAGACAAGAAACCATGCCCAGCACCACCATCGCCGGCCGCAAGGTCGACGTCAACGACGAGGGCTTCCTCACCGATCCCTCGGAGTGGAACGAGGACCTCGGCACCGAGCTCGCCCGCCTGATCGGCATCGAGATGACCGACGAGCACTGGAAGCTGGTCCACTTCCTGCGCGAGGACTACAACGCCATGGGTGAGACCGCCACGCTGCGCCGGGTCAGCACCCAGACCGGCGTCCCGGTCAAGTCGCTGTTCGCCCTGTTCCCCAAGAAGCCCGCCAAGAAGATGTCCTACGTGGCCGGCCTGCCCAAGCCGAAGGGATGCGTGTGATGACCGCTATCGAGACCGAGCCCACCATCGTCCCGTCGTTCGACGACGACGCCGAGACCGACCGCAAGCTGGCGATCATCTGCTCCAAGGGCAACCTGGACATGGCCTACCCCGGGCTGATTCTGGCCAACGCCGCCCTGGGCGAAGGCATCGAGACCCACCTGTTCTTCACCTTCTGGGGTTTCGAGATGATCAACAAGAAGACCATGAACGAGCTGAAGTTCTCGCCGATGGGCAACACGGCCACGCACATGCCGAACTCGCTGTCCGGGCTGCCCGGCATGACCGCGATGGCGACCCGGATGATGAAGAAGCAGATCGCCGAGATCGACGTCCCCGAGGTCCCTGAGTTCCTCGACCAGATCCAGCAGTCCGGTGGGCACCTGTGGGCCTGCCGGATGTCGGCCGACATGAACAAGCTGACCGAGGAGGACCTCTACGACGGCGTCGAGGGCATCATCTCCGCGAGCGACTTCATCGAGCTCACCGACGGAGCGCAGCTGCTCTTCATCTGAGCCTGCCGCCTCACAGTCGGTCAACGTCAGTCACTGACCCCAGGACGCTTCCCGGGCCGGGAAACCGTCCAGAGGTCAGTGACTGACGTTCGTGGCGGGTCAATCAGACCCAGTCGACCTCGGCGGCCTCGGGACCCCCGCTGAGCCGGGCGAACCCGGGCCCCCGGTCGAAGAACGCCTCGTCGGCCCGCGCCTCCGCGCGCCTGGCCCGCTCCGCAGCGGTAGCCCCGGCATCGAAGCCCAGCGTGTCGAAGCCCAGCGCATCGAGTCCCAGCGGGTCGAAGCCACGGGCATCGGAGCCCGAGGTCTCACCGCTGTCGCCGTCGGGACCGCCGGAGTAGGTCAGCACCACGCCGTAGTCGCGCAACGCCCCCTCGGGCGACACCTTGCGCCACACCACGTCGCGGACCACCAGGGCCGGGTCGCGTTCCAGCGGGTCTCCCCAGCCGCCTCCGCCGGTGGTGCGGATCCGGATCACCTCGCCGGCGGCCACGGGCTCCGCGTCGGCCAGCGCGTCGACCTCACGCTCGCGGGGGCCGCCCGGGTCGATGACCACCTGGAACGGCCGGCCGGCCTTGCCGCCCTTGACTCCCCAGCAGGCCAGGATCGAGCGGTCGGCGATCGACATGAAGTGGGCGTCCTTGAGCATCCGGATGTGCTTCTCATAGCCCAGGCCGCCCCGGTGCTGGCCCGGTCCGCCCGAGTCCTCGGCCAACGACAGGCTCTCCACGACGAACGGGAAGCGGCCCTCGGTGAACTCGGTCGGCAGGTTCCGCGAGTCGGGCACCACGTGGATGGTGTCCTCGCCGTCGGCGTAGCTGCGTCCTCCCGAGCCGCCGCCCAGCACCTCGCGCATGAGGTACGAGCGGCCCTCGAGGTCCTCCCCGTAGACGCCGGTGTAGCGGATCGTCTCCTGGTCGGCCGGCATCTGGCCGTGCACGGCCTTGGCCACCACCCCGGCCAGGACCCCGAGCAGCCGGAGGATCACGAACGTCCGGGCGTTGGTGGGCGCCGGGAACACCGGCGTGAGGAGCGTGCCGGGGGGCGGGAACCGCATCTCGATGAGCGGCACGATCCCCTCGTTGACGTCCAGCTCGGCCATCCGCTCCGGGGTGTCGGCGAGGTTGCGCAGGATCGGCGCCAGCCACTTCTTGAGGAACACCCCGTCGCTGTAGTCGCCGCAGTGGTTGATCGGCCCGCGCGCCTGCGGGCTGGTGCCGCCGAAGTCGAGGATCAGCCGCTCACCCCCGGGGTCGTCGTCCGGCGTCCGGGTGAGCCTGATCCGCTGGGTGTGCAGCTTCGGGTCCTCGACGCCGTCATGCTCGGCGTAGTCCTCCCAGACCCAGGTGCCCACCGGGATCTTGGCCAGGATCTCGCGGCGGTAGGTCTGGGTGGTGCGGTCGATGATCGCGTCGAAGCACGACTCGACGGTGTCCCGGCCGTAGCGCTCGAAGAGCTCGCCCAGCCGGCGGGCCCCCATCAGGCACGCCGAGCACTCGGCGTCGAGGTCGGCGGCGAGCGACTCGGGCATCCGCGAGTTGCGGGTCATGATCGTCAGCGCGGCCCGGTTCGGGACGCCGGCGTCCCACAGCTTGATCGGAGGCACCATCAGCCCCTCCTCGAAGACCGTGGTGGCACCGCTGGGCATCGACCCGGGCACCGCCCCCCCGATGTCGTCGTGGTGCCCGAAGGCCTGGATGAAGGCGACCACCTCGCCGTCGTGGAAGACCGGCACGGTCACGCAGAGATCGGGAAGGTGCCCGATGCCGCCCTCGGAACGGTAGACGTCGTTGTGGAAGAACACGTCGCCCGGCTGCATCTCCTCGATCGGGAAGTCCCGGGCGACCGGGTGCACCAGCGCCGAGTAGGAGCGTCCGGTCAGCTTGCGCAGCAGCCGGTCGTGGATGCCGGCGCGGAAGTCGTGAGCATCGCGGATCATCGGACTGCGGCTGGTGCGGGCGATGGCGGTCTCCACCTCCATCTCCACGCTGGCCAGGGATCCCTGGACGATCTCGACCAGCACCGGGTCGGCGCTCGCGCCGGCGTCGGCGCTCAGCGTCCCGAAGGGAAACTGGGTGGGGGCGCGGCGGGACTGCTGGTCCGCGGCGGGGGACGTGGTGGCGGCGCTCATGCCCGCTCCTCCTGCTGGTCGCTCTGCTGCTCGGTCCGCTGGCTCCGGGTCACGATGACGTTGCGGTAGGCGTCCACCCGTGCGGTGAAGCCCGGGTGGAGGGGCACCGTCGAGCCGAACTCCTCGATGATGGCCGGCCCGGACAGCACCGTCCCCGGCTCCAAGTCGGGGCGCCACAGCACGGGAGTGTCGAGGTAGCCCTCGCGGGCGTCGAAGCACACCGGACGGCGGCCGCGCTCGGGCGCCGTGGCCCCGGTGGTGACCTCCTCGGCGAGGATGTCGGGGCGGCGGATCGGGCCGACGCCCGAGACGCGGAGGTTCACCCACTCGACCTGTTGGTCGGGGTCGCCAGAGAAGTCGTAGCCGTACAGCGCGCGGTGCTCGGCGTGGAACCGGGCGGCCACCTCGTCCAGCGCCGCCTGGTCGAGGTCACCGTCGGGCACGGGCACCCGGACCTCGAAGGCCTGGCCGAAGTAGCGCACGTCCGCCGTCAGGTCGAAGCGCCGCTGCGCCTCGGCGAAGCCCTCGGTGGCCAGCGCCGCGGAGGCCTGCTCGGTCAGCTCGGCGTACACCGCTCGCAGGGAGTCCGCGTCGAGGTGGTCGTGCAGGGACACGAAGGTCCGCACGTAGTCGTTCTTCACGTCCACGGTGAGCAGGCCGAACGCCGAGACGTTGCCGGGGTTGGGGGGCACCAGCACCGTGGGGATGTCCAGGACGTCCATCAGCCGGCACAGCAGCAGCGAGCCCGACCCGCCGAAGGTGGTGAGGGCGAAGTCGCGGACGTCCAGGCCCCGCTTGACGGTGATCTGGCGCAGCGCGTTGGCCTGGTTCCACGCGGAGATCTCCAGGATGCCGGTCGCGCACTCCTCTAGGGACAGGCCGAGCTTCCCGCTCAGCTGGGCCACCCCGTCGCGGGCCGCGTCCACGTCCAGCGGGATCTCGCCGCCGAGCAGATGGGGAGGGATCCGGCCGAGCACCACGTGGGCGTCGGTGATCGTCACCTCCGCACCTCCCTTGGCATAGCACAGCGGGCCCGGGTCGGCTCCGGCCGAGTGCGGGCCGACCTTGAGGGTGCCCTCCGGGGAGAGCCAGGCGATCGAGCCGCCGCCGGCGCCCACGGTGACGACGTCGATCATCGGGATCTTGCTGGGGAAGACCCCCACGCTGCCCTCGGTGGTCAGCGTCGGCTCCCCGTCGATGACCACGCTGACGTCGGTCGAGGTGCCGCCGCCGTCGCAGGTCAGCACCCGGTCGAAGCCGGCGATCTGGGCGATCAGCGCTGCCCCGAGAGCACCCGCCGCCGGCCCGGAGAGCACCGTGGTGATCGGCTGGTGGACCACCTCGCCGGCCGACAGCACGCCACCGTTGGACTTCATCACATAGAACGGCACCCCGGTGCGCTCCGGAGCCGCAGCGGCCCCCTGGGACCCGGCACTGACGAAGCCGTCGAGACGGGACTTGATGTTGCTGACGTAGCGAGAGAGCTTCGGCTTCACCGCGGCGTCCACCAGGGTGGTCATGGACCGCTCGTACTCGCGGTACTCGCGCAGCACCTGACTGGAGATCGACACCACCGCCTCCGGGTGCTCCTCGCGGAGGATCTCCCGCATCCGCTCCTCGTGCGCCGGGTTGGCGTAGCCGTGCAGGAAGCAGACCCCCAGCGTGGTGATGCCCTTGTCCCGAAACCAGCGCGCCGTACGGCGGGCGCCGTCCTCGTCGAAGGGCCGCATCTCCTCGCCGCGGAAGTCGAGCCGGCCCCCGACGCCGCGGACCAGGTGCCGGGGAACGATGCGGTCCGGCTTCACCCAGAAGTAGGAGTTCCCGTAGCCGTCGGGGACGCTCTGCCGCGCGATCTCGAGCATGGCCTCATAGCCGGCGGTGGTGATGAACCCCAGCTCGTCGACCTTGCCCTCGAGCAGCTGGTTGGTGGCGACGGTGGTGCCGTGGCTGACCGCAGCCACCTGCTCCCCGGCATGCTCCTCGGCGTCCAGCCCCATCAGACCCAGCACCTTGTCGATGCCGGCCATGAAGCCGTCGGCGGGGTCGCCGGGGGTCGAGGGGGTCTTCGTGGTCACCTGCTCGCCGGTCGACTCGTCGAAGGCGACGACGTCGGTGAAGGTGCCGCCGGTGTCGATGCCGATCCGGATGGTCCGCTCTCCCGCTGCGTGCGCGCGGTCTGCTGGCTGCTCAGTCACCAGTCGATTCAAAGCCACCGGGTGTGGCGGGGGCCACGGCAGCTCTTGCCATCGGAGGGGCCTGTCGTTGGCAGGATGTGCCCGGGTCGCATCCTCCTCAAGTCTGCGGGTGCCGTGCCGATCGGGTCCGCATGCGGTTTCGGGGGCTCATCGGATGGCTGGTGCTCGCTACGGTCGCTGCGGTCGCCTCGACCACCGTCGCGGTCAGCGGCTCGCGGGTCGAGGCCACCACGGCGCCCGTCCACAGCGACGCCCTCGCCTGCCGCCCGCTTGCCACCGCGGAAGCCTGGTCGGCGCGGTTCCGCGATCTGGCCGGCCGCTGGGCCACCGCGGACCAGGCCACGTCCCTCGCCCTGCCCGACGGCCGGGTGCTGTGGCTGTTCGGCGACACGGTCCAGGGGCGGCTGGTCCGAACCGAGTCCGGGCTCGCCGTCCGCGACTGGCGGATGCCGCACAACTCGATGGCCCTCACCCGGGGGACCACCTGCGACCCGATCCGGATCCACACCGGGCCGAGGGGCACCTCGCTGCTTCCGGACGCGCGAGGGGACGCCCACTGGCCGATGTCGGCCACGATGGACGGGGGCCGACTGTACGTCTTCGCCAGCCGCGTCCGCCTCACCGGGGACGACTTCTTCGGGGTCGGCACCCGGCTGGCGCGAGTCCGGCTGCCCGAGGGCACCGGCCGCCCGAGGTTCCTCGCCTGGCGCCGGACCCCGTCGACCGGCGTCGACGAGCTCAGCGGGGTCCAGTGGGGTGCCGCCGCGGTGAAGCGCGGTCGGCACACCTATGTCTACGGGACGCGTCGATCCTCGGCGGACCTCGTCTTCGGCAGGGCGCTCTACGTGGCCCGTGTCAAGCGCGGCCGGCTGCCTCGGCGTCAGGCCTGGCGATACTGGGACGGCGGAGGTTGGGTCAAGGCCCAGCGTCGCGCCACTCCCGTCAAGCCAGCGGTGGGCGGTGTCTCCGCCACGCTGTCGGTGCACCATGTCCGGGGCCGGTGGGTGGCGGTCACCAAGGCGGACGACTTCCTCGGAGACCGCGTCGTCATGCTCACCGCACGCAAGCCCTACGGTCCCTGGCATGAGGTCACCCTCCGGACCACCCACACCGCCACCGACCTCGCCCGGGGCGACGTGACCTACGCGGCCATGGCGCATCCGGAGGCCGCCCTGGCCTCGGGGGGGCTGCTGGTGACCCTCAGCCGCAACAACCTGGACAGTGCGAAGACGCTGGCCGACGTCGCACGAGGCCGCCCGCTGTTCTTCGAGACCCCGTGGCCGGACGTGCCGTGAGTGCCGATGCCCGACGCCTGAGTGTCAAGTCCGGCGTGTGATGTCCCGGATGTGGGGTAGGTCTCATTCAGGAAAGGAGTCCCATGGTCACCGATCGAGAATCCGTAGTCGACGCGCTCCGGATCGCAGGCGACTACGACCGGGCGTTCCAGGCATCGTGCATCCTGCCGGCCTACGTCGACACCGAGAAGGACGCCGGACTGCTGGGCCAGTTGGGGTTGTCCCCGACGATGCTGCAGGCTGCCCGGAACCGGTCCGGCAAGGCCACCAGGAGCGGACCGGTCACCAACACGTCCTAGGGTGACCGGGTGCCAGTCCCCGACTTCATCCTGCGACTGCGCGAGCGCGTCGGTCACGACCTGCTGTGGCTCCCGGGCGTGACAGCGGTCGTCTGCCGCGGGCCCGAGGTGCTCCTGGTGCGCCGCGCCGACGACGGAGGATGGGCGCCGGTGACCGGCATCGTGGACCCGGGCGAGGAGCCCCACCTCACCGCGGTCCGCGAGGTGCTGGAGGAGACCGGCGTGGAGTGCGTCGTGGACGCGCTGGCCTGGGTGAGCGTCACCGACCCCGTGGTCTACGGCAACGGCGACCAGGCGCAGTACGTCGACCTGACCTTCCGCTGCCACTACCGGTCCGGCGAGGCCCGGGTCGCCGACGACGAATCCACCGACGTCCGGTGGTTCCCCGCGCACGCACTCCCCTCGATGAGCGCACACGTGCGCGAGCGCGTGGACACCGCCCTGACCCACGCGGGGGCGGTCCGGCTGGGCCGCTAGCTGCGGCCCGGAGCCGCCCCCGGCGAACCGACGCACAGCCGAGCTCACAGGGGCGGGCGCCGGTCCCCCACCCTGGTGGCCTGCTCGAAGGCGTGAGCCACCTCGAGCAGTCGCCGCTCCTGGTTGTGCGCGGCCACGATCTGCACCCCGACCGGCAGCCCGTCGGGGGAGAAGCCGGCGGGCACCGACATCGCCGGGCAGCCGGTGACCGTGATGAAGTACGCCGAGCGCATCCAGTCCAGGTAGGTCTCCATGGGCTTGCCGTTGATGGCCGTCGGGAACTCCTGGTCGGCCGGGAACGGCGGCACCTGGCTCACCGGCATCACGAGCACGTCGTGGGAGGAGAAGAAGTCGACCATCCGCTGCCCCAGCGTGGTGCGCTGGGTGTAGGCGCGGGCCACGTCTGCTCCGGTGAGCGGCTCGCCGGCCCGGATGTTGTCGGCCAGCGACTGCTTGAACCCGTCCGGGTGGGCGTACAGGAGCGAGCCCAGCTTCGCCTGGAAGTGCCAGGCGCGCAGCGTGCGGAAGGTGTCCTCCGCCTCCGCCAGCACCGGGTACGCCGAGACCACGTCCGCGCCCGCGGAGGAGAACACCGTGCTCGCCGACTCGACGACGGCGGCCACGTCATGGTCGACCTCGAAGGCACCACCGAGGTCCACCGACAGCGCGACCCGCAGCCCGGCCAGCGACCCGCCCAGCGGGGGGGCGAAGGTGGACCCGGGATCGCCCAGGGCCAGCGGGACCCGGCGGTCGGGGCCGGCCAGCACCGAGAGCAGCAGCGCCAGGTCGGCGACGTCCCGGGCCATCCCCCCGCCCACCGAGGTGGTCTCCCAGGCGTTGTAGAGCGGCCACTCCGGGACCCGGCCCAGCGAGGGCCGCAACCCCACCACGTTGCAGAACGAGGCCGGGTTACGCAGCGAGCCGCCCATGTCGCTGCCGTCGGCCAGCGGCGTCATCCCCGTGGCCAGCGCCACCGCGGCCCCTCCCGAGGAGCCGCCAGCCGAACGCCCGAGGTCGAAGGGGTTGAGCGTGGTGCCGAACACCGGGTTGAACGTATGCGAGCCGGCGGCGAACTCCGGCACGTTGGTCTTGCCGACCACGACCGCGCCCGCGCCCCGGACCCGCTCCACGAGCAACTCGTCGGCGTCCGGAACGTTGTCGGCCAGCACCGGCGAACCGTAGGTCGTGCGCCACCCGGCGACGGCGTGGGTGTCCTTGAACGCGAACGGCAGGCCGTGCAGCGGCCCGACCGGCTCCCCGGCCGCCAGCGCCTGGTCGGCGGCGGCAGCCGCGGCCCGGGACCGCTCCGGATCCCGCGAGACGATCGCGTTGACCGACGGGTTGACCTCCTCGACCCGAGCGTGGTGCACCTCGAGCAGCTCGCGGGCCGAGATCGCCCGGGACCGGACCGCCGCGGCCATCTCCCGGGCGGTCGAGAAGGGGCCGATCCCGGACCGGTCGGTCACCGCCGCCGCCCCACGACCGCGCCGAGCACCACCCCGAGCGAGACCAGCCCGGCCCCGACGAGGACCCCGGTGAGGAAGTCCTTCTGGGTCCCGGCGGCAGCCGGCTTCGGCGGCGCGGTGAAGACGCCGGGGGTGGCCGGAGCCGCGGCTCCCTCGGCTGCCGGCGCCGCGGCCGCACCCTCGCCGGCCGGGGCCTCCACGGGCGCGGCCCCGGTGAGCAGTGCGTTGACGTTGCCGAAGAACTCCCCGGCCATCCGTCGGGAGACCGAGGTGAGCATCCGCTGTCCGACGCCGCCGATCATCCCGCCGACCACCGCGTCGGCCTCGTAGGAGAGCCCGGTGGTGCCGTCGCCGTTGTCGGTGAACTTGACCAGCACCTCGGCCCCGATCGTGCCCGGCGCACCGGCGCCCTGGGCGGAGAGCACCAGCGAGTCGTGCGGGTTGAGGTCGGTGAGCGTGCAGGAGCCCGCATAGGTGCCCTTGATCGCCGCGACGCCCACGTTGATGGTCATGTCGTAGGCGTTCTCGCCCACCGTCTCCAGCCGCTCGGCACCGGGCAGTGTGCGGACCAGGACCGCGGGGTCGAGCAGCGCGTCCCACACCTTCTCGCGCGGTGCTTCCAGGGTGGCCTCGCCGGCGATCTTCATGAGTGGTCCTTCCGGGACTCGCGGAGCTCGAACAGCTCCGAGGGGGAGATGGGCATGGCGGTCAGGGTGATCCCCTCGGCGTCCTCGATCGCCGAGGCGAAGACCGCGGCGCAGGGGATCACGCCGGCCTCGCCGGCGCCCTTGATGCCGAGCGGGTTGAGCGGGGAGGGAGTCTCGAGGTGGTCGATGTCGATGGCCTCGGGCACCTCGGTGACGTAGGGCATCAGGAAGTCCATGAACGAGGCGTTGAGCAGCTGGCCGTTCTCGTCGTACGCCATCCGCTCGTAGAGAGCCCCGCCGACGCCCTGGGCGACCCCCCCGTGGATCTGTCCCTCCACGATCATCGGGTTGATCAGGGTGCCGCAGTCGTGGACGACGGCGTACTTGAGGATGTGGATCTCAGCGGTCTCCGGGTCGGTCTCCACGATCGCGGCGTGCATCCCGTTGGCGAAGGTGGACCGCTCCGGGGAGTAGAAGTCGCGGCCCTCCAACCCCGGCTCCTCGCCCTCGGCCACCGGCGGCCGCTCGGGGTGTCCGACGCTGAACTGGGTGGCGGCCCTGGACGCCTCGTCGAAGGCGTAGCGCAGCGGGTTGGACAGCACCGCGACCGTGCCCAGCCCGATCGAGGTGCCCGGCGCACCCGCGACGCGGACCTGGCCATCGACAAGCTCGAGGTCCTCCTCGGCAGCCTCGAGCGCGTCGGCGGCGATCCGCAGCGCCTTGGCCTTGGCCCGGCGCGCGGCCAGGGCGACCGCCGAGCCGCTCATCACCGCGGCCCGGGAGGCGAAGGTGCCCACGGCGTAGCCCATCCGCCGGGTGTCGCCCGAGACCACCTCGATGTCCTCGAACGGCACCCCGAGCTCGTCGGCGACGATCTGCGCGAACGCGGTGTGGTGTCCCTGGCCCTGGGAGGTGAGCCCGATCGCCACCTTGACCTTGCCGGAGGTCTCGACCGTGATGTGAGCCCCCTCGTAGGGGCCCACCCCGGTCCCCTCGACGTAGCAGCCCAGCCCGATGCCGACCCGCCGGCCCTGCGCGGCCATCTCCGCACGGAACGCGGCGAACTCGTCCCACCCGATGAGCGCCTTGAGCTTCTCCAGCGAGGCCGGGTAGTCCCCGGAGTCGTAGATCAGCGGCCGGCCGTCCTGGAAGACCAGCCCGTGGTCGTAGGGGAAGTCCTCGGGCTGGATGAAGTTGACCGCGCGCACCTGGGTGCGGTCCTTGCCCAGGTACGCCGCGATCGCGTCCATGGTCCGCTCCATCGCGAAGACCCCCTGGGGGCGACCGGCCCCGCGGTAGGGGGTGACGATGACGGTGTTGGTGTAGAGGCTCTCGAACACCACCTTGTAGGCCCCGGGCTTGTAGGGCCCGAGCAGCTGAGTGGAGGTGATGATCGGGACGATCAGCCCGTACGGCGTGTAGGCGCCGTTGTCATGCCAGATCTGCACCGACAGGCCGAGGACCCGACCGTCGTCGTCGAAGCCGACCTCGATGTGGTGCTCCTGTCCGCGCTCGTGCGCGGAGGAGATGAAGTGCTCGCGGCGGTCCTCAGTGAACTTCACCGGCCGGCCCAGCGCCCGCGCCGCCATCGGCACCAGCAGCTCCTCGGGCCACGGGTGCATGATCTTGACCCCGAAGCCCCCGCCGACCTCGGGCGTGATCACGTCGACCTGCATCAGGTCCAGCCCGAGCTTGGAGGCGACGGCCGCCCGCACGCCGGTGGAGGTCTGGGTGGAGGTCCACACCTGCAGCCGCTTGCTTGCGGTGTCCCAGCGCGCCACGGTCGCCCGGCCCTCCATTGGCATCGAGGCGCTGCGCTCGATCGTCAGGTCCAGGGAGAGCCGGTGCGGCGCCTCGGCGACCGCGGCGTCGGCATCCCCCCGCGACTGCTCCATCCGCGCCGCCACGTTGCCCGGCACGTCCTCGTGCACGAGGTCGTCGGCCCGGCGGGCGGTCTCGACGCCGACCACCGGCTTCAGGAACTCGTAGGTCACCCGGATCAGGCCCACGGCGTCCTCGGCGATGTAGCGGTCCTCGGCGACCACCATCGCGATCGCCTCCCCCACGTAGTTCACCTGGTCCTTGGCCAGCGCGTACTGGGTCCGCCCGTGGGTGAGGGTGGGGTGCGGGATCAGCAGCGGCAGCGGCTCGCCCATCGCCCCCTCGAGGTCGTGGTGGGTGTAGACGGCGACGACCCCCTCGAGGTCGAGCACCGCCTCGACCTCGATGTCGAGGATCCGCGCGTGCGCGTGCGGGCTGCGCAGCACGGCCACCTCGAGGGCGCCGGGCAGCAGGTCGTCGGCGTACTTCCCCAGGCCCCGCAGCAGCCGGTCGTCCTCGACCCGGCGGACCTTGTCACCCATCAGCTTCGTGGTCATGACCGGGCCTCCTGCCGCTCCGCCTTGATCTGGGCGGCACGGCACACCGCCGAGACGATGTTCTGGTAGCCGGTGCACCGGCACAGGTTGCCCGCAATCATCTCGCGGGCCTCGGCTCGGGTGGGCTCGGGATTCTCCTCGATCCCCGCGGTGATCGTGGTCAGGAATCCCGGCGTGCAGAAGCCGCACTGCAGGCCGTGGCACTCCCTGAAGGCCTGCTGCACCGGACCCAGCGATCCGTCCGGCTCGCCCAGCCCCTCGACGGTCGTGACCTCGCAGTCCGCGGCCGAGACGGCCAGCATCAGGCACGAGCGGACCGGCCGGCCGTCGAGCAGGACCGTGCAGGCGCCGCAGACGCCGTGCTCGCAGCCGACGTGGGTGCCGGTGAACCCCAGGTCGTGGCGCAGCGCGTCGCTGAGCAGGCGCCGGGCCGGCACCGAGAGGTTGTGGACCGCGCCGTTCACGGTGATCCGGACATCGTGGCGTGGTTCGCTCATGCGGGGGTCCTCTCGGTGGTCGACCCGGCTCCGACGGCGTCGGTGTGCGCGGCGGTGACGACACGGCGGGTCAGGGTGCGGACGAGCTGGCGCCGATAGGCCTCGGTGGCGTGGATGTCGCCACCCGGCTCCAGGTGCGGCAGGGCGAGCTCGGCGGCCTCAGCGAGGGCCTCGTCGGACAGCCCGCCCGACAGCGCCGGGGTGAGGTCGACGACGGTGGGCACGTCGCACACCGAGAGGTAGCCGGCCTTGACCTCGGCGATGTCGCCGTCGGCGACCGTCACGCTGGCGGCCACCCCGCACAGCGCGTAGTCGCCGTGCCGGCGGGCCACCTCGTCCACGGCGACCCCGGTCGAGGGCGGCAGGGCGCGGAAGAAGACCTCCACGGCCAGCTCGTCAGACCGCAGCGCGGACTCCATCGGGCCGACGTAGAGGTCGGCGGCGTCGATCTCCCGCCGGCCCCCGGTCGACGCGGCGGTCACCTGACCGCCGACCAGACAGAGCACTACCGGCATCTCGGCCGAGGCGTCGGCGTGGATGATCGAGCCCAGGGTGGTGCCGCGGTTGCGGATCGTCGGATGCGCGACCAGCCCGAGGGCCCGGGCGAGCAGCGGCTGGACGCGCCGGGCGCCCTCGTCGCGCAGGAGGTCGGCGTGCCGGGCCAGCGCACCGACCCGGACCCCGTCGTCACCGGCCCGCACATACGCCAGCTCCTCGATCCCGTTGATGTCGACCAGCAGCCCGGGGGCGGCCAGCCGCATGGAGAGCAGCGGGATCAGGCTCTGGCCCCCCGCCAGCACCTTCGCATCGGGGCTCGTCGCCAGCACCTCCAGCGCCTCGGCCAGCGAGGAGGGGCGGACGTACGAGAAGGGTGGGGGCTTCACAGGTGCTCCCTCGGTCGGGGGTGGCGGACGCCGGACTCGCGCGCGGACCGGCGTCCTGGGTCAGTGCCTGGTGCTCACGGGGTCCTCGCCGCGCTAGTACAACGCACGAGTGACTCCTTCCGCACCCTGCTCGGGAGCATGCTTCCCGCCGCGCACCATGTGGAAGAAGACGATCACCAGGATCGTGCCGAGCGCGATGCCGCCGAGCTGGAAGTCGTCGGTGACCTCGAGCGTGACGTCTCCGATGCCCGCGATCAGCCCGGCCGAGAGCCCGACGAGGTTCACCGGGTTGCCGAAGTCGACGCCGTTCTCCACCCAGATCTTGGCGCCGACCAGCCCGATCATGCCGTAGAGGATGAGGGTGATCCCGCCGAGCACACCCCCGGGCGTGGCGTTGACGATCTGGCCGAACTTCGGGCACAGGCCGAGGATGATGGCGACCGCGGCAGCGAAGTAGTACGCCGCGGTGGAGTAGACCCGGGTGGCGCCCATCACCCCGATGTTCTCGGCGTACGTCGTGGTCGGCGAGCCGCCGAACGCGCTGGCCAGAGCCGTGGCCAGGCCGTCGGCGCCGATCGCCCGGCCCATGTAGGGGTCAAGGTTGTCGCCGGTCATCTCGGCCACCGCCTTGACGTGGCCGGTGTTCTCCGCGATCAGCGCGATCACGCCAGGCAGCACGAGCAGCACGAAGGTGAGCGAGATGGTCGGGCCGTGGACCGGGTCGAGGCCGTCGGGGAGCGGGGTGGAGGGAAACCCGATCCAGTCCGCGGCCAGCACCGCGTCCCAGCTGACCCGGTCGTGCTCGACCGCCTCGCCACCGCTGACCGGGGTCACCGAGGTGATCGGGCCCAGGACGATGTCGGCCAGGTAGGACACCACGTAGCCGAAGATGAGCGCGAGGAACACCGCGATCCTGGCCCAGAAGCCGGGCAGCAGCACCGCCGCGGCCACGGTGAACCCGGCGACGAGGAGGGCGATCCACTGGTCCTGCGGCCAGTAGACGCCGGCGACCACGGGGGCGAGGTTGAAGCCGATGAGCATGACGACGGCCCCGGTCACCGCAGGCGGGAGGATCTTGTGGATCAGCCCGGCGCCGCTGAAGTGGACCAGCAGGCCCACCAGCGCCAGCACCAGGCCGGCGACCATGATCGCCCCGGTCACGTCGGCGGAGTCCCCGCCCTGAGCTCGGATCGCCGCGACGCCGGCAACGAAGGAGGCGCTGGTCCCCAGATAGCTGGGGACCCGGTTGCCGACGATCAGCAGGAACAGGATCGTGCAGAGCCCGGAGAACATGATCGCCAGGTTGGGGTCGAGGCCCATGACGACGGGGAAGACGAACGTCGCCCCGAACATCGCGACGACGTGCTGGGCACCGAGTCCGGCCGTGCGGCCCCAGCTGAGCCGCTGCTTCGGGCCGACGGAGGCTCCCGGTGGTGGGGTCTTGCCGTCGTAGACGACGTCCCACGTGAACATGGACATGGCGTTCTCCTGAGTCGTTAGGACCGTGTGGCTGCACCGGGCTGCACGGGGCTGCACGGGCGGCACCGGGCTGCACGGGACTGACTGGGCTGCACCGAGATCGTGGAGACGCTACGTGGGACTGTGAGCCGCGACACTGGCGAGCGTTGCCGAAGGACCTGCGGCCGCGCTGGCAGAGGTTGCGCTCAGCGGCGTACGCCGAGGACCTGCAGCGCGACGGCGATGTTCAGCCGCAGGTGCGGGTCGCGGGTGAAGGGGCCCAGCATCCGCTCGAGTTTGCCGACCCGGTAGCGCATCGTGTTGTAGTGGAAGAACTGCACCCGGGCGGCCTCGGCGACGTTGAGGTTGGCGTCGAGCAGCACCTGGAGCGTGGTCCGCAGGTCGTCGGCCTCGGGCGTGGCCGCGGCCAGATCCCCCAGCACGTCCTGGGCGAACTCGCGAAGCTCGCCGTCGTCGGGGACCAGAGCGATGAGCCGGTGCAGCCCGAGGTCGTCGAACCAGGTCGTCGCGTGCCCGCCGGTGATCCGGCGGCCGACCGCCGCGGCCCGACGCGCCTGGTCGTACGCCGCGGGCAGGTCCCCCAGCGCGACGGCCGGCCGGCTCACGCCGACGGAGAAGGGCCGCCGACCGCCGCCGCGGTCACCGGACACCTCCAGGACCAGGTGCGCGACCTGGTCGCGCAACATCCGCTGCCGCTCGGGCTCGGCGCCGTCCCGGGGGACCGGGACGAGGGCGACGACCTCAGTGGAGAAGTCCACGGTCGGGATCGCCCGCCCGCCGGCCTCGCACACCAGCCTCCAGGCCGCGGCGAACCGGTCGTGCCACTCGCGGCTCAGGTGGGCAGGCAGCTCGCCGGCCGAGGACCCACTGTCAGGCTGCGGGTCGAGCTCTGCACTGAGCACCACCATCGGCCGCGAGAGGTCCCACCCCAGACCGCGGGCGTGGTCGATGACGAAGCCGTCGTCACCGGCGCGGCCGAGGAAGACGTCGCGGAGAAAATCGCCGCGGTACTTGTTCTCCACCGCCGCGACCGCCCGCTGCTGGGTCACCAGGAGCGCGACCACGGTCGCGGCGCGCTCGAGCGCCTGAACATCGGCGCGCGAGAGATGACGACCGGGGCTCACGCAGATCAGCCGGACCAGGTCCGCCCCCGCGGCCGTCACCTTGACTAGGCGCACCTCACCGTCGCGGAACGCCGCGGTCCCTACTCCGTCGGGCGCTCGGAGCCGCTCGACTCGGAACCTCCCGCTCGGCTCCAGCAGGTCGGCATGGGCCAGGTCGGCGCGTAGCTCGGGACTGATCGAGGCGCCGCGCTCGCGGCCGTCGGTGGAGGTGACCACGATGCCGACCCTGAGGATCCGGGTGACCTCGAGGGCGATCTGGTCCAGACTCGCGCCCTCGAGCACCATCTGGGCAAGCGTCGAGTGCAGCGCGTCGATCTGCTCCAGCAGCATCACGTCGGGGTCCGGGCGCAGGGCCCCGCGCAGGGACGGCGTCATCTCAGCTCCTCGCCCCCCGCTTATCAACTCTTGCGGCATTCATAGCCCACCCTTGGCAGGTTCGGCCACTATGCCCGGTGCCGACGGCCGTTAGCGTTGCCCCGTGCCCCTTCCCACCCCCACGCCCCTGGTCCGGGTGACCGGAGCCGCGTCTCCGGGCGTGGTCGCCACGGTCGCCGGTCGCCGGCGGCGGGGTCGCCTCCTGCACGTCGGCCGAGACGCGGCCTACGTCGACCTCGGCGGCACCTGCGTGGCCGTGCTGGCCCGCGGAGCGGTGCTCCTGCCATGCGGGGTCCGCACCACGCTGCCCGCGTTGCCCGGCCTCGCGGCGCGTCCGGACGTGGTCGTCGGCGAGGGTGCCCTGGCCCTGCCCGGTCTCGAGGTGCGGGTGACCGACAGCGTCGAGACCACCGTGCCGGTCCTGGCCGAAGCCGCGACCCGTCGCGGCGCGGCGATGCTGGGGGCGGCCACCGCGGACGGCCAGGACTCCCGCCTGGACCGGGTCCGAGCCGAGCTGCCCGCCGACGCGCTGGGCATGCTGGCCGGGTGCGACCCGGCCGCGGCGCGCGGCCTGCTCGGCCTGGGCAGCGGCCTGACCCCGGCCGGCGACGACGTCTTGGCCGGCTGGCTGGCCACCGGCGTGGCCACCCATCACCCGGCCTTCGCGCAGGTCCACGACGCCGTGGCGAGCTCGTCTCGGGAGCGCACGACCACGCTGTCCGCCACGCTGCTCGACTGCGCGGCCCGTGGCGAGGCGGTGCCGCAGTTCCTGGCACTGCTCGGTGGGGTGGCCGACGACGACCCGCCGGCCGTGGCGCGCGCCACCGACCGCATGTTGCGCATCGGCGACACGTCCGGGGCCGGTCTGCTTCTCGGCTCGCTCATCGCCTTCCGCTCCCTGCCCAGCTTCTCCCGCCCGTCATCCCCCCCACCGCTTCCCGAAGGAGCCACCGGATGAGTCCCGCCCACACCCACGTCGAGCTGAGGAGCGCCTACGCCGACTCCGTCACGCTCCTCCAGGTCAGCCGCGCGGTGGCCGACGCTCCCGGCGTCATCGCCGCCCAGGTCGCCATGGGGACCCCGTTGAACCTGGAGGTGCTGGAGGGGATGGGTTTCGACATCCCTGCCAGCTCTCCCAACGACATGGTCGTCGCCCTCAAGGTCGAGTCCGAGGACGCGCTGCCCAGCGCGCTCGCGGCCGTCGAGGCTGCGCTCGCCGCCGCGACGAACCGGCCCGAGACCGAGGCCCGCGCGGAGCCGCCGCGGACCACCAAGAGCGCGCTGCGCCGCTCGGGCGCCCGGCTGGCACTGGTCTCGGTGCCCGGAGAGAGCGCGGCGGTCGAGGCGGCCGACGCGATCGACTCCGGGGCCGACGTGATGATCTTCAGCGACAATGTGGGTGTCGAGCAGGAGGTGGCGCTCAAGCACATGGCGGCCGAGCGCGGGCTGCTGGTGATGGGCCCCGACTGCGGGACGGCGATGGTCGGCAGGCTCGGCCTGGGTTTCGCCAACGTCACCGAGCCGGGCGGGGTCGGCATCGTGGCCGCCTCGGGCACCGGCTGCCAGCAGCTCATGTGCCTCCTCGACGCCGCCGGCGTCGGCGTCGGCGCCGCTCTGGGGGTCGGCGGCCGGGACCTCTCCACCCAGGTCGGCGGCCTCTCCACGATGGAGGCGCTGCGCCGCCTGGACGACGACCCGGAGGTCATGCGCATCGTCGTGGTGTCCAAGCCGCCGGCACCCGAGGTCGCCGAGGCGGTCCGCGCCTACGCCGACTCCCTGGACACCCCGGTCGACCTGGCCCTGCTGGGGGCCGGTCAACCGGACCTCACCACCACCACGGAGACCGTGCTCGACGCGCTTGGGAGCCCGGCACCCACCTGGCCGGTGTGGGGTGAGCGCGACTGGGAGCCGGTCTCGGGCTACCTCCGCGGGCTCTTCGTGGGCGGGACCCTGTGCGACGAGGCCATGCTCATCGCCGCGGATCGCCTGGGCCGGGTCCGCAGCAACATCCCGCTGGCTCCCGAGCTCGCCCTCGACGACTCGATGACCGCGTCGGCCCACCTGATGATCGACTTCGGGGACGACTCGTTGACCCAGGGCCGCGCCCACCCGATGATCGACCCCACGCTGCGGCTGGAGCACCTCGAGCGTGCCGCGGGCGACCCCGAGACCGGCGTAGTCCTCATGGACGTGGTGCTCGGCCACGGCGCCGAGCCCGACCCCGCTTCGCTGCTGGCGCCGGCCGTCAGCGCGGCCATCGCCGCGGCCCGCGACGCCGGCCGTGACCTCCCCGTGGTGATCGCCTGCGTCGGCACCGAGCAGGACCCCCAGGGGCTGACCGGCCAGGCCCAGGCGCTGGCCGATGCCGGCGCCGAGGTCCACTTGTCCAACGCCCGCGCCGCCGTCCGCGCGGCCTCCCTCGTCGCCGGAGGTGTCGCATGACCGCCACTCCCCCCGCTGCCACGGCCCCGCGGCCGACCGAGACACCCGTGGCCGTGGTCGCCGCGGGCGCCGACCACTTCGCCGCCGCCGTCGAAGGCCAGTCCGTCCCGGTCGAACGGGTGGACTGGCGCCCGGCCCTCGAAGGGACCGCGGCCGACATCGCCACGGTGGCCACGGACCCGCTGCGGCAGGCGGCCAACCAGCGGGCCGTCGAAGCGATGATGGCGGTCCAGGCGATGCTCGTCGACGTCGCCCCCGCCTCGGAGGTGCTCGGCCTGCAGCCCGGTCAGTTCCTGCACGCCGGACCCCCGATCACCTGGGAGATGGCCTCAGGCCCGCTGCGCGGCGCGCTGATAGGCGCGGCCGCCTTCGAGGGGCTGGTGGACGACCCCGAGGACGCGGTCGGCGTCTTCGAGGCCGGCGACCGGTTCACGCTCGAACCGTGCCACCACCACGCCGCGGTGGGGCCGATGGCCGGCGTGGTGTCGCCGTCGATGTGGATGTTCGTGCTCGAGGACCCGGCCACCGGCCGGCGCTCGTCCTGCTCGCTCAACGAGGGGCTCGGCAAGGTGCTCCGCTTCGGCGCCTACGCGCCCGAGGTCCTCGAGCGGCTGCGGTGGATGTCCGCCGTGCTCGGGCCGGCACTCAAGGACGCGGTGCGCGCCACCGTCGAGGGCCCCGGGGCCATCGACGTCACCGGCATCGTCACCCAGATGCTCCAGATGGGCGACGAGGCGCACAACCGCAACCGGGCCGGAACCCTGATGCTGCTCCGCGACCTCGCGCCGAGCCTCGCCGACTCAGGGCGGGAGCCGTCGGACATCGCCGAGGTGCTGCGCTTCATCGGCGGCAACGAGCACTTCTTCCTCAACCTGGGAATGCCGACCTGCAAGCTCGCGCTGGACGCCGCGCGCGGCATCGAGGGCTCGACGATGGTCGTCGCGATGGCCAGGAACGGCACCGAGTTCGGCATCCAGGTCTCAGGCACCGACGACGACTGGTTCACCGGCCCGGCGCAGCAGGTCGACGGGCTGTTCCTGGGCGACTTCGGCCCCGAGGACGCCAACCCCGACATCGGCGACTCGGCGATCGCCGAGACCGCCGGGGTCGGCGGCTTCTCGATGGCCACTGCTCCCGCGATCGTCCGGTTCGTCGGCGGGACGGTGCCCGACGCCCTGGCCACCACCCGGCGGATGCGCGAGATCACCCTGGCCCAGAACCCACGGTGGTCCATCCCCGTGCTCGAGTTCGAGGGCGCTCCGACCGGCATCGACGTCGCAGCCGTGTGCCGCACCGGCATCCTCCCGCAGATCAACACCGGGATGGCCGGCAACAGGGCCGGGGTCGGCCAGGTCGGCGCCGGGCTGGTCAACCCGCCGGAGGAGATCTTCCCCGCCGCGCTGGCCGCGCTGGCCGAGCGGACCCGCGCCCGCTCCCGCTCCTGAACGTCAGTCACTGACCCTGGGACGGTTTCTGGTCGCCGAGACCGTCCTCGGGTCAGTTACTGACCTCCGCGGGCGACCAGAAGGCTGCCGCAAGGTCGACCCGGCCGCTCGGGCGCACCGGCGTACCCTCCTCGTGGTAGGCATGGCGCGCCTCGGCGACGTGGGATCCCGGAAGTGATCCGTCGGCCCGCACCACCCGCCACCACGGCACGGGCGCCCCGTGCAGCGCCATCACCTGCCCGACCTGACGGGGACCTCCGGACCCGAGGGCCGCCGCGATCTCGCCGTACGTCGTCACCCGCCCAGGCGGCACCCGCTCGACCAGGCCGAGCACCGCCTCGACGTACTCCTCGCAGATCAGTACGCCGGCTGGGAGGGGTCGACCTGGTTGACCCACGCGACCACGCCGCCGCCGACATGCACTGCGTCGGCATACCCGGCGCCCTTGACGACCGCCAGGGTCTCCGCCGAGCGCACGCCGGACTTGCAGTGCATGACGATCTGCTTGCCGCCCTCGGTGAGCTCGGGCAGCTGCTCGAGCGCCGACCCGTTGAGGAAGTCGCCCTTCGGGATGAGCACCGAGCCCGGGATCTTGTTGATCTCGAACTCGTTCGGCTCGCGGACGTCGACCAGCACGAAGTCACGCTCGCCGTTCTCCCGCTCTTTGAGCCACTGCTCCAGCGTGGCCACCGAGATCGTCGCGTCGGCGGCGGCCTCGGCCGCCTCGTCGCTGATCGCGCCGCAGAACGTCTCGTAGTCGATGAGCCCGGTGACCGTGGGGTTCTCCCCGCAGAGCGCGCAGGCGGGGTCCTTGCGGACCTTGAGCTTGCGGTAGTCCATCTCCAGGGCGTCGTAGATCATCAGGGTGCCGACCATCGGGTCGCCGATGCCGGTGATCACCTTGATCGCCTCGGTGACCTGGATCGAGCCGATGCTCGCGCACAACACGCCCAGCACGCCGCCTTCGGCGCAGGAGGGAACCATGCCCGGCGGCGGCGGCTCGGGGTAGAGGCAGCGGTAGCAGGGTGCCTCGACACCCTCGGCGGTCGGCCAGAACACCGAGGCCTGGCCGTCGAAGCGGTAGATCGAGCCCCAGACGTAGGGCTTGTTCAGGAAGTAGGCCGCGTCGTTGACCAGGTAGCGCGTGGCGAAGTTGTCGGTGCCGTCGACGATCAGGTCGTACTCCTCGAAGATGCCCAGCACGTTGTCGTTGTCCAGGCGCTCGTTGTGCACCACGACGTGGACCAGCGGGTTCACCTCGCTGATCGAGTCGCGGGCCGACTCGGCCTTCGGGCGGCCCACGTCGCTCTGCCCGTGGATCACCTGGCGCTGCAGGTTGGACTCGTCGACCTCGTCGTACTCGGCGATCCCGATGGTGCCGACACCGGCCGCGGCCAGATAGAGCAGGGCTGGCGACCCCAGTCCGCCGGCGCCGATGACCAGGACCTTGGCGTTCTTCAGCCGCTTCTGCCCGGTCATCCCAACGTCGGGGATGATCAGGTGCCGGCTGTAGCGGCGTACCTCGTCGATCGTGAGCTCGGCGGCCGGCTCGACCAGGGGGGGCAGGGTCACAGCGTCTCCTCGAAGTCTCCTCAGGGCCCGGCAGACCGGACCCAGTGAGGGCCCAACATCACCGGGAGCATCCATGTTCCCGGTGCTCGTGCGGCCCGGGGCGTGACCGCGGTCACTGCAAGATACGCTGCCCTGGAGGGATGAGGAGGAACCCCCCGTGAGCGCCGAGCCGATCCGCCAGCGCGGCAACCGCATGCCGCGGCCGGCGAGACGCGCCCAGCTGTTGGACTCGGCGCGCGAGGTGTTCGTGGCGCAGGGCTACCACGCGGCCGCGATGGACGACATCGCCGAGCGGGCCGGGGTCTCCAAGCCGGTGCTCTACCAGCACTTCCCGGGCAAGCTGGAGCTCTACCTGGCGTTGCTCGAGCAGTCCTCGGACCGGATCATCGACGCCACCCGTGAGGCGCTGGCCTCGACCCACGACAACAAGCAGCGGGTGCTGGCGACCATCCGGGCCTTCTACTCCTATGTGGCCGACACCGAGGGTGCCTTCCGGCTGGTGTTCGAGTCCGACCTGACCAACGAGCCGGCCGTGCGCGCACACGTCGACCGGGTGACGTGGGTCTGCGCCGAGGAGATCACCAAGGTCATCCATGAGGACACCGGGCTCCCCGACGAGGAGTCGCGGCTGCTGGCGGTCTCGCTGGTCGGGATGGCCCAGGTAAGTGCGCGCTACTGGCTGCACGGCCGCCAGGGCATCGGCCAGACCGACGCCGCCCAGCTGGTGGCTAGCCTGGCCTGGCGCGGCATCAGCCGCTTCCCGCTCAACGACGAGCAACCCTGACGAGGAGGAGCCCCCGTGGAGGTCAAGATCGGCGTCCAGTTCGCCACCCGCGAGCTGGTCATCGACAGCACCCTGTCCGGCGACGAGATCGCGGACCGGGTGAGCAAGGCGCTGTCCGGCGAGGACGGCGTGCTGTCGCTGACCGACACCCGGGGCCGCCGCGTCCTGGTTCCCAGCGAGAAGCTCGCCTACGTCGAACTCGGCACGCCGGCGGCTGGACAGGTCGGCTTCCGCTCCTAGGTCAGGCGTCCAGCCCGAGGGCGCCCATCCGTTGCACGTGGTTCTCGGTCAGCCGGGCGAAGAGCCTGCTCAGCCCGGCCAGGTCGAGCCCGGGCCGATCGATCCCGCCGGCCAACAACGCGGTCAGCGCCTCGCGCTCGGCGGCCACCCGCTGCGCCTGGCTCAGCGCTTCGCCCATCAGCCTGCGCCCCCACAACGCCAGGCGACCGCCCAGCCGGGGGTCCTCCGCGATCGCCGCCCGCACCCGGTCCACTGCGAAGGCGGAGTTGCCGGCGTCTCGCAGCGACTCGAGCACCACCGTGCGGGTCTCAGGATCCAGCAGCGCGGCGATCTCGGTGTAGAAGTCCGCGGACAGCCCGTCCCCGACGAACGCCGTGACCACGCCCTCGAGCCAGTCCGAGGACGCGGTGCGCTCGTGGAACCGGTCGAAGGCCTCCCGGAAGGGAGCCATCGCCGCCATCGGGTCGGCGCCGAGCCGCCGCAGGTAGTCGCACAGCCGCTCGAAGTGCGTGTACTCCACCGAGGCCATCCGGGCCAGCTCGGCCTTGTCGGGCAGCTGTGGAGCCATCCGCGCGTCCAGTGCGAGCCGCTCGAATGCGGAGATCTCGCCGTAGGCGATCACGCCCAGCAGGTCCACCACCGCCCGCGCGTAGGCGGGGTCGGCGAACGCGGCGGGAGGCGGCGCCGCCGCGTCCGCAACCGACGGATCGATCATGACCGGAGCCTACCGATAGGATGGGGTCTCACATTGCGATCAGACGAAGGCGAAATCCTGACCACCTTTAGAGACCTCGGGGTACTCCCCGAGATCGCCGACTCCCTCCAGCGCGGCGGCATCACGACCCCTTTCCCGATCCAGGAGATGACGCTCGGCGTCGCTCTCCTCGGCACCGACCTGATCGGGCAGGCACGCACGGGCACGGGCAAGACCCTGGCGTTCGGCATCCCGCTGCTGCAGCGCACCGTCGCCCCCCACGACCCCGACCACTCCGACCTCTCCGCGCCGGACAAGCCGCAGGCGCTCGTGGTCGCCCCCACTCGCGAGCTGGCGCTCCAGGTGACCGGCGACCTGGTGCTCGCCGCGGCGGACCGCGGGACCCGGATCGTCACCGTCTACGGGGGCGTGCCCTACGAGCAGCAGCTTGCGGCCCTCGAGCGAGGCGTCGAAGTCGTCGTCGGTACGCCGGGACGGCTGCTCGACCTGGTCAACCGTGGCTCGCTCAACCTGGCGCATGTCAAGGTGCTGGTGCTCGACGAGGCCGACGAGATGCTCGATCTGGGCTTCCTGCCCGACGTGGAGAAGCTGCTGGCCCGGACGCCGGAGACCCGGCAGACGATGCTGTTCTCCGCGACGATGCCGGGCGCGATCGTCTCGCTGGCCCGCACCCACATGCGGCACCCGGTGAACATCCGCGCCGAGTCGTCGGCCGACACGCACCTGGTTCCGGCCACCGCTCAGTTCATCTACCAGGTGCACGACCTGGACAAGATCGAGATCCTGGGCCGGATCCTCCAGGGGGAGAACTCGGGGAAGACGATCGTGTTCACCCGCACGAAGCGGCAGGCCCAGCGGGTCGCCGACGACCTCGTGGAGCGCGGGTTCCCCGCCAGCCCCCTGCACGGCGACATGCAGCAGGTGGCCCGGGAGAAGGCGATGACCCGGTTCCGCGAGGGCAAGGTCCGCGTGCTGGTCGCCACCGACGTCGCGGCGCGCGGCATCGACGTCCAGGACGTCACCCACGTCATCAACTACGGCTGCCCCGAGGACGACAACACCTACGTCCACCGCACCGGGCGGACCGGCCGGGCCGGCGCGACCGGTGTGGCGGTGACCTTCGTGGACTGGGCGGACGTCACCCGCTGGAAGGTCATCAACAAGGCGCTCGGGCTGCCGTTCGACGACCCAGCCGAGACCTACTCGACCTCCGAGCACCTCTACCACGACCTCGGCATCCCGCCCGGCACCAAGGGTCGGATGCCCGGGGCATCCCCGCCCGCCCGCGACAGCGGCCCGGCCGCCCGGGACAGCGGCCCGCCGGAGCGCTCCCGCCCCCCGCGAGAGCGCAACCGCAGCCGTCGACGCACGCGAGGCGGCCATGCCGTGAACGAGCGGTCGTCCGAGGCTCCGGGAGCGGGTCCTGGCCCCGATGCCGGCGCCGACGCCCGCGCCGACGCACGCCCCCAGGGCACCGCGGGGCAGGCGTCCGACGGCGGCGAGGATGCATCCCCGCGACCGCGCCGACGCCGCCGGCGGCGGTCCGGCTCACCGGGAGGCGCGTCGGACTCCTCGGAGTGATCCGGCTTCCTCAGGCGAGGACGACCACGGGCGTCCCGATCCGGCCGAAGCGCCACATCGCCCGGGCGTCGGCGTCGGACTGCCGGACACATCCGTGGCTGAGGGGCGTGCCCAGGTCAGCGCTGGTCTGCACCGGCCGGCCACGCATCCAGGGAATGTCGTGGAACCCGATCGCCGACTTCGCGCCGCGGGTGAAGCGCACCATCCGCTCCATCGTCGACCCGTCGATCCCGGTGGCGTGGCGCGAGCGCGAGAAGACCTCGAACTCCCCCGGCAGCAGGTTGTCGTAGACGCTGCCGGAGACCGGGTAGGTGCGCCGTACCTCCTCGTCCCCCCCGACCAGCCAGACACGCTGGTCGGCCAGCGCGAGGACCACCCGGCGTCCGGTGCCCGAATCACGAGGGAGCGGTGGGTCCGGATCCGCGCTCGCCGGCGCGGTCGGCGTCTCGGCGTACGAGCGCGCGGGTCCGATGGGCACCGGGCCGGTGCCGCCGAGGACGCCAGCGATGACGCTGGTGAGCGTGACCGCCACCGCAAGGGCCAGCGCCCCGATCCGGCCATAGCGCGGTCGGGTCGCCCGCGGCATCAGGACCCCCGGCGCGCGACCAGAGACTGGGCGACCTCGCGATAGGCGTCGGCCCCGCGCCGCCCGCGCTGGGCGCGCAGGATGGAGCGCCCGGCCGCGGGCGCCTCGGCGAACCGGATCGACTTGGGGATCGGCGGCTCGATGACGTCGAGGCCGTAGGTCTCGGAGATCGTCTCGAGCACCGCGCGAGCGTGGGTCGTGCGAGGGTCGAACAGCGTGGGAAGCACTCCCCAGACCTCCAGCCCACGGTTGGTGAAGCGGCGCACGTCGTGGACCGTGTCGAGCAGCTGCCCCACGCCGCGGTGCGAGAGGGTCTCGCACTGCAACGGGATGAGGACCGCCTCGGCCGCGGTGAGCGCGGCGACGGTCAGGACCCCCAGGGAGGGCGGGCAGTCCAGGAGCACCCAGTCGTAGGCATCGACGGGCTCGAGGGCGGCCCGCAGCGCGAACTCGCGCCCGGTCCGGGTCAGCAGGTCGGCCTCGGCCCGCGCCAGCTCGATCGTGGCCGGCAGCAGATCGACGCCGTCCTCGGTGCTGACCACCGCCTCGTGTGGGTCCAACCCCTTGGTGAGCACGTGGTGCACCGACAGGTCGAGGTCCTCGGGGTCGACGCCGAGGGAGAAGGTCAGACAGGCCTGCGGGTCGAGGTCGACGAGGAGCACCCGGCTCCCCCGCTCGGCGAGCGCTGCGCCGAGCGAGGCCACCGTGGTGGTCTTCGCGACGCCGCCCTTCTGGTTCGCGACGGCGAACGTGGTCCTCATCCACGTCATTGTGCCCGAGGCGACTCGGCTCGCCCGGGAGGTCGCCAGCGACCCGCCCCGCATGTCGCGCCCGACGATCTCGGTGGTCGAGGACCCGGCAGGTGCTCAGCCCTCGCCCGCGATGAAAGCGCGGATCGCGTCGGCCACGAGTTGCACCGCGATCGCGGAGAGCAGCAGACCCGCAATCCGGCTGACCAGCATCACTCCCCCGTCCCGCAGCACGCGCAGGATCGGCAGGGAGAAGCGCATCGCCGTCCAGATCGTGACGTGGACCAGGAGGACGCCGAGCGCGACCGCGGCGAAGGTGGACCAGCCTTCGACGCGCTCGGAGAAGACCATCGTCGCCACGATCGCGCCCGGGCCGGCGAGCAGCGGTGTGCCCAACGGCACCAGCGAGATGTGCAGGTAGCCCAGGATGCCCTGGCCGAAGAACGCGAACGCGCTGATCACGCCGAAGGACACCGCTACCGCCTGCCAGGCAGCACGGCGCTTCGTGCGCGCCGAGCGGCCGCGGGTCAAGGAGAGGAAGATCGGGATCGTCCCGACCGGGTCCATGATCACGAACAGGGTCACGAACACCTCGGTGGTCAGCCCAAACGCGACGATATCGCTCACCGGTCGCTCACCGGTCGCTCACCGGTCGCTCACCGGTCGCTCACCGGTCGCTCACCGGTCGCTCACCGGTGGCTCACGGGTCGCTCATCCGGTCGCTCGCGGGTCGCTCACGGCGGGAGTCCGTCGGCCGGCGGCGCGCTCCGCCTCACCCGCCAAGGCGAGCAACCGCTCGTACTGTTCCGCGGCGGTGGTGTTGCAGCCGAGGCCGTGCCCGACCTTGCCGGTGCCGTGGAAGTCGCTCGACCCGGTGACCAGCAGGTCCAGCCGCCCGGCGATGCCGCGGAGTGCGACGCGGACGGTTTGGGTGTGGTCCTCGTGGTCGACCTCCAGCCCGGCGAGTCCCAGGTCGGCCAGCCTCTCGATGCCCTCCTCGCCCAGGCTGGGCATCGCCCCGCGGCCCCACGGATGGGCGAGAACCGACACACCCCCGGCTTCCCGGACCAGGCCGATCATCTCCTCCACCGGCGGTGCGTAGCGCCGGACGTAGGCTGGTCGGCCCGGCGACAGGAAGCGGTCGAACGCCTCGTCTCGGGACTCGACGACCCCCCGGGCGACCAGGGCGTCCGCGACGTGCGGCCTGCCGAGCGCCGTCGCGCTGCCCGCCCTGGCCACCACGTCGGCCTCGGCGATCGGGATGCCCAGGTGCCGCAGCCGCTCGCAGATGTGCGGCATCCGCTCGTCGCGGCCGGCGAGGATGGCGGTGAGGGCGTCGTGGAGGGGAGGGTACGCCGGGTCCAGCAGATAGCCGAGCAGGTGCACCGCCTTCCCCTCGAGCGTGCAGCTGATCTCCATGCCGGGCACCAACGCCACGCCGCGCGCCTCGGCGGTCACGGTGGCCTCCGCCCAGCCCTCCGCCGTGTCGTGGTCGGTCAGCGCCACCACGTCGAGGCCGGCCTCACTGGCCGCCCGGACCAGCTCCCGCGGGGTGCACGTCCCGTCGGAGCGGTCCGAGTGGGTGTGGAGGTCGATGCGCACGGTCACAGGGTAGACAGCGCTACCAGGACCGCGGCCGGGTGCCGAAGGGCACCGATATCAAGGTGGGTCCCAGCTCCGCAACGTTGGCGAGCGGTCCGAGCTCGGTCAGGCACAGCGTCGCGGAAGCCGGTCGGAGCACCAGCCACAACCACCGGCCGCCGGCCTCACCGGCCAGCACCGCCCGGTCCAGCACCTCGTGCGGGGTGTCGCTGGTGCTCACGCTCCACAGCGACGTTGTGGACCCCTCGACGTTGATCCGGGTGAGTGGCGCTTCCTCGGCGACCTCGCGACCCGGGTCGTCGCGAGCCACCTGCCCGCAGCGGGAGGCCAACCCGACGCCCGGCTCCTCGCTGACCACCGTGAGCTCGACGACGCCGTCGAGCTCGGAGGATCCGCCGCAGCTGACGAAGCCGGCCTGCGGGCCCACATCGGAGCCGCCCACACAACCGAAGTCGGACACCTGCCACCCGGCGGGCAGCGGCCAGGGCAGCCAGGTCGGCAGGCCGCGGGCCAGGTGGAGGTAGTCGGCGAACGCCTCGTACGACGGGTCGCAGGCACGCCACAGCGGAACCACGTCGCCGTGCTCGGGGCACTCGCGGGTCGTGCCGGTGCCGGTCACCGGGGCGGGGCAGCGGGGGCACTCCGCAGCGAGCCGCATGAGGCTACGGTCCGCTGTCGGCGACTCGCCGTCAACGTCCCCGACCACCGCTGCGGGGCATAGGCTGCCCGCGTGGGAGAGGTGCGGATCGCGTGTGTCGGCGCCATCGTGCATGACCCGCAGGGTCGGCTGCTGCTGATCCGGCGCGGCACCGAGCCCGCCAAGGGTCTGTGGTCGATCCCGGGGGGACGCGTGGAGCCCGGGGAGTCCGCCCGCGACGCCGTGGTGCGCGAGCTGCGCGAGGAGACCGCGTTGACCGTCGTCCCGCACGACCTCGTCGGTGTCATCGACCGCACCGGGCCCGGCGGCGTCGTCTACGTCATCGAGGACTACCACGCCACCATGGCCACCGGCGCCGACCCCGGTGCGGTCCAGGCAGGCGACGACGCCGCCGACGTCGGGTGGTTCTCCGCGGACCAGGCGCTGGAGCTCGACTGCGTCGACGGGCTGGTCGACCAGCTTCGCGCCTGGGGCGTCATCCCCGCCCAGCGGCTCCAGGGCCCGACCAGTTCTTGTCAGGCTGCGGAATAGGACGCCCGGGCTGCTCGCCGCCGCGGGACTCGAGGTAGTTCTGCTTCGGGACCATCACCTTGCGCCGGAAGATGCAGACCACCTTCCCGTCCTGGTTGTGGCCGATCGTCTCGACGTGGACCACACCCCGGTCGTCCTTGGATTTCGACTCCCACTTGTCGAGCACCGTGGTCTCGCCGTACAGCGTGTCGCCGTGGAAGGTCGGGGCGACGTGACGCAGGGACTCGATCTCGAGGTTGGCGATGGCCTTGCCGGAGATGTCGGGCACCGACATCCCGAGCAGCAGCGAGTAGACGTAGTTGCCGACCACGACGTTCTTGCCGAACTGGGTGGTCTCCTCGGCGTAGTGCTCGTCGAGGTGCAGCGGGTGGTGGTTCATCGTGAGCAGGCAGAACAGGTGGTCGTCGTACTCGGTGACGGTCTTTCCCGGCCAGTGCTTGTAGGTGGCGCCGACCTCGAACTCCTCGTACGCACGACCGAATTGCATCTACCTGTCTCCTGCTCCACCTCGAGGGCACCGATCCAGCCCCCATCCTCCCAACGCGGTCGCCGGCTGAGAAGGATGCCCCGGGTGGCATACCTCACCCTCGGGGCTCCGTGCGGAGCCCGGCGTCGATCTGGGCCAGGGCGCGCGCGAGGTCGACGCCCGGTGCCCAGCCCCAGCCGCGGGCGCGATCGGCCAGGATCTGGCCGGTCCACGCGGGCCCGGCGTCCCAGATCGGCTCGACGCCGAGGGCCCCGGTGACCGCCTCGTAGTAGTCGCGTGTCGTGGCCGGGCCGGCCGCCACGTTGACGACGGTGCAGGCGCGCTCGACGGGTCCGGTCGCCGGATCCGCGGAGGTGCCGACCCGGCCGGATGCCACGTCCGCGGCGAGGGCCGCGAGATCGTCGACATGGACCCACGCGAAGGTCTGCTCACCGACGGCGTGCCGGGCCTGCTCGTCGCCGCGGATCGCGGCCGGCCGCAGCGAGTTCCAGATCGAGGTCTCGCCCGGCCCCAGGATCGCGGGTGGGCGGATCAGGACGCGGGTGATGCCCTCGACACCGGCCAGGGCGGCGTCGGTGTCGCGCTTGGTCACCGCGTAGGCGCCGGCGTCGTCGCCGACCAGCGGTGAGGTCTCCGCCACGTCACCCGTCCCGGGCGAGTGGTCGTAGACCGCTGCGGTGGAGATGTGGACCAGGCGAGAAACGCCGGCCTCGGCCGCGGCCCGGGCCAGCACCGGCGTGCCCTCGACCGCGATGCGGTGCTGGGTCTCCCGGTCGCTGCCCATCGGGTGGACCGTGGTGACCACGGCGCTCGCGCCCTGGACCACGGCGCAGGCGTGCTCCGGGTCGTGGAAGTCGCCGACGCGCTCCTCGACGCCTGCCAGGTCGGGGGCGGTGCCCGGTCGCCGTACGACCGCTCGCACGGTCGCGCCGCGGGCGACCAGGGCCTGGCAGATCCGGGAGCCGACGAGGCCGTTGGCTCCGGTGACCACGACGAGGGGGGATGCTGAGGACGAGGGGGCGTCGGAGGGGGCACTCATGCCGCCCACCTTGGCACGCCTCGGGCCGGGACCGTCTCCCCGTGCCAGCTCGTCGCCGCCCTCGCACCGTAGGGTGCGCTGCGTGCGACCCTCGACGACGCTGCGGGTGGCCACGGCCAACGCGGCTTCCGGACGGGCCGAGCATCGCGTCCGGGACAGCCTGTGGTCCAGCACCCAGCCCGACGGCGGTCCCGGCGCCCGGCACGACCTGTCGGGCTGGGCGGCGTCGGTGGCCGGGCTCGACCTCGACGTGCTGGCCGTACAGGAGGTCGACCACCGGCTCGCGCGCAGCGGTCAGGTCGACCAGACCGCGGAGATCGCCACCGCCTGCGCGCAGGGCGGCGCGCCCTGGACGTCCCGCTTCGCGGCCGCGGTGCACGGGACCCCCGGGCGCGAGCGCACGATGCGACCGGCGGCGCAGACTCGCCTCGGGGAGCCGTCCTACGGCATCGCCGTGCTGAGCCGGCACCCGGTCCGGGAGTGGCGCGAGCTGCGGATGAGCCGCTCCCGGGTCCGGGTGCCCGTGCCGATGCCCCGCGGCGCACCCGATCGGGTGTGGTGGGTCCCCGACGAGCAACGGGTCGCCCTGGCCGGGGTGATCGCGGCACCGGGCGGCGACCTCACGGTCGTCTCCACGCATCTGTCGTTCGCGCCGGCACGTGCGGCCGGTCAGCTGCGCGAGCTGGTCGCCTGGGCCCAGGCGCTGCCGCGCCCCCTGCTGTTGCTGGGGGATCTCAACCTTCCGGGCCGGCTGCCGGCCTGGATCACCGGCTGGAGCCCACTGATCCGGGCCGCCACGTTCCCCGCCGCGCGGCCCCGCGTCCAGCTGGACCACCTGCTCCTCGACGCCGGCGGCGAAGCCGTCGAGGTGCGCGGGGCCGGCGCGCGCATGGTGGCGAGCAGCGACCACCGCGCGTTGCGCGCCGAGATCGAGGTCCGCCGACGCGGGTGAGACCGGCTCACCCGCCCAGCGTCGCGCTCACCAGCTCGCGGGCCGCCGCCTGCACCTCGGCCAGGTGGTCGGGTCCGCGGAACGACTCGGCATAGATCTTGTAGACGTCCTCGGTGCCCGAAGGACGGGCGGCGAACCACGCGTTCTCGGTCACCACCTTGAGGCCGCCGATCTGGGCGTCGTTGCCCGGCGCGGTCGTCAGCTTCGCGGTGATCGGCTCCCCCGCCAGCTCTTCGGCCGCGACGTCCTCGGCCGCGAGCGCGCTCAACCGGGCCTTCTGATCCCGGGTCGCGGGGGCGTCCACTCGCGCGTACGCCGGGGCGCCGTGCCGCTCGGTCAGCCGGGCGTAGAGCTCGCTGGGCGAGTGGCCGGTCCGCGCCTGGATCTCGGAGGCGAGCAGGGCCAGCAGGATGCCGTCCTTGTCGGTGGTCCACACCGAGCCGTCGCGGCGCAGGAACGAGGCCCCGGCGGACTCCTCCCCGCCGAAGGCCACCGAGCCGTCGAGCAGGCCGGGGACGAACCACTTGAAGCCGACCGGCACCTCGGTCAGCGTGCGCCCCTGCTCCGCGGCCACCCGGTCGATCATTGAGGAGGACACGAGTGTCTTGCCGATCGCGGCGGCCGACGGCCAGTCGGGCCGTGCCCCGCCGTAGAGGTAGGAGATCGCGACGGCGAGGTAGTGGTTGGGGTTCATCAGCCCCCCGTCGGGGGTGACGATCCCGTGCCGGTCGGCGTCGGCGTCGTTGCCCGTGGCCACCTGGTAGGAGTCCTTGCGGGCGATCAGCGACGCCATCGCCGACTCAGACGAGCAGTCCATCCGGATCTTGCCGTCCCAGTCCAGGGTCATGAACCGCCAGGTGGGGTCGACCAGCGGGTTGACCACGGTGAGGTCGAGCCGATGCCGCTCGGCGATCTCGCCCCAGTAGTCGACGCTGGCCCCGCCGAGCGGGTCGGCGCCGATGCGCACCCCCGCCTCGCGCACCGCGTCCAGGTCGAGCACGTGCGGCAGGTCGTCCACGTAGGTGCCGAGGAAGTCGTACGCCGAGGCCGCCGCCCGGGCCCGGGCGAAGGGGACCCGGCGGACCTCGGCCAGGCCCGCCCGGATGTGGGCGTTGGCCGCGTCGGCGATCCAGGAGGTGGCGTCGGTGTCGGCCGGACCGCCGTGCGGAGGGTTGTACTTGAAGCCGCCGTCGCGGGGCGGATTGTGGGACGGGGTGACGACGATCCCGTCGGCCAGCCCCGAGGAGTGACCCCAGGAGCGGCCGGCGTTGGCCCGCAGGATGGCGTGCGAGACCGCGGGGGTGGGGGTGTAGGCGTCCCGATCATCGACGAGCACGGTGACGTCGTTGGCGACCAGAACCTCCAGGGCGCTCGCCCAGGCCGGCTCGGACAAGCCGTGGGTGTCCCGGCCGACGAACAGCGGGCCGTCGTAGCCCTGGGCGCGGCGGTAGTCGCAGATCGCCTGGGTGGTGGCCAGGATGTGCGTCTCGTTGAACGCGGTGTCCAGGCTGCTGCCCCGGTGGCCCGAGGTGCCGAAGGCCACCTGCTGCCCCACGTCCTCTGGGTCGGGGACACCGGTGTAGTAGGCGGTGACGAGGTGGGCGACGTCGATGAGGTCCGAGGTGTCGGCCGGCTGACCGGCGCGGGGGTTGCTCATGAGCCGACCCTAGAGGCCCACCACGGGCCTGGGTCTAGACGGGGCGGCAGGCCACCTCCGCCCGCTCTCAGCCCCGGAGCTTGTAGTCCTCCAGGAGTCGGCGACCGATGATCATCCGCTGGATGTCCGCGGTGCCCTCCCCGATCAGCAGCATCGGCGCCTCGCGGTAGAGCCGCTCGATCTCGTACTCCTTGGAGAAGCCGTAGCCACCGTGGATCCGGAAGGAGTCCTCGACGACCTGGGCGCAGTACTCGCTGGCGAGGTACTTGGCCATCCCGGCCTCGAGGTCGTTGCGCATCCCGGAGTCCTTGGTGCGCGCAGCCTTGACCATCATCTGGTGGGCGGCCTCGACCTTGGTGCCCATCTCGGCCAGCCGGAAGAGCACCGCCTGGTGCTCGGCGATCTTCTTGCCGAAAGTCTCGCGCTGCTGGGCGTAGGCGACGCCGAGCTCGAAGGCCCGGTTCGCGACACCGCAGCCGCGAGCGGCCACGTTGACGCGGCCCACCTCGACACCGTCCATCATCTGGTAGAAGCCCTTGCCGGGCTCGCCCCCGAGGACCTGGTCGGCGCCGATCCGGTGGCCCTCGAAGATCATCTCGGTGGTGTCGACGCCCTTGTAGCCCATCTTCTCGATCTTGCCGGGCACGGTGACGCCCGGGGCGGTCTCGCCGAAGCCCTCGGTCTTCTCGACCAGGAAGGTGCTCATGTTCTTGTAGACGCTGGACGCGCCCTCGTCGGTCTTGACGAGCACCGCGACCAGGTTGGACGAGCCGCCGTTGGTCAGCCACATCTTCTGGCCGTTGATGGTGTAGGTCCCATCCTCGTTCTTGACGGCCTTGGACTTGATCGCCGCGACGTCGGAGCCGCACCCGGGCTCGGACATCGAGAAGGCCCCGCGCACCTCGCCGGTCGCCATCCGGGGCAGGTACTTCTGCTTCTGCTCCTCGGTGCCGTGCTGCAGCAGCATCCAGGCGACGATGAAGTGGGTGTTGATGATGCCGCTGACGCTCATCCATCCGCGCGCGATCTCCTCGACCGACAGCGCGTAGGTGAGCAGCGACTCGCCCAGGCCGCCGTACTCCTCGGGGATCATCAGCCCGAAGAGCCCGAGCTCCTTGAGCCCCTCGACGATCTCGGTGGGGTACTCGTCCTTGTGCTCGAGCTCGGTGGCAACCGGGATGATCTGCTCGTCCACGAAGGCGCGGACGGTCTTGAGGATCTCCTCCTGGATGTCGGTGAGGCCCTCGGTCTCGCAGAGGCGGCCCATGCCGGGCTCCTTCCGGGCAGTACGGCGCTGACGCCGGGCACCCTACGCCGAGGGGCCCGCGCCCGCTATGCGCTAGGCCACACCCCGGCAGGGCCCGGGACGGGCCCCGCGCGGGGTGTTCAGGGTCGGCCGGTCACCCTCGGCAGCTCAGGAGCGCGGCGTGACCCGCAGCTGGACGTCGGCCTGCAGGAGCGGGTGATCACTGATCCGGCGGATGTTGCGGTTCTTCGACACCCGGTAGTTGTCGAGGGTCGCGTCCCGGGACCCGAAGATCCAGTCGATGCGCACGCGCTCCTTCGGCAGGATGCACTTGCCTCTGCGGGTGACCCGGCCACCACTGGCCGAGCGCATCGGCGCCTGCGCGGCCATGGTGCAGAAGTAGCTGGCCTTCTCGTTCATGTCCCCGGTGAGAATGAGCGGGACCTTCGTGGCCCACAGCTGGTTGGCCAGCTGCACCTGGAGGTCCTTGGCCACCGAGCGCCAGGCGCGCTGCGAGCCGCGCCGCTTGCTGTCGGCGGGGTTGTGGAAGTTGGCGAACCACACCAGGCGGTCGGTGGCCCGGTGCCGCAGCTGGATGTAGGGCATCTTGACCCGCTGGCCGCGGAAGTAGGGGATCTCGATGACCTGCTTGTCCACCAGCTCCCAGGTGGAGGTCTTCCAGATGATCGAGTTGTGCATGGCGTAGTTGCCGTGCTCGTCGCCCGGGAAGGCGGCCCAGGTGTCGCCGACCACCCTGCGGAACGTGTCGTACTGCGGCGGCTGGAACTCCTGGAGGCCGGCCACCTCCACCTTCCGGCGGTCCAGGATCCGCATCGCCCGTGCGATGCGCTTGTGACCGGACTGCATCTTCGCGTGCTTCCCACCCGGCTCGGTGTGCCGGTGGCCGAGGACGTTGAACGAGCTGACCCGGAAGGCCGGCGGCGTCTCGACGGTAGACGCGGCCCGGGCCGGGGACGCGGCGGTGGCGGGCGCGGCGGGGGCGGTGGTGGCCAGGGCGCCGGACAGGGCGGCGCCGAGGACGAGCAGGGCGACCCGCTTCGCCGGTCGACCGTCTGGTCGACGCCGGCAGCCAGGACGACCGGGACTAAAGTCAGGGGTAAAGGCGGGCACGAGGTCTCCTCCCAATGAGATCGTTGGTCCGCGTGTTCCGACCGGGGGGGCTTCGGACACGGCCCAGGGACCTCAGGGACGCTAGCAACGTATCGGGACCTTTGCGGCGTATTCGCACAAAATGCACCCGGCGGCCATGCCGCCAGCCCGGGCGGCAGGGGACTTTGGTCGTTCCCCTGAGCTGCCGGGACTTTCGTCCTAGACTCATCGCCGTGGTGTGGAATGTCCGCTTAGTCGACTTCGTGGCAGGGCTTGCTGCGACGACGACGGTCGTCACGGGCGGCGTCCTCACGCTGGAGACCTTGGCGGCCTCACCCGCCTCCTCGATCCCGTTCACGATCGAGGCCGACAGCGGACCGGCGCCGGCCACCGAGGCGGCGCCGCCCTACCGGCCGCTGCCCGGGGGCGGTTCGTCAGCCCGCGAGCGCCGCCGCGCCCAGCGCTCCGCCACCGAGCGACGCGCTCGGTCGGCCGGCTCGCCCGCCTCCGGAGCACCGACTCCGGCCTCCGGGTCGACCGGACCCGGGTCCCCGGCAGCCGGCGCGCCCCCGCGAGCCCTCGACGCACCGGCCCCGGCATCGAGCCCGCCGACCATCCCGAGCCCGCCGACCATCCCGGGCCCGCCGACCATCCCGGGCCCGCCGACCATGCCGGGCCCGCCGACCACACCGCCGACCACACCGGGCGGGCCGACCACACCGGGGGCGGGAAGCCCGCCCAGTGCGCCCGGCGCCTCGAGGAGCACCGCGCTGCGGATCGGGTCCTTCAACGTGCTGGGCAGCAACCACACCGGCAAGAACGGGAAGCGGGGCTTCGCCACGGGCGTGCAGCGCACCCCCGGTGCCGCCGAGCTGATCCGGACCCACGACCTGGACATCATCGGTCTGCAGGAGCTGCGCCCGGACCAGCAGCACCGGCTCACCAGCATCCTCGGCAGCTACGAGGTCTACCCCGGGGGGCGACTGCCCCCACGCGAGTCCGCGAACAGCATCATCTGGCGCACCGACGTCTGGCGGCTGGCCGAGGCGCGGACCACTCCCATCACCTACTTTCACGGCCGGAACATCAAGATGCCCGTGCTCCGGCTGCGGCACACCGAGACCGGCGCGGAGCTGTGGGTAGCCAACTTCCACAACCCCGCGAGCACCAAGACCAAGGGCAACCAGGCGCGGTGGCGCGCGGAGGCGACGCGGCGGCAGATCGCGTTGGCCAACCGGCTGCGCGCCGAGACCGGTATCCCGGTCGTCTTCACCGGCGACTTCAACGAGCGCCGCGACTTCTTCTGCGCACTGGTGGCAGGCACCGACCTCGAGGCCTCCGACGGCGGCTCCGCAGCGCCCGGCCGATGCTCCCCGCCGCGAAGCCGCGGCATCGACTGGGTCTTCGGGACGCCCGAGATCGACTGGAGCACCTCGGTGCGGGACCGCAGCCCGATCGCCCGGAGGATCTCCGACCACCCCATCGTCGTGGCGACCGGCGTGCTGCGCGGCCCCGACTGACCCCGGGACGGCCCGGCGCGCCGGTCTACCCTCGGACCGTGCAGGCCAGCCCGGGGCCCGCGGCTCCACCGCCCGACGGCTCGACCGAGCCCGATGGCTCGAGCGAGCCAGACCCCGTGGCCTCCTCCGCGCTGGTGGCCGAGGCGGCGCGGCGCTCCCGGGTCTGCTGGCTGACCTACGCCTCCCCCGAGCGGACCCCTGTCTGTCGGCTGGCCTGGCACCTTTGGCGCGACGACGCGCTCTGGGTGGTGGCCGGGGACGGGGCTCAGCGGCTCGAGGGTCTCGCCGACGCGGCCGCGGTGGAGGTCACCCTGCGCGGCAAGGACACCGGGACCCGGGTGGTCACCTGGGTCGGCCGCCCCCGGCCCGTGCCCCCCGACACCGACGCCTGGGGCGAGGCCGCGACCGCCCTACTGGCGCAGCGGCTCAACCTTCGCGACCCGGCGGCGACCCGGCGCGCCTGGCACGAGCAGGCCACGATCATCCGGATCGTCGCGGCCGAGGACCGCTAGCAGACCACTAATCTGGCCTGTGTGACCACCTCACCGACCCGCGTCTTCGTTGGCCGGCTGACAGGCTTGCAGGTGTTCGACCCCAACGGCGACCAGGTGGGACGGGTGCGGGACCTCGTGGCGGTGATGCGCCAGGCCGGACGGCCGCCGCGAGTCATCGGGATGGTGGTCGAGGTCTTCGGCCGCCGCTCGATCTTCCTGCCGATGACCCGGGTCACCAGCATCGACGGCACTCAGGTCATCACCACCGGCGTGGTCAACATGCGCCGCTTCCAGAAACGCAGCAGCGAGGTGCTCGTGGTCGGCGAGATGCTCGACCGCCAGGTCCGGATCCGTCACAACCAGACCGAGGGCACCGTCTACGACCTGGCGATCGAGCAGGAGCGCAACCACGACTGGGTGATCAGCCGCGTGGCGCTCCAGGAGAGCTCGAAACGCTTCGGCCGGCGGGGCCAGACGCATGTCGCGGAGTGGCGCGACCTCGACGGGCTCGAGGCTCAACAGCCGCAGGGCGCCACCCACCTGCTCGCGGCACTGGAGGAGATGAAGCCCGCCGACCTGGCCACCGTGATCCACGACCTCCCCCCCAAGCGACGATCCGAGATCGCCGCCGCGCTCGACGACAAGCGGCTCGCGGACGTGCTCGAGGAGCTTCCCGAGGAGGACCAGGTCGAGATCCTCGGTCAGCTCGACGAGGAGCGTGCCGCCGACGTGCTGGAGGAGATGCAGGCCGACGACGCCGCCGACCTGATCGCCGACCTGCCCCCCGAGACAGCCGAGACGCTGCTGAAGCTCATGGAGCCTCAGGAGGCCGAGGACGTGCGGCGGCTGATGACCTACGAGGAGCGCACGGCTGGCGGCATGATGACCACCGAGCCGGTGATTCTCCCGCCCGACGCCACGGTGGCCGAGGCCTTGGCGCACGTGCGCACCGAGGAGCTCACCCCCTCTCTGGCAGCCGTCGTCTACGTGGCCCGGCCGCCACTGGAGCCGCCGACCGGCCGGCTGCTGGGGCTGGCGCACATCCAGAAGCTGCTCCGTGAGCCTCCCAGCACCCTGCTGGGCGGCGTCCTCGACGCCGACTTCGACTGGCTTCGCCCGGCCGCGTCGCTGTCCGAGGTGGCCCGCCACCTGGCGACGTACAACCTGGTCGCGGCCCCCGTGATCGACGAGGACGGGCGGCTGCTGGGGGCCGTCACCGTGGACGACGTCCTGGACCACCTGCTGCCGAGGAACTGGCGCGAGGTCGCCGTCGGAGGGCTCGGTGTCCATGCGTGAGGACCGCAGCCGGCGAACCCGCAGGCGCACCGGTCGGGTGCCGCACACCGACTCCCGCTCGGATCGGCTCGACCTCCCGCGGGAGACCCGGCGGCTCCTGAGGCGACCCCAGCTCGAGGAGGACACGTTCGGCAGGTTCGCCGAGCGGTTCGCGCGGTTCATGGGCACGGCGAGCTTCCTGCTCTACATGAGCGCGTTCGTCACCGTCTGGCTGGTGTGGAACTGGGTGAGTCCCGGCAGTGCGCGCTTCGACCCCTTTCCCTTCATCTTCCTCACGCTGATGCTCAGTCTTCAGGCCTCGTACGCCGCCCCTCTGATCCTGCTGGCGCAGAACCGGCAGGAGGACCGCGACCGGGTGCTGGCCGAGCGGGACCGGCTGGCGAACTCCCGGGCCCATGCCGACATGGAGTTCCTCGCCCGCGAGATGGCCTCCTTGCGGATGGCCCTGGGTGAGGTCGCCACCCGTGACTACGTCCGCTCCGAGCTGCGCGCCCTGATCGCGGAGCTGGAGGAGGCCCTCGACCGCGAACGAGGCCGTGAGCCGGGGGGCGCCGCCGACAAGGGCCCGGGAGGCGACGAGGGCGGCCGGGTCGGCACGTAGGCTGTTTGCATGACCATCCCATCCCACGAGCAGGTGCGCGCGGCGTTGGCCGGCGTCCAGGACCCCGAGATCCGCAGGCCGATCACCGAGCTCGGCATGGTCGACGACATCGAGGTCGATGACGACGGCCGGGTGTCGGTGCGAGTGCTGCTCACGGTCTCGGGCTGCCCGATGCGCGACCGGCTCACCGCCGACGTCACCAACGCCGTCGTCGCGCTGGCAGGGGTGAGCAGCGTCGACGTCGCCTTCGGCGTGATGACGCCCGAGCAGCGCTCCGCGCTCCAGGCCAGCCTGCGCGGCGGCCAGCCCTCCCGAGAGATCCCCTTCGCCAAACCCGGGTCGCTGACCAAGGTCTTCGCCGTCGCCTCCGGCAAGGGCGGTGTGGGCAAGTCCTCGGTGACGGTCAACCTCGCGGTCGCGATGGCCCGCTCGGGACTCAAGGTCGGCGTGGTCGACGCCGACATCTACGGCCACTCCGTGCCGGCGATGTTGGGCGTGGCGGACAGCCGGCCCACTCAGGTCGAGGACACGATCATGCCGGTGCCGACCGCTGAGGGGCCGTCGGTCATCAG
Organism: uncultured Actinomycetota bacterium; assembly: GCA_963745245.1. GTDB lineage: Bacteria > Actinomycetota > Actinomycetes > Propionibacteriales > Nocardioidaceae > Marmoricola_A. The sequence goes on from CAVUWU010000007.1 coordinate 89,139, forward strand.
CATCGGCATGCTCAAGCCGCGTCGCGATCAGGTGGTGGCCTGGCGGGGCCCGATGCTGGACCGGGCGCTGGTGCAGATGCTCTCCGACGTCTACTGGGGCGACCTCGACGTGCTGCTGCTCGACCTGCCCCCGGGCACCGGCGACATCGCCATCTCGCTGGGCCAGCACCTGCCCAATGCCGAGGTCGTGGTCGTGACGACACCCCAGGAGGCGGCGGCCGAGGTCGCCGAGCGCGCCGGGACCATGGCCTCGATGATGCACCAGCGCGTGGTCGGAGTGGTGGAGAACATGTCCTACCTCGCCTGCCCGCACTGCGCGGAGCAGGGCCGGGACCACCGCCTCGACGTCTTCGGCGCGGGCGGAGGCACCCGGGTGGCCCGGACCCTCTCGCAGCGGTTCGGCTACGAGGTGGCCCTGCTCGGGGAGGTGCCCCTCGACGCTCGGCTGCGCGAAGGCGGCGACGACGGCCGGCCGATCGTCCTGAGCGACCCCGACGCCCCGGCCGCCCGCGAGCTGACCCGGATCGCCGACGGGCTGGGCGGCCGGAGCCGTGGACTGGCAGGCATGCAGCTAGGGCTGACTCCGGCCGGCTCACGCTAATCCGGGGGCGACGGCCGTGATGGGCATCGGGTTCGCCGAGTTCCTCGTGATCGGCGTGGTCGCCCTGCTCGTCTTCGGTCCCGACCGCCTGCCCGACTTCGCCCGGCAGGCGGGCCAGATGGTGCGCCAGGTCCGGATGCTCTCCCGCCAGGCGCGCGACCAGATCCGCTCCGAGCTTGGACCGGAGTACGCCGACTTCGAGCTGACCGACCTCGACCCTCGCCAGGTGATCCGCAAGCACGTCCGGGAGGCCTGGGACGACTCCGAGGAGCCGGCTCGACCGCGCTCGCAGCCGTTGAGGGCCGGGGAGACGCCCCCCTACGACAGCGAGGCGACCTGAGCGGAAGCAGTTCGGGCTGACGGGCAAGCCGAGTCGGAGAGCCGGGGCCGAGTCAGCCGACCTTGGCCTGCAGCCGCACCCGCACGGTGCGCTCCGAGCCCCCGCGCATCACGGTCAGCTCCAGGGTCTCCCCGGGTTGATGGGTGCGGATCGCCACGATGAGAGAGATCCCGTCGCCGACCCGCTCGCCCTCCACGGCCACCACCCGGTCGCCCTTCTCGAGCCCGGCGCGGGCGGCCGGGGTGCCTCCGGGCACCTCGACGATGGTGGCACCACTGGTGGAGTCGTCGGTGGAGACACTCGCGCCGATCACGGGGTACTCCGCCCGTCCGGTGTCGAGGATCTGCTGTGCGGTGACCCGGACCTGCTCCATCGGGATCGCGAACCCGACCCCGATGTTGCCGCCCGGGCCGCCCAACGGTGCCCCTGTGGTGGCGATGGCGGAGTTGACGCCCACCACCTGGCCGCGCATGTTGACCAGCGGTCCACCGGAGTTCCCAGGGTTGATGGCGGCGTCGGTCTGCACGGCGTTGATGTAGGAGGACGCCCGCGCCGACCCCGTGGTCACCGGCCGGCCCACGGCACTGACGATGCCGGCGGTGACCGTCGCCGAGAGCCCCAGCGGCGAGCCGATGGCCACGACCGTCTCCCCGACCTGCATGCTGCGCGAGGAGCCGAGTGAGGCCGGGGTGAGCCCCCGGCGCTTCGAGACCTGCAGCACCGCGAGGTCGTAGACCGGGCTGCGGCCCACGACGGAGGCCCGCCTCGTGACGCCGGAGACGTCGATGACCTCGATCCGCCCCTCCTCGCCACCCTCGACCACGTGGTTGTTGGTGATCACGTGACCCCCGCGGTCGACGACGAAGCCAGACCCGGTGGCACTTCCACCCCCGGCGCCGGCCACGCCGGTGACCCGGACCTGCACGGTGCTCGGCAGCACCCGTGCGGCGACCGCCGCCACACTGCCGTTCTCGGCCTCCAAAGGGCGCGCGCCGCTGCTCGCCAGCGGCGCGCTGTCGCCACCACGAGTCCCGAGCACCAGTGCTCCACCGAGGACGCCGCCGAGGAGCCCGAAGACCAGGCCCGTGGTGACCAGGGCGGGCAACACCCACCCGGGGAGCGGCGGGCGAGGAGCCTCACCTGGCACGGCGCCTCGGCCGTGGCCCGAACCGTAGCCTGGCGGGTCGGCGGACACAGCACCGGGCCCAGCGGCTGGCACAGCAGCAACGGGCACAGGAACGGGCCCAGCGGCTGGCAGGTCGGCTGGCCCGCCACCGGGCCCGGGGAGCAGTCCCTCGGCCGCATCCTGGGCCGGGTCCTCGCCCGGTCCTTCGGCCGGGTCCGGGGCCGGTCCTTCGGCCGGGTCCGGGGCCGGGTCCTCGGCCGGGTCCGGCGGTGCGGGTGAGGGGTTCACCGGGCCATTGTCGCGCAGCGGCCAACTCGACGCTCCCGGTCCGCCCGGGCGGTGGCCACGGCCAACCCCACCCGGTCCGGAGTCGACGGCTCAGCCCGGCGGCAGCACCGGGTCGCGAGGCCCGGCGTACCGGCGGCGACCTGCTCGCGGGGCCCGGTGTGCGAGCGCGCGACGGAGCTGGGCCCGACCGCGGTGGATCCGCGAGCGCACGGTTCCGGTCTTCACGCCCAGCGTGTCGGCCACCTCGTCGTAGGAAAGACCCTCGATGTCGCACAGCACAACTGCCGCGCGGTACTCCGGGGTGAGGGAGCGCAACGCCGTCTCCACGTCGGCGTCGAGCATCGACTCCAGCAGCGAGTCGTCGGAGGCGGGAGCCTTCCCGGCCAGCCGACGATCGGCATGGTCGCCGACCGGGTCGAACCTGATGCGGGCCCGACGGCGCACCTGGTCGAGGAAGAGGTTCGTGGTCACGCGCTGCAGCCAGCGCTCCAGGCTCGCGGGGGCGCCGTCGGGGGTGAACGTGTCCAGCGAACGGAAGGCCCGCACCAGGGCCTCCTGGGTCAGGTCCTCGGCATCGGCGCGGTTCCCCGACAGCCGGAAGGCGAGGCGGTACACCCGGGCAGCGTGGGCGTCCACGACCTGGTCCCAGTCGGGACCCTGCTCCAGCGTCGCAGTCTCGGTCATCGCGCGTCACAGCCCTTCCTCGCGGACACCACGGTAGGGAGGAGGACTGAGAGATACCTGAACGAACGCCGTGCCGTGGCTGCGAGCCCTTTCGGTAGAGTCCAGCCAGAGTCACCAGACCAAGGGCAGGATCACCAGACGCCAGGGGGCCACCATCTCCACCGGACATCCCACCGGTCACTCCGGGGGCCAGGCCACCGGCCTCAAGCCTGCCAGTTGGGCCTACGCCGAGCAGTTCGTCGCCGAGGACGAGGCGCTGGCGAACGCGCGCGCCCGAGCCGCCGAGGTGGGTGTCGCCCCGATCGGCTCCGGGGGTGGCGCGGCGCTGCGCTTCCTGGCGTCGGTGATCGAGGCGCGCACCGTCGTCGAGATCGGCACCGGCACCGGCGTCTCAGGGTTGTGGCTGCTGCGCGGCATGACGTCGGACGGCGTGCTCACCACCGTGGACACCGAGGCCGAGCATCAGCGGCTCGCGCGGGCGACCTTCCGGGAGGCCGGTGTCCCGGCACAGCGGGCCCGTCTGATCAACGGCGCCGCTCTCGACGTCCTGCCCCGGCTCACCGACGGCCACTACGACCTGGTGTTCTGCGACGGCGACAAGCGGGAGTACGCCGACTACCTCGACGAGGCCCTGAGGCTGCTGCGTCCTGGTGGCCTGGTGGCGTTCGACAACGCCTTGTGGCACGACCGGGTCGCCGACCCGGCCCAGCGCGACCCCGAGACGGTGTCGATCCGCGAGCTGAACCGTCTCGTCCGCGAGCGGGAGGACCTGGTGTCGCTGGTGCTCCCGATGAGCGACGGCCTGCTCGTCGCTCGCATGCGCTGACGGGCTCCGACGGGGAGAGCCGGCTCACCCCACGCCTTCCAGCGGGTCGGGCTGCTCCAGCCAGTGCAGCAGCGCCCGCGCACCGAAACCCGTGGCGCCGCTGGTCCACTCGAAGGCGTCGACCGGGGAGTCGCCAACGGAGGCGATGTCGAGGTGCGCCCAGGGCAGCCCGCCGGTGAAGTGGCGCAGGAAGAGAGCCGCGGTGATCGCGCCCGGCGTGCCGGCGGCGTTGTCCGCGTCGGCGACCGAGGACTCCATCCGCTCCTCGTAGTCGTCGACCAGCGGCATCCGCCACAGGGGCTCGCCGGCTGCTCGGCCGGCCTCCAGGAGGTGCCCGGCCAGCGTGTCGTCGGAGGCGAAGAGGCCGCCGAGGCGCTGCCCCAGGGAGACCTTCATCGCACCGGTCAGGGTCGCCACGTCGACCAGGATCTGCGCACCCAGGGCGTCGGCGGCGTAGGCCAGGGCGTCCGCGAGCACCAGCCGGCCCTCCGCGTCGGTGTTCGTGACCTCGCTGGTGCGACCTCCGATGTGGCGGATCACATCTCCGGGGCGCAGGGCATTTCCGTCGACGGCGTTCTCCGCGCAGGCTAGCAAGCCAGTGACCCGGACGCGGCAGCCCAGCGTCGGCAAGGCGGCCACGACGGCGAGGACTACCCCGGCGCCGGTCATGTCCCGCTTCATGTTCGTCATCGCCTCGGCGGGCTTGATCGAGAGTCCGCCGGTGTCGAAGGTGATCCCCTTGCCGACGAGCACGACGTGGGGGGTGCGCCGGCCCGCCCCGGCCGGCTCATAGCCGAGCTGGACCAGGCGGGGCGGTGACGCTGAGGCCCGACCGACCGCCACCAGACCCCCGAACCCCTCCTCGGCGAGCTGCTCCTCGTCCCACACCCGCACGGCCAGCCCGGCCCCTTCGGCGACGTCGCGGGCGCGGTCGGCGAGCCACGCGGGGGTCTTCTCGTTGGCCGGGGTGAGCGCGAGCACCCGCGACTGCCACCCGGCCCGGCCGACGGCGAAGGCCCGCTCCACCACCGCGGCCCGCTCGGTGCCTCCGGGGTCGGCCACCAGCAGGCAGCGGGCCGGCTGCGGCTGGCTGGTGCTGCGCCGGTGGAACGTGAACGACCCCAGCACCAGTCCCTCGACGAAGGCACGCAGCCCGGCGTCGTCGGTCTGCGCGGGCAGCCCGGCAGCGACCCGCTCGCGGTCCCGGACGCGTCGGGCGATCGCCGCACCAGCCCGGCGCAGGTCGGCGGGTCGGCCCTGGCCGGTGCCCACCAGCAGCACCGCGACCATCGAGGGCGAGGCCAGACCGCTGGCGTCGAGGACGGGCAGCTGATGCACCTCGCCGGCGGTGCCACGTGCCTCCTGGAGCCGGAGCAGGGCGCGCAGGTCCACGCCCAGGGCCTGGCCCAGCTCCTCGCCCCGGGGACCGAGGCGGAACTCGTCGTCCTCGCGGGTGAAAGTCAGGGCGACGAGCTCCACGTCGGTGATCTCACTGAGAGCCTCGCCGACCAGCTCGACCGCAGGCAGTGCCATGTCGGGCGAGGGCCCGACCGCGTCCGTCCTCATGTCGGCATCCGCGCCGGGTGTCAGCCGACGACCTCCTTGAGAGCCGTGCCCAGGGCGCCCGCCTCTTCCGCGTTGAGCTCGACGACCAAGCGCCCACCGCCCTCGAGCGGGACGCGCATGACAATGCCGCGTCCCTCCTTGGTGACCTCGAGCGGACCGTCGCCCGTCCGCGGCTTCATGGCCGCCATGCGCATACCTCTTCCTGTAGCCGGCTGCCCGGGCAGCCCCATCGGTCACGGCACGTGGGTCGAGGCACAGGCACTCCGCGCCGCGACACGTGGTCATTATCTCTTACCGCGTGTCCCGCGGCGCCGATGCCCCGCGGGAACGCCCCGGTCCCTATCGCGCCAGGCACCCGTCGAGATGGTCGTTGACCATGCCGGTGGCCTGCATCAGGGCGTACGCCGTGGTCGGGCCGACGAACCGGAAGCCCGTGGCCTTGAGCGCCCGGGCCATGGCGGTCGACTCCTCGGTGACCGCCGGGACGTGGGCCAGGTGGCGGGGGGGCGGGCGCTTCTCGGGGGCAAAAGCCCAGAGCAGGTCGGTGAGCCCGCCGTCCAGGGCACACACGGCCCGCGCGTTGTGGACCGCCGCCTCGACCTTGGCGCGGTTGCGGATAATCCCTGGATCGGCCAGGAGCCGGTCCACGTCGTCGGCGTCATAGGCCGCGACCCGGGCGGGGTCGAAGTCGGCGAAGACGTGGCGCAGGTGCTCCCGCTTGCGCAGGACGGTGATCCACGCCAAGCCGGCCTGGAAGGCCTCCAGTGTGATCCGTTCATAGAGCTGCCGCTCCCCGCGCACGGGACGGCCCCACTCCTGGTCGTGATAGGCCATGGAGAGCGGAGAGGCATGGGCCCACGGGCACCGCATCAGCCCGTCGGGGCCGACCTCGACACCGGCAGCGGCAGTCACGGCGGTCCCGGCTCCTCAGGGTCCACCGCGGGTGGGTCCGGTGTCGCCCGCTGCTCCAGCTCGCGTGCCAGCCGGTCGAGCAGGGCATCGACCTCCGCCATCCGATAGCCGCGCACGGCGGTGGTGAACTGGACCCGGCGTACGTCGGCGGCGTCCAGCAGCCGACCCTCGGGCACGATCGCGTCCGGACGGTCGTCGACGACCTGTGCCATCGCGCCACCGCGCCCCGTCGCGAGGACGGCGGCGACGCCCAGGACGCCGACGATGACGACCGTGAACAGCCAGGTCACCGCTCGCCCCTCGAGCGCCAGGCGGCCGTCATGATCTCTGCCGCCTCCTCGGCCTGGTCGGTGATCGTGAGCAGCTCCAGGTCCTCGGCGTCGATCCGACCACCTGCCAGCACGGGACCTCGGAGCCACTCGAGCAACCCGTCCCAGTACGCCCGGCCGACCAGCACGATGGGGAAGGAGGTGACCTTGCCGGTCTGGACGAGGGTGAGCGCCTCGAAGAGCTCGTCCAACGTCCCGAAGCCTCCGGGGAGCACCACGAAGCCCTGGGAGTACTTCACGAACATGGTCTTGCGCACGAAGAAGTAGCGGAAGTTGACGCCGAGCTCGACGTAGGGATTGAGTCCGGCCTCGAACGGAAGCTCGATGCCGAGCCCCACCGACACCCCGCCAGCCTCGGCGGCGCCCTTGTTGGCGGCCTCCATCGCGCCGGGGCCGCCACCGGTGACCACAGCGAACCCCGCGTCCGCCAGCCGACGTCCGACCTCCTCCGCCGTGGCCCAGCCCGCGTCCGAGGGTCCCGTGCGCGCGGACCCGAAGACGGCCACGGCCGGGCCGAGCTCGGCCAGCGCCCCGAAGCCGTCGACGAACTCGCTCTGGATCCGAAGCACCCGCCACGGGTCGGCGTGCACCCAGTCCACCGGGCCCCGACTGTCCAGCAGGTGCTGGTCGGTGGTGGTGCCGTCCCCAGTCCGGGGACCACGCAGCCTGATCCTGCCGAGGTACTGCTCGTGGTCGGCCGGGCTCATCGCCCCACCAGCCAGTGCCGCAGCGTCCTGGCGACGTGTCCGATCTGCGCCACCGGCACCTGTTCGTCCTGGCGGTGGGCGAAGACCGGATCGCCCGGCCCGAAGTTGACCGCAGGCACTCCCAACGAGGAGAACCGCGCAACGTCGGTCCATCCGAACTTCGGGTTCACCGGTCCGGCGACCGCCTCGACGAAGGTGGCCGCGGCCGGCACCGAGAGCCCGGGCAGGGCGCCGGGCGCGCTGTCGGTGACGTGCACCGCGAACGGGTCGAAGAACTCCCGGACGAACGCCAACGCCTCGGCCTCGCTGCGGTCGGGAGCGAATCGGTAGTTGACCTCCACCACGCACCGGTCGGGGATCACGTTGCCGGCCACGCCCCCCTCGACGCCGACCGCGTTGAGGCCCTCGTGGAACTCCAGGCCGTCGACCACCGGGCGCCGCGGCCGATAGCCCCGGAGCCGGTCGAGCACCTCGGCGGCCTCGTGGATGGCGTTGCGACCGCGCCAGGCGCGGGCGGAGTGGGCGCGCTCCCCCGGCACGGTGACCTCGACCCGCAGTGTGCCCTGGCAACCGGCCTCCACCACGCCGGCCGAGGGCTCGAGCAGCACGGCGAAGTCGGCGGCGAGCAGCTCGGGGTGGCAGGTGGCGAGCCGGCCCAGCCCGTTGCGCTCGGCCTCCACCTCCTCGCACTCGTAGAACAGGTAGGTGACGTCGTGCTCCGGCTCTGGCACGGTCGCGGCCAGGTGCAGGGCCACCGCCACGCCCCCCTTCATGTCGCAGCTGCCGAGGCCGTGCAGGACACCACCGTCGCGCCGGGAGGGCAGGTTGTCGTGGGCCGGCACGGTGTCGAGGTGTCCGGCGAGCACGACCCGGGTGGCATGCCCCAGCTGCGTCCGGGCCACGAGGTTGTTGCCGACTCGGCGGACCTCCAGGTGCGCGCACCGGCCCAGCGCAGCCTCCACGGCATCGGCGATCGGCCCCTCCTCGCCGCTCACGGACGGGATGTCGACGAGCTGAGCGGTCAGCGCGACCGGGTCGTGCTCGAGCTCGAGGGGGGGCTGCGGTCGGGCCATGTGATGATCCAACCAGACCGCCCCATTGGCCGACTCGGATATCTTCTGGTCGTGACCGCGACCGAGACCACCGCCCCGCCCACCGCCGCGCGCGCCGCGTTCGGGTTCGGGATCGCGACCGTCGCCGGCAGCGAGCGGGGTCACGACGGGCAGTCCGCGGCCATGCTCGACGTGTGGTACCCCTCTCCGGTGCTGGGCGCGCCCACGGACCTGGCCCCGGCCGAGCTGGTGCAGCTCGAGGGAAGCGACCCGCTGCGCGGCGTGCGGCGCGTCCTGGTCCGCACCGTCGTGGAGGACCTGCAACAGCCTCCGCGCGACACCGCGGACGTGTGGCTGCGCCTCCACCTGCTCAGCCACCGGCTGGTGCGTCCGCACGGGGTCAACCTCGACGGGATCTTCGCTGTCCTGACCAACGTGGTGTGGACCAGCGAGGGACCGTGCCGGGCCGAGGACTTCGAGACCACGCGGGCCCGGTTGCGGGCCGACGGCCGCAGCGTCGCCGTCTACGGGGTGGACAAGTTCCCGCGGATGACCGACTACGTCGTGCCGTCCGGGGTGCGCATCGCCGACGCCGACCGGGTTCGCCTCGGCGCCCACCTGGCGCCGGGCACGACGGTGATGCACGAGGGCTTCGTCAACTTCAACGCCGGCACGCTGGGCACCTCGATGGTCGAGGGGCGGATCAGCGCCGGGGTCGTGATCGGCGACGGGTCGGACATCGGCGGCGGCGCGTCGATCATGGGCACGCTGTCGGGAGGCGGCCGCGAGGTCATCGCCGTCGGCGAACGGTGCCTGGTCGGGGCCAACGCCGGCATCGGCATCTCCCTCGGCGACGACTGCGTCGTCGAGGCCGGATGCTATGTCACCGCCGGGGCGAAGCTGGCCGTGCAGGAGGAAGGCACCCAGCGCACGGTGAAGGCCGCCGAGCTCTCCGGGGCAGCCAACGTGCTCTTCCGCCGCAACTCCACTAACGGCGCGCTGGAGGCGGTCCCGCGTCGAGGGACCGGGATTGCCCTCAACGCCGCCCTGCATGCCAACGACTGACCCCCTGCGCAGCCGCAACGAGCGGGGACGCGCCGCGAGGGTGCTGGTCCTCGTGCTCGTCATCGCCGTCGTGGTCGCCGGATGGCTGCTGGTTCGGCTGGGGGTGGGCCCGCTTCCGGACCCGGAGGGCTGCACCGCCCAGGTGGGCGACCGGCGGGTGGAGCTGAGCCTTGAGCAGGCGGAGAACGCCGCGCTGATCGCCGCCGCAGCGGTGCGCCGCGACCTGCCGGCACGGGCCGCGTCCATCGCGTTGGCGACGGCGTTCCAGGAGAGCAAGCTGCGCAACATCGCCTACGGCGACCGCGACAGCCTCGGGTTGTTCCAGCAGCGGCCTTCGCAGGGCTGGGGGACCCGAGAGCAGGTGCTGGACCCCCGCTACGCGGCGAACGCGTTCTACGACGCGCTGGTCAAGATCGACGGCTACCGAGACATGCGGATCACCGAGGCCGCCCAAGCGGTCCAGCGCTCCGGGTTCCCCGAGGCCTACGAGGAGCACGCGCCCGGAGCCCGGGTGCTGGCCAGTGCCCTCACCGGCTGGAGCCCCGCCACCTTCGCCTGCGTGGTCGACCGGCCGGACGTGGGTCAGCAGAGCATGGGAGCCACTGGTCTCACCCCCCGGGCCGAGAAGGTCCGCCAGGCCCTCGAGAGCGCCTTCGGGGACCTCGCCCTCGGCGGCTTCGCCCCAGGCGGGGTCACCAGCGGCCACATGCCGGGCTCGACGCACTATGACGGCCGGGCCGTGGACGTCTTCGTGCGCCCGGTGACCGAGGACAACCGACGCCTCGGTTGGGCGATGGCGTCGTACCTCGTCGCGCATGCCGCCCGCCTCGACGTGCAGCACGTCATCTTCGACGGCCGCATCTGGAGCAGCGGCCTGCGCTCGGAGGCCGGCTGGCGGGACTACCGACCCCGGTCGGCCGCCGACGCAGACCCGGCGACCCGGGCCGTCCTCGAGCACCGAGACCACGTGCACGTCGACGTCCTCGAGTGAGCCCGACGTCGGCAAGTTCCGGGCCGCGCCACCCTCACCAGCGAGGCGACGACCAACCGCGCCCGCTCCCGGCCCCGCCTCAGCCGGCCCCGCTTCAGCCGGCCCCGCCTCAGCCGGCCCCGCTTCAGCCGGCTCGTCGGTCAGCCGGCTCGTCGGTCAGCCGGGACACTGCGGCGTCGACGCGCTCGTCGGTGGCGGTAAACGCCACTCGCACGTGCCGGACACCTGCCGGCCCGTAGAAGTCTCCCGGCGCGACCAGCACACCCCGGTCGGCCAGCCACCCGACGGTGTCCCAGCAGGGCTCGTCGCGGGTCGCCCAGAGGTAGAGCGACGCTTCGGAGTGGTCGATGCGGAATCCTGCCCCGGTGAGCGCAGCGCCGAGCCGATCGCGACGCGCGGCGTAGGTCCGGCGCTGGTTGGCGACGTGGTCGTCGTCGTCGAGCGCGGCTGCCATCGCGGCCTGTTGGGGGCCGGGCACCATCAGCCCGAGGTTCTTGCGGACCGCCAGCAGCTCGGCCACCACGCCCAGATCCCCGGCGACGAACGCGCAGCGATAGCCGGCGAGGTTGGACCGCTTCGACAGCGAGTGCACCGCCAGCAGGCCGGTGTGGTCGCCGTCGCTGACGTCGGGGTGCAGCACCGAGACCGGGCGGGCGTCCCAGGCACACTCGGCGTAGCACTCGTCGGAGACCAGCAGCGCCCCCCGCTCCCGGCACCAGGCAACCATCTTGCGCAGGTGCTCGGTCGGCAGCACGCGCCCGGTGGGGTTCGACGGCGAGTTCACCCACACCAGCGAGACCCGGCGCGGGCCCAGCGAGGTCAGCGCATCCGAGGCCACCGCGGTGGCGCCGCACAGCGCCGCGCCGACCTCGTACGTCGGGTAGGCCAGCTCGGGGTAGACGACCACGTCGCCGGGCCCGAGCCCCAGGTGACCGGCGAGGGAGGCGATCAGCTCCTTGGACCCGATCGTCGGGAGCACGGCCGCCGGGTCCACGTCGGGCACCCCCAGGCGGCGGTGCAGCCAGCCCGCGGCGGCGCGCCGCAGGGTGGGCGTTCCGGCGGTCAGCGGATAGCCCGGCGCATCCGCGGCAGCCCGCAGAGCCTCCTGCGCGACCGCCGGGGTGGGGTCCACCGGGGTTCCCACCGACAGGTCGACCAGCCCACCCGGATGGGCTCGGGCCCGCTCGGCCATCGGCACCAGCCGGTCCCAGGGGAAGTCCGGAAGCCGTCCGGAGACCGATCGTGCCGCCCACCGGGGCGACCCGGGAGGCGGCACGACGGGAGAGTAGGAGTGCGGGCTCACTCGGCCTGCGGCGGCAGCGCGGCGACGATCGGGTGGTCCTTCGGGATCACGCCCATCTTGGCAGCGCCACCGGGAGAGCCCAGGTCGTTGAAGAACTCCACGTTCGCGGTGTAGTACTCCTTCCACTGCTCGGGGGTGTCGTCCTCGTAGAAGATCGCCTCCACCGGGCAGACCGGCTCGCACGCCCCGCAGTCCACGCACTCGTCGGGGTGGATGTAGAGCATCCGGTCACCCTCGTAGATGCAGTCCACCGGGCACTCGTCCACGCAGGCGCGGTCCTTGACGTCCACGCAGGGCTGGGCGATGACGTAGGTCACCTGGGTCCTCCTCGGCAGCAGCGGCTCATCGGCCTCGGGTGTGGGAGCGCTCGTGACGCACCTCCACGGCACAGCACAGCCTAGTATCCCGGCGTGCCGGGGACGACCGCCGTGCTCGCGCCGACCACGGGCGGAGCCAGGAGGGACGATGGGGACATGAACAGGGTCGGACGCGCGAACCCCGGGCTCGGCCCGTGGTGCGTGGGCATGCGAGTCGTGGTCCGCCGCCGGCTGCCCGGCTCGGGACCCTCCGGCGGCCCCGCGCTCACCGACGTCCTGGGAGTGCTCGAGTCCTGGGGCAGCGAGTCCCTGCGCGTGCGCGGCAAGGACGGGACGGCGGTGGAGATCCGGCGCGCAGACGTCGTCGCGGGCAAGCCGGTCCCGCCCGCAAGACCGCGACCCACCCAGTGAGGCCTGCTCAGGCGCGGCGCAGCACGGGGGCCAGCAGCCAGGCGGCCAGCGCGAGGAAGGCCAGGGCGAAGCCGACGAAGACGATCGTGGCGGCGGGCATGGCCGCCGGATCGTCGTTGAGGACCATCACCACGCCCATGGCGGCCACCGCGCTGCCCAGCAACGCTCCCCAGCCGACGACGGCGTAGGCGAGGACCAGCGCCCAGGGGGCGCCCCTCCACAGGCCCAGGGCGCTCACCAGCGTCAGCGGCACCACCAAACCGAGGTCCATCCACTTCACGATCCAGAAGACCGCCGGGCTCTGCGTGTAGTCGATACCGTACGGCGGGCCGTCCAGGACGTCGACCAGGCCTCGCAGGTGCAGGCCTACGACGAGGAAGAAGGCCACCGCGAGGAGGACGGCGATGACCGATCGGCGCGCTGGCCGCGAGAGCGGCGGGAGGCGCTCCGCATCCACCCGCAGCACGGCCAGCACCAGACCGGCTAACCCGAGGAGGAAGACGAGCAGGAAGAGCGGGAAGAAGCGCTCGCTGTTGCCCGGCCGTGCGGCGAAGTCACCGCCCAGTGCCAACTGCGTGTAGAGGTAGACCGAGAAGGCGGCCGGGGCCAGCGCCAGCACGCTGCCGCCCCGGTGCCCCCGCAGGGCCAGGACCCCGGCCAGGGCGGCTGCCGGCGCCACGAGCAGCAGCGCAGCCGCGTCACCGCCCACGACCTGGTTCTCGACCTCCGCGACCACGTGGTAGTCGATCAGCCCCGCGCCGAGCGGGCCGAGCAGCGACACGGCGGCGACACCGAGCGCCAGCGTGAGCATGATCGCGCCCAGGACGGAGCCGCCCTGACCGCTCGTCTGGCCCGGCGCCGCCTGGATGCGCACCGGACCCTCCACACATCCAGCCTACGAGCGGTGGCGGCGCTCCCGGCCCGCGGGTCTAGCCACAGATCACGGTGTCGGAGGGCGTGTAGACGGTGTGGAAGTTCTCGGTGTGGTGGACCTTCGCGGCGCCGGGACGCCGGAAGACCCGGGTGACGTCGATCTGGAACCCGGCGTATCCGGTGTGGGGCACGCAGTCCTCGCCAGTGAGCCTCCGCGTGTCCGGCGGGGTGGTGGCGTAGCGGTCGCCGGTGCGCGACTCGATGTCCCACACCTTCGTCGACCACATCCGCACCGTGATCGCCCCCCTGCTCGACCAGCTGCTCGGGGCGAGCTGGGTGTCGATGAGCACCCCGTGGTCGGTGTCGTTGCGGAAGCGCAGGTCGACCGACGGCCAGGCGACCGTCGCCTCGCGGCCCACCGGATAGCGGTCGATGTAGAAGGAGTGCGGCTTGTGCTCGACGTCCTCGAGCCCCGCGAAGAAGGCGGCGTTGAACAGGGTGGTCGCGATCTGGCTGACGCCGCCGCCGTAGTCCTCCTTGAAGACCCCGTTGCTGATGATGAAGCCCTTCGTGAAGCCGTTCGCTGCGGTCCGCTCACCGACCGTGCCGTTGAGGCTGAACGTCTCGCCGGGCTCGAGGATGGTCCCGTCCACGATCTGGGCCGCTCGGCCGATGTTGACGTTGCGGTACTCGGCATGCGGGTAGTACGTCGTGAACTCAGAGACCTTCTCCGTGATGCCCCAGGCCCGCGCCTCGGCCGTGGTCACGTCCGGAGCACGCCGGTCGACAGGCAGCCGGCCCCGCCGCTTCCCTTCCTCGGCCGCGGCCAGGCGAAGGAATCTCTTCTGGAGCGTCGAGGCGTCCACGATGACCCCGGGCCGGCCGGGCACCAGGCGCGGTCGGCCGTTCTCGATCCGCACGGTCGCCTCGCGCGGCGACTGGGAGAGCCGGCGCACGGCCGGGTGGACGGTCGCCAGCAACCGCCGCCGGTCGACGCGCGGGCGCAGCGTGCCCTTCGTGGCCTTCATGGACAAGGCCGGCGCGTAGCGGGTCGGCCGGAGCACGATGTCCTTGCCGGCGAGGACGAACGTGACCGGCGCGGACATCGCCGGGTTGGCGAACTCCCGCATCGCCCGGTTGACCTCGGCGCGCGACACCTTCGGTTCCCGGGGACTCAGCTCGAGCCGAACCTCCTCGGTGAGCGGGTACGCCGCCAGCACGTCCTCGGCGGCGGCGTCGACATCGAGCCTCGTCCCGGCCCGCGGATAGGTGGGCCGGGCCCCGTTCCGGGTGAGCCTGACCTGACCCTCCCGCGGCTCCTCGCCGACCTCCGCGGCGACCTCGGCGAGCCGCTCCTCGAGCAGGCCGTCGACGGCCACGACAACGGCGTCGTACTCCTCCCCGCCGACGACGGTCTCCCACATGTCGGCGGGGTTCCAGCTGCGGCCAACCGGGACCTGGCCGACGGAGGCAGGGATGTCGACGTCGAGCCCGACCTCCTCGGGGTCGACCTCGAAGCGCTCGCGGCCGACGACCAGGGTGATCGGCTGTCCCATCGGGGCGTCGAGCTCGGCGGCCACCGCCCGCTGCGCCGCCGCGGGACGCATCCCGCCGACGTCGACCCCCGCGACGCCGGTGTCGCGGGGCAGCCGGTCACCGGCGAAGGCGTAGCCGGCCAGGTAGAGGCCGCCGATCACCAGCGCCACGATGAGGACCAGCCACATCAGCAGCCGGCGGTCGCGGCGCGGCGTGGCTCCCTCGTTCTCGTCGTGACCCGAGGGCGGCTCGTCGGCGAGGTCATCGAGGCTCAAGCGGTCGGGTCGGTCGCTCACGGACAGAGCCTACGGACCTGCGCCCACTCCCTCGCCCTCAAAGCCCGGCGAACAGGTCGGTCTCCCAGCCCCGCTCGTCCACCGGTCCGCGGGCCCCCTTGGCGATCCGGTAGTGCTCCCGGCCCCAGACGTGGTTGCCGATGTTGTTGGACAGCGCGAAGAACGGCCCGTCCACGGCGATCTGGGTTCGGTGCGCGCGCATCGCCTCGACCTTCGCGTCGGCGTACTCCCGGCCGTCCACGACACAGGCGATGGCCTCGTCGTCGACGAAGAAGCGCGGCGGCGCCTCGAGGTCCCAGCCCTCGAACGGGTTCTCGATGCCGCGCTCGGCGAGCATCTGCACCTCCTCGCGGATCGCGCTGAGCGAAACCGTGACCCAGTAGATCTTGGGCACGTCCCAGGCAGGGCCGAGATCGGGCCGGTACGAGGGGACGGCGGCCAGCTGGGCGCCGTACATCGCCACCCGGTGGGCCTGGATGTGGTCGGGGTGCCCGTAGTTGCCGAACTCGTCGTAGGTGACCAGCACCTGGGGACGCGCCTCGCGGACGATCTCGGCCAGCAGGGTGGCGGTCTCGGCCAGGTCAGCCTTCCAGAAGGTGTCCTCGCGCACGGTCGACATCGGCCGTGCGTGACCGGTCGGGTCCCACTCCATGCCCGAGTCCCGGTAGCGTCCCGCCCCGCCCAGGAACCGGTGGTCGGTCACCCCGAGCGCACGCATCGCCGCCGCCAGCTCGTTGATCCGGTGGTGGCCCAGCGCGTCGTCACGGTCGGAGGCCAGGTGCTCCAGCCCGGGCTCGAGGACCTCGCCCTCCTCGCCCAGCGTGCAGGTCACCAGCGTCACCGCACGCCCCTCGGCGACGTACTTCGCCATCGTGGCGCCGTTGTTGATGGTCTCGTCGTCGGGATGGGCGTGGACGAGCAGCAGCCGCCGCTCCGGGGACGTCTCATGCGACATGACGCCCAGCCTAGTGAGCGACCCCCGGCATGCCCCGGTGCGAGAGTCCCGCCTGCCAGACTCGGGCAGCGTGGAGCCGACCCCGCCGCCCCTGGCCCTGGTCCGTGGCCCCGACCGGACGCCCGACATCGCAGCGCTGGCCTCCGCGACCGGAGGCCGGGTCGGGCTCAGGGGCGTGCTGGCCGACCCGGGCCGGACGGCTCGTCCGGTGCGAGTGTGGGGGGCCGCCGACGCCTTCCGGTGGGACCCGGAGGACTCGGCGAGCCCGCGCTGGTGGCCGCAGGGCATCACCTCCTCGGCCGACGCGGGTTCGCAGATCGCCCCCGAGGGGCTGTACGCCGGGCGGCGGGTGCTGCTGACCTCGGCGTACTCGCGGCGGGTCGGCGACACCGACTCCCGGGGTGCGCGGATCAGCGTCGTCGATCTCAGCGATCCCGACCACGTGCGCTATGAGCACATCCTGCTGGTCCGGGCCCGGGCGACGGCGGACCCGCCCGGCGTAGTGCTGAGGCCGGTCCACGCCCATGCCGGGGGCCTGGTGTGGCGCGGCGGCCATCTGCACGTGGCCGCAACCATGCGCGGGATGCACACCTTCCACCTCGACGACGTGGTCGCCGCCGCATCGCCGGCGTCCGACCGGCTGGGGCCCGCCCCCGGAGCGGGGATCGCGGCCTTCGGTCACCGCTACCTGCTTCCCGAGCGGGTGGCCTTCGCCGGCCGAGCCCTTGAGGGCGTGCGGCCGTTTCGCCACTCCTTCCTCTCGCTGGCCCGCGATCCTGCGGGACCGGAGCTGCTCGCCGGGGAGTACGGCACACAGGGTGCGGCCACCCGCCTGGTTCGCTACCGCCTCGACGGCGCGGGGCTGCCCGTGACCACCGTGGCCGACACGGCCGTCCCGCTGTCGCTGCACGAGGTCGGGCTGGCCCGGATGCAGGGAGCAGTCGACGTCGGCGGCCGGCTGCACGTGGTGACCAGTGCCGGCCGGCACGGCCGCGGCAGTCTCTGGGTCGGCCCGGTCGACGGTCTCACCCGGCACCGCTGGGTGCTGCCCGCTGGCCCTGAGGACCTGTGCCACTGGCCCGGGTGGCCCGGAGAGGACCGGCTGTGGACCCAGACCGAGTATCCCGACCGCCGAACCGTGCTGGCGCTGGACCGCTCGCGCTTCGCGTGAGGAGGCGATGATCCTCAGCGCGGCAGCGGCGCGCGTGCCAGCTGGCGCGACTGGGCGACCAGTCGGCCCGCGGAGTCCCAGACCTCGGCGTCCTCCTCCAGCAATCCGCCGGCGAAGTTGTGGCTGGTCATCCTCAGCCGCAGCCACCCCGGCGCCGGCCGTGCCCGGACGTGGGCGGTGAGCTCCAGCGTCGGTGCCCATCCGGCGAACCCGAGGTCGAAGGTCACCGGCGGCAGGGCGTCGAGGGCGAGCAGGAGCATCAGCGGGTCCGGCTCGCGCCCGTCTGCCATCCGCAGCCAGCCCTGGATGAGCCCGCGGCCGGTCGGCGCACCGACCGCCCAGCCCATGGTCTCCGGGTCCAGCCGCATGTCGAACCGATGCACGAAGGGGATGTCGGCGGGGGCCTGTTCCATCGACACGCAGGCCTCGGGGGGCGGGAGCGAGGGCGGCCGAGCCGTGGTCCGCACGTCCTCGGGCAGCCCACCCAGGTCGCCGTACGTCGCCAGCACGCGGACCCGCTCCAGCCGACGCCCCGCCGGGTCGGTCTGCACCAGGCTGGCCTGGCCGGTCGCCATGCTGCGTCCGGCGCGGACCACCTGGGTCTCGATCGTCACCGCGCCGGGCCCGCAGGCCGCCAGGTAGTAGGCGCTCATCACGAACGGATCCGGATGCGCCGCGTCGCCGATCCGGCGACCCAGCGCCTTTCCGAGGAGGGCCAGTTGGAGCCCGCCGTTGATCGCCGGCCCGATCAGCCAGCCGTCGGAGATCTCGGCACGCCACGACCCGCCGGGGCCCTCGGTCAGCGCGAGGGCAGCGTCGAGCTCACCGATGCGCTGCTGCTCGCTGTGACTGCTGATGTCGACCTCCGGCTCCGGGCGACGATGTGGATCGTGGCGCAGTGACCGTGCCGACCGGCACGGGTGGCCCCTTGGAACTCCACGTGCCCGTCGTCGACGAGCGTGGCGTGCGCCTCCCAGAAGCCGAACCGCAGGCGATCCTGCCACAACTCCTCCACCAGCCCGGCGACGTGCTGCTCGCCCAGGTCGTCGTCGAACCGGCACATCGCGATGACCAACCGGTCGACGTCGTCGGTCGCGGCGACCTCCACGTCCTCCAGCACGACGGTGGCGTCCAGGGCCCGCTCCAGCTCAGCCGCCAGCGGCGCCAACTCGGCGGGTCCCGCCGGGCGTGCGCTGGCCTGGATGCCTCGTCGCTTCGTGTGATACTCGCTCAGCGTCAGCATGCTCCTCCGCTCGTCCCCCGTCCGGTGTGTCTCCGATCCTCGCCAATCTGCAGCAGGAAATCGCCCCAAAACGGTGCGCTTAGGACAAGTCAGGCAGTTGGTCCCCGGTGGGAAGAGAAAGGTCCCGCCACCGACCGGACGCGATCGTCACCGGGCGTGCCGGCGGGGCGGCTCAGATGCCCAGGGAGCGGCCGATGATCTCCTTCTGGATCTCGGTCGTGCCGCCGTAGATGGTCTGGATCCGGCTGTCCACGAAGGCCTGGGCAATCGGGTACTCCAGCATGTAGCCGTATCCCCCGTGCAGCTGAACGCCCTGGTCGACGAGCTTCTTCTGCAGCTCGGTGCACCACCACTTGGCCATCGCCGCGCCGACCGCGTCGAGCTGCCCCTCGGTGTGCAGCCGCACGCACTCGTCGACGAAGACCCGGCACACGCGCGCCTCGGTGGCCATCTCGGCGAGCAGGAACCGGTTGTGCTGGAAGGACCCGATCGGCTTGCCGAACGCGGTGCGCTCCTTGGCGTAGGCAAGCGACACCTCCACGGCGAACTCGCAGGCCGCGGCGGCCACCATCGCGATCGACAGCCGCTCCTGAGGCAGGTTCTCCATCAGGTAGACGAAACCGCGCCCCTCCTCGCCGAGCAGGTTCTCCTTGGGCACCGGCACGTCGTCGAAGAACAGCTCAGCGGTGTCCTGGGCCTTGAGGCCGACCTTGTCGAGGTTCCGGCCACGCTCGAAGCCCGGCATCCCGCGCTCCACCACCAGCAGGCTGATCCCCTGGTAGCCCGCCTCCGGGTCGGTCTTGGCCACGACGATCACCAGGTCGGACAGGATGCCGTTGCTGATGAAGGTCTTGGCTCCGCTCAGCACGTAGTGGTCGCCCTTGTCGAGCGCGGTCGTGCGAATGCCTTGGAGGTCGCTGCCCGCGCCGGGCTCGGTCATCGCGATCGCGGTGATCGTCTCCCCGCTCACGCAGCCGGGCAGCCAGCGTCGCTTCTGCTCCTCGGTGCCCAGCGCGGAGAGGTACGGAACGACGATGTCGGTGTGCAGGGCGAAGCCGAGGCCGCTGGTGCCCGCCCGGCACAGCTCTTCGGCGAGCACCTGGTGATAGCGGAAGTCGTGAACCCCCGCGCCGCCGTACTGCTCCTCGACGTCGAAGCAGAGCAACCCCTGCTCCCCCGCCTGCCGCCATACCTCCGGGCTGACCATCCCCGCCGATTCCCACTCCTTGTGATGGGGGACGGCCTCGCGCTCGAGGAAGGTGCGCGCGGTGCGCCGGAAGGCCTCGTGCTCCTCCGACAGCAGCGGCCGGGGCGGCGAGCCCATCAGGACATCCACTCCCGGAGGGTGGCGACCACGTCGGCCGGCCGCTGGTCGGGGCTGGTCGGCACCGGGACCACGTTGAGGTGAGTGACCCCGGACTCCGCGAAAGCCGCGATCCGCTCCTTGACGTAGGACTCCGGCCCCACCAGGTTCATCATCTCCAGGAGCTCCAGCGGCACCGCGGCGGCCGCCTCGTCCTTCTTGCCGTCGAGGTAGAGGTCCTGGATGAGGGCGGCCTCCTCCTCGTAGCCGTACTCGCGGACCAGGTCGTTGTAGAAGTTCTTGCCACGCGCGCCCATCCCGCCCACGTAGAGGGCGACCATCGGGCGGGCCAGGTCGAGCATTCCCTTGGCGTCGTCGCCGATCGCGACCATGCCGCCGGCCGAGATCTGCAGGGGGGCCAGGTGGCCGGGCCGCTTGGCGGTGCCGGCGGCGACCGCCTCTCCCCACACCGTGTCGGCGAGCTCGGGGGCGTAGAGGAAGGGCAGCCACCCGTCGGCGTACTCCGCGGTGCCCTGGACGTTCTTCTTGCCCAGGGCGGCGACCCAGATCGGGACGCTGTCGCGCTCGGGCTTGGTGAGCATCTTCAGCGGCTTGCCCAGCCCGGTGCCCTGACCCTGGGGCAGCGGGAGCTTGATGATGCCGTCGTTGGTCAGTACCTCACGGCGTAGGGCGCGGCGGATGATGTCCACGACCTCGCGGGTGCGGCCCAGCGGCTTGTCGTACGGGACGCCGTGCCACCCCTCGATGACCTGCGGACCCGAGGCGCCCAGACCGATCGCCGCGCGACCCGCGGAGACGTTGTCCAGCCCGGCGGCGGTCTGCGCCAGCAGGGCCGGCGTGCGGGAGTAGACGTTGAGGATCGCCGAGCCGATCTCGACGGTCTGGGTCTTCGCGGCCAGGTATCCCATCAGGGTCGGGGAGTCGAAGCCGTAGACCTCGGGCACCCACACGGTGTCGAGCCCGGCCCTCTCCAAGGCGACGACCGAGTCCGCGGCCGCGCGGGGGTTGCCGTCGTACATCAGCGTGGTGGAGATCTTCATGCGCGTCCTCGACAGAGCCTGGTGATGCCAGTGACCGGCTGGGAGTGGCCGACAGTAACACCGCCCCGCGCGGGTCAGCAGGCGCGGGCCGAGGCGACCGCCTGGGCCCCGTAGCCGCCGCCGAAGAGCACCGCGTGCACGAGCAGGATGTGCACCTGGTGGGCGCCGACCCGGGCCCGCCATCCGTCGTCCAGTGGGTGGACCTCCTGATAGCCGGCCACGACCGCGTCGAGGTGCGGGGTGCCGAACAACGCCAGCTGGGCCAGGTCCGTCTCGCGATGCCCGCCGTGCGCGGCCGGGTCGATGAGCGTGACCCCCTCCGCGGTCCACAGCAGGTTGCCGGACCACAGGTCGCCGTGCAGACGGGCGGGCCGGTCGTCGGTGTCGAGCCTGCCGTCGGCCAGGCGTTCACAGCAGCGGTCGAAGACCCGGGCCTCGCTCTCGGCGTACACCCCGGCATCGCGGGCCGCCCGGACCAGCGGCGCCACCCGCGCCTCGGCGTAGAAGGTGCCCCAGGTCGTCCACGCGCCGAGCCTGAGGGGCAGTGGCTGGCTCAGCGGCCCGAAGAACCCCTCGCGGGACCATCCCGGGGGGCCGGATCCGTAGGCAGGCGCACCCGCGTCGTGGGTCCGGGCCAGCCGCACGCCGAAGTCGTGCGCGGCGTGCGCCGTGGGCCGGACCGGCCGCAGCCGCTCGAGGTCGAGGTGAGCGGGGGCGACCTCGAGCACCTCCACCACGCGTGCGCCGCCGGCCTCGGTGGCGTCGGCGAGCCAGCGCAGTCCGGCGGCCTCCCAGGCGAAGTAGCCCTCGGGGGCGGTCGGGTCCTGCTTGCGGAATCGCCCGTCCCGATGCTCGGCCAGGGGAGGCCGCCTCAGGGCTGCGGGCGCCGCAGGTCGTCCCGGGGCTCCTGCTCGGCCAGTTGCTCGTGGACGGTGCGCACGACCCGGCCCGGGTCACGACGATCGTCGATCGTGGTCACCCGACGCTCGGCCGCGGCGCGGGTCCGGGCGTAGTAGATGGTGGCGATCCCCCCGGCGATCAGGATCAGGCCCATCACCTGGACGTCCACCACGTCGGTGTCGGCGCGGACGGCGAAGGCGAGGATCGCCCCGACGATGATGAGGAAGATCCCGATTCCCACGGCTGGCTCCCTTGTCGTCTGGCCCGCACCAGGCCCGGGCATCCCCGGCGCCTCGGTCCGAGGCGTGCCCCACGCCATCGACCCGGAATCTCAGGCTACTCCAGCCAGACCGGCGCGAGGAGAGCTGTGTGAGCGTCGGAGTCGGCGGTGAAGACACGCACGAACATGTAGTCGTGGTTCTCGGCCGCGACGTCCCTCTCCCACACCACCTCGTGGCGTAGGCCCGTCGTCGCCGGAAGATGTCACCATCGTGCCCGTGCCCTCGCCGCCCCCCGGGCAGGACCGATCGGCCGAGCTCGCCCGCCGGCTCTCGATGGGCGATGCCGTCCTGATCGGCCTCGGGTCGATGCTGGGGGCCGGTGTGTTCGCCGCTTTCTCCCCCGCCGCCCAGGCAGCGGGGGCCGGGCTGCTCGTCGGCCTCGCCCTTGCCGGCGGTGTCGCCTACTGCAACGCCACCGCCTCCGCGCAGCTGGCCGCGCAGTATCCGACCTCGGGGGGCACCTACGTCTATGGCCGTGAGCGACTCGGCGCCTGGTGGGGGTACCTCGCCGGGTGGGGGTTCGTTGTCGGCAAGACCGCCAGCTGCGCGGCGATGGCGCTCACGTTCGCGGCGTACGCGGTGCCCGGTCCCTGGCAGCGCCCGGCCGCAGCCGTCGCCGTGGTGTCGCTCGCCGCGGTCAACTACCGCGGCGTGACGCGCACCGCCCGGTTGACCCGGATCGTGGTCACCGTGGTGCTGATCGCCCTCGGCATCGTGGTCCTCGCCGGGCTGGTCGGGGGCGACCCGGACCCGGGTCGGATCACCGCTGGCTCGCTGCTCGCCGAGGGCGGCTGGGGCGGGGTGCTCGAGTCGGCCGGCCTGCTCTTCTTCGCCTTCGCCGGCTATGCGCGCATCGCCACGCTGGGTGAGGAGGTCCGCGATCCCCGGCGCACCATCCCCCGCGCCGTCCAGGTCGCCTTGGCGATCACCGTGGCGGTGTACGCCGTGGTCGCAGTCACCCTGCTGGTCGTGCTGGGCCCCGACGGCGTGGCCGCCGTGTCGGATCCGCTCGCTGCCGTGACCACCGGAGCCTGGGCGTGGGCGACGCCGGTGGTGAGGATAGGTGCCGCCGCGGCGGCTCTGGGTGCACTGCTCGCGCTCATCGCCGGCGTCGGCCGCACCGCGCTGGCGATGGCCCGCGAGGGCGACCTTCCCGCGTGGCTCGGCGCCATCCATCCGCGCCACCGGGTCCCCCACCATGCCGAGGTGGCGCTGGCCTCGGTGGTGTGCCTGCTGGTGCTGCTCGTCGACCTGCGCGGCGCCATCGGCTTCTCGTCGTTCGGGGTGCTCCTCTACTACCTGATCGCCAATGCCGCC
This sequence comes from uncultured Actinomycetota bacterium, assembly GCA_963745245.1. Classification (GTDB taxonomy): domain Bacteria; phylum Actinomycetota; class Actinomycetes; order Propionibacteriales; family Nocardioidaceae; genus Marmoricola_A. The sequence continues at coordinate 112,593 of CAVUWU010000007.1, forward strand.
GCGCTCACTCAAGACGCCTCACACCGGCGGTTCCCCCGCGTGCTCCACGTCCTCGGAGCGGGCGGCTGCGCTGTGCTCATGGCGACCCTGCCGGCCTCGGCCGTGGGCGCGGGAACCACGGTTCTCGCCGCCGGCGTCGGCTATCGCCTGCTGCGCCGAAGGCGACACCGGATATCCCGCTGACTCACACGTTGAAGCGGAGCGATCACGCGGGCTTTCGGTTCACCACGTCGTGCTCGACGAAGTAGACGACCCTGTAAGGGAAGCCGGTCACGCCCTTCGAACGCACCACCGGCTCACGTTCCCAGCCGGGCCACGTCGCCCAGGCTGCGGGGGCCTCGACGGCAGCGTCGATGGCTGCGCGGACGGCTTCCGCGAAGCGGCCGCCCACGCCAGGCTGGCGGGCGTCGTACCAGTCGACGTCAGCAGCGAACTCGGCCTGGGCTTCCGGGTGGAAGCCGAAGGCGAGGGTCATGCGTTGCGTTCGGCCCGTCGGGCGGCGATGTCGGCGAACACCTGCTCACCGGCAATGGCCGTGACCTTGCCGCTGACGATGTCGGCGCCAGTGCATGCCGTGAGACCGACCGCACGCCGGTCCCAAGCCTTGGTCTCCTGCGTGCCGGAAGCCGATGGGCAAGCGAAACGTGCCGACGGCGGATTCCGGGCCGGGGGGAGTCTTGGGCCCGACCAGGCCGACGGATCCCGTTGCCCGGAGAGCTGCTGGACCGATCGAAGAGGCCCTTGCGCATCGCGAGCCCGTACGAACGGTTGTCTGGTGAGTTCCAGTGCTGTGGCGGGGCGGAAGGCCGAGCCGGCCCACCTGCATGCGCTCCTCGGTGGTCTGCCCGAGCGCGGAGGTCGAGTGGTGCTCATCCGCGGGGAGGCGGGCATCGGCAAGACCGCTTTGGTCGAGGCGTTCGTTGCGGACGCGGTGCACCGGGGTCGGGTTGAACCCATGGCTGTTGTCCGAGTGGCGACACCGGTCGCGCTCGTGCTCGCGTGCATCCTCCTGCTCATCGTCGTCATGGGGCTGGCGGCCGCGGCTGCCACGCTCCTCCTGGTCTCGCTCGGAACGGCCACATACCGCCGTACCCCCGCGGACGAACAGATACGGGCATCGGCCCGCTGATCCGAGGATCGAGGCCGACCGGGGTGACGCCTACAATGCCCCCAGAGCGTTCCCCCAGGGGAGCATCACGGAAGGCATGCATGAGCGCCGACGAGTCCTCGACCGAGTGGGTAGGCATCGGTGGGCGCCTCCGTGACGCCCGGACGGCCGCTGGGATGAGCGTGCGTGAGCTTGCCCGCCGCATCGGCGTCTCGGCCAGCCACGTGTCCCAGGTCGAACGAGGACTCGCATCGTTCAGTGTTCGGGCCTTGTACAACGCGGTCAGTGTGCTGGGCATCACGATGGACGGCCTGTTCGAGGAGGCGCCGGCGCCCGCCGGTGGCGACGTCGCCCGCCGCCGCTCCCGGACCGCCGAGCTCGTGCGAGGGCAGCTGGACGTCTCGCTGGTGGTGCTGCGCGCCGGGTCGCGTCCCACCATCCCCCTCCCCGGCGGTACCCGATGGGAACGGCTCACTCCCCGGCCCGAGGTCGGTGCGGAGTTCATCGAGGTGGTCTACCACGCAGGCCAGGAGGCTCCCGAGCTCCACGACTTCGCCCGGCACTCGAGTCGCGAGTACGGGCTGATCACTCGGGGCGCGCTGACCGTGCAGGTCGGCTTCGATCAAACGGTGCTCTGGCAAGGCGACTCGATCGCCTTCGACTCCCACGTCCCGCACCGGTTCTGGAACGCCACCGCGGACGAGGTTCGCGCGGTGTGGTTCATCTTGGACAACGAGCGGTCTGGTGAGGGCCCCAGTGGGGCCCACGCCCACGCCCACGCCGACGGCTGGGCGAAGCCGCTCCTGCACGACCACTGAGCCTGCTGCCCCTCCGCGACGCGTCGCTCCCTCGCCCGGTCGCGCTCGGTCCCACCGCGTCCTCTTGCGGACGAGTTCTCGGCATGAACGGCTCGCGCGCGGCTAACGACGAGCGCCCCCTGCACCAACCCTCAGCCCAAGGTGGTTCTCGGAAACGTGGTGTGACCGTTGTCACAGTGTGCTATGTCAGTTTACAGTCAGGCCTGTGAGTGTTCTCTCACACTTTTGGACAGTGAGTCCATCGACGGTGGTCACGGCGCGAGGAGGTCATGAGTGATGGCTCGGTCCACACCTGGAGCGGCTGACATTGTTGTAGAGGCGGACTCGATCGTGAAGCGCTTCGGCGGGGCGGTTGCCGTCGACGATGTCAGCATCTCGGTCCGCCGCGGCGAGATCTTCGGCCTCGTCGGTGAGAACGGCGCAGGCAAGTCCACGTTGATGCGCGTGCTGGCCGGAGTCTTGATCCCGGACGAGGGCGAGGTGCGTGTCGAAGGCCGAGCCCTTGAGGGTGGCGCGAGAGCCGCCCTCGACGCGGGCGTTGCGCTTGTGCACCAGGAGCTCAGCCTGATCCCCGAGATGACCGGTGCCGAGAACATCATGCTGGGCGCTTTCCCGACCAGTCAGGGGTTCACCCGGTCGAGGGACCTGAAGCGAACCGCCGCGGGCGCGATCGAGGAGATCGGCGTGCAGATCGACCTGGACGAGCCCGTCGTTCGGCTCTCGGTAGCCCTTCGTCAGTTCGTCGAGATCGCCAGGGCCGTCGCGCGGAGCCCCAAGGTGCTCATCCTCGACGAGCCGACCGCGTCGCTGACGCCGGCGGAGACCGACTACCTGCTCGCCATGCTGCAGCGCCTGGCCGCCAAGGGTCTCTCCATCGTCTACATCTCCCACCGAATCCCTGAGATCTTCGCCATCTGCACGCGGGTGGCGGTGCTGCGCGACGGCAATCTCATCGAGACGATGGACATCGGCGAGACCACGCCGGACGGCCTCGTGGACAAGATGGTCGGTCGGGAGCTGAAGGAGGAACTCCAGACCCACCGCGAGAGCAACCCCGGCGAGGTGGTCTTCTCGGCGCGTGGCGTCCGCGCGCCAGGCGTCGACGGAATCGATCTCGACGTTCGGGCCGGAGAGATCGTGGGCCTGGGTGGCCTGGTCGGAGCGGGTCGCACCGAGTTCGTCCGCGCGGCTTTGGGAGTCGATCTCAAGACAGCTGGCGAAGTGACCATCACGACCGACGGCACGACGAGGAGAATCACCACCTACCAGTCCGCCATCCGCAATGGTGTCGCCTACGTCCCGGAGGAGCGGCGCACCGACGGACTGGCTGTGAACATGTCGGTCTCGGACAACATCGCGCTCCCGAACCGGGCGCGACTCTCCTCCGGCGGCGTCCAGAAACCAGCCATGATCGCCGAGTTCGCGACCAAACTCGCCGACTCCGTGGGTCTGCGGCCCCCCGACATCACTCGCGATGCCGGTGAGTACAGCGGCGGCAACCAGCAGAAGGTGGTGCTGGCCAAGTGGCTCGGGCGAGAACCCGACATGATCGTGCTCGACGAACCGACTCGAGGCGTGGACGTCGGAGCCAAGGCCGAGATCCATCGGCTGATCTATGACCTGGCAGACAACGGTGCCGCCGTCATGGTGGTCAGTTCCGACCTACCGGAGCTCCTGGACCTGTCCGACGTGATTCACGTCATCCGAGACGGCCAGATCGCTGGCACCCTCTCGGCCGACGACGCGGATGAGAAGTCCGTGATGTCCCTTGCCGCTGGAGGAAGTTTGGTGGACGCATCATGACCGACACAGCCCCGACCCAGGAAGCGCCGGTGCAGGCAAAACGGACAGACACCGGAGCCGCCGAACGCCAGGCCTCGATCCTGCAGTGGATCGCCGAACGAGGGATCTTCCTGTTCACCGCCTTGCTGATCGTCGTCGCGGCCCTCTTCGTCGACGGCTTTGCCTCGACGGTCAACATCACCGATGTGTTTTATCGAGCAGCACCCATCGGCATCGTCGCGGTCGGGATGACCTTCGTGGTCATCAGCGGCAACTACCTCGACCTGTCCGTGGTGGCTCAGGTCGCGACCTCGGCCGTGATCTTCATCGGCGTCAGCAACGCCTACAACATCCCAGTTGCTGTGGGACTCGCGCTACTCGTCGCACTTCTCTATGGCGTGGTCAACGGCACGGCCGTGGGGTACTTCAACGCGAACGCGGTGATCGTGACCCTGTCCACGACCTACATCGGCTTGGGGGTCCTGCGCTGGCTCTCGGGGGGCAGCATCTTCTTCGGCCCATCCGATGGTCCGATCAAGGCCATGGGCCAGATCAAGATCGCCACGCTCCCGCTCTCGATGATCGTGTTGATCATCATGGCGCTAGCTCTCTCCTTCGTCCTGACCCGGACCAACTTCGGGTTCACGGTCCGCTCCGTCGGCTCCAACAAGGAGGCCACCCGACTCGCGGGTGTCCCCACATCACGCGTGGTGCTCGGGGCATTCGTGATCACCGCCCTCGCCGCCATGATCGCGGGCTTCCTCCTCGCCGCGTTCTCGAATACCGCAGTTTCGACCATGTCCGACGGCTTCGACTTCCGTGCCCTTGCGGCCATCATCATCGGAGGGACGAGCGTCTTCGGCGGGCGAGGCAGCGTCCTCCGCACACTGCTCGGTGTCGTCTTCATCAGCGTCTTGACCAACGTGCTAGTCCTCTCCAACATCGGCTTCGGCTGGCAGCAGATCGCGATCGGGATACTGATCGTCGTCGCCGTCTCCGTCGACGCCCTGGCCAGAAGGGCGTCCAAGTGATGGTCACGACCCAGACCATGAGCCTCGGGGAGGCCCCGACCAGCGCCACCGCGAGGACCCGGGCGGTCCTCGGCCGAAGGACCGAGTGGCGCGGCGTCCTTCTGTTGGTGCTGCTTGTGATCGGCGCCCTGATCTACGCTCCCACCGTCTTCACCGCCTACTCGGTGACGCTCGGTTTCGTGGCCATACTCGGCCTGATCGCTCTGGGCCTGACCGCGGTCATCCTGATGGGCGAGCTCGACCTCAGTGTCGCGAGCACCCTTGCTGTCTCGGGTGTGATCATGGCCATGGTCCCGAACATCTTCTTCGGTATCGCGCTGGCCCTCGTCGCCGGGCTGCTGATCGGAGTCGTGAACGCCTTCTTCGTCGTCAAGGTCGGGATCAACTCGTTTATCGCGACCCTGGGCATGCTCTTCGCCCTGCGTGGACTCGCCTTCGTACTCTCCGACGAGATGCCCGTAGCGCTGACCAACGCCGATGCTGGGATCAGCTTCGGAAGGCCGCTTCTCGGGCCCATCACGCCCCGGATCATCCTGTTCCTGCTGGTGTTCATCGCACTCCATGTGTTCCTCACGCGAGTCCGGGCCGGCCGGGAGTTCTACGCAGTCGGTGGCAACCGGCAGGCTGCCCGGGACGCTGGCATCCCGGTCTCACGACGGATCTTCACCGGGTTCATGATCTCGGGTTCGGTGGCTGCGCTGGCTGGTGTGATCAACACTCTCGAGCTCACTGCGGCAGATCCCACCGCCGGATCCACGGCGCTGCTGACGAGTTTCGCCGCAGCGATCATCGGTGGGACCGTCCTGACCGGTGGACGTGGCTCGGTCCTGGGCACGCTGATCGGGGCAGGCGCTCTAGGCATCCTCATTGTCGGGCTGACCCTTTACGGTATCCAGGCAGAGATCCAGTCGATCTTCATTGGCGCGGTGCTCTTCATCGCGGTGATCACCGACCCGGCAAGCCTCCGGGCAGTCGCTGGGAGCCTTCGCACCTCGCTCCAAGGCCGCCGGCCCCAGACCCATGGCTGAGATCACTTCACCGACCGCGTGGGGCGTCCGCCAATGAGCATCCACCAACGAAGAGGAGGAACATCATGCGCATCTCCCGCAGCGTGGCAGGAGCGGCCATCGTGGTGGCGATCGGAATAGCCGGGGCGGGCTGCTCCAACGACACAGGGTCGTCCGACGGCTCAACACACAGGGTGTTCGCCCTTCTCCCTCAAGGAACCGACCAGCCCTACGGCACGACGTACCTGCCCGCGATGAACAAGCAGGCGGCCGAGGACGATATCGAGTTGACGATCACCAACTCGCAGTACGACGCCAACAGGCAGGCCATCAACTGTCAGGTGGCCGTGGCCGCCGAGCCGGATCTGATCATCTTGTGGCCGGCAGTCAATGTCACCGTCAGACCGTGCCTGGTCGCTGCGGAGGCAGCCAACATTCCCGTGACGGTCACGAACTCCAACGTGAACCCGGAGGACCAGCCCCTGACCTGGGGCTTCTCCGGACCCGACACCTACGGCCAGGGTGCTGCCTCGGCCGAGATGATGTGTGGGCTGGCCGCCGGCAAGCCCACGAACATCCTTGTGGTCAACGGCCTCACCGGGAACTCCACCGCCATCAATCGTCGCTCGGGTTTCAAGGACACCATCAAGAAGGACTGTCCGAACGTCAAGATCGTGGCCGAACAACCGGGCGACTGGAACAAGGACACTGCGCAGACCGTGACCTCGGAGATGCTCACGTCCGTGGGCGCCGCCAAGGTGGACGGCATCTTCGCCGCTGACGACACGATGGTGGCCGGCGCCATCGATGCCCTCAAGGCTCAGGGCATCGACCCCCAGCCGCTCTTGATCACCTCGATCGGCAACACCAAGCTGGGCAATCCTCTTGTGGAGTCCGGTGACCTCGACGGCACCATCTTCCAGTCCTCCTCCTGGGACGGCCGGCACGCGGTGATCCTGGCCAATGACGTGATCACCGGCGGCACGGCCACCGAGGACCTACTCATGCCGTCGGTGAAGGTGACCAAGAAGAATGCCGGCGACCCTGCCTACGCCCCCGAGTGGTGACCGGCCCCGGCGTCTCACGCCCCTCCGTGTGCCGCGCGAAGGGGCCGTGAGTCAGAACCCCGGGAGCCCGTTCTCCCCACCTGCATCAGAGCCAACTCAGGAGAAGCGACATGACGACGATGACGACGACGACGATGACGCAGACCACCACACCGGCACCCACCTCGGCCGCGCTGGGCCTCGACTCCAGGGTGATCCCGGCCCACGGACACATGGGAGTCGACTACGAGGCCCGGGTCGACTTTCACCGGCTGCGCGAGTATCGGCTCGGACGGGCCGTCGAGGCGCTACGGAGCAGCGGTTGCGGAGCCTTCCTGCTCTTCGACTTCTACAACATCCGGTACACCACCCAGACCTGGATCGGTGGGGCGCTGGGCGACAAGATGTCGCGCTACGCGCTCCTCACCGAGGAGGCAAAGCCCTACCTGTGGGACTTCGGCTCGGCAGCCAAGCACCACCGCCTCTTCTCGCCGTGGCTCGAAGAGGAGCGGTGCCGGGCCGGCATGCTCGGGCTGCGTGGTGCGATCAGCCCCGGGGTCGGCCTGATGCGGGAAGCAGTCGCGACCATCAAGGGCCTGCTCACCGATGCCGGGGTGGCCAGCGCTCCCATCGGCGTCGACATCGTCGAACCGTCCTTCCTCTTCGAGATGCAGGCCCAGGGCCTGCACGTCGTGGACATCCAGCAGTGCATGCTGGATGCCCGGTCGATCAAGTCCGCCGACGAGATCATGCTGCTCAGCCAGGCCGCGTCGATGGTGGACGGGGTCTACCAGGACATCGTCGACGTGCTCAAGCCGGGGATCCGCGAGAACGAGATCGTCGCGCTGGCCAGCAAGCGTCTCTACGAGATGGGTTCGGACCAGGTCGAGGCGATCAACGCGGTCTCGGGGGAACGGTGCAACCCGCATCCGCACAACTTCACCGACCGGCTGATCCGGCCTGGCGACCAGGCCTTCTTCGACATCATCCACTCCTTCAACGGCTACCGGACCTGTTACTACCGGACCTTCTCGGTGGGGATGTCGACCCAGCCGCAGCACGACGCCTACACGAAGGCGCGGGAGTGGATGGACGCCGCGATCGACAAGGTCGGAGACGGAGTCGGCACCGACGAGGTAGCCGCACTCTGGCCGAAGGCGACCGACCTGGGGTTCGCCGGCGAGATGGAAGCCTTCGGCCTCCAGTTCGGCCACGGCCTGGGGCTGGGGCTGCACGAGCGCCCCATCATCTCCCGGCTCAACAGCCTGACCCACCCGGTCGAGATCAAGACTGGCATGGCCTTCGCCCTGGAGACCTACTGTCCGGCGACCGACGGCGTGTCCGCCGCCCGGATCGAGGAAGAGGTCGTCGTGACCGCCAAGGGCGCCGAGGTCCTGACCCGGTTCCCGGCCCAGGAGCTCTTCGTCGCCAACCCGTACTGAACCCGGCCAGGTGGCTCCACACCTGGGCCGGGCTGATCTGAGATATGTAAGGAAAGGAAGTCCCCATGGACACCACCCGTCTCTCCGGCAAGAACATCCTCATCACCGGCGCCGCCCAGGGGATGGGCGCCGCTGTGGCCGCCGACTACGCCGCGCAAGGGGCCAAGGTCTGCCTCGGTGACGTCAACGTCGAGGGTGCGGCCGAGACCGCCCAGAAGATCCGCGACAACGGCGGCGTCGCCACCCACGTCAAGCTCGACGTCAGCAGCGAGGACGACGCGGCCGCTGCTGTGGCCCACACCGTCGCGGAGTTCGGCAGCATCAACGTGCTCGTCAACAACGCCGGCATCAACAAGCCGCTGTTCTTCCTCGACATCACCCGGGAGAACTGGCAACGGATCATGGACATCAACGCCTGGGGGACGCTGAACTGCATGCAGGCCGCCGCGCGCCAGATGAAGGCGCAGGGCAAGCAGGAGTACCCCTACAAGATCATCAACGTCGGGTCGATCCTGTCCCGCGAGGTGTTCGACGACGTGGTCGTCTACTCGTCCAGCAAGCACGCGGTCCTGGCCCTGATCAAAGGCGGCGCCAAGTCGCTGGTCGAGCACAACATCACCGTCAACGGCTACGGACCGGGTGTCGTGCGCACCGAGCTCTGGGAGCAGCTCGACAAGGACCTGGTGGCCATCGGCAAGTTCGACAAGGCCGGCGAGTCGATGGACAGCCTGGCCGAGAACATGATCCTGCTGAAGCGGTACTCCTACCCGGAGGACGTGGTGGGCACGGCGTCGTTCCTGGCCAGCGCCGACAGCGACTACATGACAGGTCAACTGATCATGATCGACGGAGGCATGGTTATCCAGTGACGCCGTCACACCTCGCGGCCCGTCGATGCGCCCGCACCCAGGAAGGGGATTAGATGTCAACGCCCCACCCGCGATCGGAGCTGCTGATCGGCGGAGAGTGGGTCCCGACGACGAGCCGGCTCGACGTGCACGACCCGGCGACGGGGCAGGTCATTGCCGAGATCGCCGACGCAGCCGTGCCGGACGCCCTGCAGGCCGTCGGTGCCGCCGATGACGCCTTTGGGCCCTGGGCCCAGACCTCCGCCCGCCAGCGGGCCGAGATCCTGCGCGCGTCGTTCGAGATCATGACTGCCGAGATCGAGGACTGTGCCAGGCTGATCGTCGCCGAGAACGGCAAGGCGTGGGCCGATGCCGTGGGGGAGGCCACGTATGCCGCTGAGTTCTTTCGCTGGTTCTCCGAGGAGGCCTGCCGCGTCGCGGGCGACTTCCGGTACGCACCGGGCGGTGACAAGACCATCGTGGTCGACCACCGCCCGATGGGAGTCGCCTACCTGATCACGCCGTGGAACTTCCCGGCGGCCATGGCGACCCGGAAGCTGGCCCCGGCGCTGGCAGCAGGATGCACGGCCGTCCTGAAACCCGCCGCCGAGACACCCTTGACCGCCCTGTGGGTCGCGGAGGTGATGCAGCGGGCGGGGGCTCCGGCGGGCGTGGTCAACGTGGTCACCACCTCACAGGCCGGGCCGGTGTCCGAGGCGGTGCTCGCCGACCCCCGCATCGCGACGCTTTCCTTCACCGGCTCGACATACGTCGGCAAGCTGCTGCTCACCCAGACCGCGCAGCGGGTGCTGCCGTCCTCGATGGAGCTCGGTGGGAACGCCCCCGTCCTGGTCCTCGAGGGCACTGACATCGGCAGAGCCGTCGGGGGAACGGTGGTGGCCAAGATGCGCAACGGTGGGTCCGCCTGCACGGCCGCGAACCGCATCTACGTCCACGAGTCGCTCGCCGAGGAGTTCTCGGCCCAGCTCCAGGTCGCGTTGGCCTCGCTGCGCATCGGCCCCGGCGCCGACCGCTCCAACGATCTCGGAGCGATGGTGAGCCTCGAGGAGCGGGACAAGGTCCTCGCGCTGGTGGCCGCGGCCGAGAGCGAGGGCGCGCACGCCGAGACGGTCTCCAAGGCTCCGGACTCCGGTGCCTTCATCGCTCCGCGGATCGTGCGCGGCGTCGAGCACGGCTCGGTCCTCACCCGATCGGAGATCTTCGGGCCAGTGGCGCCCATCGTGACCTTCGATGACACCGACGAGGCAGTCCGGATGGCCAACGACACCGAGTACGGCCTGATCTCCTACGTCTTCGCCAAGGACAACGGCGGCGGGATCGAGGTGGCACGGCGCCTGGAGTTCGGGATGGTCGCGATCAACCGCGGCGTGGCCTCGGACCCGGCCGCACCCTTCGGCGGCATGAAGGAGTCCGGCCTCGGTCGTGAGGGCGGGTTCGCTGGCATCCACGAGTTCCTGGAGACCCAGTACCTCGCCGTGGACCTATGAGGGGGGCGCCAGAAGTCTCAGGACATCAGCTCCGGTTGCCTGCCCAGCTCGAGCCTGGTGCGGCGGATGTGCATGGCCAGCACCGTCGAGGCGGTCTCGGGGTCACGCGCCGCGACAGCCTCGACCAGCAACCTGTGCTCAGCGTTGACGATCCACGCCCGATCCGTCCCGGCCATCCGGGCAAAGGCACGACGGTAGTGCTGGGTGGTGTCCCACAGCCGCTCGACCATCAGGCACACATCCGGGGCCCGGGCACCGGCGTAGGCGGCCCAGTGGAGCTCGCGGTCGAGGACCAGGAACGCTTCGACATCTTCGGTGTCCTCGATCTGGGCCTGGATCTGGCGCATCCGGTCGAGGTCACTGTCGGTGAGCCCGGGCAGACTCTCCCGCAGCAGCAGGGGCTCGATCTGCTCGCGGATCTGGTAGCTCAGGCCGAGATCACGCAGGGTCATCTCCGCGACCCAGGCGCCGGAGTTGGCCCGCAGGGTCACCAGGCCGCGGGACTCCAGGATCCGCAGCGCCTCCCGGACGGGGATCCGGCTCGCGTTCAGCTCGACCGCGAGATCGTCTTGCTTGATCCGGGCACCGGGAGCCAGCTTGCCGGCCAGGATTCGTCGAGCGAGGACGTCCGCGATCCGCTGACTTGCGACCTGCGAAGCAGGATTCGGGGGCATGGGAGGGGACCTCCGGGCGCTGGACGTCACTCAAAGGCGGACGGATCGTGGTCGAAGGCCTTGCCTCCTGGATAGGAGACTAGCTCGAACTGCATGCCCCACGGGCTGAGGAAGTAGACCCAGCGCTGCCCCGCGCTCGGCCCTTTGCTCAAGGTCGGGTCGCCGAGCACGGTGAGCCCGTTCTCGTGCAGTGCCCTCAGGGCCGCATCGAGGTCCTCGACGTAGAGGGCCACGTGGTGCCCACCGACGTCGCTGTTGCGCGGAGGTGTGCGCACCTGGTCCGGTGCGCGGTACTGGAAGACCTCGAAGACCGCCTGACCGCCCAGTCGGTAGAAGTGCAGACGCTCCATCACCGCGGCGTCCTCGACGCCGAGGTGCTCGCTCATCCAGTGTCCGGACGGGTCCTGGTAGGGCCCGAGCTGGTAGAGGTACTCGCACCCCAGCACGCCGGTGAAGAACTCGTGAGCCGCGGCCAGGTCCGGGACGGTGACCCCGATGTGGTCCACCGCGCGAACGCCGGGCAAGCGGGTCCACGGCATCTCATCTCCTCGTTGCAATGTATCCATAGTCCGGATACTGTAACAGAATTGCTCGCCTGGGTGACCCCAGTCGCACCACTGTTGGATACATTGTGCCGGACTCTTGGAGGACCTGATGCCGAGCCACCACGACCTTGCGGCCGCCTCGCCGTGGGTGGAGCTGACCACCGATGACGCGGACTGGGCGTCCGCCGATCCCGACGTGCTGCTCCACCTGCTTGGACAGGCCCAGTGGATCCGCTCGTTCGAGGAGTACGTTCTCGAGCTCGCCGGGCAAGCGCTGATCCACGGCCCCGCCCACTCGAGCATCGGCCAGGAGGGCGGTGCGGTGGGATCGGTGCTGCCGCTGCGCTCCGACGACTTCGTCAACGGCTCCCACCGTGGACACCACCAGTTTCTGGCCAAGGCGTTCGGTCACGTGGTTGTCCCCAAGTCCGGCGCGCTGCCCGCGCTGACGCCGGAGGTGCACGAGGTGCTGCGTCGTACCCTGAGCGAGATCTGCGGCCTGGCCGACGGTTTCTGCCGCGGTCGCGGTGGCTCGATGCACCTGCAGTGGCGCGAGGCCGGCGCGATGGGGACCAATGCGATCGTCGGCGGTGGCGTTCCCCAGGCGGCAGGCTTCGCCTTCAACCAGCGGCAGGCGGGCACCGATGCCGTCTCGGTGACGTACTTCGGTGACGGCGCGATCAACATCGGGTCCGTGTTGGAGACGTTCAACCTCGCGGCGGCGTGGCGACTCCCGGTCTGCTTCTTCATCGAGAACAACCAGTACGCCGTCTCCACCCCCGTCTCGAAGTCCACCGCCGAGCCCCGGCTCTCGGCCCGCGGGCTGGGCTTCAACATCGCTAGCTGGCGCGTGGACGGCATGGACGCGCTGGCGGTCCACGCGGCGATGAGCGAGGCGGTCGCGCACATGCGGGCCGGCAACGGCCCCACCGTCGTCGAGGCGGACCTGTACCGCTTCTTCCACCAGAACGGCCCGTTCCCCGGCTCCGCCTTCGGCTACCGCGGCAAGGAAGAGGAGAAGCTGTGGCGCGAGCGCGACCCGATCGCCCAGCTGCGCAGACAGGTCGTTGCTCGCGAGCTGGTGACCGAGGACGAGATCGAGGCCTCGGTGGCCGAGGTGGACTCGGTGATGCGGGCAATCGGCGACACCCTGCTGGAGCCCGTGCCGCAGGGCAAGCCGCACGAGCGCCGCATCATCGCCGACCTGTGGCCCGACACGACCTTCGTCGACGTAGGTATCCGCGGCGACCTCTCCGAGCTCGAGGGGTCGCGCTACGAGGAGGTCGACACCTTCTCCGGCGAGCTCGCGGAACGTCGGTTCATCGACGTGGTCAGCGACGTGATGGCGCGGCGGATGGAGACTGACGAATCGGTCGTGGTGATGGGGGAGGACGTCGACGGACTGAAGGGCGGGACGAACGGTGCCACCAAGAGGCCCCTCGAGCTGTTCCCCGAGCGGGTCCTGGGCACCCCGATCAGCGAGAACGCCTTCGCCGGGCTCGGCGGGGGGATGGCGCTGGACGGGCGGTTCAAGCCGGTGGTCGAGTTCATGTACGCCGACTTCATGTGGGTCGCCGCCGACCAGCTCTTCAACCAGATCGCGAAAGCGCGGCACATGTTCGGAGGCGACAGCGCGGTCCCGTTCGTCTTGCGGCAGAAGCTCGCTGCCGGCACCGGTTACGGCTCCCAGCACTCCATGGACCCGGCTGGGGTGCTGGCGACCGCGCCCGGTCTGCGCGTCGTCGCCCCCTCGACGCCGTTCGACTACGTGGGCCTGATGAACACTGCCCTGGCCTGTGAGGACCCGGTGGTGGTGCTCGAGCACGTGGATCTCTACACCGCCAAGGGCGTCGGCCCCGCCGACGATCTGGACTACCTGATCCAGGTAGGCAAGGCGGCGGTACGCCGCGAGGGGTCCGACCTGACCGTGATCTCGTACCTGAGCATGGTCGGTCACAGCCTCGAGGCGCTGGACCAGGTGCCCGAGGTCTCCGCGGACCTGATCGACCTGCGGTGGCTGGACCGCGCCTCGCTGGACTGGGAGACGATCGAGGCCAGTGTGAGGAAGACCAACCGGGTCCTGATCGTGGAGCAGGGGGCGACGGGCACCTCCTACGGAGGGTGGTTGGCCGACGAGATCCAGCGCCGCCTCTTCGACTGGCTCGACGCGCCTGTTGAGCGGGTCACTGGCGCAGAGGCCTCGCCCAGCATCAGCAAGGTGCTCGAGCGAGCCGCGATTGCCAAGACCGACGAGGTGGTGGCCGCCCTCCGCGCCATCGCCGCCTCCTGACCGCCCCGAGACCCGAGCGAGGAACACGTCATGGCTGAGCTGCTGCTGATACCCGAGGTCGCTGCGGGCGCCACCGAGGTCGTCATCTCCGAGTTGCTGGTCGAACCCGGCCAGGACTTCAAGGCCGGGGATCCGCTCGCCGTCATCGAGACCGAGAAGGCGGTGGTCGAGGTGGAGGCCGAGACCAGCGCCACCTTGTTGGCGTTCCTCGTGGCGGGGGGAGCCCAGGTCGACGTGGGCTCGCCGATGGCACTGTTGGGGACCCCCGAGGAGGTCGGGGCAGACGTGGACGCGCTCCTTGCCGAGCTCGGTGCGACGGCGCCCGCCGACACCCCAGAGCAACCCCGACGCGAGGTGCCGGAGGCCGAGGCCGAGTCGCCGGCCCCGGGCCAGGACGCGGCCCCTCAAATCGTCGAAACCCCCTCCGCCGCCACCGAGGCCGCGCCACCGGAGGCACCGACGGGTCGTCGGTTCATCAGCCCGATCGCCCGCAAGCGGTTGCGCGAGGCCGGCCTCGCCGCCGACGACCTCACCGGGACCGGACCGAACGGGCGGATCGTGCGACGTGACGTCGAGGCCGCGATCGCCGCCGCCCCGGCGGCCGATGCTCGACCCGCCGAGCCGGAGGAGCGGGAGGCCGGCGCCGAACCCGGTGAGGTGGATGCCGCAACCGCCGCGGAGGTGGGCGCCTGGACCAGCGTCCCGCACACCCGCCTGCGCCGGGCGGTCGCGGAGAGGCTCCGCCAGAGCAAGCAGGAGATCCCGCACTTCTACCTCAAGCGCAGCGCGGCGATCGACGAGCTCCTCGCGCTGCGAAGCCAGCTCAACCAGCACTCGCCCGTGAGGATCTCGGTCAACGACTTCATCATCCGCGCGGTCGCCGTCGCATATCGAGAGGTGCCCGAGGCGAACGTGATCTGGACCGATGAGACGATGCGGCACTTCGAGACCGTCGACATCTCGGTAGCGATCGCCTCCGAGCGTGGCCTGGTCACTCCGGTGCTGCGCGGGGTCGAGTCGAGTTCGCTGAGCGCGATCTCGGCGTCGGTGAAGATCTTCGGTCGACCAGGCCGACACCGGGCGCCTGCAGCAGAAGGACCTCGAGGGCGGGTCGATCAGCGTGACCAACCTGGGCATGTTCGGTGTCGAGGAGTTCTCCGCGATCATCAACCCCCCGCAGTCGGCCATCCTCGCGGTGGGGGCCGGAACGCCGACCCCCCGAGTCGTCGATGGCGTCATCACGCCCGTCACCACGCTCACCCTGGTCCTCTCTGTCGACCACCGCGCCATCGACGGGGCCCTCGCCGCCCGCTGGATGGCCGCCCTGGTCACCGCGGTGGAGAACCCGTTGCGCCTGGTCGTGTGAGCGTCGACCGCCACCATCTGTGAGGGAGTGCCATGACCCGCGACTTCGACATCGTCATCCTCGGTGGTGGCAGCGGCGGCTATGCCTGCGCGTTGCGGGCCGCCCAGCTCGGGAAGTCGGTGGCGCTGATCGAGCGTGAGCGGCTCGGCGGGACCTGTCTGCACAGCGGGTGCGTGCCGACGAAGGCGCTGTTGCACAGCGCCGAGCTGGCCGACGGCGCGCGGGACGGCGCGGCGTACGGCATCCGGTCGAGCTTCGACGGGGTCGACATGGTCGGGGTGAACGCCTTCAAGGATCGGATCGTAGGGCGGCTCTACCAGGGGCTCCAGCATCTGGTGAAGGCGGCTGGGATCACCTTCGTCGAGGGTGAAGGACGCCTCGTCGGCCCGACCACAGTCGAGGTCGGCGGACGGGCCTATGTCGGGGACGACCTGGTCCTGGCGACCGGCTCCTACGCCCGCACCGTTCCCGGCGTCGAGGTCGGCCCCCGGGTGGTCACCAGCGACGAGGCGCTCGGTCTGACCGAGGTGCCCGACCGCGTCGTCATCATCGGTGGCAGCGTGATCGGCGTGGAGTTCGCCTCCGTGTGGCGCTCCTTCGGCGCCGAGGTCACCGTCGTCGAGGCACTCCCGGGGTTGATCCCGCTCGAGGACCCGGCGCTCGGCAAGCAGCTCGAGCGCGCCTTCCGCAAGCGCGGGATCGGTGTCCGGACTGGGTCTCGTCTCGAGAGCGTCAACCACCTCAACCGCGAGGTGCACGTCAATCTGCAGGGTGGCGACACCGTTGTCGCCGACCTGGTGCTGATCGCCGTCGGCCGCGGACCGGCGTCCGCGGGCCTTGGCTACGAGGAGCAGGGTGTCCGCCTCGACCGGGAGTGGGTCGCCACCGACGAGCGGTTGCGGACCAGCCTCCCGCACGTCTACGCCGTCGGCGACCTGGTCCCCGGGTTGCAGCTCGCGCACCGCGGCTTCGCCCACGGCATCTTCGTGGCGGAGGAGATCGCGGGACTGTCGCCGGACCCGGTCGACGACGTCCAGATCCCTCGAGTGACCTACTGCCAGCCCGAGGTTGCTTCGGTCGGACTGACCGAGCCGGAGGCCCGGGAGCGATTTCGCGAGGTGCAAGTCCATGAGTACAACCTCGGCGGGAACGGTAAGAGCCAGATCCTCGGCACGTCCGGATTCGTGAAGGTGGTCCGCGAGGCGAACGGCCCGATCGTCGGTGTGCACCTGATCGGTGACCGGATGGGCGAGCAGATCGGCGAAGCCGCCCTGATCGTCACCTGGGAGGCCCTCCCTGAGGACGTGGCCCGATTCGTCCACGCTCATCCAACCCAGAACGAGTCCCTCGGCGAGGCAGCATTGGCGCTGGCAGGCAAGCCTCTCCACGCTCACGGCTGACTGAGCTTCCGCAGCATCTTGGCGGATCGTGGACCGTGAGGGCCTTGCGGCATGGGCCAGCCCACCGCTCAACGACCCGAGGAGGTTGGTGACCGCAATGGTGTCGGTCAGCGTGGAGTGCCCGAGTCGGACCTTGGGCTTTTGCCGACTGACATGACCGGAATCGACGCAATCGAATTGGGTTGCGGCACCGCCTACATCTCCGGGTGGATGGCGCGACGAGGCGCCAACGTCACCGGTACCGATAACTCGGAGGAACAACTCAAGACTGCCGCCCGACTTGCCACCCAACACGGAATCGACCTCGAGTTGATGCACGGCAACGCCGAGACCGTCCCCAAGCCGGACGCGTCGTACGACTTCGCCATCAGCGGTGCCGGGCAGCGTGGCATCTTCGAGTCTGCCTACGAGAAGCCTCAAGCCGCATGACGCGCGGTGAGCAGGGTCTCTGGGCGACCTCGATGATGCCTCGTCTCCGGTGCTCGGCGGTCTTAGGATCGTGTGATGCTCAGCCGGCGGGACTCCGCACCCGGCGATCACGGCGCGGGGGATGCTGTCGATGCGTCCTGGAGCCGAGTGGCGCTGATCTCTGGGTGGGTCGCCGGCGTGGGGCTGGCCACTCAGACCGCGCTCTTCCTCCTCGACGCCGCCCAGGTGGTAGCCGACGAGCCGGAGTTCCACCGGACCGGCGCGGGAGCCGAAGCGGATCGGGCGCAGTACTACGCGGACTTCTTCAACCGCCAGCACGCGGTCCTGTGGGACATCGTGACCCGGGACACCGTGGGCCCTATCGCGTTTCTCGCCCTGGCGCTGTGGGCGCTCGCCGTGGTCTTCAGACTCCGCCCCGTGGGGCCGATCGGACCGATGACGGTGCTCTTCTTCACCGTCGGGTCAGTCCTGCACATCGTCAACGACTTGATCTACCTCAGTCTGGAGCGCTTCTGGCGCTTCGACGGCTGGTCTGCTGACCCGCCAGGGCCGATGAACGCGTTCGGGGCGGCCGTCGACGCGGTCGACCTCTCCACCACCTACCTCGAGGCGTCGTCGTACCTCGTCCTGGCTGTAGGCACCTGGTGTCTGGCGCGACTGGTGCTCCGCGACGATCGGGTCCCGAGGTGGCTCGGGGCGGCCGCGGGGGTGGAGGCCGCCGCGCTGGTGCTGCTGGGCTTGGGGATCGCGCTGCAGCTAGACCTGTTGTTCCAGATCGGCGGCGGTTTCGCCGGCATCGTGCTCGGTCCGCTCGTGGCCATCGGTCTGGGCCACGCCCTCACCCGTGCGGGAATCCGAGCCTCCTGACCACGCGCCCCCTTTGGTCTCGGCGGCACGCCCTCGACGCTGCAGCGTCATGCCGCGAGTAGCGTTCGCTCAGCGGGCCGTGTCCCGTTCCGCATACCGACTCGCCTGTCGCGCTAGCAATGGAACGGTGAGTGGAAATCCGCGATGCCCGGCTATCGCGCGGCTGCGGCGGCCGCCGCCGCCCGTTCCAACCACCGAGGCGCCTCGCCGTAGCGCTGGCTCGGGACGAGCTCGCCGGCTGCGCAGCACTCGATCAGCTGGGTCATCCGGCGGTCGCGAGTGGAGGCCTGCTTGGCCGAGGTCACCCAGACGGTGCAAACCCTGCGGTAGGTCGCGGTCGATTGATCCCAGAACGCGGTGGCAGCGGTGGATGCAGCCAGTTGCGCGGCGTAGCGGTCGGGGAGCCCGGGCTCCGGGTGTTCGTGGCTGTAGGGCGCCTCGTCGCGACGACGCTGCTCCCAGATCGCCAATCCGCTGGGCTGCATCCGCCCCTCGGCGCGCAGCTCGTCGACGAGCTCGAGGTTGACCCTGCTCCAGTGCGAGGTCTTCTTGCGCGGGGTCCAGCGCTGCCGCCTGGTGTCGTCGTCGATGCGCTGGGCGACCGAGTCGATCCACCCCCAGCACAGGGCCTCGGGAACCGCCTGCTCCCACGTCAGGCCCCGATCGGCGACGTGCTTCTTCTTCAGGCCCATCCACAGCTCGGTCTCGTTGTTGTGGTGCAGCTCCAGCCACGCACCGAACTCCTCGGGGGTGTCGAAGAAGCGCGCCGGCCGTTCGGGGGTGCCGCCCATCCGGCCCGGGATCTCGTCCGGTGCCTGGTCACGTGTCATGCCAAGAGCGTGCCACCAAGCGTCGACACTTCTCGATGCCGAACAAGTACGTCATGGCGCCGCCGACGTCCCGGCGGGTCAACTGGCAGCACCGGGTCCGGAGATGGGCCCTCCGAACGGCCAGATCGATCCCGTCACACGCGGAACTTCTTGCGGACTCTGTGACTGGGAGCGGCCACACCCCCTCTGACCTGCGCAAACGCGCCGATTCACACGTTGAAGCGGAACGAAAACCGGGGGTTTCGGTGGTCGTTGGTCATCGCCGACTGACACCGGAAAACACGACCTGACCTGCGGAAACGCGCTCGTGGGACGGTTGGACGTCGTCGGCGAGAATCGGTCTCCGCCGGACTTCTTGCGGACTATTTGCGGACCGCTGGCCGATCACAACGTCTCCGGAAGCAGCGTGAAATGACCGCCGTCCCTCGGCGTGATCGACGCGAAATGGCGACGGTCGAATGTTGCGATCTCACGTACGCCGAGGCGCTCAGCGATGGCGACGACCGAGGCGTCGGTGCCGCCCAGCGGGAACGACGAGAACTGGCGGACCAACTCTGCCATCCGTTCGACGTCCTCGGTGGTCAGGTCGACGAGGTTGAACGTGCCATCCACAACCGCGTCGAGGAAGGCAGCCTCGACGTCAGGGCCGCCGTGCTCGTTCAGCCAGTAGCAGGTCTCGGCGAGGACCGTGCTCGGAAGCAGCAGCGTCTCCCCTGCCATGTGGAGGTCGCGGAAGAGGATGTTCGCCGTGACGTAGTGCTCGTCCCGTTCGTTCGACAGCGCGACGAGCGGACCGGTGTCACAGACGATCAACGCTCGCTACCGAAACCCCGCGACAGAACCGCGTCGATGTGCTCAGGCGACGAGCCGTTCGTCGGACCGTCCTTGATCATCCCAACGAACTCCGGCGGCCAGGTGCCCTTTGGCTTCTCGCCGGCGAAACGGCGTGCGTCCGAGAGCAGCACGTCAACCTGATCGTCGGGCAAGCCCTCGATCAGGTGAATGAGCTCATCACGGTTCGCGGTCATGCCCCCAGTCTAGAGCTCGAAACAGACAATCACTGGGAGCCAGGCGACGGACAGTCCGCCAAGATCGGACGTCAAAGTCGAGGTCATGCGTTGTGCGTAGCCCGTCGGGCGGCGATGTCGGCGAACACCCGCTCACCGGGAACGGTCGTGACCTTGCCGCTGACGATGTCGTCCACACGAGACGAGAGCTCGTTGGTCCACGCCTCGTAGAACTCCGATGCGCTGAGCGACACGACGTCAGGTTACTCCGAGCCCCGACGCTGGCGCCGGAACGAAGCCGCGCAGACGACCCGCGGGCTCAGTGCGGCGGCGGCGCATCTCGCTCGACCAACCAGAGCACGCTTGCCTTACTGCATACGGTGCGGGTCAGCGCCATGGCAGCTGCCCGATGACGGCCACCGTCGGGCCGCTGCGCACGTTGTCCAGGAACCCGGAGGACGCCGCAAACTCCTCAGGGGTGAGGATGGTCGGGTTCACGGGACGGCGCACCTCGGCCTCGACTCGGGTGCACGCCTCATAGACCGCGTCCACGTCGGGCTCACCGAGGACCACGACGTCGATGTCGCGTGGTGCTGGACCAGCCTCTCCGAGCATCCGCGCAGCGAAGGAGCCGTGGAGGAACGCAGACTCGATCCCGTCGATGCGGCCAAGCTCCTGGGCCAAGACCACCACGGGGCCGGTCGCGACCGTGAGGATCTCGCGCAAGGGGTCCACCAGCGCGCTCTCGTCGTTGGCGCGGATCAGCCTCGTGCGGCCCACCTGTCGCTCGCTCAGGATGCCGGCGTCCACCAGGCGCGCAACCTCGCGGTGCGCGGTCGGGTAGGCCAGGCCGGCCCGCAGATCCGTGACGCTCAGCTCGTCGCCGGTGAGCAACAAGGTGGAGAGCAGACGCGCCTGACCGTCCGACCTGAAGATCGGAGCGAGGAGCGGCGCCTCAGTTCTCATATAACTGAGATTATCCTCCACTATATCGACAGCCAATGAGCGGCTCGCCAACCCAATAAAGATCGGAGCCGTCCTCAGCGTCCACGTGTGGGGTACCGGCTCATGCGATTAACCTCAGAGGCACTATGAGCACGGGGGACGACGCCAACCGCCTTGCCGCGGAGGCGCGTGCCCGCGTGTTGATCGACCGACAGCTCAGCGACGCGGGCTGGTCGGTGCAGGACAGCAGGTCTCTCAATCTGTTCGCGGCCCAGGGCGTCGCTCGCCGCGAGGCAACGATGGCGACCGGGCACGGTCGAGCTGACTACCTGCTCTACGTCGACCAACGCGTCATCGGGGTGATCGAGGCCAAGCCCGAGGGCACTCCCCTGTCGGGTGTCGAGTGGCAGTCCGCGATGTACGCCGACAGCCTCCCACCCGACGTCAGGCTCGCGGCGCTGACCAAGGACGGCCGGCTCCCCTTCGTCTTCGAGGCCAGTGGCACCGAGACCCACTTCACCAACGGTTTCGACCCCGAGCCGCGAGCCCGCCCGATCTTCAACTTCCCCAAGGCGGCCACCCTCGCCAAGACTCTGCGAGGGAAGGACGAGGAACACCCCACCTGGCGGGGCAAGGTCACCGCGATGCCACCACTGGACACCACTCCCCTACGGCCGGCGCAGATCGAGGCGATCAGCGGCGTCGAGCAGAGCCTGCGCGAGCAGCGTTTCGACCGGAGCCTGGTGCAGATGGCTACCGGCGCGGGCAAGACCTACGCGGCCGTGGCGCTGTCCTACCGGCTGCTGAAGTTCGGCGGATTCGACCGGATTCTGTTCCTGGTCGACCGCAACAACCTGGCCAAGCAGACGATGGCCGAGTTCGAGAACTACCGCACCCCCGACGACGGCCGCCGCTTCACCGAGCTCTACAACGTGAACCGGCTCAACCGCGGCCCGATGCCGGAGTCGACGGCCCTCGCGATCTCCACCATCCAGCGGGTCTTCAAGGCGCTTCGCAACGAGGAGGTCGGTGAGAGCGACGACCCCGAGCTGGACGGCTGGGTGCCCGACACCCCAGTCACCGTCGCGTACAACTCCGACATCCCACCGGAGACGTTCGACCTGATCGTTGTCGACGAGGCCCATCGTTCGATCTACGGCCAGTGGCGCGGCGTCCTGGAGTACTTTGACGCCCATGTCGTGGGCCTCACCGCGACCCCTGGCAAGCAGACCTTCGGGTTCTTCAAGCAGAACCTCGTCTCGGAGTACACCTACCCGCAGTCGGTGGGCCGACAACGTCAACGTCGACTTCGACATCTACCGGATCAAGACCCAGATCAGCGACCAGGGCTCCACGATCGAGGCCGGCACGGTCGTCCCCAAGGTCGACCGGCGCACCCGCGCCCAGCGCTACGAGGCGCTGGACGAGGACCTCGAGTACACCAGCGGCCAGCTCGACCGCGCGGTGACCGCGACCGACCAGATCCGCACCGTGCTGGAGACCTTCCGGGACAAGCTCTTCACCGAGATCTTCCCGGGCGGTCGACCGTGCCGAAGAGCCTCATCTTCGCCAAGGACGATGCGCAGCCGAGGAGATCGTCACCCAGGTGCGCGAGGTGTTCGGCAAGGGCAACGACTTCGCCGCCAAGATCACCTACACCGCCCGCAACGCAGACCAGCAGCTCGCCGCCTTCCGCATCAGCCCGGCTCTCCGGATCGCGGTCACCGTCGACATGATCGCCACCGGAACCGACGTGGAGCCGCTGGAGTGCGTGTTCTTCATGCGCGACGTGCGCTCACCGCAGTACTCCGAGCAGATGAAGGGCCGCGGCGCCCGCACCATCCCGTCAGCCGACTTCCAGGCAGTCACCCCCGAGGCCAAGCAGAAGACCCGCTTTGTGCTCATCGACGCCATCGGAGTCACCGAGCACGACTTCGTCGAGCCTCCCCTCAACCGCGAGAGGTCGGTCAGCCTCCAGAAGCTGCTGGAAAAGGCCGCCAACCTGACCATCACCGAGGACGAGACGGCAACCCTCGCATCACGACTCGCCGCCCTCGAACACCAGCTCACTCCCGAGGAGCGCACCGAGCTCGATTCCGTCGCCGGCGGGTCTGTGCGGAAGGTGGTCCGCCACCTCGTCGATGCCGTCGACCCGACCGTCAAGCCGAAGCCCCCAAGGACCACACCCGTCACACACGCCACGCCGGTCCACCTGCCACGAACCCGCAGGTCACAACCCCCTCAGCCGACCTTTCCGGAGCCCTGGCCCAGTCGAAGCCAAAGTCGCTAGCAGTACGGGCAGCGCATCAGTGGGCCGCCAGAGGGCATCGCGCTACGGACGTGCCAACTGGTAGCAGAAGCCCGATTGAGGCCATCACGCAAATTTTCTGCGGACTCTGTGCGGACTGCGAGCCCCCACACCCCCTCTGACCTGCGCAAACGCGCTGATTCACACGTTGAAGCGGAACTCCACGACGTCGCCGTTGGCCATGACGTAGTCCTTGCCCTCGATCCGCACCTTGCCACTCGCCTTGGCGGCGGCCATCGACCCGGCTTGGACCAGCTCGTCGAAGCTCACCACCTCCGCCTTGATGAAGCCGCGCTGGAAGTCGGTGTGGATTACCCCCGCCGCCTCCGGTGCCGTCGCGCTCTTACGGATGGTCCACGCGCGAGACTCCTTCGGGCCGGCGGTGAGGTAGGTCTGCAGCCCGAGGGTGTCGAAGCCGACCCGGGCCAGGATGTCGAGACCGGGCTCGTCGATGCCCATCTCGGCGAGCATCTCCCGGGCCTCCTGCTCGTCGTCGAGCTCGACGAGCTCGGCCTCGAACTTCGCGTCCAGGAAGATCGCCTCAGCCGGCGCCACCAGGCTGCGCATCGAGTCCTTGAGCGCCTCGTCGCCGAGCTCGTCGGCGTCGCAGTTGAAGACGTAGAGGTATGGCTTCGCCGTCAGCAGCATCAACTCGCGCAGGAGCGCGAGGTCGACGTCGGTGGCGATGGCAGGTGTCCCCGCCTCGAGCGCGTTCTTCGCCCGCTGGGCGGCGGCGACGGTGGCAGCCAGCTCCTTCTTGCCCTTCGCCTCCTTCTCGAGCCGCGGCAGCGCCTTCTCCAAGGTCTGCAGGTCGGCGAGGATGAGCTCGGTCTGGATCGTGGTGATGTCCGACTTCGGGTCGACGCTTCCCTCGACATGGGTCACGTCCTCGTCGCGAAACACCCGGGTGACCTGGCAGATGGCGTCGGACTCGCGGATGTAGGACAGGAACTTGTTGCCGAGCCCCTCGCCTTCGGAGGCGCCTCGGACGATGCCGGCGATGTCGACGAACTGGACGGTCGCGGGGACGATCCGGTCGGAGCCGAACAGCTTCGCCAGCGTGGCCAGCCGGGGGTCCGGGACGCCGACGACTCCCACGTTGGGTTCGATGGTCGCAAAGGGGTAGTTCGCCGCGAGCACTTCGTTGCGGGTCAGCGCGTTGAACAGGGTCGACTTGCCGGCGTTGGGGAGACCGACGATCCCGATGGTGAGAGCCACGAGAGGCCAGTCTACGGTCGCCCGGCTATGGCGGCGGGGCGGTGGACGACACGCTGATCCGCCCGGCTCGAGACGCCTCCACGAACAGGGAGTGGTCCCGGCGTACCTGATCGGCGCAGTCGATCGCGAAGTCGGCCAGCCAGTCTCGGAACTCCTCCTCGCGCCTGCCCTCGACCGACGCAGCCACGGCGTCCTTATCGGAACTGGGGGGATCCGTGGATCCAGAGCCTCCCGACTCCTCGTCGGCTCAGGGGTCGTCCTGCTCGACGACGTCGGAGTAGGACAAGAAGGCGCTGCCTCGATAGAACGCGAAGGGATCTATCGCCATCGTGGGGTACTTCCGGCGAATCCCTGCTGGGAGGGGGGCCAGCGAGGCCGGACAGCTAGGCTTCCGCCCGTGCGTCTGGCCACCTGGAACGTCAACTCGGTGCGCAGCCGAATCCCCCGCATCGAGTCCTTCCTGCAGCACCGCGACGTCGACGTGCTGGCCCTGCAGGAGACGAAGGCTCGTGCGGACCAGTTCCCGACGATGGGGCTGGAGTCGCTCGGCTACGAGGTCGCCGCACACGGGCTGAACCAGTGGAACGGCGTTGCCGTCGTGTCGCGGCTGGGGATAACCGATGTGGAGGTGGGGTTCGCAGGAATGCCGGCATACGGCGAACCGCCGGTCCACGAGGCACGCGCGATGGGGGCCACCTGTGGCGGCGTGCGTGTCTGGTCGCTGTACGTGCCCAACGGACGTGCGGTCGGCGACGTCCACTACCACTACAAGCTGCGCTGGCTGGCTGCCCTGCACGACGTCGCCGCGTCGTGGGCGGCGCAGGGCGCGTCCAGACAGCCCACTGCTCTGGTCGGGGATTGGAACATCGCCCCCCACGACGAGGACGTATGGGACATGGGGGCGTTTGCCAGGAGCACCCACGTCACCGCGCCCGAGCGCGAGGCCTTCCAGGCCATCGTCGACCTCGGGTACGTCGACGTCGTTCGGCCCTACACGTCCGGGCCGGACGTCTTCACCTATTGGGACTACTACCGGCAGCGCTTCGAGAGAAACAAGGGGATGAGGATCGACTTCGTGCTCGGCAACGCCTCGTTGGCGGAGCGGATCACCCACGCCTTCGTCGATCGGGAGGAGCGGGCTGGGACCGGGGCCAGCGATCACGCGCCCGTGGTCGTCGAGCTCGCCGAGTGATCTCTCGTCGGCGCGGACTGGGGGCACCGTTCACGCGGCGGCCAGCGCGGCGGCAGACATGGTCTCGCCCGGTGACCGGGTCCCGTCCGGCGGTCGCATCCTCCGGCGGATCAGGAAGGGCGTCCGCCGGCCGAGCGGTTGGGTACCGGTGTGGTCCACTCGGAACCAGTGGCCGGTTGGCGTACGCCACAGGTAAGGCCCGGGAGCGGCTGGTGGCACCAGCCGCCGAGCGTCTTGGCGCGATGATGCGTGCGACCCAGCGGTCCCAGATTGTCGACCCGAGTCTGACCCGGCGGGCTGCCCGAGGCCGGGAAGCCGGGGGGGACCGTGTGATCCAGGTCGGCACGCTCCGAAGGCAGAGCGCCGTAGGGACCTCCAAGGGGTGCAGCACATGCAGCGACTCGCGAATCCGGGCCGGGATCTCATAGGCGTCGACCGGCGTCTGGCCGATCGGGTCGAGAACCGGACGGACGACGACATGGTCGCCTCCGAGGCGGTTCGAGACCCACCCATGGACCTGGTCGAGGGTGATCGGCACACGCCGCCACCGCGCACCACGCGAGTGGGCCACTCGCGGACGACAGGGCGCAAGGCCTCCTCGGCGATGTGAGCGTGCATCACCGTGCGCGGGCGGAGCCGTTTGAGGACCGCGGGACGGTGCTCTGCCAGCAGTCGGCCCAGCTCGAGCGCAGCGCGCACAGCCGTCGGAGGCGATTCGGGTGGCTAGGGCCACCCGTTCGTGCCAGCCATTCCTCGTCACCACCGGTCATGACCTCGCGCCTCAGTCAGGGGTGCCGGTGGCGCAAGGTCAGCACGTTGCTCAGCAGCGCCGGGGCAGCGCCGGTCGACACCCGCAGCAGACACCCGAGCTCCTCGGCGGCGAACTCCGCAACCGCGGGAGTCCCCGCACCGCCCTGCCGGCGCGATGCCTCTCCTCCGGTCGCTCCGGGTGCAGGTCCCGCCCACGTGGGGATACTCGCGCCGAGGAGGTCGGCGCGTCGACCCGACCTGTGCGGATCCGCCGACTTGTCGGAGCGATCCGGCATGCTCACCGGCATGACAATCACGACGGCCTGGGCCCCCGCCGCAGTGGTGGGGTCACTCCTTCTGGGGATCGCGATCGGAGTGCTCATCGGGCTGCCCTGGGGCCGGCTGCGCGGGCGACAGGGTGCCCACCTGGCGCTCGAAGCGCAGACCAAGGCCCACCATGCAGTGGTGCGCAGCGGCCTCGACTCGCTGCACGAGCAGATGCGTGCCCTGCAGGAGCAGCGGGTCTCGTGGCAGGCGCAGCTCTATCAGCAGGTCTCCGACGTCCGGGCGACCACGGAAGGCCTGAGGCAGGAGACGGCTGCGCTGGCGACGGCGCTGCGCCGGCCACACGTCCGTGGGCGGTGGGGGGAGATGCACCTGCGGCGTGCCGTCGAGCTGGCGGGACTCGTGGCTCGCTGCGACTTCGACGAGCAGGTGACCATCCGCTCCGACGACGCCGCGCTGCGACCCGATCTGGTGGTGCACCTCGCCGGTGGCAAGCAGGTCGTGGTTGATGCGAAGGTGCCGCTCGACGCCTTCCTCGACGCGATAGAGACCGAGGCCGCCGATCCCGCCCAGGCAACGCACCTCGCCCGCCATGCCGGGCAGTTCCGCGCGCATATCGACGCGCTGTCGGCCAAGGCCTACTGGCGGCGCCTGTCGGTGTCACCCGAGTTCGTCGTGCTCTTCGTCCCCGGGGAGTCCTTCCTCGCCGCCGCGCTGGAGAGCGACCGAGACCTGATCGAGTACGCCGCGAAGCGCAAGGTCGTCCTGGCCACGCCGACGACGTTGATCGCGTTGCTCCGGACGGTGGCCCACGCCTGGACCCAGGAGTCCCTCGCCGACAAGGCGAGAGAGATTCACAGACTGGGATGCGACCTCTACGAGCGGATCGCGACGCTCGGGGGCCACCTGGACAAGGTGGGCCGATCGCTCACGGCAGCGGTGGGCGCCTACAACCAGGCCGTCGGGTCGCTGGAGAGCCGAGTGCTGGTGGCGGCCCGCCGGTTCGGGGACCTCGACGTGACCGAGGCGGAGCTCCCCATGCCTCGGGTCGTCGAGACGACCCCCCGGAGCCCCACGGCCCTGGAGCTGGTCGAGGACGAGCGGACCGGGGCTCTCGGCGGCTCTCCGGCGGCGCAACCATCCTCCGCCAACGGCGTGGCGTCCGACGAGCCCGCGTGACCGCGTCGTACCGTGGCGGCGTGCCGAGCTCGACGCGAGCCTCCTCGACCCGGCAGCCGTCGTCCCGCCCCCGGGCAGGCAGCTCCCGCCGCACGACCCTGTGGGAGGAGGGCCACCACCCGGGCCCTCTGGTCGTGCGCGCCGCTGCCTTCGGGCTGGCTCTCGCGATTGCCGCCGACCTTGCCCTCACCGGGAGACTCAGCATCGTCTACGACATGGCCTTCGTGGCGGTCTGCGTGATCGCCGCCCTCTGGGTGCGACCTCGCGACTTCTTCACCGTCGGCGTCCTTCCGCCGCTGCTGCTTCTCGCCACCGTCCTCGCGGTGGCGCTGGCAGACCGGGGAGCAGTGGCACGGGCCGAGGATCCGCTCGTCCAGGCGGTGGTGTCCGGGCTCGCGCATCACGCGCTCGCTCTGGTTGGCGGCTACGCACTGGCCTTGATCATCCTGGGTCTGCGCCAGGTGGCCCTCCGCCACGAGGGTCGGCTGCGCCGATCGAACCCCAGGCGGGCGGCGGCCAGCGACGCGACCCGCGACACCGCCGAGCTTCCCGTGCTCCCCGACCCCGGGGACGAGGCCCACCGCCCCGCTGTGACCGGAGCAGCGACGGCCGACACAGAAGCGGCCTCGGCCAGCGAGACGACGCCGCGAAGCGGGGTCGGCGCAGCCCCCTGAGTCCTCCTCAGCGACTGGCTGCCTCGGCCTTCCTCAGGTCGCGCCGCAACTCTGGGGGCAGGGCGAACACCAGCGACTCCTCCGCGGTACGCACCGCCTGAGCGTCGGGGTAACCCCGGTCTGCGAGCAAAGCGAGCACCTCGGCCACCAGGTCCTCGGGGACCGACGCCCCCGAGGTGACGCTGACCCTGCGGACGTCCTGCAACCAGGCAGGGTCGATCTCCGAGGCGTCGTCGATGCGATGCGCGGCCCGAGCGCCGGCCTCGAGGGCCACCTCGACGAGACGAACGCTGTTCGAGGAGTTGCCGGACCCGACCACGAGGACCAGATCCGCGGCGCGGGCGATCTCCTTGACCGCCACCTGCCGATTCTGGGTGGCATAGCAGATGTCGTCCGACGGCGGGTCCACCAGCAGCGGGAAGCGCTCGCGCAACGCGGCGACCACCTCCATCGTCTCGTCCACCGAGAGCGTCGTCTGCGACAGCCAGGCCACCTTGGCCGGGTCGCGCACTTGGACCGCCGCGACGTCTGCGGGGGACTGCACCAGCTGGATGCGCTCAGGCGCCTCGCCCGAGGTGCCTTCCACCTCCTCGTGGCCCTCATGGCCGATCAGCAGGATGTCATGGTCGTCGGTAGCGAACCGCTTCGCCTCGTGATGCACCTTGGTGACCAGCGGGCAGGTGGCGTCGATGGTCTTCAGGCCCCGCTCGGCGGCCTGCGCATGGACCGCGGGTGAGACGCCATGGGCGGAGAACACGACGGTGGCACCAGCGGGGACTTCGTCGAGCTCCTCGACGAAGATCGCCCCGCGGCGCTCCAGGGTGGCCACGACGTGCCGGTTGTGCACGATCTGCTTGCGCACATAGATCGGTGCTCCGTAGAGGTCCAGGGCCTTCTCGACGGTGATCACTGCGCGGTCGACACCGGCGCAGTAGCCGCGCGGCGCGGCGAGAAGCACGCTGCGCTCCTCGGCATCCTCGACGGTCAGGACCGGAGGCATCCCGAGGTCGGCGGCGTTCACGCGAGGACCCCGCCGGCGCGTGCGGACAGCGGGCGGTTCCGTCGGGTGATCATGACTCCATGGTAGGAGGTGACCACTAGGGTGCCTGCGTGACGCTGCAGACGAGCCCGGAGCACCCGGCACCGGTCCGGCAGATCGCCACACTCATCGCCGGTTACATCGATCGGCTCGGGGCGGTCTGGGTTGAGGGTCAGATCGCCCAGCTCAGCCGTCGGCAAGGGATGAGCACCGTCTTTCTCACGCTGCGCGACCCCCTCGGGGACATGTCCATGACCGTGACCTGCCATCGGATGGTCCTCGACGCAGCCGACCCTCCGGTGGTCGAGGGGGCCAGCGTGGTGGTCCACGGCCGACCGCGCTTCTACGCCAATCGGGGCACGCTCAGCCTGGTCGCCGACGACATCCGGATGGTGGGACTCGGCGAGTTGCTCGCCCGGCTTGAGCGGCGCCGACAGCTCCTGGCCGCCGAGGGGCTCTTCGCGGCCGAGCGCAAGCAACGGCTCCCTTTCCTCCCCCGCTGCCTGGGTGTCGTCACCGCACGTGGCTCCGCGGCGGCGCGAGACGTCGTGGACAACGCCCGTCGCCGCTGGCCCGCGGTGGCCATCGAGCTCGCCTACGCCAGCATGCAGGGACCCAGCTGTGCCCGAGAGGTCATCGAAGCGCTCCAGCGCCTCGATCGTCACCCGGGCGTCGACGTCCTCGTGGTCACCAGGGGCGGCGGCTCGATGGAGGACCTGCTGCCGTTCTCCGACGAGGGAGTGGTGCGCGCCGTCGCCGCCGCACGCACCCCGGTGGTGTCCGCGATCGGCCACGAGCAGGACACGCCGCTGCTGGACCTCGTGGCCGACGTCCGGGCATCCACCCCCACCGATGCGGCCAAGCTGGTGGTCCCCGACGTGGCCGAGGAGCTGCAGCGCATACATCAGCTCAGGGACCGCGCGCGCCATCGCCTCGGCACGATCCTGCACCATGAGGTCGCGCAGCTCGCCGCCCTGCGCGCCCGACCGGCGCTTGCCGACCCGCGCCACCTGCTGGACACCCGCGTCGAGGAGGTGGCGGCCCTGCTCGACCGCGCCCGCCGCTGTCAGCGCGGCCGCCTGGATCGCGCTGAGGACGACCTGGGCCACACCCGTGCACGCGTCCGGGCGCTGTCCCCACTGGCGACGCTGCGTCGCGGGTACGCCGTGCTCCAGGACTCCGAGGGGCACGTGGTCACCGACGCACGCTCCGTGGGCGCCGGTACGCCGCTGCGGGCGCGCTTGCGGTCCGGGCGCCTGGACCTGCGGGTCGAGACGGCCCATCCGGGAGACCAACCCGAAGGGCCAGAACCCGACGGACCTGAGCACGATGAGCACGCACGCACGCACGCAGCAGAGGAGCGGGACGGCGAGGATGGCTGAGATGAGGACGGCTGGGGAGTCGATGAGCTACGAGCAGGCGCGCGAGGAGCTCCTGGCCGTGGTCAGGACGCTTGAACAGGGCGGCGCGACGTTGGAAGAGTCCTTGGCGCTCTGGGAGCGTGGCGAGGACCTGGCCCGGACCTGTCAGGAGTGGCTCGACGGAGCACGGCGTCGACTCGACGCCGTGATCGCCGAGCGGGAGGCGCACTGAGCACCTGCCGGCCCCCAGCGCAGGCGGGCGCCCTCAGCGCAGGGTGGCGACCAGGTCGGCGAGCGTCTCCTGCTCGACCCGGCCGAACACGAGCGTGGTCGCCCCGCCGGCTCGCCGGGCCAGCGCCTCGTCGCCCTGGTCGTCGCTGAACGCCCGCCACTCCTGGCCGGCCACGGCAACGGGCTCGCCCTCGGAGGCCTTCTCGTCGACGTACTGCTCCACCATCGCGGCGACCGAGCGGGGAGCCTGCTCGAGCCCGACGTACCGATCCTGGGGGGTCAGCATCCCCAGATGCCAGGCAGGGCGCGAGCCCGGGTCGAAGCGGACGCTGGTGGCGATCCACCCGTCCGGCAGTTGCTCGGGGGCGAGCAGCGGGAACGATGCCTGGCCGCGCGCGTAGTCGGCCGGCCCGGAGTAGTCCACGGCCTGCACCGGGCTCTCGGGCTCGGAGCGGACAAGATCGCGGAAACCGACGAAGGCGCCGACCACGATGAGCAGCACCACCATCGCGCCGACCATGCCAGGGAAGGACCGCTGGTACCGTCCCGGGCGCTCGCTCATGAGCCCCATTCTCCCTCCCCGTCCCAGGCCGGGCGGCGGCGGGCGCGTGCGACGGCGCCCTCCTGGCTGTGGGCTGGCGGACCCAGGCCCTGGCTCCGCTACATTGACCCCCATGGCTGAGTCTCCGGACGTACCCCCGCCCCTCGCGAAAGCCCACCGGTCGCCGGATCGCAACCTGGCGATGGAGCTCGTGCGCGTCACGGAGGCGGCAGCGATGGCAGCCGGTCGCTGGGTCGGCCGGGGCGACAAGAACGGCGCCGACGCGGTCGCGGTCAACGCGATGCGCGTGCTCATCGCCACCGTGCAGATGCGCGGCGTCGTGGTGATCGGCGAGGGCGAGAAGGACAACGCGCCGATGCTCTACAACGGCGAAGAGGTCGGCGACGGCTCCGACCCCGAGGTCGACGTGGCCGTGGACCCGATCGACGGCACCACCCTGACCGCCAAGGGGATGAGCAACGCCATCGCCGTGATGGCGGTCGCGCCGCGGGGCTCGATGTACGACCCGTCCGCGGTGTTCTACATGGAGAAGCTGGTGACCGGCCCGGAGGCGGCCGCCACGGTGGACATCCGCTACCCCGTCCGGGAGAACGTCCAGGCGGTGGCGAAGGCGAAGAACAGCCGTCCCGAGGACGTCACCGTGGTGCTCCTCGACCGGCCGCGCCACCAGCAGCTGGCCGACGAGATCCGCGCGACCGGGGCCCGGATCAAGTTCATCACCGACGGCGACGTGGCCGGAGCGATCATGGCGGCCCGCGCGGGGACAGGCATCGACCTGCTCCTCGGGATCGGCGGCACGCCGGAGGGCATCATCGCCGCCTGCGCGATGAAGAGCCTGGACGGCACCATCCAGGGTCGGCTGTGGCCCCAGGACGACGACGAGCGGCAGAAGGCCCTGGACGCCGGGCACTCCCTCGACCCCGACACGATCCTGACCACCGACGACCTGGTTCAGGCCGAGGACTGCTTCTTCGTGGCCACCGGCATCACCGACGGCGAGCTGATGCAGGGCGTGCGCTACCGGTCCGGTGGGGCCACCACCCACTCACTGGTGATGCGCTCGCGCAGCGGCACGATCCGCAACATCATCTCCGAGCACAAGTTCCAGAAGCTCCAGGTGTACGCCGATGTCGACTTCGAGCACTGACGCGAAGGTCAGCGACAGTCCCAGGGGCCCCCAGAACCCCGGCGCGCCCGATGTGGTCGTCGCCGGGGAGGCGCTCGTTGACATCGTGGTGCCACCCGGCGGTGACCCCCACGAAGCCCCCGGCGGGTCCCCGATGAACGTGGCCGTGGGGCTCTCTCGACTCGGGCTGCGAACCCTGCTGATGACCGACCTCGGTGACGACGACCGAGGATCGCGAGTGCGCGAACACCTCCACGGCAGCGGCGTCACGCTGGACGATCGGTCCGTGGTCGCCGGCTCCTCGACGAGCACCGCCACCGCCCACCTCGATCTGGCCGGAGCCGCGACGTACGACTTCGATCTGCACTGGGTGCTCGGCCCGCGCTCGTTCCCGGCCGGAGCGCGGGCGCTGCACGTCGGCTCGCTCGGCACCTCGCTGCGCCCCGGCCGCGCGCATGTGGTGGACCTGGTGGACCAGGCGTTCCACGCGGAGGCCCTGGTCACCTTCGACCCGAACGCCCGCCCCCGGCTCGCCCCGGACGCCGGGCAGGCCTGGCGGGACGCCGCCGAGGTGGCCGCCCTCGCCCACCTGGTGAAGCTCAGCGACGAGGACCTGGAGTTCCTCCGCCCCGGGATCACCGCCCCGCGGATCGCCGAGGAGCTCCTTGCGGGAACCACGGACCTCGTCGTGGTCACGGCCGGGGGCCGCGGCGCCACCGCCTTCAGCGCAGTCGGCACTGTCGAGGTCCGCTCCCGCGACGGCGCGGTCGTCGACACCGTGGGCGCGGGCGACTCCTTCATGGCGGCCCTGGTCGCCATCGCCCTCGAGCACGGCCTGGACGATCTCGCCGTCGAGCGGATGCGCGGCTACCTGGAGGCCGCGCACGAGGTGGCCGCGGTGACGGTGTCTCGGCGCGGCGCCGACCCGCCCACCCGCGCCGAGCTGGCTCCGGGCTGGCCGGGGGTTCGCTGAGGCGCCGCCTAGGCTGGCCCGATGAGGCTGGCCCCATGAGCTCGGTCGACCCGACGAGCGTCGCACCCGACCCCACCCACGGACCGCGTTTCTCCGGCGAGCGGTTCGCCTCCCTGCCCGGGGACGTGCGGCTGTGCTACGAGACGGTGGGCTCCCCCGACGACCGACCCCTGCTGCTGGTGATGGGCCTGGCCGGTCCGATGACCTGGTGGCCCGACGCGTTGTGCTCTCAGTTGGCCGAGGCGGGCTTCTACGTCCTCCGCTACGACAACCGCGACACCGGCAGGTCGACACGCATCGACCGGCACCGGGTCACCCAGGGCGACCTGGTGCGCGCGTTCCTCGGCCGTCGGGTCTTCGTGCCATACACGATCCGTGACCTGGCGAACGACGGAGTCGGGCTCCTGGACCACCTCGGCATCGAGGCCGCCCACCTCGCCGGTGTGTCGATGGGCGGGATGATCGCTCAGACGATGGCTCTCGATCACCCGTCTCGAGTGCTGTCGCTGACCTCGATCATGTCCAGCACCGGGCGCCGCACGGCTGGCTTCCAGCACCCCGCGCTGCTGCCCCACCTGCTGCGGCGGGCCGCGCGCAGCCGCCGGGAGTACGTCGAGAGCGCGGTGGACTTCCAGCGTCGGGTGGGGTCACCGGGCTACCCCGTCGAGGACGACGTCGTGCGGGAGCGCGCCCGGGTGACCTGGGAGCGCGGAGTCAGCTTCACCGGGGTGACCCGGCAGATGGTCGCGGTCCTGACCCAGCGCAACCGCACGGCCGCGCTCCGCCGCTTGCGGATCCCGGTGACCGTCATGCACGGCCTGTCCGACCGCATGGTGCACCCCTCGGGCGGCCGAGCGACCGCGGCCGCGGTCCCCGGGGCGGAGCTCGTGCTCGTGCCCGGCATGGGGCATGACCTGCCGCCCGGGCTCTTCGACACCTTCGTGGCCACCATCGCCCGGACCGCTGACCGGGTCGGCGGCCCTGGCCGACGGGTCACAGGGCGTCGGTCACCCACAGGAAGCTCCACGCACGCAGGGCGAGCCGGCCGTGCTCCCACCTCAGCGCGCCCTCGGTGGAGTGCAGATGCACCGGGTGCCGGATCCCCGCCTGAGCGACCAGAGAGGCCTCGACCCACTCCTCGTAGTCGCTGAACGAGGCGAAGGCGAGGACCGGCGCGGACCGGGGATGCGTGCGCAGGTAGGCAAGCACGTGTCGGTTGTCGTGAGACATCACCCGAGTGTGGGCATCCGACCGCAGCGCCTCGCTGCGTCCGCGGGCCGTCGCGAGCCCCTGGAGAGAGGCGAACATCCGCTGTTCGACGGTGGCTGGCGTCGCCCGCCGGTCCGCCGCGGCCCAGTCCATCCGCGGCCGGTGCAGCCAGCGGTTGTCCCCCTCATGGCCAGGGTCCTCGGCCCAGGCCCAGTCGTTGCGCATCGCGATCTCGTCGCCCATGTAGACCAACGGGATGCCGCCGAAGGAGTAGGCGACGGCGTACATGGTCTCCAACCGGGTCAGCGCCGCAGTGACCTCGGTGTCGGACTCGCGCTCGAGCGCCTGCTCGAGCCCGGCCAGCGAGGCCGCCGTCCCGCTGCTGCGGCCCTGGCCGCTGCCCGGGTCGACCTGGAACTCCTCGCCCCTCGCGAACGACCCTGGGTGCCGACCGGCGAAGTAGCCCGCCAGGAACCCCCGGTGGTCGTGCGGGTTCCATCCCACCGACCAGGCGTCCTCGTCGCCGACCGCCCAGCCGATGTCGTCGTGGTTGCGCAGATAGGTCACCCAGCCGGTCTGGGGCGGTGTCTGCGGCCGGCGGGACAGTGCACGACCGGGCAGGCTGGCGTCCCGGCTGGCCAACCCGGACCACAGCATCACCATCAGTTGGTTGTCGTAGGCCAGGTCGCACTCGGGGCGGAACCGCTCGTGACCGCCCAGATAGGGCACCAGTTGGTCGGGGCCCACGATCGCCTCCGCCTTGAGGATCACCGCGGGCATCGCGAGCCGCACCAGAGCCTTGAGAGCCTGCAGGATGCGGTGCGCCTCGGGCTGGTTCTGGCAGTCCGTGCCCTGTCGCTTCCACAGGAAGGGCGCCGCGTCCAGCCGGACCACGTCGACCCCATGGTTGGACAACGTGAAGAGCACGCCGAGCATCGACCGGAAGACGTCGGGGTTGGCCCAGTTCAGGTCCCACTGGAACTGGTGGAACGTCGTCCACACCCACTCCCCGCTGGGCAGCTGGGTGAAGCTGCCCGGGGCCATGTCCGGGAAGACCTCCGGCAGCGTCGCCTCGTAGGCAGCGGGCACCGTGCGGTCGGGGAAGAAGAAGTAGTAGTCGCGGTAGTGGGGGTCGCCCGCCAGGGCCTGCCGCGCCCAGGCATGCTCCTGCGCTGTGTGGTTGAGCACCAGGTCGACGCACAACGCGACGCCGCGATCGTGGAGGTCGCCGGCGAGTGACTCCAAGTCGGCCATCGTTCCCAGGCGCGGATCGACGGCCGTGTAGTCCTGCACGGCGTAGCCGCCGTCGCTCTCGCCCTCCCGCGGCTTGAGCAGCGGCATCAGGTGCAGGTAGCGGACCCCGAGCTCGCACAGGTAGTCCAGCCGGTCGCGCACGCCCGGTAGGTCGCCGGCGAACCGATCGGCGTAGCAGACGTAGCCGACCACGTCCTGCCGCAGGAACCAGGCCGGGTCCACCTCACGGCGGCGGTCCAGACGCCGCAGCGGCAGCGGCCTGGAAGCCGCTGCCGCCGCCGCGTCAGCGACGAGGTCGGCGAGGAGGACCGAGACGTCCACCCGCTGGTCGTAGACCGCTCCGAGTGCCTCAAGGAGATCGCTGCGGACGACCTCCAGGCGCGCCCGGAAAGCCTCCGCCTCGAGGGCTCCCAGGGCGGCGTCGAGTCCGGACGGCTCAGCCGCTGAGCCGCTCACCCGTCTCGTTGTCGAAGACGTGGACGTGCTCGGTGTCGGTGGTCACGTGGATGGTCTCGTTCTTGCGGATCTTGTTGCGTCCCTCCACGCGGACGATGACGACGCCATCGACGCCCTCGGCGTCGCTGGTGCCGTAGACGTAGTTGTCCGCGCCCAGCTCCTCCACGACCGTCGCCTTGAGCGGGAGGCCCGTGCCCTCGCCTTCGCCGACCATCCGCCAGTTCTCGGGACGGACACCGAGGGTGACCTTCCCCTGCATCTTCTTGGCAGCCGTCGGGTCGACGGGCATGTGGTAGGGCCCGAAGCGGACCTCGCCCTTGTCGGCCATCCCCTCCATGAGGTTCATCTGCGGCGAGCCGATGAACCCGGCCACGAAGAGGTTCTTCGGGCGGTTGTAGAGCTCCAGCGGGGTGTCCACCTGCTGGAGGTAGCCGTCCAGCATCACCGCGACCCGGTCGCCCATCGTCATCGCCTCGACCTGGTCGTGAGTCACGTAGACGGTGGTGACGCCGAGGTCGGACTGGAGCTTGGCGATGTCGGTGCGGGTCGCCACCCGCATCTTCGCGTCGAGGTTGGACAGCGGCTCATCCATGCAGAAGACCTGAGGCGACCTGACGATCGCCCGGCCCATGGCCACCCGCTGGCGCTGACCACCGGAGAGAGCCTTCGGCTTGCGGTCGAGGAACTGCATCAGGCCCAGGATCTTGGCCGCCTCCTCGACGCGCTTCTGACGCTCTTCGGTTGGCACCTTCGCCATCTTGAGCGCGAAACCCATGTTGTCGGCCACCGACATGTGCGGGTAGAGCGCGTAGTTCTGGAACACCATGGCGATGTCCCGGTCCTTGGGCGGGATGTGGGTGACGTCCCGATCGCCGATGAAGATGTGTCCGGAGTTGACCTCTTCCAGACCCGCCAGCATCCGCAGGGTGGTGGACTTGCCGCACCCGGACGGGCCGACCAGCACCATGAACTCGCCGTCGCCGATCTCCAAGTTGATCCCCGGGACAGCGGGCGAGTCGGCGCCTGGGTACCACCGCTGGGCCTTCTCGAACTGGACAGTTGCCATGGTCGTGCTCCCTTCACCGGCAGGAACGTGCCGGACGATCCGTTGTGAAGTGGTGTCGGACACACTTTAGGGGTGTTGTGCCCGTCCGTCGACGGCTTCAACCCGGAGGACGTACGCCGTCTCCGGCGAGGTCGCCGGCAGGCGCAGCCCGGATTCGGCCAGCAGGTGTCCCGACGTCACCAGCGGGCCCTGGTCGAGCGGCCACGACGCGAGGTCCGCGACGTGCCGGGTCGAGGCCGGGACGGAGGTGGCCCACACGTGCCGGACCCGATACGTGCGGTTCGGGTCGAGGCCGGTGAGCCGAACCGGTGTCGGTGGCTGGGTGCGCGGGCTGTCGGTGACGGCCACGACGAAGACGGCCTCCGCGCCGTCCTCGGCGACTATGCCGGTGACCACCACCGCGGGGTCGGCGTGGTCGGGGCGGACCATCCGCCCGGTGCTGATCAGGTGCCGGACGTCCTTATAGAGCCCCACCCACGCGGCGAGTTGACGACGCTGCTCGCCGTCGAGACGGGAGACGTCCCACTCGATCCCGACGTGGCCGAGCAGCGCGACCGTCGCCCGGAAGTCCAGCGGCGCCACGCGGCCGGTGGTATGGGCGACCGCACCGCCCACGTGCGCCCCGACCAGCTCGGGGGGGACCAGGAGGCTGGTCCACCGCTGGATGTGCACGCGGAGCAGCGGGTCGAGGGTGTCGCTGGCCCATACTCGGTCGGTCCTGGCCAGGATGCCGAGGTCCACGCGGCCGCCGCCGGAAGCGCAGCTCTCGATCTCCAGCCCGGGGTGTGCCTCGCGCAGCTCCTCCAGAAGCCGGTACAGCGCAAGGGTCTGGCCATGCACCGCTGGCCGGCCCGCGTGGGCGGCATCGATGAGGTCGCGGTTGTGGTCCCATTTGAGGAAGCCGATGTCGTACTCCGCCAGGAGGGCGAGCAGCGCGTCCCGCAGGTGCGTGTAGGCCTCCTGGTGCTGGAGGTCCAGGACCTGTTGGTGTCGCCAGGTGCCAGGCAGGTCGGCTCGTCCGCGCAGCAGCCAGTCGGGATGGGCCCGGGCGAGGTCGGAGTCCTCGTTGACCATCTCCGGCTCGACCCAGAGGCCGAAGTCCATGCCGCGCTGCCGGACGTGGTCGACCAACGGGTGGAGGCCTTCGGGCCAGACTGACCGGTCGACGACCCAGTCGCCCAGGCCGGCACGTTCGTTGCGGCGGCCGGCGAACCAGCCGTCGTCCAGGACAAAGCGCTCGACGCCGATCTCGGCGGCCACGTCGGCGATCTCAGTGAGCCGGTCGAGGTCGTGGTCGAAGTAGACCGCCTCCCAGGTGTTGAGCACCACCGGGCGCGGTCCCCGGGTGCGCGGCGCGTGGCGCCGCTGCCAACGGTGGAGACGCCCGCTCAGCTCGTCAAGGCCGTCGGCGCCCCAGGAGCCGACCAGCCACGGCGCGGCGTACGACTCCCCCGGGGCGAGCACCACCTCGCCGGGGGCGAGGAGCTCGCCGCCGCCGAGCAGGCACTCTCCCTCGGGGGTGCGCTCGGCGTAGGTGAGGTGGTCTCCGCTCCAGGCGACATGTACCCCCCACACCGACCCGGCCCCGAAACCGAACCCGGGTGTGCCAGCCACCATCAGCACGGTGGCGTCGTGCCCGGTGCGACCGCGGCGGCCCGATCGCGACCAGGTGCCCTGGCGCAGCCGATGCCGCTGGGGCGTGCGCTCGCGGCACCACCGGCCGGTCAGGTCCAGAAGCTCCTGTGCCTCCGCGGGGACCGGGAGGCTGGAGCGCAGGGCGAGCACGGCGTACGCCGAGTCGGCGGTGTTGGTCAACTCGCTGCGAACCCGGACGAGCCCTTCCTCGGTGACCTCGCAGGTCCACCGGGCCGTGAGCCCGGCCTCGGGGTCGTCGGCCCGGAGGTCGACCCGACGCTCGGCGACCTCGCCGGTCCAGTCCTCGAAGCGGGGTGCCCAGGCGACCGGTCCGGCCGCGTCGGTGGGCCCGGGCAGGCGGTGACCCTCGACGGCGGGGGTGCCGGTGAACCCCGAGACGTTCTCCGGGAGCACGCTGGTGTGCCGCGGCTCGTCCAGCGAGCTGTGCGGCACGCCGGGGCGTCGCAACAGCGCATACGCCTCCAGCGCCTCCACCTCCAGCGCGCCGGGGTCGGCACCCCAGTGCAGCAGGGTGGGAACGCCACGCGGCGAGGGTGCGAGCAGAACGCCCACACCCCCGCCACGCAAGAGGCAAGGTTCCCAGGTCACCCCTTGACGGCGCCGCCGGTGAGGCCGCGCACGAAGAACCGCTGCATCGTGAAGAACACCAACAGCGGCATCGTCATCGAGATGAATGCCCCTGCCGTCAGGAGCTCGGCGCCCTGTCCCTGCGTGCCCAGCAGCTGCTGGAGCCGCACGATGACGGTGGTGTTGTCGTTGAGCAGGAACAGCTTCGCGATCAGCAGGTCGTTCCAGGTCCACAGGAACTGGAGGATCGCGAACGCCGCGAGCACCGGCACCGACATCGGCACGATCAGCCGCCAGAAGGTCTGGTAATGGGTCGCGCCGTCGATCTTCGCCGACTCGATGACGGTCTTGGGCAGCGTCGTCATGTAGTTGCGGATCGTGTAGACCGCCAGCGGCATGCCGAATCCAGTGTGCAGGATCCAGACCGCGATGAACTGCCCCGAGATGCCCAGACCGCGCGGCCCGAACAGGTCGAGCAGCGGGGAGAAGGCCACCTGGATCGGGACCACCAGCAAGGCGACGATCGTGATGAAGATGACGTCCTTGCCGCGGAACTCCATGAATGTGAAGGCGTACGCCGCGAACGCCGCCAGCATGATCGGGATGATCGTCGCTGGGATCGACACCACGATCGTGTTGATGAAGGCGCCGCCCATGTCGACGCTGCCGGTGAGCACCTCGTCGTAGTTGCTCAACGTCCACCCGGTCCCGAACGGGTTGAACAACGCGGTCCACCAGCCGGAGGACTGGACGTCCTCGCGGGTGCGGAAGGAGGTCACCAGCAGCCCGATGGTCGGGATGCTCCACAGGATGCACAGCAGCACCATCGTGACGATGGAGAACCAGCTGCGCTCCCGGCCGTCGCGCATCTTGCTCATCGGTTCATCTCCTCCTGCCGGAAGTGCCGGACCTGGTAGTAGAGCACCGGCATCACGGCGATGAGCAGGATCACGACGATCGCCGAGGCCCTGCCCGCCTGACCGTTGGCGAACAGCTCCTGGAAGAAGAGGTTCGCGATGACGTTGGTCTTGTCGAGCCCGTTCTTCAGCACGTAGACGATGTCGAAGACCTTGAGCACCAGGATGAACACGGTGACGAACACCGTGATGATGGTGCCGCGGATCTGCGGTATCACGACCTGGAAGAAGATCTTCAGCTCGTTGGCTCCGTCGATCCGAGCCGCTTCCAGCGTCTCCTCCGGAACCCCCTTGATCGCCGACGACAGCAGGATCATCGCGAACCCGACCTGGAGCCAGATCAGGATCACCATCATCAGGAAGGAGTTGAGCCGCGCGGTGCTGATCGACAGCCACGCTTGCGGCTCACCGCCCAGCGAGGTCCAGATCGCGTTCAGCAGGCCGGTCTGGGTCTCCCCGGCGTCGAACTGGTAGACCAGCAACCAGATCGCCGAGGCGCCGACGAAGGAGATCGCCATCGGCAGGAAGATCAGGCTCTTGGCGACCTTCTCCCCGGCCTGGGTCAGCTTGTCGGCCAGCACCGCGACCACGGTCCCGATCGCCACGGTGACCGCGGGCACGACGATCAGCCACAGCACGTTGTTCGTGATCGAGATGATGAACTGGTCGTCGGTGAAGATGTAGCGGTAGTTCTCGAATCCGACATAGGCGGTGCTGTCGGCGTTCGCGAACGAGTAGTGGATCGTCTGGATAGTCGGGTAGAGCAGCATCACCCCGATCGCGACGGTCGCCGGCATCAGGTAGGCGTAGGGCATCACCTGGAGACCGAGCCGTTCAGGCAGACCCTCGACCATCATGTTCAGGAAGAAGAAGAACACTGCGGCGCCGAGGACGCCCGCCACGAGCGCGATGGCCGCGATCACCACCCTGTTCCCGAACTTCTCGGGGTAGTAGCCGAAGGCCAGGAACAGGTTCGCGATCCCCCAGCCCACGGCAACCATGCCGATGAGGCCGACGAAGAACTTGACGGCGTTGAACCCGCCGATGTTGGCGGCAGGAGGCTCCGGCGCCCTGGACTCGTCCGAGGGCGCCAGGTTCACGGGGGCGGCGCCGGATCCGCTCATGACGCTTCCTGGGGCCAGTCGTTCTCGATCTTGGTCGCCGCCTCCTCAGACGTCAGGTCGCCCTGGAGCCACTCGACCATGACGGTCCAGAAGGTGCCCGAGCCGATCTCCTTCGGCATCAGGTCCGATCCGTCGAAGCGGAAGACATCGGCGTTGGAAGCGATCTCGGCGATCGCGCGCGTCGTGTCGTTGGGGTAGTTGGACGCGTCGAAGGTCGTGTGCGGAGACAGCCAGCCGCCGGCCTGCGCCCACTCGGCACCGAAGTCCGGGCTGGTGATGAACCTCATCACCTCGATGGTGTCCTCGTCGTCGCCGTTGAAGGAGGCCGCGAGGTCACCGCCACCGAGGATCGGCTGTCCCTCGAATCCGTTCCGGGCCCGCGGGAAGACGAAGAGCCCGACCTCCTCGTCGAGGTTGTCCTGCACCTCGGTGGGGAAGAACCCGGTCACGAAGTTGCCCTGCCGCTCGAGCAGGCACCGCGGGGGGTCACGGAACATCGGGAAGTTCGACTCCCCGAAGGCCGTGTTCAGCACCCCGCGGGTCCCCCCGAACACGTTGCCGTTCTCCTTCACGAGGCCGCCGAAGGCGTCGAAGGCCTCCACGATCCGCGGGTCGTCGAAGGGGATCTCGTGGGCGACCCACTGGTCGTAGACGTCCGGGCCGTGCAGCCGCAGGACGTACTCCTCGATCCAGTCGGTGCCGACCCAGCCGGTCGCCTGGTCGGAGAACCAGCCCATGCACCACGGCGCCGTGCCGTCCTGCTTGATCTTGTCGGTGGTCTGGTAAAGTTGCTCCAGGTCCGCGAACTCCTTGGGGTAGCCGGCCTGGGTATAGGCCTTCTGCGGGTACCACACCAGGCTCTTGACCGCCATCCGCATCGGCGCGCCGTAGTAGACGCCGTTCAGCCGGGCAGCGTCCAGGAAGCCCGGGATCAGCGTCCGGTCCAGCGAGTCGAAGTCGAGGAAGGTCGTGATCGGCTGGACGCTGCCG
Organism: uncultured Actinomycetota bacterium; assembly: GCA_963745245.1. Classification (GTDB taxonomy): domain Bacteria; phylum Actinomycetota; class Actinomycetes; order Propionibacteriales; family Nocardioidaceae; genus Marmoricola_A. Next base: position 155,673 of record CAVUWU010000007.1, read on the forward strand.
TCCTGGGCCAGCTCGAGGAGACCGCCGGGCTGGGGGAAGAGGCCGATGTCGGGCGCCTGCCCGGAGCTCACCCGCTGCTTGATCACGGTGTCGAAGTTCTGGTCGGGGACGTATTCGATCTCGATCCCCGACTCATCGGAGAAGTCGGCCAGCGATGCCTGGAACGCCTCAGCTTCCGGGCCACCGAAGGCACCCAGGATGGTGACCTGGCCGTCTCCGTCGGCGTTGCTGTTGTTGGCGACGCCCCCGGCCTCCAACGAGGCGTCAGCACCCGCGTTGGGGTCCTGGAGGCACCCGGTGACCGCGAAGGCGGTCAGCGCGCACAGCCCCATCAGGGCGGTCCGTGCGCCAGGTCTGCGACTTGACATCACTGCTCCTCGCTCGCTCGTTGGCGAGACCGTCCGTCCCGCCCGGCCCCATCACGCCGCGGTTCTGATGCCCGAGCGTGAGGGAGGCCACACCACCCGTCAGCCCTATGTCTACCGTCACGCCTCGGCATGCGTCCACGGCTTCGGAGGTCACAACCGCGTATACCCGGCTGCTCGCCCTGCATGCATCACCCGTCACAGCGGTTGCATCGGGTGGCGAGCGCCTCAGCCGCCCACCTCTGGCCAGGTCTCCAGCAGGTACGCCGCCGCCTGTTCGGTCTGCTCCACGGTCGGGATGACCGGGTCGCCCTCGACCGAGGGGAGCGCGTCGTAGAGCTCGGTGTCGATGCTGCCCGTCTCGGCCATCGCCTCGGCGCGCACCGGGCGGGCGCCCCCCTCGAGCCACAGGTTCTGGCCCTGGTCGGAGTAGAGGAACTCTTGCCACAGACGCGCGGCCGCCGGGTGCGGGGCGTCGGCATTGATCGCCTGGTAGTAGTAGCCGCCGACGACGGCCTCCGGCGGGATGACGACCCTCCAGCCGTCGATGGTCTGTGCCCGTGCATCGTTGAGGTAGTCCCAGTCGATGACCACCGGGGTCTTCCCCGACTCGATCGTGCGATCGGTGGGGTCAACGGCTCGGAAGCGGCCGGCGGCCTCGAGGTCGCCGAAGAACTCCACCCCCGGGCCGATGTCGTCGGCCGACCCGCCGGTGGCGACGGCGGCCATGAGCACCCCGGAGAACGCGGCACCGGCCTCGGTCGGGTCTCCGTTGAGCGCCACCGTGCCGGTGAACCTGGGCCGGAGCAGGTCCTGGACGGTCCTCACTCGTCCCACCGCGTCTGCGTCGTACCCGATCGACATGTAGCCGCCATAGTCGGCGACCCACAGCCCCTGGGGATCCTTGAGGTTCTCCGGAACGCTGTCCCAGGTCCGGACCCGGTAGGGCGCGAACAGGTCGGTGTTCGCCAGCGCCACCGACTGGGTCAGGTCGAAGACGTCGGGCGCCCGGTCGGTGCCCGCAAGTTCGGTGGCGGCCTCGATCTCGTCCTGGCTCACGGCGCCGGGCTGGGCGGCGTTGATCTCGATGTCGTAGGTGTCGGCGAAGGTCTGGATGATCTCCCCGTAGTTCGCCCAGTCCGGAGGAAGCGCGACGACGTTGAGCTCGCCCTCCTCCTGGGCGGCGGAGATCAGCTTGTCCATGCCCCCGAAGTCCTGCACCGAGGTGGCCGTCGCGGGGCGTGGACTGCGCTCGGCTCCCGGGGGCCCGGCACCGTTGTCGGTCGCGGCCGAACATGCCGCGAGCACCACGATCGCCGTGGCCGCGCCGAGCGTCGACCTCCTCCGGGGAGACCTGCGCGCTCTCACCGCACCTCCCGGCCATGCGGAACCCAGGGTCGCGCCGGTTGCTTGCTCGGCATCGTTACCCTCGCGCCGCCTTGCGCTTGACCTCGACGGCTCCCAGCAGGGCGAGCCCACGCACCAACACCACCGGAGACTCCGGGCCGAGCTGCGGGTGCACCTTGGCCCGCCCCTCCCCGAAGGAGCCCATGACGCCGATCCCCTCGACGACGACATGGGTGAAGGGGTTGACCAGGATGTCGACGCCACCCAGCACGGTGTTGGCGGTCAGCGTCACGTGCTGGCGGGTGAACCGGGCGTAGCGCAGGTCGAGCGTGACGCTGCCGAGGAACGCGAAGGCGGCGTGCTCGGCGCCCAGCTGCCAGACTCCGGTGCGCTTGGTCTCCGACAGCAAGGCGAACGAGGAGGAGTACGCCGGCACGACGACCGGCGGTCGCCACGGCTGGCGGGGGGCCACGCTGCGGGCCGACGGCGGCTGACCCGCGCCGGGCATGACCGGCAGGTCGGCGGTGATGGGGAGCAGGTCGGCGTACGTCTTGGCCGCATAGGTGGCCTCGAGCCGCTCGTCGAGCTCCTCCAGGTCCAGCCGGCCCTCACCGGCGGCCTGGCGCAGGGTCTCGGCCACGGCGTGCCGCTCCTGGTCGGAGATCCGCAACCGTGCGGGGTCGAACGGCTCGTGGCCGCCCCCTGGGGTCCGTACACCATGACGCCCACCCTAGGCGCGATGCTCGCCGTCGGTTTCCCCGGTGAGGCAGGACAGCGTGCGGTTCCCAGCACCTGCCTACCGTGGGAGCGGGAGCACCGCGGCCGCACCCCCCTCCGACACCCCCGCACCAGGAACACCCCCGCACCCAGGAACGAAGGAGCACCGATGCGACGCCAGCACCGTGAGGAACCCGGTCCCGGACAGCTCTCGGTCTGGGACTTCCCCCGACCCCCGGCACTGGTGCAGTGGCACGAGCACGTCGTGGTCAGGTTCGGGGGCAGGCAGATCGCGGAGAGCACCGAGGCGTGGTCCGTGCTCGAGACCTCCCATCCACCGACCTACTACCTGCCACGCGCGTCGTTCGCGGCCGGCACCCTGCGCCCCGCAGCCGGGTCGTCGCTGTGTGAGTGGAAGGGCGTCGCGGCGTACTTCGACGTGCTCGACGGCCCCGACGGCGACCATATGGCGCCCCGGGCCGCCTGGACCTACCCCGACCCGACGCCGGCCTTCGCGGCGCTCCGCGACCACGTCACCGTCTATCCCGCGGCCATGGACGCCTGCCTCGTCGACGGGGTCGAGGTGATCCCGCAGCCGGGAGCCTTCTACGGCGGCTGGATTACGCCGCGGGTGGTCGGCCCTTTCAAAGGAGCCCCTGGCACCCTCGGCTGGTAACCCCTGCTGGTGGCCCTTGCGGGTGACCCCTGGTCGCACGCCTGCCGCGGCGACGGCAGGATGGGCCCGTGGAGTACGTCGAGGTCGCGCGCGCCAGCTCCGAGCGCGGTGAGGTCGTCCTCCGGCGCCGGATCCACACCGATGTGCCCCCAGGCTCGCCCTCGGTGCTGGAGCTGCGCGTCAACGGCGTCTTCGTGATGGACAGCGTGCAGACCAGCAGCGAGGTGACGTTGGCGCGGACTGCCCTGGCGATGGTCGAGCGGCCTCGTCAGGTGCTCGTCGGCGGCCTCGGGCTGGGCTTCACCGCCCACGAGGTGCTGGCCGACCATCGGGTTCAGCACGTGCTGGTCGCGGAGATGGAGGAGTCGCTGGTCCGCTGGTTCCGCGACGGGACCATCCCCTACGGCCCGGCCTACCTCGCCGACTCCCGCCTGGCGGTGTCGGTGGCCGACGTCGGGATGGTGGTGGCCGAGGCGGCGCCGGGGACCTTCGACGTGATCCTGCTCGACGTCGACAACGGCCCCGACTTCCTGGTGCATCCGCAGAACGCCTGGCTCTACGAGCAGGAGTTCCTCGGGCTGGCGCTGCGGGCGATGCGGCCCGGCGGGCTGCTCGGCGTCTGGTCCTCCAAGGAGTCCCAGCACCTCGCCGCCGCGATGCGGGCGGTCTTCGGCGCCGCGGAGACCCGCAGCTGTCCGGTGGTCCTCCAGGGAAACGAGGACACCTACTGGCTGCACAGCGCCCGCCACCAGGGCGACGCGACGAGCCCGGCCGGCCAGCCGAGCCTGCTGAACCCGACCCTGGACCACTTCGACAACCCGACCGAGGGAGACGCCCGATGACCGAAACGCCGCGGATGCGGATCGAGCACGACAGCATGGGAGAGGTGGAGGTGCCCGCCGAGGCGCTCTGGCGGGCACAGACCCAGCGGGCCGTACAGAACTTCCCGATCAGCGGGCTGCGCCTCGACCCCGACCACGTGCAGGCGCTGGCTCTGGTCAAGGCCGCGGCCGCGACGGTCAACGCCCGGCTCGGCGTGCTCGACGGCGAGGTCGCCGAGGCCGTGCACGAGGTCGCCCGGCAGGTAGCCCACGGCGACCACGCCGACGCGTTCCCGGTCGACGTCTTCCAGACCGGCTCGGGCACCAGCTCGAACATGAACATGAACGAGGTGCTGGCCACGCTCGCCGAGCACGCCGGCGCCGCCGCCCACCCCAACGACCACGTCAACGCCAGCCAGTCCAGCAACGACGTGTTCCCCACCTCGATCCACGTGGCCGCCGTACGCTCCGTGGACCGGCAGCTGCTGCCGGCGCTCGACCACCTGGCGCAGGCGCTGGACCGCAAGGCGAGCGAGTTCGCCGACACGGTCAAGTCCGGGCGCACTCACCTCATGGACGCCACGCCGGTCATGCTCGGTCAGGAGTTCGGCGGGTACGCCGCGATCGTGCGGCTGGGTCTCGAGCGGGTCCGGTCCGCGCTGCCCCGCGCCGCCGCGCTGCCGTTGGGCGGCACGGCCGTGGGCACGGGGATCAACACGCCCCCAGGCTTCTCCGCGGCCGTCATCGAGGAGCTCGCCTCGATGACCGGGTTGCCCTTCACCGAGGCCGAGAACCACTTCGAGGCCCAGGGCGGCCGAGACGCCCTGGTCGAGCTGTCCGGTCAGCTGCGCACCTATGCCGTGGGCCTGACGAAGATCTGCAACGACCTGCGCTGGATGGGCTCGGGGCCGCTGACCGGGCTCGCGGAAGTCAACCTTCCCGACCTGCAGCCGGGATCGAGCATCATGCCCGGCAAGGTCAACCCGGTCATCCCCGAGGCCACACTCATGGTGTGCGCCCAGGTGATCGGCAACGACGTGGCGATCACCACCGCCGGAGCCTCGGGGAGCTTCGAGCTCAACGTGATGATGCCGGTGATGGCCCGCAACCTGCTGGAGTCGATCCGGCTGCTGGCCAACGCCAGCCGGGTGCTGGCCGATCGAACCGTGGCCGGGCTCACCGCAAACGCCGAGCGGATGCAGCGCTACGCCGAGTCGTCGCCCTCGGTGGTCACGCCGCTGAACCGCTACATCGGCTACGAGAACGCCGCCGCCGTGGCGAAGAAGGCGGTCAAGGAGGAGAAGACGATCCGCGAGGTGGTGATCGAGGAGGGATACCTCGACCGCGGCGAGCTCACGGTCGAGCAGCTCGACACGGCGCTCGACGTGCGTCGGATGACCCACCCCTGAGGCCGGGCCCGGAGCCGGCTTAGTACCAGCCGTTGGCCTGGGAGTGTGCCCAGGCGCTGCACGGGCTGCCGTAGCTGTCGACGATGTAGCCCAGCCCCCACCGGATCTGGGTGGCCGGGTTGGTCGCCCAGTCGGCGCCCGCGGAGGCCATCTTCGACCCGGGCAGCGCCTGCGGGATGCCGTAGGCGGAGCTGCTCGGGTTGGAGGCCGACGGGTCCCAGCCGCTTTCCTTGGTCCACAGCGCGTCGAGGCAGCCGAACTGGTCGGCGGAGAAGCCGAAGTCGGGAAGCATCGACCGAGCAATCGAGCGGGGGTCGCTGACCACGCGGCGCTGGGACCGGGAGACCCGCTGCTCGCGGGCCTGCTTCTGCTCGGCGCGCCGCTCGCGCGCGGCCTGCCGCCGCTCGTGGACGGCCTTGCGCCGCGCCCGCTCACGCTCCGCGCTCGCCGTGCGCTCGTCCGCGGCGTCGGCCAGCGCGACCATGTCGACCGGCTCCACGGTGACCGTGTGGTCGATGGGCAGCCCGCCGGCGGCGGCGACGGTCCCGGCGCTCACGGCGAGTCCGGCGGCCACGGCAAGCAGCCGGTTGAGCAGGGAGCGGAGGGACGGGGCCAGGTGCTCGGTCAGGGTGCGGTGGGGCACGCGTCGGGGCACGGAGGAACTCGCAGACTCTGGAGGGCATGGGGGATCGACGCGAAGCACGCCGGGGGGAATCTCTACTGTGACCCGGGGCCCGACGCCCGACCAAATCGATCCGCTGTGACCTTGCTCAACCTGTCCGGACTCCCAGGCGGGAGGGCCGCGCCAGGGCCACCACAGGTGGGCAGCCTCACACCGAGACGCCCTCCAGGAGGTCGGTCACCAGAGCCGCTATCGGGGAACGCTCCGACCGGGTCAGAGTCACGTGGGCGAACAGCGGGTGCCCCTTCAGCCGCTCGACCACGGCGACGACGCCGTCATGCCGGCCGACGCGCAGGTTGTCGCGCTGGGCGACGTCGTGGGTGAGGACGACCTTGGAGTTGGCCCCGATCCGAGACAGCACGGTCAGCAGGACGTTGCTTTCCAGCGACTGGGCCTCGTCGACGATCACGAAGGCGTCGTGGAGGGACCGCCCCCGGATGTGGGTCAGCGGCAGCACCTCGAGCAGCCCGCGATCGAGCACCTCCTCGATCACCTCAGCGGAGGTCACTGCCCCGAGGGTGTCGAACACCGCCTGTGCCCACGGCGACATCTTGTCGTTCTCCGAGCCCGGCAGGTAGCCGAGCTCCTGGCCGCCGACCGGGTAGAGCGGCCGGAAGACGACGACCTTCTTCTGCTGGCGCCGCTCCAGGATGGCCTCGAGCCCCGCGCACAGCGCCAGCGCGGACTTGCCCGTCCCGGCCCGGCCACCGAGGGAGACGATGCCCACCTCGGGGTCAAGCAGCAGCTCGAGCGCGATGCGCTGCTCCGCGGACCGGCCGTGAAGCCCGAAGACATCCCGGTCCCCACGCACCAGGCGGACCTGCTTGTCCGGCCGCACGCGACCCAGCCCGCTGCCCCGCTGTGAGAGCAGCACCAGCCCGGTGTGGCAGGGCAGGTCTCGGGCCTCCTCCAGGTCGAGGTGACCCTCGTCGTAGAGCAGGTCCAGGTCGTCGGCGGTGACGTCGAGCTCGGCCATGCCCGTCCACCCCGACGCGGGGGCGAGCTCGGCGCGGTACTCCTCGGCGTCCAGGCCGACCACCGACGCCTTGATCCGCAGCGGCAGGTCCTTGGAGACCAGGGTCACGCGGGCGCCGTCGGCGGCCAGGTTGCGGGCCACGGCCAGAATCCGGGTGTCGTTGTCGCCCGTGCGGAACCCCGAGGGCAGCACGCCGGGGTCGGTGTTGTTCAGCTCGACACGAATGGTGCCGCCGAGGTCGCCCACCGGCACGGCGTGGTCGAGGCGTCCGTGCTTGACCCGCAGCTCGTCGAGGTGGCGTAGGGCGGCACGGGCGAAGAAGCCCAGCTCGGGATGATGCCGCTTGCCCTCCAGCTCGGTCACGACCACCACGGGAAGCACGACGGCGTGCTCCTCGAACCGCAGGAACGCGGCAGGGTCGGCCAGCAGCACGCTGGTGTCCAGGACGTAGGTGTGCACCATGGTGCTCCTCATGACCGGCGATGCACCGGGCTTCCCCTCCCGGCGCTACCACCGACGCTATGCGCCCGGGAGCCCGGCGGTGACGGCGACACGCGGTCTCCGGCTGCTCACCCGCCGTAGCGCCGGTGCCGCAAGGCGTAGTCGCGCAGCGCCCGCAGGAAGTCCACCCGCCGGAAGTCGGGCCAGTAGGCCTCACAGAAGTAGAACTCGCTGTGCGCCGACTGCCAGAGCAGGAAGCCGCTGAGCCGCTGCTCCCCTGAGGTGCGGATCACCAGATCGGGGTCGGGCAGACCCTTGGTGTAGAGGTGGGCGGCGATGTGCTCGACGTCGAGCTGGTCGGCCAGCTCCTCAAGCGGCGTACCTTTGCTGGCGTGCTCGTGCAGCAGGGCGCGCACCGCGTCGGTGATCTCCCGGCGGCCGCCGTAGCCGACGGCGATGTTGACCAGCACGCCGTCGACCTCGCGCGTGGCCGCGGCGGCCTCCTTGAGGATCAGCGCGGTGTGGTCGGGCAGCAGGTCCAGCGCCCCGACGGGGTTCACCCGCCAGCGGGCGGTCGCGGCCAGCTCGGCCACGACGTCCTCGATGATCCGCAGCAGCGTCGCCACCTCGGCGGCAGGCCGGTTGAGGTTGTCGGTCGAGAGCAGCCACAGCGTGACCACGGGAATCCCGAGCTCCTCGCACCACTCCAGGAACGGCGAGATGTTGGCTGCCCCGGCGCGGTGGCCGGCCGCGGCGTCTGCCCCGACCGAGCGAGCCCACCGGCGGTTGCCGTCGAGCATCACCCCGACGTGGCCAGGCAGCTGGTCGACGGGCAGCCGCCGGACCAGTCGCGCCTCGTAGGCGGGGTAGAGCACCCGCTTCAGAGCACCGCGGACCGTGCCCACGTCACCTCCTCGCCACCGCACCGGCCGGATGAGGACCGGATGGACTGAGGGTAAGGCCCGGCGAGTACCGTCGGGGCATGAACGGCCCGGACGTGCCGGACGGCCCCGCCGGCGCCAGTGGCCCCAACGACCCCAACGACCCCGTCCGGCACGCGGTCCGGCACGCCGCCCACTCGATCTCCGAGGCCGTTGCCGAGGTCAAGCCCAAGCTGCGCGGCTGGCTGCACGCGGTGACCTCACCGCTCACCGTGGCCGCCGGGATCGTGCTCATCGCGTTGTCTCCGACCGCGGTGACGCGCCTGGGGAGCACGGTGTTCACCCTGACCGCCGCGCTGCTGTTCACGGTCTCGGCGATCTACCACCGGGGCACCTGGAGCCCGCGGGTATGGGCCTTTCTGCGCCGTTTCGACCATGCCAACATCTTCCTGCTGATCGCGGGGAGCTACACCCCCTTCACCCTGTTGATGCTCGAGGGCCGGTCCCGGGTGATCCTGCTGAGCGTGGTCTGGGGCGGGGCGCTCCTCGGGGTCGCGTTCCGAGTGCTCTGGGCGCACGCCCCGCGATGGCTCTACACCCCGATCTACATCGCGCTGGGCTGGGCGGCGGTCATCTACGCCGACGAGTTCGTGGCCAACAGCCAGGACGCGGTGCTCATCCTGGTCGTGATCGGAGGCGTGCTCTACACCCTGGGCGGGCTCGTCTACGGCCTGCGCAGGCCCAACCCGTTCCCGTCGTGGTTCGGCTTCCATGAGGTGTTCCACACGCTCACGATCGCGGCGTTCATCACCCACTACGTGGGAGTGTCGATGGCGACGTACTCCCTGCGCTGACTCCGGGCTGGCTACCGCGTCGGGTCCTCACGAAGGTCCTCGCGCAGGTCCTCGGGCCGGGTCACCGGCCGCCGACAGGCCAGCTGCCGGCAGACGTACGCCGCGGCGCGCCCGTCGACCAGCCCTCGGCCGGACAGCAACGGCACCGCGTCCTCACCGGGGCCGCCGGCGACGACCACCGCGCCCGGGCTAGGGCTGCGCCGGGCCTCGCTGAGCAGGGCCTCGCGGCCGGGGTCGTCGGGGTGCCCGACCACCGCGACCTCGAGCGGCCCGGCCAGCGCAGCCTCGGCCGCGGCGAGCGACCAGCCGGCGAACCGCGGCACCCGCTCGGCCAGCGGGCGCACGGTCCGCAGCGCCGCCTCGGCCGCCTCCCGATGGCGACCGGACCCGGTGAGCGCGGACCACGTCAGCAGGGCGTGGGTGAGCGCGGCGTGGCCCGAGGGACTGGCGTTGTCCGAGGGGTCGCGCGGCCTGGTCACCAGCGGCTCGGCGTCGGCCGCGGTGTCGAAGAACCCGCCGTCGCCGGCCGCGAACCGGGTCAGCGCCACGTCGAGGAGGTGGCCCGCAGGCTCCGCCCACTCCGACGAGCCGGTGGCCTGGGTCAGCCACAGGAGGCCGCTCGCAGCGCAGGCGTAATCCTCGAGCACGCCGTCATGGCGGCCGGCGACCCCGTCCCGCGAGACGCGGCGCAGCACGTCGCCGTCGAGGTGCACGTCGAGGAGCAAGCGAGCCGCGTGCGCTGCGGCCACGACGTACTCCGGCTCGTCCAGCAGCGCGCCCGCCTCGGCCAGCGCGCCGATGGCCAGGCCGTTCCACGCCGCCACGACCTTGTCGTCCCGAGCCGGCCGCACGCGGGCTGTCCGGGCCTCACGCAGCCGCGTGCGCAGCCGAGACCAGCGCTCCGGGTCGTCGGGGTCGGCGCGGAGCTGAAGCGTCGAGGTCCCGTGTTCGAACGTGCCGGTGGGGGTGACCCCGAGCAGCGCCGCGGCCCAGGCACCGTCCTGTTCCCCGAGCACCTCGGCGAGCTGCTGCGGCGTCCAGACGTAGAAGCGGCCCTCCTCCCCCTCGGTGTCGGCGTCCAGGGCCGAGGCGAAGCCGCCCTCGGGCGTGCGCAGCTCCTCGAGGAGGAATCCGGCCGTCTCGCAAGCGACGCGGCTTCCCAGCGGGCTCCGGGTCTGCCGCCACCAGCGGGCGTAGAGGCCGAGGAGCTGGGCGTTGTCGTAGAGCATCTTCTCGAAGTGCGGCACGACCCACGCCTGGTCGACGCTGTAGCGGGCGAAACCGCCGCCGAGCTGGTCGTACATCCCGCCCCGGGCCATCGCCTCCAGCGTCAGGTGCGCCATTCCCGAGGCGTTCGGCGAGCCGGTGCGGGCCGCGTGCCGCAGCAGGAACTCCAGCACCATCGACGGCGGGAACTTCGGGCTCCGGCCGAACCCACCCGCCTGCGGGTCGAACTCCTGCCGCAGCCCTCGAACCGCGCCGGCCAGCACCTCCGCGTCGAGGTCTTCCTCGCCAACCACGGGAGTGGCCGCCTGCAGATGGCGGCGTACGTCGGCCGACACCCGGCCGACCTCGTCGCGCCGGTCGCGCCACGCCTCGGCCAGCGCCGCCAGAACCTGACCGAACGCGGGCTGGCCGTGCCGAGGCCGGTCGGGGAAGTAGGTGCCGCAGAAGAAGGGCTCACCCTCGGCGGTGGTCGCCACGGTCATCGGCCAGCCGCCATGACCGGTCATCGCCGTCGTCGCTTGCATGTAGACCGCGTCGACGTCGGGGCGCTCTTCGCGGTCGACCTTGACGTTGACGAAGTGCTCGTTCATGTACGCCGCAGTCTCCGGGTCCTCGAACGACTCGTGGGCCATCACGTGGCACCAGTGGCAGGCGGCGTACCCCACCGACAGCAAGATTGGTGTATCACGGCGCTTCGCCTCGGCGAACACTTCGGGTCCCCACTCCCACCAGTCGACGGGATTTTCCGCGTGCTGGAGCAGGTACGGGCTGGTCGCGTTGGCGAGGCGGTTGGCCATTTCCTGTGACTCCTGACGAGTGGCATGTGCATCAGGTGCTCTTGAGTGATGCACGATGCACCTGCAACGGGTCTCCCTGGGGCCCGGTGGCACCACCCTAGGAGGCGGGTCACGTGCCCAAGCGCTCTCAACCGAGGCTGCTCGCCCAGGGCAAGCCGCGCACGCTCGGCGGCACGACACGTGCTTGGCGGGTTTCGTCTCACCGCCCCCGGGATCGGGCAACAACCCGTAGCAGGTCTACTTCCGGGCCCCGGCCGGCGAGGGTGACCGTGGAAGCGGGTGCTGCGCCGCGCTGCCTCCGAAGCGGAAGCGCGCAAGATCATCGCCCAGGCCGAGGCCGCGCTCGACACCGAGCAGGCGATGCCCGTCGGCGCTGATGTGCGCGCGTCGCGAACGATCCGGATGCTCGGCGAGGAGTGCCTCCGGAACAGCATCGAGCGCGGCAAGCAGCCCCGGACCATGGAAGGTCGCGAGTCCCGTCTGAACGCTCGGGTTTGGGCGGCAGGCGCCTGGCGTGGCCTCCACACCGTGGGTCTACGCGACAGCCTGGAGGCGATCAACGGGATCGGGCACGCGGCCCTGGTGACCCAACCCCGGCGACGTCGAACGCCAGGACGTCCTCGCCCCGAAGGCGTCCCTGGGTGGGCTCGTCGTCGCCGACACCCGCGACCAGGTCACCCGCATCAACCATGTCGCCCACAGAGTCCGGGTCGTCACCGGAGAGGCTTCCGATTCCGTCGTCACAGCCTCGGGCGAACAGATCGGCACCGGGGACACCATCGCCACCCGCCACAACGACGCCGTTGTCGCCAACCGCGAGATCTGGACCGTGATCGACTCGTCAGCTGCCGGGCTGCACGTCCAGGGCGAGAGCGGGCAGCGCGTCCTGCCGCCGGCCTACGTCAACGACCACGTCGAGCTCGCCTGCGCGACCACGGCGTACGGCGCCCAGGGCTCGACGGTGACCACCTCCCACGCACTCATCGGCTCGTGTACTCGGCCTCTGAGCCACGGGGTTGTTGGCCCACGGGCGCGCCGGGCCGAACCGGGCGGCTGGCGGCACCCTGCGGCATGATTGCGGTGTCCGCTTCCCGTCGAGAGGAGATTGTCGTGACCGCTCTCGCCCCGGAGAAGTCGGCCGTCGACCGGTTCGCCGACCCGCTCTACTCCCTCGCCGAAGCATCCCGCTTCCTCGGGCTCTCCGAGTCAACGTTCCGATCGTGGGCCCGCGGCTACGACCCGCACATCCAAGGTCGCCGTGTCACAGGAAACCCCGTGATCACGGCACTGGGCACCCCCGGCCAACGCGGCGCATCCATCCCCTTCGTGGGTCTCGCTGAGTGCTATGCCCTAGCAGCGATGCGGCGAGCGGGTGTTCCGCTTCAGCGGATCCGGCCAGCACTAGAGCAACTCAATAGATGGGTCGGCAGTGCGCGTCATGCGGAATGGGACACGGCCGCGCACGCTACTCGCGGCGGCATCATCTGCCCTCGTACGACGGCAGGCCTGCACCAGCACGCGGCGACCCGGCCCATGCGGCGCCGGTGACCGTAGTCTCCGAGCATGAGCGATCGCGTCGCGGTGTACATCGATTTCGACAACGTCGTCATCTCTCGCTACGACGACGTGCACGGCAAGCAGGCATGGCGCAAGGACGACCCCCGTCAGCATGGACAGCCTGCAGGCTCGAAGGACCCGATCGACGCAAAACTGACGGCGGCGCGCGTCGACATCGGCGCGATCATTGACTTCGCTGCGTCGTTCGGAAGCGTTTCCTTGAACCGTGCGTACGCCGACTGGTCGGTACCGGTCAACGCGTCGTATAGGACAGAGCTGATCGAACGCTCGCTGCACTTGGTCCAACTGTTCAACGCCTCCGGGGTGAAGAACGGCGCAGATATCAGACTCGCCGTTGACGCTGTCGAGGATCTGATGCGCCACCCCGAAATCACCCATGTCGTCTTGGTCGCCGGTGACTCCGACTTCGTGCCGCTAGCCCAGAGCTGCAAGCAGCTCGGCCGGTACGTCGTTGGCATCGGGGTCACCGGTTCGACGAGCCGTGCACTGGTCTCGGCCTGCAACGAGTTCATCGACTACGCCCACCTGCCCGGCATCACTCCTCCTGTCTGGGCAGCGAAGAAGCCGGACGCCGCGAAGAAGTCAACGGCGACGAAGCCAGCGAAGCCTTCGTCGAGGAACTCTGCCGAAGTCGCGGCCACCAATCTCCTCGTACGTGCGATCCGTGTCGGCCTGCAAAAGAGTGACGACGATTGGGTCCACGCCGCCGGCGTCAAGAGCCAGATGCAGCGCATGGACCCCGCCTTCACGGAGAAGTCGCTCGGCTTCTCATCGTTCCGCGCCTTCGTGGAATCCCGCAGCGACCAGGTCGTTGCCAAGGTCGCGGACAATGGCCAGCTCACGGTGCGGCTCAAGGGAACCAACGTCGCCCTGGAGTAAGCCTGGCCTGCTGGCCATCGGCCTTGAGGGGGAGCCGGTGCGGAAGTCGTACCACTCGAGCCTGCACGCACCGTACCTACCCTGAGGCCTCGACGAGCAGGTCGGCAACTCGCTGTTCTGGGTCATCACTGCCGTCGGCGCAGCCCTCGGCGTGCGCGATCTAGCACGGCGCAAGTGAACTCTCGGCGCACATCCGCTCACCGGTGCCGCAGATCGGCGCGGAGCTTCCGGGGAACCGTTGCGCTGCAGTCCTGACCTGAGCGCAGGACGGCTTGCGCGCCCGAGGTCATCGAAGAAGCTTGGGCTGAAGAGATCGGCCAGCAACTTCAGGGCATCGTCGACGGCACGACCGTCGGCATCCCGAACTCGGGCTTTTGCGAGATCTTTGGCTTGTGACCAAGTTGGAGCGTCGGGCCGCGCGCGATCGACCGCTACCGAGCCGGCGAACTGGACTCCTTCGACGTCGACGAGGTGATGTTCCATTACTCGCGCGCCGCCAAGGAACTGTGGAAGTTCTGCAACCTAACCGACGTCGAGATCGCCGCCCGCGTCATTGCCGAGCACCCGCCCGCCGACTGGTGGGAACGCGGGGCACCCAAGCGACGGTAGAGAAATTCATTCCTCCCCACGCAGCCACGCCAGGTCTGCCGTCCCTTGGCCACGCCACTCGGCTTCCCGCTCGTGAAGGTCACGCTGCTTGGCGAGATGCAAGGTGTAGGGGCTGCCCTTGCGGATCGTGTGATGGGTGAGCGGGAGCTCGGCGGCGTCGATGCGCTGATGGATGTGCTGGCGTCGATCGGTCCGCAGCGGCCAGTCGAGCTCGGTGGCATTGCGGTCAGCGAGGAAGCCCTGCAAGTTGTCGCAGAGATTGCAACCGCAACCCGACCACACGATCGACCAGTCGTCGGCAGATCGGGGTGCAGCTGCGACCAGGCCCTCCAACCGGCGCGCGGCGTCATCCACCAACGACGACGGCGCGTCGGACCCGAGGCGTCGCAGCAGAGGGAGCTCCAGATCGAGCACGCCGTCGCCGTACGTCGCAAGGGCGGCGACGAACTCCTCGACCAGCTCCGCGTCGGCAGCCTTGAAGAGCGCTTCCGCTGGGTGCACGATCGACGCCATACCCGCCGCCCGGGCTCGTGGCCCCGCCGTGAGCGCCGCGCTGATCGAGACCGACAGGCTCGACCAGATCCGTCGGCACACGTGGGTGACGACACTGGCCGCGCCGACCTGCCTCAGCACCGGAGCCAGGTCGGACAGGGTCCCGCTTGCCCATTCCCAGTGTCCGTGGCGGTAGCCGCCAGCGGGGAACCAGGACTCGATCAGCCTCCGCGTCCAAGCGTCTCCGTACCGCGTGACGACCGCAGCCAGCGCGGCGGCACGATCGACGGTCAGCCCCTCGCCGCTGAGCCGAGCGAGTAGGTCGTAGGCGAGTTCGGCGTCATCGAGGCCATCGGCGACCGACAGGAGCGGGGCCAGCAGACCCGTGCTGCCGACCCCGAGGAGATCGATCAGCGCTCGCGCATCCGCCGTGGCTCGATCGAGGTCGTCCCCGTAGTTCAGCCGGGCATCGAGCTCAGAGATCGCAGTTGGCAGGTCGGCCTCTGCACGGGCGATGAAGTCTCGTTCCTTCGGCCAGAGCACGAACGCGGCTCGGCGGTACCAGCGGTCGAGGGTGTTGCCGTAGTTGCCCATGTAGCCCTCATACTCGGACTCGTACGGTGTCAACGAGGCCGTCGGCGTGATAGCGCAGACTTCACCCTCGTCCACACCAAGGCTGATCTGCTCCCCATTGCCGATCCCGGCGCGCTTCCACCAGCCCAGCGAGATCTCGTCCTCGATCAGCTCACCGACGTCGTACGACGCCGACGACTCACCGTCGTCATACCCCTCGTCGTCCCCGTCATCGTCGTACCGGTAGCGCCACGAGTGCCTGTCCTCGTAGGCGTTCCACGTCTGCCGGATCTCAGCGAGAGCAAGTGCGCTCGGACAGCCCGCACGGTCCGCAGCCACGCGCAGTCGGCTCACCCACTCGACGTCACGGCCCTTGATGCGGCCAACAGCCAGCCCGCGCTCGCTGTACTGATGATCGAGCAAGACGACCAGACGGTTCGGCGCCGGAGACGGTTCGTTCGACCATCGTCGGGTCACCGGGGTGGCGAAGTGCTCGCCGACCAGGCCCGCCAGCTCCTCGTCAGGGTCGATCTGGATCGCCTCGGCGTCGTGGGTGACCAGCACGTTGAACGTCAGCGTCACTCGCCGCCCCGAACGGACCGGCCGCACCTCGTGCACACAGTCGGCATAGAAGGCCACGAAGCCGACTTTGTCCCTGTCGGCGTGGCGGTACGTGCGGCTCTGCCCACCGTGGCTGACCACCAGCTCCCCGCCGGTGTGGACCGAGGGCAGCGACACGACCAACGTCGCCACCATCTCGTCATCCTTCTCCGAGTCCTGATGCGGGGCGAAGAACTGGTCCGGTCCATAGACCAGCAGCGCATGCAGCTCGGCGCGAAGGCGCGCGCCTCGGGGCAACCCCAGACCCTCGTGCACTTCGACCAGCGCCGCTTCGAGTCGTTGATCCCACTCCCCGCCCAGGCTCACCTGGCCAGCGGTCAGCTCCCAGGTGTCACGCACCGAGGTGTCGGCCATCGTCTCCTCGCCAAGCCCGAACATGGCCGGGCGCGCGACCGACACCAGCGTCCTCTCCTGCGCCGCGCCGACCGGGAGCTTCACCGGGCCGACCCCGTCCACCGACAACGTCACTCCCGCGACCGGCGCGGACGTCTCGGCACTGAAGGACCCCGTCGACTCGCCGCCCCGCAACAACAGGGCGATCCTCTCCCGCGCCGGCTTGACCACGGCCGACAACCTACCGACACCTACGGAACAGGAAGGACGCGCGGCCATCGACGACAGCAGGCCTGCCACTGGGTGACCAAGTGATGGGGCCGAAGTGATACACGAGAGTGAGACACGAAATCCCGGGAAACGTCGTCCAACCGCGATAAGGACCCGAACCGACGCGAACGCCATACCCGCTCTGACCTGCCGTTTCGTCAGTTCCCGTCGAGGACCGCCTACGCGACCCTTTCGTGGCACCAGTGGCAGGCGGCGTAGCCGACGCTCAACAGCACGCGCACGTCACGGCGACGGCCTCGGCGAAGGCGACGGCCTCGGCGAAGGCGTCGGGCCTCGGCGAAGGCGTCGGGCCCCCACTCTCACCATTCGACGGGGTTGTCCCGGTGCTGGAGCAGATAGGGGCCTCGTGGCGTTGGCGAGACGATTCATCCACCGATGCCCTTCGCGTCCACGCCGGGCACCCAGAAGCGCACGGCTGTGCCGCTGCGGTCCTCCCGCTGCTGGACCGTCAGCCAGCCCCCGGCTACCTCGGCCCGGTCCCGCATCGTGTCCAGCCCGCGGTGGCCGCGGCGACGCAGCGGGGCTGCGGGGTCGAGCCCCGAGCCGTCGTCGGCTATCTCGACCTCCACACCGTCCTCGCGCGGCCGCACGAGGATCGACACCGAGCGCGCCCCAGCATGCTTGCGCACGTTCACGAGCGCTTCCTTGACGATCCGCAGCGTCTGCAGGTACGCCGTCTCGTCGAGCGCGATGTCCCCCTCGGCCTGCAGCGACCAGGTCGTCGGCTGCCCTTCGAACACGTGGCTCGCCGCATCCCGCACCGCCTCGGTCCAGTCCTGCCCGGTGCCGGGTGCTTCGAGGTCGAAGAGCAGGTCACGCAGGTCCGCGACGACCCCGCCGAGGCTGTCCTGCACCTGCGCGAGGGCCTCACCGACACTCGGCGCGCTCCCCCCCAAGCGCGCCTGCAGCATCCCCAGCCGCAGGTCCACCGCCGCCAGCGCCTGCACCGAGTCGTCGTGCAGGTCCGCCGCGATCCGCGCCCGCTCGCTCTCCTGCGCGGTGACCAGGCGGCGCAGCAGCTCGCCGCGGTGCTGCAGCACCTGCTCGAGCTGCTCGCGCGCCGCGAAGCTGCTCAGCGCGAAGCAGAGGTTGTCCCCCACCTGCTCGAGCAGGCCGCGCATGGTGCCGTCGAAGTAGCCACGCGAGTCGGAGTACAGCGTGAGAGCGCCGAGGATCTCCTCGTCGTCGCGGCGCAGCGGGAGGCTCGCCGAGGCCCGGATGCCCAAGGCCTCGGCCGCAGCGCGGTAATGCCGGACGCCGGGCTCCTCGAGGAAGTCGTGGCTCCAGTACGCCCGCCCCTCCCTCAGGCAGATCGCCACCGGGGCTCGGCCCCTGGGGTGGGTGGGGTCCACCACGAGGTTCGCCTCGATCGCCAGGCCCCCTGCGGGTCCCGCGTTCGTCAGCTCCTGCACCGTGCCGTCCGGCCCGACGACACCGACCCAGGCCCCCAGGTAGCCACCGGTCTCGACGGCGACCCGACAGGTCTCGGCGTACAGCGCCTCCGGTCCGTCGGCGCGAATGATCGCCTGGTTCATCTGCGCGAGCGTCAAGTAGGCACGGCTGAGCGTCTCCGCCCTGGCCGACTGCTCGACGCCTGCCGCCACGGCCGCGTCAACGGCATCTGATGGGCCCGGCGCATCAGCTGCGTCGGCTGTGGCGCCCGGGAACGCGGTGCCGGCGGCGGACGCGAGCGTGGCCACCAAGCAGGGACTGCCGTCGTCGCCGGTCATCGTGGACAGGCCAACCCGGACCGGGACCTCCGAGCCGTCAGATCGCCGAAGGCCGAGGGTGAGCCCCGAGCCGCCCGGCGCCGGGACGAGCCCCGGCAGCAGCCCGGAGGCCGGAGAGCCCAGGAGCCGGATGGAGTCGACGCCGGCGAGCTCGGCTGTCCGGTCGTTGACGTAGCGGATGGTCCCGTCCGCACCCACAGCGACCACAGCATCAGGCGCGCCATCCGGCATCGCGGCGAGGGTGCTCACCGGCTGAGGCTACGACCTTCTGGCCGACCGTGGGGGACGGCACTGGTCCGGCACCCGTCCGGCACTGGCCCTACTGGTCCGGGCATCGCCCAGGTGCCTACGCTGAGCAGACGAGCACACGCGGCGGTCGGGGGGCGCACGGAAGGCACAGGAAGGACCCCAGGATGGAGGCGCAGCCGCGGGGGCTAGGCAGTACGGCGGAATTGTCGGCCGACGGCACCGACCGGGTCGGACGCGGACCTGTGCGGGTGCTGGTCGTCGACGACCATGAGGTGCTCGCCGAAAGCCTGGCTCACGTCCTGGACGGGGAGCCGGACCTGATGTGCGTGGGGATCGCCCGCAGTCTCTCTGACGCGCGGAAGCAGGTGACGAGCAAGGCTCCCGACGTGCTGCTGCTGGACCACCGCCTCCCCGACGGTGACGGCGCCGGGGCTATCCCAGAACTGCGGGCGCTGCATCCGTCCATGGCCGTGGTGGTGCTCACTGCCAGCACGGCCGAGCAGGTCCTCCTCGACGCGGTGGCCGGAGGTGCTGCCGGCTTCGTAGGCAAGACTCGAGGGCTCTCCGAGCTGGTCACCGCGGTGCGCGCCGCGGCCGTCGGGGAGTCGGTCATCTCACCTGAGCTGCTGGCGCGACTGCTCCCACGCCTGCACGCGGCCGAGCGCCCCGAGCCTCACGACCTCACCTCCCGCGAGCGCCAGGTGCTGGTCTTGCTGGCCGAGGGGCTGCCCAACGCCGACATCGCCGAGCGGCTCACCCTGAGCGTGCACACCGTGCGCAACCATGTGGCGAACCTGTCCGCCAAGCTGGGTGCCCACTCCAAGCTCGAGGCGCTGGCGATCGCGATGCGCCAGGGTCTGCTGCCGAGCTAGTGCACAGGTGCCACCGGATTGGGTGCACCCGGCCCAGGTTACGCGCAGCCGACCGAGAAACGCTGATGGCGAATGGCACCGGGCGTAGCGGATGGGTCTCGTGCCCTCGTGTCGCAATGACGGTGTGTGGAGGACCGTCACGGCGACGCGGCGACACCGTGTTACAAGTAACGCAGGAGACCCTTCCGACTGCCGTGGCCGCCTCGCCGAGCGTGTCCCCTCCCAGGTCCGGCGAGGTGGCCACGGGCTCCGTTTGCGGAATACCTGACGCGGAATGCTCCGTTGTGCAGGACATCCCCGACGAGAGGAACCACCCCCGTGGCAACCGTTGACCTGCACGCCGGCGACTTCGAGAAGACCGTTCTCGAGAACGACATCGTCCTCGTCGACTTCTGGGCCGAGTGGTGTGGCCCATGTCGGCAGTTCGCGCCGACCTACCAGAAGGCGTCCCAGGCCCACTCCGACGTCGTCTTCGGCAAGGTCGACACCGAGGCGGAGCAAGCGCTGGCGTCCGCGGCGAACATCACCTCGATCCCCACCCTGATGGCGTTCCGAGAGGGCATCTTGGTGTTCTCCCAGCCCGGTTCTCTGCCGGGTCCCGCGCTCGAGCAGGTGATCGGCGCGGTGCGCGCCCTCGACATGGAGAAGGTGCGGGCCCAGGTGGCCGAGGCGGAGGCCGCCGACGCGCACGGCGAGTCCGGGCCGCAGCCAGACTGACCGGTCATCATCGGAGGAACCGTGGACTCCCGAGACTGGGACGAGAGGTACGCCGGCGCGGAGCAGGTGTGGTCGCTAGAGCCCAACCGATTCGTGGCGGCCGAGGTTGCCGACCTGCCTCCCGGCGACGCCCTGGACCTCGCCTGCGGAGAGGGACGCAACGCCATCTGGCTGGCCCGACGCGGCTGGCGGGTGACCGCGGTGGACTTCTCGCAGGTGGCCGTCGAGCGTGGGCGTCGGCTCGCGGGCACGGACCTCGCGGTGACGTGGGTGGTCGGCGACGCGCTGAGGGTCGAGCTTCCCAGCGTCGACCTCGCTGTCCTGGCCTACCTCCAACTCCCGGCGCCAGAACGGCGCGCAGCCGTGCGCCGGGCCTTCGCCTCGCTCAACCGGGGCGGCACCCTCCTGGTGGTCGCGCACGACTCGACGAACCTCACCGACGGCACGGGCGGCCCCCAGGACCCCGCGGTGCTCTACACCGCTGGAGCCATCCTCGACGACCTCGACGGCGAACCTTACGACGTGATCCGCGCTGAGCGGGTCGCACGTACGGTGACCGTCGGTGACGGGCCCGCGGCCGGGTCCACGCACGCGCATGGCGGCGCCGCGTCCGCGCACGAAGAGCGCGTCGCCTGGGATGCTCTGGCTCGGGTGGTGCGCGCCGACGAGAGGTGACCGCGATGCTCCTACTCCGCGAGGCCGTGCCCACCGTGCGCTCCCGTTCACGAGCGCCGCTGGCGGCCATGCGTTCGCGGCTGGGGGCGGCGATCTTCCGACGGGTCGCCGGACCGGAGGGGCCGCGCCGGCGTGAACGCATCCACGGTCGCCCCGGCCCACGCTGGTTCCAGGCCGGCAGCCCTATCCAGCAGGTCCACGGGGATGCCTCCATGTTCGTGGGCGGGATGCGGGCGCTGATGCTGCAGTCGCTCCATCCGGCGGCGATGACGGCCGTGGCCGAGCACTCCGGCTACCGCGGCGACATGTGGGGACGGCTGGCGCGCACCAGCACGTTCCTGGCCACTACGACGTTCGGTCATGCCGACGACGCGCAGGCCGCGGTCGACGCCGTCCGCCGCATTCACGGCCGAATCTCCGGCACCCTGCCGGACGGCTCCCCCTACGCCGCCGCTGACCCGCACCTGCTGTTGTGGGTCCACGTCGCCGAGGTGGACAGCTTCCTGCTCGCCCACCAGGTGCACGGCGCCCGACCCCTGGACCAGCGGGGGCGCGACGCCTACGTCGCGCAGACGGCGGAGGTCGCCGGGCGGCTCGGGGTGCGAGACGCGCCACGCACCGAGGCGGAGTTGCGGCAGGTCCTTGCTCTTTTCCGCCCCGAGCTGCGGGGCAGCGACCACGCCCACGACGCGATCAGCTTCCTCATCTGGCATCCCGAGCTGCCCCGAGCAGCCCGCCCTGCGTACCTGGCCATCGTGGCTGCCGCCATCGCCCTGTTGCCCGCCTGGACCCGGTCCGAGCTGGGTCTGCCAGCGCCAGCACCGCTCGCCGAGCGGACCGTGGCGCGGGGGCTGGGTCAGCTGGCGACCGGGACCATCCGCTGGGCGATGGCACCCCGGCCCGATCCCGCCTGACCCGCTCCGGACCGCGTGACCAGTGCTCGGTCAGCGGCCGGCGTCTCCCCGCGATCGACCCTCGGGCGGCGGAGCGCCGTGGTCCTCGACCGGTCCGGGTCCGTCCTCATCGACGTCCGGCGTCGGGTCCTGCGGCGACTCCTCGGGCTGCTGCTCGGCTGGATCGGCTGAATTGCGGGCGTCGCGAGGAGGGACGTCGATCTTGCCTAGCTGCTTGCGCATGTTCAGCCACAACAGGAGCGTGACGAGTGCGAGCACGCCGATCAGCAGCAGGTAGAACGGCCCCGGACCGACCTGGCTGTCGTCCGGCACCGGATCGAGGGTTCCCCGCGCCGGACCGAGCCGGGCCGCGAGGGCGAGGACCTCCGGCGGGCTCATGCGGGGAGCCCCAGTGTCCCCGCGGGCTCCCGGATGCCGGCGAACAGGTCTGCCTCCGGCGGCTCTACCGCCACGTGAGCGCGGACCAGCTCATAGTCCTCGGTCGGCCACGCCTCCTGATGGATCCGCAGCGGCACCGCGAACCAGTGGCCCTCGGGGTCAATCTGCGTGGCATGGGCGAGGAGGGCCCGGTCGCGGACCGCGAAATACTCCGCGCAGGGCACCCGGGTGGTCACCCGTGAGTCATGAGCCGGGTCAGGCTTCCATGCCGCCAGCCGCTCCGCGTAGGGCGACTCCAACCCGGCGGCGATCATGGCGTCGTGCAGCGCCTGGGTGCGCGCCCTGTGGAAGGCGTGGTGGTAGTACAGCTTGAGGGGCTGCCACGGCGCTCCGGACTCGGGGTACTGCGCGGGGTCCCCGGCAGCGTCGAACGCGGCCACGCTCACCGTGTGGCACATGACGTGGTCGGGGTGCGGGTAGCCGCCGTTCTCGTCGTACGTCGTGACCACGTGGGGGCGGAACGACCGGATCAGCCGCACGAGCGGCTCCGCGGCCTCCGCCACCGGGATCGTCGCGAAGCAGCCCGGCGGCAGCGGCGGGGGCGGGTCGCCCTCGGGGTAGCCGGAGTCGACGAAGCCCAGCCAGTCCTGGGTGACACCCAGGATCTTGCGAGCGGCGTCCATCTCCTGGCGTCGGATCTCTGCGATGTTGTCCAGCACCTCCGCGCGGTCCATCTGGGGGTTCAGGATCGATCCGCGCTCACCGCCGGTGCAGGTAACGACGTGGACGTCGACGCCCTCGGCGACGTACTTGGCGGTCGTCGCCGCACCCTTGCTGGACTCGTCGTCGGGATGCGCATGGACGTGCATGAGCCGCAGCGGCGAGGGCCTGGCAGACCGGGGTGGCATGGAGCCCATCCTAGGATGGGCCCGTGACCGACCTGTCCCAGAGGTACCGAGGCCCCAGCCGGGTCTCTCGCGTCGTGGCGCTGGTCGTGGTGGTCGCCCTGGTGTCCAGCGGGATCGGACTGCTCAGCTGGTCGGTCATCTTCCACGGCAGCACCCCCGAGGTCCAGTCGCGGCTGACCGGCTACGAGATCATCGATGACCACAGCGCGGTGGCGACGATCTCGGTGGACCGGGCGTCCCAGTTCACCGAGGCACGGTGTCAGGTCGCCGCGGTGGCCACCGACCACGCCGTGGTGGGCGCGGTCGAGGTGCCGGTGGTCGACGGGCCGGAGCGGCAGACGTTGCGGGTCCCGCTGCGCACCGAGCGCCTGGCCACGAGCGTCGACCTGCTCGGCTGCACGACGCCCGACCAGCGCCGGCCGCGCTGAGTCGAGGTGCAGTTGCGGCCCGTCCGGTAGGATTGACCACTTGCCCTGGGGTCCACGGCGACCGCCGGGTCCCTAGCCATGACGTTCCGAGTCCCGACATCGATTTGCAGGAGCAGTGCCATCGTGACCCAGTCATCCGAGCACGACGTGATCTGGCTGACCCAGGAGGCCTTCGACAAGCTCCAGGACGAGCTCGAGCACCTGCGCGGCCCGGTGCGTGAGGAGATCGTTGGGCGGATCAGCTCAGCGCGCGAGGAAGGCGACCTGCGAGAGAACGGCGGCTACCACGCCGCCCGCGAGGAGCAGGGTCAGACCGAGGCCCGGATCCGCCAGCTCGAGGACATGCTGCGCCGCGCCCGGGTCGGCGAGACACCCCCCGACGACGGCGTCGTCGAGCCCGGGATGCTGGTGACCGTCCGCTTCGTCGGGGACACCGACGAGGAGAAGTTCCTCTTCGGTGCCCGGGAGATGGCCGACCTCCACCCCGACCTTCAGGTCTACTCCCCGCAGTCGCCGATGGGCCAGGCGATCGCCGGCAAGAGACGCGGCGACGAGGTGGACTTCGCCGCGCCCAACGGCAAGGAGCTCAAGGTCGAGGTCGTCGACGCGGTCCCGTTCCGCGGTTGACCTCAGGGGCCTCACTCCCGGATCCGGTACCCGCATCCGCGCAGATGCGCGACCACCTGCTCGGCGTGCGGCTCTCCGCGGGTCTCCACCTGCAGCGCCACCTCGACCTCCCCTAGGTGCAGGTAGGCGGCGGTGCGCTGGTGGACCACGTCGAGCACGTTGGCCTCCACCTCGGCCAGCTCGGAGAGCAGGCGCGCCAGACCACCCGGCCGGTCGGGGATGAGCACCGCGAAGTCGAGGTACCGGCTCGCCGCGGCCAGGCCGTGCCGCAGCACGTTCATCAGCAGCAGCGGGTCGACGTTGCCGCCGGACAGCACGGCGACCGCGGGGGTCTCGAACGCGGCTGGATGGTCCAGCACCGCGGCCACCGCCACCCCGCCAGCGGGCTCGACCACCAGCTTGGCGCGCTCGAGCAGCATCAGCAGCGCCTGCGAGATCGACTCCTCCTCGACCGTCACCACCTCGTCGACGAGGGACTGGACGACGCCGAACGGCACCCGGCCCGGACGGCCGACCGCGATCCCGTCCGCCATCGTCGCCATCGAGGCCAGCGCCTCGGGGTGCCCGGCCGCCAGCGAGGCCGGGTACGCCGCAGCCTTCTGAGCCTGGACGCCGACCACCCGCGCCTCGGGACGGCTGGCCTTCACCGCCGCGGCGACACCGGCCAGCAGCCCTCCCCCACCGGTCGGCACGAGCACGGTGCGGACCTCCGGGCACTGCTCGAGGATCTCGGCGCCACAGGTGGCCTGGCCGGCGACGATGTCGGGGTGGTCGAAGGGGTGCACGAGCACGGCGCCGGTGCCTTCGGCGTACTCCAGCGCCGACTCCAGGGCTTCGTCGATGCTGGTGCCGGCGAACCGCACCTCCGCCCCATAGCCCCGGGTTGCCTTCTCCTTCGCGATTGTGGCGCCTCTCGGCATGTAGACGACGGCCTTGAGGCCGAGCAGCTGCGCGGCGAGCGCGACCCCCTGGGCGTGGTTGCCCGCGCTGGCGGCCACTACGCCACGCGCCTGCTCGTCGGCGGACAGCCGGGCCATCCGGGTGTAGGCCCCGCGGATCTTGAACGACCCGGCACGCTGCAGGTTCTCCGCCTTCAGGAGAACCGGGCCCTGCGCGATCCGCGAGAGCCACCGCGACTCCTCCATCGGCGTGTGGATCGCCACGCCGCGCAGCCCCTCGCGGGCCCGGGCCACCTCCTCGGGGCTCGGCCCGACATACGTCATGGCCGAAGCCTAGACCCGGCCTCGGCGCGCGACGGACGCCCCAGAGCGGGTGGGGGCCCGGGGTTGTTGTCGGGTCCCCCTCATGCCTCCGCGGGGGCGATGGCGTCGCCGGAGACCTCGGGTTCAGGAGGGGCGGAGGCGAGGTAGACGGCCACCGCGTTCGCCGCAGCGACGAAGGGCACCGCGATCAGGGCGCCGATGATGCCGGCCAGATAGACGCCCGCCCCGATCGCCAGGATCACTCCCAACGGGTGCACCGAGACCATCCGCCCCATGAGGAACGGCTGGAGGACGTGCGCCTCGAGCTGCTGCACCAGGATCACACCGCCGAGCATCAGGACGGCGGTGAGCGGCCCCTGGGACACCAGCGCCACGAGCACCGCGACGACGCCGGACACCGTGGCGCCGACAAGCGGGACGAACGCGCCGAGGAAGACCAGCACGCCGATGGCCAGCACGAACGGCACGTTGAGAATGACGGCCACGGTCATGATGCCCATAGCATCGGCCAGGGCGACCAGCACGGTGGCGCGCACGAAGCGGGTCAGACTGAGCCAGGCCACCCGGCCCGAGGAGTCGGCCCGGGCCCGGGCAGCCCGGGGGAACAGCCGGACCACCCACGCCCAGATCCGGCGTCCGTCGGCGAGGAAGAAGTACGTCGCGAAGAGCACGATGAAGAACCCGGCGATGACGTAGCCCACCGCGGCGCCGACCTCGGTGGCACGAGTCACCAGCTGGCGGTTGCCGCTGATGACCGCGGACTGGAGCTGGTTGATCGCGTTGTCGATCTGGGTCTCGCTGAACCCCAGGGGGCCGTCCCTCAACCACCGGCGGATCTGCTCCAGCCCGTCCACGACCTGGCCGGTGAGACCGGTCGCGCCGTCGATCACCTGCTGGGTGGCCAGGGTGAGCATGCCGCCCACCGAGCCGAGGGTGGCCACGACCACGAGAAGCGACGCGGCACCACGCGGCAGCCTCCTGCCGAGCAGACCCACCAGCGGGGACACCAGTGCGGCGAGGAAGAGCGCCACGACCAGCGGGACCACCAGCGGGGTGAAGAAGGCGAGGGCGCGAGCGATGAGATAGCCGGCGGCGACGATGACGACGAACCGCCACGACCAGGCGGCGGCCACGTCCACGCCGTACGGGACCTGCGCGCGGGTGAAGTTGGAGCGGCCGGGATCGATGCTGGGCGAGCGTTGGTCGAGCTCCCCCTGCCGTCGCTCGGAGCGGACCTGGGCCCAGTGCTTGGCGAACTGCGCGGAGAACCGCCGGTCGAACTGCTCCTCGGTGATCCGGCGCCGGCGCCCGAGCCGGCTCACGCGTCGTGGGCGTCGGGGGTCACCCTCCAGTGCCTCATGGACGTCGCTCTCCACCGCGCCAGCGTATGCGCCCACGCGCCCGCGGGGCTCCTAGCCGTCCCGTGGACTGCCCAGTGCGTCGACCAGGAGCCGGTGCGCCACGGCGGGGTGCCGCCCGGCCAGCAGCCCGGCCGGCGCGAGCACGTAGTCGCGGTCGACCACGACTCGTGGCGCCCTCGGCAGCTGCCACTCGCCGTCGGGGCCGAGGCGGTCGGCCACGATCCGGACCGGAGCCTCCGCGTGCCGCAGCGCGCCGCCGGAGCCGACGACGAGCGCGACCTCCCGCAGATCCACCCCGCTGCGCTCCACGACCCGCCCGCCGCCCGCGGGGTCGAAGCGGACTCGGGACCGACCGGCGTGCCGGCGCAGGGCGATCCCGAGCGCGAGCCCGGCCAGCTCGGCGTCGACATCGGCGTCCTTCCCACGAGCCGGCCCAGTCATCGACCCAGTCATCGACCCAGTCATCGACCCGGTGATCGACCCAGTGATCGACCCAGTGATCGACCCAGTCGCCTCAGGGCTGACGACGGCCCCCTCGGCGAGGGCCGCCTGCACCGTGGAACCCGCGCTCCAGTGCACGCCGAGGTCGCCCTCGACCGTCCGGTTCACCGCGCTGGTCGCGACCACCTCACGGCTCAGCCCACCGGGGGCCTCGTCGTCGGTGGGCTCGACGACCGAGTAGACGTCCGTGGTCGCCCCGCCCACGTCGACCACGACCACGTCCCCGACCCCCGCCGAGTCGGCGCATCCTCGGGCCAGCAGCTCCACCGCGCGGAGCACCGCATCGGGCGTCGCGGCGATCACCGCGCGGGCGAAGTCCGGGCTCGCCGAGAGGTGCTTGCCGCCGATGACGTGCGCGAGGAACATCTCCCGGATCGCGGCACGGGCCGGCTCCGGGGCGAGCACCCCGATCCGCGGCACCACGTTGTCGGTGAGGAGGTGCGGCGTGCCCGCCCGGTCCAGCAGCGACCCCGCCTCGCCGGCCGCGGACCGGTTGCCGGCCACGACCACCGGTCCCGGCCAGCCGGCGAGCTGTCGGGCGCAGCGGAGCAGGACCTCGGCGTTGCCCCCGTCGGTGCCGCCGACCAGCAGCACGACGTCGGGGCGGCTGTCCCGGAGACCGTCGTGGTCGACCGCGCCGGCCGAGACGTGCACGACCCGGCCACCGCTGGAGAGCGCGACCCGGCGCCCCGCCTCCGCGGTGACCAGCGCCTCGTTGCCGACGACGGCGATCCTCAGCCCCCCACCGGCGGACGAGCACGCCAGCAGCTCGGCGTCGCGCGCCCGGGGGTCTGCCTCGGCCAGGTGGTCGACACAGCGGTCGAGCCCCTCCATCACGTCCGTGCCCAGCGTGGTCGGATGCTCCGCGCGGACGACCAGCCGCCCGGCGACGGTGTCGACCAGCGCCGCCTTGGTGTAGGTCGAGCCGATGTCGGCGCACACCACCACCGGCCCACCCCGCTGACTCGGCTCAGTTGCGCGGTGCACGGGTCAGCCCAGTGCGCGGTCGAGGTCGGCCAGCAGGTCCTCGGCGGTCTCGATGCCCACCGAGAGCCTGACCAGGTCACCGGGCGCCTCAAGCTCGGTCCCGGCCACCGACGCATGGGTCATCCGTCCGGGATGCTCGATGAGCGACTCCACCCCGCCCAGCGACTCGCCCAGGGTCCACAGCCGCGTGGCTCCGCAGACCTCGACGGCCCTGTCCTCGCCCGCGGCGACGCGGAACGACACGATGCCCCCGAAGCGGCGCATCTGCTGACGCGCCAGCCCATGACCCGGGTGCGAGGCGAGCCCGGGGTAGAAGACCTCGGCCACACCCGGATGCGAGGACAGGAAGTCCACCACCCGCTCGGCGTTGTCGCAGTGCCGCTCCATCCGCAGCGCCAGCGTGCGTAGCCCGCGCAGCACCAGCCAGGAGTCGAAAGGCCCGGCCACGCCGCCGATCGCGTTCTGGTGGAAGCGCAGCCGTTCGGCCAGGTCCGCGTCACCGACGACGAGCGCCCCGCCGACGACGTCGGAGTGGCCGCCGCAGTACTTCGTCGTCGAGTGCAGCACCACGTCGGCGCCGAGCGTGAGCGGCTGCTGGAGATAGGGCGAGGCGAAGGTGTTGTCGACCACGAGGAGGGCACCCGCGTCGTGGGCCACCTCGGCCAGCGCAGGGATGTCTCCGATGGTCAGCAGCGG
The DNA here is from genome assembly GCA_963745245.1 of uncultured Actinomycetota bacterium. Lineage (GTDB taxonomy): Bacteria > Actinomycetota > Actinomycetes > Propionibacteriales > Nocardioidaceae > Marmoricola_A. Next base: position 184,508 of record CAVUWU010000007.1, read on the forward strand.
GTTGGTCGGCGTCTCCACCCAGACGACCTTCGTGCGGCCGGGCTGCACCGCGGCGGACACCGCGTGCGCCGAGGAGACCGGCGCGGTGCTGTAGTCCAGCCCCCAGGCTGACTCCACGTGCGCGAACAGCCGCCAGGTCCCGCCGTACGCATCGTCGGGGATCACCACGTGGTCACCGGGCCGGCAGAGGGTGCGCAGCAGCGTGTCCTCGGCCGCCAGTCCGCTGGCGAAGGCGAGCCCGAAGGAACCCTCCTCCAGCGCGGCGATGCACTCCTCCAGCGCGGTCCGCGTGGGGTTGCCGCTGCGCGAGTACTCGTAGCCGCCGCGCAGGCCCCCGACCCCGTCCTGCAGATAGGTGCTGGTGGCGTAGATCGGGGGGATCACCGCCCCGGTCATCGGGTCGGGCTCGTAGCCTGCGTGGATGGCCCGCGACTCGAACCCGAGCGTGACCGCCTCCTCGTGTGCCTGTCCGGTGGTGTCTGAGGTCTGCTCCTGGTTCACCCGCTGCTCGTCCACCGGCCCACCCTAGCCACGGTGCCGGACGCCCTTGGGGCGGTGCGGGAGACTCGAAGCAGCCGCCGTTCTGAGAGGTCCGCCATGCTGTTCTCCCGCCACAAGACCCACCTGCCCTCCGCCGAGCACACTCTTCCCGGCCGGCCCGAGCGACCGTTCGGCCTTCCTGGCCGGCACCGGGTCCTCGACGCGCCGCTGGTGACCGACGAGGTCCCCGACGGCTTCGAGGTCGCCGTCTTCGGGCTCGGGTGCTTCTGGGGAGCCGAGGAGATCTACTGGCAGCTGCCGGGCGTGTGGTCCACCAGCGTCGGGTACGCCGGCGGCAGCACACCGCACCCCTCCTACGAGGAGGTCTGCTCCGGGCTGACCGGCCACACCGAGGCCGTCCGGGTCGTGTTCGACCCCCGCGTCGTGTCCTACGACCGGCTCGTCAGGACGTTCTTCGAGGTGCACGACCCGACCCAGGGGATGCGCCAGGGCAACGACGTGGGCACGCAGTACCGCTCCGCGATCTTCACCACTACCCCGGAGCAGGCCGAGACCGCCGAGCGCCTCACCACGGTGTACGCCGAGGAGCTCGCCCGGCGTGGTCTCGGGCCGGTGACCACCGAGATCGCACCGGCCGCTGCGTACTACTACGCCGAGGACCTCCACCAGCAGTACCTGGCGAGGAACCCCTACGGCTACCGCTGCCACGCCAACACCGGCGTGCCCTTCCCGACCGACGCGACCGCCTGACCAGCAGGCCGCCTGACCAGCTGACCAGCAGGCCGCCAGGCCTCAGCCACGCGTGCGGCGAGCACGGAGCGCGGGACCCACGAGAGCCGCTGAGGACACCACGCCGCGGGCGTAGCGGGTGCCCAGCCGCGAGGGCTGCTGAGCCACCCGGGCGAGCCACTCAAGCCCAGGTCTCCTGATCACCTTCGGCGCGCGCCGCTCGTCGCCGACGATGTGACCGAACCAGCCGCCGCAGGTCAGCAGAACCCCCGGAGGCAGGTGATCGCGCCACTGATTCGCCCAGACCATTTCGAAGGGAGCGCCAAGCCCGACGATGGTCATGTCCGGCGCCTGGGCTCGCACCTCAGCCAGGACACCCGCCCAGTCCTGGTGGTACCCGTGGTGGGTGCTGACGACCTTCGTCGACCCAGACGCCTCGAACTCCACAGCGGCGCGCTCGGCCAGTCCCGCAGGACCGCCGATGAGAGCCAGGCGCAACGGGCGCCCGAGCGCATCGGCCAACGCGCCGATCACGTCCCAGCCCACGTCGGTGGTCGGAGCTCGCTCGATCTCTTCCGCGCCGGCCAACCGGGCGAGCGTGACAACCGACCCGCCGTCGGCGTACACGACGTCAGCCTCGGCCATCGCTGCGAGGAAAGCGCCGTCCTTGCGGGAGTTGAGCCCCCCGACGTGGAGCGCGAAGACCAGCACCGGCGCCTCGACCCTCGGCGTCGCGAGCGAGACGATGTCCTCCACGAGGTGTCTCACGGACGCGTCGGCGACGCGGAAGGGCCCCACGGGAGTCGTCGGCTGCACGGACCAAGCCTATTCTCGCCATCCGCCAGTCAGATCTCTGGTCACCGGATACCGTTAATCCACAGGCCAGGGCGCGCTCTCGTCCGGTCGTCGTCGTTTCATGACCCTAGATGCCAGAGGAGCGAGATGGTCGCCCAGCCCACTGTGGATGTGGTCGTCGCGACCCGGGGAAACCGCCCGGAACTCCTGGCCACCGCGCTCGAGGCGATCTGGAGCCAGAGCTACCCCGGTCCCGTCGTGTGCACCGTCGTCTTCGACCAGGGAGAGCCGGACCCAGCACTGAAGCGGTCGGCGGACAACCGCACCGTCGAGGTCGTCACCAACACGCACAGCGCGGGTCTCGCAGGCGCGCGCAACAGCGGGGTTGCGGCCGGCGCCGGCGAGTTCATCGCCTTCTGCGACGACGACGACGAGTGGCTGCCCACGAAGCTCGAGCGGCAGGTCGAGGCGCTCAAGGGCAGCGACGCTCTCAGCGCGGTGACCGGCATCACCGTGATGTTCGACGACCACCGCTCCCCGCGCGTCCCCCGGCAGTCCGACATGGATGTGGAGACGTTGGTACGGCGGCGCGTGATGGCCGCCCATCCCTCGACGGTGCTGGTCCGGCGGGAGGCGATGGTCGGACCTATCGGCCCCGTCGACGAAGCGATCCCTGGCAGCTTCGCCGAGGACTACGACTGGATCATCCGCGCCGCCAAGGCCGGCCCGATCGCGGTCGTGCCCGAAGCGCTTGTCCAGGTTCGCTGGGGCGGCTCCATGTTCTCGCAGAAGTGGCAGACGATCATCGACGCGCTCGACTACCTGGTCACCAAGCACCCAGAGTTCTCCGCGGATCCGCGCGCCCTGGCGCGCATTCAGGGACAGCGCGCGTTCGCCCTCGCGGCCCTGGGAAGGCGCCGCGAGGCGCTTCGCGAGGTTGCCCGCACCGTGCGGTCGAGCCCGCGTGAGCGGCGCGCCCTCGTGGCCGGGCTGGTGGCCCTGCGCGCGACGACGGCCGAGCGTGTCATGACGATGGCGCACCGCCGCGGACACGGCATCTAGCACGCACCGGCGAGCCGCGGATCACCCAGCCCCCACCACCGCAGCCCCCAGCCGGATCACGAAGGCCGCGACCACGACCAGGAAGAACACACGGATGAAGCGCGCGCCGCGGGCGACCGCCATCCGGACTCCGAGGTAGCCGCCGACCAGGTTGGCCGCCCCCATCAGCAGGCCGGCTTGCCACAGCACAGCGCCTTGAGGCACGAACACTACGAGCGCCGCGAGGTTGGTCGCCCAGTTGGCCATCCTGGCCTTCGCGGAGGCGTCGAGGAACGAGTAGCCGAGCAGGCCGACCAGGGCGAAGACGAAGAAGGACCCGGTCCCTGGACCGAGCGCACCGTCATAGGCCCCGATCAGCAGCCCCGCCGCCATCGCCAGCAGCGTGTGCCGGCGGCCATGGAACCGCAGCACGGTGAGCTCACCGATGGCCGGCCGGAGCAGGACGTATCCGCCGACCAGCACGAGGACCACCAGCACCAGCGGCTCGAAGACCGCCCGCGGGATGTGCGAGGCGGCGAAGGCGCCCACCAGCGACCCACCGAACGCACAGGCCATCAGCGGCAGGAACGTTGCGGCGTCGGGCTTGATCCGGCGGTAGTAGGTGACGGAGCTGACCGTGGTCCCGCAGATCGAGGAGAGCTTGTTGGTGGCCAGGATCTGCACCGGCGCGGCCGCGGGCAGGGCCAGCACCAACGCCGGGAGCTGCACCAGGCCGCCACCACCGACCACCGCGTCGACGAATCCGGCGACCAACGCGGCCAGCGCCAGCAACGCCAGGACCTGTGTCGAGAGCTCCACCCCGCAGCCGCAGCAGCGTCAGTCGCGGGCGAGGAAGGCCAGCAGATCCTGACGAGTCACCACGCCGACCGGCTTTCCGTCCTCCTGCACCAGAACGGCGTCAGCGTCCTCCAACGCCGCGACCGCCTGCTCGACCGGCTCGGTGGAGCCGATCGTGGGGAACGGCTCGCTCATGTGCCGCTCGACCGGGTCCGTGAGCCGTGCCGCCCCGCGGAACAGCGCATCGAGCAGGACCTTGCTGGACACCGACCCTGCCACCTCGGCGGCTACCAGCGGCGGCTCGGCGCGGACGACCGGCATCTGGGAGACGGCGTACTCCTTGAGGATCTGCACCGCCTCGGCCACGGTCTCCTGCGGGTGGGTGTGCACCAGGTCCGGGATCCGGCCCTCCTTGCCGCGCAGCACCTGCCCGACGGTCTGCTCGTGGCTGGCTGGCAGGAAGCCGAACCGGGCCAGCCACTCGTCGTCGAAGACCTTGGTGAGGTAGCCGCGGCCGGAGTCGGGAAGGAGCACCACGATCACCGCCCGCTCTCCCTCCGGGGCCCCCCGCAGCTCGCGGGCGACCTGCACCGCGGCCCAGGCGGCCATCCCGCTCGAGCCCCCGACGAGCATCCCTTCCTCGCGGGCGAGCCGCCGCGTCATCGCGAACGAGTCGGCGTCGGAGACCTCCAGGACCCGGTCCGCGATGGTGCGGTCATAGGTTGCGGGCCAGAAGTCCTCGCCCACGCCCTCGACGAGGTAGGGGCGTCCGGTGCCGCCGCTGTAGACGGACCCCGCCGGGTCGGCGCCGATCACCTGCACCGCGGGGTTCTGCTCCTTGAGGTAGCGACCCACGCCGCTGATCGTGCCGCCGGTCCCCATCCCAGTCACGAAGTGGGTGATGCGACCCTCGGTCTGCCGCCAGACCTCGGGCCCGGTGTCCTCGTAGTGGGAGCGAGGATTGTGCGGGTTGGAGTACTGATCGGGCTTCCACGCTCCGTCGATCTCGCGGACCAGGCGGTCCGAGACGCTGTAGTAGGAGTCCGGGTGCTCGGGGGGTACGGCGGTCGGGCAGACCACCACCTCGGCGCCGTAGGCCGCGAGCACGTTCCGCTTGTCGGCGCTCACCTTGTCGGGGCAGACGAACACGCAGCGATAGCCCCTGCGCTGAGCCACCATGGCCAGGCCCACCCCGGTGTTCCCGGAGGTGGGCTCGACGATCGTGCCGCCCGGCTTCAAGTCGCCGGACTCCTCGGCCGCCTCCACCATCCGGACGGCGATCCGGTCCTTGACCGAGCCGCCCGGGTTCAGGTACTCGACCTTCGCCAGCACCAACGGACCGGGGGCGTCGGCGCCCCCGTTCCGGCCGGGCTCGTCGAGCACTCGGCCCAGTCTGACCAGGGGGGTGTTGCCGACCAGGTCCAGCATCGACTCGACGTACTCCACGACGTCGCAGTCTAGGTCTCAGGACACCGACAGCGGCGTGGTGCCCGCGAGGCTGCCCGGGACCCGCGGCGCTCCGAGGAGCGAGGTGACCACGTTGGCCACGTCGAGGTTGCGGACCGGAGGCCGGGCATAGCCCGGGCGGCCCGTCTTGGGCCGGACCCGCTCGGGGTTGAGCCGGTAGAGGTTGACGCCCTTGGCCGCGTCCACACCCCACACCAGGAACGGGACGGTGTAGTTCGCGCGAGCGGTGCGGTCGCCGTGGTCGTGCCGGCCCGGGATGCCGCCGTGGTCGGCGGTCACCACGAGGTCGCTGTGGCGACGCAGGTAGCGGGTGCTGCGCATGCGCTTCATGATCCGGCCGACGAGCCGGTCGCTGCGCCGGACCGCCTGCAGGTAGCCCGCGCTCATGAAGCCGTCGGCATGGCCGGCCTGGTCGGGCAGTGCGATGTGCACGAACATCGCCTGGGGGACGCGCCACCGCATCCGACGCTCCACACGGTCCACCAGCCGGTGGGACGCGTCGTAGACGTAGCGGTCGATCTTGTCGCGGCCCTGGTCCGCTCCGACGCCGTCGACGGCGCCGTTCTTGGCGTTCCACGACCGGTCGAACAACGCGAACTTCTCCTTCGAGGCCAGGAGCGCCGTGCGCACCCCGCGATCATGGGCGACGTCGAACAGGCTGGCCCGATAGGCGCCGGCCCGCGCGTGCACCGTCGAGCCGGGGTCGACGTTGACGTCGACGTGGTGACCCTGGGCCCCGCGGATCCGGCGCCCGGTCAGCATGCCGGAGTGGTTGGGAAGCGTGACGGTCATCTCGCGGGCGGTGCGGGCGTTGAGCGTCCCCGCTCCTTTTCGCAGCATCCGGTGCAGGTTGGGAGTCCCGTCCCGACCGAGCTTCCGGATCGCGGCCGGGCTGAGGCCGTCCACGGAGACAGCGACCACGATCCGGACCGGAGGTGAGCCGGCGCCGGAGCTGTCCGCGGTGGCCACCTCGGCCGCGTTGCTGGGGGAGCCGACCGTCAAGCCCAGAGCCAGAGCCGTGGACAGCAGCCCGGCCAGCCGCCCGGCGCGCGCCCGTGGCCCGCGCCCCTCAGAGCGCCCCGCAGGGGACCCCCAGCGAGGCCAGGCGTTCCTCGCCGCCGTCCAACGCGGTGAGCACCCACGCGCCGCGCTCGGTGAGGGTGAAGGTGTGCTCGAAGTGTGCTGCCAGGGAGCCATCCGCGGTTGCCACCGTCCATGCGTCGTCGAGGAGAACGTTGTCCGGGCTCCCGACGACGACCATGGGTTCGACCGCCAGCGCCAGCCCGGGGACCAGCCGGGGCCCTCGGCCCGGCTTCCCATAGTTTGGCACGTTCGGCGGCTGGTGCATGGCCGAACCGATCCCATGACCGACGTACTCCTCGAGGATGCCGAACTCCCCCTGGCTGCGCACGTAGCGCTCGATGCCGGCGGAGATGTCGGTGACCCGCCCCCCGAGGCGAGCGGCCGCGATGCCGCGCCACAGGGCTTCCTCGGTCACCCGCATCAGCTCCTGCGCCTGCCGGCTCGGCTCCCCGACCGGGAAGGTGGTCGCGGCGTCACCGTGCCATCCCTCCACGATCGCGCCGCAGTCGACGGAGACGATGTCCCCGTCGACGAGCACGCGGTCCCCCGGGATGCCATGCACGACCTCGTCGTTGACCGAGGCGCAGATGCTGGCCGGGAACGGAGGGTGGCTGTACCCCTTGAACGACGGCACCGCACCGCAGGACCGGATGTGGTCCTCGGCGAGGGCGTCCAGGTCCGCGGTGGTCATCCCGGCGCCAGCCGAGCGGCGCAGCAGCTCAAGGGTGCGCCCGACGACGAGACCGGCCTCGCGCATCAGCGCGATCTGGTCGGGCGTCTTGATCTCGACCCCGCGGTCGCGGAACACGCCCTGCTCAGCTCAGCCGAGCCGGTCGAGCCCGACGCAGATCCGGGTGGTGACGTCGTCGATCTCGCCCATGCCGTCGACATCGACGAGGAGGCCACGGTCGCGGTAGACCGAGATCAGCGGTGCTGTCTGCTGCGCGTAGACCTGCTGCCGACGCCGGATGACCTCTTCGGTGTCGTCCGCGCGGCCCTCCAGGTGCGCCCGGTTGAGCAGCCGCGAGACGAGCTCGTCCTCGACCGCGGTGAGGACGACGGCGGCGTCGAGCCGGTGACCCCGCTCCTTCAGCATCTCGTCGAGCTCGGCCACCTGGGCCAGCGTGCGCGGGTAGCCGTCGAGCAGGAAGCCCTTGTCCGCGTCCGGCTCTGCCAGCCGGTCGCGCACCATGGCGTTGGTGACGCCGTCGGGGACGTACTCCCCGGCGTCCATGTAGCCCTGCGCCTCGACGCCGAGGGGCGTCTGGTTCTTCACGTTGGCGCGGAAGATGTCACCGGTCGAGACCGCCGGGATGCCGTAGTGCTCGGCGATGACCTTCGCCTGAGTCCCTTTGCCGGCTCCGGGCGGACCCATGAGGACTATGCGCATGTCGAGGGCCCCCCAGAGTCGTGAGCGAAGCGATCCAGTTCGTGGGGTGACACTACCTGAGGAACCCTTCGTAGTTGCGCTGCTGAAGCTGACTCTCGATCTGCTTCACCGTGTCCAGGGCGACGCCGACCATGATCAGCAGCGAGGTGCCCCCGAACGGGAAGTTCTGGTTGGCCCCGACCAGCGCCAGGGCGATCAGCGGGATCAGCGCCACCAGACCGAGGTAGGTCGCGCCGGGCAGCGTGATCCGGGCCAGCACGTAGGAGAGGTACTCCTCGGTCGGCTTGCCCGCTCGGATGCCCGGAATGAACCCGCCGTACTTCTTCATGTTGTCGGCCACCTCCTGCGGGTTGAAGGTGATCGAGACGTAGAAGTAGGTGAAGAACACGATGAGCGCGAAGTACAGCGCCATGTAGAGGGGATGGGCTCCGCTGACCAGATAGCGGCCCACAAAGGCGGTGATCGGGCTGCTGCCGTCGGGGTCGAACTGGGTGGCCAGGGCCGGCAGGTACAGCAGGCTCGAGGCGAAGATCACCGGGATGATGCCGGCCTGGTTCACCTTCAGCGGGATGTACGTCGAGGAGCCGCCGTACATCTTGCGGCCCACCATCCGCCGGGCGTACTGCACGGGGATCCGCCGCTGGCCCTGCTCCATGAAGATGACGGTTGCGACGATGACCAGACCGATCGCGATGACCAGCGCGAAGGTCGCCCAGCCGCGGGAGTCCTTGAGCGCCCACAGCGAGGCGGGGAAGCTCGCCACGACCTGCGTGAAGATGAGGATCGACATCCCGTTGCCGACCCCCCGGTCGGTGATCAGCTCGCCGAACCACATGATGATGCCGGTGCCGGCGGTCATGGTGATCACCATGATGAGCACCGTCGAGATGCCGTCGTCGTAGAGCAGCGGCAGGTTGCACTGCAGCAGCTGGCCGGACCGGGCCAGCGCCACGATCCCCGTCGCCTGCAGGACCGAGAGCGCCAGGGTCAGGTAGCGGGTGTACTGGGTGATCTTCGCCTGACCCGCCTGGCCCTCCTTCTTCAGCGCCTCCAGGCGGGGGATCACCACGACGAGCAGCTGAAGGATGATGCTCGCGGTGATGTAGGGCATGATCCCCAGCGCGAAGACGGTCAGCTGGAGCAGCGCCCCACCGGAGAACAGGTTGATCAGCCCGTAGATGCCGCTGTTGGAGACCTGGCCCACGCACTCACGGACGTTGCCCACGTTCACCCCAGGCGTGGGAAGCTGCGAGCCGAGCCGGAAGATGACCAGCATCCCCACCACGAAGAGCAGCTTGCGACGCAGATCCGGGGTGCGGAACGCGTTGACGAATGCGCCTAGCAACAGGTCCTTCTTTCGGTCCAGGGCCGTGCGACGACCGCGGATCGCCGCGCCGACGGCGCGGGCGATGGTCCGGGGCTGGGGGCCCCAGGAAGCCTAACAGGGGCCCGACCCCCCCTGCCGCCGCTTCGGCGACGCGAGGAGGTCGGGCCCCTACCAGAGTCAGAGCCGGGTCGTGGACCCACCGGCCGCAGCGATCTTCTCCTTCGCGGACGCGGAGAACGCGTGGGCGCTCACCTGGACCGCGACGGCGATCTCACCGCTGCCGAGCACCTTGACCGGTCGGCCCGCGCGCACCGCGCCGCGGGCGACGAGGTCGCCGACGCCGATCGTGCCGCCGTCGGGAAACAGCGTGCTGATCCGGTCGAGGTTGACCACCTGGTACTCCACCTTGAAGGGGTTGGAGAACCCCTTCAGCTTGGGCAGCCGCATGTGGATCGGCATCTGGCCGCCCTCGAAGTTCGCCGGGACCTGCTTGCGCGCACCGGTGCCCTTGGTGCCGCGTCCGGCGGTCTTGCCCTTGGACCCGTCACCGCGACCTGCGCGGGTCTTGCGGGTCTTGGCCCCCGGCGCCGGCCGCAGGTGATGCAACCGCAGCGTCTTGGCGCCGGTGCCGGTCTCGGTCGTCTCTGGGGTGTCAGTCATGTCAGTCGACCTCCTCGACGGTCACGAGGTGACGAACGGCGTGCACCATGCCTCGGATCTCGGGACGGTCCTGGGTGAGGACCGCGTCCCCGATGCGCTTGAGTCCCAGCGTCCGCAGCGTGTCCCGCTGGTTGCGCTGGCACCCGATCGTGGACTTGGTCTGGGTCACCTTCAACGACTTCTGCGCCATCAGGAGGTCACCTCCGCTCGAGCCTTGAGCAGCGCGGCCGGGGCGACGTGCTCCACCGGCAGGCCGCGGCGGGCCGCCACCTTCTCCGGCTCCTCGAGCGCCCTGAGGGCCTCGACGGTCGCGTGCACGATGTTGATCTGGTTCGACGAGCCGAGCGACTTGCTCAGCACGTCGTGGATGCCGGCGCACTCCAGCACGGCGCGCACCGGGCCGCCTGCGATCACACCGGTGCCTGGTGCGGCCGGGCGCAGCAGCACCACGCCCGCGGCCTTCTCGCCCTGCACCGGGTGCGGGATCGTGCCCTGGCTTCGCGGAACGCGGAAGAAGTGCTTCTTCGCCTCCTCCACGCCCTTGGCGATGGCGGCCGGCACCTCCTTCGCCTTGCCGTAGCCGACACCGACCATGCCGTCGCCGTCGCCGACGATGACCAGCGCGGTGAAGCTGAAGCGCCGGCCACCCTTGACGACTTTGGCGACCCGGTTGATCGCGACGACGCGCTCGATGTAGGCGGTCTTCTCTGCGGCGTTGCGGCCGTCGCGGCGACGGTCGCCCTGCCGCTCTCCACCGGCACCGGTGCGGCGCTGGGGTCCGCTCATGTCGAACTACCTTCTCTCTTCGTGCTCGCTTCGGGGGTCTCGATCAAAACGCGAGGCCGCCCTCGCGGGCGCCTTCGGCCAGGGCCGCCAGGCGGCCGTGAAACTTGTTCCCGGCCCTGTCGAAGACCACGTCCTCGACACCGGCGGCCTTGGCCCGCTGGGCCAGCACCTCGCCGACCTGCTTGGACTTCGCGGTCTTGTCGCCCTCGAGTCCCCGCATGCCGGCCTCGATGGTGCTGGCCGAGACCAGCGTGCGGCCGACGGTGTCGTCGACGACCTGCGCGGTGATGTGGCGCGCCGACCGGGTGACCACGAGGCGCGGACGCGCCGGCGTACCGGCGACCCGCTTGCGCCCGCGGACCTGGCGACGCAGCCGCGCCGCGGTCCGGCCGGTGGTGTGCTTGCCGTGCTTGAGTGCGATCGCCATCGTCACTTACCAGCCTTTCCGACCTTGCGGCGGATGACCTCACCCGCGTAGCGAACGCCCTTGCCCTTGTAGGGCTCGGGCTTGCGCAGCTTGCGGATGTTCGCGGCGACCTCGCCGACCAGCTGCTTGTCGATGCCCTGGACGCCGAAGCGGGTCGGGCCGTCGACGGTGAAGGTGATGCCCTCCGGCGCGTCGAACAGGATCGGGTGCGAGTAGCCGAGCTGCAGCTCGATCTGGGTGGGGCCCTTGGACAGGACGCGGTATCCCACGCCCACGATCTCCAGCCTCTTCTCGTAGCCCTGGGTCACGCCGGTGACCATGTTGGCAATCAGGGTGCGAGTCAGCCCGTGCAGCGAGCGGGACTCCCGCTCGTCGTCGGGGCGGGACACCGTGACCGTTCCGCTGTCGCCGCGGGCCACCGTGATCGGGGCCGCGACGGTGTGGCTCAGGGTGCCCTTGGGCCCCTGAACGGTGACCATCTGGTCGTCGAGACTCACCTCGACGCCGGACGGCACCGGGATCGGGAGCTTGCCGATGCGCGACATGGTGCGGTTCTCCTCTCCTGGTCCTCGAGGCTCACCAGACGTAGGCGAGGACTTCCCCACCCACGCCCTTCTGGTTGGCCTGCCGGTCGGTGAGCAGCCCCTGGCTCGTCGAGATGATGGCGATGCCGAGGCCGCCGAGGACCTTGGGCAGCCCGGTGCGCTTGGCGTACACACGCAGCCCGGGCTTGCTGATCCGGCGGATGCCGGCGATCGAGCGCTCGCGATTCTGGCCGTACTTCAAGGTGACCGTCAGCGTCTTGCCGACCGCGCCCTCCTCGGGCTCGGCCACCTCGTAGCCGGTGATGTAGCCCTCCTGCTGGAGGATGTCGGCGACGCCTGCCTTGAGCTTGCTGTAGGGCATCGTCACCGCGTCGTGGTACGCCTGGTTGGCGTTGCGCAGACGAGTGAGCATGTCTGCGATCGGGTCTGTCATCGTCATGTCAGGTCAGTTCTCTCTCGCCGTGGTTTCCCGTCCGGGACCTTCAGCGTCCGATGGGGTGCTGCCGGGTCACCAGCTGCTCTTGGTCACGCCGGGGAGCTCGCCGCGGTGGGCCATCTCGCGCAGGCAGACCCGGCACAGCCCGAACTTGCGGTAGACGGCCTTGGGCCGCCCGCACCGCTGGCAGCGGGTGTAGCCGCGGACGGCGAACTTCGGCTTGCGCGCCGCCTTCACCTTGAGTGCAGTCTTGGCCATTCTCAGATCTCCTTAGCGTGCGTCATCGGCGTGGCTCCGCGCGGCGTCGTCGGCGTCACTGGGTCCGCTCCGCGAAGGGGAAGCCGAGCCGCTTGAGCAGCGCGCGGCCCTCGTCGTCGTTGCCGGCCGTGGTCACCACCGTGATGTCCATGCCCCGCGAGCGGTCGATCCGGTCCTGGTCGACCTCGTGGAACATGACCTGCTCGGTGAGGCCGAAGGTGTAGTTGCCACGACCGTCGAACTGCCGGTCCGAGAGACCGCGGAAGTCCCTGATCCGTGGCAGCGCCAGCGACAGCAGCCGGTCGAGGAACTCCCACATCCGGTCGCCGCGCAGCGTGACGTGCGCCCCGATGGGCATCCCCTCACGCAGCTTGAACTGCGCGACGGACTTGCGGGCCCGGGTCACCTGAGGCTTCTGGCCGGTGATCGCGGTGAGGTCGCGCACGGCGCCCTCGATCAGCTTGGAGTCGCGCGCCGCCTCGCCGACGCCCATGTTCACGACGATCTTCGTGAGCCGAGGCACCTGCATGACGTTGGCGTAGCCGAACTGCTGGTGCAGCGCGGGGAGGATCTCCTCGCGGTACCTGTGCTTGAGCCGCGGCTCGGCGCCAGTCTCGTTCGTGGTCGTCGTCATCAGATCTCCTCACCGGTGCGCCGCGAGACCCGGGTGCTGCGGTGCGCGGCGTACGTCGACCCGTCGGCGCGCTGCTTCTCGACCTCGGTTCGCGTGTAGCCGACCCGAGTAGTGCGCCCACCCTCGACCAGCATCACGTTCGAGACATGGATGGGCGCCTCCTGGGTGATGATCCCGCCGGTGTTGCCGGCGCGACCGCCCTGCTGCATCACCTTGGTGTGCCGCTTGACGAGGTTCACGCCTTCGACGATCACCCGGTCCTCCTCGCGGAGCACCGTGATCACCTTGCCCTCGGCGCCCTTGTCGGTGCCGGCGATCACCTTCACGGTGTCGCCCTTCTTGATGTTCAGGCTCTTCTTCTGCTGCTTGTGCTGGGGCTTGTGCTGGGTCATGGTCAGAGCACCTCCGGTGCCAGCGAGATGATCCTCATGAACTTCTTCTCTCGCAGCTCGCGGCCGACGGGTCCGAAGATGCGGGTGCCCCGTGGCTCCCCGTCGTTCCTCAGGATCACCGCGGCGTTCTCGTCGAAGCGGATGTAGGAACCGTCCGCGCGGCGCCGCTCCTTGGCGGTGCGCACGATGACCGCCTTGACGACGTCGCCCTTCTTGACGTTGCCGCCCGGGATGGCGTCCTTGACGGTGGCGACGATGACGTCGCCGATGCCGGCGTACCGCCGACCCGAGCCGCCGAGCACCCGGATGCAGAGGATCTGCTTAGCCCCGGTGTTGTCGGCGACCTTGAGTCGCGACTCCTGCTGGATCACGGTTGTCTCTCCTGTGTCTCACCGGTTCTCCACCGCGACGGCGGTCGGGCAGAGCCTGGTGGAACCTCGATGGTGGATGTCCGGAGGGGTCCGGACGGGGTCACTTGGCCTTCTCGAGAACCTCGACGACGCGCCAGCGCTTGGTGGCCGACAGCGGCCGGGTTTCCATGATCTGGACCCGGTCGCCGACTCCGCACTGGTTCTGCTCGTCGTGTGCCTTGAGCTTGCTGGTGCGCCGCATGACCTTGCCGTAGAGCGCGTGCTTCACACGGTCCTCGACGAGCACGACGACGGTCTTGTCCATCTTGTCGCTCACGACCAGGCCCTCGCGGACCTTGCGGCGGCCCCGCTGGACGGGTTCGGTGGCGTTCACAGTGTCGGTTCCCTCGCTCATGCGTCGGTGCTCTCGGTGGCGGTCCCCGGTGCCTGCCGGATGCCGAGCTCGCGCTCGCGGACCACGGTGTAGATGCGGGCGATGTCGCGCTTGACCGTGCGCAGCCGGCCGTGGCTCTCGAGCTGGCCGGTGGCGGACTGGAAGCGGAGGTTGAACAGCTCTTCCTTCGCCTCGCCGAGCCGGGTCTCGAGGTCGGCGTTGGTCATCTCGTCGAGCTCGTGCGCCGTCAGCTGGCCTGCCATCACTGCTCACCTGCCTCTCGGGTGACGAAGCGGCACTTCATCGGGAGCTTGTGCATCGCGCGGCGCATCGCCTCACGGGCGACGTCCTCGGTGACGCCGGACAGCTCGAACATGATGCGGCCGGCCTTGACGTTGGCAACCCACCACTCCGGCGAGCCCTTGCCGGACCCCATCCGGGTCTCGGCGGGCTTCTTGGTGAGCGGGCGGTCGGGATAGATGTTGATCCACACCTTGCCGCCACGGCGGATGTGCCGGGTCATCGCGATTCGCGCGGACTCGATCTGCCGGTTGGTCACGTAGTGACCCTCGATCGCCTGGATCCCGTAGTCGCCGAACGCCAGGGTGGTGCCGCCCTTGGCGACGCCACCGCGCTTGGGGTGGTGCTGCTTGCGGTGCTTGACCCGTCGGGGCATCAACATGACTCAGGCCTCCCCACCGGTGCTCGGTGCCGTCGCTGTCGGAGCGCTCGCGGTGCTGGCCGGGGGCGTCGTCGCGGCGCCGCCGGTCGGTGCCTCGGTGGCCGCCGGCTCGGTGCGGGCGGACCGGCTGGGGCGATCGCCGCGGGTGCCGCGGCCCGGACGGTCGCCGGCCCGGCCCGAACGCCCACGGCTGGGCGCACCGGCGCGTGCGGCTGCCTGGGCCTCACGCTCGGCGCGGGTGCCAGCAACCTCGCCCTTGTAGATCCAGACCTTCACGCCGATGCGACCGAACGTCGTCCGGGCCTCGTAGAACCCGTAGTCGATGTCCGCGCGGAGCGTGTGCAGCGGCACGCGACCCTCGCGGTAGAACTCCGAGCGCGACATCTCCGCGCCGCCGAGCCTCCCGGAGCACTGGATCCGCACGCCCTTGGCGCCACTGCGCATCGAGGTCTGGATCGCCTTGCGCATCGCGCGCCGGAAGGCGACCCGGCCCGAGAGCTGTTCGGCCACGCCCTGGGCGACAAGCTGAGCGTCGATCTCGGGGTTCTTGACCTCGAGGATGTTGAGCTGCACCTGCTTGCCGGTCAGCTTCTCCAGCTCGCCGCGGATCCGGTCGGCCTCCGCGCCGCGGCGGCCGATCACGATGCCCGGGCGGGCGGTGTGGATGTCGACGCGAACCCGGTCCCGGGTCCGCTCGATCTCGACCCGGGAGATGCCGGCCCGCTCCATGCCCTTGCTGAGCAGCTTGCGGATCGCCACGTCCTCGCCGACGTAGCTCTTGTAGAGCTTATCGGCGTACCACCGGCTCTTGTGGTCGGTGGAGATGCCCAGGCGGAAACCGTTGGGATTGATCTTCTGACCCATCAGGCCTTCCGTCCCTTCTTGTTGCCCGTGGTGTGGCCACCCGCGTGGGCCACCTCGCGCGGCTGCACCACGAGGGTGATGTGGCTGGTCCGCTTGTTGATCCGTGCGGCCCGGCCCTGGGCCCGTGCCCGCCACCGCTTCATGGTCGGTCCTTCGTCGACCATCGCCTTGGTGAGGACCAGCGAGTCGGCGTCGAGCCCCTCGGTGGTCTCGGCGTTCGCCACCGCGCTGGCCAGGACCTTGTAGACGGTCTCGGCCGCGGCCTGCGGCGCGAAGCGCAGCACGTCCAGGGCATCCTGGGCGTCCTGGCCACGCACCAGGTCGACGACCCGGCGGGCCTTCATGGGCGTGATGCGGGCGAAGCGGGCGCTGGCGAAGGCGCCGGGCTCGTCACCCAGCAGGCTCTCGCGGCGGGCGCTGACCTGCCGACGCTCCATAGTGCTCATCGATCTCTCGTCTCCGTTGCTCCGGGCACCCCGCCTCAGCGGCGGCGGCTCTTCCGGTCGTCCTTGACGTGCCCGCGGTAGGTGCGGGTCGGGGCAAATTCACCGAGCTTGTGTCCGACCATCGAGTCGGAGACGAACACGGGAACGTGCTTGCGGCCGTCGTGCACCGCGATGGTGTGGCCGATCATGTCGGGCAGGATCATCGACCGGCGCGACCACGTCTTGATCACCGACCTGCTGCCCTTGTCGTTCTGCACCTGGACCTTCTTGAGCAGGTGCTCGTCGACGAAGGGCCCCTTCTTCAGGCTGCGAGGCATCTGGAACCGTCCTTACCTTCTACGAGCTCAGCGACGCTTGCCGGACTTGCGGCGGCGAATGATCTGGGAGTCCGACGCCTTGCTGCGTCGAGTGCGGCCCTCGGGCTTGCCCCAAGGGGAGACCGGGTGCCGGCCACCGGAGGTCTTGCCTTCACCACCGCCGTGCGGATGGTCGGCCGGGTTCATCACCACGCCGCGCACGGTGGGCCGCTTGCCCTTCCAGCGCATCCGGCCGGCCTTGCCCCAGCTGATGTTCGACTGCTCGGCATTGCCCACCTCGCCGATCGTGGCCCGACAGCGGACGTCGACGAAGCGCATCTCCCCCGAGGGCAGCCGCAGTGTGGCCCGAGTGCCCTCGCGGGCGACCAGCTGCGCCGAGTTGCCCGCCGAGCGAGCGATCTTGGCGCCGCCACCGGGCCGCATCTCCACGCAGTGGATCGTGGTGCCCACCGGGATGTGCCGCAGCGGCAGGTTGTTGCCCGGCTTGATGTCGGCCTTGGAGCCGGCCTCGACCCGCATCCCCGGACGGAGGTCCTTGGGCGCGATGATGTAGCGCTTCTCGCCATCGGCGTAGTGCAGCAGCGCGAGCCTCGCGGTGCGGTTCGGGTCGTACTCGATCTCGGCGACCTTGGCGGGCACGCCGTCCTTGTCGTAGCGACGAAAGTCGACGACGCGGTAGGCCCGCTTGTGGCCGCCGCCCTGGTGCCGCGTGGTGATCCGGCCCTGGTTGTTGCGGCCGCCCTTCTTGGGCAGCGGACGGGTCAGCGACTTCTCCGGCGTGCTCCGGGTGACCTCGGCGAAGTCGGCCGCCGACGAGTCGCGTCGGCCCGGCGTGGTCGGGTTGTGCTTACGGATACCCATGTCTTCTCAGTCCTGTCCTGCGAGGCTCCGGGCGCCCTCAGGCGACCGGCCCCCCGAAGATGTCGATCCGCTGGCCGTCGGCGAGGCTGACCACAGCGCGCTTGGTGTTGGCCCGCCTGCCCATGCCGTAGCGGGTGCGGCGCGCCTTGCCGGGGCGGTTCAGGGTGTTGACGGAGGTGACCTTGACGTTGAACACCTTCTCCACGGCGATCTTGATCTCGGTCTTGTTGGCGTCCGGGCGCACCAGGAACGTGTACTTGTTCACGTCGAGGAGGCCGTAGCTCTTCTCGCTCACCACCGGGGCGATCAGGACGTCGCGGTGGTCCTTGTGGAACGAGCTCACTGCTCAACCTCCTCGGCCTGCTGGGTCGCGCCGGCGCTCGAGCCCCCGACGAAGCTGTCGAAGGCCCCGCGGATGAAGACCACGTCGTCGCTGACCAGCACGTCGTAGGTGTTCAGCTGGTCGACGGCGAGCAGGTGCGCGCGCGGTTCGTTGCGCAGCGAGAGCCAGGTGAGGTCGTCACCCCGCTCGACCACGACGAGCGCCCTGCGGGGCCCCACGAGGCCCGACAGCGCGTCGACGGCCTCCCTGGTCGAGGGTCGATCTCCCGCCACCAGCGACTCCACGACGTGCACCCGTCCGGCGCGTGCCCGGTCCGAGAGGGCCCCGCGCAGCGCGGCAGCCTTCATCTTCTTGGGGGTGCGCTGGTCGTAGCTGCGCGGCTGCGGGCCGTGGACGGCGCCGCCGCCGGTGAACTGCGGGGCCCGGATGGAACCCTGACGCGCCCGCCCGGTGCCCTTCTGGCGGTAGGGCTTCTTGCCCCCGCCACGGACCTCGCCGCGCCCCTTCGTGGAGTGCGTGCCCTGACGGGCGGCGGCCTGCTGGGCGACGACCACCTGGTGGATGAGCGGGATGTTGACCTGCACGTCGAAGATGTCGGCCGGCAGGTCGACGTCGACGGCGCGGGCCGCACCGGCGGTGGCCGACGGCGGCTGGCTCTGGGTGCTGGGAGCGCTCTGGGCCGGTGCCTCCGGCGCGGTGACCGGCTCGGTCTCAGGCGTGGTCACTGGGCATCACCCTTCTTCGCGGCGCTGCGGATCATCACCAGACCGCCCTTCGGGCCGGGAACGGCGCCCTTGAGGAGCAGCAGCCCCTTCTCGACGTCGACACCGTGCACGGTGACGTTCTGCATGGTGACGGTGACCCCACCGAGCTGACCAGCCATCCGCAAGCCCTTGAAGACCCGGCCCGGGGTGGCGCAGCCCCCGATGGAGCCGGGCTTGCGGTGGTTGCGGTGAGCGCCGTGCGAGGCGCCGACACCTGAGAAGCCGTGCCGCTTCATGGTGCCGGAGAAGCCCTTGCCCTTGCTGGTGCCGAGCACGTCGACGACCTCGCCGGCGGCGAAGACCTCGGGGCTGAGCTCCTGGCCGGGCGCGTAGCTGGCGGCGTCGGCGGTGCGGATCTCGGCCAGGTGTCGTCGCGGAGTGACACCCGCGGCGGCGAAGTGTCCCGACCGTGGCTTGGTGACCTTGCGTCGGTCGACCTCGCCGTAGCCGATCTGCACGGCGTTGTAGCCGTCCTTCTCCGGGCCGCGCACCTGCGTGACGACGTTGGTGCCGGCCTCGATCACGGTGATCGGGACGAGCCGGTTGTTCTCGTCCCACGTCTGGGTCATGCCGAGCTTGACGCCCAGCAGCCCCTTCACGTTGCGTTCGATGGTCATAGGTCGGCCCTCAGAGCTTGATCTCGATGTCGACGCCGGCGGGCAGGTCGAGACGCATCAGCGAGTCGACCGTCTTCGGCGTGGGGTCGATGATGTCGATCAGCCGCTTGTGGGTGCGCATCTCGAAGTGCTCGCGACTGTCCTTGTACTTATGCGGCGAGCGGATGACGACGAACACGTTCTTCTCCGTCGGCAGCGGGACCGGGCCGGCCACCCGGGCACCGGTGCGCGTCACCGTGTCGACGATCTTGCGCGCCGAGGTGTCGATCACCTCGTGGTCATAGGCCTTGAGCCGGATGCGGATCTTCTGTCCCGCCATCAGCCGTCCTTACGTCCTCGTGGTTGACTGCTCCCCACCTCCGACCCCCGCGGTCGGGCGTGTCCATCCGTCCGGGCGCACGCTCACTCGCGTGCCGAACTGCAGGATGTTGGAGTTGGCACCCGACCGGCGTCGGGCTGAGAAGGGCCTCACGGTGCGGTGCGGACACGAAGGGACTGCCGCAAACCCGGTACACCGATTCAGCAGTCAAGGCCGTGCTCGCACCCCGGCGACCCCGCCGGAGCAACCTCGTTATCCTCTCAGAGACGCCCCGGCAGAGCAAATCCGGGTCCGTCGCGCCCTCCCGACGCCGGTCAGATCCGTGCGTCGGGAGGGCCGGATCACCCGGGGCGGGTGTAGCACAGATCGGTGACCTCGCGGCCCTCGGCCCGAGCGCGCCGTTCGAACTTCGTGACGGGACGCTCCTCCCACCGCTCCACGACTCCGCCCGCGAGCCACGGCTCAGCGTCGAGAGCCCGCCTGATCTGGGCGGCGTAGTGGCCCCAGTCGGTAGCCAGCCGCCAACGGCCTCCCGGGGCCAGGCGCGAGGCGGCGAGCCGGGCGAACGTCGGCGTGACCAGCCGCCGCTTGTGATGGCGCGTCTTGTGCCAGGGGTCCGGGAAGAACGTCCACAGCTCACGGAGCCGGCCGGAGGGCAGCAGGTGCTCCAGCGCCCAGGCGGCGTCCAGAGGCAGCATCCGGACGTTCGTCACCCCGGCCTGCTCCAGGTGGGCGAACGTGCTCGCGATGCCGGGACGCCACACCTCGATGCCCAGCACGTCGTGCTCGGGTCGCGCGCCGGCAAGACAGGCCAGCGCCTCGCCCACCCCGGACCCGATCTCGGCGACCAGCGGCGCCTGCCGGCCGAACCAGCGTGCCTGGTCCCACGGCTCCTCGGCGGCCGACGCCGGGATCAGCCACTGCTCGGCCCGACGGTCCCATGCGTCCTGCTGCCTGGACGACAGCCGACTGCCGCGCCGGCTGTACGACGCGATCTGCTGCCGCGGTCGGCCGTCTGGGAGCACGGGAGCCCCCGGACGGGCCGGATCGACGCGGACGGACATGCAGCCTCCTCGGGTGCGGCGCACATGATCGCGCACCAGGCCGGTCTTCGACGCCGGGGACGCCCGCCGAGACGCGCCGCAGGGCCCCGGTCACGACGACCGGGGCCCTGCATGCGTGCTCAGCGGGCAGAGATCACTTGGTGATCTTGGTGACCCGGCCGGCGCCGACGGTGCGGCCGCCCTCGCGGATCGCGAACTTCAGGCCCTCCTCCATCGCGATCGGCTGGATCAGCTCGACCGACATCTCGGTGTTGTCGCCCGGCATCACCATCTCGGTGCCCTCGGGGAGGGTCACCACGCCGGTGACGTCCGTGGTCCGGAAGTAGAACTGCGGGCGGTAGTTGTTGAAGAACGGGGTGTGCCGGCCGCCCTCCTCCTTGGACAGGATGTAGACGCTGCCCTCGAAGTTGGTGTGCGGGGTGGTGGTCCCCGGCTTGATCACGACCATGCCGCGCTCGACGTCCTCGCGCTTGGTGCCGCGCAGCAGGAGGCCGACATTCTCGCCCGCCTGGCCCTCGTCGAGGAGCTTGCGGAACATCTCGACGCCGGTGACGGTGGTCTTCATCGACTTCTCCCGGATGCCGATGATCTCGACCTCCTGGCTCACCTTGATGACGCCGCGCTCGATGCGGCCGGTCACCACGGTCCCGCGGCCGGTGATCGTGAAGACGTCCTCCACCGGCATCAGGAACGGCTTGTCGATGTCGCGCTGCGGCTGCGGGATGTAGGTGTCGACCGCCTCCATCAGCTCGGCGATCGAGCCCGCCCACGCCTCGTCCCCGTTCAGCGCCGGGAACGCGGCCACGCGGACCACGGGCAGGTCGTCACCGGGGAACTCGTAGTCGGAGAGAAGTTCACGGACCTCCATCTCGACCAGCTCGATGAGCTCCTCGTCGTCGACCATGTCGCACTTGTTGAGGGCGACCACGATGGCCGGCACGCCCACCTGGCGGGCGAGCAGCACGTGCTCCTTGGTCTGCGGCATCGGGCCGTCGGTGGCGGCGACCACCAGGATCGCTCCGTCCATCTGGGCGGCGCCGGTGATCATGTTCTTGATGTAGTCCGCGTGACCCGGGCAGTCGACGTGCGCGTAGTGGCGGCTCTCGGTCTGGTACTCCACGTGCGCGATGGAGATCGTGATCCCGCGCTGCCGCTCCTCAGGAGCCTTGTCGATCTGGTCGAACGGGGTGAAGGGGTTCAGGTCCGGGTACCTCTCGTGCAGGACCTTGGTGATGGCAGCGGTCAGCGTCGTCTTGCCGTGGTCGATGTGACCGATGGTGCCGATGTTGACGTGCGGCTTCGTCCGCTCGAACTTAGCCTTGGCCACGGTGGGCTCCTCCTGTTGTCGTTGCTTGACTCGTCGTGCTGGTACGCAGAGGGGCCGGGCTCACTCGCCGCGGACCTTCTTGATGATCTCGTCGGCGACGTTCCGCGGAACCTCGGCGTACGAGTCGAACTCCATCGAGTACGACGCCTGACCGGAGGTCTTCGACCTCAGGTCCCCAACGTACCCGAACATCTCGGACAGCGGCACCAGTGCTTCGACCACCCGGTCACCGGCCCTGTCGAACATCGCCTGGATGTGGCCGCGGCGGGAGTTGATGTCGCCGATGACGTCGCCGAGGAAGCCCTCGGGCGTCGTGACCTCGACCTTGAACATCGGCTCGAGCAGCACCGGGCTGGCCATCCGGGCGGCCTCCTTGAAGGCTTGGATGCCGGCCAGCTTGAACGCCAGCTCGGAGGAGTCGACCTCGTGGTAGCCGCCGTCCTCGAGGGTGACCTTGACGTCGACCATCGGGTAGCCGGCAAGCACGCCGAACTCCATCGCCTCCTGCGCACCCTGGTCCACCGAGGGGATGTACTCCCGCGGGACCCGGCCGCCGGTGACCTTGTTGGCGAACTCGTAGCCGGCGCCCTGCCCGGTCTCCGGGTCGACGCTGGGCTCGATGCTCATCAGGACCTTGGCGAACTGCCCGGACCCACCGGTCTGCTTCTTGTGCGTGTAGGAGTGGCTCTTGACCAGCTTGCGGATCGTCTCGCGGTAGGCCACCTGCGGCTTGCCCACCGTCGCCTCGACGCGGAACTCGCGACGCATCCGGTCGACCAGGATCTCCAGGTGCAGCTCGCCCATCCCGGCGATGATCGTCTGCCCGGTCTCCTCGTCGGTCTTGACGGTGAACGTCGGGTCCTCGTCGGACAGCCTCTGGATGGCCGTGCCCAGCTTCTCCTGGTCGCCCTTGGTCTTGGGCTCGATCGCAACCTCGATCACCGGAGCCGGGAAGGTCATCGACTCCAGCACCACGGGCTTGGCCGGGTCGCAGATGGTGTGCCCGGTCTTGGTCTCCTTCAGGCCCATGACCGCGACGATCTGGCCTGCCCCCACTGAGGCGATCTCCTCACGCTTGTTCGCGTGCATCTGGTAGACCTTGCCGATCCGCTCCTTGCGGCCGGTCACCGAGTTGAGCACCTGGGAGCCGGCCTGCAGCTTGCCGGAGTAGACGCGCACGTAGATCAGCTTGCCCAGGTGCGGGTCCGAGGCGATCTTGTAGGCCAGGCCGGCGAACGGCTCCTCGTCGGCGGGCTTGCGCAGGATCGAGGAGTCCTCGTCGCCGGGCTTGTGGCCCTCGATGGCCTCGACGTCCAGCGGCGAGGGGAGGTAGCGCACCACAGCGTCGAGCAGCGGCTGCACGCCCTTGTTCTTGAACGCGGTCCCGCACAGCACGGGGTTGACCTTGTCTGCCAGCGTGGCGCGACGGATCGCCGCCTCGAGCTCCTCGACGGTGAGCTCCTCGCCCTCGAGGTACTTCTCCATCACCTCGTCGTCGGCCTCGGCCAGGGTCTCGAGGAACTTCTCGCGCCACTCCTCGGCCTGCTCGGCCATGTCGGCGGGGATCTCCTCGATCTCGTAGTCCTCGCCGATCCGCGTCTCGCCGCGCCAGGTGAGCGCCCGCATGCCGACCAGGTCGATGACGCCGAGGAAGTCGTGCTCCTCGCCGATCGGCAGCTGCAGGACCAGCGGGGTGGAGTTGAGCCGGTCGACCATCATGTCGACGCAGCGGAAGAAGTCGGCGCCGGTGCGGTCGAGCTTGTTGACGAAGCACATCCGGGGCACGGAGTACTTGTTCGCCTGCCGCCACACCGTCATCGTCTGCGGCTCCACGCCGGCCACGCCGTCGAACACAGCGACCGCGCCGTCGAGGACGCGCAGGGACCGCTCCACCTCGGCGGTGAAGTCCACGTGTCCGGGGGTGTCGATGATGTTGATCTGGTGCTTCTGCCACCAGCAGGTCGTCGCCGCCGAGGTGATGGTGATGCCGCGCTCCTGCTCCTGCGCCATCCAGTCCATCGTGGCCGCGCCCTCGTGCACCTCACCGATCTTGTAGGTGATGCCGGTGTAGAACAGGATGCGCTCGGTGGTGGTGGTCTTGCCGGCGTCGATGTGCGCCATGATGCCGATGTTGCGGACGTATCTGAGGTCAGTGGTGATGTCGACGGCCACCTGGGGTCCCTCTCGGATTCTGAGGAGTCAAGAACTGCGGGGCTGGGGGGGCCTCGACATACGCCGGACTCCGCCACCCCGCCCTGCCCGCAGGCAAGCGATGGAGAAGTCGACGTACGCCGTGGTCACCAGCGGTAGTGCGCGAAGGCCCGGTTGGACTCGGCCATCTTGTGAGTGTCCTCGCGGCGCTTGACCGCGGCACCGAGGCCATTGGAGGCGTCGAGGACCTCGTTCATCAGCCGGTCCGCCATCGTCTTCTCGCGGCGCTGCTGGGCGTAGGACACCAGCCACCGCAGGGCCAGGGTCATCGACCGCGGGCCGCGGACCTCGACCGGAACCTGGTAGGTGGCGCCGCCGACCCGGCGGCTGCGGACCTCGAGAGCCGGCTTGACGTTGTCCAGGGCGCGCTTGAGGGTGACGACCGGGTCGGTGCCGGTCTTGTCCCGAGCGCCCTCGAGCGCGGTGTAGACGATGCGCTGGGCGGTCTGCTTCTTGCCGTCCTTGAGGATCTTGTTGACCAGCTGGGTGACGACGGGACTGCCGTAGACCGGGTCGACGTCGATCGGACGCTTGGGGGCGGGGCCCTTGCGCGGCATCAGCTCTTCTCCTTCTTCGCGCCGTAGCGGCTGCGAGCCTGCTTGCGGTTCTTCACGCCCTGGGTGTCGAGCGAACCGCGGATGATCTTGTAGCGGACGCCCGGCAGGTCCTTGACCCGGCCGCCACGCACCAGCACGATTGAGTGCTCCTGGAGATTGTGGCCCACGCCGGGGATGTACGCCGTCACCTCGACGCCGCTCGACAGCCGCACGCGGGCGACCTTCCGAAGGGCGGAGTTGGGCTTCTTCGGGGTGGTGGTGTAGACGCGGGTGCACACACCACGACGTTGGGGGGAACCCTTCAGTGCGGGCGTCTTGTTCTTCGACACCTTGTCCTGGCGGCCCTTGCGGACCAGCTGCTGGATTGTGGGCACCGCGCGGTTCTCTTTCCTCTGAGGCGATCTGTCGGTCGGTCCGGTTGTGCTCCCTGCGGCTCCTCGAGCCGAAGGTCATGCTGGCTCTCGTCGCACCGGATTCCGAGACCGACTGCGCTCGACGCCTCCGCAACCCGCACCCGCGGTGGGGCGTGTCGCCCGGCGGCAGGCCACGGTTGGAGACCGCTACGAAGGGCCTTCGATCGGACGCTGCGAGCGCAGCCGCGCGACCGGGATTCCAAGCACGCGCGATGGCCTGGGGTTCCCAGGCGCGATTGGCAAGACTACCGGCCCGGTCCGACCCGGTCAAAATGGCGCGTTGACCCGGCGGAGACTCGGGTCCCACACCCGGGCACTCACTCCGGGCACTCACTCCGGGCACTCACACCGGGCACTCACACCGGGCACTCACTCCGGGCACTCACACCGGGGCTCACACCAGCGGCTCGTCCAGCGGGCCTCCCAGCCTCTGGGCCAGCAGCTCAGCCAGGTGGCGGGAGGCACGTCCTTCGAGGTCGGCCAGCTGGGTGCGACAGGAGAAGCCGTCGGCCAGCAGCACCGCGCCGGTGGGGGCGGAGCGGATGGCCGGACCCAGGTCGTGCTCGAACACCGCCCGCGAGACCTCGTAGTGACCCCGCTCCATCCCGAAGTTGCCGGCCAGCCCGCAGCAGCCGCCCACCCGGGTGAGCTCGGCGCCTGCGGCACCGAGCAGCGCCTCGTCGGCCTGCCAGCCGAGCACCGAGGCGTGGTGGCAGTGAGGCTGGGCCACCACGTGGACCCCGGCCAGCGACGGC
The DNA here is from genome assembly GCA_963745245.1 of uncultured Actinomycetota bacterium. Taxonomy (GTDB): domain Bacteria; phylum Actinomycetota; class Actinomycetes; order Propionibacteriales; family Nocardioidaceae; genus Marmoricola_A. The sequence continues at coordinate 210,061 of CAVUWU010000007.1, forward strand.
GGCGTCCACCCCAGGGCCTGGAGGTGCTCGGCGAGGGTGCGCAGCCGGCCCGCCAGCTCCGGCGCCCCCGACGGCACCAGCTCGGCCGCGTCCACCCGCAGCACCCCCAGGCACGACGGCTCCAGGCCGACGACCGGCACCCCGTCTGGGACCCTCGCAGCCAGGGTCGACAGCAGGGCGGCCAGCCGCTCCCGCGCCTGGTCGAGCTGGCCGGTGCTGATCCAGGTCAGCCCGCAGCACTGGTCGGCCGCTGCGACCACCTGCACCCGCTGCCCGGCCGCCTCCAGCACGGCCACGGCCGCGTCGGCCACCCACGGCGAGAACCGGTTGGTGAACGTGTCCACCCACAGCGCCACGTCGGCCTGCGGCACGTCCACGTGCGGTCGCGAGCTCACGGGCCGGTCGGCGAACGTCGGGACGCTGCGCCGCGGGTCGACTCCGGCAAGCCCCATCGCCCACCCGGGCGCCAGGCGCCCGCCGAGGTTCGCCAGCCGCGGGGGCACCTTCGCGACCAGCGCAGGCAGCCGGCCCAGCGTGTAGTGGCTCCTCGGCCGACGGCGGCCGGCATAGCGCCGGTGCAGCCATTCGGCCTTGTAGGTCGCCATGTCCACCCCGGTGGGGCAGTCGCGCGCGCAGCCCTTGCACGCCAGGCACAGGTCGAGCGCCGTCTCCACCGCCGGGGACTCCCACCCGCCGGGCAGGCGGCCGGTCACGAGCTCCTGCAGCACCCGCGCCCGGCCCCGCGTCGAGTCCTGCTCCTCGCGGGTCGCCTGGAACGAGGGGCACATCACCCCTCCTCCCGCGGTGGTGTCGGCCAGGCACTTGCCCACTCCGGTGCAGCGGTGCACCGCCTCGACCAGGTCGCCGCCGTCGGCGTGCAGGGCGAGGAAGGGGCGCGGCCGGTCGGCAACGGCCGGCACTCCGGCCAGCCGCACGTCGGCGTCCAAGGGCGCCGGGTCGACGAGCACCCCCGGGTTCAGCAGGTTGCCTGGGTCGAAGATCCGCTTGACCTCCCGCATCAGGGCCAAGGCGGTCCCGTCGTACATCACCGGCAGCAGCTCGGACCGGGCCCGGCCGTCGCCGTGCTCCCCCGACAGGCTGCCGCCGTAGGACACCGCCAGCCGCGCGGCCTCCTCCACGAAGCGGCGGTACGCCGCCCGGCCGGGGGCGGTGGCGAGCTCGAAGTCGACGCGCACGTGCACGCAGCCGTCGCCGAAGTGCCCGTAGGGAACGCCGGTGAAGCCGTGCTGGTCCAGCAGCGCGTCGAAGTCGCGCAGGTAGCCGCCGAGGCGCTCCGGCGGCACGGCGGCGTCCTCCCACCCCGCCTGCCCCGGCGGTCGGGTGGCCCGGGAGGCGAGCCCGGCTCCGTCCTCGCGGATCCGCCACAGGGCGAGCTGCTCGGCCGGGTCGAGGACGATCCGGCTCTCGAGGGCATCGGCGGTGGCGACCAGCCTCTCGGCGCGCGCGCGGACCTCGGCCTCCCCGTCCCCGGTCACCTCCACGAGCAGCCAGCCCGCACCGCGCGGGAGCTCGGGCCGCCGCGGCACCATCGCCGCGATCCGCTCGTCCATGCCCTCGCAGGCAACCGGGTCGTGCTCGAGCAGCGATGGCACCGCCTCGGCGGCCGCGGCCATCGAGGCGTACCCCAGCACGGCCAGGGCGCGCGTCGGCGCATCCTCGACGAGGTGGACGATCGCCGCGGTCACCACCGCGAGCGTGCCCTCCGAGCCGACCAGGAAGCGGTCCAGTGACCGGTCCCGCTCGGGGAGCAGGTGCTCCATGGCATAGCCGGACACCTGGCGGCTGAACCGGCCGAACCGGGTGCGGACCTCGGCCAGGTGGCCGTCGACGAGGCGGCGGAGCTCCTCGGCGCGGGACCCAGCGGGCCGACCGTCCGCCGTCAGCGCCTCCAGGGCCAGCACGTTGTCGGCCGTGCGGCCATACCCCAGGGCACGCGAGCCGCACGCGTTGTTGCCGATCATCCCGCCGACGGTGCACCGGGTGTGCGTGGAGGGGTCGGGGCCGAAGCGCAGTCCCTGCCGCATCGCGGCTCGCTGGAGCGTCGCGTGCACGACCCCGGGCTGCACGGTCGCGGTCCGCGACTCCACGTCGAGGGCGAGCACGCGGTTGAGGTGGCGGTAGGTGTCCACCACGATGCCGGGTCCCACCGCGTTGCCGGCGATCGAGGTGCCGGCCCCACGCAGGGTGACCGGGGTGCCGGTCGCCCGTGCCGCCGCCAGGACGGCGGCGATCTCGTCGCGGTGCCGGGGACGGGCCACCACGAGCGGAGGCACGCGGTAGACCGACGCGTCGGTGGAGTACATCGCCCGAGCCAGCGGAGAGGAGTCGACGTCCCGGACCCCGTGCCGGCGCAGCGCGGCCACCACCTCGGCCGCCGTTCGCGCGGCCATCACCCTGCGTCCGAAGGCCGGTAGGAGCGCATGGCCAGGAAGAGGTACGCCGACAGGACGGCCAGGTAGGCAACGGCGAGGACGAGCGCGCCCGACGCGAGCTTGGCATCGGAGTCGTCGGCGGCGGAGGTCACGAGAATGACCAGGACGCTGAAGAACACCATCGTCAGCGCGTTGACCGCCCACAGGTCGCGGGCGACGAGCGAGCGGAGCGCCTCCTCGTGCTCCTCACGTGTCCAGTAGTCCCGGTGCGGCACGTTGAACAGCGACAGCGGCAGCCGATGCACCAGGGCGGCACTGCCCGCGAGCAGCGCCGCGGTGCCGTAGCCGATCAGCGAGAGCTCCAGGACCGCCTGGCCCCGGTCCACGACGCGGTCTGCCACCCCGGACGCACCGACGTGGATCGGCACCCGGTCGGGGGCCGCCACCGACAGGTAGGCCAGGCTGCCCGTGAAACCGCCCAGTGCCACCCAGAAGAGCCGGCGCGCGGTCACCACAGCCTCAGCGAGCCGGCCAGGATCGCGGCGAGGTCGTCCTCGGTGACCGGCTTGGGGGCGGTCGCCAGCAGCCGCTGCTGTTTCATCGCTCCCTCCACCAGGTCCCCGACGTCGTCCTCGGCGTACCCCACCGCGGCGATCCCGTTGGGCATGTCGATGTCTCGCATCAGCGCCGCCAGTGCGGCGGGCAGGTGATCACGGTCCTCGGCGGGGCGCTCGGCAAGCCCGCCGAGCATGTCGGCGGCGCGGAGGTGCCGCTGCGGGTCGGCGTCGAAGGTGAAGCGGAACGCCTCCGGCGCGGTGAGCGCGACCGCCATGCCGTGTGGCACCAGCGGTTCGTCGGCCGGGTAGCCGGCCGGGTGGAAGTCGCGCACCCGGCCCGCGATCGGGTAGGCGTTGGCGTGCGGGATGTGCACCCCGGCGTTGCCGAACCCCAACCCGGCGAAGGTCGCAGCCAGCGCCATCTGCTCGCGTGCCTCCTCGTCGTCGCCGTGCCGGACCGCGCGCCGCAACGACGAGGCGAGCAGGGTCATCGCCCGCTCCGCCCACATGTCCGCGATCGGGTTCGCGCCGCAGTAGGGCACGCGCTGCTCGGGCTGCTTGCGCTCGTAGGAGTCATAGGGTCGGGCGGTCCAGGACTCCAGGGCATGGCAGAGGATGTCCATCCCGGCGGCCGCGGTCACCCCCGGCGGCTGGGTCCAGGTGAGCGCCGGGTCCACCACAGCGAGCGTCGGCCGCAGCCGGGGGTGGCTGATGCCGGTCTTGACCTGAAGCGCCAGCACGTCGAGCACGCAGATCGTCGTGCTCTCGCTGCCCGTGCCGGTCGTGGTCGGCACGGCCACCAGCGGCTTGAGCGGGTGCTGCGGTGCCCGGGCCCTGCCCACCGGCGCGTTCAGGTAGTCCATCAGCTCACCGGGGTTGGTGGTCAGCAGGTCCACCGCCTTGGCGGTGTCGATCGCCGATCCACCTCCGACCGCGACGAAGGCGTCCCACGGCCCGTCGCCCCGGGCGAAGGCGACGGCCTCCTGGATCGAGGCGTCCGTCGGTTCGACGTGCACGCGGTCGTAGACCACAGCCTCCACGCCCCGGGCCCGGATCTGCTCGGCGATCCGCTCCGGGTGGCCGGTCGCTGCCACCCCGGGGTCGGTGAGGACCAGCGCACGTTCGGCGCCGTAGGTGTTGAGGTCGAAGCCGATCTCCGCCGACGACCCGGCGCCGAACTTCAGTGCCGGGGCACCATAGGTGAAGACGGTCTCGTGCTGGGTCACAGCGCTCTCCTCTCGACGGTCGGGATGCTCGCCGTCAGCAGAGACAGGCCATGCCGCGCGGCGCCGGTCAGCGACAGCCGGCGAGCCTCGCCGATCGGCACCCAGGCGGCCAGGTCCGTCGATCCGCCCACCTCGAGGACCCTCGGCTCGGTCTCCGCGGACTCGCCGAGCAGCTCGGCGGTGAAGATCAGGGCGATCCCGTGATAGTCCTCGACCACTCCGTCGGGCCGGGCGCCGGTGAAGTGCGTGGAGTAGACGTCGAGGAGGGGGCCGGGCTCGACATCCAGCCCCGTCTCCTCGTGGACCTCGCGGCGCAGTGCCTCCCGAGGATGCTCCCCGTGGTCGACGCCGCCGCCGGGCAGGGTCCAGCCACGGAAGCGCACGTGCGGGGCCAGCCGGGTCAGCAGCATGGCGTCACCGCGCCTCAGGAGCGCGTAGGCGGCGACGCGCTGCCGCCGCGGATGCCCCTCCACCATGCCGGGAGTCTAGAAGAGCCGGCGCCCGGCTCCCCGAGCGGGAGCCGGGCGCCGGCCCGTGGCGTCGCGCGTCTCAGCCGTCGTAGGAGCGGAACGGGAAGTCGTCCAGCGCCACGACCTGCTGCCCACCCGCCGAGCCGAAGTCGTCGTAGTAGGAGGTGTAGCCGCTGACGGTGTACGCGTTGGCCCGCGCCTCCTCGGTCGGCTCGACCCGGATGTTGCGGTAGCGCTCGAGGCCCGTGCCCGCCGGGATCAGCTTCCCGATGATCACGTTCTCCTTCAGCCCCATCAGCGAGTCCGACTTGGCGTGGATCGCCGCGTCGGTCAGCACCCGCGTCGTCTCCTGGAACGAGGCCGCCGAGAGCCACGACTCGGTGGCGAGCGAGGCCTTGGTGATGCCCATCAGCTGGGGGCGACCCGCGGCCGGCTTGCCGGCCTCGGAGACCACCCGACGGTTCTCGGACTCGAACGTCGGCCGATCGACCAGGTCGGAGGGCAGCAGCGCGGTGTCGCCCTGCTCCAGCACCAGCACCCGGCGCAGCATCTGGCGCACGATGATCTCGATGTGCTTGTCGTGGATCGACACGCCCTGGGACCGGTACACCTCCTGCACCTCGTGCACCAGGTGCTCCTGGGCGCGGCGGATGCCGAGGATCCGCAGCACGTCCTGCGGGTCCGGCGTCCCCTGGGTGATCTGCTGACCCACCTCGACGTGGTCGCCGTCGGCGACGAGCAGCCGGGACCGCTTGGACACCGGGAACTCCTCCGGCTCCGACCCGTCGTCGGGGGTGACGACGACCTTCCGGGACCGCTCGGTCTCCTCGATCGCCACCCGGCCGGCCGCCTCGGAGATCGGCGCCCGCCCCTTCGGCGTACGAGCCTCGAAGAGCTCCACCACGCGGGGCAGGCCCTGGGTGATGTCGTCGGCGGACGCGACACCGCCGGTGTGGAAGGTCCGCATCGTCAGCTGGGTTCCCGGCTCGCCAATCGACTGGGCGGCGATGATGCCGACCGCCTCGCCGATGTCGACGATCTTGCCGGTGGCCAGCGACCGGCCGTAGCACTTGGCGCACGTGCCGGTCTTGGCCTCGCAGGTCAGCACCGAGCGCACCTTGACCTGCTCGACCCCGGCCGCGATCAGCTCATCGATCCGCAGGTCGCCCAGGTCGTCCCCGGCGCCGACGAGCACCTCGCCCGTCTCCGGGTGCAGCACGGCGGTCGCCACCGAGCGGGCGTACGCCGAGGTGTCGGCGTTGTCGGTGAGCACCAGCCGGCCGTCGTCGAGCCTGGTCCCGATCCGCTTGGGCAGTCCGCGCTCGGTGCCGCAGTCCTCCTCGCGGATGATGACGTCCTGCGAGACGTCCACCAGCCGTCGGGTGAGGTAGCCGGAGTCGGCGGTGCGCAGGGCGGTGTCGGCCAGACCCTTGCGGGCACCGTGGGTGGCGATGAAGTACTCGAGCACCGTGAGGCCCTCACGGAAGTTCGACTTGATCGGACGCGGGATGATCTCGCCCTTCGGGTTGGCCACCAGACCACGCATGGCCGCGATCTGCCGCACCTGCATCATGTTCCCGCGGGCCCCGGAGTGGACCATCATGTAGATCGGGTTCGTCTTGGTGCCCTCGAAGGTGGTCTCGAGCTCCTTGGCCACCTCGTTCGAGGCCTGCGTCCAGATCTCGATGAGCTCCTGGCGTCGCTCGTCGTCGGTGATCAGACCGCGGTCGTACTGCTGCTGGACCTTGGCGGCCAGGCCCTCGTACTTCTCCAGGATCTGCTGCTTGCTGCTCGGTGTGACCACGTCGTCGATGGAGACCGTCACCCCGGACCGGGTGGCCCAGTGGAAGCCGGTGTCCTTGAGCGCGTCGAGGGCGTGTGCGACCTCCACCTTGGTGTAGCGCTCCGCCAGGTCGTTGACGATGACGCCGAGCTGCTTCTTGCCGACCTCGGCGTTGACGTAGCGGAAGCTCGTCGGCAGGGTCTCGTTGAACAGCGCCCGGCCCAGCGTGGTCTCCAGCGTGAGCGGCTGGCCCTCGGTCCATCCCTCAGGAAGCGGCACGCCCTCGGGCGGGATGACGTCCTGCATCCGGATCTTCACCGCGCTCTGGAGCGCGATCTCGCCGCGGTCGAAGGCCATGATCGCCTCGGCCACCGAGGAGAACCCCCGCCCATCGCCGGTGTAGCTGCGCTGGTCCTCGCGGTGGGTGAGGAAGTACAGCCCGATGATCATGTCCTGGGTCGGCATGGTCACCGGCCGGCCGTCGGAGGGCTTGAGGATGTTGTTGGTCGACAGCATCAGCACCCGCGCCTCGGCCTGGGCCTCGGCCGACAGCGGCAGGTGCACCGCCATCTGGTCGCCGTCGAAGTCGGCGTTGAAGGCGGTGCACACGAGCGGGTGGATCTGGATCGCCTTGCCCTCGATGAGCTGCGGCTCGAAGGCCTGGATGCCGAGCCGGTGCAGAGTCGGTGCACGGTTGAGCAGCACCGGGTGCTCGGTGATGACCTCCTCGAGCACGTCCCACACCACCGGCCGGGCGCGCTCGACCATCCGCTTGGCGGACTTGATGTTCTGGGCGTGGTTGAGCTCCACGAGCCGCTTCATCACGAAGGGCTTGAACAGCTCCAGCGCCATCTGCTTGGGCAGGCCGCACTGGTGCAGCTTGAGCTGCGGGCCGACCACGATGACCGACCGCCCGGAGTAGTCGACGCGCTTGCCGAGCAGGTTCTGCCGAAAGCGGCCCTGCTTGCCCTTGAGCATGTCCGAGAGCGACTTCAGCGGCCGGTTGCCCGGGCCGGTGACCGGACGACCGCGGCGGCCGTTGTCGAACAGCGAGTCGACGGCCTCCTGGAGCATCCGCTTCTCGTTGTTGACGATGATCTCGGGAGCCCCGAGGTCCAACAGCCGCTTGAGCCGGTTGTTGCGGTTGATCACCCGGCGGTAGAGGTCGTTGAGGTCGGAGGTGGCGAACCGGCCGCCGTCGAGCTGGACCATCGGCCTCAGGTCCGGCGGGATCACCGGGACCGCGTCCAGCACCATGCCGAGCGGGCTGTTGCCGGTCTTGCGGAACGCGTCGACCACCTTCAGCCGCTTGAGCGCCCGGACCTTGCGCTGTCCCTTGCCGGTGGCGATGGTCTCCCTCAGGGAGGCGACCTCGGCGTCGAGGTCGAAGGTCTCCAGCCGCTTCTGGATCGCGGTGGCCCCCATGTGGCCCTCGAAGTACTTGCCGAACCAGTTCTTCATCTCCCGGTAGAGCATCTCGTCGCCCTCGAGGTCTTGGACCTTGAGGTTCTTGAACCGGGTCCACACCTCCTCGAGCCGGTCGAGCTCGCGCTGGGACCGGTCGCGCAGCTGCTTCATCTCGCGCTCCGCGGCGTCGCGCACCTTGCGGCGCGCGTCGGCCTTGGCGCCCTCGGCCTCAAGCGCGGCGAGGTCCTCCTCGAGCTTCTGCATCCGGTCGCCGACCTGGGTGTCGCGGCGGTTCTCCAGCCGCTTGCGCTCCATGTCGATCTTCGCCTCGTGGGAGGACAGGTCGCGGTGTCGCGCCTCCTCGTCGACGTGGGTGATCATGTACGCCGCGAAGTAGATCACCTTCTCGAGGTCCTTGGGGGCCAGGTCGAGCAGGTAGCCGAGCCGACTCGGCACGCCCTTGAAGTACCAGATGTGGGTGACCGGCGCGGCCAGCTCGATGTGCCCCATCCGCTCGCGACGCACCTTCGATCGAGTCACCTCGACCCCGCAGCGCTCGCAGATGATGCCCTTGAAGCGGACCCGCTTGTACTTCCCGCAGTAGCACTCCCAGTCCCGGGTGGGACCGAAGATCTTCTCGCAGAAGAGGCCGTCACGCTCGGGCTTGAGCGTGCGGTAGTTGATCGTCTCCGGCTTCTTGACCTCGCCGTGGCTCCACTGCCGGATGTCCTCGGCGGTCGCCAGGCCGATCTTCAGCTTGTCGAAGAAGTTCACGTCCAGCAAAGCTGTTTCCTTTGGTTGCGCTTGCGCTAATGGCTGGTTCGGGTGGGGGTCGGGAGGCGGGGGTACGCCGGGCTCGGCGTACCCCGGCCTCTCACACCTCTTCGACGGAGGAGGGCTCCCGGCGAGACAGGTCGATGCCCAGCTCCTCGGCGGCCCGGAAGACGTCGTCCTCGGCGTCCTTCATCTCGATCGCACTGCCGTCGTGGGCGAGCACCTCGACATTGAGGCACAGCGACTGCATCTCCTTGACGAGCACCTTGAACGACTCGGGGATGCCGGAGTCGGGGATGTTCTCGCCCTTCACGATCGCCTCGTAGACCTTGACGCGACCGGGCACGTCGTCGGACTTGATGGTGAGCAGCTCCTGGAGGGCGTAGGCGGCGCCGTACGCCTCCATCGCCCAGACCTCCATCTCGCCGAACCGCTGGCCGCCGAACTGGGCCTTCCCGCCCAGTGGCTGCTGGGTGATCATCGAGTAGGGACCGGTTGAGCGCGCGTGGATCTTGTCGTCGACCAGGTGGTGGAGCTTCAGGATGTACATGTAGCCCACCGCTACCGGGTCAGGGAACGGCTCCCCGGATCGGCCGTCGAACATCCGCGCCTTGCCGTCCCGGCCGACCGGACGCAAGCCGTCGCGGTTGGGCAGGGTCGATCCGAGCAACCCGGTGATCTCGTCCTCGCGAGCACCGTCGAAGACCGGCGTGGCCACGTTGCTCTCCGGCGGAGCGGAGTCGGCGGCGATCTCGATCAGCCGGCGCTTCCACTCCTCGTCGTCGCCCTCGACCTGCCAGCCGTTGGCGGCCAGCCAGCCGAGGTGGATCTCCAGGATCTGGCCGATGTTCATCCGGCCCGGGACGCCGAGCGGGTTGAGGATCACGTCGACCGGGGTGCCGTCCTCGAGGAACGGCATGTCCTCGATGGGGAGCACCTTGGAGATGACGCCCTTGTTGCCGTGCCGGCCGGCGAGCTTGTCGCCCACCGAGATCTTCCGCTTCTGCGCGACGTAGACGCGGACCAGCTGGTTCACGCCCGGGGGCAGCTCGTCGCCCTCCTCGCGGTCGAAGACCCGAACGCCGATGACGGTCCCGGACTCGCCGTGCGGCACCTTCATCGAGGTGTCGCGGACCTCGCGGGCCTTCTCCCCGAAGATCGCCCGCAGCAGCCGCTCCTCGGGGGTGAGCTCGGTCTCGCCCTTGGGCGTGACCTTGCCGACCAGGATGTCGCCGGTGATGACCTCGGCGCCGATCCGGATGATGCCGCGCTCGTCGAGGTCGGCGAGCATCTCCTCGGAGACGTTGGGGATGTCCCGGGTGATCTCCTCCGGCCCCAGCTTGGTGTCGCGGGCGTCGACCTCGTGTTCCTCGATGTGGATCGAGGTGAGCACGTCCTGCTGCACCAGCCGCTGCGAGAGGATGATCGCGTCCTCGTAGTTGTGGCCCTGCCACGACATGAATGCGACCAGCAGGTTCTTGCCCAGCGCCATCTCGCCGGCGTCGGTGCACGGGCCGTCGGCGATCGGGCTGCCCTCCTCCAGCCGGGCACCCTCGGCAAGCAGCGGACGCTGGTTGATGCAGGTGCCCTGGTTGGACCGGCGGAACTTCTGCATCCGGTACGTCGTGTGCGTGCCGTCGTCGTTCATCGCCTCGACGGCGTCGGCCGAAACCGAGGTGACCACGCCGGCCTTGGTCGCGGTGACGACGTCACCGGCGTCCACGGCGGCCCGGAACTCCATGCCAGTGCCTACCAGCGGCGAGTCGGAGCGCAGCAGCGGCACCGCCTGTCGCTGCATGTTGGCGCCCATCAGCGCGCGGTTGGCGTCGTCGTGCTCCAGGAACGGGATGAGCGCGGTGGCCACCGAGACCATCTGCCGCGGCGAGACGTCCATGTAGTCGACCTCGTCGGCCGGCACGAAGTCGACCTCCCCGAGGCGCTGGCGCACCAGCACGCGCTCCTCGGCGAACCGGCCCTCGTGGTCGAGGGCGGCGTTGGCCTGGGCGATGACGAAGTGGTCCTCCTCGTCCGCGGTCAGGTAGTCGACCCGGTCGGTGACGCGGCCGTACTCGACCTTGCGGTAGGGCGTCTCGACGAAGCCGAAGGGGTTGATCCGTCCGAAGGTGGACAGCGAGCCGATCAGGCCGATGTTGGGACCCTCAGGGGTCTCGATCGGGCACATCCGGCCGTAGTGCGAGGGGTGGACGTCCCGGACCTCGAAGCCCGCGCGGTCCCGCGACAGGCCACCGGGGCCGAGCGCGGAGAGCCGCCGCTTGTGAGTGAGCCCGGCGATCGGGTTCGTCTGGTCCATGAACTGCGAGAGCTGCGAGGTGCCGAAGAACTCCTTGAGCGCGGCGACCACCGGCCGAATGTTGATCAGCGACTGCGGCGTGATTGCCTCGACGTCCTGGGTCGTCATCCGCTCCCGGACCACCCGCTCCATCCGGGCCAGCCCGGTGCGCAGCTGGTTCTGGATCAGCTCGCCCACCGTGCGCAGCCGCCGGTTGCCGAAGTGGTCGATGTCGTCGGCCCGGACCTCCACCTGGGGGCTGCCCTCGGCGGACTCCATCTGGATCTCGAACTCGCCGGCGTGCAGCGCGACGATGTAGCGGATCGTGGCGACGATGTCGTCGATCGTGAGCGTCTGCTGGTCGAAGGCCTGGGTGAGGCCCAGCTTCTTGTTGACCTTGTAGCGGCCGACCTTGGCCAGGTCGTAGCGCTTGGGGTTGAAGTAGTAGTTCTGCAGCAGCGTCTGCGCCGCTTCCCGCGTCGGCGGCTCCCCGGGCCGCAGCTTGCGGTAGATGTCGAGTAGCGCGTCGTCCTCGCCGGAGGTGTGGTCCTTCTCCAGCGTCAGCATCATGGAGTCGTACTGACCGAACTCCTCGCGGATCTTCTCCTCGGTCCAGCCCAGGGCCTTGAGGAGCACGGTGACGTTCTGCTTGCGCTTGCGGTCCAGGCGGACGCCGACCATGTCCCGCTTGTCGACCTCGAACTCCAGCCACGCGCCCCGCGAGGGGATGAGCTTGGAGGTGTAGATGTCTTTGTCGGAGGTCTTGTCCGGGGTGCGCTCGAAGTACACCCCCGGCGACCGCACCAGCTGGGAGACCACGACCCGCTCGGTGCCGTTGATGATGAAGGTGCCCTTGTCGGTCATGAGCGGGAAGTCGCCCATGAACACCGTCTGGCCCTTGATCTCGCCGGTCTCGTTGTTGGTGAACTCCGCGGACACGTAGAGCGGAGCGGAGTAGGTGAAGTCCTTTTCCTTGCACTCCTCGACGGTGTTCTTCGGGTCGTAGAAGACCGGGTTCTCGAACGACAGCGACATCGTCTCCGAGAAGTCCTCGATGGGCGAGATCTCCTCGAAGATCTCCTGCAGGCCGGACTTCGGGCTCACGTCCGCGCCGGCCTCGAGGCGCTTGTGGACCTCCTGGCTCCACCGGTCGTTGCCGACGAGCCAGTCGAAGCTGGAGGTCTGCAGGGAGAGGAGCTGGGGGACCTCGAGGGGCTCGGAGATCTTCGCGAAGGAGATGCGGCGGGGACTTTCGGAAGCGGTGCGGCGGGTGGTGCTGGCAGTGCTCGAGGCGGCCAAGAGGCGTCCTTCCACAGGCTCGGGCTCATCAGTCGGGCGCCGTCCTCGCACGAGCGGCACGACCGGAGTCCCGGACGGGCAGGGAGGGGAGCCGAGACGTGGGCAGGGAGGCGCAAAGAAGCACCTTATCAGCGGCGCCCTCAGGGCACAACCAAAGGGAGCACGCCTTCGTCACCCTCCATCGCGCGGCCCTCCATATGACCCGCGAGAGAGCCATCAGCGGCTCGACACGCCGCTCTCAGAATGGTCGCCAAGCCCGGCCCCGTCAAGCGGTCCGGGTCCCGGACCACGCGCGAGGAGGCCGCCCCCGGGTGCGGGGACGGCCTCCTCGAGGATCCTCTGGTGCGGGAGGCGACTACTTGACGCTGACGCTGGCGCCCGCGCCTTCGAGCTGGTCCTTGGCCTTCTCGGCGGCCTCCTTGCTGACCTTCTCAAGCACGGCCTTAGGGGCGGCCTCGACCAGCTCCTTGGCCTCCTTCAGGCCCAGGCTGGTGAGCGCGCGCACCTCCTTGATCACGTTGATCTTCTTCTCGCCGGGAGCCTCGAGGACGACGTCGAACTCGTCCTGCTCCTCCTCGGCCGCGGCGTCGTCGCCACCACCGGCGGCCGGGGCCGCGACGGCGGCGACCGGAGCCGCGGCGGTGACGCCGAAGGTCTCCTCGAACTGCTTCACGAACTCGCTGAGCTCCAGGAGCGTCATCTCCTTGAAGGTGTCGAGCAGCTCGTCGGTGCTGAGCTTCGCCATGGGGCGTTCCTTCCGTGTGGCTGTCCCGGCAGTGCCGGGCCGGGTGTGCGATGAGTGGTGTCAGGCCTCGGCGGCGGCCGGGTCCCCGGCACCACCCGCGAGGGTCGAGGCGTCCTGCTGGCCGTCCTCCTGCTGGAGCTTCTCCTGCAGGGCACCCGCGAGGCGGGCAGTCTGCTGAAGAGGCGCGTTGAGCAGGTAGACGGCCTGGCTCAGCGACGCGAGCATCGCGCCGGCGAGCTTGCCGAGCAGCGCCTCGCGCGACTCGAGATCGGCCAGCTTGGCGATCTCGGCGGCGTCGAGGGCCTTGTCTTCGAAGTAGCCGCCCTTCACGACGAGGGCGGGGTGGGCCTTGGCGAAGTCACGCAGCCCCTTGGCCGCCTCCACCACGTCGCCTTGAACGAAGGCGATCGCGGTGGGACCGAGGAGCATGTCGTCGAGACCCTCGACCCCGGCGTCCTTGGCGGCGATCTGGGTCAGGGTGTTCTTCACCACGGCGTACTGCGCGTTCTCCCCGAGGGCACGCCGCAACTCCTGCAGGTGCTTCACGGTGAGCCCGCGGTACTCGGTGAGCACGGCGCCGGTCGACTCCTGGAACGACTCCACGAGCTCCGCGACGGCGGCTTCCTTGGTGTGCCGCGCCATGGGTCTCCTTCCGGTTGCGCGTCCCAGAGGCCACCGGCTCCCGTGGCTCGCTGCGAGCCGGGGAACCAAAAACGACGAAAGCCCTGTGCACAGGCGGCACAGGGCGGCACCCGGGTCGACCCGGGCTGGCTCGGTGTCACCTGCGCAGGCAGTCCGCTGTGCGGAACCTTCGGCCGACCTGCCCGCGGACGGGCACGCCGACAACCGGCGGTCTCTGGTGTCGACTGCGTACTGTACGCGAGCGCCAGGCACCCGGCAAAACGCCGGCGCCGCGCGGCATCATGGCTCCATGGAGCTCGACGAGGTGTTGCTGCCCGGCGTGGGACTGCGCTACGAGTTCACCAGCGCAGCAGGGGAACGCATCGGCATTGTGGCGCTGCGCGACGGCGCCTTCCTGATCGCGGTGTTCCATCCCGACGATCCCGACGAGCCGCGGGCGCAGTACCGGCTCGAGGAGGACGAGGCTGACACGGTGGCCCAGCTGCTCGGCGCGCCCCGGGTCGCCGAGCGCTTTGCCGACCTGACCCGGGAGGTGCCGGGACTGGGCGCGGGTCAGATCCCGCTGGAGCCGGGCAGCCCCTACATCGGCCGACCGCTGGGCGCTACCCGGGCACGGACCCGGACCGGCGCCTCGATCGTCGCCATCGTCCGGGAGGACGAGGTGCTCGCGGCCCCCGCCCCCGACGCGATGCTGGCCGAGGGGGACACCCTCGTCGTCGTCGGCACCCACGAGGGCATCAAGAAGGTGGCGACGATCGTCGCTCCGGACTGAATCTCCGCCGTGCACCTCTCGCCGCAACTCCTGCTCGAGCTGGGCGCGATCCTGCTCGTGCTCGCCACGCTGGGAGCGCTCGCTCGGCGCGCGGGGTTCTCCCCCATCCCGCTCTACCTCGCCGTCGGACTCGCGATCGGCGAGGGCGGGCTGCCCCCGGACCCCGCGGTGGAGGAGTTCATCCAGACCGGCGCGACGATCGGCGTGGTGCTGCTGCTGCTGGTCCTGGGGTTGCAGTTCTCCGTGGCGGAGTTCGGCCACAGCCTGCGCCGACATATGCCCTCGGCGGCGCTCGACCTGGTGCTCAACGCCGTCCCCGGGGCCGTGGCCGGGTGGCTGCTCGGCTTCAACCCGATCGGCATCCTGGCGCTGGCCGGCGCGACGTACATCTCCTCCTCGGGCATCATCGCGCGGCTGCTCGCCGACCTGGGCCGGCTCGCCAACCGGGAGACCCCGTCGGTGCTCTCGGTGCTGGTCCTGGAGGACTTCGCGATGGCGGCCTACCTGCCGCTGCTGGCGGTGCTGGCGGCCGGGGACGGATGGGAGCAGGCGCTGGTCTCGATGCTGGTCGCCGGAGCCGCGCTGGTCTTCGCCTTCTGGGTCTCCCTGCGCTGGGGGCAGCACGTCGGACGGCTGGTCTGGCATCCCCAGCCCGAGCAGCTCATGCTCCGCGTCCTCGGCGTGACCCTGGTGATCGCCGCGGTGGCGGAGTTCTTGCACGTGTCCGCCGCAGTCGGCGCCTTCCTCTTCGGCCTGACCCTGCGCAGCAACACCGCACGGCGCTCGCGCGAGGTGCTCGCTCCGCTGCGCGACCTCTTCGCCGCGGTCTTCTTCGTGGCGATCGGCTTCTCGGTCTCCCCCGCCGACCTGCTGCCGATGCTGCCGGCCGCGGTCGTGCTGGCGGTGGTCACCGCGGGGACCAAGATGGCGACCGGGTGGTTCGCGGCCTCCCGGGACGGGGCCAGCCGGCCCGGTCAGCTCCGCGCGGGGGCCGTCCTGACCGTCCGCGGAGAGTTCTCCTTGGTGATCGTCGGCCTGGCGGCGACCGCCGACCCCGAGCTGGCACCGCTGGTCGCGGCGTACGTCTTCTTGTTGGCGGTGGGCGGACCGGTCCTCGCCAAGTACGTCGGAGTGCGCAGGTAGCCGGTTTCAGCGGGTTTAGTCGTTTTCGTGGTTTTCATCTTGGCGTCGAGCACGTCGAATCCGGTCGGCCGCACGCTGCGGGGCGGCTTCCGCAGCGGGACCTCGTGCTCCTCGTCCACCGCTCCTCACGCAGCCACACCACCCTGGAGGTCATCGCCCGCACCGTGTCCGAGGTCGCCGACCGGCACGGCACCGGCCCCGTTTCGTCTGCATCGACTACGTCCAGAAGGTCCCGGTCGCCGGGCGGGGCGAGGAGGAGCACAGCACGGCCGTCGCGGCGAGTGTGAAGGACATGACGCTGGACGACGACATCCCCGCCCTGTGCGTCGTGGCCTCCGACAAGGAGGGGATCGCCAGCGGCAACCGGATGCGGGTCAACCACATGCGAGGCTCCTCGGCGTCGGCCTACGAGGCCGACACGGTGCTGATGCTCAACAACACGTTCGACGTGGTCGCCCGGCACCACCTCGTCTACGACGGCGGCAACGCCGAGCGCCACAGGCACTGGGCGGTGTTGTCGATCGAGAAGAACCGCAGCGGGCTGACCGGGGTCGACATGGAGTTCCCCAAGCGCTTCGAGCAGGCACGCTTCGGGACCCGCGGCCACCTGGTCCGCGAGACGCTCGTCGACGAGCGCGTCTTCACCGCCTGAGGAGCGACTCGGCTCAAGCGAAGACCTCGGCTCAGGCGGCGTCGTCGTCCGCGGTGAGGTTGCGGGTGCGGTTCGGGTCGAGCGGGATGCCCGGCCCCATCGTGGTCGCCATCGTGGCCTTCTTGATGTAGCGGCCCTTGGACGCCGACGGCTTGAGCCGCAGCACCTCCTCGAGGGCGGCCGCGTAGTTCTCGGCCAGCGCCTGCTCGCTGAACGACGCCTTGCCGATGATGAAGTGCAGGTTGGCGTGCCGGTCGACGCGGAACTCGATCTTGCCGCCCTTGATGTCGGCCACCGCCTTGGTCACGTCCATCGTGACGGTGCCGGTCTTCGGGTTCGGCATCAGCCCGCGCGGACCGAGGATCTTCCCGAGCCGGCCGACCTTCCCCATCATGTCCGGGGTGGCGACGACGGAGTCGAAGTCGAGCCAGCCGCCCTGGATCCGCTCGATCAGGTCGTCGCCGCCGACGTGGTCGGCGCCCGCCGCGCGGGCCTCCTCGGCCTTGGCGGCGTTGGCGAAGACCAGGACCCGGGCCGTCTTCCCGGTGCCGTGGGGCAGGTTGACGGTGCCGCGGACCATCTGGTCCGCCTTGCGGGGGTCGACCCCGAGCCGGAGGGCGACCTCGACGGTCTCGTCGAACTTCTTCGTCGCCCCGGCCTTGGCGATCCTGATCGCCTCGAGGGGGGAGTGCATCGCGTCGCGGTCGAAGGACCCGGAGAGGGCGCGGTAGCTCTTGCTGCGCTGCATGGCTGGTTGCCTTTCAGGTGACGGTCGGGCGGTTCTGTGCACCAGTCGTGGTCATCGGCCGCAGTGCTGGCCTGCCACGGTTCTCGGTCGCTGTGCCGTGTTGCTGTTGCCGTGTTGCTGTTGCCGTGTTGCTGCTGCTGTGTTGCGTGCTGTGTTGGTGGGGTGCCACTGCCCCGGTCGCGCGGGGGGACGCCGCGGGCCGGGTCAGCGCTCGATGGTCACGCCCATGGACCGGGCGGTGCCCTCGATGACCTTCTCGGCGGCCGCGATGTCGTTGGCGTTGAGGTCGGGCATCTTGGTCTCGGCGATCTCGCGGACCTGGTCGCGGGTCAGCCGGCCCACCTTGTCGCGGTGCGGGGCGGCGGAGCCCTTGCCCAGTCCGGCGGCCTTCTTGATCAGCTCCGCGGCCGGCGGCGTCTTGGTGACGAAGGCGAAGCTCCGGTCCTCATAGACCGTGATCTCGACCGGGATCACCTGACCGCGCTGCGCCTCGGTGGCTGCGTTGTAGGCCTTGCAGAACTCCATGATGTTCACGCCGTGCGGGCCGAGCGCAGTGCCGACCGGCGGAGCAGGGGTCGCCGCGCCGGCGTTGAGCTGCACCTTGACCAGTGCGGCGATCTTCTTCTTCGGTGGCATGTGTCCAAGCGTCCTTACTGTGGTGCCGTGGTTCGTGAGCCCGCCTGCGTCCGACCAGGTGGTCAGACCTTCTGGATCTGACTGAAGCTCAGCTCGACCGGGGTCTCCCGGCCGAAGATCTCGACAAGCGCCTTGACCCGCTGGGCCTCGACGTTGATCTCGGTGATCGTGGCGTGCAGCGTGGCGAACGGCCCATCGACGACCATCACCGAGTCGGAGACGTCGAAGTCTGCGACCTCGACCTTCTTCTGCGTCGACGGAGCGCTGGTCGCCGTGCCGCCCTTCGCCGCGGTCGCCTCGGCGGCAGCGACGACCGAGGGGGCGAGCATCTTCTCGACCTCCTCGAGGTCCAGCGGCACCGGCTGCTGGGAGTGCCCGACGAAGCCGGTCACCGAGGGCGTGTGCCGGACCGCGGACCAGGAGGCGTCGGTCAGGTCCATGCGCACCAGCACGTAGCCGGGCAGCGTCGTGCGGCGCACCTTCTTGCGCTGGCCGTTCTTGATCTCGAAGACCTCTTCGGTCGGGACGACCACCTCGTGGATGTAGTCCTCCATGTTGAGCGAGGAGATCCGGCTCTCCAGGTTGGCCTTCACGCGGTTCTCCATGCCGGAGTAGGTGTGGACGACGAACCAGTCGCCCCACTTGTTCCGCAGCTCCTCCCGGAAGGCCTCCAGCGGGTCGTCGGCCGACTCCTCACCGAGCGCCTCCACCTCGGTCTCGGCG
This sequence comes from uncultured Actinomycetota bacterium, assembly GCA_963745245.1. Classification (GTDB taxonomy): domain Bacteria; phylum Actinomycetota; class Actinomycetes; order Propionibacteriales; family Nocardioidaceae; genus Marmoricola_A. The sequence continues at coordinate 228,321 of CAVUWU010000007.1, forward strand.
ACCTCGTCGATCGCCTCGGGAACGCCCGGGAGCGACTCGGCGGTCCCACCGGCCTCCTCGGGGGACTCCGACGTCGGGTACGCCGGGGACTCCTCGGTCATCACCGCGGAGTCCTCCGGGGTCGAGGCGGTGTCGGCCGGCGGGTCGGCCAGCAGGTCGGCCGGCGGGTCGGCCAGCAGGTCGGCCGGCGGGTCGGCCAGCTGGTCGGGCTCGTCGCCCGGCTGGTTGTCGTACGGCTGCGACACGGTTGCTCAGTCACCTTCTGTGATCGGGGGCCGGTCGGCCCCGGGCGCTTCTGACTCTCGGCTCAGGCGAAGATCTGGAAGACCAGCCTGCCGAACGCGATGTCGAGCAGCGACACGAACGTCATGACCACGACCACGAACACCAGGACCACCCAGAAGTAGGTGATGAGCTGCTGCCGAGTCGGCCAGACGACCTTGCGAAGCTCGGCAACGACCTGGCGGTAGAAGGTCCCGGGACTGGTACGACGCTGTTCGGTCGAGCTCTGCGCCACCGTCCATCACCTCAATCCTGTTGGCCTTCAACCGCCCGGCCCAGGCCGGGCTCGTCCACCCGCACGGGGCCGCGCGGGGTCGTGCAGGGCACGAGGGACTTGAACCCCCAACCTTCGGTTTTGGAGACCGATGCTCTGCCAGTTGAGCTAGTGCCCTCCGACGGCTCTCGCCCGCCTCTCGGCGGACCGGTCAGCCCACCGTGAGCGCTGCGGGCATGACAAGCAAGGGTGAGAACCACCGAGGGAAGAGTCTACGGGCGACGCTCCGGGAAGTCGAACCAGCCACCTGCTCACAGAAGCCCCGGGGGCTGTTGGGCCAGGCCACGGCGTGAGTGCGACGATGAGGCCCATGAGCCACGGCCAGGCATCCGAGTCCTCCCCCAGCCTTCCCCGGGTCTCCCGCCGGATCGGCGGCATCGCAGAGTCCGCGACGCTGGCGGTCGACGCCAAGGCGAAGGCGCTGAAGGCGGCCGGCCGGCCCGTGATCGGCTTCGGCGCCGGGGAGCCGGACTTCCCGACCCCGGCGTACATCGTCGAGGCGGCGATCGCGGCGTGCAGCGACCCGGCCAACCACCGCTACACCCCCGCCGGCGGGCTCCCGGCGCTCAAGCAGGCGATCGTCGCGAAGACCGAGCGCGACTCCGGCTACGCGGCCACGCCCCAGCAGGTGCTGGTGACCAACGGCGGCAAGCAGGCGGTCTACGAGGCGTTCGCCACCCTCCTCGATCCCGGCGACGAGGTGCTCCTGCCCGCCCCCTACTGGACCACCTACCCCGAGGCGATCCGGCTGGCCGGCGGCGAGCCGGTCGAGGTGCTGGCCGACGAGCGCCAGGGCTATCTGGTCACCGTCGACCAGCTGGAGGCCGCGCGCACCGAGCGCACGAAGGTGCTCCTGTTCTGCTCGCCGTCGAACCCCACGGGCGCGGTCTACCCGCGTGAGCAGGTCGAGGCGCTGGGGCGGTGGGCCGTCGACAACGGCCTGTGGGTGGTGACCGACGAGATCTACGAGCACCTCACCTATGGCGGGGTCGAGGCGGTCTCGATGCCGGTGGCGGTACCCGAGCTCGCCGACACCTGCATCGTGGTCAACGGCGTGGCCAAGACCTACGCGATGACCGGCTGGCGGGTGGGCTGGATGATCGGCCCGGGAGACGTGGTGAAGGCGGCCACCAACCTGCAGTCGCACGCGACCTCCAACGTCGCCAACGTCTCCCAGCGCGCCGCGATCGCGGCGCTGGAGGGCGACCTGACCGCAGTCGCGGCGATGCGCGCAGCCTTCGACCGGCGACGCCAGCGGATGGTGCACATGCTGAACGAGATCGACGGCGTGGTGTGCCCGGAGCCCGCCGGAGCCTTCTACGCCTACCCACAGGTGAAAGCGCTCCTGGGCAGGGAGTACGCCGGGACGACGGCGTCGACGACCACCGAGCTGGCCGCGCTGATCCTCGACCGGGCGGAGGTGGCCGTCGTTCCCGGTGAGGCGTTCGGATCGGCGGGCTACCTGCGGCTGTCCTACGCACTCGGCGACGACGACCTGGTCGAGGGGGTCGCCCGGCTGCAGAAGCTCTTCGCCTCGGTGTGATCGGCGACCCGGCCCGGCGGCGCGACCTGCGCGCACTGCCGAAGGCGCATCTGCACCTGCACTTCACCGGCTCGATGCGGCACGCCACCCTCGTCGAGCTCGCCGCCCGGGACGGGATCGCGCTGCCCGACGCGCTGGTCGACGACTGGCCACCGACGCTCTCGGCGGCCGACGAGAAGGGGTGGTTCCGCTTCCAGCGGCTCTACGACGTGGCGCGCTCGGTGCTGCGCACCGAGCACGACGTGCGGCGCGTGGTGCTGGAGGCAGCCCTCGACGACGCCGCCGACGGGAGCCGGTGGCTGGAGCTGCAGGTCGACCCGAGCGGCTTCGCCTCCCGGTTCGGCGGGATCACGGCCTTCACCGACCTGGTCCTCGATTCCACCGTCGAGGCCACCCGCGTCGCCGGGATCGAGATGGCGATCGTGATCGCGGCGAACCGGACCCGGCACCCCCTGGACGCGCGGACCCTGGCCAGGCTCGCGGCGCGGTACGCCGGACGAGGCCCGCGGCATGGCGTGGTCGGGTTCGGGCTGTCCAACGACGAGCGGCGCGGGCGCACCGAGGAGTTCGACCGGGCCTTCGAGATCGCCCGACGCGCCGACCTGCTCCTAGTGCCGCACGGCGGGGAGCTGATGGGGCCGGCCAGCGTCCGCGTGGCAGCCGACCGGCTGCACGCCGACCGGCTGGGCCACGGTGTGCGAGCTGCGGAGGACCCGGCGCTGCTCGCCTCGCTGGTCGAGCGCGGGGTGGCCTTCGAGGTCTGCCCGATCTCCAACGTCTCCCTGGGTGTCTACACCGACCTCACCTCGGTTCCGCTGCCCGAGCTCCTCACCGCCGGCGCGACCGTGGCGCTCGGCGCGGACGACCCGCTGCTCTTCGGCTCCCGGCTGGCCAGCCAGTACGCCGCGATGCGGGCGGCTCACGACCTGGACGACGCGACCCTGGCCGAGCTGGCCAGGATGTCGGTGCGGGCCTCGGCCGCGCCCCCCTCGCTACAGCGCGAGATCCTCGCCGACATCGACGCGTGGCTCGCGGGGGAGCCCGCCGATCCGTCCCCGGGGTTTGACACACTCCCGGCATGACGACACCGCCCGGTGACCGACCCGACGACTCCTCCTCCGAGCAGCCGCCGCCCGGGCAGCCGCCCTTCGGATATCCCCCTCCCCCCGGCGGCTACCCCCCACCTCAGCAGCCCCCGTCTGGGTCACCGCCTCCCCCGCCGGGTGCCTACCCCCCGCCTCAGCAGTCGCCCTACGGCTATCCGCCGCCCGGCGGCGGGTTGCCCCCCGGCGCGGTGCAGGAGTCCAACGGCCTGGCTGTGGCCGCCCTGGTCACCGGCATCCTCGGACTGCTCGGCAACTGCTTCTGCTTCGGCGGCCTGCTCTCGCCCGTGGCGATCGTGGTCGGCTGGATCGGCAAGAACCGCGCCGACCGCTCCGACGGCCGCGTCGGTGGGCGCGGGATGGCCGTGGCCGGCATCGTCCTCGGCATCGTCGGCACAGTGCTCCTGATTGCCTGGATCGTCTTCTTCACCTGGGCGATCGTCGCCGGCGAGGACTTCGGTGTTCAGTACCAGCAGGGCGGCGTGCCGGGCTGACCGGCCCCGTCGTCACGACAGGTCCGGCGTCTCGACAGAGCCGGCGTCACGACAGGTCCGGCGTCTCGACAGAGCCGGGGTCAGATCGAGCAGCCGACCAGCACGGGCTCGGGCACCAGCGTGATGCCGAAGCGGGCGGCCACCCCGTCGCGGACCTCGGCGGCCAGCGTCAACAGATCCGCGGTGCTCGCCCCGCCGCGGTTCGTCAGGGCCAGGGTGTGCTTGGTCGAGAGCGCCGCCGGGCCCCGATCGAGTCCGTGGCCCTTGCCGAACCCGGCCCGCTCGATGAGCCAGGCGGCGCTGGTCTTGACCCGACCGTCCGGCTGCTGCCAGGAGGGGGCACCAGTCGGCAGCGCGGCCGGGTCGAGGACCGGGTTGGTGAAAAAGGAGCCGGCCGACCACGTGTCCGGGTCGGCGGGGTCCAGCACCATGCCCTTCGCGGCGCGGAGCGCCAGCACGGCTCGGCGGACCTCGGCGAGCGGGACCCGGTCGCCGACCTCGGCCCCGAGTGTGCGGGCGAGCTCGGCGTACCGCACCGGTGCGCTCAGGTCACCGAGCCGAAGGGCGAAGGAGACCGTGAGCACCAGGTGGCGGCCCGGCTCGGCCTTGAAGCGGCTGTGCCGGTAGCCGAACCCGCACGCCGCCGCCGGGTAGGTGCGCAGGGCGCCGGCCTCGCGGTCCCAGGTCCGCACCCGGGCGAGTGTGTCGGCGACCTCCTGGCCGTAGGCGCCGACGTTCTGGATCGGCGTCGCGCCCACGCTGCCCGGGATGCCCGAGAGCGCCTCGAGGCCGACCCAGCCCTCGGCCACCGACCGGGCCACCAGGGCGTCCCAGTCCTCGCCGGCCGCGACCGACACGAGGGCGCCCCCGCACGCGTCGGCCTCGACCTGCACGCCGCCGGTGGCCACCTCCACCACGCGGCCGTCGAAGCCGGCGTCGGCGACCACCAGGTTGCTGCCGCCTCCCAGGACCAGCACCGGGGTGCCCGCCTCGTCGGCCTGGTCTACGGCGGCGACGAGATCCTGCTCGGTCGTCGCTCGCACCCACTCGCGAGCCGGTCCGCCGAGGCGCAGCGTGGTGTGGTCCGAGAGCCGGTCGGGCTCAGCCGACACGCAGCACCGCCCGCGGCAGGCCGAGCACCTTCATGCCCTCGCAGGTGACCTCGAGGCTCACGGTGGCCAGCCCGTCCTCCACGCTCTTCACCGTGCCCGCGACCGTGACGACCGTCCCCTCGTCGTCGTCGGGCACCACGACCGGCTTGGTGAACTTGGCCCCGAGCTCGAGGATCCGCCCGGACTCGCCGGCCCAGGAGTCCAGGGCGCGACCGGCGAGCCCCAGGGTGAACATGCCGTGGGCGATGACGCCCGGCAGCCCGACCGAGGTCGCCACCCGCTGCGACCAGTGGATCGGGTTGAGGTCGCCGCTGGCTCCGGCGTAGCGGACCAGGTCGGTCCGGGTCACGGCGTACTCCTGGGTCGGGAGCTCGGTGCCGCTGCTCCAGCCCGAGCTGTCCGGAGCCGCTGCGGCGCTCACGACTCGTCCCGGTGCACGAGGACGGCGCGGGCGGTGACCACGTGCTCGCCCTCGGCGTCGGTGATCTCGCTGCGGGTGCCGACGATGTCGGCACCCCCGATCTGCCGCAGGGAGTCGACGGTCAGCGTCGCGGTCAGTACGTCGCCGGGCCGGACCGGCCGGCTGTAGCCGAACCGCTGCTCGCCGTGCACCACCCGGTGGAGTGCGATCCCGACGGTGGGGTCCTCCATCAGCGCATGCATCGCCTGGAAGGCGACCACGATGGGGAACGTCGGCGGCGCGGCACCCCCTACGTACTCCGCGCCCAGCGCCGCGGCGAACTCGGCCACCCGCTCCTCCGCCACCGAGTAGGGAGCCGTGGGCGGGAAGGTCCGCCCGACCAGGGATGCGTCGACAGCCATGCCCCGGACGCTAGCAGCGCGGGTCGCGGCCGAGCGCGCGCTCGGGACACGACGAAAGGAGCGCCACCCGTCGGGGGCGGCGCTCCTGCGAGGTGCGGTGCCGGACCGGCCTCAGCGGGTCTCGCGGTGCGCGGTATGCGTCCGGCAGCGCGGGCAGAACTTCTTCAGCTCCATCCGGTCGGGGTCGTTGCGGCGGTTCTTCTTGGTGATGTAGTTCCGCTCCTTGCACTCGGTGCAGGCCAAGGTGATCTTGGGGCGGATGTCACTGGTCTTGCTGGCCACGAGGCGCCTCTATCTGTCGATGCGGTCGCTGGTGTTGATCGTCTTGATCTGGTAGCGGGGGCGGGACTCGAACCCGCGACACCACGATTATGAGCCGTGTGCTCTAACCACCTGAGCTACCCCGCCGCCGGGACGGGGTCCACGCCATTCCTGCGAGCGCACGCGGGTCCCTCCCAGAGCCCCTTTACGGAATCGAACCGTAGACCTACTCCTTACCATGGAGTCGCTCTGCCGACTGAGCTAAAGGGGCAAGCGACGACAGAGCATACACAGCCGTCTCCACCCCTACGAAATCGACCGCCTCGCCCCAGTCGTCGCGTCCTCCGGCGGCTGGGCCAGCACATGTCGCACCCTCCGGCACCTCGGCAGATGGAATAGAACTCCGGGCCCCCGTGTTGGTGACTTGACACTTCAAGGAAGCGGAGGTCTCATGCAGATCGGTGTCTTCACCGTCGGTGATGTCACGACGGACCCCACCACGGGCCGGACCCCCACCGAGCGCGAGCGCCTCGCCTCCATGGTGGCGATCGCACGCAAGGCCGAGGAGGTCGGACTCGACGTCTTCGCGATCGGCCAGCACCACAACCCCCCGTTCGTGTGCAGCGCGCCGACGACGGTGCTGGCCGCCATCGCGGCGCAGACCGAGCGGCTGATCCTGTCGACCTCGACCACGCTGATCACCACCACCGACCCGGTGCGGATCGCGGAGGACTACGCGAGCCTGCAGCACCTCGCGGGCGGCAGGGTGGACCTCATGCTCGGCCGCGGCAACACCGGCCCGGTCTACCCGTGGTTCGGGAAGAACATCCGCGACGGCATCGGGCTGGCCATCGAGAACTACGCCCTCCTGCACCGACTCTGGCGCGAGGACGTCGTCGACTGGGAGGGACGCTTCCGCACCCCGCTGCACGGGTTCACCAGCACGCCTCGTCCGCTGGACGGGGTGCCGCCCTTCGTCTGGCACGGCTCGATCCGCTCCCCCGAGATCGCCGAGCAGGCGGCGTACTACGGCGACGGCTTCTTCGCCAACCACATCTTCTGGCCCGCCAGCCACACCCGACGGATGGTCGGGCTCTACCGGCAGCGCTTCGAGCACTACGGCCACGGCCGCGCCGACCAAGGGATCGTCGGGCTCGGGGGTCAGGTCTTCATGCGGCCGCACAGCCAGGACGCGGTGCGCGAGTTCCGGCCCTACTTCGACAATGCCCCCGTCTACGGCCATGGGCCGTCGCTGGAGGACTTCATGGAGATGACGCCGCTCGCCGTGGGGTCACCTCAGCAGGTCATCGAGCGCACCCTCGGCTTCCGGGAGTACGCCGGGGACTACCAGCGCCAGCTGTTCCTCATCGACCACGCGGGCCTGCCGCTGCGGACCGTGCTCGAGCAGCTCGACCTCCTCGGCGAGCAGGTCGTGCCGGTGCTGCGTCGCGAGTTCGCGGCGCTCCGGCCGGCCCACGTGCCCTCGGCGCCCACGCACCCCTCGCTCGTCGCGGCCGTGGGCGGAGGAGGCGACCGCACGGTGTACGCCGCGGGCGACCGAGCGACGGGGACCTCCCCGGTCCAGGTCCTGGGGTGAGCCGCGAGCCGGGAGCCCGCACGGTCACGGTGGCCGTCCTCACCGCAGGCCTGGGCCAGCCATCCTCGACCCGGCTGTTGGCCGATCGCCTCACCCAGGCGGTGGAGACCCGGCTGCGTCAGCACCGGACCGACGCTCTCATCGAGGTGGTTGAGCTGCGCCCGCTGGCCCGGGCCCTTGCCGACAACCTCCTCACCGGCTTCCCGCCACCCGAGCTCGAGGTGGCGGTCTCCTCCGTCGTCGAGGCCGACGCGCTCATCGCCGCCACCCCGGTGTTCGCCGCGTCGTACTCGGGGCTCTTCAAGACCTTCTTCGACGTCCTCGACGCCGAGACGCTGAGTGGGAAGCCGACGCTGGTCGCCGCCACCGGGGGGAGCGCGCGGCACTCCCTGGTGATCGAGCATGCCCTGCGGCCGCTGTTCACCTACCTGAGAGCCGTCGTCGTGCCCACGGGAGTGTTCGCGGCGACCGAGGACTTCGGGGGCACGGCCGACACGCAGCCCGACCCGGACACTGCCCCGCTGACCGAGCGGATCGGCCGTGCGGCCGACGAGCTGGTTGCGCTGCTGATCCTCGGGCCGGTCACCGACGCCGACGCCACGAGCCCGGCTCCCGGGGATGGGGGGTTGGAGGACGTCACGCCCTTCGAGGACCTGCTGCGCGGTGGAGGCTGACCTCAGGGGGTGATCCGGCTCCCGAGGAACCGCAGCAGCCGCGCCTCGTTGCCGCGCAGCTGCACCTCCGGGTGTTCTGGAGGCACCCGCTTCCACAACAGCTTGACCAGCACCAGGGCTGGCGCCTCCACCGCGTCGGCGCCGGCACTCAGCCCGCGCCGCACCCGAGGCGCCGACCGGTCCGGCCGCGGCTCTTCGAGACCGGAGGCCTGGGTCGGGATGCCGGACCTCGGCGCCGGCTCGACCACCCAGGTGAGGCCGGTGTCGGTGGCGCGGAGCGAGACCGGGGCCACCAGTTCTGCGGGGTACCCCCGGGCGTGCATCCGGTGCAGGAAGACAGTGAGCGTCTCGTCGATCGCGTCGCCGGCCATGGGGAGCGGCATCCGCTCCTCGAACCCACCCGCCGCGGCCAGGTCCAGCCCGGCCAGCAGCGTCTCGTGGGTCTCTCTGCGGGCCCAGAAGCCGACCACCCCGGACCCGAAGGCGAAGTTCCAGCAGTCCTTCTCCGGCGGGGTGTCCCGGAGCACGGTGAACAGGTCCTCGGCCTTGCCGAGATACCACTGCGCCAGCCGCCGCGGTTTCACCGATGGCGGACGGTCCTCGAAGCGGCGCACAGCCCGCCCGGTCTCCACGATCGTCGCTACCCACGAGTGCGCGTTGCCCAGGTAGGTCGCCAGGTCGACCACAGTCCATCCTGGCCGGCCGGGGACTCCGACGCGAGTGTTGCCGCCCGCCAGGTGGTCAGCGAACCACTTCGCGGCCGAGGCGTACTCCTCGACATAGTCGATCCCGGCCTCGGCCTGGGTCGCCGCGTCCATGGCTCCCATCCTGGCACGGTGCCGGGTGCGGTTTGGGCGGGTTCCACCTTCGGGTGGGGCGGCCCCCGGGCCGCTCAGGCTTCGAGAGGCGCGCTGCGCCCGGTGACCAGATAGACCACCCGACGCGCCAGCGACACCGCGTGGTCGGAGATCCGCTCGTAGTAGCGCCCGAGCAGCGCGACGTCGACCGCCGGCTCCACCCCGTGGCTCCACCCGTCGCCGAGCATCACCCGGAAGGACTTGCGCCGCAGCTCGTCCATCTCCTCGTCGTCCTCCTCGAGCCGCTGGGCCGCCTCGACGTCCCGCTGGGCGATCACCTTGGCCGCGGCACCGACCATGTGGACGGCGACCTGCGCCATCCGCTCCATCGTCGGGCGCAGCTCTTCGGGCACCGCCGCGGCAGGCGCCCGCAGCTGGGCCACCTTCGCGACATGCACCGACAGGTCGCCCATCCGCTCCAGGTCGCCCACCATCCGCACCGCCGCGACCAGCATCCGCAGGTCCCCGGCGACCGGCTGCTGCAGCGCCATCACCTCGAAGACCTGCTCCTCGATCCGCTCCCGGTAGTCGTCGACCTGCTCGTCTGCGAGGACGACCTGCTCGGCGATGTGAGAGTCGGCCGTGAGCAGGGCGTGGGTGGAGCGGATGACGGACTGCTGGACCAACTCGGTCATCGTGACCAGCTCGGAGATGATCGCGTCCAACTGGTCGTGGTAGGCGGTGCGCATGGGGACTATCATCGGTCCTCCAGGGAGCCGGGGCGACAACCCCACGTGAATCGAGGGTGAACGGCCCCCGAAACCACCGCCTTCAGGCGGCTCGCAGGGCGGGACCGGGGCTGCCCCGCTCTACCATCGAGGCATGGACCCGACCGCCCAGGGGCTGCTCCTCATGCTGCTGGGCGTCTGCATCGGGGCGATTACCACCCTCGCCTGGCGACTCAGCGAGCGCGAGCTTCGCGGCTCCGACCGCAGGCCCGCCACCGACGCCGAAGCCGCCGTCGTTCCCCCCGGCGTCGCCACGGTCCTCAATGCGCTGCGCTCCAGCGCCCTGGTCATCGACGAGCACGACCGCGTCATCCAGGTCTCCGCCCCTGCCTACGCCCTGGGGCTCGTGCGCGAGGGCCGGGTGCGGGTCCCCGAGCTGGCGGCTGCGGTCCAGCAAGTGCGCCGTGACGGCGAGAGCCGGTCCCTCGACCTGGAGATCCCGCGAGGACTGGGCCGCCCCCCCTCCTTCGTGCTCGCCCGAGTGGCGGCGTTGAGCAGCCGCCTGGTGGTCGTCCTGGCCGACGACCGCACCCGGGAGCGGCGAGTGGAGGCGATCCGCCGCGACTTCGTCGCCAATGTCTCCCACGAGCTCAAGACCCCCGTGGGAGCGCTCACGCTGCTCTCCGAGGCGGTCGGGGAGGCCACCGACGACCCCGAGGCGGTGCACCGCTTCGCTGCGCGGATGCGGACCGAGGCGGCCCGCCTCCAGCGTCTGGTCCAGCAGATCATCGAGCTCTCGCGGCTCCAAGACAGCGACGGGCTCGACCGGCCGCAACCGGTCGACGTCGACACGGTCGTGGAGCGCGCGGTCGCCGCGCTGGAGGTGGAGGCGCGCGCTCGGGGCATCACCCTCGACTACCACGGCCGGCGCGGTCTCGAAGTGCTCGGCAACGGCGCCCAGATCGGCCTGGCACTGAGCAATCTGCTCTCCAACGCGGTGACCTACTCGCCCGACGGCGGCCGGGTCGCGGTCTCGGTGCTCCCCTCAGGGGAGGAGTCGCTCGACATCACAGTGACCGACGAGGGCATCGGCATCGCCGTCGGGGAGCTGGAGCGGATCTTCGAGCGCTTCTACCGCGTGGACCCGGCTCGGCATCGGTCCACCGGCGGCACCGGGCTGGGGCTGTCCATCGTCAAGCACGTCGCGGCCTCCCACGGCGGGGAGGTCACGGTGTGGTCGCAGGAAGGGCAGGGATCGACATTCACGCTGCGGCTGCCTCGGCGTACGGCGGCTTCCGAGCCGCTCGCACACGCCACCGGCCCGGACAAGGAGACGACGTGACGCGGGTGCTGGTCGTAGAGGACGAGGAGAGCTACAGCGAGGCGCTGTCCTACGTGCTGCGCAAGGAGGGCTTCGAGGTCGCGGTCGCCGAGACCGGGACCGCGGCGCTGGAGGAGTTCGAGAGGGCCGGCGCCGACATCGTGCTGCTGGACCTCATGCTGCCCGGGGTGCCGGGCACCGAGGTGTGTCGGCGGATCCGGCAGACCTCCAACGTCCCGGTCATCATGGTCAGCGCCAAGGGCGACGAGGTGGACAAGGTCGTCGGCCTGGAGCTGGGCGCCGACGACTATGTCACCAAGCCCTACTCCCCCCGCGAGCTCGTCGCCCGGATCCGGGCCGTGCTGCGCCGCGGTGGCGAGCCCGCCGACCTGGCCACCGCGACGGTCGAGGCCGGCCCGGTGCGGATGGACACCGAGCGCCACGTCGTCAGCGTCCGCGGGCGGGAGGTCGGGTTCCCGCTCAAGGAGTTCGAGCTCCTCGAGCTGCTGCTGCGCAACGCCGGCCGGGTGCTGACCCGCGGACAGCTGATCGACCGGGTGTGGGGCTCGGACTACGTCGGGGACACCAAGACCCTCGACGTGCACGTCAAGCGGCTGCGGGCCAAGGTCGAGGAGGATCCCGGCCAGCCCCGGCACCTGCTCACCGTGCGCGGGCTGGGCTACAAGTTCGAGTCCTGAGCCCCGCTCAACCGCGACCCCGGTCGCCCGGGGTCCGCCGTCAGAGTTGCCGTCAGCGCAGGCCGTCGACGATCAGCAGGACGCCGAAGGCGGCGAACGCCGCGGACGCGCCCCATCGCACCGCCCGCTCGGGCAGCTGCCGGCCCAGCAGGGCCCCGACGCCGATCGCCAGCGCGTCGGCGAGCACCATCCCCAGGGTCGAACCGATCCAGGTCCCGAACCAGTCCTCGGTGGTGGCCAGCGTGATCGTGGCCAGCATCGTCTTGTCGCCCAGCTCGGCGACGAAGAAGGCCGCGCCGACCGCGAGCACGGCCAGCCCGGAGCTGCGGCGGGCCCGTTCGGCCTCGTCGCCGGTCAGCTCGTCGCCGTGCAGAGTCCAGGCGGCGAAGCCGAGGAAGGCCAGCCCGGCGAGCACCGAGACCACGCCCTGGCGGTCGCTCAGCGCCGTGCCCAGGGCGGCGCCGAGCGCCACCGAGAGCAGGTGCACGATCAGGGTGGCGACCGTGATCCCGATCAGCACGTCTCGCGCTCGGTAGCGCGCGGCGAAGGTCATCGCCATCAGCTGCGACTTGTCGCCGAGCTCGGCGACGAAGATCACCGCGGTGCTGAGCAGGAAGGCGTCCATGGCCGGCTCAGGCTAGGGCGACCCGTGGCGGCTCGAGGCCCGGGGAGGTCAGCTGTCCTCGGCCCGGGGCGGCGACGCATCTGCCTCCAACCAGCCCCGGAACGCCTCAAGATTGCGCGTGGACTCTCCGCGGGAGACCCGCCACTCCCACTCCTTGCGGATCGAGGAGGCGAAACCGAGCTCGAGGATCGGGTTGAACGACTCGTCGGCGTAGGTGAGCACCGCGCCGAGCAGCCGGTCGACCTCCTCCGGGGTCACCGACGGGAGCGGCAGCCGGCCGTCCAGGAAGATGTCGCCGTGGTGGTCGAGCCCGAAGGCGACCCCGAAGAGCCGCAGATTGCGCTCGAGCAGCCAGCGGTAGACGCGCTCGTGGTTCTCGTCCGGCCGGCGGGCCACGAAGGCGTGAACCGCGAAGGCATGCTGCCCGATCTCGAGACGGCACGGCGTCCTCAGCTTGTGCTCGCCGGGGAGGGTGACGGCGAAGACGTCGTCGCGCATCTCCTCCCAGTCCAGCCCGCTGTCGGCGAGCGCGCTGCGGACGACCTCACGGACCCGGGCCCGCTCCTCGTGGTCAGCCATGGAGCACCTCCTCCCAGGATCCTGTCAGGGATCCCGGCCGTGGACCTGGCCGTGTCCCCGTCCGTGGTCCTGGCCGGGCTCCCGAGCCCAGCAGCGCGCCGGGCCGGGCCGCGCCCAGCCCCACCCAACCGCCGAGCGGGCTCGGGGCGAGGTCGGACTCCAGGGCCACGGCGGCTCGCTCGTAGACCGCCAGCGTCTCGGCGGCGGTGCGCTCCCAGGCGAAGCCACGGGCGTGCCGGGCTGCCGCGGCCCCCAGCCGATCGCGGTAAGCCGGGGCCTCGACCAGGTGGGCCAGGGCCTGTGCGTAGTCGGCCGGGTCGTGGCCCTCGACCAGCAGCCCGGTCCGCCCGTGCTCGACCGCGGTGGTCAGCCCGCCCACCGCGGCGGAGACGACCGGCGTGCCGACCGCGGCGGCCTCGATGGCGACCAGCCCGAAGGACTCGTTGTAGGACGGCACGCACACCGCCGTGGCGGCGGCGTACCAGTCGACGAGCTCGTCGCGGGTGACCGGCGGGACGAACCGGACCACGTCGGCGATGCCCAGCGACACCGCCAGCCCGGCCAGTGCCTCGGGGTGCTCCAGGCCCGAGCCGGAGGGACCACCCACGATCGGCACCACGAGCCGACGGCGCAGCGCCGGGTCCCGCTCGAGCAGCAGCGCGACGGCACGCAGCAGCACGTCGGGCGCCTTGAGCGGCTGCAGCCGGCCCACGAACATCGGCACGGCCGCCTCGGCGGGGATCCCCAGCCGATCCCGGGCGGCCTGCTGGGAGCGCGGCACGAACACCCCGAGATCGACGCCGGGGTGGATCACCTCGACCCGAGTCGGATCGGCGTCATAGAGGTTGACCAGCTGCTTGGCCTCCACGTCGGTGTTCGCGATGAGCATGTCGGAGGCGCTGACGACCTGCTCCTCACCGACCACGCGGGCGTGCGGCTCGGGGGTGTCGCCCTCGGCGAGCAGCTCGTTCTTGACCTTGGCCATCGTGTGCATCGTGTGCGCCAGCGGCACCGACCACCGGTCGCGCAGCAGCGCTCCCACCTGACCCGAGAGCCAGTAGTGGGAGTGGATCAGGTCGAACCAGCCCTGCTCGTGACCCGCCTCGTGGCGCAGCAGGTGCCGGGCGAACATGCACAGCTGCGCCGGCAGCTCGTCCTTGGCCAGCCCCTCGAACGGCCCGGCCTCGACGTGGTGAACGCGGACCCCGGGAGCAGCCTCGACCACCGGCGGCAGCGTCGAGGAGGTGGCGCGGGTGTAGATCTCGACCTCGAGGTCGCGCTCGGCCAGCCTCTTGGAGAGCTCCAGGACATAGACGTTCATGCCCCCGGCGTCGCCGGTGCCGGGCTGGTCCAGCGGAGAGGTGTGCAGGCTGATCATCGCGACCCGGCGGAGCGGTCTGCGACGCCGCCCGTGCAGCCGTCGCACGGATCCGTCGACGACGGGGCCCTCAGCCGATGCCGCCCCTGGCGACGGCAGGATGTTCATCACGCCTCGACCACCTCCGGATGCTCAACCACGGCCGATGGTCCTGTATTTCCCCGATTCGGGCGCGGGTCACCCTGCCGGATCGGGCCAGGGCCCGCTCGACCGGCGGCGTAGCCCGGGCGACGACCTGCCACAGCGCGATGCCCGCGGTCAGGGAGAGGGTCGTCGCCAGCCACGGCATCGAGAACTCGTACGCCGGGTAGATCTGCCAGTGGCACAGGTAGATGAACAGCGACGCGCTGGCCAGCACCCCGGCGACGCGGGCGAGGACGGCTGGCACGCGGACCGCCGGGACCCAGATGAGCAGCAGCATCCCCACCACGACGATGGCCTCGCGTTGGGCCTGGTCCCCGGGGAAGAAGCCGGGCACAGTCGCGGCGACCGCCGCGGAGACCAGCATCCGGTGCCAGCCCGTCGGCGCCTTCACCGCTGCCCAGCCGAGGGCGAACAGCCAGAAGATCACGTGCGCCCGGTGGATGTAGTCGCCGTCGAACAGCCGGACCACGTCATACCTCGTGAGCAGCGCGAGGCCGGCCAGACCCATCGGCAGCCAGAACGGCCACCGCCGTTCCAGCCGGTCCACCCAGGGGATGGCCAGCAGCGCGGTCAGCCCGAGCAGCGTCCAGACCAGCGCCTCGATGAACCAGTAGTGCCAGGCCTCGCTCCACTCCCGGGTGCCGAGCACCCCGGTGAGCAGCAGCACGTTGCGTCCGTCGTACTTCGCGCTGGTCGCCGCGGCGAAGGTCAGCCACAGCATCGAGGGGACCGCGATCCGGGCGATGGTGCGGCTCAGGCCCGCCACCCGCTCGCGCCGGGACCGGTCGGTGAGCTGGAACCGGCCCAGGTTGAAGCCGGCCAGCCCGACCAGCAGATGCGCGCCGCCGACCAGCAGGAACAGGTTCGCGTGGGAGCCGACGATCATCGTGATCGCCGCGGCCCGCAGCACGACGTTGGTCTCCACCGTCCGGCCCGTCGGCCGCCGGGGTCCGGGCCCGCCGGCGGTGGCCGGGCCGGCGCGGCGCGACCTGCTCGGGCCCGGCTCGCGCCGGGCCTCGAGCGCGTCGACCGTCATCGTGTGCCAGCCGGCCGGCAGGTGACCGAGCAGGCGCTCCAGCCGGAGGGAGACCGACACGTAGGACAGCGAGTCGCCGCCCAGGGAGACGAACGTGTCCCTGGCGACCGCGCCACGGTCGGTTCCGCGAGCGGCCGCACCCGGAAGCGTGGCGTAGAGAGCCGCCACGCTCCCGCCGCCGGCAGCCCGGCGCGGGTGCGGCGCGCTCTCGTGGCTCGCGGCGGCGATCGCTCGATGGTCGGGCTTGCCTGAGGCCAGCCGCGGCACGCCGTCGAGCTCTGCGACGGCCAGCGCGGCAGCCGGGACCCCCAACCCCGTGACGACGTCCCGGACCCGCCCGGCGTCCACGGGGGCGGCAGTGCGGTCGATCCCGACCACCAGCCGATCGCCGCCGTCCACGGCGTGGCCGACCACGCCCGCGGCCAGCAAGGCGTCCTCGACGCGGCCCAGGTCCACGCGCAGGCCGAAGACCTTGGCTACGCGGCTGATCCGGCCGGTGAGCTCCACCAGGCCCGCGGGGGTGACCCGGGCGAGGTCGCCGGTGCGCAGCTCGGCCACCTCCCGGCCGCGGGCGAGATCAGCGGCCATCTCGGCGTACCCGAGCATGACGTTGGGGCCGGCATAGACCAGCTCGCCGATCCCGCCGGCCGGGGCGTCCACCCGGAGCTCGCCGCCGGGGACCGCCACGCCGATCGTGTGCGGGTGCCGCAGCGCGAGGTCCGGCGGGAGGTAGGCCATTCGGGCGGTGGCCTCGGTCGCGCCGTACATCACCACCAGGTCGAAGCCCCGCCGTTGGCCGAGGGCAGCGAACCGCTCGACGGTCGCAGGCGCAAGCCGGCCGCCGGCACAGGTCAGGTAGCGCAGCGAGGGCACTTCGCGCCTCGCGAGGCCGGCCCGGTCCAGGAGGTCGAAGGTGTGCGGGACGCCCGGGAAGGTCGTCACCGCATGGGTCCGGACCAGGTCCCAGAACGGCTCCTCGATGACCGACCGCGAGGTGAGCAGCACACCGGCGCCCGCGGCGAGGTGGCTGGCCAGCACCGAAAGGCCGTAGCAGTAGTGCAGCGGCAGCGTCGTCGCCGCCACGTCGGTGCCCCGGATCCGGAGGGAGTCGGCGATCGCCGCGGCGTTGGCGGCGACGTTCTGCCGGGAGAGCCGGACCAGCTTCGGCGACCCGGTCGAGCCCGAGGTCGACAGCAGCAACGCCAGGTCGGGGTGCAGCACGTGCCGGGTTCCCTCCCGGCGCTCATCCAGGTCGGGGCCCAGCACGACGTCGGGGTCGTAGTCCGCGACCGCCGAAGCGTCAGCGCCGGGGTTGTCGGCGTCGACGAGCAGCACCGGGTGCTGGCCCACGAGGCAGGCCAAGTAGCCCACGACGGTGTCGACATCGTTGCGCGCCCGCAGCACGACCAACCGACGCACGGTCCCCAACCGGGCGGCCAGGGTCAACACCCGCTCCGTCAGGTCGGCGTACGAGAGCGCGGGGCCGCTCTCGGTCAGCAGGGCGGGAGCCTGCCCGGGCGCCGACAGGTGCTCCCAAAAGCGGTCGGCCTCCCGGCAGGGGTCTGCCCCGAGGAGAACCTGGTCGACACTGGACACCGGCCAATAGTAAGGCAAGCCTAAGCAAACCCTCGTCGGGCTCCCAGGTCGGGGCTCCGGCGCGCTCGTGCCGTCGCGAGCGGCATGGAACACTCGTGCTCGTGCTGACCATCGGACTGCTCGGAGGCATGAGCTGGGAGAGCTCGGCCGTCTACTACAAGCTCCTCAACGAGGGCGTCGAGCAGCGGCTCGGAGGTCTGGCCTCAGCCAAGGTGGTGCTCAGCTCGGTCGACTTCGGCGAGGTCACCGACCTGCAGCGCAAGGAGCAATGGGACGACATCGCGGAGGTGCTGGCCACCGCCGCGGAGGGTGTCGAGGCGGCGGGGGCCGACTTGCTGCTGATGTGCACCACGGCCTTCCACATCGTGGCCGACCAGGTCGAGCTCGCCGTCGACATCCCCCTCCTGCACCTCGCCGACGTGGTCGCCGGGGCCGTGAAGGCGGCCGAGCTGGAGTCGGTGGCGTTCATCGGCACCGCGTTCTCGATGAGCCGGCCGTTCTTCACCGAGCGGATGGCCACCCACGGGCTCGACGTCCGCAGTCCGCACGAGCGGCACCACGAGACCCTGGAGCGGATGATCTACGACGAGCTCGTGCACGGGAAGGTCACCGACGGCTCGCGTCGCACCGTCGTCGACCTGGTCGAGGAGCTGTGGGACGAGGGCGCGGAGGGCGTGGTCGTCGGCTGCACCGAGCTGGAGCTGCTGATCAAGCAGGTCGACGTCGACGTACCGCTGTTCCCGGTCACCACGCTGCATGCCGAGGCGGCGCTGGACCGCGCGCTCGGCTGACGGATAGCTCGCCTGCCATTGGTTGCCCCCAGCCGTCCCCAGGTCAGTCACTGACGCCAGGCTCCCCGGACCCGCCCCCAGCCGTCCCCAGGTCAGTCACTGACGCCAGGCTCCCCGGACCCGCCCCCAGCCGTCCCCAGGTCAGTCACTGACGCCAGGCTCCCCGGACCCGCCCCCAGCCGTCCCCAGGTCAGTGACTGACGCCAGGGGGCCGCGGTTGGGCCAGGCTCAGGCGGCGTGGCCGGCCAGCGCCGCGTCAACGGCCCCGGGCAGCACCTCGCCGGCCCGGCCTCGCACCACCAGGTCCGCGAGGTCGTCGTACGGGGTCGGCTCCTCGTTGACGATCACCAGCCGCGCCCCGGCGTCGAAGGCCTGCATCGGCAGCGCGGCGGCCGGGTAGACCTGGAGCGACGACCCGATCACCATCACCAGGTCGGCCTGCTCGATCAGCTCGCCGGCGCGCTCGACCACGCCGGGGAAGAGTTGCTGTCCGAAGGACACCGTCGCCGACTTCACAACCCCGCCGCACGAAGGACAGGTCGGGTCGGTCACGCCGCCGTCGATCTGCTCGAAGGCCCAGGAGTACGGCGCCCGCCACCCGCAACCGTCCGGAACCCCGTGGCGAGGCGCGTGGCCGATGCACATCACCTCGCGGCTAGTCCCGTGCAGCTCGACGACGGTGCGCGACCCGGCCTGCTGGTGCAGGCCGTCGATGTTCTGAGTGATGACGCCCGGCGACCGTCCGGCTCGCTCAAGCCGGGCCAGCGCGTGGTGGGCGGGGTTGGGGCCGAACGGCGTTCCGAAGAACGCCCGCCGCATCGCCCAGTGGGCTGCCCGGCTAGCCGCGTCGCTCACCAGGCTCTGGAAGTCCTGGCTGCGAGGGTCGACGCGGCTCCAGATGCCACCGGGGGAGCGGAAGTCGGGAATCCCGGACTCTGTCGAAACCCCCGCGCCGGTGAAGGCGACGGCGGAGCCGGACGACTGCAGGAGGTTCCCCAACGTCATACCCCCCAGCCTATTCCTCCCCACACTCCCCGCCGAGCCGTCGCGTTCTCGGCGCATCCAGCTGAAGCGCATCCAGCTGAAGCGCATCCAGCTGAAGCGCAACCATCCGAAGCGCAACCATCCGAAGCGCGCTCAATCGAAGCGCGGGCGCTCCTTGGCCAGGAAGGCCCGCACGCCCTCGGCGAAGTCCGCAGCCCCGTAGACGCGCTCCAACCGCTCGACGTCATCGGCCGGCGACACCTCATGGGTGTCCGAGCGGCGCAGCAACTGCTCCTTGGTGGCCGCGATCGTGTTGCGGGAGGCCCGGGCGACGCCGTCGGTGAGCTCACCGAGCTCCTCGTCGAGCCGGTCGGGAGGTACGACGGCCATCAGCGCGCCGACGTGGTGGGCCCGGTCGGCCTCGACCAGCCGCGAGGCCAGCAGCATCTCCCGGGTCAGCGACTCGCCGAACACCGAGACGCAGCGGTAGACGACGAAGGCCGACAGCGCGTTGCCCAGGGTGCGGGCGATCGGGTAGCCGAACAGGGACCCCTCCGTCGCGATGCGCAGGTCGCAGTGTGTCGCCACGGCCAGCCCACCACCCACGCAGATCCCCTCGACCGCGGCGACGGTCACCTGGGGAAGCTCGGCGATGCCGCGCAGCACCCGCCCCACCTTGGCCTCGTAGGCGACGCCGTCGGAGCCATCGCTCAGCGAGGTGAACTCCGAGATCTCGTTGCCCGCGGCGAAGGCGCGCCCGCCCGCCCCTCGGAACACCACCGTGCGCACCTCGGAGTCCTCGGCCAGCTCAGCGCACAGCAGCAACAGCTCCTCGTAGGTCCGGCTGGTGAAGGCGTTGTGCCGCTGCGGCCGGTTGAACACGACCTCGACCGACGTGGGGTGGCGACGCACGAGGACATCGTGGGGGGCGGTCATGGGTGACCAGCGTAGGCAGGCGGCGACGGCTCGTCAGGCTCAGGGCGCAGAGGGCGACGGCATAGACTGCCCCGTCCCCTCCACCCACCGGAAATGGCCGCGCATGCCCGACACCCAGACCCGCTCCGACCTCCGCAACGTGGCGATCGTGGCCCATGTCGACCACGGCAAGACCACGTTGGTCGACGCGATGCTGTGGCAGGCCGGGTCGTTCGGCGCGCACCAGCACGTCGAGGAGCGGGCGATGGACTCCGGCGAGCTCGAGCGGGAGAAGGGGATCACGATCCTCGCCAAGAACACTGCCGTGCGGTACGCCGGACCCGCGACGAACGGCATGCCGATGACGATCAACATCATCGACACCCCCGGCCACGCCGACTTCGGCGGCGAGGTGGAGCGCGGCCTGAGCATGGTCGACGGCATCGTGCTGCTCGTCGACGCGAGCGAGGGCCCGCTGCCCCAGACCCGGTTCGTGCTGCGCAAGGCACTCAACGCCGACCTGCCGGTCGTGCTGGTGGTCAACAAGGTGGACCGGTCCGATGCCCGGATCGCCGAGGTGGTCGACGAGACCTACGAGCTCTTCCTCGACCTCCTCGATGAGCACCACAGCCACGACGCGCTCGACTTCCCCGTCGTCTACGCCAGCGCGAAGGCGGGCCGCGCCAGCCTGGAGATGCCGGCGGACGGGGGGCTGCCCGACTCCCCCGACCTGGAGCCGTTGTTCCGCACCATCGTCGAGACGATCCCGGCGCCGATCTATCACGACGGTGCACCCCTCCAGGCGCACGTGACCAACCTCGACTCCAGCCCGTTCCTCGGCCGGCTCGCGCTGGTGCGGGTTCAGGAGGGGACGCTGCGCAAAGGTCAGCAGGTGTCGTGGCTGCGTCGCGACGGAAGCCAGCGCACCGTCAAGATCACCGAGCTGCTGGTCACCGAGGCGCTGGAGCGCAAGCCCGGCGAGCAGGCGGGTCCGGGCGACATCGCCGCGATCGCCGGGATCCCCGACATCATGATCGGCGAGACGCTGGCCGACCCCGAGGACCCCCGGGCGCTGCCGCTGATCACGGTCGACGAGCCCGCGATCTCGATGACGATCGGCACCAACACCTCTCCGTTGGCCGGCCGGGTCAAGGGCGCCAAGGTGACCGCCAGGCTGGTCAAGGACCGCCTCGACAAGGAGCTGGTCGGCAACGTCAGCATCAAGGTGCTGCCCACCGAGCGTCCGGACACCTGGGAGGTGCAGGGCCGCGGCGAGCTCGCGCTGGCGATTCTTGTCGAGCAGATGAGAAGAGAGGGCTACGAGCTCACCGTGGGCAAGCCTCAGGTGGTGACCCGAACCGACGAGCGTGGCCGGCTCCTGGAGCCGGTCGAGCGGCTGACCGTCGACGCCCCCGAGGAGTATCTCGGCGCCATCACCCAGCTGCTGGCCGTACGCCGGGGCCGGATGGAGCAGATGACCAACCACGGGACGGGCTGGGTGCGGATGGAGTTCCTGGTGCCGGCGCGTGGGCTGATCGGCTTCCGCACCGAGTTCCTCACCGACACCCGGGGCACCGGGATCGCCCACCACGTGTTCGACGGCTACGAGCCGTGGGCCGGGGAGATCCGGTCGCGAGCCACCGGCAGCCTGGTGGCCGACCGAGCGGGTCAGGCGACCAGCTATGCCATGACCAACCTGCAGGAGCGCGGGGTGCTCTTCGTCGAGCCCGGCACTGAGGTCTACGAGGGCATGATCGTCGGGGAGAACTCTCGGGAGGATGACATGGACGTCAACATCACCAAAGAGAAGAAGCAGACCAACATCCGCTCCTCGACCGCGGAGACGTTCGAGAAGCTGGTCCCCCCCAAGCGGCTGAGCCTGGAGCAGAGCCTGGAGTTCTGCCGTGGCGACGAGTGCGTGGAGGTGACGCCGGCGGCGGTGCGGCTGCGCAAGGAGGCGCTCCACCAGAACGAGCGCGCCAAGGCGGCCGCCCGGGCCCGACGGGGCTGAGCGGCAGGGGTGCAGGAGATGTCGCGCTGGCCGGGCTGGGTCTACGGCGAGGGTGAGGAGCCGGACTATCGGTTCACCTTCGCCAACGAGCGGACGTTCCTGGCGTGGCTGCGCACGGCCCTGGCACTCATCGCCGCGGGCGTGGCCGTCGACGCCTTGAACCTCCCGCTGGGCGAGGCAGTCCAGCGGCTGATCGCCGCGCTCCTGGTCTCCCTGGGCGCGCTGAGCGCCGCCTCGGCCTGGCTGCGCTGGGCGCGTTCGGAGCGGGCGATCCGCCGGGGGACGCAGCTGCCGGCGCCGGTGCTCACCATCGTGCTGACCGTTGCGATGGTGACCGTGGGCCTTCTCGTCCTGGTGCTGACGCTGGAGGGATGAGCCGGTGGACGCAGCGACCGGAGAGAACCGGCACCCCGGCGAAGGGCGCCCGGGGATGCCGAACGAGCGCACCGCGCTGGCCTGGCAGCGCACGGCGCTCGCCGTCCTGGGCGGGTCGGCGCTGATGGCCCGGCTCACCTTGCGGTCGTCGGGACCGGCGGCGCTGCTGATCCTGGCGGTGGCGCTGCCGCTGAGCGCGTGGGTGCTGGTGGAGAGCCGGCTGCGCTACCGGGCCCGGGCACGGCAGTGGCAGGTGCCGCCGCGCGGCGGGCTCTTCCCCACCGCGCTCACGCTGGCCACCCTCGCCGTGGCCGCCGCCGAGCTCGTGGCGCTGGCATCGGGGTGAGTCGACTCAGGCCGGGGCGCCGCGAGAAGCGGCTCGGGTCGTGGGCAGCACCAGCAGGACACCGGCGGCCGGCAACAGGGTCAGCACCAGGAGGGCCAGGTCCGCCCCCAGCGGGGGACCAAGCCCACCGATGACCGCGGCACCGATGCTGCCTCCGACCATGAACACCAGCGTGGCCACGCCGAGCGCCACGCCGCGGACCGGGACCGTGACCGCGTCCCCTACCGCGGCGGTCAGCGAGGGCTGGCCGATGCCGAAGGCCAGGGTCGTGGTCATCACCGCCAGGACAAGCAGGAGCGGGCTGGACAGGGCGGCGCCGCCTGCGGCGACCAGCAGCGCGAGAGCGGCGAGACCGGCGGAGAGCATCAGCGAACGCGCCGGCCCGATCCGCGCCGTGAGGGGGCCGACGAAGCGGGGCGCCAGCAGCCCGACGACGCCGGAGGGAAGGATCACCAGACCGACCTGCCAGGTCTGCCAGTCCAGCCGGAGCAGGATCGCGGGCACGGCCACGAGCAGCGCGAACCACGATGCGGGAATCGAGGCCGCAGCCAACGCGCTGCGGACCACGACCGGGTTGCGGATGACCTCGAGCGGGAGGAACCCATGCGGGCGGCGGCGGACCCGCATCGCCACCAGGGGAGCCCCGACCACGAGCAGCCCGAGGCCCAGCGCCGCGACCAGGGGCCCGGTGGACGGGGACTGGACGAGGAGCACCACGCCACCGGCGGCCAGTGCGGTGAGGAACGCCCCCAGCAGGTCGAGCCGGGCGCCGGTGCCACCGACATGCAGGGTGCTCCACAGCGCCGGGATGACCAGGATGCCGAGGATCGGCAGGGCGATCGCGCCTCGCCAGCCGAGAATGTCGACGACCAGCCCTCCGGCCAGCGGCCCGAGGGAGGTCACCGCCGCGGCCACGGACGCGAGCCGGAGCAGCGCGGCCGAGCGCAGCTCGCCGGCGTACCGGGCGCTGACGACCGCGGCACCCAGGGTGGGCACGGCCGCGGCGCCGGCACCCTGGAAGAGCCGCGCGAGGAGGTGGAGACCGAAGGTCGGCGCCAGCGCGGCGACAGCGGCGCCGAAGGTCATCAGCGACAGCCCGACGACCATCGGCACCCGCGGACCGGCGAGGTCCGCGATCCGGCCGTAGACGGCGGTGGCCACCCCGAAGGTCAGCGCGTACAGGCTGATCGTCCAGGCTGCGGCGCCCTCCCCGATGCCGTACGCCGCGGCGAGCGGCTCGATCGCCAGTGCCGCCGCGGCACTGCCCATGCCGGCGAGACCGAAGAGCACGCCGAGCAGGGTGGCAACCCGGCGGACGTCCTGCGCGCTGTGCGCGGGGCTCTCCTCCGTGCGGCTCGTCGGTTCCGGCTCGATGGTCACGTGGAGCCGCAACGCCCAGTGCCGGGTCCGACATTCCCCTCCGGCGGCCACGCGGGACGGGCCGGTCCGAGAAGCAGAAAGCGCTCGACAGGGACGATGCCGCCGAGCGCTCCACAATGCTCTTTCCGACCTCCCAGCAGGAAAGAGCAGGTACAGGATGCGCCGGTCAGGTGATGCGGTCAAGCGTCCAGCAGAACCTCGGAGTGTCGCGAAGCGCCGCGGAGGGGCCGGGGGTGCGGCGACAGACCGATGCAGGGCCTGCCGCCCGTAGTCTGAACCCGCGCCGGCCCGGCGCCTCGACTGGAGAGGGAGCAGCATGCAGGTCACCGACACCGCCGCGATTGTCACCGGGGGGGCCTCCGGGCTCGGGGCCGCCACCGCCGCCGCGCTGGCCGAGCGGGGCGCCCGGGTGGTCGCCCTCGACCTCCCCCAGACGGTGCACGACGCACCCATCGTCGACGGCGTGGAGTACGTCGGCGCCGACGTGACCGACCCCGAGGATGTCCGGGCGGCCGTGGACCGGGCGGCCAGTCGCGGCGTACCGCTGCGGGTCGTGGTCAACTGCGCCGGGATCGGCCCGTCAATGCGGATCCTGGGCAAGAAGGGGCCGCACGACCTGGCCCTGTTCTCCAAGGTGGTGCAGGTCAACCTCGTCGGCACGTTCAACGTGCTGGCGCTGGCGGCCGAGCACATCGCCCGGACCGAGCCGCTGCGGAGCGGCCAGCGCGGCGTCGTGGTCAACACCGCGTCGATCGCGGCCTACGAGGGGCAGGTCGGGCAGGCGGCCTACGCGTCGTCCAAGGCCGGCATCGTGGGGCTGACGCTGTCCGCGGCGCGCGACCTGGCGCAGTTCGGGATTCGGGTCGTCACGATCGCGCCGGGCATCGTCGAGACCCCGATGCTGGCGACGGTCTCCGAGGAGTTCCGCGCCGGGCTGGCCGCGGGGGTTCCCTTCCCCCAGCGGCTCGGGCGTGCGGCGGAGTTCGCCGCGCTCGCCTGCTTCCTGGTCGACCACGAGTACATCAACGGAGAGGTCGTCCGGATGGACGGCGCCCTCCGGATGGGCCCCCGCTGACTCTCCGGCCGAGCCGGCGCACCCGCGGCCCGAAGGAGGCTCGAGTCGTCCCATCCTCGCCCGCCCCGGGACCGGCGGGTCAGCCAGCGACGGCGGCGCGCAGAGCGACGTAGGGCTCATCGGCGAACGCCACGAGGAGGGCCTTGGAGACCCGGGTCGGGGTCGAGGCCAGCGTGCTGACCTGGGCGTCGACGGCATCAGCCAACGGCCATCCGAAGATGCCGGCCGAGACCAGCGGGAACGCCATGCTGAACCCCGCAACGGCGTGCGTCGAGATCAGCTCGTCGGCGACGCGCAGGGCGTTGGTGTAGCACGAGGTCAGGAGGTGCCGGTTGCCCCCGCTGCCGTCGTACACCGGGCCGACCACGTGCACCACCCAGCGGGCGAGGAGGCGATGCCCCTCGGTCCAGCCCGCCTCCCCGGTCTCCAGCCCCTCGGGGAAGCGAGCAACGCACTCCTGCAGCAGGCCCGGCCCGGCCGCGCGGTGGATGGCGCCGTCGACGCCTCCGCCTCCGCGCATCCGCCGGTTCGCTGCGTTGACGATGGCGTCGGCGGGCAGGCGGGTGATGTCACCGCGGATGACTTCGAAGTCCACGACGTCCCTTCCGGTCTCGCCCGGCCCGGGCCGTCCACCCGGGCCGCTCGCGGGCGTTCCCAGGCCTCTGCGACTCGCGCGACTCGCACCTGGCAGAGTCGCGGTCGTGAAAGCACTGCTCCTGGAGAACGTGCACCCGCTCGCCACCCGCATCCTCACAGAGGCGGGGTACGAGGTCGAGACGCGCTCGGGTGCGCTGGGTGAGCCTGACCTGATCGAGGCGATCGACGGAGTGCACCTGCTGGGCATTCGGTCCGCGACGCGGGTCACCGAGCGGGTCATCGCCTCGGGTCCCGACCTGCTGGCGGTCGGCGCCTTCTGCATCGGGACCAACCAGATCGACCTGGCCGCGGCGTCACAGGTCGGGGTGGCCGCCTTCAACGCCCCGTTCTCCAACACCCGGTCGGTCGTGGAGCTCGCGATCGCGAACATCATCGCCATGGCCCGCCGGCTCACCGAGCGGGACAAGGCCTTGCATGCCGGCACCTGGGACAAGTCGGCCACCGGCAGCCACGAGGTGCGTGGCCGGAGCCTGGGCATCGTGGGCTACGGCAACATCGGCTCGCAGCTGTCGGTCATCGCCGAGTCGCTGGGCATGCAGGTCTTCTTCTTCGACACCGAGGACAAGCTCGCCCTCGGCAACGCGAAGCGGTGCTCGTCGCTGGAGGAGCTGCTCGACTCCGTGGAGACGGTGAGCCTGCACGTCGACGGTCGGGAGCGCAACGCCGGCATCTTCGGAGCGGAGCAGTTCGCCCGGATGCGGCCGCGCGCGCTGTTCCTCAACCTGTCGCGCGGTTTCGTCGTCGACTACGACTCGCTGGCGGCGCACGTCAGGTCCGGCCACCTCGCGGGCGCGGCCGTCGATGTGTTTCCTCGTGAGCCCGCCCGCCGAGGCGACCCCTTCGAGTCACCGCTCCAAGGGCTGCCCAACGTGATCCTCACGCCGCACATCGGCGGTTCCACCGAGGAGGCGCAGGAGGACATCGGACGCTTCGTGGGCACGAAGCTCCGGACCTACGCCGAGCGCGGCAGCACGACACTCTCGGTCAACCTCCCCCCGCTCTCCCCCGCCGAGTCGGCTCACGCGCAGCGGATCGCGCACCTGCATCGCAACGCGCCGGGGGTGCTGGCCCACCTGAACCAGGTGCTGGCCGAGCACGGGGTCAACATCGGCGGCCAGACGTTGGCGACCCGTGGACAACTCGGCTACGTCGTCACCGACACCGACTCCACCCTTACCGAGGAGGTTCTTGCCGGGCTGCGGGGGATCGAGGACACGATCCGGCTGCGGGTCATCGACTGACCGCGGACCCCACGACTCGGTGCCCACACCAGTCGCGGACCCCACGACCCGGCCGGGGGCGCTGGAGTCAGTCCTTGGAGCGCTCGCGGAAAGCTCGGATCGCCAGCGGCGCGAAGATCGCGGTGATCAGCACCGCCCAGCCGATGGAGAAGGCCACCGGGTAATGCAGCGGCAACGCCGCGTTGGGCGCGGCCGGCGGGCCGTTGCCCCACAGCTCGCGCATCGCCTGCACCAGGGACGAGATCGGGTTCCACTCGGCCACCACGCGGAGCGCGTCCGGCATCCGCTCCGGCGGCGCGAAGGTGTTCGCCAGGAAGGTGACCGGGAACATGACCGTGAACATGAAGCCGTTCACGCTCTCCACCGAGTGGAACGTCGAGCCGACGAAGATGCCGATCCAGATCATCGCGAAGCCGATGAGCAGCAGCAGCGCGAAGGCCAGGGCGGCGTCCGGGATGCCGTTGCGCATCCGCCAGCCGATCACCAGCCCGGTGATGGCCATGACGGTCACGCCGATGGTCGAGTGGATCAGCGAGGACAGAGACCGGCCGACGAGGATCGAGGAGCGCGGGATCGGCAGCGACTTCATCCGGTCGACGAAGCCCTTCTCCAGGTCGTTGACCAAGCCGAGGGCCACGATGAAGGAGGAGAACACCATCGTCTGGGCCATGATCCCGGGGATCAGGAACTCCCGATAGCCGGTCGAGGCGCCGGGCACGTCGATGGCGCCGCCGAAGACGAAGGCGAACAACAGCACGAACATCACCGGCTGGACGGTGACGTCGAGCAGCAGCTCCGGCATCCGGCGGATGTGCAGCAGGTTGCGACGCACGACGAGCAGGCACGCGTTGAGGTACGACGGCGGGTCGAGGTCATGCCGCACGCTGGGCGCGGCGGCGCGGGTCGGGGCAGTGGTGGTCATGCGACCTCCTCCTCTTCTACCTCGGCGCGGTGCCCGGTGAGGTGGAGGAACACGTCGTCCAGCGACGGTCTCACCAACGCCAGGTCGTCGACGGCGACGCCGGAAGCCTCGATCGCCTCGCCCATCGCCAGCATGTCGGCCAGACCGCTCGCCCGGGCGGTGAGCCGACGCGACTCGGCATCGACATGCACCTCGTCGCTGATCCTCTCCAGCACCCGCTCGGCCCCGGCGATGTCGCCGGACGCCGACACGGTGACCACCACGCTGGCGCGGCCGGTGCTGTCCTTGAGCTGGGTGGGGGTCCCCTGCGCGATGATCCGGCCCTTGTCGATCACGATGATGGTGTCGGCCAGCTGATCGGCCTCTTCGAGGTACTGCGTGGTCAGCACCAGGGTGGTCCCCTCGCGCACCAACCCGCGCAGCACCTGCCACAGCTCGGTGCGGCTGCGCGGGTCCAGCCCGGTCGTGGGCTCGTCGAGGAACAGCACCGGCGGTGCGGCGACGAGGCTGACCGCCAGGTCGAGCCGCCGCCGCATCCCTCCGGAGTAGGTCTTGGCCGGCCGGTCGGCCGCATCGGTGAGCGAGAAGCGCTCGAGGAGCTCGTCGCCGGCCTTCCGCACCGCCGCCGGGGACAGCCCCGCGAAGCGACCGATGAGGCGGATGTTCTCCCGCCCGGTCAGCAGCTCATCGACCGTCGCGGCCTGCCCGGTCAGTCCCATGCTGCGGCGCACGCCGTCGGGGTCCGCGACGATGTCGTGGCCGGCGACCCGACCCGTCCCGCTCGTGGGCCGCGACATCGTCGTCAGCATCCGCACCACGGTGGTCTTTCCCGCTCCGTTCGGGCCCAGCACCCCCAACACCGTGCCGGTGGGGACGGTGAACGAGACGCCGTCCACGGCGACTGTGTCACCGAAGCGCTTCACCAGGTCGATCGCCTCCACGGCGACCTCAGTCGGACTCACCACGTCATGGCAACAGCCCCCACCGACGAAACCGACCCATTTTCTCAATCGGCCTAGACCAGGCCCAGACCGCGCAACCGCCGAAGTCCGATCCCCCGTGTCGGACTCCGGCCGGCTGCGCCGCGACCGCCTCCGCGTGCGGTGTCCTCGTGGTTCTCAGGCAGCCTGCGTCGGCGGCGGCGTTGCGCCCATTCGACGCGATTGTCCCCTCGTCCGCATCAGGCGTTTCCTCGGTTGTCGTCCTCCCGTCCGGGGCGCCGGAGGTACCCATCGCGCATGCCCTCCCGGACCAGCCGGGTGCGGTTGACCTTCGTGCCCAGCCGCTCGGCGTACTTGCGGCGGATGCTCTCGACGTGCGAGTTGACCGTCGACTCCGCCAGCTGCGCGGACCGGGCGATCTCGGCGTTGGTCAGTCCGAGCCCCAGCGCGTTCAGGGTCTCCAGCTCAGCGGGAGTGAGCCTCGCTCCCAGCGCCCGGTCGTCCAACGCGGCGCGGGCCAGCGGCCCGGAGTAGGCGGGGCGCCCCTCCGCGACGGTCCGGATCCCCTCGACGAGCGCGTCGAGCCCGTCGTTCTTCAGGCACAGACCGTCCACACCGGCCCGGAGCGCCTCGAGCAGCGGGACCGGGGCCTCCTCGCTGGTGTAGAGCAGCACCCGCGCGCCCCACTCGGTCAGGGGCGCGATGTCCGGCACGCACGGCCGGTTGTCGCGGCCCAGCCAATAG
Organism: uncultured Actinomycetota bacterium; assembly: GCA_963745245.1. Lineage (GTDB taxonomy): Bacteria > Actinomycetota > Actinomycetes > Propionibacteriales > Nocardioidaceae > Marmoricola_A. Next base: position 257,767 of record CAVUWU010000007.1, read on the forward strand.
TCGAGGACGACCACGTGCGGCGGCGGAGCGGCGAAGTCCAGCTCGTCGACGTCGCTGTGGCAGCGCACCGAGCGCACGACGTCGGGGTGGCTCAACTGCAGCGACAGCACCCCACGCCGGATGACGTCCAGGTTGTCGACGACCACGATGTCGTAGGGCGGACAACAGCCGGACGCGATCATGCTTCGTTGTAGGCGACCCGCGCGGGCGCCGCATCGAGTGAATCCTCGATGTCCTCGACACTGATGGTGGTCGAGAAGGCGTTCCGGCTGACCTGGTGGGGCGACCCGGCGACGCCCGGGAGGACGGCCACGACCTGCGTCGGGGTCAGCCCGGGGACGACGTCCAGGCGGGTGCGCGGGCTCTCGGCGGTGGGGAACCTGAGCACGACCCGGACCGCTCCCTCGGCGTGGTCGAGCACCCGGTCCAGCAGACGCAGGCTGACCTCAGCTCGCAGCCGCGGGCCCGAGGGGGGCTGGAGCACGACGTCGGTGCCGGTCGCCCGGGCGGCGGTGATCCGGCGGCGCAACGACGGGTCGAGAAGCCCTGGGAGGTGGAGCTCGTCGCGGACCTCGTGTCCAAGAAGCCGCGCGGTGGCCGCCGTCTCGGGATCGCCGAGCGGCACCGCGCCCACCGCGATCCGGCGCAGCCAGGGGGCGACTGCGACCCGCGCATGGGCCAGCTCCTTCGCGGTCACCCTGGCCTTGACCCGTCGGCGCTGCACCTGGGCGGTCAGTGCCGCGAGCCGCTCGCTCTCCTCGGTGACCTCCCGACCGGCCTCGCGCATGGACCGTCCCATGGCATATCCCAGCAGCGGCGGCATCGTCACCGCGGTCATCGACCCCAGGGCTCGCGACACCTCGACGCCCGGCTGCCCCAGCACGAGACCCACCACCACCACGCTCGGGATCGCGGTGAGGGCCAGCCGGGCCGGGGTGCTGACGAACGCGACGAAGGTCAGCACGACGCTGATCTGACCGATGATCCAGGAGTCGTAGGTCATCACTGCGTGAGGGCCTGCCAACCTCAGCCCGGCGGCGATGGCGGCCGCGGCCAGGACCGACACCGCGAGCGCCTCAGCGGTCCGCAGCGCCTGACGACGCAACCGACCCACGACCAGGAGGGTGCCGACGAAGACCGTCGCGGCGAGGGCGAGCTCGGCACCCGCGGTGTCGTCGCCGAGGGAGTAGCGAAAGCCCATGTAGGTGTGGGCAAGCAGGACGGGCACGGCGACGGCGAGGAGCAACCGCCCATCGTCCCCGATCGCATCCAGCGTGTCCCGGTGAACGCGGGCGGAGGCGCCCGACGCGCCCCGGTCGGGTACGCCGGTCGGCCAGGACAGCTCGACCGTGGTTCCGGCGCCCCGCCGGCTGCTGATGCGCGCAGCGCCACCCACGCTCCGCATCGGCTGCTCGAGGGAGTTCGCCACCCCCCATCCTGGGGTGGGGTGGGAGAAGCCGACGCCGCGGTCGACGATGCGGAGGACCGCGGCGCCACCATCCTGCTCCCAGCTCACCTCGACCCGGTCCACGTGGGCGTGGCGTCGGGCGTTGCGCAGCGACTCCCGCAGGGCGCGCAGGACCGCCTCCTCGTGCGCGGGATCCACCGGGATCCGGTGCGCCCGGACCCGGTCGGGAACCTCGACCCGCAGCGGCGACTCCGACGCCGCGAGCTCGACCAGGCCAGCGACGGTCCCGTCCCCGGTCGCCACGTCGGACCCGGCCCTCTCGACGGCCTCCGCCGCCCTCCGGCACTCCTCGCGGACGGCCGGTTCGTCACCGGGCCGGCAGTCGACGACGCCTCGAAGCGCCGCGATGGCCTCGTCGTGCAACAGCTGGCGGACCGCCTCGCCCTCCTGCGCCACCGCCCGGTCCATCGACGTCGCCAGCTCGGCGCGCACCCGGGTGGCGTGGGCGAGGTCGGCCTGGCGGACGTTCCTGACCAGCGCTCCGAGCAGGGCCGAGCCGGCGACGGAGACGGCACCGAAGAGGACGGCGTCGTCCACGGCGACGGGGACCCACTCCGACCCGGACTGCAACCACCGCAAGGCGACGTACCCGATCGAGAACCCCGTGACCAGCAGGAGCACGCGCGGCAGCGCGTAGACCATCACCACGCCGAAGAACAGCACGTTGAGCAACCACTCGGCCCCGATGCCCACGCGCGCATCGGGTGAGAGCCAGATGCCGGCAGCGGTTGCCGCGGCCAACGAGGCCACGCCGAGCGCGGGGGCTGGGCGTCCGACGACGAGCGCGACACCGCCGAGGGTCAGCACGAGGGTCACCGCGGTGGCGGCGCCGGAGACCTGCAGGGGCCCACGGGAGGAGAGGAACACCACCACACAGCTCAGCAGCCCCCAGGCCCCGAAGAACGCGCGGAACCACGTCTCGAGGCGGCGCATCCTGGGCAGACCGGTCAGGTCCTGTGGCCACAGCCGCGCCCCCGACACGCCGTCCCCCCGTCGACTTCCTTACCTGCGGGTCAAGGACCGCAGCGTGGGACGGACGTCGGCGAGGTAGACCAGGGCGGCGACGATGCCGACGAGGTTGAGCAGCCCCAAGGGCCGCCAGAAGATCAGGTTGGCCGCGACTGTGAGGCCGAGGATCAGCACCCAGGCCTTCTTCGTGAGCTTGTCGCCGGCCACGTAGGCGTCGGCGGGGCGCGCCAGCGAGTCCACGAAGGCGAACAGCTTCGCGGCGAACATCGCCAGAGTCAGAACCGCCTCGAGAGCGAACGGCAAGGTGTACAGGCTCACCCCACCATGGTATCCAGCCTCCGATGCGGGTGTGGCGAGGCGGTGTCCGACGCTCTGGACACGCTGGTCGAGGAGGGCCGAGTCGCTGAATTCGACGTCGGCGAGACGGTCAGCGGGGTCCCTGCGGGTCCCACGTCCACCACAGCTGGTGAGGGCCCCTGCTGGGAAAAGCACGGTGACCCCCGACCGATAGGTCGGGGGTCCCGTGTCTCGACAGCCGAGACCGCCGCATCGTGTGTCGAGCGGCCTCGCCTGGCTCGGTGACGAGCCGGCCTGAGAGTCAGGCCTTCGGCCCGGCCTTGCTGGCGGGCTTCTTGGTGGCGGGCTTCTTGGTCGCGGGCTTCTTGGCGGCCGGCTTCTTGGTCGCCGGGGCCTTGCTGGCCGCGGGCTTGCGGGTGGCCGGCTTCTTGACCGCCGAACCCGCCTCGGCCTTCTCAGCGACGTCGGCGGCGGCCTCCTCGACCTCCTCGGCAACCTCGCGGACCTGCTCGGCCGCGTCCGCCGTGGTCTTGCGGCCGGCGCCCTCGGCCTTGTCCTTGGCCTTCTTGGTGGCCTTGGCAGCGGTCTCCTTCGCCTCGGCGACGGCCTCGCCGGCGCCCTCGACCTCGACCTCGACCTCGACCTCGACCGGGCCGCCCTCGCGACGCTTCGCGATGAAGGCCTTGCCGCGGCTCACGAGCTCCTCGTACTCCTCCACGCGGTCCTCGAAGCTCTCCTCGAGCTCCTCGCGGATCTCGGCGATGCGGGACTCGAGCTTGGTGACGAGCTCCCGGATCTCCTTCTGGAAGTCGGCGATGCGCGTCTGCACGGTCTGGGGCAGGTCGTCGATCTCCGACCGCAGCTCGGTCTGGAGCTCCTCGATGCGGGCCTCGATCCGGCCGGGCAGCTCGCGCAGCTCGGTGGGGACCTCGCGCAGCTCGAGGGTGCCGATCCGCTGCTGAGCCTGGGTCTGCAGGGTGTTGACCCGCTCCTGGGCCTGCTTCTGGGCGGTGGTGACCCGCTCCTGGGCCTGCTTCTGGGCGGTGGTAACCCGATCCTGAGCCTGCTCCACGGCGGTGCGCATCTCCTGGGTGAGCTCCTCGACGCGGTCGCGCGCCTGCTCGCCGTAGGACTCGAGACCCTCGCGGGTGAACAGCGACTTGGTGTCGACCTTCTCGACCCGCTCCTGGACCTCGACGGCCGCCTTGCGCAGGGTCTCGACGGCCAGGTCAGCGGCACCGACCCAGGCGTAGAAGGGCGCGGTGACGTCGAACTTGTACTGCGTGGCCTTCGCCATGTCAGTCTCCTTCGTGTTGGGGGATGTTCGCCGCTCGGAACGACTGGTACACATCGATGAGCGACTGCTTCTGCCGGTCGGTGAGACCGGTGTCGGCGAGGATGGACAGCTCGACCGATCGGGACTCGCCGTCCTCCGGGCTGAGGATCCCGGCGTGGACGTAGAGCGTCTCGGCCGAGATCCGCAATGCCTTGGCGATCGACTGGAGGACGTCAGCCGACGGCTGGCGGAGCCCCCGCTCGATCTGGCTGAGGTACGGGTTGCTGACACCGGCAGCCTCTGCGAGTTGGCGCAGCGACAGCCGGTTCGCCTCCCGCTGCTCCCGGAGATAGTCCCCCAGCGAGCCCACGGTCTTGCCGAACCTGTTTGCCATATCCCCCATAGTGCTAACTCTTGCAAGCATTATCAAGTCGGACGCGCGTGACCCGTAGCACCGGCAGAGGCAAACGCTGCTAGCCCGAGCAAGCAGACCCGCTGACCAGACAGGACGTCGAAGGGCTGGCACGGGTGGGTCGAGGCGATCTGCACAGAATCTCGACTGACTTAGTCCATAATGGGCCGGTGACCGAGTCCGCTGCGCCGCAGCACTGCCCGACCACACGCGAGCTGGACGACCTGGAACTGCTGACCCACGGTGCCCTGGGCATGCCGCCGCGCTTCGGTGGCGCCGACGACCTCCTCACCCTCCGCGTCTCGCCCGAGGTCGCCGCGGCCGCGCGGGCCGCGGGCCGGATCGAGCTGGTGGACCCCGAAGGGGTGCCGCTGGCCACGGTGACCGCCGAGGGGAGCTACGCCGCCAGCGGCCTGGTCGGCATCGAGGGCACCGTGACCCCGCTGCAGCACGCCGAGTTCGGCGCCTTTCGGCGTCTGGTCCTCTCCCCCGTCCAACTTCGCGAGCGGGTCGGGCCCGAGGCGTTGACCGTGCCCGTCGCCGGCCCGCTCACCGACCACGACCTGGCCTCGATCCGCGACCGGGCGGCCGGGCGGCCGGTGGTGCTGCTGGCGCTGACCGGCCACGGGACCCCGTCGTACGCCGGCCGCGGGCTGAGCGGGCCCGGGCTGGTCCGCGCGACCCTCGCCGCCGCCCGGCTGCTCGACGAGGCGACGGTCGTCGCGGTGCCGCTGGCCTCGCGCGGGCCGGCCGCCCCGGATGTCGACCACGAGCTCGGGGCCCGGGTGGTCGCGGCGTACGCCCCCGGCGACGTCCTCGGCGTGACCGGCGAGGGCACGCTGCCGGGCCCGGTGGCCGAGGTGGTCGACGCCGAGCTGCCGCCGCCTGACGCCCAGGGGCTGGTGCTGTTCTTCACCGGACTCTCCGGCAGCGGCAAGTCGACGCTGGCCCGTGCCCTGCACGACCTGGTGCTCGAGCGCGGCGAGCGGACCGTGACGTCGCTGGACGGCGATGTCGTACGCCGCAACCTCTCTGCCGGCCTGACCTTCTCCAAGGCCGACCGGGAGACCAACATCCGGCGGATCGGCTGGGTGGCCGCCGAGATCAGCCGGCACGGCGGGGTGGCCATCTGCAGCCCGATCGCCCCCTTCGACGCGACCCGCCAACAGGTGCGGACCATGGTGGACGAGGCAGGCGGCGCCTTCTTCCTGGTTCACGTCGCCACCCCGGTGGAGGAGTGCGAGCGGCGGGACCGCAAGGGCCTCTACGCCAAGGCGCGGCGCGGGGAGATCCCGGAGTTCACCGGCATCTCCTCGCCCTACGAGGAGCCCGAGGACGCCGACGTGCGGGTCGACACCACCGGCCGGTCGATCGACGAGGTGCTCGCCGAGATCCTGGCCGCCCTCGACGAGGCCGGCTACCTGCCCGACGACACCGACGACACCGACGACACCGACGACACCGACGACAAGGACGACAAGGACGCCTGATGCTGGAACTCCTCGGTGGAAGCTTCTTCCCGATCCTGGCCGCCGGTTTCCTGGTCGGGATCATCGTCGGGCTGACCGGCATGGGCGGCGGGGCACTGATGACCCCGGCGCTGATCTTCCTCGGGGTGGGTCACACCTCCACGGTGATCACCGCGGACCTGACGGCCGCGGCGGTCTACAAGACCGGCGGGGCGATCGTGCACTCCCGGCAAGGCGCGCCTCACTTCAAGCTCGCGATGTGGCTGATGGTCGGCTCGGTGCCGATGGCGTTCATCGGGCCCTTCCTGGTGAAGGGGCTAGTCGACCCGGCGCAGGTCGACACCACGCTGCAACTGTGCATCGGCTTCGCATTGCTCTTCGCCGCCTCCACCTATGCGCTGCGGCTCTACATCGGGCTGCGCCAGCGGGTTCGCGGCACCCACCCGGGTGAGAGCGACCCGACGGTGCGGCCGATCCCCACGCTGCTGGTCGGCGCCTTGGGCGGGCTGCTGGTGGGGATCACCTCGGTGGGATCGGGGTCGGTGATCATGGTGGCGATGCTGATGCTCTATCCCACGCTGGCGGCGGTGAAGCTGGTCGGCACCGACCTGGTGCAGGCGATCCCGTTGGTGCTGGCCGCGGCGATCGCCAACATCATCGCCCACGGGCTCGACTGGGGCCTGGTCATCCCGCTCATCATCGGCTCGGTGCCCGGCACGGTCCTCGGCTCCCAGCTGGCCCCCCGGGTGCCGCAGTCGTGGATCAGGCGCGGCATCGTCACCGTGCTGACGATGAGCGGCGTCGCGTTGCTCGACAAGTCCGGGTGGTCGGTGCTCGGCGAGGAGGAGAGCTACCCGATGCTGGTGGCCGGCGTCGGGCTGGCCATGCTGGTCCTGGTCCCGCTGGTTTGGGGGACGCTGCGGAAGTTCGAGGGGCTGCCGTTCTGGGGCACCCCCACGGTGCAGGAGATCGAGAACGAGACCAGGGCCAAGCGGCGGGCGGCGGCCCGTTCGCGTGCCGTCAAGCACTAGGACGTGTCTCACGGCAAAGGTCACGTCTCGGCCGGTCCTGGCACCGGGTAGCGCTCATCATGGGTACGATTGCCGCTGATTTCCGATCTGGAAGGGCGCGCCCAGGGTGACGACGACGCACGCCGACTATCGCCTCAGTCAGCTCGATGAGCTGGAGGCCGAGTCGATTCACATCTTCCGCGAAGTGGCCGCGGAGTTCGAGAAGCCGGTGCTGATGTTCAGCGGCGGCAAGGACTCCATCGTCATGATGCGGCTGGCCGAGAAGGCGTTCTATCCAGCGCGGATCCCGTTCCCGGTGCTGCAGGTCGACACCGGCTACGACTTCCCCGAGGTGCTGTCGACCCGGGACAACTGGGTCAGCCGCCTCGGCGTACGCCTCATCGTGGCCAGCGTGGAGCAGGCGATCAAGGACGGCGTGGTCGTCGATGACGGCAAGACCTCCCGCAACCGGCTCCAGATCGGCACCCTGCTCCACGTCATCGAGGCCGAGGGCTTCACCGCCGCCTTCGGTGGCGGGCGGCGCGACGAGGAGAAGGCTCGCGCCAAGGAGCGCGTCTACTCCCACCGCGACGAGTTCGGCCAGTGGGACCCCAAGAACCAGCGCCCCGAGCTGTGGTCGCTCTACAACGGCCGCATCCACGAGGGCGAGCACATGCGGATCTTCCCGCTGTCCAACTGGACCGAGCTCGACGTGTGGCACTACATCGGCCAGGAGCAGATCGAGATCCCCTCGATCTACTTCGCCCACGAGCGGCGGGTGTTCGCCCGGGACGGGATGCTGCTGAGCGAGAGCGACTTCAACCCGCTGCGCTCCGGGGAGACCGTCCAGGAGCGCACCGTGCGGTTTCGAACCGTGGGCGACCTGACCCTGACCGGGTGCGTGGAGAGCAACGCGCGGACCATCCCCGAGATCATCGACGAGATCGCCGTGGCCCGGGTCACCGAGCGCGGCGCCACCCGCGGCGACGACCGGTTCTCCGAAGCGGCCATGGAAGACCGCAAGAAGGAAGGCTACTTCTGATGTCGGCTCTCATTCCCCAGACCGCCGGCACCAAGGCGATGGACCTGCTCCGCTTCGCGACGGCCGGCTCGGTCGACGACGGCAAGTCGACACTGATCGGCCGGCTGCTGCTGGACTCCAAGGCGATCTTCGAGGACCAGCTCGAGGCGGTGGAGCTCACCTCGCAGAACCGCGGCTACGACTACACCGACCTGGCGCTGCTCACCGACGGGCTGCGCTCGGAGCGGGAGCAGGGCATCACCATCGACGTCGCCTACCGCTACTTCGCGACGCCAAGCCGCAAGTTCATCATCGCCGACACGCCCGGGCATGTGCAGTACACCCGCAACATGGTCACCGGCGCCTCGACTGCGAGCCTCGGTCTGGTGCTCGTCGACGCCCGCCAGGGCCTCACCGAGCAGTCACGCCGGCACGCGGTGATCTTGTCCCTGCTGCGAGTGCCGCACCTGGTGCTCGCGGTGAACAAGATGGACCTGGTCGACTTCGACGAGAAGGTCTACACCTCGATCCACGAGGAGTTCACGGCCTTCGCCACCAAGCTGAACATCCCCGACCTCACCTTGATCCCGATCTCGGCGCTCCAGGGCGACAACGTGGTCACGCGCAGCGAGAACATGCCGTGGTACTCCGGTCCCACGCTCATGCACCACCTGGAGAACGTGCACGTCGCCTCCGACCGGGACCTGGTCGACGCACGCCTTCCGGTGCAGTACGTCATCCGGCCCAAGTCCGACGCCTACCACGACTACCGCGGGTACGCCGGGCGAGTGGCCGGCGGCGTCCTCAAGCCGGGCGACGAGGTCCTCGTGCTCCCCTCTGGGATGACCAGCACGGTGGCGGGCATCGACATGTTCGACGAGGAGATCGACGAGGCCTACCCGCCGATGTCGGTCACCGTGCGTCTCGAGGACGACGTCGACGTCTCCCGCGGCGACATGATCTGCCGGCCGCAGAACGCTCCGAAGCCGAGCCAGGACATCGACGCGATGATCTGCTGGATGACCAACGAGCCGCTCCGGCCGCGGCAGAAGCTCGCCATCAAGCACACCACGCGGACGGCCCGGGCGCTGGTCAAGGACATCCAATACCGCATGGACGTCAACACGCTGCACCGCGACCAGGAGACCAAGCATCTCGGGCTCAACGAGATCGGCCGGGTGCAGCTGCGCACCACCGTCCCGCTGTTGTGCGACCCCTACTCCAAGAACCGGACCACCGGGTCGTTCGTCCTGATCGACGAGGCCACCGGGGTCACCGTCGGCGGCGGGATGATCAACAGCGCGAGCTGAGAGCCGGCCGAGTCTCGGGAGGTGGTGGCCGGCTCCAGCCTCGTTCAGCCGAGCTGGACGAGCCGCCCGTAGTCGTCCTCGAATCGAACGATGTCGTCCTCTCCGGTGTAGGGGCCCCGCTGGACCTCCACGATCACCAGCTCGACGTCACCATCATTGGCCAATCGATGCTTGGCCCCCAAGGGAACGTCAACCGTGTGCCCCGCTAGAGCCAACGAGAGCTCGCCGTCGATCGTGCAGGTGGCAACTCCGCTCAGAACCACCCAGTGCTCAGACCTATGGTCGTGCATCTGGTAGGAAAGACGGCAGCCTGGGTCGACGTGAATCCGCTTGACCTTGTACCCCTCGCCCTCGTCGAGCACCACCCACGAGCCCCACGGCCGAAGTTCTGAGATCACCCCGTACCCCGTTCCTGATAGCCCCCACGAGGACGCTGCCCACGGCAGATACCTTGCTCGCAGACGCGAGCGAGGGCAACGGGAGGATGGTCCTGAGCATCCGGGACCTTGGAGCCCCCACGCTATGCCTGTCCCTCCCTCTGCGGTCGGCCCCCCGCGCCGACACTGAACCGCGCGACTGTCACGATGGGAACATGCGTGGAATCATCCTTGCCGGGGGGTCCGGCACTCGCCTCCAGCCAATCACGCTCGCGGTGAGCAAGCAGCTCATGCCGGTTTACGACAAGCCGATGATCTACTATCCGCTGTCAACGCTCATGCTGGCTGGCATCCGGGAGTTGTTGGTCATCACCACGCCGCACGACCAAGATCAGTTCGTCCGGCTCCTCGGTGACGGCTCGGCACTTGGCGTCTCGCTGTCCTATGCGGTGCAACCGTCGCCCGACGGGCTGGCCCAGGCCTTCACCATTGGCGCCGACTTCATCGGCGGCGAGAAGAGTGCCCTCATTCTGGGTGACAATCTCTTCTACGGTCCCAGGCTGGGCACCACGCTCCGTCGCTTCGAGGATCGTGACGGCGCGACGATCTTCGCCTACCAGGTCGCCGAGCCCACCGCCTACGGGGTCGTCGAGTTCGATTCCCAAGGTCGCGCCGTGTCGATCGAGGAGAAGCCGAAGCAGCCGCGCAGCAGCCATGCCGTGCCGGGCCTGTACTTCTACGACGACGACGTCGTCGAGCTCGCCCGCGGGCTCACCCCCAGCGCACGGGGCGAGTTGGAGATTTCTGACTTGAATCAGCAGTACCTGAACCAGGGGCGGCTCTGCGTCGAGGTGCTCGCGCGGGGCACCGCCTGGCTCGACACCGGCACATTCGACTCGCTGGCCGCCGCCTCGAGCTTCATCGGAACCGTCGAGTCCCGCCAGGGCATCAAGATCGGCGCGCCCGAGGAGGTCGCGTGGCGCAATGGCTGGCTCTCCGACGAGGAGCTGCTCAAGCGCGCCGAACCACTGGCCAAGTCGGGCTACGGGACATACCTCATGTCGCTGCTTCGCTGAGTCTCGTGGGCGAGCCGGAAGGCGCCAGACCGACCTAGGGTTGCCCCGACAACACCCGAGTAGCGGCCACTGACCACCGCGTCCGCCAGTCGCCGATCGGCTCGATGCCCAGCTCGGCCAGACGCCGGTTTGACAGCACAGAGTACGCCGGGCGAGGTGCCGGTCGCGAGAATGCCTCCGTGGTGGTGGGAGAAACAATGGCCGGGTCGAGGCCGGCCGTAGCGACCACCTCCCTGGCGAAGCCCCACCATGTGGTGCTGCCGGACGAGGTCACCTGAAAGGTGCCGGCTGCTCCCCTCTGCACTAGCCTGACAAGCCTGTCGGCGACGTCGTGGGTCCATGTGGGCTGGCCCACCTGGTCGTCGACGACGCTGACAGCTCCTCGACTCGACGCGAGGCGAGCGATTGTGGTCGGAAAGCATCGGCCGTGTTCGCCGTACAACCACGCGGTCCGCACCAGCAGGTGCCGCCCTTCGGGCAGCTCCCGGCGAACGGCTGCCTCGCCGGCAGCCTTCGTCCGGCCGTACGCCGAGGCGGGGTCGCACGGCGCGTCTTCGTCGTACGGGCTGGTCGCGTCGCCCGAGAAGACATAGTCAGTGCTGAGGTGCACGAGACGGGCACCCGCCTCCCGGCAGGCTTGCGCGAGGTTGCGTGGACCATGGGCGTTGAGCGCCATGGCGGCGGCCTCGGAGGTCTCGGCGCCGTCGACGTCAGTCCAGGCCGCACAGTTGACAACAACATCGAATCCCTTGACGGCGTCGACGACGGCGCGCGCATCGGTGATGTCCAGCGTGTCGCGATCGGTGTGGGTCACCTGCTCCGCGGCCAAGCGGTCCCGCAGGTCACGGCCGAGCATTCCGTCAGCTCCCGTGACAAGCCACCGCATCATCTCTCCTCCCTCTACTGTCCACCTGAACCCGAACCTCATGACCTTGTCGCGCGCATACACTTCGGCCAATGAGGGTACGCGAACTGTCCGTCGTCGGTGCTTTGGAGTTCACCCCGGTCGTCCACGGGGATGATCGAGGCAGCTTCCACGAGTGGTTCCGAGCCGACGTCCTCCACGAGTTCACCGGTCACGGGTTTGCCCGGCACAGCGAAGGCGTGGTCCAGGCCAACTGCTCTGTATCGACGGCCGGCACGTTGCGAGGCATCCACTTCGCGCAGGTGCCGCCGGGCCAAGCCAAGTATGTCACCTGCTTTGTCGGCGCGGTCCTCGACGTGGTGGTGGACCTCAGGGTGGGATCTGCGACCTTCGCGCATTACGACGCTGTGCTGCTCGACGACGTGGACCGGCGCGCGGTCTATCTGGGCGAGGGTCTCGGCCACGCCTTCATGACGCTGGCGGATGACAGTCTGGTCAGCTACCTCTGCAGCACCACATACCACCCTTCGCGGGAGCACGCCATCAACGCATTCGACCCCGCCATCGGCATCGAATGGCCCACCGTGGGAGCAGCCGGACGTTCATTGACCCCGGTGCTTTCGCCACGCGACTCCTCGGCACCATCCTTGGACGAGGTCCGCGGCCGGGGCCTGCTGCCCACGGTCAACGGAGCTTGAGCGACTCCCACCAAGTCCGGTGGTCGCGATACCACCCGACAACCTCGGCCAGACCTTGCTCGAAGTCGACCTCAGGGCGGTAGCCGAGCTCGTCGCGGATCTTGCTCCAGTCCACGGAGTAGCGCAGGTCATGACCGAGCCGGTCTGGGACCTGGCGCACACGTTCCCATCCGGCACTGGTCGCCTTGAGCAGAAGCCCGGTCAGCTCCTTGTTGCTGATCTCGGTGCCGCCGCCGATGTTGTAGACCTCCCCGGGCCGCCCGCCGCCCGCGACCAGATGGACGGCCCGGCAGTGGTCGTCCACGTGCAGCCAGTCACGCACGTTGGCACCCTCGCCGTACAGGGGCACGCCCAACCCGTCCAGAATATTGACCGCGTACCCCGTTCCTGTCCGTTCCCCAGGAGGACCCAACTAGGGCCGATACTAGGTACCGGCGGGACTGGACAACGGGATCATCGTCCCGGCTTTGTCAGGACCTTGGCTGCGCGGCATGGTCCGGTAGGGGGTCCGGTGCGGGGTGATCGTTCGGCATGTCCCTGCCGAACGTGTCCTCCATTGACCGTCATTCCAGGCCGGTGAGGCGCCCTGCTGTCTCGACGTACCGCTGACCGGTGCGCGGGCACCGCCAATGACCATCATGCGCGACGAGAGGCACACCGGCCCTCCCGACCCAGCCGACCTGCCGCGCCGGGACGCCGACGACGAGCGCGTGATCCGGCACGTCCCGGACGACAACGGCGCCGGCCGCCACCAGCGCCCAGCAGCCCACGGTCAACGGAGCCACGCACACCGCCCGAGCCCCGATCGACGCCCCCTGTTTCACATTCACGCCCACGGCGTCCCAGTCCGCCGCGGACTTCAGGCTGCCATCGGGGTTGACCGCCCGGGGGTAGTCGTCATTGGTCAAGACTGCTGCCGGCCCCACGAAGACGCCGTCCTCCAGGGTCGCAGGCTCGTAGACCAGTGCGTGGTTCTGGAGCTTGCAGCGGTCACCGATGCTGACTCCGGGGCCGATGTAGGCGCCTCGCCCGATGATGCAGTCCTGGCCCACGCGCGCGTCCTCGCGGACTTGGGCGAGGTGCCACACAGTCGTGCCGGCACCGATGACCGCCCGTTCATCGATGTCAGCGGAGCCCGCTATCCGTCGTGCTTCCGGTGCGCTCGCCATGCGGCCTCCTTCGTCGCTGATTTGCCCCGTCATCGGATCACATGCGGAAGAACGCAGCGGAGGCTCGGGACACAGGCGACCCTCGCCTGGGGCCCAAAGGCCGGAGTCTCACGACAGTAGTCCCGATTCGGACCTCCGCCCTTGGGTTTGCCTGGGTACACGTGCCATCGTCTCAATCGAGTCCTTTACTTTCGGAAGTCACAACGCGAGCGATACCGGTTCGCTGAGGGGTTCTCTGAGGGGTGCGCTGAGGGGTGCGCTGAGGGGTGCGCTGACGGGTGTGTCGTGGGCTCACGGTGGTGTGCGACCGCATCGCATGTCGCCTGTCGGGGTGCCAAAGCTATCGACGAATGCTGAGGGAACCAGGGGGAGCACGCCATGTCCACAGGCAATTGCCCGCCGCTCGGCGTCGTGGTGGTCGGGGTCGGCTACTGGGGGCCGAATCTGATCCGCAACTTCCAGGCGAGCCAGGACTGGTCCCTGGTCGGCATCTGCGATCAGGACCTGTCCCGAGCTGAGAGGGTGGCGGCGTCGTACCCAGCGGCCACCGTCATGGCCTCCATCGAGGAGGCTCTCGAGCTGCCTGGCGTGGATGCGGTCGCCATCGCCGCTCCCGCAGGCACTCACGAGTCGTTGGCACTGACGGCCATGGCCGCCGGGAAGCACGTCCTCGTCGAGAAGCCGCTCGCCGACAATGTCGCCAGCGGTCGGCGGATGCTCGACCTCGCCCGGGACAACGACCTGGTGCTGATGGCCGATCACACCTATTGCTACACACCGGCTGTCCTGAAGATCGCCGAGCTCATCGAGGGCGGAGAGCTCGGCGAGATCCTGTTCGTGGACTCGGTGCGGATCAACCTCGGACTGGTGCAGCCGGACGTCGACGTGTTCTGGGATCTGGCGCCGCACGATCTCTCCATCCTGGACTTCATCCTTCCCGACGGGCTGCGTCCCACCGGGGTGGCGGCGCACGGTGCCGACCCGCTGAACACGGGCAAGAGCTGCGTGGGCTATCTCTCGCTCCCGCTCAAGGACGGCGGGATGGCACACATGCACGTGAACTGGCTGAGCCCCACCAAGATCCGCCAGATGGTCGTCGGCGGAAGCAAGCGCACCCTCGTCTGGGACGATCTCAACCCGCAGCAGCGGGTCAGTGTCTACGACCGAGGCGTCGATCTGGCCTGGGCCTACGACGACGCCGAGCGGCGTGCTGCCAAGGTCTCCTACCGGCTGGGCGACACCTGGGCGCCGGCCCTTCCGGAGCGCGAGGCGCTGCTGTCCATGGTCACCGAGTTCGCCGCCAGCATCCGTGAGGGACGGCCGTCGCGGACCGATGGCGAGTCAGCGCTCCGGGTGCTGTCCGTGCTGGAGGCCACCGGCGTCAGCCTTTGCGAGAGTGGCCGGATGGTCGACCTCCCGGCCGTGAGCGCTCTGGGGGCGCACCGATGACGGCACTCGACGGCGCCCACGTCTTGGTGACCGGGGGCGCCGGGACCATCGGCTCGACTCTCGTGGACCAGCTCCTCGAGGCCGGCGTCGTCCAGATCGACGTCCTCGACAACCTGGTCCGCGGCCGCAAGGCGAACCTGGCCGACGCGATGGCCAGCGGCAAGGTGACTCTGGTGGAGGGCGACGTCCGGGACCGGGACACGGTTCACGACCTCTCGCGCGGCAAGGACCTGGTCTTCCACCAGGCGGCGATCCGGATCACCCAGTGCGCGGAGGAGCCTCGGCTGGCGCTGGAGGTGATGGTCGACGCCACCTTCAACGTGATGGAGGCGGCTGCCGAGCACCGGGTGGACAAGCTGGTTGCGGCTTCTTCGGCCTCGGTGTACGGGATGGCCGAGGAGTTCCCCACGCCAGAATGGCACCACCCCTACAACAACGACACCTTCTACGGCGCCGCCAAGTCCTTCAACGAGGGGATGGCCCGCAGCTTCCGGGCCATGTCCGGCCTCGACTACGTGATGCTGCGCTACTTCAACGTCTACGGGCCGCGCATGGACGTGCACGGCTTCTACACCGAGGTTCTGGTGCGCTGGATGGAGCGCATCGCCGACGGCAAGCCACCGCTGATCTTCGGCGACGGCCGACAGACGATGGACTTCGCCTACACCGAGGACATCGCCCGAGCGAACGTCCTGGCCGCGCGCAGCGACGTCGTGGAAGGGGTCTACAACGTCGCCAGCGGCACCGAGACGAGCCTGACCGAGCTAGCCCGGGCTCTGCTTCGGGTCATGGGTTCCGATCTCGAGGTGGAGTTCGGTCCGGCCCGCGCGGTGAACAGCGTGACCCGTCGGTTGGCCGACACCTCCGCGGCTCGGCGGGACCTGGGGTTCCAGACCCGGGTCGGCGTGGAGGAGGGGCTGCGGGAGCTCGTCACCTGGTGGCGACCGCTGCGCGACGAGATCGCCGCCGGTCGCGCTGTGGCAGGAGGGCTATGAGCCGCATCAACGTCATGCAGCCGTGGATGGGCGAGGAGGAGACCGCTGCCGTCGCGGAGGTCATCGCCTCGGGGTGGGTCGCCCAGGGACCTCGGGTCGCCGCCTTCGAGCAGGCTTTCGCGCAACGGCAGCAGGCCGCCCACGCGGTCGCCACCACGTCCTGCACGACGGCACTGCACCTGGCACTGGTCGTCGCGGGTGTCCACGCCGGCGACGACGTGGTGGTCCCGTCCTTCTCGTTCATCGCCACCGCGAACTCCGCGGTCTACGTGGGCGCGCGTCCCGTCTTCGCCGAGGTGGACGCGGTCACCGGCAACCTCACCGCCGACACGGTCTCCGCCGCGCTCACCGAGCGAACGCGGGCCGTCGTCGCCGTGGACCAGGGCGGTGTGCCGGTCGACCTTGAGGCGATCCGGGCGGTGTGCGATCCGCGCGGGATCGTGGTCGTCGAGGACGCTGCCTGCGGTGCTGGATCGACCTACCGGGGACGCCCCGTGGGTGCCGGCGCGGAGATCGCCGCCTGGTCCTTCCACCCCCGCAAGATCCTCACCACCGGCGAGGGCGGAATGCTCACCACGTCCCGGGCGGAGTGGGCCGAGCGGGCCCGGCGCCTGCGGGAGCACGCGATGAGCGTCTCGGCGGCCGAGCGGCATCAGAGCCTCGTGGCGCCGCCGGAGGTGTACGACGAGGTTGGCTACAACTACCGGATGACCGACCTCCAGGCCGCGGTCGGACTCGTGCAGCTCGAGCGGCTCGACGAGGTGGTGCGCCGACGCCGCGAGCTCGCGGCCACCTACACGAAGGCGATCGAGGACATCGGCGGGCTCCGAGCCGTCGCCGACCCTCCCTGGGGGACATGCAACTTCCAGTCGTTCTGGGTGGAGGTGGAGGACAGCTACCCGCTGGACCGGGATGAGCTCTTGCATGCGCTGGCGAGCGCGCAGATCTCGGCGCGGCGCGGGATCATGGCCTCGCATCGGCAGCCGGCATACGCCGACGTCCCCGTCGAGCTGCCGGTCACCGAGCACCTGACCGACACCACGCTGATCCTGCCGCTGTTCCATCAGATGACCGAGGAGCAGCAAGACCGCGTCATCGCAGTGCTTCGGGGTGGCGACTGAATGGCCACCCCCCTCATCCTGATCACCGCGAGCGGCCTCTCCCGCGAGGTCGCGGAGGTCGTGGACCAGTTGCCCGGGGTCGAGCTCCGTGGGTGCCTCGACGACGACCCCGCTCTCTGGGGCGCCCGGGTCGGGGCGCTGGAGGTGCTCGGCGGGCTGGGGCTGCTCGCCGACGACCACGCCGACGCCGCCGCCGTGGTCTGCGCGGGCAAGGGCGCCACGAGGCGCCGGATCGTCCAAAGGCTCGACGCGCTCGGCGTCGATGGCGAGCGCTATGCAACGGTCGTCCACCCTTCCGTGAGCTTGCCCAGCTCGTGCCGGGTAGGCGTGGGCAGCGTGCTGCTCGCGAACGCAGTCCTCACTGCCGACGTCGGCATCGGGAGCCATGTCGTCGTCATGCCGAACTGCACGCTCACCCATGACGACGTCCTGGAGGACTACGTCACCCTCGCCGCGGGCGTGTCGCTCGGAGGAAGCGTGCACGTCGGCGAGGCCGCGTACCTCGGGATGAACGCCACGGTCCGCGAGCGGCTCACGGTGGGTCCCGAAGCCGCTGTCGGAATGGGCGCCGTCGTCACCCGCGACGTCCCAGCGGCCGAGACGTGGACCGGCGTTCCGGCCCATCCCCTGTCGCACCCCGTGAGGAGGGTCCCCGCATGAGAGTCCCGTTGGTGGACCTGGCCGCCCAGCAGGCCGAGATCGACAGAGAAGTCCGGGCCGGTCTGGACGAGGTCTTCGCCACGACGGCGTTCGTTGGAGGTCCGCACGTTGCGGCGT
Organism: uncultured Actinomycetota bacterium; assembly: GCA_963745245.1. Classification (GTDB taxonomy): domain Bacteria; phylum Actinomycetota; class Actinomycetes; order Propionibacteriales; family Nocardioidaceae; genus Marmoricola_A. The sequence goes on from CAVUWU010000007.1 coordinate 275,526, forward strand.
TCGAAGAGGAGTACGCCGCCTTCCTCGGCGTCCGGCACTGCATCGGCGTCGCCAATGGCACCGACGCCCTTGAGTTGGCGATGCGGGCGCTCGGCGTTTCGTCGCGTGGCGAGGTGATCCTCCCCGCCAACACGTTCATCGCCACCGCCGAGGCCGTGTCGCGTATCGGCGCGACCCCGGTGTTCGTCGACGTCGACGACGAATACCTCCTCACCGACCCCGCCCAGGTCGAGAAGGCGATCACATCCCGCACCCAAGCGATCGTCCCGGTGCATCTCTTCGGCCAGGCGGCACCCATGGAGGCCCTCCAGCAGGTTGCCGACGCCTATGACCTTCCGCTCCTGGAGGACGCCGCTCAGTCACAGGGTGCCCTCAGGGACGGCAGGGCCTGCGGGTCGCTCGGCCGCATAGCGGCAACGAGCTTCTACCCGGGCAAGAACCTGGGCGCGGCCGGCGACGCCGGTGCTGTCCTGACCAACGACGACGATCTCGCGGTGCGAGTCCGACTACTCTCCGAGCACGGCAGTCGGGCGAAGTATCTCCACGAGGTCGTCGGGATGAACTCTCGCCTGGACACAATCCAGGCCGTCGTGCTCCGGGCCAAGCTCAAGCGCCTCCGAGCATGGAACGAGATGCGCCGAGATGCAGCCACCCGCTACCACCAGCTCCTGGCCGACCTCGGCGCCGTCCGACTGCCGAGGACACTCGAGGGCAATGAGCACGTCTGGCACCTGTACGTGGCGCGGGTGACTGAGCGCGACCGCATTCTCGACACGCTGCACCAGGTTGGGATAGGCGCCGGCATCCACTACGCGACGCCGCTGCACCTGACTCCCGCGTATTCCTTCCTCGATCAGGGCCCCGGCAGCCACCCGGTCACGGAGGTGGCGGCGAAGGAGATCCTCTCCCTCCCGCTCTACCCGCACATCACCATCGAGCAGCAGAAGTACGTGAGCGAGCAACTGACGCAAGCGCTCAACACAGGCACGCGCCATGGCTGAGATCCCCTCAGCTCGTGGATGTGCTTGCGCCCGCCCCGCGGAGGTCGAGGAAGGCGGGGCGTCGTCATGAGTCATGTCGCCGAAGGTCTTTCGGGAGAGGAATCCCCATGAGAGTTTCCGTGTTCGGGCTGGGCTACGTAGGCACCGTCACCACGGTCGGGCTCGCGTCGCGCGGGCACCGGGTCGTCGGGGTCGATGTGGACCCGTTGAAGGTGCAGACCATTCAAGCGGGGCACAGCCCGGTGATGGAACCGGGAATTGATGCTCTGCTCGCCGATGCTGTGTCCGCAGGCACGCTGGTCGCCACCGAGGATGCCAGGGGGGCGCTTGACCGAGCAGACATCTCGCTCATCTGTGTGGGCACGCCCTCGGCAAGCAACGGAGACACCGACCTCACTGCCATCGAACGGGCGCTGGCAGACCTTCGCTCCGCGATGGAGCAGTGCAACCCGCCGGACACCGGCTTCCACTCCGTGGTCATCCGGAGCACAGTCCCCCCGGGCACAGGCGCGCGCACGGTGGCCCCGATGTTCCGCGACCCGCCGGCCGGCTGGTCCGTCGGAACCGGGATGTGCCCCGAATTCCTACGCGAAGGGTCCGGCGTCGAGGACTTCTTCGCACCGCCCCTCGTCGTCGTCGGCGCGACGGACAACCGGACCCGAGAAGCCCTGGACGAGCTCTTCGGCTTTCTCGGCCAGGAGATCCACCAGGTGGGCGTCGAGACCGCTGAGGCGCTGAAGTATGCCTGCAATGCCTTCCACGCGACCAAGATCTCCTTTGCGAACGAGATGGGACGCGTGCTGCGCTCCCGTGGCGTCGACGCACGCGAAGTGATGCGGGTCTTCTGCAAGGACCACAAGCTCAACATCGCGCCCACCTACCTCCGTCCGGGGTTCGCCTTCGGGGGCTCTTGTCTACCCAAGGACCTCCGTGCGCTGGAGTACATGGCCCGCAGCAGTGGAGTGGACTTGCCCTTGCTGAACGGCGCGACACTCACCAACGAGCTCGTCGTGCGCGGTGTCGTGGACAGGATCCTCGAGGGCGGCGACCGGCGAGTGGCGATCTTGGGGCTCAGCTTCAAGATGGACACCGACGACCTGCGTGAGAGCCCCAACGTCGAGCTCGCAGAGCGGCTGATCGGCAAGGGCTACGACGTTCACATCTACGACCCGCTCATCCATCCCGACCGGCTGGTCGGCGCCAACCGGCGGTACATCGAGGGCAAGCTTCCTCACCTCAACCGGCTGCTGGCGCGCACACCGCAGCAGGCCTTGGCCGCAGCCGACGTTGCGGTGGTGACCTCGGCCGAGCCGACCATCCTCGACGCACTGAGGACGGCAACGCCCAAGCGGGTCATCGATTTGCACGGCCACCTCGGGGCAGAGGTCGAGCAGCTGTCCGGATACGAGGGGATCGCATGGTGACCCACGTCCGGAACGCCGCGCCGTCGAGCAGTCGACCGCGGATTCTCATCATCGTCCAGAATCTGCCCGTTCCCTTCGACCGGAGGGTCTGGCTGGAGTGCCGGACCCTTACTGACGCCGGCTTCGACGTCACCGTGGTGTGCCCTCGCGGAAGAGACTCGCGTCCGTTCCAGGTGATCGAAGACGTGGCGATCCACACCTATCCTCCGTACGCCCCTGGGGGCGCGAAGGTCGGCTTCGTGTTGGAGTACGCGTACTCCTTCCTTGCCACGGCGCGACTGTCCTTGACGGCGCGGCGGCGGGGCGCCTTCGATGTCGTTCAGGCATGCAACCCACCCGACATCTTCTGGCCCCTGGCTCGCTGGTTGCGCTTCAGGGACGGATCCCGGTTCGTGTTCGACCACCACGACCTGTCCCCCGAGCTCTTCGAGTCCAGGTTTCCTGGGGGCCCCGCCCTCCTACACCGCGGGCTGCTCCTTCTCGAGTGGGCCACGTTCCGCGCGGCCGATCGGGTGACCTCGACCAACGAGTCCTACGCGAGGATCGCCATGGTGCGGGGCGGGAAGCGCCACGAGCACGTCACCGTGGTGCGGACCGGGCCCGACCCGGACCGCATGAGCCCGGTGCCTCCCGTGACCACACTGCGCCGGGGGCGGGACCACCTCGTCGCCTACCTCGGGGTGATGGGGCCTCAGGACGGCGTCGACATCGCACTTGCGGCTGCCGATGTCATCGTCAACCGGATGGGACGGCGAGACATCTCATTCACACTGATGGGCTCGGGAGACTGCTTCGACGACCTGGTAGCACAGCGGGACGCGCTCGGGTTGCGCGACTACGTCGAGTTCACCGGCCGCGTGCCCGACGACACGGTGGCGCAGGTCCTCTCGACGGCCGACGTCGGACTCTGCCCCGACCCGAAGAACCCGCTCAACGACGTTTCCACGATGAACAAGACCATGGAGTATATGTCGTTCGGGCTTCCGGTCGTCGCCTTCGACCTGCAGGAAACCCGGGTCTCGGGGGACTCGGCAGCCGTCTACGCCAGCCCCAACGACGTCGACAGCTTCGCCCGCGCCATCGTCGATCTGGTCGACGACCCGGATCGCCGGTCCGAGATGGGCCGACGCGGCCGCGAACGGATCGAGCACAAGCTCGCCTGGGCCCACCAGCAGAAGGCCTACCTGGCCGTCTTCGAGGAGCTGGTGGACGATGCACCGGTGCCCGCATCGGCGTCACCTGTCGAACCGGCGGGATCCGACATCCCGCACGGAAAGGCCTGACGAATGTGTGGCATCGCGGGGGCATTCCAGCAGCCGGACGGCAAGGTAATCGCGACGACGATGGTGGAGCACCTGACCCACCGCGGCCCGGACGCGGGCGGGGTGTTGGAGGTCGTGGATCCCAGCACCGCTGTGTTCCTCGCGCACCGGCGGCTGTCGATCATCGACCTGTCCTCTGCGGCTGACCAGCCGCTGAGCAAGGATGGGCTTTCACTGATCTATAACGGCGAGCTCTACAATTACCGGGAGCTGCGTCGGGACCTCGAGGCCAGAGGGGTCTCGTTTGTTTCCAGCTCCGACACCGAAGTCGTGCTCGAGGCCTGGCGGGCGTGGGGCGTCAGCGCACTCGAACGGTTCCGGGGCATGTTCGCCATCGCCGTCTACGACACCGCGAAGCGCAGCCTCACCTTGGCCCGTGACCGCTTCGGCATCAAGCCGCTCTACACCATGCGCCGGGGCGACGGCGTCGTGTTCGCCTCCGAGTTGAAGGCCATCGTGGCGGCCCTAGGCTCCGAGCTCACCGTCGATCCGGCCGGGATGGTGGCCTCCGCGCTCTTCTACTGGCTTCCTCCCACGTATGACGCTCTACGGGAGGTGCGCAAGCTACCCGCGGGTTCGTGGGCGGAGTACCGGTCGGACGGATCCACAGTGTCAGGAACCTACTGGCGCCCTGCCGAGGAGGCCTCGCGGGCCGCTGCGGGCCCACAGGTCGACCTGAACGCGTGCATCACCTCCTCGGTGGAAGCCCATCTGGTCTCCGACGTGCCGGTGGCGTCCTTCCTCAGCGGCGGTCTGGACTCCAGCATCATCACTGCGCTTGCGCACCGGTCCGACCCGTCGATCGAGGCCTACACCATCGCCTTCCGCGACCAGGACCAGCGCCTCGAGGCCATGCCGGATGACGCGTTCTACGCCCGCAAGCTGGCGCGGCACCTCGGCATTCGGCTGCACGAGATCGAGATCAACCCCGATGTCGTCGATCTGCTGCCCCGCATGGTCGACATCCTCGACGAGCCGGTTGGCGATCCCGCAGCGATCAACACCCTGCTGATGTGCGAGGCGGCGCGCGAGGCGGGGGTGAAGGTGCTGCTGTCCGGGATGGGTGCCGACGAGCTCTTCGGTGGCTACCGCAAGCACTTGGCCCTCACGCTCACGGCGAGCTACCGACGGATGCCGGCCGCGCTGCGTTCCCGGGTCGTCGCCCCGCTCGTGGACCGGTTGCCGGTCGCGACCGCCGGCCGCGGCCTTCGCTCAGTGCGCTGGGCGAAGCGGTTCCTCACGTTCGCGGAGCTTCCTGAGGAGGAGGCTTTCCGCCGGAGCTACACCCTCTACGACGTGGACGAGCTCGCTGCTCTCGTCGATCCCGCCCTGCGGCCGGCTGTCGACGACGTGGTGGCAGCGCACAGGGTGGTCTACGAGGACAACGAGCTGCCGGATGCGGTGAGCCGGATGTGCCTGGCAGACACGCGCATGTTCATGGAGGGACTCAACCTCACCTACACCGACCGCGCGAGCATGGCGGCGTCCACCGAGGTCCGGGTGCCGTTCGTCGACCCGTTCGTCTTCACCGCTGCATTCGCCCTGCCGGGCGAGGAGAAGATTCGTGGGCGGGTGCAGAAGGCGGCCCTGAAGGACGCCGCCCGACAGTGGCTTCCCGACGAGATCATCGACCGCCCGAAAGCGTCGTTCGGAGCACCGCTCCGCGCCTGGGTGACGAACGACCTGCGCCAGCTGGTCGACGACGTACTGGTCCGCGGTGAGCTCGTCTCGACCGGGTTCCTGCGCCGCGAGCCCCTCGTCCGGCTCGTCGAGGACCAGCGCTCAGGAAGGCGAGACGAGTCCAAGCAGATCTGGCAGCTGCTCAGCCTTGAGCTGTGGTACCGGAACGCGCGCAACGCAGGCGTCGGAACCCGATGAGTGTCGAGGCCCGACCACAGGGAGGAACGATCATGAAGCAGGTGGCGCAGAACTACCGGTCCGGCGAGCTCGTGGTGCTCGACGTGCCCGAGCCTGCCTGCAAACCCGGCGGCGTCCTGGTGCGGTCGATGTATTCCCTGATCTCGACCGGCACAGAGATCATGAAGGTCACCGAAGCGCGCATGTCCCTGCTCGGCAAGGCTCGCGCGCGTCCGGATCAGGTCCGCAAGCTGGTCGACTCCGTGTCCCAGCAGGGACCCGTGGCGACGTACCAGAAGGCCATGAACCGGCTCGACAGCTACACGCCCCTCGGGTACTCGCTGTGCGGAGTGGTTGTCGACGTCGGCGAGGGAGCCGAGGAGTTCTCTGTCGGCGACGTGGTCGCCGCAGCAGGCAACGAGTTCGCGCTGCACGCCGAGGTAAACTGGGTTCCCACCAACCTCTGCGTCCCCGTGCCGGCCGGGGTGGCCGCAGAGCACGCGGCGTTCGCCACGGTCGGTGCCATCGCGATGCAGGGGGTGCGCCGGGGCGAGGTGCAACTGGGCGAGACCGCGTGCGTGATCGGCCTGGGCCTCATCGGCCAGCTGACGGTCCGCCTCCTGGCCGCGGCTGGGGTCCGGGTGGTGGGCGTCGACACGGTGGCGGACCGCTGCCGGATGGCTGAGAAGGCCGGGGCTCTGGTCTGCGCCGGCCCGGACGCGGAGGGCGTGGCCCACGTCGAGAGGACCCTGTCCGGTGCCACAGGCGGCCTGGGCGCAGACCATGTGTTCCTGGCCGCGGGGGGCAGCTCGAACGGTCCGGTGGAGCTGGCGGCCCGGTTGTCGAGAGACCGGGCCAGGGTCGTCGACATCGGCAAGACGCGCCTGGACCTTCCGTGGAACGACTACTACGAGAAGGAGCTCGACGTACGGTTCTCCCGGTCGTACGGGCCAGGACGGTACGACGACCGCTACGAGCTCGACGGCGTCGACTACCCCGCCGGCTACGTCCGCTGGACCGAACGCCGCAACCTCGGGTGCTTCCTGGATCTCATCGCCCGGGACCTCCTCGACGTGACCGACCTCGTCTCCGGCATCTACCCGATCGCAGAGGCCACGTCGGTCTACGAGCGGCTGCGCACTGGGGCTCTGCAGGGCGTCGGCTTCCTGCTTGAGTACCCCGAGCGGGAAGACGGGGATATCGGCGAGACGCGGCCGCAGCAGCGCACCGTTCGCGCGTCGACGCCCGTCCTCCCAGGTGGACGGCCCCGTGCCTCAGGCGACACCGTGCGCCTCGGTTTCGTCGGCGCCGGCAACTACGCCATCTCGATGCTGCTGCCGCACCTCGCGAAGAATCCCACTGCCGTCCTTGCCTCGGTCGCGACCACCCGCTCGCTCTCTGCAGTCAACGCGCAGCAGAAGTTTGGATTCCAGGCGGCGACGACGGACCCGGATGTCGTCCTGGACGACGAGTCCATCGACGCGGTCTTCGTGGTCACGCGTCACCACTCGCACGCGGACTTCGCCTGCAGGGCGCTGGAGCGAGGCAAGGCAGTGTTCGTCGAGAAGCCGCTCGCGCTCACCGAAGAGCAGGTGGACAAGGTGCTCGAGACGGTTGAGCGCACCGGCAACGACCGGCTGATGGTCGGCTTCAACCGACGCTTCGCGCCGCTGTTCACCTTCCTGCAGCGCGGTTTCGGCAGCGTCGACGGACCGGTCGTGGCCCGCTACCTCGTGAACGCAGGGCGGCTCGACCCGGGAAGCTGGTACCTCAACGCAGACCTCGAGGGGTCCAGGTTCCTCGGAGAGGGCGGGCACTTCATCGACACGGTCTCGGCCTTGGTCGGCTGTGCACCGGCGTCGGTGCACGCGCTGCACACGAAGGACGGGGGCGACCTCCAGGTGTCGCTGACCTTCGTGGACGGCACTCTCGGGACGATCACCTACACCACCAGCGGTGAGGCCCGCTTCCCGAAGGAGACCTTCGACGTGTCGGGGGGCGGCCGAAGCGCGCGCCTGGACAACTTCGCGCAGGCGGCGATCTGGACGCCTAAGGGCAAGGACGCCAAGCGCTCACTCGTCGGAAAGGACAAGGGGCAACGCGCCGAGATCACGGCCTTCCTCGCCGCCGTCCGGAGCGGAGGTCCCATGCCGATCGCGCTCGAGTCGCTGGTCGCGACGACCCGGGCAACGATCGCCACGGAGACGAGCGTGCAGACCGGGAGGGCGGTCCCGCTGTGAGCAGCAGCCTGGGTTGGTACGCGCGTCGTCTGCGCCGGATGTCGCCGGCGGAGATGGCCGGGCGTGGTGTGGACGTGGTCCGACGAACGGCATGGACACGGCATCAGATGCCTTTGGGCGCGAGCGTCGTACCGCCGCCGGGACTGCTCGACGATCGCCGGTTTCCCACGCCGCTGCCCGCCGGATCGATCGAGCACGTCCCCGCGAGTGCTGCTGCAGGGGTCGTCGCGGCGGCCGACCGGATCCTCGCAGGCGAGTGGGAGCTGCTCGGCACGAGGCGCCCGGACATCGCGGAGCCGGACTGGTTCCTCGACCCAGTGACCGGGCGACGCGCTCCCCAGCAGACCCTGGCCTTCCGGATCGACCACCGCGACGAGAACACCACGGGCAACGTGAAGTCCGTGTGGGAGCTGTCACGGCACCATCACCTGACTGTCCTGGCGAGCGCCTGGTGGCTGACCGGCAACGAAGCCTACGCAGACGTCGTCGCCGACCAGCTCCGGTCATGGTGGGCCGAGAACCCCTTCCTCTCCGGCGTGCACTGGACCAGCGGCATCGAGCTCGGAATCCGCCTGGTGAGCTGGGCGTGGGTTCGCCGGCTGCTGCACGAGTGGCCGAAGGTGGAGGCGCTGTTCGACGGCAATCCCGAGGCCCTTGCCCAGATCTGGTGGCACCAGAGGTACCTTGCCGCGTTCCGCAGCCGTGGTTCCTCGGCCAACAACCACGTGGTCGCCGAGGCGTCCGGTCGCCTCGTCGCGGCGTGCGCCTTCCCCTGGTTCTCCGAAAGTGACGCCTGGCGCCGCAACGCGACCGAGCAGCTGGAGCGGGAGCTGCGGGCCAACACCTTCGACAGCGGCGTGAACCGCGAGCTCGCGACCGACTACCACCGCTTCGTCACCGAACTCGGCCTCGTCGCGGCCACGGAGGCCGCCGCAGCCGGGCGCCCCCTCGACCGGGGCACGTGGGATCTGCTCGCGGCGTCACTCGACGCGGCGGCGGCCATGGTCGACGTCGCAGGACGGCCGCCTCGACAGGGCGACGGGGACGAGGGCCGGGCGCTCGTCCTCGACGACCCGGAGCGTCGACCCGTGGGCTCAGCTCCTCGGCCTCGGCTCCGCACTTGTCGGCCGCCTTGACTGGTGGCCGACTCCACACGAAACGGTGGCGGGCGCAGTGGCAGCGGCCCTGCTGCCGACCCCTCCTGCCGTGACCGCGCGACCGCAGCGCGCTCCTCGGGTCTTCTCGGACGCCGGTGTCTACCTGCTCCGCAGCTCACCCGAGGACGGTCCGGAGATCTGGTGTCGGTGTGACGGCGGGCCACATGGGTTCCTCGCCATCGCCGCCCACGCGCATGCGGACGCGCTGTCGGTGGAGGTCCGGTACGACGGCGTGGAGGTGCTGGCCGACCCTGGCACGTACTGCTACCACGGCGAGCCGGAGTGGCGCAGCTACTTCCGGTCGACCCTGGCCCACAACACGGTCGAGATCGACGGCGCCAACCAGTCCGTGGAAGGCGGGCCGTTCCTCTGGAGCACCCAGGCAGGAGCGGCGGTGACGCGCGCGGACATCCCCGAGCACCGGGTCCAGACTTGGACTGCGCACCACACGGGCTATGCCAGGCTCGATCCCGCACTCCGTCATGAGCGGACCGTCACCCTCGACCCGGTGGATCGCGCGCTCACGATCGCCGACCGCGTGACTAGCGGAGGACCCCACACGGTGAGGCTCGCTTTCCATCTGGGCCCCGAGGTCGAGGTCGAGCTGACTCGGAGCACGGCGGTGCTGAGCTGGCCGGGCGAGAAAGGACGTGTCGCCGCAACCATCCGGCTTCCCGAAGCCCTCCGCTGGACCGTTCACCGGGGTGAGACCGAGCCGCCGCTTGGGTGGTACTCGCCTCGGTTCGGTAGCCGGACGGAGAGCGCCACCTTGATCGGCTCCGGCGTGTTGACGTCAGCACTCGAACTCATCACAAGCCTCGAGTTCCCGAGGGAGGGGAACCGTGGCTGAGCGTGCACTGGACCTGCAGACCACGCTGTCCGGCCTGCACCGGCACCGTCGCATGCTGCTTGCCGCTTCGCTTCTCGGTGCCCTTCTCGGCATCGGGTCGGTGTTCCTGTGGCCGCCGACGTATGTCAGCTCGAGCCTGGTCCTCCTGCCGTCCAGGGTGGCCGACCCGGACCAGATGGCCGAACTGGTGAAGACCGACGTCAGGATCGCGATGAGCGACTCGGTCCTGGGGCCGGCAGGACGGAGTCTGGATCCCAGGATGTCGATCGAGGACCTTGCGCGGCACGTCGAGGTGGTGCCTGAGACGACCCTCGTCCTCGGAATCGAGGGACACGCCGAGGATCCGCAACGGGCCGAGGAGATCTCGGGAGCCGTGGCGACCGCCCACGTGGCGCGTATGAATGGTTCGGGGAACTCGTTGGACGACATGCGCAGGGCGCTGATGACCGCTCGCGAGAAGGAGCTGCAGGCGACCCTGGAGCAGGTTGAGGAGCAGATCGAGGCGACCACGGCCCGGCAGCTAAGCGTCGACCCGGGCACACCCGAAGGAAGGGCCGAGGCCACCGCGTTGGCGAGGTTGACCGCGAGGAGGGGAAGTCTCGTCCTCGAGATCAACGACCTGCAAAGCCAGAGCGAGGCGGCCCAGCCGAGCGGTGGGGCCAGCATCATCCAGGAACCCTCGCCGGCCAAGCGTGCGGGGCTGGTGACTCGGTCCGTCCTCGCCACGGCTGTCGGGCTCGCTTCTCGCCCTCGCCCTGGCCGCGGGCTTCGTGGCGCTCACGGTCCGACGGTACCGGCGACTGATCTTCCGCGACGACATCGCGGACGCCGTCGGTAGCCCGGTCGTGGCATCGGTGCACACTGCTGCGCGGGACACGGTGGCCAGCTGGGTCGCCCTGCTGCGCGACCACTCCCCCAGCTCCGTCGAAGCGTGGACGTGGCGGCGGGCTCTGCGGCAGCTGGCTCAGGCGGAGACTCCTGCAGGAGCCGGCTCTCAACGAGGACGGGGCAGGGCCGCCCATCCCTCCTCGATCACCGTGGTGACATTGTCCGACGACCTCCGCGGCTTGGCCACCGGCCCCCAGCTCGCCGCCTACGCGGTGACAGCCGGGCTGCGGACCCATGTGGCGGCCGCCCAACGACATGAAACAGCCGCGGCATTGTGGGCCGCCTGTTCGAACATGGGGGAGGAAGGAGAAGGGCGGCCCGGCCTCACCGTGGACATCAGACCGCTTGCCACAGAAGACGTCGACCTGACCGTCGTACTCGCCGTGCTGGACCGAGAGGAGCCGGATCTTGTCGACGTACCGGCTGACTCCATGGTCCTCCTCGCGTTGTCCTCAGGATCGGCGTCCGCCGAGGAGCTGGCGCGCCTCGCGATGGCCGTCGACGATGCCGGCAAGCGGATCCATGGGGTCGTCGTCACCGACCCTGACAATCTCGACCGGACATCCGGTCGGCTCCTCCAGCCCGACCGGGTGCGCCAGATCCCGCTGCCGACGCGGCTGACGGGCAGGCCGAAGTCGCCATCACCACGAGACCGCTCGAGCGGACCGAGGAGGCAAGCATGAGCGCGCCTTCCTGGCAGACCGACGAGCTTGAAGAGGAAGCACCGGTAGCCACCCCAACCAGTCCAGCGCTCGTGACCCTCCACTTCCTCCTCACCGCGCTCAAGAGACGGTGGCGAGTGTGGGTGGGCCTGGGCTGCGTCGGGATGCTCCTCGGGCTGGCATGGACGCTCGCCTCGCCTCCCGCGAGTGTCGGAACCGTCACGCTGCTCCTCGCACACGACCCGGCCGTCGACCGGCAGCAGGCGATGGCGACCGACGTCAGCCTGTTGCGCACCCGGACGCTGGCGGCAGAAGTCGTCGAGGAGCTCGACCTGGACATGACACCCGAAGCGTTCCAGCAGTCGGTGGTCAGCCTGCCGGAGAGCACCGAGGTGCTCGTCCTCGAGGTGACTGGACCTGGCGAGCGGGCCGCAGTCGAGAGGGCCCGTGCGTTCGGTGATGCCTACCTGGCCTTCCGGACGTCTCAGATGAGGTCGCAACTGGACGCGCTTACCAGCGGCTACCAAGACCGCATCGCATCGCTGCGCGCCCGGTCCCAGGCCCTGAGGAGGCAGTACAACGAGCTCAGGAGAGACGGCCTTGGCAACGGGAATCAGGCTTCTGCGCTCGTGGCCAGGCAAGCAGAGATCCGCACCGAGATCGCGAGCGCGCAGCGCTCCATCCGGGACGCGTCTCTCAAGGCCGAATCGGTCATCGAGGCCAGCTATGTGCTCGATCCGGCGGCCGGCAAACCGCGACCTTCCCCACTGAAGCCGCTCATTCTCGCGATGGCCTCTGGTCTCATCGGCGCCAGCGCACTCGGGATCGGCCTCGTGCTGACCTCCGCACTGCTGTCGAATCGGCTCCGCCTGCGAGAGGAGGTCGCGTTGGCGCTCGACGCCCCGGTCCGCGTCGGCGTCGGCCCACTGCGACCGCGACGCTCCTGGCCGACCTTCCGTCACAAGCAGAACCCGACTGACGCTCTGCGCCTTCTCGTCGACGCGGTAGAGCAGCAGGTCACGCACGGGTCGAGGGCAGGCAAGTCCGGACCGGCTCGGCTGGCGCTAGCCTGCGTCGACAACCGGGAGGCTGGACGCCTGGTCATGGAAGAACTCGTAGCTCGGCTCAGCACGGCGGATCTCGCCGTCTTCGTCCTCGACCTGACGACTACCGGAGGTCTCGCCGCGACGCTGACCGACACCAAGGTCGAGTCTGAATCCGGAACGAGCCGACGCCGTCTGGTCGTCCACCGTCCTGACCGGCTGCCATCCCTCGTGCAGGGCCCCACCGCCACCATGCCCGGCCCTCGCACGGAGCTGCCGGAGAACGAGCCATGGGGCGATGCGTGGAAACGAGCCGACGTCGTGCTCGCCCTCGTCGAGGTCGATCCCGCCGTGGGTCTCGAGCACCTCGCCTCCTGGGTGGACGAGACGGTCGTCCTCGTCACCGCCGGCCGATCCAGCGCCGAGCGTCTCCGCACGACGAGAGAGTTGATCCGCGCTGCCGGGCTTGGTCTGCCGTACGCGCTGATGATCAATGCTGACCGCACCGACGAGACGCTGGGTCTGCCCACGGCGGATGCGGAGAGGCGACTCCAGGGACGGATCTCGGGATGAACGTGGTGTCGGAGTCCTTCCTGCCTGTCGCCAGTCGGCGCACCTCGATGGCGCGGGGCCAGTCGAGTGTGCCCCCGTTGCTCCTCGCGGTCGCTGCGTTCGTTAGCGCGCTGGATTTCGGCGCAGGAGTCGGCCTGCAGGTCCCGCTTCCGGATCTCGCCGGAAGGTCGGCCGCACAGGGGTGGTTGGTGCTCGCGGTGCTGCTTGCGCTGGCGCTCGATCGGCCGGTTCTACTGCGTCCGGACGTCTCCCTCGTCCTGCATGCTGGTCTCGGAGTGGTGGCCCTTATGGTCAGCATTCACATGAGTTCGCGTTCGGATCGACCTACCGGGCTCTCCGCTTGCTGCTCTTCATCCTGGTGCTCTGGCTGCTGACGCGTGGTGGGGGAGAAACGACATGATCCTCTCGCTGTCACCGCGACTGCTCTGGACCGCCTGAGTGTGGTCATCGTTGGCGCGGCGCTCGCGCCTGGACTTGCCTTTCGTCGAGACGCTTGGCGAGCGTGCTCTGGCGATCTGGCCACCGAGGTCGCCATCTGCGTGTCCTCTTCGGCCGAGTCGTGCTGTGGATCTGCGTCGTCATCAGCCGCACGCCTGGCGAACCACGTCGCGGTGCGTCATGGCCGCTACCACACAAGGACGAGTCGCCGCCGCTCTCGGGCTATCGGGGCCGTTGGCTCGTCGGAGGACGCGCGCGGCGCGTCCGGCGGAGCCTGGCCACGCGGGAGCGGAACGGCTTGCCTCGGGCTCAGGCTGGGCTGGCGGCAAGCGCAGAGAGGCCAGCGTAGGACGCAAGGGTGTGGACGCAGACTGGACGGCCGCGCCCGGCGTCGAGGGCTGTCGACGGGGTGTCGAAAGTCGTCGACGGGTGCCATGACAGTAGTGGCTGGGCATGTACGTCGACAAGGCATGGTGGCGTCGTGATCTGGCGAGCATGCTGTCTGCTGATGGTGGCCACGCACGAGCCTGGACCGCACCGCGCGGTCTCGCTCTTCCTCGTCGTCTACTGCGTGGTCGCCTCCATCACCGAGACCGGGCCTGGGAGGGCCGCAACCTCAACCTTCGACCTGGCCGTGGCTGCGGCGCTGCTGGTCCGCGGGTCGAGGAGATCGCCGGGCACCGGTGCCCATGCCGCCGTGGGCTTCGGCGCATCCGACGTCCATCGTCGCCGACTAGGCGGCCGGCACGACTCCCATTCAGGCGCCGGGGACCCGGCATGACACATGAGCAGAGTTCAGAATATTCGAGCGGGGTGAGGTCATGAGCAGATCGGGTGTTCTGCTTGACAGGGACGGCACGATCATCGTGGACAGTGGCTACGTCGGGTCGGTCGAACGGGTCCAGTTCATCGACGGTTCCATCGAGGCGATAGCAGCGCTGAACAACGCCGGCATTCCTGTGGCAGTGGTCACGAACCAGGCTGGCGTCGCACGTGGCTACTACGGACTCGAGGACGTCGGCGCCGTGCACGCGCACATCGTTCGGGAGTTGGCCAGAGGTGGGGCCCACGTCGACAAGTGGCTGTTCTGCCCCTACCACCCCGACGGCCTAGTCGATGCGTTCGCCCGGACCAGTGCCGACCGGAAGCCGAACCCGGGCATGGCGGTCGCCGCAGCACAAGCGCTCAGCCTCGACCTCTCCACCTCCTGGGTAGTGGGAGACAGCGAAGCAGACATCGAGCTCGCCCATAGGGTCGGTGCCCGCCCGCTGCTCGTGGGCAGCCCCAGCAACGACGCCGAGGTCGAGTCGGTCTCGAATCTCGCCGCCGCGGTGCGCATCATCCTGCGCCACCACCGCGGCGCTCCCACGCGGTCGTCGCCGACGCCGGTGCCGACCGTGCGCTTCCCTGCGCAGCGTTACGACTCCGCCGAGCTCTTCGCCCGGCACTACGCAGACGAGATCTCCCGTGCCCTAGCCACCGTCGACCTCGGCGAGGTCGATCGCGCGTCCAAGGTGCTCAATGCCGCCTACGACCGCGACTCGGTCGTCTTCGCATGCGGGAACGGAGGCTCGGCGTCGATTGCCAACCACCTGCAGTGCGACCACGTGAAAGGCGTTCGAACGGGCACCGAACTGCACACGCGAGTCGTGAGCCTCAGCGCCAACGTCGAGCTGTTGAGTGCCGTCGCGAACGACATCGGCTACGAGTCGGTGTTCGAGTTTCAGCTGCAGTCCCAGGCGCGTCCCGACGACGTGCTCGTGGTGATCTCCTCGTCGGGCCGCTCACCGAACATCGTCCGGGCTCTCGAGTGGGCCACCGCCCACGACCTGCAGACCATCGCGCTCACCGGCTTCGAAGGACTGCCGGCGAGGGAACTCGCGACCGTGTCCATCCACGTCGGTTCCAGCAACTATGGAGTAGTGGAGGATGCCCACCAGGCCTGCATGCATTTGCTTGCTCAGTACGTTCGCCAGTCTCGCATGTCCGCCGACGCCGTCGGGGCACAGGTGTTCTAAGACGATGAAGGCGGTTCTCCTGGCAGCCGGACTCGGCACGCGACTCAGGCCTCTGACCGACACCGTTCCCAAGTGCCTGGTCGAGTTGGGCGGGAGGACGCTGCTCGACGTCTGGTTGGACGCGTTTGCCGCGGCGGGCGTGGAGCAGGTGCTGGTCAACACGCACCACCTTCCCGATCGGGTTGAGGCACACCTCGCCCTGCGTGACGGCGGGCCACCGTGGGTGCGGACGGTCCACGAGCCCGAACTCCTGGGCAGCGCGGGCACCCTGTTGGCGAACCGGCACCTCTTCGAGGAGGACGAGATGCCTCGCCGTCAACGCCGACAACCTCACGGACTTCGACCTCCGCGAGCTGATCGAAGCGCATCGAAGGGAGGACACCATAGCCACCATCACGGTATTCCGGGCGCCGGATCCAACTCGCTGCGGTATCCTGGCGGTGAGTGACGGCCTCATCACGGGATTCGAGGAGAAGCCTTCGACTCCGCGTAGCGACCTTGCGAATGCGGGCATCTACGCGTTCCGCGCCGACGTGCTCGACCTGATCGAGACCCCGGCGCCCTGTGACATCGGCTATGACCTCCTGCCGAGGCTGGTGGGCCGGGCTCGTGCGGTGAGCATCGGCGACGCCTACTTCACAGACATCGGCACCCACGAGGCGCTGGAACGCGCCCGACTCGAGTGGCAAGGCAGTGTGGCCAGGTGATCATCACGCAGACCCCTCTTCGCATCGGCCTCGTCGGCGGCGGAACCGACATCCCGTCGTACTACCGCGAGCACGGAGGACGCGTCCTCAACGCAGCGATAGACAAGTACGTGTACGTAATCGTCAAGCAGCGCTTCGACGACGACATCTACCTCAACTACTCGCAGAAGGAGATCGTCGGCCGCGTCGAGGACGTGCGCCACGACCTCGTCCGTGAGGCCATGCACATGGCCGGAGTCCGGAGAGGAGTGGAGATCACCACCCTCGCGGACATCCCTTCCGCCGGATCGGGGCTGGGTTCTTCGTCCGCGGTGACCGTAGGACTCTTGCATGCCTTGTTTGCCTACCAGGGGATGCAGGTGTCGGCCGCCGAGCTTGCCGAACGGGCCTGCACGATCGAGCTCGACCGGTGCGGCAAGCCGATCGGGAAGCAGGACCAGTACGCCGCAGCTTTCGGCGGAATCTGCGACATGCACTTCGGCCCGGGGGACCGAGTGAACGTCGAGCGGATCAGACTCGAGGCGCGACCGCATCGACAGCTGCAGGGGGAGCTTGATGCTCTTCTACACCGGTATCACCCGGATCGCGGACGCCATCCTCAAGGAGCAGAGCGCGAACATCGATGAACACCTGCAGCAACTCCACCTGCTGCGGGACCTGGCCGGGGAGGAGCTGCCGGGCTGCATGCCGGTGAAACCCGGGCCGTCGGTGTCGCGTTGGCGAAGAGCTGGGACGCCAAGCGCATGCTCGCCTCGGGGGTATCGACTCCGCGGCTCGACGATGCTGTCGACAAGGCGTTGGCTGCCGGGCTACGGGCGCAAAGATCACAGGGGCAGGAGGCGGCGGCTTCGTGCTCGTCGTGTCCCCTATCGAGAATCAGTCCGCCGTGCGCGAGGCTCTCGCGGACATGGCCGAGTCCCATCAAGGTCGACCCCTACGGGTCGCGGGTGGTCTTCAACGTCCACCGTGACATCTGGGGCTGAGACAGATGTTGCCCGCGAATCCAACACGCTCCCCCTCAGGGGAATCGGGCCGGGTACCTCGTCCGTCCGGCCCGGAGAGGGAGCGTCGATGAGCTCGGTCAGCGTCATCATCCCCTGCTACAAGACGCGCACTTCCTCGAGGAGGCGGTCGCAGCGTACTCGAGGATCAAGAGGGAGTGGACGTCCGGTGCTCATCATCGACGATGCATCTCCCGACGCGAGCGCCGCCGTCGCTCGAGAGATCGCAGCACGAGACTCTCGCGTCTAGGTCATCGTCCACGAGATGAACAAGGGCAACATCGCAACCTTCAACGAAGGTCTGCTCGACTGGGCGGACGGCGAGTACTGCCTCCTCATGTCGGCCGACGACCGCGCCACGCCGGGAGCATTAAGACGCGCCGCGGACCTGCTAGATGCTCATCCTGAGCTGGGCTTTGTGTACGGCCATGCCACATGGGTCACCGACGGGAACCGCTTCCACCTGCGCGTACCCGGGTGCGCGGCTGGTCGGCGTGGTAGGGCCAGGGGTGGATCGAGCGCTGCTTCCGACAGGCGGAGAACCCCATCAACTCACCGGAGATAGCATGTCCGTACTTCTTGCAGAAGCGTGTGGGTGGGTACGACCCGGCCCTTCCGCGTGCCGCCGACATGGAGATGTACATGCGGCTGGCAGCGCACGCCGACGTCGGCTTCCTCCGCGGAGTCGACCAGGCGTACTACCGCGTCCACCAGGCGAACATGAGCGGCACCGTGAGTCCTCATGGACCTTCGTGACCGGCGCATGGTCATGAGGTGGTCCTGGAACGCTACGGGGACAGGGTGGCGAGCAGGGACCACCTCTCGGCATCGGTGCACCGGCAACTGAGCCGGGAGGCGCTGTGGGCAGCGGGCCGAGTCTACGACCGCGGCGGGCTGCGACGCACCGCTCGCTCGGCGACTCCTGGGCGCAGGCGCGCAGAGGAAGAACGCGACATCGAGGAGCTGCTCGAAGCTCGCGGTCGACTGCTGGCCGAGATGAAGCGACTGCCGCTTTATCGCACGCTGGAAGCTCGCGAGAAATTGGGGCTTCGCGATGTGCCTTTATATGGCGGTCCAGAAAGGACGGTGGTGGATTCGACGGCAAGCGCGGAGATACAGAAGTACGCTACAGCCTGTCTGCTGGGCGGAGTCCCCTATCCGGCTCAGCGGGTCACCTGCGGCGGCTCCAGCAAGTTCAGCGTCGCTGCGCCAGAACGTCAGCGTCGTAGTCGCGCCGAAACTCTTTTCTAGCTGTACGCCCTGCACGTCTGTCGCGAGACTCGATCAGTCGAATGAGGATCCGCGTACCGTCTCGGCGTCGTCGTCGCCAGAAGCTGCCGTGCTCCGGGTCGTCGAGAACTTACCGAGCGCCCGATACGGCCGGAGATCACCGGAGCCCGACCGCGATCGCCTCCATGATGGCGAGGGAAGACGATCAGAAGACGAAGCGTGGACGTATGCCTGGAACCAAGCCGCGGCTGCACCGTCGGGAGAGAAGCCGTGGACCCGCACTTGATCGCTGACTCCGATACGTGTGCCAGCGCCACAAGGCGCGCTCGCTCCACACCTTCGCGAAAGACCTCGAGCCAGTACACGTAGCCTTGTGGGGGGGGGCGGAAGTATGTGCAGCAGTTAGCGTGGTTCTTGACGG
>CAVUWU010000008.1:0-9019 GCA_963745245.1 uncultured Actinomycetota bacterium
GACACGCTCTTCGCCTAGGGTCGAGCAGCGGTGCCCGTGGCTGGGCCGCACAGACAGCAGGCACATCGCCACCCCCGCTCGCTCATCGGCACGTTCGTACATCCCGCAAGCCGAACCGCATCCGGCGTCGCCCACGAGATCCAGCGTGGCCCATGCTCGCGTCCGGCAGGGGATCCCTTTCGGGACGACGGGCGCGCTTCAGCCCGAGCCCGCCGCAGCCCGCCGGGTGCGGTTCCGCTTCCGGACCGCGAGCCTGAACGCCGGCCGCGGCATCGATGCCTCGTGGGCGCTGAGGAAGCCGTCCAGGGCGTCGGGGTCCCGTTCGCCGGCGTGGGCGAGGTAGATGCCGACGGCGTTGGTCACAACCGGTTCGGGGTCGGCGGGCAGGCGGGAGGCGACCGCGAATCCCTCGGCGAGGTCGGCGTCGGTCCCACGGCGCACGAACCACAAGGGCGCGGTGATCGCCGTGCGACGCCGCAGCGGGTCGGGCGAGCGAGCCAGGCTGTGCAACACGTCGTAGGGCCCGCCGGAGAGCGCCGCACCCACGACCCACGGTGCGGCTCGGTCGACCATGTCCCAGGAGGTGACCCGGTCGTGATGGCGCAGGTACGCCGTGA
Source organism: uncultured Actinomycetota bacterium (assembly GCA_963745245.1). Taxonomy (GTDB): domain Bacteria; phylum Actinomycetota; class Actinomycetes; order Propionibacteriales; family Nocardioidaceae; genus Marmoricola_A. Next base: position 618 of record CAVUWU010000008.1, read on the forward strand.
GCAGGTCGGGGTCGCCGGGCGTGCGGCGAGCCTGGAAGTCGAGGACGCAGAAGGCCGCCAGCCGGGCCTCGTAGCAGTCCTCGGCGACGAGCGCGTCGACCTCGGCGGGCGGCAGGTCGCGCGCCTGCTTGGCGATGGTGAACAGGGTGCCCATCCGCACGCCTAGCACCGGCACCGGTTCGGGTACCCGCTTCCGCGTCCCAACCGCACCCTCGGGCGAGGCGTGCTCCCTCAGCCGGGCCAGGACCGCGGCTGCCGTCGCCGGTCCGTCCATGTCGCGTCCTCTCCTCGGGCTAGTAGGCGTCCCCGGTCCGCCACGGCAGCTCCTGGAGGGTCAGCGTGTTGCCGTCGGGGTCGCTGAGCGCGGCGTGCCTGACACCTCCGCCGACATCGACCGCCTCGCTGACGTCGACACCGCGGTCCCGCAGCCTCGCACAAGCCGAGTCGATGTCGGCGACGACCAGGTGGAGGGCCTTGACCGCACCGGGCGCCATGGCGTCGTAGGCGGGCAGGCCGGTGCCCATCCCGATCGAGCACGCGGAGCCCGGCGGCGTCAGCTGGACCACCCGGACGCCGTCGGCCGGTTGCACGTCGACGTCCTCGCGGAACCCGAGCGCCCGGGCGTAGAAGGCCTTGGCGCGGTCGACATCGGCGACCGGGATCGGCACCAGCTCGAGCTTCATCTCCACAGTGGTCTCCCTCTCATGGGTGTCGGTGGCCCAAACGTGCGCCTGTGCCCGCCCGCCTGTCACCACGAGGAGTTCGACCGCCCGCGAGGCGGGAACTCATCGGCGGCGAGGAACGCCGCGGGCCGGGCCCCGCCACGCCGACTGCAGGCGTCACGACTCACCGGCCCAGCAGCGGTCGATGCCAAGTGCCGCGCCCTGGAAGCCGGGACCCTCCACGCGGGCGACGGACTGGTCGTCGAGGACCGCCCGGACCACCCGGTCACCATAAGATGAGCCGCCCTAGGGTCTGACCGAGTTCGACCTGGCCGCGGTGATGATCGCCGGCGTCTACTTCGCCGACCACCTGTGTCGCGCGACCTCGAAATCGACGGAACCAGGCACCCGCTGGGACTGGTCGAGGGGTCCAGGGAGAACGCCATCGTCGTGAAGGAACTGTGAAGCGCCCCAGATTCTCGGCCGTTCCTCTACGGGGTGAGGCTCTCGGTTGAGAGCAGCGTAGTGGGCTTGCTCGCACTCGAGGGGCGGGACGTTTCCAGCGTCGAGTGGAGCCTGCGGTTGTTGTGACAACCATGACCGACGGCACAGCTCGGCGGGCATGACGAGCCCGATCAACTACGAGAACACCGCGGCCCCCGACCGGGAAGCCGCATAGAACCACAGGACGACAGGCTCGTGCCGGTAGCCCCGTCCGGAGGCGATCCCGGGACGGGCGCGGCGTCAACTGGGACACCGACGACCGCGGGTTGTCCCGGCTCCACCGTGAGATTCCCGGAGTCGCCCAGCCATGACGTTCGTCGCACAGGTCGACACGACCGCAGCCGCGCCGCCGTCATCGAGACTCGTCACGGAGCCGCCCTGACGAGTAGTGACGAACCTGCTGTCCGCTCCCCCAGTCCCATCCGCGAAGCCTTTAGATCGAGCGGCACGCATGCTACGAAGTTCCGTAGATCGGTCCGCCCACCTGGGCGGGCCGTCGGTCATTTCGAGGGTAGTTGACGTCGGCTGACGGGTGGTGACGTGGCGTGCACGGTGGGGTCAAGTTCTACCGCGGTTCGCCCTCAGCGGCGCGCTCGTATGTCGAGGCCGACCGCTCCCGGGTCGACGACTACTACCTGGCCGAGGGCACCGGCCTGGCCGAACGCTTCATCGCCCGCCCTGCTGGGGCGGGGGGACGCATTGGGGGACGCACCGTCGAGGCCGGGGGGACGCTGGACGGACCGGCCTACGAACGCTGGGTCGCTGGCTACGACGTCGAGACCGGGCAGGCGAGGGGGCGGCTGCGCACCGACGCCCGGGGGCTGCGGTTCGTCGAGGTCGTCGTCAACGGTCCGAAGACCTGGTCGCTGGCCGCCAGCCTGCACCCGCAGATCGCGGCGGCCTACGACGCTGCGCAGGACCGTGCCGCCGGGGAGATCATCGGGTGGCTGGCCGAGCACGCCACCACCCGGGTCGGGCCGAGGGGTCGGCAGGTCCAGGTCCCGGTCGAGGAGCTCGAGGCGGCGGTGGTGCGGCACTACACCTCCCGCGCCGGGGACCCGCACCGGCATCTGCACCTGCAGGTCAACGCCCGGGTCTTCGCGGCCGGGCGGTGGCGGGGGCTGCACTCGGTCGGCGTGGTCGACTCCATCGAGGCCCTCAACGGCATCGGCCACGCGGCGATCATGTGTGACCCGCAGTTCCGGGCCGCGCTGGCCGGGCACGGCTACACCCTCGACCCCGGCTCCGGGGAGGTAACCCAGCTGACGCCGTACGCCGCGAAGTTCAGTGCCCGGGCGGCGCAGATCGGCCGCAACGTCGACCGCTACGAGGCCCAGTGGCGCCGCGACCACCCCGGCGCAGAACCGGACGCGCGGCTGCGGCGGTCCTGGGACCGGCGGGCGTGGGCGCAGGCGCGGCCCGACAAGGTCGTCCCCATCGACGGCCGGGCGCTGGCCTACCGCTGGATCCACGAGCTGCACGAGCTCGGGTTCACGCCCCCACCCCCTCAGCCCGTGACGAGTCCGGGGACGACGCCCTCGCCGGACGCGGCGGGAAGCGGCATGCCGGTCGGGCGGGTGGATCGGGATGCGTGTGCCGAGCTCGCGCTGGTGCGGCTCGGCGCCCGCCGGTCCTCGTGGAACACCGCCGACCTGCGCGGCGAGGCCGAACGGATCGTCGCCGAGCCTGGGCGTGGTCGCCGATCCGCGGGTCCGTCGGGAGCTGGCCGAGGACCTCACCGCCCGCGCCACCGGGCGGTGCGTGGCGCTGCTGGACCGCGGCGATGTTCCCGAGCACGTCCGCGCCCTGACCTCGCGTGAGGTGCTCGCTGTCGAGACCGAGCTGGTCGAGCGGCTCACCGCCCGCGGCCACCAGCCGGCCCGCCCCGCGCGGGTCGGGACCGGTGATCGCGCGACGCGAGCTCGACCACGCCCAGCGACTGGTGGTCGCCGCGCTGACCGGCACCGGCACCCTGGTCGTGGTCGAGGGCGCCGCCGGCGCCGGGAAGACCACCACCCTGGCCGCCGCGGCCTCGATGCTCGAGATGCGCAACGAGCGGCTGGTCGTGGTCACCCCCACCCTCAAGGCCGCCCACGTCGCCACCGAGGAGACCGGCGCCGACGCCTACTCCGCCGCCTGGCTGGCCCATCAGCACGGCTGGCGCTGGGACGACGACGGCGCCTGGACCCGCCCCCACCGCCCACCCGAGGGCCACTACTACCACCGGCCCGAGACCCGACCCGATATCCGGGCGCGGCTGTACCCCGGCGACCTGCTGCTCATCGACGAGGCCGGCATGCTCGACCAGGACACCACCCGCGCGCTGCTCAGCATCGCCGATGAGACCGGCGCCCGCATCGCGTTCCTCGGCGACCGGCACCAGCTCCCCGCCGTCGGACGCGGCGGCGTCCTCGACCACGCCGCCCGCGCCGCACCCGAGGACTCGCACCTCGCCCTGGAGACCCTGCACCGCTTCACCGACCCCGACTACGCCGACCTCACCCTGGCGATGCGCACCGGCCAACACCCCGGCCAGGTCTTCGACACCCTCCACCAGCACGGACTCATCGCCCTCCATCCCAGCGACGTCGAACGACACGCAGCACTCACCGACATCGCCACCCAACACGCAGGTACCGGTGACACAGCCGACCCAGCCGATGGAGTGCGGATCATCGCCGACACCCGCGAGCAGGTCGGCAGCCCTCAGCGCGGCGATCCGCGACCGACGGCTCGAGACCGGCCAGACCAGACAGACCCACCAGGCCGGAGCCGGACGGGTCGCCACCAGCAGCGGCGGGGAACCGATCGGGGCCGGGGACCGGGTCACCACCCGCCGCAACGACCACCACCTCGGGGTGGCCAACCGCGACCGCTGGACCGTGACCAGCATCGACGACATCGGCGGCGTGGTCGTGCGTGGGCGCCTCGGCCAGCGGAGCCTGCCCGCCGACTACGTCGCCCAGCACGTGGAGCTGGACTACGCCACCACCGTGCACGGAGTCCAGGGCGAGACCGTCGACCACGCCCACCTCCTCATCGGGGAGACCACCGGGGCCGCCGCGGCCTACGTCGCGATGACCCGCGGCCGGCACACCAACACCGCCCACCTCGTCGCCGAGACCCTCGAGGACGCCCGCGCCCAATGGATCGACGTCTTCAGCCGGGACCGCGCCGACCTCGGCCCCACCCACGCCGCCCAGACCGCCGCCGAGGACATCGACCGCTACGGACCCCAGGCACCACCCCGCCCACCCCGCCACCGGGAGACCTCACCCGAACCGGAACCACGGCCGCGGCCCCCAGAGCCACCCTGGACCACCCCGGGCCACGACCCCTCGCCCGGCATCGGCCGGTGACCCCGCCCGCTACCGATTCAGGTACCCGATCGGTCGCCGATCGGTGACGAGGAGTGACGAAGTTCAGGTCGAGGTGATCCCCGGCAGGGGGGTGCCTGCCATCTGGCAGGAGCAGACACCCACCGCCAGGAAGAGGCACCCCATGCACCCCATCCAGATCCCCGAGGACTGGCCCGACGCCGGCCGGCTCACCGTCGAAGAGTTCTGCGACCTCATCCGCACCCCACCCCGCAACGCACCGTGCGTGACTGGCGCCAACGCGGCATCGGCCCCCGCTGGGCCCGCTTCAACGGCTGCGGCCGGCTCTACATCACTGTCGCCGAGGCCCGCCGCTTCCTGCGCAATGCCACGGCGGCGAGGGATGACTGCTGGGCCGCGAATCGAGTGAGAGACGAGGCACCGCTCGGCCCTTCTCCGAGTCTTGCGCTCCAAGTCGGCGCCGATCGACGGCGTGCCGAGGACGGGCTCGGCGCGCCTACCGGCGCCCTACGCCAAGACGCTGCTGTCCGCAGATAGTCCGCAAGAAGTTCAGCGCAGGCCATCGGCAACCATCGGGCTGTCGGCGTTCTTGCAGGTCAGGGCGGCTAGTCATCAACTCCCACCAAGAACCAACTAGGCGGGCCTACAAGGAGACCAAGAAGGGCTGACGCTCCCCGCGGGCCGTTGAGCCTGCGGCTCACCCGATCGGCGCCGCCTCGGTCCGCAGCACGCCGAGCGGACTCGGGGCGGCGTCCATCGCACCTCTGGTGCGGTCCTTCCGGTGGATCCGCTGCAGCACAGCGGGAGATCTGCCGACGACCTCCGCGTGGAGCGCCTACCATGCAGGCACGCCCACTGCGAGGAGCCGACGTGCACGACCGTGTCCGCGAGGAGGCGATCGCGGGTCAGCGGCTCGTGTTCGTCGGCGGCCTTCACCGCAGCGGCACGAGTGCGCTCGCCCGTGTCCTTGCCGAGCACCCCGAGATCAGTGGCCTCGCCGAGACCGGCGTCGAGGAGGACGAGGGCCAACACCTCCAGCGGGTCTATCCCCCCGCCAAGGCCTATGGGGGACCCGGGCGGTTCGCCGAAGCCGGGCGGGCGCATCTGACGGAGTCCTCGGAGCTGGTCTCCCCAGAGAGCGCCTCCGAGCTCTCGCGTGCCTGGGCTCCATATTGGGACATGTCCCGTCCCCTGCTCGTGGAGAAGTCGCCGCCGAACCTGATCATGGGGCGTTTCTTGCAGGAGCTCTTCCCCGGCTCGCGCTTGGTGGTCGTGCTGCGTCACCCGGTCGTCGTGGCGCTGTCGACCGTGAAGTGGCGCCGTCTCGCTTCGCGTCGCTGGTGGCGGTACACCACGGTGCACTCGCTGGTCCGACACTGGTTCCGGGCCTACGACCTGCTTCGCGAGGATGCCCCTCACCTCGGGCGCCTCCACGTGCTCAGGTACGAGGACCTTCTTGCCGACCCGTCGGCCGAGCTGGCCCGACTCCAGGAGTTCTTGGGGCTCGCGACCCCACTTGCGTCCCAGTCGTTCGTCGCTGGGCATTCGGACCGGTATCAGCAGCGATGGGAGCAGATGCTCGGCAGGCCGGTCGCTCGCCGGGTCAGGCGTCGTATCGAAAGCGATTTCGGGCCTGCGGCTCGCCGCTACGGGTACGACGTCGCCGACCTTTCCGTTCGAGATCCCTGGAACTTGTGATTCGATTCGACCATCGGGCGACCCGCCGACCACCGCGGTTCGCACAACTGCACGAAATCGCGCAAGATTTTACGCCCGCCAGTGGACGGACCATAACGACACCCATAGGGTGGCGGCTCATAACACTGGGGTCTCGCCCAAGAGCCGGGGGCTGTTGATGAAGCAGGCGATTCCAGTCCTGTCCGTGGTGCTCGCGGCGTCGGTGCCGCTCGTCATCCCGGCACCGGTTCACGCCCAGGACCTCGCGGCCGAGGTCACGCACGTGTACTCGATGAACGAGGTCAAGGGGGCCTCGGTCATGGTGGACTCCGGCAACGTTCGCGTTGACGGCTCGGTCGGAGACGAGGTCCGCACAGGAGTGTCGACTGCGGGAGCTACTGGCTACCGGTTCCCCTGGTTGAAGCCGAACACGCCGCCGGCCCATCCTGAGCATCTGGTGCGCATCCCCGACGGCCCAGCGATCGATCCCGGCAACGCCGACTACTCGATCACCGTCCGGTATCAGACGCGCTCGAAGTTCGGAAACCTGATCCAGAAGGGTCAGGCCAGGACTCCGGGGGGGCAGATCAAGATCCAGTTACCGAAGGGTCGCCCGAGCTGCTACTACAAGGGCTCCGAGGGGCGTGTCGGCATCGGTGCGCCCGCACCGCTCAATGACGGAAACTGGCACGTGATCACGTGCACGCGGTCCACTTCCAAGGTCGAGTTCTTCGTCGACGGACAGCGAGTAGGGCGCAAGCGCGGGACTTCGGGATACATCGACAACAACATGCCCATCACGATCGGCGGGAAACCGCGCTGCGACCAGGTCAAGGTGACCTGTGACTACTTCGCCGGGCTCATCGACTACGTGGAGATCACGAAGGGCTGAGGGAGTTCCATCCGCGGACGGTCACGGCCGCCGAGAACGTGGCCGTCCAGGAAGATTGGATTGGGTCCTCTTGAGGGGCAGCGCCGCCCTCGGTCCACTCTCGCAGCGCGGGTGGGGCACGCCCCATGCTGGGACTGTTGCGCGTGGTCGAGGGGCTGCGCCCGCCCACCGTGACCCTCGCGGGGTGACGACGTACAGACAGGCCGTTCGGTTTCCCTCGCGGCGCGGGCGGCGAGCAGCGGGACGCCTGCGGCGCGAGCCGCCCGCTGGTGGTGCCGGACCGCGGCGGGCTCAACGCCCACTCGACCCCGCGGACGCTGGCTGACGGGTACGCGGGGCGCCCGCCCCGCGCGGAGGATCCGGGCCCGGGTCCGGGCCGAGGATCCTCTGGTGCTGCGAGCATGACCACCGGCCATACGACCACGACCTAGCGGCCGCGCCTCAGCCCTTTCCCTCAGGTCTGCTGGCCGTGGAGTTCTCAGGCGTTCTCCTCGAACCAGACGGCAGCACCCTGCGGCCTGAAGGTGCTGTCCGTGTCCCCACTGACCCAGGTACGAGCTCCACCAGCTCATCGCCACGCACCCGGCGTCCCGCATCAGGTTGCGGAAGTCGCGGATTTCCTGCTGACCCTCGGCCGTGAGCTGCCGCTCGAGGGCTGAGCCCGGTCTCCCCGACGACGAACCGTGAGTAGCCCGCCTCGTCCAGCGCCGCCGAGAACTTGGCCGCCATGCTCGCCGCGGTGCGGTGGTGCATGTAGGCGTCCCACCCCATGAGGTCGACCTCGCCGGGCGCGGGCAGCCAGTACTGGTTCTCGCGGGTCTCTCGATTGGAGTACATCGTGTAGCCCATGAGGATCTGAGCCGTCCGCAACCGGAACGGCAGCCCGGCCGCCTCCCGCTCGTGGACGATGTCCGTCTGCGCCTGCTGCTTCCCGTGGTACCAGTCGACCCACTGCAGGAAGCCGTCGTTGGCCTGGTACGCATTGCCGTTGTACGCCTTCGCGGCGTCCTCGGCGTTGTCACCGGGCTCGTGGTAGAAGGTCAGGATGATCTTGTCGATCTCGGCGGCGCGGGGGTCGGCGAGGATGGTGTCGAGCCACGCCCGGACGTGGGTGACGTTGCTGTCCTTGTGGGACACGAGGAAGGTCCTGTTGCCTGCGGCCCACGCTTCCTCGACGGTGCTTCGGCCGAAGAAGGGTCGCTGGTCGATCCGGTCGCTGCCTTGGTAGTAGATGCGAGCGACCTCCGGGTTGATGTAGGTCGACTCGTCCACCTTGCTCTGGGTCGAGTAGTTCGCCCCCACCAGCATCCCCTTCGGCTTGGGCGGGAC
>CAVUWU010000009.1:0-475191 GCA_963745245.1 uncultured Actinomycetota bacterium
ATCGGCTTATGCCGCGTGGGTGGTTATGCCGCGTGGAGTGCCAAAGGCCAGTGCAGGCACGGGATCCGGGGTGCCCCACGCGGCATAATCCGGTCGCGGTTGGGGGTGGCTCAGAGGCTGCCGAGGTAGTCCAGCAGCTTGTCGGTGGGTCGGTAGCGGCCGCGGGAGTGACGGGGTGTGGGCAGCCGGGCCAGGGCGTTCTCCTTGATGGTCATGTCGGCGTGGAGGTAGATCTGGGTCACGTCGGTGGATTCGTGGCCGAGCCACAACGCGATCACCGACAGTTCGACGCCGGCGTGCAGCAGCGCCATCGCGGTGGAGTGCCGCAGGGTGTGCGGGGTGACGGCCTTGCCGGCCAGGGAGGGGCACTGGGTCGTGGCTGTTGCGGCGTGCTTGGCGACGAGGCGTTGCACGGCGTCGCTGCTGAGCCGGCCTCCGCGGCTGCTGGGGAACAGCGGGTCGTCGTCGTGACCCACGGACTCGGCGAGCCAGGCGAGGAGGACCGTGGCGGTGGGCCTGGTCAGCGGGGTGCAGCGGTCCTTGCGTCCCTTGCCGTGGCAGCGGACGTGCGCCCCGGTGCCGAGGTGGATGTCGCCGCGGGTCAGCCCGGTCAGTTCCGAGAGTCTCAGCCCGGTGTGGATAGCGAGGTGCAGCAGCGCGTGGTCCCGGCGGCCGAGCCTAGTGGTCTGGTCGGGCGCGGCGATCAGCGCGTCGCATTCGGGGTGGGTGAGGTAGCCCAAGATGGCGCGGTCGGTCCGTTTCGGTGGGATGGCCAGCACGCGTTGGATGAGTACGGCGTGGTCCGGGTCGCGGAGCGCGGCGTAGCGGAACAGGGAGTGGATCGCGGCCAGCCGCGCGTTGCGGGTGGTGGTGCTGTTGCCACGCTCGGTCTGCAGATGGGTCAGGAACGCGCCGACGGTATCGGCGTCGAGGTCGGTGATGCTCAACGTCGCCGGCTGCCGCCCGGTCTGCTGCAGGATGAAGCCGAGCAGCAAGATGATGGTGTCCCGGTAGGCGGCGATGGTGTGCGGGCTGGCCCGGCGCTGCCGGATCAGCCGGTCGCTGAAGAAGCCCTGCAGCAGGGGCGCGAGGTCGTTCATCGCGCATCCTCGTCCAGGTGATGTTCGAGCCGGTCGGCGGCCATCTCGAGCAGCTCGGGTGCGCCGGTCAGGTACCAGTAGGTCGACTTCGGGTCCGCGTGCCCCAGGAAGGTCGTGAGCCGGTGCATCCGGGTGGCGACGTCGCCTCCGTCGCGGTACCACTCCAGCAGCGTGGTGGTGCAGAACCCGTGCCTCAGGTCGTGCAGCCGCGGGCGGCGCCGCCCGGGCGGCGCGGTGATGGCCGCGGCGTGGAGCAGGTTGCCGAAGGTGTGCGACAGGTTCGCCTTGTCCAGGCGGCGGCCGCGGGTGTTGAGGAACCAGGCCGCAACGGGCTCGGGGCACTCCCGGTCGCGGGCGTGGGCGTAGCCGCGCAGCGCTTCGGCGGTGCTGGGATGGATCGGGACCAGCCGATGTTTGCCGAACTTGGTGTTCCGCACCGTCAGCAGCAGCTCGTCGAGGTCGACGTCGGCTCGGTCGAGCCCGCACGCCTCGGATACCCGTAGCCCGGTCACCGCGAGTAGGCCGATGAAGGCCTGCCAGGTCAGGCCCCGCAGCACCGGCCGCAGGCCGCCGGCGGCCACCATCAGCCGGCCGATCTCCTCGTCACTGAACAGGTACGGGGTCACCCGCCGGTAGTGGTGCGGCAGCAGGTCCGGCGGGGGGACCTGGGTGCGTGGGTCCAGCACCGCCAGATGGCGGGCGAAGATCCGGACCACCATCAGCCGGCGACTCCAGTGCACCTCGTCGGAGCTGCGCGGGGTGGCCGTGGACCATGCCAGTGCCGCGTCGACGGTGATCACGTCCAGGGCGTGGGCCTCCAGATAGCCGACGAAGCTAAGCAGCTTCTGCTCAAAGCTGGTCAGCTGGAAGCCCAACGAGCGGCGCATCGCGAGGTACTCCTCGGCCCGCGTACGGATCGTGGTCATCGTCCGCTCCCCGGCCAGGGCCGCGCGAGGGTGCGCAACGCCTCCAGGTCGACCTTGGCGTAGACCGCGGTGGACAGCTCGCAGCGGTGCCGCAGCACCTGGCCGACCTCAGCCAGCGACGCGCCGGCATGCAGCAGATCGGTAGCCAGGGTGTGCCGCAGCCGGTGTGGGCCGAGCCGGGGCAGCCCGGCCCGCCGGCAGGCCCGGGCCATGATCGCGCGGACCGACCCTCCACTCAGCGGTCGGATCGGGGCGCGCACGGTGACCAACACCGTGTCCGCATCGCAGCGCGGGCGAGCCCCGGTCAGGTAGTCAGCCAGCGCGTTGCCCACCGCGGTGGTCAGCGGCAGCCGTTCCACCCGGGCGCCCTTGCCGCGGACCAGCACCTCGCCATGACGCCAGTCGAGGTCGTCCAGGCGAAGCGCGGCGACCTCTGCACCCCGCAGCCCCAGGTCGGCCAACAGCGTGAGCACCGCGCCGTCACGCAGCCCGACGGTGGTCGTCGTGTCCGGCGTAGCCAGGAGCACGGCGACCTGGTCCTGGGTCAGCCCCCGGGGTAGGCCGGCCAGGCGCCACCCGGCGACCGCCGGCACCGCCCCGACCAGGGGACCCTGCGTCAGACCCCGGCAATGCAGGAACCGCAGCAGCGCCCGAAGCGCCGTGACGTGGGCCTTGGCGGACCAGACGCTGTGCGCCGACGTCGACTGGGACATGACGAACCCGGTCACCGTCGCAGCGTCCAAGCCGGCGATCGCCTCTTCCAGCGGCTCAGCCAGACTCCCCAGTAGCTTGGCACCCTGACTGCGGTAACAGCGCACCGACTCCGCAGCCAGGCCCCTCTCGACCCTCAGCCAGTCGGCAAACTCGTCCAACAGCGCCTCGCGCGGCTCCTCTTGGCCGGGCCCGCCTGAGCCATTGGCCTTCCCGACGAACGTGCGCTGCGGTGCTCTGTCCTCCATGCGTTGCTCCCATCGTGAGAACGGACCGTGTCCGCCCAGTCCGACAGGAACGCACCTCAAAGCGCGACCGGATTATGCCGCGTGGGGCACCCCGGATCCCGTGCCTGCACTGGCCTCTGGCACTCCACGCGGCATAACCACCCACGCGGCATAAGCCGATTTATGCCGAGCTCGGCATAAATCGGCGTACCGGATCAGCCGGTAGTTCGCCTCACCACGTTTGCGACGCCACTGCCGACGACTCGCCGTTGACATCTGCTCGCGCCACTTCGCCATGAAGTGCTCATCGAGCGCTGACAACGCGATGTTCGCCAGCAGCGGGGACAAGATCCCGCCCTGCGGGGTGCCGGTGTGCGTCGCCTCGCGGGTGCCGATGGTGGTCATCACCCCGGCTTTGAGGAACGCCTTGACCAGCCCCAGCACGCGCTTGTCACCGATCCTGCGCCGGACGCGGTCCATCAACGCGACGTGGTCGATCCTGTCGAAACACGCCTCGATGTCGGCTTCCAGCACCCACTTGTACGCCTTGCCCTTCGACACAGACGTGAAGTGGTGGATCTCAGCGATCGCGTCATGCGCGCGCCGGTTCGGTCGGAACCCGTACGAGCACGGCTCGAAGTCCGCCTCGAAGATCGGTTCCAGCACCAGCTTCAAGGCGGCCTGGACGACCCGGTCGGTCACGGTCGGGATGCCCAGGCTGCGGACCTTGCCGCCGCCCTTGGGAATCATCACCTGCCGCACCGCCACGGGCACGAAGATCCGCGTCTTCAACTGCTCGCGAACCTCGCCCAAGAACGCCTCCACCCCGATTCGGTGGCGGATCTGGGCCACCGTGGCCCGGTCCACCCCCGGTGTCCGCGACCCCTTGTTCCCGGCGACGCGTTCCCACGCCACGATCAAGAACGCCGGGTCGCAGACCAGGTTGTACAGATCGTCGAACCGGCGGTCGACGTCGTCGACCGCCCAGCAGTGCAGTTTGGTCTGCATCCTCCGTACCGCCCACCACGCCCGATCTGGCTCCGGCCAGACATCGGCGTCGCGGACGGCGCCGGTGTTCACCGGCGCGTCTTCGGACATCACAGTCCCTCCTTGCTCCTCTCGCTGCCGCCCTTCCCCATGTGGCCGGCTCTCCCGGCCTCGGAGTACTACGGCGGCTCCGCCCCACCTACGCCCTTCAGCAGACGACGCACCTATCCCGCTGCCCTGGATGCTGACCTCACGGGACCGGACGTAGACGGTTCCCACGTTCACTGTTGTTCGGTCGACGGGTGAGGTGCCCGGCTTTGCCCCTGCGGCCTCGTCGTGGCCACCCCCGCAGGCACCCCTGCGGACGTCGTAGACCTTCACCACGACCTGCCAGACCCGACACATACCACCGTTCCGACAGTTCCCTGACCGGAACGAGCGCCTGGATGACGCCGTTCCGGACAGGTACGCACCGCTGACCAGCCCGAATCCACCGGGTTAGAGCTGGGCGACGATCAAGAGGCTTTACGACACCGGTTCCTCGCGTACACCTTCCCGTCTCGCTCACCAGGCACGGCCCGTCCGGTAGTACCGAACCGCCCTGACTTCACCGCGGCTGCTCCCACCCTCACCGGCGTCTCCCGGGTCAGGCTGCCGCCAGCTTCACCCAGCCGCTACGACGACCAGGCGATGTAGGTCTCTCACCTCCATCCGAAGCAACAGCGCCTCGTGGCGCACCACGTGCTCGTCGACCCCGAGGCGGGTCACGCCGTCGAAACGGGTCTCGTCGTCGGCCATCCTCTGCAGCAGCGGCTTGATCGAGGTCCACACCGTCCGCCACGTCGTCCCGAGCTGGCGGGCGATCCCCGCCACGGAGGCGTGCTCGCGGCGCAGCTGGCGGACCGCCCACCAGCACGCCCGCACGCTCAGCAGCGCCCGCGGCCGAGCCAGGTGGGGGTGCTGCTCGGTGACCACCCCCGCCGGGCAGGACGGCTCGGCGCACTTCCAGGTCCGCTTCCGCCAGACCAGCTTCACCGGCCGGCCGAAGCAGGGAGTGTCGATCAGCGTGACGTTGCTCCGGCCGTGGCTGCCGGCGACGACTCCGCAGGTCGGGCAGCCCATCACCGTCGCCGGCGACTCCACGACCACCCGCAGCCACGGGCCGCGCCTGCCGTCGCGTTCGGCGACCTCGAGAACGTGGAAACCCTCCAGCCCCACGAGCGTGTCGCAGCGGTCGCAGTACGCCGCGGTCGAGGAGGAGTCAGAACAAGAGCGCGCGCGAGCACACGCCGTAGGCTCACACACCGTCGAGGCCTTCCGGTCTGGTTGCTTGGTCGCTCCAGATCTTGGAAGGCCTCGACCCCTACACCGGTCAGCTCACACGCGCGAGTCGCTCACACCCCACCGCAAGTACGAAGAGCCATCAATCCCAGCAAGAGAAGGACGCTGGCACCAAGGCGCAGCTTGATGCGTGCATTTCGGTTGAAGCGACTCCGCTCGTCCACGCTCACCCTCAGATCCAGATCTACGTCACCGTCGACCCGGTGCCGGACTCGTCGCTGGCGTTCGCGCCCGCGGTGAACCTCGAGGGCTGGTTGTCGACCGCGTAGTCCTGCTTGGCCCTCGTCGCCCCCTCGGCCCACCTAAGACTCCGACCCTGGAGCGCGAGAGGTGCCGGACCCGCGCTTGCGCCCACCTTCCCGGATGGCCGTGATGAGCAACGGTAGGAGCATCGCGGGTGCGATCGCGATAGCCCCGACCTCCATCGAGATCACGTCTCTGCTTATGAGGAGCAGAACTATCGACGCAAGTAGCAGCCCGAAAGCGCCAGCGGACAGCATCCGCCGAAATCTAGTCATCGAAGTACCCGCCGATAGCGATCCCGGTGCAGGCCGCGGCACCGTAGGCGGTGATCCAGGCCCCGGCTACGGGTGTCAAGACGAAAGTGGTTCCAATGCTCAGGGCTGCGAATCCAAGTCCACACGCGATCCCGCCGATGAGGTCAACGGCCTCACCGTTGTAGCCCAGGGGCTTTGCGTTCATGACGATCGATTCGAATATCTCGTCTTGACCCAATAGCCGAGCCAGATACTAAGCACCAACAGCCCGATGACCCCGACGACAAATTGGCCGATTTGCGGTGGGGAATATGGTCTTGACGCAAATAGCAGGGGGGTGAGCCCTTGCAGACAAAGCAAGAGCCCAACGACAACGCCAAGGCGAACAGATCGCGGTATCAATGTTCAGTCCTTAGCAGCTATCGACGATTTGATCGATGCCAAAGATCAGGCCGCCTATCGAAGCTTCGAATCCGGCCACTACAGCGACAGTCGATAATCCGCCCGTGAGAGGAACGGTGAATAGCCCGTAGCCCGAGGCCAAGAGGCTTACAGACCCGAAAAGGGTAGAGACAACTCCAGCAGCACAATCATCTCGACCATTTCGATCTGTTCTGTTGATGGGGTCACAACTGCTGTAGCTGAACCCCGATGTCGACAGAGGCTCGCCGAGGTTGCCGCGTTCGGGGTCGGGTTGGGTGAAGTGGCTGCTGTTGTCGTACATGCGGGCGCCGAGGTGGTGGTAGCCGCCGGTCTCACTCGAGTAGTAGGCGCTGAGGTAGCGCCAGGGGTTCTCGGTGGCTGCGCCGTTGGTCTGGGCGACGATGGTGGGGGCGCCATAGGGGCTGTAGCGGTACCAGTCCACCACCATTTTCATCCGCCGGGGTGGCGGAGCAACCGCCGCGAGTGACTTACACCGTTGTCCGGAGACTCCCGATCCAGGGTCGATGGTGCCGCGCTGGTAGCCGTAGTCCAGCTTGGCGCGGGTGTTGCCCTCACTATTTCTGCTCATGTCGAGGTGAACGACTCTCCCTATTCATAGTCCGAAATGCGAGCCAAACCGCAATCATCGTCAAGGGAGCAGCGAATGCGAACGCAAGCGGGCCTTGACCTAGGACAAGGCCAACTATCAATAGCAGAAGGCCAATCGCAGCACAGACGTATGCGATCGGCATGGCTCGAACTCGCGTCACGGGGTAGCTCCAAATTCTTCGATGGAAGTTGCGGGTACTCGGGCGTGCTCAAGCTCGTCGCGCCGGGCATTTCAACTAGAGATGACTACGGTTGACCGGGAGAACGGCCGAAGTAGTTGTTCTCACCTAGCGCTCCGCCGGCTACGGCTCCGAAGGCACAACCTTGGACAGCGCCAACGAAGGCCCCGGGAGCTGCTCCAATCCCGCCGGCTGTGGCCCCCAATGTCCCGCCCACTAGGAGACCTACATCCGCCCCAGCTGCGCATCCCATGGCCGTGTAATAGAGATCGCCAGGTACCCAAATGGACACCTCGTCCCAGGCATTTTCACCCCACCAGCGCCCCTCGGCGTCAGAGCGATTTGCGGGATTACACCCAGCGTAACCGTACGAGAGTGTGCGCAGCGGTTCGCCGAGGTCACCCCGTTCGGGATCCGGCTGTGTGAAGTGGCTTTTGTTGTTGTAGATGCGGGCGCCGAGGTGGTGGTAGCCGCCGTTCTCACCGGAGTAGTGGGCGGAGAGGTAGCGCCAGGGGTTGGTGGTGGCCGCGCCTGCGGTTTGTTCGACGATGGTGGGCTGGCCGTAGGGGGTGTAGCGGTACCAGCCGGCCCGGTCGCCGTGGGCGTTGAGGAGCATGATGACCGAGTCTTGGTGGTTGGTGAGGTAGTAGACCGCCTGGCTCCGGTAGCCGTGGTGGGTGATGGCCGGGTGGGCGGCGAGTAGGCCGCCGTCGGGGTCACGCAGGTAGTAGGTGGTCTGGGCGGCGTATCCGGTGCCCTCGGTGCGGGAGAGCACGCCGAGGTTGGAGTTGACCAGGGTGGTGGTGCCGGTGGCGATGCGCAGGTCGTTGCCCAGGTCGCGGTACTGCTGGGGGGTGCCGCCGATGGTGGCGACCTGGTTGAGGTCGTTGTAGGTGTAGGGGTCGGCGGTGGTGCCCAGGCTGTTGCCGGCCGGGTCCTGCTGGTAGTCGGCTGCCCCGGTAGGGGTGATGGCGGTGGCGCAGGAGGCGACCAGTGCCTGTTCGGGGTGGTCGGTGTCGGGGTCTTCCCAGCACAGTTGCCCGGCTCGGTCGTAGCCGTAGTAGGTGCTCGACCCGCTGCCGGTGCTGTCGGTGTGCTCGCGGAGGTTGCCGGCGTCGTCGAAGGTGTAGTCGTGGGTGGGGGCGCCGGTGGCGGTGTCGGTGACCGAGGCGAGCTTGCGGTTCTGTGCGGGTCCGCCGTAGGTGTAGGAGGTGGTGCCGTTGATCGCCGCGGACCCGGTCCCGGTGGTGGTGATCGAGCGCAGCAGGTTGGTCTCCTGCGCGAGGTAGTCGTAGTCGAACTCCAGCCGGGCCCGCTTCGCGCTCGCCTGCCCGTGTTCGTGGACGTCGATGGAACGTAGCCGGCCTGACTTGGCGTGCTCGCGGGTGATCTCGATCGGCGTGGTGGCGTGGGGGAACACGGTGGTGGTGTGCTTGCCGTCGGCGTTGTGGTCCAGCTCGACGCGGAGCTGTTGGGCGGGGTCGGCCGCGTCGGGGTTGACCGTGGCGGTCTGGGGTCGCAGGGCGGGGTCGTAGGTGTAGCCCACGGCGTTGACGACCTCGCCGTTCTCGGTCTGGGTGAGTGTGGTGAGGTTGCCGTCGTCGTTGTAGTCGTAGCCGACCTGGGTGGTCGACCCGGGGTCGTGGGTGGTCACCGCCCGCTGCCGGTTGAGCTGGTCGTAGTCGAACGTCGTGACCCCGTTGACGTCCTCACGGCTGGTCATGTTCCCCGCGGCGTCGTAGGCGTAGGCCACGCAGTGGCCGGCGGCGGCGTCGGCGGGGGTGCACGGCGTGGCCGAGCCGTCGGTGCGGGTGCCGGTGGTGCGGTCCAAGGCGTCGTAGGCGTAGGTGGTCACCACGCCCCGCCCGTCGCGTTTGGCGACCAGCCGGGCGCGGGTGTCGTAGGTGTAGAAGGTGCACAGCCTGGTCGAGGTGGTCGCGGTGCACGCGTCGTTCCCGCCGGGGCGGGTCTCCTGCTTCAGCTGCCCCTCGGTGCCGGGCACGAACCCGGCGTCGGCCGCGGACCAGTAGTCGTACTTGGTGCGGGTGTCGGTGGTGCCGTTGGGGTCCTGGCGCCACGCCACGGTGCCATCGGCGTTGAAGCCCTGCTGGTAGTGCGTGCCGCCCGACCCGCCGGTGGCGTTGCTGCAGTCCAGGCCCGGCCCGGGGTCGCGTTCGATCCAGGTGTCGGTCAACCGGCCGGTGGCGTCGTAGCGGTAGGCGGTGCAGGCGAAGTTCATGTCGACCGCGGAGGTCGGCAGGTAGTCCCCGCCCTTGGGGTTGTTGGTGTGGTTGTACTGCACCGTGCCCGACGCCGCGTCGCTGGCGCCGTCGTCCTTGGGCATGGTCACCGACTCCAGCCGGTCCTCGAACCCCTCCCCGCCGTAAGTCGCCACCGTGGACCCGGTCCCCGAGGTGTCCGAGGCGTTGGTGCCCGAGGTGAACCGGGTGGGCTGGTTGTCGGAGGAGTAGTCCTGCTTGGCCTTGTCGCCGTTGCCGTCGACGACCCGCACCGTGCGCTCGTTGCCCTCGCCGTGCTGTTCGCGGTCGCGGAAGCAGTAGGTGGTCGGCCCGGCGTCGGTGTTGGTGGAGACCACGTTGGTGGAGGCGTCGAAGTCGGGGTCGTTGTTCCCGCCGGGCAGCGCGCACCGGTCGTGCTCGGCGCCGGTGCGGTAGTCGTAGTCGTAGCCCACCTCCCCGGCGCCGTGGGCGTAGCGCATCGCGGTGACCTGCGCGTCGTGGTAGACCAGGGTGGCCCGCGGCCGCGACCCCGAGGCGTTGACCGGGTCGGTGACCGCGTCCAGCAGCCGCCGGACCCCACTCGGGTCGCCGGTCTGGGTCTCCTCGGCGGTGTAGGCGTACTCGGTGCGCCCGCCCGCGGGGTCGGTGTAGGAGGTCAGCGCGCCCTGCCCGTCGTGGCCGTAGGACCAGGTCCGCGGGTCGGGCAGGCCGGGGGTGGACTCGGTGATCGCGCTGAGGCGCCCGCCGGTGGAGTAGCTCACCTGGTAGGTCCGCCCGGCGGTGTCGGTGATCTGCTCCCACCGGGCCGTGCCCGCGGCGTAGCGCAGGGTGATGGTGTTACCGGAGCGGTCCTCGACCTTGGTCAGGTACAGCCGGTCATCGCCGGTGCCCAGGTCGGTGAAGTAGTACTGCTTCTGGGTCTTGTGCACGGTGAGCACGAACGCGGCCTCCGCCGCGGTCGTGCGGTCCCGCAGGGTCGCGCCGACCCCACCCAGCGGGGTGTCGAACTCGCGGTAGCCCGGATCGGCCGGGTCGGCCTTCTCCCGGGTGAACGGCCCGTACACCGCCCCGCCGGCCTTGTGGTAGTACACGGTGTACTCCGAGCCCCTCTCCAGGTACACGTCGGGACCCAGCGACAGGCTCCACCCCGACCCCAGGGTGGAGTCCTGGCCCGGTTCGGTGCGGGAGTTGTAGTACCGCGCGACCTGCAGGTCCATCCCCCGCCCGGCCACGTCGACGTCGTCGGCCTTGAGGACCACGTTGCCGTTCTCGGCGTTGACCTTCACCGTGGTCCGGTCGTTCAGGTCGTGCTCCCCGGCCATGGTGTACCAGCCCTCATCACCCAGGTGCGGGACGTAGGTCACCGTCAACGTCGGGGACCGCCACGACCGGTAGCAGGCGTGGTCGGGGTCCCAGTCCCAGTTCAACGAGCAGAACCGCTTCTCATGCCCGGTCGCGGTCTCGCTCTTCGCCCGTAGCTGCAGCGAGGCGATGTTCGCCCGCCCCCCAGCCTCGATGTCCCGCTCACTGCCCAGATGCCCGGCGGTGTAGGCCGACACCGCGGGGGTCACATCGATCTCGGCGCGCCCCCGCCCGCACGAGGCGTCCCCGCCGCCGAGGTTGAACACCGCCGAGGACTCCCACCGGGCCCCCAGATCCGCGTCCGGCACCGTGTTCCAGGTGAACCCGTCCTCGGGCCAGGTCTGCGGGTTCCTCAACGGGTGCACGTAGGTCCGCTTCGGCTCACACGAGGGCGCGTAGTACTGGAACATGCTCAACGTCGCGTCGGTGACCGCGCTGCCCATGAACTCGTCGATGCGCCACCGCAACACCGCGCGGCGCCGGTTGGACCCATCACCGGACCCCACCAGCAGAGAGTTCAGATACCCATGCCCGGTGTCCGGGGCGCCCTCATCGACATAGGTGTCGGTCAACGGGTCCGGGTAGGTGAAGTCCGGGTCCACCGTCACCGGATACACCGTCTCGGGGTCGGAGAAGAACCCCAGGTCCGGGCGTAACCGCAACACCACCTCGACCGCCTCATCTCGCCCCGCCGCGCTCGCGGAGGCAGACGGGGTGAACAGCTCGGCGTCCACCGGGACCATCCGGGTCAAGTCACCGGCCTCATCACGCGAGGAATCCCACATCCGCAGCGGCGCCGAGGCCGCCGCGACCTCCCCCGCACGATCCCGCAACACCACCCTCCCCTCCCGCAGCTCG
This sequence comes from uncultured Actinomycetota bacterium, assembly GCA_963745245.1. Classification (GTDB taxonomy): domain Bacteria; phylum Actinomycetota; class Actinomycetes; order Propionibacteriales; family Nocardioidaceae; genus Marmoricola_A. The sequence continues at coordinate 11,461 of CAVUWU010000009.1, forward strand.
GCCTCCAACCCCTCCAACCGCAGCGAGAAGTCCAACACCGGCGCCTCCACCGGCGCCTCGGCGAACACCACCCGGCTCGCGAAACCCTGCCGCAACGCCGCCAACGACAACACCCCCGACCCAGCCTCCCCCGACGACGACGCCGACGACGCCGCGATCGACTCCTCAGCGCTCGCCTCAGCACTCGCCTCAGCGGTCGCCTCAGCGGTCGGGTCGGCGGTGCCGGCGTCCTCCGGCGTGAGGGCAGCGCCGTCCGGGTCCTCCGGGGTCGCCGCCGCCGCGTCCTCGCCGTCTGCGCCGCCGGGGTCGCCGGCCGCCTCCGGAGGCTCGGTGACCTCAGCGGCCTCAGCGGCCTCGGAGGCCTCGGCGAGCGCCGGGACCGGGTACTCCGCGCGGCTGCCGCGCACCGTGGGTGCCTCCACCGGCGAGGCGAACCCCAGGCTCACCTGCTCCCCACCCGGCAGCCGCAGCCGGGCCAGGTCCCCCGCCCCCGAGGCGGAGAACGACACCTCGCCCGGCGCCGCGGCCGGCGCCAGCCGGCCCGCGCGGCGGCGCAGCGCCACGTCGATGTCGACCAGCTCACCGGACTCCCGGTCCCGCACCCGCACCGGGGCCTGCGCGACCTCCCGCGACACCGTGCCGTCCGGGTTCGCCCACACCGTGTCGGTCTCGGTGGCCGCCTCGGGCACCTCCACCCGCGTCCCCCGTGCCCGGGCCCGCGCCACCGCCCGCGCCACCGGCGAGGCGCCCCGGCTCGCCGCGGGCGGGGAGTCGGTGAACTCCCCACCACCCCCACCCGGCGCGCCCGGCTCGGTCGGCTCGGCCTGGGCCACCGAGAACGGCACCACCACCAACCCCGCCGCCACCAGCGACCCCGCCACCACCAGCGGCACCCGCCGCACCGCAGGCGACACCGACACGCGAACCCGAGCCACCACGACACTCCCCCGTCGCACACATGCAGGTATGCCCGAAATGGGCTAAACGATCAGCACCTTACGACCCTTTACCCTCACCCACCTTGTGAACCCGCTCACATACACCCCCTCCAGGGCGGGACCCACCGCATACCCATGCACCCACACCCGGGGCGGAAACGACCGGACATGCCGCTGTCGGATCGGTAGCGTCCGACCATGCCGCACAGGGCGCGGCTCTCCTGCCGCGCTGCCGTCGTCGGGTCGACGCCCACTCAATCTGGTTAAGAAGGCTTTGCGACCTCGTCGACCCCTCGGCCGCTGAACTGCGAGCCGTCGGTGGCCGGGTCTAGTGTCGAGAACATGGTGACCTGGCATCTCACGATCGACTCGAACGATCCGGCCGGGATGGCGCGGTTCTGGGCCCCACTCCTTGGGTATGTGCCCGAACCGCCGCCGGACGGCTTTGACTCCTGGCTGGCCTACTACCAGTCCGTCGTGCCGGAGGAGAATCTCAGCGGCGACCCGGACGACTACATCGACAGGCTCATCGACCCAGCCGGTGAAGGGCCGAAGATCTGGTTCCAGCCGGTGCCGGAGAAGAAGACGGTCAAGACTCGGTTCCACTTCGACATCTATGTGGCCGACCGCTCCGCCCCGATGGACGAGATTGTCGCGACAATCGATGCCAAGGTCGCCGAGATGGTCGCCCTCGGCGCCACCGTCGCTCATCCGAACAGGATCGACACCGACACCCTTCGGCGGTACGCCGTCGTGATGCACGATCCGGAAGGAAACGAGTTCTGCGTGGCTTGAGCCGTTGGCGTAGAACTGCCCGCTATTGCCGCGGATAGCCTGTCGGCTCCGCGGCCAACCGCTTCTGCCGCTGGTCGCGCAGCCCGCATCCTCGTCGTCCCTGCCCTGCCCCGCCCGGTCACCTACGGCGCGGGCGGTCCCGCCAGGCCGCCGTGGCCCACAGCGCCCAGGCAACCAGCAACGGCTGGAAGAAGAGCCGTATGAGCCGCTTCTGGTCCGTGTCGAGGCCGAACGCGTCGTTGCCCTCGACGTACTGCGCCATGTTCCCGGGGAAGATTGCGACGAAGAAGGCCGCGACCACGAATCCCACGGTGACGCGGCCACGCCCCCAGGCCAGAAGCGCGGCTCCCAGGCCTAGCTCCACGAGACCAGAGACCAGCACGACAGGGTCGTCGTCGACGGGGAACCAGGCCGGGACCTGGGCGCGGAAGTCGTCGCGGGCGAAGGTGAGATGGCTGGCCCCTGCGCCCAGGAGGATGGCGCCGAGCACCCAGCGGGCCAGGGTACGTGGGAGTGAAGTGGGCGCGGCATCCGTGAGGGCCATGACCCCAGCATCGCACTTCGGACCGTCCGGCGGTTCTCCCGCGGATGCGCTGCTGCGTCCGCTCACTGTGCCGCTAGGCACCCGGCGGGTCGCGCTTCTGCTGCCGCATGGCGTGCAGGACACGACCTGCTCGCGGGGTCGTTCCTAGGTGTTGTAGAAGCGTGCCTGCAGGATCACCAGGTCTTCGTCGTCGACGAGGTGGCCGAGAGGTGTTCGACGATGATTTCAACGCGACCACGTGCCGGCGAGTCATCCACCCAGGCCTTGGGCTTACTTGTTGAACGCGCCCTTCGCCTTCTCGGCGGTGTCCTCGGCGGTGTCCTTGAGCCGTTCGGCGGCCTCGCTCAGACCCGACTTCGCCTCCTCAGCAGCCTCCTTGAGTTCTGCCTTGGACTGATCCGCGCGGCCTTGACGCTCCAGTTCCTCGTCCCCCATCACTTCGCCCAGCTTCTCCTTGACTTCCCCGCGAGCCTTCTCGTCTTGCTCAGCCATGAGCCTTCCTCTCTCTTCTCGTGCGTCCCCAACGCAGGCGAACGCAACACTTCGCACGGTACTCGTCCTGAGCACCGGAGGAGCCGCTCGGGTCTTGAGCCGAAAATCACACGTCGTCCACAGCGCGCGCAGAGCGCGCGCTCACCGCCAAGGGAGCTGCGGAACATGAACTGGAGGCGCCGGTCAGACCGGCAAGCTCCTGCTGTCAGCGTCGGTTGAACTTGAAACCTGCTCCCCCCTCGCGCGTCGACGCTGTCGGAACACGCTCACAATGCCCGTCGAAACGACGTCCGTGGCTCATTCGGCTCGGCGGCCATCCGGTAGCCGCACCGCGCGCGGGACGCGCGCCCATGCCGCGGATGGCCTGTCGGCTCCGCGGCCAACCGCTTCTGGCTCCCTTCTGTGTCAAGAAGCCCTCGGAAGCGGCGTCTTAGGCTTTGGTCTTGGCGGGTCCGGGAAGTGACTTCTCCGAAGAGCCGGTGTGGGGCTGTGAGCCGGTCGCGCTGGAGTCAGCGTCGTTGCCCCGGTGTCCTCCCGGGCCCGTCCCCGGGGTGGTGGCTTGGCGGGTGACGAGGTCGTTGAGCAGGGTGCGGTACACGAGGTCGGACAGCCTCCGCTTGAGTTACCTGAGTCAACTCCGCAGGGCGCGCGTTCCTCCGCCGTCGATTGTCTTCCGGTGCTCGGCGCGGTCAAGGTCGTTCCTCCGGTGGGGGGCTCCACCTTGACCGCGCCTGCGCTCCGGCAAGACTGGCCGCGGTGGAGGAACTGAGTGGGCGGTGCTGTTGCCGGTGGTGCAGCGTCGGGTCGTATGGGGTGCCGGTGTGCCAGCACGCCCAGATCACACGGATCCAGGCGCGCGCGACGATGCGGGTAGCGTGAGGATTTCTCTTGCCGCGGGCACGGGCGTCGGCGTAGAGCTTCCCAGCCCATGGATCTTGGCGTCGCGCGTTGTGCGCGAACGAGGTAATGGCCTTTCGGGCGCGCGTGTTCGCCGCCCAACGGAAGTAGACCCCGCTGGTCTTGCCAGAGGCCTTGGTGACCGGAGCGGCGCCACACTCGGTGGCGGCCTGCTCGGCACTGGTGACGCGGTCCAGGATCGGTCCCACCTCGGCGAGCAGTTGCGCGAGGTTGATCATGCCGACGCCGGGAAGTCGCTGAAGCAACTGGGCTCGAGGATGGTCCGCGACGCGAGCGGCGATTGTGCTTTCGACTTTGCTGATCGTGGCCTGAATGGCCCTGAGCATCGCGACCTGGGCGCCGACGATGGTGCGCAGGGTGGTCTCGGGCAGCCCGATCGGAGCAACCGGGGCCTCCCGCATCCGCCGGAGCAGCTCCGCGGGCGGCTTGCCGCCCCGGTAGGAGTTCCGCCGGCAGAACGCGGCCATCCGGGCCTCACCGAGATGCGCGGCTGCCGACGGGGTCGGGTAGTCGGTGAGGAACGCCAGTGCGATCGGTGAAGCTAGGGAAGCGAACAGGTTCCGGGGGCCGGGCCAGTGCGCATCAAGCGTCGCAGTCAGCTGGTTGATCGCGGCGGTCCGAGCGCGGACCTGGTCATCACGCAGGCGGACCAGGGCCTGCAGCTCCCGCAGGCCGGGGTCCACCGAGTTCAGACGGCGCAGTCGGTGGCCGTCGGTGCGCAGGTAGTCGGCGAGCTTGTAGCTGTCGCCAGGATCGGACTTCGCCCCGGAGGCTCCCCACCGTGGGCGGGCAGCGTAGAAGGATGTCGGGTGCACCGGCACGACGGGATGTCCGGCTGCGAGCAGTCGGTCCACCACCAGACCGCTGTTCTTTTCGATGATCACCGGCAGGTCACCCGGTTCGCCATGGCGCCGAAGGCGCAACAGCGTGGCCGTCCAGCCGCGCTCCGTATGCGGAAACGCCCATCGATCGCGGATGTCGCCGTCGTCGTCAAGCACGGTGACGTCATGGGTGCGGCTTGCCCAGTCCCAGCCCACATAGGTCATCTCTGGCCTCCCCGATGGAGTCGATGGTTGACTCGTCGGTGTCGAGGCCCCTTCGCCGGTTCCTCATTGTTCGGCCCTCGAGCGGGCATGTTCCTAACGCCGGTCTGGGGGGCCTCGGCGCGTCGGCGGTGGCAGAACTAAAACTGGCCTTCGTCAGGCACGGCAACGAGGCCATCCCCCGACACGACCGAGAGCCACGACCAGGCCTCCAGCCCGGCCGCGCACCTGATACTCCTCCAATGAGGCAGCGCATCGCCTCGTTGGGGCTCTTCCCGGCGGCGAGCTTGCGCTTGTAGTAGCGCCGGCCTTCGGTGTCGTTGCGGAGCTGGACCACAGCCATCACGTGCAGGGTCCGGTTGATCTGCCGGTTCCCGCCGCGGGAGAGCCGGTGGCGGACGTTGTCGCCGGAGGAGACGTCGATGGGCGCGGTGCCGGTCCAGGACGCGAAGTGGCCCTTGGTGGGGAACCGGGTGATGTCGCCGACCTCGACGAGCAGTCGGGCGGCGCCGGAGGGGCCGATGCCGTGCAGGTCGAGCAGCCCGGTGCCGGTGGCCTTGACCAGGGCGACGAGCTCGGCGTTGGCCTCCTTCTTCCGCCGGTAGACCCGTTCCAGGTCGACGATGAGCTCGGGCGCGACGCGCTTGCGGGTCTTCCCCGCGGTGTCCTTCGGGCGCACGCCTGCCAGCAGTCTGCGGGCCTGAGCAGCCGACAGGTCCTTCTTCGCCCCACCGGGCAGTAGCTCCAGCAGCAGGCCGTGGAGCTGGCAGACCATCCGGGTGTGGTCCTCCCCGATCCGGCGGCGCCGGTCGACCAGCAGCCGCAGCACCTCGAGGGTCTCGTCGTTGACCACGTGGCGGAGCCCGGTCATCCGGACCCCGACCAGGGCGATGGAGTGGGCGTCGGTGTCGTCGGTCGTGCGGCCCTGCCCGGTGGCGAAGACCCGCATCCGCGCCGACAGCTTCGCCGGTACGTCGATGACCTGCTCGCCGGCCTCCAGCAGCCGCAGCACCACGTGCTTGCCGATGCCCTCGCAGCCCTCGACCGCCCACACCCGCTCCGGCCAAACGGGCCGCGTGGGCGAGCATCGCCTCGAACCCGGCGACGTCGGTGGTGAACCGCCGCAGGCCGTCCAGCACCGTCTCGTCGGGCGCCATCACCTCGATGGTCACGGTGCGCTTGTGCGGGTCCATCGCGATCACGACCCGGCCGGTGTCCTCCAAGGGGTTCCTCCTGCTCATCTCGACAGTGCGATGTGGGTCCAGGAGGGCACCGCTTCTACCAGCAGAACATTCCCTTCTTCAGCCTCTCCCGCCCGGTCGGTGGCCGGGGCGGCGCACGCCAATCGAGAGTCACACGACGAACGTGGACAGCCGCGCGTGAGCGACCACCCCGACCACCTGAACCGAACCTTGGCCAAGGCCCGATCTGCGGTCAATGAAACTAGAAGCCGCGGATAGCCTTCGGCGCTGCGGCCATGCCGCGCAGCGCGCGGCAATCCGATAGCCGCTGTCGGATCGGTAGCGTCCTATGCCGCGATCGCGCTGAGCTTCCGTCCCTCCCGCGCTCCTGGCGAACAAGGGTCAGTCGCCGAAGCCCTGCTGCGCAACTGGGCCGTGTGGCCCTCGGGCGGGACGGGAACCCTGGTGTCGTGTTCATCAGGCGCGAGCGCCCAACCGACGTCGACTTGGTCCGCCATCTCGTCGCCGCTGCCTTTCGCAGTGCGGCGCACAGCGCCCCGCCAGTCGATCCCGGCGGCGACCCGGGCGAGGTCGCCTTGGTGGACTGGCTGCGCAACGATCCCGCCTGGATCCCCGAGCTCTCGCTGGTAGCGGTTGAGGACGGTGTCGTGGTCGGCCACGTGGTTTGCACTCGCGCTCATGTGGAGGGCTTCGCCGTACTCGGACTGGGGCCGGTGAGCGTGTTGCCACACCGGCACGGTGGCGGCATCGGTTCTGCCCTGATGCATGCCGTGCTAGGCGCCGCCGACGCCCTGGACGAAGGACTGGTGGGTCTGGTCGGTGAGCCGGACTACTACCGCCGCTTCGGCTTCGTTCCGGCGAAATCCACAGGGGTCCTCGCCCCCGAGCCCGCCTGGGGCGACTACTTCCAGGTCCGGACTCTCACCGCGTACGACGGCCAGACGGGCATCTTCCGCTACGCGCCACCCTTCACACGCCTCTGACCGCACGCACATAGCCGCACCGCGCGCGGGGTCTTTCTATGCCGCGCAGGGCGCGGCCATCTGAAGCCGCACCGCGCCCGAGTCGGACAGACCCTCGCGTCTCGGACCTCGCCTAGGCTGCTCGCCATGTACCAGCCGGTCCTCCGAGGCGAACGTGTCGTGTTGCGCTCTTGGCACGGATAGCCTGTCGGCTCCGCGGCCAACCGCTTCTGCCGCACCGCGCGCGAAGCGCGCCCATGCCGCTGTCGGATCGGAGCGTCCGACCATGCCGCTGTCGGGACGGGCGTGTCGATGAACGTGCGCTTAATTGGAGACCCACTCGCGGAAGATGTACAGCGCCTCGCTGAGGTTCGTGGGGCCGCATGCCGCTTGGAACGCGCCTTCCTCGGTCCAGGCGTGCACCCAGTCGTGCTCATCCCGCTCAACCTTGAGGCGGTCGAACGGCTTCGCCTCCCAGGCGGTATTGGTCAAGTCAATACGCAGCTGCCATCCCGGATTGTCGAGCGTGTCGATCCGGACCCCGTACTCGTGCTCCCAGTCGCCGTTGCACACGGACGTGTACCAGCCTTGAAGCCACGTGAGGAGTCCTGGCGCTTCGATGTCACGAAAGTCCGCAGCCACGTTGAGAGTCTCGCAGGGTAGAGAACGCCACGCACAACATCGCGCGCTCATGCCGCGGATAGCCTGTCGGCTCCGCGGCCATCCGCACTTGCCGCTGTCGGATCGGTAGCGTCCGACCAAGCCGCGGATAGTGCACCTGCGGACTGTGAGGTGACCAGTCGGGCCGACCGTCGCTCACCGGCGACAATCGCGTCGTGGACGACGCCTGCGGACAGCTTTCAGCCCGACCGCCGGATCGGCGCCCGCGTCCTCGCGGTGCTGTCGACGTCATCGTGCCGAGCGCTGGGGTTGAGTGACGTCATCGTCGAGGCCGCACGCGTGTCGACCACGGATGGTTGCACCTGCCGCCACGCTTGCCCACAGTGGGAAAGTGGGATACCCTAAGTATCGGGTCGGCCACTAGAGGAGCATTGTCATGACCAGCGTCATCGAGACCGACAGCCGTAGCCGTGTGGTTCTGCCGGGCCACGCCAACCAGCGGTTTCTCGTGCAGGAGCACGAAGATGGCAGCATCCTCTTGCAACCGGCAGTGGTGGTGTCGGAGGCGCAGTTCGAGTACGAAAGCAACCTCGAACTTCAAGAACTGCTCGCCCGTGCCGCGAAGTCGCCAACCGCGAAGCGCTCATACCAGCGCCCCGCTCGGTGACCGGCGACTACAGCGAGGTCGCTGCCCATCAGCTTGACGCGCTGGAGAAGTCTGCCGACGACTTCTGGGACGCCATGCTCGACGCGTGTGACTTGGCTCTGAACCACCCGAGTGAGGCACGGAAGCACTCCAGCGCCGTTGTGCGGGAGGACGGTCGCGTGGTGTTCCGACTGGCCGTCGCGGGCCACCCGCCGTACAAGGTGTTCTGGTCGTTGGACGCAGGAACCGCCCGCGTCGAAGCGGTCTTTCCTCACTCGTAGGCTGCAATTTCCTCTCGCAGGCGGTTGGAAAACTGGGACGGGCGTCCCGCACTGTCGTGGTCTTCGGCCAGCGCGCCGTGGACCCCTGCGATGGCGCCCGGAAGAGACAGGTCGACTGGGTCCTCCAACCTGAACGAGGTGGCATGGACCTTGAGCACGGGGCGAGGACGGTCGCCGGCGGCGCCTTCGAGGGTGTCGGGGTCGGCGTGAGCGAAGGTGTGGCGGGCGGGGCCGAGCTGGAAGTCGATGAGGTCGTCCAGGCCGTCTCGCCGGTAGGGCGTAGCGGTGAGCCCGACCCAGTAGCGGGCCGGGATGGCGCGCACGGCGGCTTCTAACGCGACTGCCGGGACGTGGTGGCACTCATCGACGATGACCTGACCGTAGGCGCCCAGCTCGTCGGCGAGGTCGGTGCGGCGGGCGAGTGTCTGCAGGGTGGCGATATCGACGACGCCGCTGAGCTTGGACCGGCCGCCGCCGAGCTGCCCCGGCCTGGTGCCGAGGAGGTCGGTAATCTCGCGGCGCCACTGGTCGGCGAGCGCCTTGCGGTCCACCAGCACCAGCGTGGAAACCGATCGGTGAGCGATGACGGCACAGGCCATGACGGTCTTGCCGGAGCCGGGCGGCCCGACCACGAGCCCCAGGTCGTGCGGCAGCAGCGCCTCCACAGCTTCCTGCTGCTGCGGCCTGAGATCGAAGGTCGGCGAGATACCCACACGAGCTCCAGCGGCTCGTCGATCGTCGACCTCGACCTTGCTGCCTGCTTCCTCGACGAGTCGCCTCGCCGTGTCGCGTAAGCCCCGCGGCAGGACGAGGTGGTCGTCGAGCGTCTCGTCGTAGGAGGTGATGATGCGCGGGACGTTCCAGGTCGACTGGCGACGGCGCTGGCGGTCGTAGAACTCCGGGTTGTACGTCGACGCGGCGTGCTTCAACGTCGCATACATGGAGGGGCTCAGCTCCGACCCGGGAATCCGCACGGTGCCATCAAGGGTGAGGTGCACGAGGGGTGCCGGGTTCGGTTGGGTCTTGGTCGACCGGGCGGGTCGGTCGCGGTCGACCCGTGGCCCGACCGTCGGCTCCCGCAGCGCCGAGGCGAGCTTCGTGACCTGCTTCGGGGTCAGCCGCTCCACGGTGGAGAGGTACTCCCACTGGTCCTCGAAGGGCTCCAGCGTGGCCAGGTCGAGAAAGACCGTGGTGCCGCATTTGCGTGACGTACCGTGGAGCGGAGCCGCGATCAGGTTGCCAGGCCCATTCCCGGGCAGCACGTCTTGGGAAGGGAAGAGCCGGTCGTAGCAACGGAGGTCCATGCGGCCACGGATCGCGATCGCTTCGCGGACGAGGCCGGTCCCGAGCTGGCGCGCCGTGGCCGCCGGAACCGGATCGGTGAAGAAGACCCACACGTGCGCTCCTGTCCCGGACCGGGAGACCTCCAGCGCCGCAGGCGCGCCCACGGCTCGTGCCGCCTTGAGGTAGGCCAGTGCGTCGAGCATCGCGGGCTGTCCGTCGAAGTCCGCGGCCAGCCAGCAGGTCTGATCGCCCGGCAGCATCGGATAGAGGCCGATGTAGATGTCGCCGGTCAAGTGCGCGGCCAGGACCTCCGGCGTCAGCGGGAGGTGTCGTACGTCGGCGGCTGGTCGGCCCTTGCGCCAACCGCCCTCCACGGCCGGCATCCACCCCGACTTGCCGGTTCGCCCGTTCTCCCAGCGGACGGCGTAGACGTCGTGCCTTGCGCTGAAGAGCACGGAGTAGAACGCGAGCTTTGCCTGAGAGGACGACTGTGCGTCCACTGGACCCGGTGCCTTATCGAACCACGCTGCCTGGCTGGGTGCCACGCGCCGGAGCCGCTTCCGCATCCGTGAGCTTGAGGAGCCTACGAAGTCGCGCGTTCTCCCGCCGCAGGCTCCCCAGCTCGGCGTGCAGGTCGTCCACAGTCCCATCCTGCCGGGCGCACTGGGAGCCGCCGGGGTCATGCGGCGGAAGGCAGCTGCACTTGCGGCTCCGATGCCTCGATGATCGGGCGGACGTCAGTCCCCGAAGCGCTGCTGAGCAGCTTGGCGGGTGGTGTCCAGAGCAGCCCCAATGACGGTCCAGGAGTCACCGGCTTCGCGGGCGGCGCGGACAGCGTCGCGCAGTTCTTGTTCGGCTGCGGCGAGGTTGCGCCGGGCTGCGATGATGCGCCGGAAGTGGGCGGCGTCTCGAGCCGGGTGGGCGGCGACGTCCAGGTCGTCGAGTCCAGTGTCGTCGCGGTCGGTCTTCAGTCTCGCCATGTCGTGGTTCACCTCATCGCAAGTAGTCGTAGAACACCGGTCGAAGTCGTCGGCGTGGATGATGCGTGTCGGTTCGCTGGCCGGGACTGCCACCAGTTCCAACATTCGCCCGTGGCGATCGGGGCCGATCACTAGCAGCCGGTCCTCGCCGTGGTACTCGTACTCGACCAGGCGGATGGCGTTGGTCCAGGCGTGCTGCGATGTCGACGTCGGCGATGCCATGCTTCCGCGCCGAGGCCCGCACCTCCACGCTGTCAAGGCTGTCTTGACGATCCGCGACTGTCAAGGTCGATTTGACGCCCGTCTGGTGACGCCATTGATCGCCGGGGCGGCACTGGTGGCATGCAGACCATCGATGTGGTGCCGGCCATCTCCGGCAACGTCATCTCCACCCCGGTCGACGACCCGCTGCGGCGGGCGGTCGCCGCGTACCTGTCCCGGTTCAAGGGCAGCTCCCGAATCCACGCCGAGTCCGACCTGCCCGCGTTCCTGACCTGGTGCGAGGACCACGACCTCCCCGTGCCGCAGGCGTCCCGTCCGCATCTGGAGCTGTACCTGCGGTGGATGCAGGAGGTCCGCGGGTTCAAGCCCTCGACGGTCTCTCGGCGGTTCTCGGTCCTCGCGGGGGTTCTACCGGATCTGCGTCATCGACGGCGTCCTTCCGCACTCTCCGGCCCAGTACGTTCGCCGTCCCAACGTCCCGCCGGAGTCACCGACGCTCGGGCTGACGCATCTGCAGTTCGAAGCGATACTCACCACCGCCCGCAAGTCCACCAACCCCCACGACTTCGCCCTGGTCGCGATGCTCGGGCTGCTGGGGTTGCGGATCTTCGAAGCCACCGGCGCCGACCTCGAACACCTCGGCGAAGTCCACGGCCACCGCGTCCTGCGGGTGCACGGCAAGGGCGACAAGGTCGTCCTCGTCCCCCTCCCACCCGCCGTCTCGGGCGATCGACCGCGCCACCACCGGACGCACCACCGGCCCGATCCGGCTCAGCCGACGCGGCACCCGGATGGACCGGCACGCCGAGACCGCCGGCGTTCCGGCTGCCCCCGATGCGTCCCCCACATGCTGCGCGCCACACCTTCGTCACCACCATGCTCGACGCCGGCGTCGACCTCCGCGACGTCCAGATCGCCGCCCGCCACGCCGACCCCCGCACCACCATGCGCTACGACCGAGCCCGCCAGAACCTCGACCGCCACCCCAACTACATCCTCGCCGCCTACATGGCCTCGGGGACGTAAGCCAACCTGCCGAGTTGAGGGCGAAGCGCACCTGGCATGTCTCATGCGCTTGTGCGAATACCAAGTCGATAGCCCGTGGCGAGCGCCCCCATGGTGAGCCGGGCTGGAGAACGAGGCCCTAGTCGCTCCCGGCGGACCCGGTCTCAGACCGGGTCGCCGAGCGCCGCCCCTCGCCGGGTGGGCAGCGCTCGCCGGCTCGGTTCCCGCTACTGGATCTTCTGGTCCTCGAAGGTCCCGTAGAGCGCGTCGGGGCCGGGCCCGCCGACCAGCAGGTCGACCGCGCGGTCGTACAGCGGCGTCGAGCCGCTCTGGAAGATGAAGACGCGCGGACCGCTGTAGATCGTGTCCGAGCCCACCTCGCCGAACAGCTTGTCCGCACCGAGCCCGCCGACGACGCGGTCCTGCCCGTGGCCGCCGTGGGCGCGGTCCTGGCCGGCGCCCCCGTCGATGCAGTCGTTGCTCGGGCCGCCGTAGAGCATGTCGTCACCGGGCCCGCCGAAGATCTGGTCGGCGTCGCCCACGGGGCCGGTGCGGTTCGGCAGGAAGCAGCTCGCGTAGTCCACGCTGACCAGCTGGCGGCCGTCGACGGTCGACCCGTCGATCTGGTCGTCGCCCGCGCCGCCGCGGAGCACGTCGCGGTCGGCGCCACCGGCGATGACGTCCCCCCCGGGACCACCGTCGACGGTGTCCGCGTCGGCCTGGCCGAAGATCGTGTCGTCGTCCGCGCCGCCGTCGATGGTGTCGGTGCCTCCCTGGCCGTAGATGGTGTCCTGCCCCGCGCCGCCGGACACCGTGTCGACGCCGTCGCCCGCGCAGATGAGGTCGTTGCCGCCGGCTCCGTCGATGGTGTCGTTGCCCTCGAGGCCGATGATCACGTCGTCCCCCGTCGTGCCCACGAGGTTGTCGTCGCCGGTGGTGCCGACGATGACCTCGTCGTTGTCGATCGTGTAGCAGTAGTCGGGCACCCGTGGCTCGCCCCCGAATCCGCCCACCGGCTCGCCGGGGAACAAACCCCCCAGGTCGCCGCCCCGCTCGGTGGCCAGGGCCGGGGCGGCGTTCGCGGTGGCGGCGAGGGTGGCGGCGAGCATTCCTGCGCCGGCGAGTCCGACTGCGAGCCGCAGCGGGCGCGCTGATCGTGTGTGCATGTCCTTCTCCTCTCGATGCGCCCACCCCTGTGGCGAGCGGTCATCGGGAGATTCGGAGCCCGCGGCGCTCTGGATCACACCGGTCACGGATCGGTTCGCGGGTCAGGCAGCGACCGGGTCAGACAGAGAACAGGCGGCTGGCGGTCAGCACGTCCTCGGCCAGCTCGGCGTCGCCCTCGATGTCCACCTGCAACTCGGCTCGCCCGTGACGGCGGGCCGCGTGGCGGCAGTAGTCGACGACGTCGAGCACCAGCATCGCCGACGCCTGACCTTCGCCGAGGCGGAGGTTCCAGGTGCCACCCCCCGGACCGGTGAGGATCACCCGCAGCTGAGCCGCCGGGGCCGTGCGGACCGCGGGCAGTGCCATGGGCACCAGGGTCTCGACTGACAGCTCGGCCATCGAGCGCAGCGCGGGAGCCGACGGGATGGCTCCCGCTGTCCGCATGGCCCGGCTGACGTCCTCGGCGTGGATCCACAGCTCGAAGCCGCGCACGACCAGGAGCGTCGGGGCCTCCATCGCCAGGCCGTGGAATGCCACCGCCCGCTGCGGCACCGCGCCGGGCCGCGCAACGGCGCGCACACGGCCGACCACGTCCCACCAGTCGGCCAGGGTGTCGGTGGGCGGCCGCAGCCGCTCGGCCGCGATGGTGGCGTCGGCGAAGGTGCTGTGGTCGTCGTCCTCGGGCGCCGGCAGGGCACCGACGCCGGGTACGCCGAGCCGGGCCGCGGTGTAGCGCTCCGCGGCCAGCAGGTGGCTGAGCAGGTCGTGCACCGACCACGGGTAGGGCGCGACCGTTCGGTGCCAGCCCTCATCCGGCAGGTCGGCGAGGGCGGCGGCGACGAGGTCGGTGCCCTCGCGGTACACCTCGGCTGCGTCCGCCGCGACCGGCCCCGACTCGACGGAGTAGCCGGGGGCGCGTCGGGCCCGCGCGGCCGCCATGACGCGGGCGCCCAGCTCCGGGGGGATCAGATCCACGAGGCACCCTCCTGCTGGTGGAGGATCCCGCGCAGGCGCGCCATTGCCAGCCGCAGCCGGGACTTCGCGGTGCCCTCCGGGATGTTCAGCCTATCGGCCACCTGGCGATGGTTCAGCCCCCCGAAGTAGGCCAGCTCGACCGCGCGCCGCTGCGGATCGGGCAGCTTCTCCACGGCGGCGCGCAGTGCCCGGGCGTGCATCCGGTCCGCGACGACCTCGTCGGGACCGGCACCCGGGAGCTGCTGCAGACCGTGCCGCTCGTCCCGCCGGGCGGCCGCTACACGGGTGCGCACCACATCGATGGCTCGGCGCCTGCTCATCAGGACCAGGAACGACTGCAACGAGCTTCCGGTCGGGTCATAGCGGTCGGGGCGTTCCCAGAGGGCGACGAACACCTCTTGGGTCACGTCGGCTGCGAGCTCGCGGTCCCGGACCATCCGCAGCGCCGCGCCGAACACGGCGCGACTGTGCTGCTCGTAGATCAGCTCGAAGGCGGAGTCGTCACCGGCCCGGAGGCGAGCGGCCAGCCGACGGTCACGGTCGCGGGCATCGACCGGCGGCGGCACCGCAGGCACGGCTCCTCGCGGAGCACCCGCGCTGGATCGAGTTGCCACGAGTCGGAGGAGGCGCGAGACGGCGCCTCGATACACCCAGCGGGCCGCATCCTGGGCCAGGTCAGCCCGAACGGTCCTCGCGGCGAGCCGCCAGGTTTCCGCGACCTGCCGGTAGGCGTCGGCTCCGGGGCTCACGCGTCAAGAACATGGCAGGGCTCGCCTCCAACGCCTGTGCGTGGCTCGTTGGTTAGGTTCTCAACACGAGGGCGGCTCCAAAGATGAGACGCCCGGACCGCGCGAGTCCCTTCTGGCGTCCATGGGCCTGCGCAGCGTGCCGGAACGGGATCGCCTTCCAGGACGACTTCGCCGACGGTTGTCCGCTCGGTCTCGCGCTGTGCGCCGGATGTGAGGCGGCTCTGAGCCGTCAGAGGGCTCGCACCCTCACCATGCGTAGGACTCCGGGGCAGGCCCCGGGCCGGGGAAGATCTCGTCCAGGCGGGCGAGCGCTTCCTCGTCCAGGCTGACCTCGAGCGCCCGCAGCGACGCCTCCAGCTGCTCCAGGGTGCGCGGGCCGATGATCGGCGCAGTGACGGCCGGCTGATGCAGGAGCCAGGCGAGGGCGACGTCGCCCGGTGGGTTGCCCAGCTCGTCGCAGAAGTTCTCCCACTGCTGGATCGCCGGCCGGTGCTGCTCGAGGGCGTCCTTGGCGCGGCCTTCCAGGCGGCGCTTGCCCTCGTCAGTCTTGCGGATGATGCCGCCGAGCAGCCCGCCGTGAAGCGGCGACCACGGGATGAGGCCGACGCCGTAGTCCTCACAGGCGGGGAGCACCTCGAGCTCGACCTCACGCTTGAGGAGGTTGTAGATCGACTGCTCGCTGACCAGCCCCGACTGGCCACGCCGGCGAGCGGTCTCCATCGCCTTCACGATGTGCCACCCGGCGTGGTTGGACGACCCGAAGTAGAGGACCTTGCCCTGGGTCCGCAGCACCTCGAACGCCTCCCAGATCTCGTCCCAAGGGGTCGAGCGGTCGACGTGGTGCATCTGGTAGAGGTCGATGTGGTCGGTCTGCAGCCGCTGCAACGAGGCGTCGCACGCACGGCGGATGTTGCGGGCGGACAGGAAGGTGTCGTTGGGCCAGTCGCTCATGGAGCCGTAGAGCTTGGTGGCGATGACCGTCTTGTCACGGCGCCCCTCGCCGCCGGCGAACCACCGACCGATGATCTGCTCGGTGATGCCCTCGCCCTGCTTCCAGCCGTAGACGTTGGCGGTGTCGAGGAAGTTGATCCCGACGTCGAGCGCGCGATCCATGATCGCGTGGGAGTCGGCCTCGGTGGTCTCGGGACCGAAGTTCATCGTGCCCAGGCAGAGTCGGCTGACAGAGAGGCCGCTGCGGCCGAGATGCGCGTGATCCATGCCGCCATCCTGCCCCGGAGGCGGTGAGGCGCCAGGATCCTCCCTCGTCCCCTTCGTCGGGACTACCCGTCCGTTCCGGACGAGGTGACCCTTGGGACGGACTTCATGACCTTGGCATTCAGCTCCGCCCTACACCGGAGCGTCGCACGTTCACTTCGGTCACCGGGTGAACCCGCTGGCGTTACATCAGGAGGCGACGCAAGCTGCGCCCGCATGCCACCGTCGTGTCAGCCCTACCGCGTCTGGCATGCCCGCACACCGCTCCGCAGGGGGATGCCTGCCAGCAGTCTGCGGGCCTGAGCAGCCGACAGGTCCTTCTTCGCCCCACCGGGCAGCAGCTCCAGCAGCAGCCCGAGGAGCTGGCAGACCATCCGGGTGTGGTCCTCCCCGATCCGGCGGCGCCGGTCGACCAGCAGCCGCAGCACCTCGAGGGTCTCGTCGTTGACCACGTGGCGGAGCCCGGTCATCCGGACCCCGACCAGGGCGATGGAGTGGGCGTCGGTGTCGTCGGTCGTGCGGCCCTGCCCGGTGGCGAAGACCCGCATCCGCGCCGACAGCTTCGCCGGTACGTCGATGACCTGCTCACCGGCCTCCAGCAACCGCAGGATCACGTGCTTGCCGATGCCCTCGCAGCCCTCGACCCGCCCACACCCGCTCCGGCCAACGGGCCGCGTGGGCGAGCATCGCCTCGAACCCGGTGACGTCGGTGGTGAACCGCCGCAGGCCGTCCAGCACCGTCTCGTCGGGCGCCATCACCTCGATGGTCACGGTGCGCTTGTGCGGGTCCATCGCGATCACGACCCGGCCGGTGTCCTCCAACGTGTTCCTCCTGCTCATCTCGACAGTGCGATGTGGGTCCAGGAGGGCACCGCTTCTACCAGCAGAACATTCCCTTCTTCAGCCTCTCCCGCCCAGAACGGTGGCCGGGGCGGCGCACGCCAATCGAGAGTCACACGACGCACGTGGACAGCCGCGCGTAGAGCGACCACCCCGACCACCTGAACCGAACCTTGGCCAAGGCCCGATCTACGGTCAATGAAGCTAGAAGCCGCACCGCGCGCAGAGCGCGCCCATCACCGCGTCGCCGACCCCGGCGATGTCCGACCCCAGCGTCCTGTGCGCCGGAGAGCGCAGCCCGCCGATGCGCGCGCACGGCGGCGATCCGCGCAGGCGCTCCCAGTCGCTGAGGTTCACCGAGACGGCCACGACCTTCACCGGCACCTCGTTGTCAGCGGGCACGGGCACCGGCACGTCTTCCCGCGCGCCTCGGGGGGCCCGCACCGGTCGTAGACGACCGCCTTCACACCAGCTCCTCAACGCAGCGAGCGATGGCGCCCAACGTGGTGCCGCACTCGTCGGTGCGCCATGTCCGCCGCGAAGGTCCGATTGCTGGCCGATGCTCAGCACTCACAGCGCGTCGCAGCCGACGAACTGATTGTCCGGGTCAATGAGACAGTGTCGGCATGTGCCCTGGCTGGCACGCTCCTCGCTGACAGGCCACTGGCGGCATCAGGCCGGCGATCACGTTCGGTGAGCGCGTCACGGAGGGTGGGCGCTAGTCACGCTCTGTAGGTGTGCGCCTGGGTCATCGTGTGACAGGTGCCTCCTCGTCGCGGCTGTCCGTGCGGACGCCGATGTAGAGCAGGTAGCCGATGATCCAGAACTCCCCGATGGTGGCCGGGAACGCGAGGACGTCGGTGAGGAGGGGGGCGTCGGGGAAGAGGTATGTGGTGAAGGAGCTGAGCAGGTAGCCGATGCCGCCGCCGACCAGGATCCAGCCGAGCACCCTCGGCAACCAGCCCGAACGGATCACCAGCCATCCCATGGGGATCAGCCACAGGCCGAAGAACATCGCCCCGACGCCCCACAGGTCCTCGGTGGTCGTGTACAGCAGCTGGACGGTTGCGGCGTCGTCGCCTCCTGGGGCGAGCGCGGCGTCGCGGGCGACGTCGTAGGCCGTTCCGAGCAGGGCGGCGCTGGCGAGGATGACGACGGCATTGATCGTGCCGAAGACCGCGATGAGGCCGGCGGCGAAGGTGTCGACACCGCGGAACAGCTTGAAGAACCACAGCGCCGCGAGCACCTGGGTGAGCACGATCCCGAGCTCGAGGCCGATGCCGGCCCGCGCCAACCAGACCTGGTCGGCCAGGTTGCCAAGGGTGGCCTCGGGGTCGTCGGCGACGAAGAGCTGGTTGCGCACTAGCAGGAACCCCAACATCCCGGTGACGGCCAGGCCCAGGTAGAAGACACCGGTCAGACGGGCTGTGCGGATCAGCTCCGGCCTCGGCATCGTTGGTGAGCTCGTCGGCGGGGCGTACGTCGACATGGTGGTACTCCTGTCTCCTGGTTCGGTGGGTCGCTCGATGTCGAGCCTTCCTGTCCCCGTCCGTCGCGCGTAGGGTCGTTGGTCATCCGCGGCTTCAGTGCCTCAAGCCAGTGGCTAAAAGGCGCAGGTCGACGACGAGCCCGAGGCCAGGAGCGGTGTGGGACCGGCTTGCGGTGCGTCAGGACGTCCGGCTCGGCGACGCGACCGGGGAGCTGCCCTGGCTCCCGGCGCTCGTCGAGCTGAGCCCCCCGGGCGCTGTGGCTGTCGCTCGCGGCTCGGTGAGGCCACATGGTTCGCACGGTGTGAAGAATGGGTGGACGCCGGAGCTCAATCGCATCGAGGCGGGTGCCACAGCACGCCTGGCAGCGAGTCCAAGGACGCGCGCGGGTCGACATCGCGCTCGATCCAGCGCAGCAACCTGCTGCAACGGCGGGCGCGGCGGAGGCGGCGGCGCTCCTGTGAGCTCCTGGATGCGCGCGCGGTCGAGGTTTGTGCGTCTTCAGCACCCGCCGGTGGTCCTGCCTCTCGAGCCGCGCCAGCACGTCGTCGTACGGCTCGACGAGCCAGTCGAGCCACGGGGACAGCCGGGACAGGGCGTCGGGCAGCTCAGGGTTTCCCAGGGCGAGCGAAAGGCAGATCTGCTGCATCCACGTGGTGCCGCCCGACTTGGAACGGGTGCTGATCACCACGTCACCGTCGCGGAACGGAAAGTCGAGCCAGCGCGCACTGTCCTCCTCGGCAGAGGTGTAGTGCACCGGGTCGTCCATGAGCCAGACGATAGAAGACCACCCCAGTCTCGCCGATCGAGCACCGAGGCCTCGGCCCTCCCACCGCCCAGAACAAACTTGCCGATCGCGGATCCCATACTGCGGCGACACCACGCTCCTCCACTTCGCACGTGCACGACCTCCAGCGCCCGGGTGCCCACTCATAAATAGCTAGGCATCCACGGCGGTGAACCGAACGCGCGCATCTACCGCAGTCCGCGCAGAGCGTCCGACCATCACGCTCGGTGCGGTCCCAGCCTCGAGCTGATACAGCCGTCACCGGCCGTAGTGGTACCGGCAGGCCGCGATCCGGATCTCGTCATCGGTGACCTTGTAGACGAGTCGGTGCTCATCGGTGATGCGGCGGGACCAGTAACCGGCGAAGTCATGCTTGAGCGGTTCTGGCTTCCCGATGCCTTCGTTGCCGTTACGCAGGACATCCTTGATTAGCTGGTTGATGCGCTTGAGGACTTTCCGGTCCTGAGCCTGCCACCACAGGTAGTCGTCCCAAGCGTTGCTGTCCCAGACCAGCCGCATCATTCGTCAGCGAGTAGGTCATGCGGTTCTCCCGAACCGCTTTCGAGCCGCTCCATGGCGTCAAGAAGGCGGCGCGCGTTCGCTGGCGAGCGCATCAGGTACGCCGTCTCACGCAGCGATTCGAAATCGTCCAAGGAGACGATGACCACGGGCTCGTGGCCGGCGCGGGTGATGACAACTTCTTCGCGGTCGTTGACCACCGCGTCGAGCACCTCCGCATAGCGGGCCCTTGACTCGGTGTAGCTCATCGTCTTCATGACTCCTCCTGTACAGATAAGCGTACAGCGCGGTGGGCAGATCAACAATGGCCGCTCGTCGACCGATCGGTGATCGACGGCGTCCTTCCGCACTCTCCGGCCCAGTACGTTCGCCGTCCCAACGTCCCGCCGGAGTCACCGACGCTCGGGCTGACGCATCTGCAGTTCGAAGCGATGCTCACCACCGCCCGCAAGTCAACCAACCCCAACGACTTCGCCCTCGTCGCGATGCTCGGGCTGCTGGGTTTGCGGATCTTCGAAGCCACCGGCGCCGACCTCGAACACCTCGGCGAAGTCCACGGCCACCGCGTCCTGCGGGTGCACGGCAAGGGCGACAAGGTCGTCCTCGTCCCCCTCCCCCCGCGGTCGCCCGCGCGATCGACCGCGCCACCACCGGACGCACCACCGGCCCGATCCGGCTCAGCCGGCGCGGCACCCGGATGGACCGGCACGCCGCCACCCGCCGCCTGCACCGGCTGGCCGAGACCGCCGGCGTCCGGCTGCCCCCGATGCGTCCCCCACATGCTGCGCGCCACACCTTCGTCACCACCATGCTCGACGCCGGCGTCGACCTCCGCGACGTCCAGATCGCCGCCCGCCACGCCGACCCCCGCACCACCATGCGCTACGACCGAGCCCGCCAGAACCTCGACCGCCACCCCAACTACATCCTCGCCGCCTACATGGCCTCGGGGACGTAAGCCAACCTGCCGAGTTGAGTGCGGCACAACGCCCCTAGGCGTCGTCCCTCGCTCACTACGCTGAGCCCGTGGACCGCACCCGCACCGGCTGGCTCTTCGTCGGGGCCCAGGTCGTGCTGCTCGTCGCCCTAGTGCTGGTGCCCACCGGCACGGCCTGGCCGATGCCGCCCTGGTTGAGCGTCCTGTCGGTCGCCCTCACCGTCGCGGGTCTGGTCGGCATCGCGGTGGCCAGCCTCACGCTGGGTCGCACTCTCACCCCGACGCCGGTCCCCAACGGCCGCGGGGAGCTGCGCACCGGTGGGCTCTACCGCTGCGTCCGGCACCCGATCTACACCGGTGTGCTCGCGGTGGTCGTTGGCGTCACGCTGGGCACCCGCCAGTGGGCGGGTCTGGCCCTCGGCCTGGTGACCGTGGCGTTCTTCGCGGTGAAGGCGCGGTGGGAGGAGGCGCGGCTGACCGAGGCCTTCCCCACGTACGCCGACTACGCCGCCGGCACGCCACGCTTCGTGCCGTTCCTGCCCCGCCGGAGCCGGCGCTAGCGAGGGTCCTCTGGCTGCAGCGCCTCGCGGAGCAGACGGAGCCGTCGACGGGTGTCGTCGACGCCGCGTCCGAGTCGGCCGACGACGCCGGCGAGCACCGGCTCGAAGCGCTCGCCGGCGACCCGGTGGGCCGCGCGCCCGGCGTCGGTCAGGCGGAGTCGGTAGGAGCGACCGTCCTCGGGGTGCGGCACCCGCTCGACATGGCCACGGGCGACGAAGCGCTTCACATAGCTCGACACCGTCGTCGGTGGCGCGGCCATCCAGTGGGCCAGCTCCGTCGGGGTGATCTGGTCTGACGACGCCAGCACGGAGTAGACCGCGAACTCGTCGGCGTCCAGCCCCGCGGCTCCGACGGCCTCGTCGATCAGCGCCGTCGCCGCCCGCGACACCAGCCAGACCTCGAACAGCACGTTGCCCAAGCCCGGGTCGAGCTGGGGCTGGTCCTCGGTGGGCATCTTCGTCACCCCCCGCGGCGGGCCGGATCCACCCGCCACCGAGCTGCCCGCGCCACCAGCGCCGCGCATCCGCCGAGCAGCAGCAGTCCGGCCAGCCAGGACGTGATGGTCTTGGCGTCCGAGGCCAGCACCAGCAGACCGTCGGCCGGCGCCGCCGAGGGGTAGGCCGCCAGCGCCAGCCAGGCGCAGGCGTTCTCCAGGTAGTCGAAGGCGCTCGCCGCGAGCGGCAGTGCGGCCCACGCGACCAGACCCGGGCGACCCGGCGCGAGCCGACGCAGCACGATCGCCAGCGACGAGGCCAGGAACAACGCGAACACCAGGGGATAGACCAGGTCGGCGACCTGCAGCGCCTGGTAGGCCTCCCGGCCCGTCGGGCCACAGCCGAGCAGGAACGCGTGCACGTCGTCCGCACTCGCCCCCGTGCGGACATCGAGGGGCGCGGCACCGCATGCTGCCTCGACCACCGGGATCGCGAAGGGGGCCGAGGAGGCGAAGAAGGCGCCGGCGAAGACGGCGTACGCCGTGGCGAGGGGCAACCACGCCCGCCAGGTCGACAGCCGGCCGAGGATCCTCGAGAACGCGCCGGCGCGCCGCTGCCCGGTGGCGTCGGGCGGCCGGCGGTCGGTGGCATCGGTGAGCATGGACATGGCGACTCCTGCGGTTCCAGATAATGCGATTTCGCACTATCTAGAAAGTACGACGACGTAGTGGATCCGTCAAGTCGCAGAGCTGCCGATGAGCGTGTGCCTACCGATAGCCCAGGAGGTCGTGCAGTCGGGTCGTTAGCCGCAATTGACCGTGGCCGGCGGATGTACGGCACATCGACGTGCCCGTACTGGCCCGGCTCTTGGACCAAAGCTCCAATGCCGAAGGGGATGGTGACAGACGACCTCCCCCCGGACGTAGGTGCCTTCGGCCAACTGTTCGGCAACTGGCGCACGTGTCCGCAGCTCAGAGTGCCTGTCCCGTTGCGTCCCCAGAGCAACCTAGACCGAAGCATCCGCGATCCGCGCGTTGAGGTTTGCAGGTTCGCGACCGCCGGTCTTGCACGTTCATCCCATCAAGCGTCACGGGATTGCGATCTCGGTGGTCGTCGGCATCCTCCCACAGGGCGGTTCGGCAGCGTCCGACACACTGGCGGGGTGAAGCTCCCTTCCTTGCCGACGTCCACCACGTCCGTGTCTGTCGAGCGGGTCATCCCCGCCCCGCCCGAGGCGGTCTTCGATCTCCTCGCCCACCCCCAGCGGCACAGCGAGCTCGACGGCTCGGGCACCGTGCAGCGCTCCCGGCGTACCGGTCGCCGCGTCGGCCTCGGCGACTCGTTCGGCATGGACATGAAGTGGGGCGTCCCCTACTCGACGCGCAACGAGGTGGTGGAGTTCGAGGAGAACCGCCGGATCGCGTGGCGCACCCTCGCTCCGAGCCCGCTCGACAAGGTCTTCACCGGCCGCACCTGGCGCTATGAGATCGAGCCGGTCGTCGGCGCGTCGAGGGTCCGCGAGACCTGGGACCTGAGCACCGAGGCATGGATGTCCCGGTGGTTCCTCGGCGTCCGGCTGGCCGACCACACGCGGCGCAACATGGAGCGCACCCTCGAGCGCATCGAGGGGATCGTCGCCGCCGCTCGCCCCTGACCGAGCCCCTCGCGCGCCGAGCCGGTGCAGACACAACGCTGGGCGCGACCCGGAGCCGGCCGGTCGGCGCACCCGGAAACATGCGTAATGCCTCACTTGACCGAGGGCGGACCTAGGCTGAGAGAGGACGGAGGTCACAGGAGGTCACACGCGAGGAGGGTCTGATGCATCCGGGGACGCAGCCGGGCGGTGGGTCCGGCGTGCAGTCTGGGCACTCGCGCGAGCAGCATGCCCTGCTCGGCCTCCACGAACTGCTCACCGCGATCCACTCCGGAGGCGACCTCGGGGACGTGCTCCAGCGGGCTGCCCAGGGAGTCGTGGACGTGCTGGGGTTCCAGGTGGCCGTCATCGACTGCCTCGACCCCTTCGGCTACGTCGAGGCGCTGGCGGTGGCCGGGGACACCGACGCCTGCGCGGCACTCAAGGGGCGGCGCCTGCGGTTGGAGGACCTTCGCAAGGAGTTCGCGCTCGCCGAGGACTGGGGTCTGCTGAAGTTCGTCCCACACGACCGGCTGCCCGAGGACGCGGACTATTCGTGGGTCCCGGAGTTCGAGCCGCTGGAGGGCGAGGACGCCTGGCACCCCATGGACTCCCTCTACGCGCTGCTGCAGGGCCCCACCGGGGAACTGGTCGGCATGCTCAGCGTGGACCTGCCCGTCGACCTTCGCCGGCCCGGGTTGCTGAGCCGGCAGGTCCTGGAGATGTACGCCGTACAGGCCGGGCTCGCCATCTACCACGCGCAGGAGCGGCAGCGGCTGCAGGAGCGGGTGCGCCTGGCAGCGGCGACCCGGAGAATCGTGGAGACCGCCTCTCGGGAGCCCGACTTCGCGCACGTGCTCGACTCCTGCTTCGCCCCGCTGGTGGCCGGCTTCGCCACCGACCGGGTCGTGATCCGGATCTTCGACGGGGCCACCCGGGGCGTGGAAGGTCAGCGGCTCAGCGAGGAGGGCGCGACCTATCCGCGGGACCTCCTCTCCCACCTGCCCGGACTCCTGGCGGGCGCCGAAGGCGACGCGGCCGTCGACGCGACCCGGCGGATGCTCGACCTCGGCCGGCGGATCGCCCAGGACCTCTGGCCGCGCCGACGGACGATGTTGGTGGCCGAGCTGGGGGACACCAGCGAGGGGCTGATCGATGCCGAGGAGCGTCAGTTGATCCTCGATCTCGTCCACCGCCTGGGCGGGCGCTCCTTCATGCTGGTGCCGGTCGGGGCCGGGCTGGAGTGCCTGGGCTACATCGTTCTCATGCGCGAGAGCGCCTCGGCGTACTGGACGGACGCGGAGAACGCCGCAGCGCTCGAGGTCGGGCGCGAGATCGGCCGGGTCGTCCACAGCACCCGGCTCTTCCAGCGCGAGCGTGAGCTGGTCACCGAGCTGCAGGAGCTGGACCGCTACAAGGTCGAGATGATCCACACGATCACCCACGAGCTCAAGAACCCGCTCACCGCGATCTCCGGACACGCCGAGCTGTTGGCCGACGACGGTGTCGCGCCCCTGAGCGTGGACGCGATCGGCCGCAACGTCCGCCGACTCCTGCGGCTGGTCGATGACCTGCTGCTTCTCGGCAACGTCCGCGACCTCCAGCGTCCCTTCGCTCCGGTCTCCCTGGACCTCAGCCAGTTGGTGATCGAGGTGTGCGACCTGCTGTCCATCCAGGCGGCGCGGCGGCACGTGGAGGTGGACACCTCCGGCGTGGATCCGGCCGTGCACGTGCGGGGCGAGCAGGACGGCCTGCTTCGGATGCTGGCCAACGTGATCGGCAACGCGATCAAGTTCACCCCCGACGGAGGCCAAGTCGTCATCAGCGCCCGTAGGGACCGCCGGTACGCCGAGGTCGTGTGCGCCGACACAGGCATCGGGATCCCGACCGCGGACTTCGAGACCCTCTTCGACGAGTTCGACCGAGGGACCAACCCGGCTGCCCATGCCGTGCCCGGCACCGGACTGGGGCTCGCGATCGTCAAGCGGATCGTGGAGCGGCACCAGGGGCAGATCGCAGTGGAGTCCACGCTCGGCGCCGGCAGCACCTTCCGGCTGCAGCTGCCAGCGCCGACCCCGCTCGCCGGTTCGGCCACCACCTGGCGGTGAGCACCTGCTCCACGGCGTCGGGCCCCGGCCGTCCCCGCTTCGAGCGGGCGCCCTCCTGGACACCGGGTGAGGTCGGTTGGGCAGGATGACGCCCATGACCCACCTGACCAGGACCGAGGGCACTCCGGGACCACACCCGACCACTCCCACCCCGACCGAGAGCCTGCGGGACGCGCGGGACCTGCTGCTCCGGCTCCGCACCGACTACGACGCGGCGATGGCGGACTTCGGCTGGCCGGACGTGGGCCCGACATTCAACTGGGTGCACGACTGGTTCGACACCTGGGCCCGCACCGACGAGCGGCCCGCGCTGGTCGTCGTCGAACAGGACGGCAGCCGGGCGGAGTACTCCTTCGCCGAGCTCGTCCGCCGCGCCGACCAGGTCGCCACCCGGCTGCACCAGGAGGGCATCGGCCCGGGGATGAGCGTGATCGTCATGCTCGGCAACCAAGTCGAGCTGTGGGAGACGATGCTCGCGGTGTTCAAGATCGGCGCCGTCGTGATGCCGACGACCACGGCGGTCGGCTCGGCGGAGATCGTGGACCGGATGAGTCGCGGTGACGCTCGCGCGGTGATCTGCAACGCGGTGGACACCGAGAAGTTCGCCGGGGTCTCCGGCGACTACCTCCGGGTCGCGGTGAGCCCGGCCGGGCAGCCGTCGCCCGCGGGATGGCTGGACCATGGCGCGGCGTACGACCTGGAGGCCGGTGAGGTCCCGCACCCGGGCAACGCCACCGGCGACCGGATGCTGCTCTACTTCACCTCGGGGACGACGAGCCGCCCCAAGCTCGTCGAGCACACCCACTACAGCTACCCCGTCGGTCACCTGTCGACGGTGTACTGGCTGGGGCTCCAGCCGGGAGACGTGCACCTCAACATCAGCTCCCCGGGGTGGGCCAAGCACGCGTGGTCGAACTTCTTCGCGCCGTGGCTCGCCGAGGCGACCGTCCTGGTGTTCAACTACGCCCGGTTCGACGCCGCCGGGCTGCTGGGGCTGCTGCGTCGTGAGCACGTGACGAGCTTCTGCGCTCCGCCCACGGTGTGGCGGATGCTCATCAACGCCGATCTGTCGGAGGGGCCGGGGAGCCTGCGCGAGGCGATCGGAGCGGGGGAGCCGCTCAACCCCGAGGTGATCGCCCGGGTGCAGGAGCACTGGGGGCTGACCATCCGGGACGGCTTCGGACAGACCGAGATGACGGCTGCGGTCGGCAACCCACCCGGGCAGCCGGTCAAGCCCGGCTCGATGGGCCGGCCGCTGCCCGGCGTACCGGTGGTGCTTGTGGACCGGGTGACCGGGCAGCCCGTCGAGGGTCCTGGCGAGGGTGAGGTCTGCCTCGACCTCACCGGTG
This sequence comes from uncultured Actinomycetota bacterium, assembly GCA_963745245.1. Lineage (GTDB taxonomy): Bacteria > Actinomycetota > Actinomycetes > Propionibacteriales > Nocardioidaceae > Marmoricola_A. Next base: position 38,155 of record CAVUWU010000009.1, read on the forward strand.
TGGACGGCGGGCGGCCGCCGACGCTGATGACCGGCTATCACGGCGACGATGCCCGCAACGACGAGGCGATGGCGGGCGGCTACTACCACACCGGTGACGTGGCGACCCGGGACGAGGACGGGTTCATCACCTACGTCGGTCGCACCGACGACGTCTTCAAGGCCTCCGACTACAAGGTGAGCCCCTTCGAGGTGGAGAGCGTGCTGATCGAGCATCCCGCGGTCGCCGAGGCGGCGGTGGTGCCGGCGCCGGACCCGCTGCGGCTGGCGGTGCCGAAGGCGTATGTCCTCCTGGTGCCCGGCCACGAGCCCAACGAGGACACCGCCCGGTCGATCCTGGGGTACGCCCGCGAGCACCTCCCGCCGTACCTGCGCGTGCGGAGGCTGGAGTTCGGCGAGCTGCCCAAGACGATCTCCGGCAAGATCCGCCGCGTCGAGCTCCGGGCCCGCGAGCAGGAGTACGTCGAGACGCGGCCGGCGGCCGAGTTCCGCGACGACCAGTTCCCCGAGCTGAGGGGCGGCGGGAGCTGAGACCCGACTCCGCTGGGGGTGTGGTCGCTCCGCGAGGCACCGAACCCGCGCGGACCGACCATGAACCTCGCGACGTCGTCGCGCGCCCCGCGCCACCCCCGCTACGCCGACACGTCCAGCGGCACCTCGTCACACCACCCGCGCCGGTAGGCGAGGGCCACGGCCTCCAGCTGGGAGCCGACCCCGAGCTTGAGCAGGATCGCGCGGACCTGGGTGCGGACGGTCGGGAACCGAGACGTAGTCACGGGCGGCGATCTTGGAGACCGCGTGGCCGCGGCACAGCTCGCGCAGCACCTCCCGCTCCCGGGGGGTGAGCCGCGCCAGCGGTGCCCGGGCTGCCGCTGTCGCCGTGCGATGGTCGCGGAGCGCCGCGAGGAACTCGGTACGTCGTCCCGGCGGCATCACCTCGCGCCCGCCGGCCGCCCTGGCGGCGGCGTCGACGAGCGTGTCGAAGGGCTCGCTCTTGCTGACGAAGCCCACCGCGCCGGCCTCCAGGGTCTCCCCCACGACCACGGGGTCGGCCAGGCCGGACATCACCACCACCCGGGCACCGGCCTCGGTGAGGGGCCGCACCAGCCTCGTCCCCGAGCCGATGTCGCCTCCGAGCTGGATGTCGAGCAGAATCGCGGCGGGCGGGTCCGACCGCACCGAGGACAGCAGGGACTCCGCGTCGGTGAGCGCGCTGGTGCGGGCGTCGAAGCCGCGGGCCATCAGGGCGTAGCACAGGCTCTGGGCGAGCAGTTCGTGGTCGTCGACGACGAGGAGGGTCGGAGTCATGCGCAGGCCGCTTCGGAGTCGGAGTCCGTCGCGCCGCTGTCCCGCTGCTGCGGGAGGCGGCATGCCGAAGAGGGCCCGGCTAGCGGCAGTGTGAGCACGAACCGGGCGCCGCGGCCGGCCCGGTCGGCGAGCTCCATCGTGCCGCCCTGCTGCTGCATCAAAGCCCGGCTCAGGTGCAGGCCGAGACCGGCGCCCGAGCTGTGGACGCCGCTGACACCCCGACCGAAGACCGCCTGACGCATCGGCGCCGGGATGCCCGGGCCGTCGTCCTCGACGACGACGCGCGCGTGGGAGGTCGTCTCGCGCACTCTGATGTGGACCCGGCTGCCGGGGGCGTGCTCGCGAACGTTCACGAGCAGGTTGCGCATCGCGCGGGCGAAGTCCTCAGGGCTGCCCACCACCGCCACGGAGGCCATGTCGGTCTCGATCTCCAGGCCGCGGAGCGCCTCGAGCGCCACCACGGAGGAGATCACCTCGCCCGCGTCGAAGACGGCGGCATCGGCGGCGGGGGGAGTCGTCAGGAGGTGACCGAGGTTGGTCACCTCCTGGGCGATCGCCGCCCGGATCCGGTGCCTGAGCTGGGGGTCGAGATCGTCGCCGTGGTCGACCAGCGTGCGGGACGCGGCCTCGAGCGCCAGGACCACGTTGCGGGCGTCGTGAGCCAGGCTCTGGCGCTGACGATCCAGGCGGGTGAAGGCCTGAGCCACGGTCTCGAGCGACTCCTCAACGCTCGTGCGGCGGTCTAGACCCTCCTCGGCGGAGTCGACGAAGGCCAGCGTCGCACCCCAGAGCACGACCAGGCCGATCGCTCCGAGGAGGATCGCGGCAGCCAGACTCCAGGGCTGAAGCTCCACGGCGGCAGCCGCGCGGAAGAGCCAGACGATCCCCATGCTGACAAGGACCGGACTGCTGGCTGCCACCACGGGGATCTCACCGCGTCGGCGCAGTCGTCCGGTGTGGGCGGCTGCGCTGAACCAACCGGCCGCCACGACGATCTCCAATCCCACATGCCAGTCGCTGGGCAGGTCCAGCGACTGCGTGAGGGCACGGTGCAGGAGCACGGGGGCCAGGAGGAGCGTCACCAGGAGCGCGCCGGCGCTCACCACTGTGGGCCGGGAGCTCGCCTGGCGCTCCTCCAGGCTCTCGAGCCCTTGAAGGGTGCCGAGTCCGGTGGCGCCGAGGGCAAGCGTGAGAGCCACCAGAGCGGACGTGGTGACCGGGGTGAGGGTGGCCTGTGCCTCGTTGACGTGAAGAATGTGGCCGAAGCCCGCCATCCAGGGTGCGAGGAATCCAAAGGCGACAAGTGCCGCGCCGACGTGCGCGTGGGACCTCGTGCCGGTGACCCGGGCGACTGCGAGGTGCAAGAGCCCGGCGCCCAAGAAGAAGGCCCCGGTCGCCACCTGGAGCGACCGCCGCACGTCGTCGAGCAGGGCCGGGCTCAGGAGATGCGGACCCACCACGCCGCCGACGATCTCCGTGGAAGCGCCCGACGACAGCGCGAGTCCGACGCCGAGCGCGGCGCAAACCGAGACCGTGAGCGCCAGCGCCCTCCTCGAGATCCTCGGGCCACTGGCCGCTGTCGATGCCGCCCAGACTTCAGTTCCCCCACGTGCATATCCCCCCAGCATGGGAGAAGCCTTACTTGGTCAGGCGACCATGGGGAGGACCGACCGGCCCTCAAAGCCGACTAAAGGTCCCGGAAAGCATGTTTGAGGCATCCCCGAGGCTTCGGTACGGGTCCGTCCGTGATGTCTGTCACAGGTGTTTCAGGACTCAAGGTCCGACTGTGGTGCGCCCTGCCGTTCGACAAGCGCCTCGGCCGTCGGTCCGACCTGGGACCCAGCGGGCGACTCAGCCGGCGGCATCGTCGGCGCGGAGGGCACTCCTGGCGAGTCCGCGGGCGACTCCGCTGGCGACTCGGCGGGCGACTTGGCCGCACGCTCCTCGGGTGGATGCGAGCCGGTGCTGCTCGGGCGAGTCGCCGTGAGGTCGGGTGAGGGACTCGGGGTAGGCGGAGCAGGGCTTGTTGTCGGGTCCGGTTGATTTGTTTGGTCCGGGTGGTCCGGCGCCGTCGGCTCTGCTGGCTCTTCGGCCTCGGTTGGCCCTGCCTCGTCGCCTGCCGGGGCGGCATCGCTCGGGGTCGCATCGGCCGGGGCGGCATCGCCCGGGGCGGAATCGGTCGGCGGGACGTCGGCGCCACCCTCAGGGGCGAGGGCGTCCGGCGTGAGGTGCACACGCAGGGTCCAGGACTGGACCGGCTCGATGGTCACTGACAGGTGCGAGGCGGATCCGGGTTGCAGGCCGACGAGAAGAAGCGCGAGTGTCCCGATCGGCAGAGCCGTCAGGAGGGCCCAGGCCTGCGACCCTAGGGTCCGGCGCGGGGTGGTGCGCCTGCTCATCGGCTCGATTCTCCTGTCGGCTGGTGCTCGTTGGCTGAGGGCGACCCGTCGGGTGTGCGCGAGGGTCCCGCCAGCACGAGACCAACAGCCACGGCGGCAAACAGCGCGCCCATGTGGAAGGGCTCGGCGATCCAGTTCACGGCGGTGCCCGCTCGGGGAAGGTGGAGCGCCATCGTGCCGGAGACCTCGTCTCCGGTGGGCTCCCAGGGGTCGACCCAGGTGTTGTTGTCACCTTGGACCTGGAAGCCCCCGGCGGCGTCGCCGCCGATGATCCGGTGGATGACGTGCGAACCGAGCTCGCCGCTCTCGGTCCGGTGGCGGAAGGCGATGACGTCACCGATGGAGTAGTCGTCCCGCTCGTAGACCAAGGCGAGGTCACCGGTGTGCATCCCGGGTTCCATGCTCGAGCCGCTCACCACGATGAGACTGAGCGGACCGCCTAGGCTTGCCGGGCGAAGGAACGCCCACCAGCCCAGGACGAACGCACCCAGCAGCACCATCGCGACGCTGCGGCGGAGCAAGCCGCGCCGTGACGCCTTCGGCGTGGTCAGCGTGGCGAGGGTGGTCTGCGGCATGACCGCGCTCCCGTCTCTCCGACCGAAGCCCGGACGACGCGAGAGGCGTCGCCCGGGCCGGGTCTCGTGGTCAGGCTCGGATCACTCGATGGTGAGCCGGACCGACTCGACCGCCTCGACGTCCACCGGGGCGGCCCAGCGGACCACCACCTCGCCGGTGTCGGAGATGGGAGCGTCGCCCCGGCCGATCCGGTCGCCGCCCTGGTTGTAGGCCTGCGCCCAGAGCGTCTTGCCGGCCAGGCTCGGGTCGACGTCCTGCACCCTGACGAAGCGGGAGGTGTCGTCGTCGGACTCCCAGCCCCAGCTGTCGATCACGACGCCGTTGCTGTCGCCCCGGAGGTACTCGTGACCGCTCTGGGCGACGCCCGGGTCGACCGAGAGCATCGAGGCGGAGCCGACCGCGGCCGCGAAGACCAGGCTGCCGACACCGGCTGCGACGATGTAACGCTTCATGTTGAATCCCCCAATGATCCAGTTTGTTCGGGCCTCGGACCTTCCGTCCCCGATAGCCCAAACGCTACGGATCAGCCGGAAGCGGCTCATCATCAGATTTGTTGATCGGCCGGCCGAACGGCCGTGGCCGTGGTCACACACCTCCCCGGCCTCCCCGGCCTGGCCGGACGACGTGGCCGGATGACCTGGGCAGACGACTTGGGCAGACGACCTGGCCAGATGACTCGGCGAGACGTGTGGGCAACAGCGGTCAGCGGTTGACCGCTACCGTGGCGGGTACCGCTGGAGTGTCCATCTGCGAGTCCGAACCCCCCTGACCCCTGACGAGGAGCCCACGTGCACGCCTGGCCCGGGTCCCCCTATCCCCTCGGTGCGACGTACGACGGGAGAGGCACCAACTTCGCGGTCTTCAGCGAGATCGCCGAGCGGGTCGAGCTCTGCCTCTTCGACGCCGAGCGCAACGAGACCCGCGTGGAGCTGACCGAGGTCGACGCCTACGTGTGGCACTGCTACCTGCCGCTGGTGCAGCCCGGCCAGCGCTACGGCTACCGGGTGCACGGGCCCTACGACCCCGCGCACGGCTGCCGCTGCAACCCCAACAAGCTTCTCCTCGATCCCTACGCCAAGGCCACCGAGGGCGAGATCGACTGGGACCAGTCGCTGTTCGGCTACGACTTCGGCGACGAGGCCAACTCCCTGACCCCCGAGGGTCGCAACGACGACGACTCGGCGCTGCACATGACGCTGGGCGTGGTGATCAACCCCTACTTCGACTGGGAGGGCGACCGCAGGCTGACGATCCCCTACAACGAGTCGTTCATCTACGAGGCGCACGTGAAGGGGCTGACCCAGCTGCACCCGGACATCCCGGAGAGCCAGCGGGGCACCTACGCCGGCCTCGCGCACCCAGCGATCACCGACCACCTCAGCAAGCTCGGGGTGACCGCCCTGGAGCTGATGCCGGTGCACCAGTTCGTGCAGGACAGCACGCTGCTGGAGAAGGGGCTGCGCAACTACTGGGGCTACAACACCCTCGGGTTCTTCGCCCCGCATGCCGAGTACGCCGCGAACCCGGTCGCCGGCCAGCAGGTGCAGGAGTTCAAGTCGATGGTCAAGGCGATGCACGCCGCCGGCATCGAGGTGATCCTGGACGTGGTCTACAACCACACCGCGGAGGGCAACCACCTCGGCCCGACGCTGAGCTTCAAGGGCATCGACAACGCGGCCTACTACCGCCTGGTCGACGACCAGAAGCACTACTACATGGACTACACCGGCACCGGGAACTCCCTGAACGCCGGCAACCCGCACTCCCTGCAGCTGATCATGGACTCGCTGCGCTATTGGGTCACCGAGATGCACGTCGACGGCTTCCGGTTCGACCTGGCCTCGGCGCTGGCGCGGGAGTTCTACGACGTGGACCGGCTGGCGGCGTTCTTCGAGCTCGTGCAGCAGGACCCGGTGGTGAGCCAGGTGAAGCTGATCGCCGAACCGTGGGACGTCGGCCCGGGCGGCTATCAGGTCGGCAACTTCCCGCCCCAGTGGAGCGAGTGGAACGGCAAGTACCGCGACACCGTCCGCGACTTCTGGCGCGGGGAGCCCACGCTCGGCTACTTCGCCAGCCGGCTTGCCGGATCCTCCGACCTCTACGAGCACTCCGGCCGCCGCCCCTTCGCGAGCATCAACTTCGTCACCGCCCACGACGGCTTCACGCTGCACGACCTGGTCTCCTACAACGAGAAGCACAACGAGGCCAATGGGGAGGACAACCGCGACGGAGAGAGCCACAACCGGTCGTGGAACCACGGGTTCGAGGGCCCGACCAACGACATCGAGGTGCTCGCGATGCGGGCCCGGGCGCAGCGCAACTTCATCGCCACCCTGCTGCTCAGCCAGGGGGTGCCGATGCTCCTGCACGGCGACGAGCTGGGTCGCACCCAGCGGGGGAACAACAACACCTACGCCCAGGACTCCGAGATCGCCTGGGTGCACTGGGACCAGGCGGACTGGCCGCTGGCCGAGTTCACCGCGGCGGTCTCCCAGCTCCGGGCCACGCACCCAACCTTCCGCCGCAAGCGGTTCTTCACCGGCACCAGCGTGACGGTGCCCACCGGGGAGGGTGAGCGGCTCAACGACATCGTCTGGCTGCATGCCGACGGCCGGCCGATCGAGGGCTCGGACTGGTCCGCGACCGACACCCGGACCATCGGGATGTACCTCAACGGCCACGGCATCGCCGGTCTGGACGTCACGGGCACCCGGATCGTGGACGACCACTTCCTGCTCTACTTCAACGCCGGCCACGAGGACGTCGAGGTCGCCCTGCCTCCCCAGCAGTACGCCGAGGCGTGGGAGGTCGTCGTCGACACCGCTGCTGCGCTGCTCGACACCCACCCCCGGTCGGCCGGTTCGACGATGACCCTCGACGCCCGCACGGTGCTCGTCCTCGCGGAGTACTCCGAGCCCGAGACCGAGCCCGAGCTGTCGGTGGCCGCCTCCCTGGTTGCCCTCGCCGACCCGGCCTCAGCCCATCCGACCCGCACCGGCGCCGTCCGGGGCGGCGCCCGGTCCGGAAGCACCCGGACCGCCAGCCGCTGGAGTTCCGGCGCACCGAAGAAGTGAGCATGCGCATCCCTACCAGCACCTACCGCCTGCAGATCACCGAGGACTTCGACCTGCTCGAGGCTGCCCGGACCCTGCAGTACCTCCGCGAGCTCGGCGTCGACTGGGTCTACCTCTCGCCGCTGCTGGCCTCGGAGACGGGCAGCGACCACGGCTACGACGTGTCCGACCACCGGGCGATCGACCCCTCCCGTGGACGCGCCTCCGGGCTGGCGGCGCTGGCCAGCGAGGCCCGGCGACTGGACATGGGCGTGCTGGTGGACATCGTGCCCAACCACGTCGGGATCGCCCGGCCGTGGGAGAACGAGTGGTGGTGGCACGTGCTCACGCACGGCCAAGACTCGGCGTACGCCGGAGCCTTCGACATCGACTGGCAGGCCGGCGACGGAAGGCTGCGGATTCCGGTGGTCGGTGACGACGATCTCGAGGAGACCGACAGCGGCGCGGTCCGGATCCGGAACCTGCGCGTCCTGGCCGGCGAGCTGCATTACCACGACAACCGGTTCCCGCTGGCTCCCGGCAGCGTGCACGGCCCCGACGACGATCCCAACGAGGTCCACGCCCGGCAGAACTACGAGCTGATGAGCTGGCGGCGGGCCGACACCGAGCTCAACTACCGGCGCTTCTTCGCCGTCAACACCCTGGTCGCGATCCGCGTGGAGGACCCCGAGTGGTTCCAACGCTCGCACGCGGAGATCCGGCGGTGGTTCGACGAGGGCCTGGTCGACGGGCTGCGGATCGACCACCCTGACGGCCTGCGCGATCCGGGGAAGTACCTCGAGGACCTCGCCGAGGTCACCCGAGGCGCCTACGTGCTGGTGGAGAAGATCCTGGAGCCGGGCGAGGAGCTGCCACGCGGCTGGCGGACTGCGGGCACCACCGGCTACGACGCGATGGCGCTGGTCGACCGGGTGCTCGTCGACCCGGACGGACAGGCGCCGCTCGACTCGCTCGAGACGCGGCTGCGTGGGGAGCCGGTCGACTGGCATGCGATGACCCACGACACCAAGCGGGAGGTCGCCGACCGCGTCCTGCGCTCGGAGGTGCGCCGGATCACCCGGGAGCTGGTGGCAGTGCTGCGGGACCCGGTGACCGTCCCCGCGGGCGACCCCTATCCGGACACCGGCGCCGGCATCGGCCTGGGAATCGGCGTGGATCTCGGCGCCGCGGAGCAGGGCGGGCCGAGGTCGGCGCAGGTCGAGGACGCGGTCGCCGAGCTGCTGGCCTGCTTTCCGGTCTACCGCTCCTACCTCCCGGAGGGTCGCGAGCACCTCGAGGTCGCGTTGGCGCAGGCGCGTCGACATCGCCCGGACCTGGCGCCCACCCTGGACGCGATCGCGCCGGTGCTCTCCGACGGTGCCGCGGCACCGACGCAGCGTTTCCAGCAGACCAGTGGCATGGTGATGGCCAAGGGCGTCGAGGACTGCGCCTTCTACCGCTGGTCCCGGCTCACCTCGCTCAACGAGGTCGGCGGCGACCCGGGCGTCTTCGCTGTCACACCCGAGCACTTCCACGCCCAGCTGGCCAAGCGGCAGGCCGAGTGGCCGCACGCGATGACCGCGGCGACGACGCACGACACCAAGCGCGGCGAGGACGTCCGGGCCCGGATCACGGTCCTGGCCGAGCTGCCCGAGCGCTGGGAGGCGGCGCTGACCCGGCTCCTCGACCTGGTCCCGGTCCCCGACCCCGGCTTCGGCAACCTCCTCTGGCAGGCCGTCGTCGGCGCCTGGCCGGAGACGCCGGCGGAGTCCTACCGCGGCCGGCTGCACGCGTACGCCGAGAAGGCCGCCCGCGAGGCGGGTGACCGCACCACCTGGACCGCGGCGGATGCCGACTTCGAGGCGGCTCTGCATGCGGCGGTGGACGCGGCCTTCGACGACGCAGGGGTCCGCGAGGTCGTCGAGGACCTGGTGGCCGACCTGTCCGGACCTGGCTGGAGCAACGCCCTGTCAGCCCGGCTGGTGGCCTTGACCATGCCCGGGGTGCCGGACACCTACCAGGGCAGTGAGCTGTGGCAGCAGAGCCTCGTCGACCCCGACAACCGCCGGCCGGTGGACTTCGCCCTGCGGGCAGACATGCTCAAGCAGCTCCGGGCCGGCGAGCGTCCGCCGCTGTCCGAGCGACCCGATGACGATGCCTCGGCCAAGCTGCTGCTCACTCACGTCGCCCTGACCGCCCGGCGCGACCGCCCCGAGCTGTTCACCTCCTACACCCCGCTCGTCGCCGGCGGCCCGGCCGCCGACCACGTGCTCGCCTACGACCGCGGCGGCGCGATCGCGGTGGCCACCCGGCTCCCGGCGGGCCTGGCCGCGCGCGGCGGCTGGGGCGAGACCACCCTCGAGCTGCCGCCCGGTGTCTGGCTCGACCTGCTCACCGACCGGGTGGTTCGCCCCGAGAGCGACGGGCGGGTCGAGGTGGCACACCTGCTCGCCGACTACCCGGTGGCGCTGCTGGTCCGCGACACCCGGCGCGGCCGCGGCCGCTTCGACGTGTGGTCGCCGACCGCGGAGTCGATCGACTTCGTGGTCGGCGACCGCGAGGTACCGATGGAGAGGGCCGAGGGTGGCTGGTGGACCCCCGGCGGCCCGGCTCCGCTGGGCGAGGTCGACTACGGATACCGCGTGACTCCCGGGGGGGAGAACGGCGGCGGCTCGCCCGGCCCTGTCGTCCCCGATCCGCGGGCGCGGCGCCTGCCGCACGGCGTGCACGGCCGGTCGCGCACGTTCGACCCCGCGGCCTACACCTGGGGCGACGGCGAGTGGACCGGCCGACAGCTGCCCGGCTCGGTGGTCTACGAGATGCACATCGGCACCTTCACCCCCGAGGGGACCCTCGACGCGGCGCGCGAGCGGCTCGGCCACCTCACCGGCATCGGCGTCGACATGGTCGAGCTGATGCCGGTCAACGCGTTCAACGGCGAGCACGGGTGGGGGTACGACGGCACGGCGTGGTTCGCGGTCCACGAGCCCTATGGCGGCCCGGCGGCGTACCAGCGGTTCGTGGACGCCTGCCACCAGGCCGGACTGGCCGTCGTGCAGGACGTCGTCTACAACCACTTCGGCCCCTCGGGGAACTACCTGCCGCAGTTCGGCCCCTATCTGGCTGCGGGCGAGAACCCGTGGGGCTCGCACGTCAACCTCGACGGCCCAGACTCCACCGAGGTCCGCGCCTACCTCCTCGACAACGTCCGGATGTGGTTCGAGGACTTCCATGTCGACGGCCTGCGGCTCGACGCCGTGCACGCGCTGGAGGACTCCTCGCGCCCGCACATCCTCGAGGAGATGTCGGTCGTCGCCGGGCGGGTCTCGGCACACCAGCGGCGGCCGCTGACGCTGATCGCGGAGTCGGACATGAACGACCCGACGGTCATCACCCCGCGCCAGGGCGGCGGCTACGGCGTCGACGCCCAGTGGAGCGACGACTTCCACCACGCCGCGCACGTCGCGCTCACCGGGGAGAACGACGGCTACTACGCCGACTTCGCTCCGCTGTCGGCGCTGGCCACGGTCTGCGAGCAGGGCTTCTTCCACGCCGGCACCTACTCCTCCTTCCGCGGCCGGGAGCACGGCCGGCCGATCGACGTCGACACCACGCCCGGGTGGCGCCTGGTCGTCTGCACCCAGAACCACGACCAGGTGGGCAACCGGGCTCGCGGCGACCGGCTCTCGGACCCCGCACCCGGACATCTCGACGACGACCAGCTCGCCTGCGGGGCGCTCCTGACGCTGGCCGGCCCGTTCACGCCGATGCTCTTCGCCGGCGAGGAGTGGGGCGCCTCCACGCCGTTCGCCTACTTCACCTCCCACCCCGAGGAGGACCTCGGCGCGGCCGTCACCGAAGGCCGCACCCGGGAGTTCGCAAGGATGGGCTGGGACCTCTCCGACGTGCCCGATCCCCAGGATCCCGAGACCTTCCGCCGCTCGAAGCTCGACTGGTCGGAGCGGCACCGCGGTCGGCATGCGGTGATGCTGGAGGTCTACCGGTCCCTGGCGGCGCTTCGCCGCTCGACCCCGCAGCTCACCGACCCGACCATGACCCGCACCCGCTGCTGGTACGACGAGGACTCCCGCTGGTTCGTGATGCGGCGCGGACCCGAGTCCGACCCGGTCGTCGTGGTGGCGAACTTCGGGGCCGCCGAGGTCTTCCTCGACCTCGGGGCGGACCACGAGCTGAGGTGGTCGACGCCGGGCGGGGCGACCGTCGTCCCGGGCGGGGTGACCCTGGCGGCGCACGCCGGTGCGGTGCTGCTCCCGCTGCCGTGACCTGCGCTCACCTGCGCTCACCTGCGCTCACCTGGGCAGCGCCGCTAGCGTCAGGACCCTCGAGGCGTCCCGGCACGCGACTCAGGAGGGGCCATGCGCAACGCGGTGCAGCTCATCACCTACGCCGACCGGCTCGGCGGCTCTCTGGACGGCCTGCGGCAACTTCTCGACGGTCCCCTGGAGGGGCTCTTCGGCGGCGTCCACGTGCTCCCCTTCTTCACGCCGTACGACGGAGCCGACGCCGGTTTCGACCCCGCGGACCACACCGAGGTGGACCCACGGCTGGGCACCTGGGACGACGTCCGGGCGCTGGCCCAGTCGCGCGAGGTGATCGTCGACGTCATCTGCAACCACATCTCCGCGGAGTCGGCGCAGTTCCGGGACTTCCTCGCCCACGCAGAGGCCTCCGCCTTCGCCGAGATGTTCCTGACCCTCCGGTCGGTGTTCCCCTCTGGGGCCACCGAGCAGGATCTCCTGGCGATCTACCGGCCTCGGCCAGGGTTGCCGCTGACCCCCTACAGCCTGCGCGACGGCACTCGTCGACTGATGTGGACCACCTTCACCGGTGAGCAGATCGACCTCGACGTGAGGTCCGCGCCGGGACGGGCCTACCTGCACTCGGTCCTGGATCGCCTGGCTGCGGCCGAGGTGGCGATGATCCGCCTGGACGCGGTGGGGTACGCCGTCAAGGTGCCCGGCACGAGCAGCTTCATGGTCCCGCAGACCTTCGAGTTCATCAGCGGCCTCACCGAGGACGCCCGACGACGCGGGCTGGAGGTCCTGGTCGAGGTGCACTCGCACTTCGAGTTGCAGATCGCGATCGGGCGGCAGGTCGACCGGGTCTACGACTTCGCGCTGCCACCGCTGGTGCTGCACACGCTGATGGCGGGGGACGCCACTGCGCTGCAGCGCTGGCTGACGATCCGGCCGCGCAACGCGGTCACGGTGCTCGACACCCACGACGGCATCGGCGTCATCGACGTCGGCGCCGACTCCCTGGACCCCAGCGTCGCCGGGCTGCTCGGTCGAGACGAGATCGCCGACCTGGTGGAGGGCATCCACGTCAACAGCGGGGGCACGAGCCGGCAGGCCACCGGCGCCGCGGCCGCGAACCTCGACCTCTATCAGGTCAACTGCACCTTGTACGACGCCCTGGCTCGCAACGACGACCACTACCTGCTCGCCCGGCTGCTGCAGTTCTTCACGCCCGGCATCCCGCAGGTGTACTACGTGGGGCTGCTCGCCGGCACCAACGACATGGAACTGCTGGCCCGCACCCGGAACGGCCGGGACGTCAACCGCCACCACTACGACCCGGGCGAGATCGTCGAGGCGCTGGACACGCCGGTGGTGCGCACGCTGACGCGGCTGATCCGCTGGCGCAACGAGCACCCGGCCTTCGCCGGCACCTTCTCCTCCGCGCTGGAGGACGGTCGGCTGACCCTGTCGTGGCGAGCAGGGGAGGAGCAAGCCGTCCTCACCGTCGACGTGGCAGCCCGCAGCTACACCGTCACCTGCACCCACGAGGGGCGGCTGGTCGAGGTCGCCGACGTGGCGGCGCTCCCCGGGTGACTCCTGCCTCGAGGGCGACTGGCTCGTGGGCGACTGGCTCGTGGGCGACCGGCTCGTGGGCGACCGGCTCGTGGCGGACCGGGCGGGGTGGGTCAGCTGCGCGCCCGGACGAGACCGGTGGCCAGCAGGGTCACCGCCGCCGCGGCCACGGCTGCCACGGCTGTCGGGACCGACTCCGGCTGCTCGGTGGAGCGCCCGATCGCGATCCAGGTGAGCCCCCACGCGGTAGCGGCGGCCACGGCCCACCGGCCACCGAATCGTGCCGCCAGCAGCACGGACAGCGCCGCCACGACGGCCAGCACGCCGATGGCCAGCAGGTCGGCGACCGTTTCCCCGGGCTCGACGCCGGAGGACAGCAGCGCCGCGGCGATGTTCGCGCAGACCGCGACCGCGACCCAGCCGAGATAGAGCCCGAACGTCCCATCGACCACGACTCGCTCGAGCGTGCCGGTGGGCGCATGCTCGGTCAGCCGCTGGACCAGCAACCCGAGCACGAGCACCAGCACCACGATCACCACGACGCTGACCCAGATCCACCCCTGCTGGGTCACCAGCAGCCACGTCGCGTTCAGGACCATGCTGGCCGCGGCCAGCCAGCCGATCGACCGCTGCCGGGGCGCGGCCGCCTGGGACGGGAGCCACTGCCACACGGTGTACGCAGCGAGCCCGAGGTAGACCACGCTCCAGATGGAGAACGCCGCGCCGGCGGGGGCCAAGTGGGTGGCGTCGGCCGACAGCACCCCGCCCGAGGTGTTCTCCACGGCGGTGCCGAGGACCCCGGCGCCGATGAGGGATCCGACCACGCAGAAGATCTCGGCCGCGGTGACTCCCACCTGGCGGACCCGGTCTGCGGTGGTCGTCTGCGAAGCGCTCATGGCCCCCGAGCGTAGGGGCGCTGGGCATGATGGGACGATGACGCGCCCGACGCGGTGGCTCTTCGGGGACCAGCTAGGCCCGCACTTCGCCGACGACCACGACGGGCCGGTGCTGATCATCGAGGCCGCGTCGGTCTTCCGTCGCCGGCGCTTCCACCGAGCCAAGGCGCACCTGGTGCTCTCCGCGATGCGGCACCGCGCCGCCGAGCTGGGCCAGCGGGCGGTCTACGTGCGCGCCGAGACCTACCGGGAGGCGCTGGCGCAGGTGGAGGGCCCCCTGGAGGTGGTCCACCCCACCAGCCGGGCCGCGGTCGGCCTCGTAGACCGGGTGGCCTCCGAGCGGGAGCTGGCTCGCCTGCCCGCGCGCGGGTTCGTCACCTCGCGTGCGGAGTTCGCCGGCTGGGCCCAGGGTCGCGGCCGCCGCCGGCTGCTCATGGAGGACTTCTACCGGGAGGTACGCCGCCGCACCGGGGTGCTGATGGAGGGCGGGCAGGACGGGAACGGCGCCGAGCCGGCCGGCGGGCGGTGGAACTTCGACCGCGAGAACCGCGAGCCGCCGCCCAAGCGGGCGGGCAGTCTCGGCGTACCGGAGCCGTGGTGGCCCGAGGAGGACGACCTCGACGCCCAGGTCCGCCGAGACCTCGACCGCTGGGAGGCCCAGGGGACGAGCTTCGTGGGGAGGGACCGGCCACGACGCTTCGCGGCCACCCACGACGAGGCGACCACCGCGCTGGAGCACTTCGTGACCCACCGGCTGGGGTCGTTCGGCACCTACGAGGATGCCGTGCTGGCCGGGGACCCGTGGATGGCCCACTCGCTGCTCTCGGCGCCGATGAACCTGGGGCTGCTCGACCCCGCCGCGGTGGTGGCCCGGGCCGAGGAGGCGTGGCGTGCGGACGGGGTCCGGCTGGCGAGCGTGGAGGGGTTCGTGCGGCAGGTGCTCGGCTGGCGGGAGTACATCTGGCACCTGTACTGGCATCTGGGCGAGGACTACCGGCGGGCCAACGCTCTGGAGGCCCGCACGCCGGTGCCCGACTGGTTCGCCGACCTCGACGGCGGCGCGACCCGGGCCCGCTGCGTCTCGGCCACGCTCGAGGATCTGGCCGAGCACGGCTGGGTGCACCACATCCCGCGGCTGATGATCCTCGGCAGCTATGCCCTGCAGCGGGGCTGGGACCCGCAGGAGCTCACCGACTGGTTCCACCGCAGCGTCGTCGACGGCTACGACTGGGTCATGGTCCCGAACGTCGTCGGGATGTCGCAGCACGCCGACGGGGGCGTGCTGGCCACCAAGCCGTACACCTCCGCGGGTGCCTACCTCAACCGGATGACCGATTACTGCGGCGGCTGTCCTCTCGACCCCCGCTCGCGGGTGGGGGAGGACGCCTGCCCGTTCACGACCGGCTACTGGGCCTTCCTGGACCGGCACCGGGAGCGCTTCGGGGCCAACCCGCGGATGCGCCGCGCGGTGCGGGGTCTCGACCGGCTCGCCGACCTGCCGGAGGTGGTGGCGCAGGCGCGCGCCGAGACGGGCGCGTGACCGGCCGGAGTGCATACCCCTTGGGGTATAGCCACGGCCTGTGCTACGGTGACCGCAATGCATACCCCCTGGGGTATCCCTCGGACCGAAGGAGAAGCCTCGTGATCACCGTGACCGCGATCGACACGCCCGGCCTCGGCGACCGCACCTACCTGGCCCACGACGGCGAGGTGGCCCTCGTGGTCGACCCGCAGCGCGACTACGACCGGATCCTGGCCGTCGCCGACGAGGCCGGCGTCCAGATCACCCACGTCTTCGAGACCCACATCCACAACGACTACGTCACCGGCGGCTTCGCCCTCGCCCAGGAGGTCGGTGCGGCGTACCACGTCAACGCCGACGACCCGGTCTCCTTCGAGCGCGTCGCGGTTCGCGACGGCGACGAGATCCGGATCGGCGCGATGCGGGTCACCGTCCTGCACACCCCCGGACACACCCACACCCACCTGTCCTACGCCGTCGAGGCCGACACCGGCTCCGGCTGGGAGCAGGTGGGGGTCTTCACCGGCGGCTCGCTGCTCTACGGCTCGACCGGACGGCCCGACCTGCTGGGCCCGGCCCACACCGACACGCTGGTGCACGCCCAGTGGCGCTCGGCCCAGCGGCTCGCCGACGAGCTGCCCGACGAGACCGCCGTCTACCCCACGCACGGGTTCGGGAGCTTCTGCTCGGCCACCCAGGCCGAGGGCCTCTCGAGCACCATCGGCCAGGAGAAGCGCAGCAACCCGGCGCTGACCCGCAGCGAGCAGGAGTACGTCGAGGAGCTGCTGTCCGGGCTCGACGACTACCCCGCCTACTACGTGCACATGGCCCCGCGGAACAGCGAGGGGCCCGCGGCTCCCGACCTCTCGGCCCCCGCGCTCGCCGACCCCGACGAGCTGCGCCGCCGGATCGACGCCGGCGAATGGGTCGTCGACCTGCGCACCCACTCCGCCTTCGCGGCCGGCCACGTCGCGGGGAGCTTCAACTTCGGCCTGGACGGCCAGTTCGTCACCTACCTCGGGTGGCTCATCCCGTGGGGCGCCCCGGTGACCCTGCTAGGGGAGACCCCCGAGGACGTGGAGAAGGCCCAGCGCGAGATGGCGCAGATCGGCATCGACCGGCCCGCGGCGATGGCCACCGGCAAGCCGGAGGACTGGACCGGCGACCGGCCGCTGGCGACCTACCCGGTTGCCACCTTCGACGCCCTGGCCGCCGAGATGCACCGGCCGGTGGGTGAGCGTCCCGTGATCCTCGACGTCCGCCGGGTCTCGGAGTTCGACGAGCGGCACATCGAGGGTGCGGTCAACGTGCCGATCCACGCCCTCCTGGCCCACCTGGACGACGTGCCGCACCGCCCGCTGTGGGTGCACTGCGCCGGCGGCTACCGGGCCGGGGTCGTCTCCTCGATCCTCCAGGCCCGCGGCTATGAGGTCGTGGCCGTCGACGACTCGTTCGACGAGGTCGTGAAGACCGACCTCCCCGTGGTCAGTCACTGACCCCTGGCCGGTGATCAGCCGCCCAAACCGGCCTCAGGTCAGTCACTGACCCCGCGGCCGCCCGACCAGCACCAGTTCTTCCCCCCAGACCACCCACGCATGAGGAGTGACCGACGCATGACCATCACCGCACGTCGCCTGAGCGCCTCCGGCCTGCACGAGCTGCTCGAGTCCGACGACGCGCCGCGGATCCTCGACGTCCGCACCCCGGTGGAGTTCGAGGCGATGCACATCCCGGGCTCCTACAACGTCCCCCTGGACAACCTGCGGGAGCACCGCGACGAGCTGCGCACCCACCTCGACGAGGACGTGGTCCTCGTCTGCCGTTCCGGCAACCGCGCCGAGCAGGCCGAGAAGGCGCTGGCCGAGGTCGGCCTGCCCGGGCTGCACGTCCTCGACGGCGGTGTCCTTGCCTGGCGGGCCACCGGGGCTCCGGTGAAGGAGGGGCGTCAGACCTGGGATCTCGAGAGGCAGGTCCGTCTCGTCGCCGGCGGCATCGTGTTCGCGAGCATCGTGGCCAGCACGGTCGCGCCGAAGGCCAGGTTCGTCGCCGGTGGGATCGGGGCCGGACTGACCGGCGCCGCCTTGACCAACACCTGCGCGATGGGCATGGCCCTGTCGAAGATGCCGTGGAACCGGCGTACCCCCTCGTGCGACATGGACGCCGTGGTGGACGCGCTCAGGTCGGGCGAGTGATTCTGGTGATCGACATGGATCTCACATTCGTCGCAGTGCTGCTGTTGTCGGTGCTCATCGGGCTCTCGCTCGGAGTGCTCGGTGGCGGCGGCTCCATCCTTACGGTGCCGATCCTGGTGTACGTCGCCGGGCTCGACGCCAAGGAGGCCATCGCCACCTCGTTGTTCGTCGTGGGCGTCACCTCGGCCGCGGGGGCCGTCAGCCACGCCCGCGGCGGCCGGGTCCGCTGGCGCACGGCACTGTTCTTCGGGGCCGCCGGGATGACCGGAGCCTTCGCCGGCGGGATCTTGGGCGGCTACCTGCCCGGGAAGGCGCTGCTGGTGGCGTTCGCGCTGATGATGGTGGCCACGTCGCTGGCCATGATCCGGGGCCGGCGCCAGCCCAGCAAGCCCGCCCATCACGAGCTGCCGATCGGGCGGACGCTGGTCGACGGCTTCGTGGTCGGGCTGGTGACCGGTCTCGTCGGCGCCGGTGGCGGTTTCCTCGTGGTGCCCGCGCTGGCCCTGCTCGGCGGACTGCCGATGTCGGTCGCCGTCGGCACGTCGCTGGTGGTCATCGCGATGAAGTCGTTCGCGGGGCTGGCGGGCTACCTCGCCACCGTCCAGCTGGACTGGGGGCTCGCTCTGGGCGTGACCGCGGCGGCCGTGGTCGGCAGCATCATCGGCGGCCGACTGGTCGGCCACATCCCCGAGGATGGCTTGCGCAAGGCCTTCGGCTGGTTCGTCCTCGCCATGGGTGTGTTCGTGCTGCTCGAGCAGGCACCCGCCGGGGTTGCCCTGCCGGCCATCGGCGTACTCACCGCCCTGGCCGCCGCCGGGGCCGCCTGCTGGCGCTTCGTTCCCTCGTGCCCCCTGCGGCGGCTGGCCGCGGGTGCGCCAGGGCCGGAGTCCGACCAGCAGTCCTCGGCCTTGACCGGCTGACCCCACCCGCCCCCACCCACTCCGTCAGGGTCGTGGACGGTCCGCCAGGCACCGAGACCCGGCGTACCGTCCACGAGCCTTGCGCAGTCACGGCTCGACCTCAGGCCCCACGCTGTCCCTGTGCTGTTCAGCAGGCGTTCAGGCCGCGGGCCGATGAGCGCAACCTGTCCTCCCTAGCGTCCACGGCGAGACCCGTCGGGCGGGGCCACCCCGTGCCCCGGCCCTCAGACTTCGGAGGAAGCCGTGCACAAGACCACCCCTCTGGCCGCCGCGGTCACCGCGACGGTCATGATCGGAGCCGGTGCCGCGGTCGCCGCACCGACCGCGACCGGCCCGAGCAGCTCACAGAGCCCCTACATCGTGGGCACTAAGCCCCAGGTGAGCACCACCGCCATCCTCAGCGTCGGCGACAAGGCGGCGAACGGCTACCGCATGGTGGGCATCCCGGACGGGCTGGGCGCCTTCGACAACCGCAACGGGACCTTCACGCTGCTGATGAACCACGAGCTGAGGCCCGGGCTCGGACTGCCGCATGCCCATGGCGAGCAGGGTTCCTTCATCTCCAGGTGGACCATCCGCAAGCGCGACCTCTCGGTGCGGCGCGGCCAAGACCTCATCCAGCAGGTCTACGAGCAGGACGCGACCGGCGAGTGGTCGCAGATCACCGCGGTGCTGAACCGGCTGTGCTCGGCCGATCTGCCGAAGCGCTCCGCCTTCTATCACCATCGGAGCAGGACGGGGACGAAGGCCCGCATCTTCACCAACGGCGAGGAGGCGGGCACCGAGGGTCGCGCCTTCGGGCACGTGGTCACCGGTCGGCGCGCCGGCACCAGCTACGTCCTCCGGGACCTGGGCCGCGCCAGCTGGGAGAACCAGGTGGCCAAGCCCGGCACCGGTCGCACGACAGTCGTGGTCGGGCTCGACGACTCCGGCGGGGGCCAGGTCTACGTCTACGTCGGCGCCAAGCGGAGGACGGGCAACCCGGTCGAGCGGGCCGGCCTGACGGGCGGGACGCTCTACGGCGTCAAGGTCGCCGGGGTGAGCGAGGAGGACGACAGCACGTCGCTGCCCGGCGGGGAGGCCGCCTTCAGCCTGGTGGCCATTCCCGGCGCGGCCGACCTGACCGGTGACGAGCTCGAGGCCGCCAGCAACGACCTGGGAGTGACCGCGTTCGCGCGGCCCGAGGACGGCTCGTTCGACCCCTCCGACAGGTCGGGGTTCTACTTCGCCACCACCGCCGGCTTCGAGTCCATCAGCCGACTGTGGCACCTGGACTTCAGCAACCCGTGGAACGTCGTGGAGGGAGGGACGGTGAGCATCGCGGCCCAGAGCCCGGCCGACACGACCCAGGGGCCGCGGATGATGGACAACCTCACCGTCAACGCGAAAGGTCAGGTGCTCGTCCAGGAGGATCCGGGCGGCCAGGACTACCGGGCGGGCGTCTGGCGCTACGTGCCCGGTGCGGGCGCCCCGGTGCGGATCGCGCAGCACGACCCGGCCCGCTTCACTCCCGGCGAGGTGGGCTTCTTCACCAACGACGAGGAGAGCTCGGGGATCATCCCGGCCCCGTTCCTCGGCAAGGGTTCCTACCTCCTTGACAGCCAGGTGCACCAGGGGACCGGCGACCCGGAGACGGTCGAGCACGGTCAGCTCCTCCTGATGCGCCTGCGCTGACCGGATCGCCCGTTGCGGTGGGGGAGCCCCCGGGGCCCACTGCGGCCTCGGGGGCTCTGGCCGTGCTCGGCCCCGGCGCGTCGTGCTTCAGCGGCCGACCTGGTTGCCTGCGGGTGGACCGGTGCCGGCCTCCGCCGCACCGAAGCGGCGGGCGACGATGACGTCGGTGGACGAGTGCGCCAGGATCGAGAGGGTGATGGTGATGCCAACGAGGTGGAAGAGCTGGTCGGCGTTGTCGATGCCGGACTCGAGGACCAACAGTCCGTAGACGACCGAGGCGAAGCCCTTGGGGCCGAACCACATCGCGGCGACCTTCTCGGTCCGGTCGAGCTTCGAGCCGGCCAGGGCGAGGACCAGCGCCGCCGGACGCGCCAGGACCAGCACCAGCACGGCCAGCAGCCACCCCGTCCACGGCGTCTCCTGGAACAGGAAGCTGGGGGTCATCAGGGCGCCGAACAGGAGGATGGCGACGAGCTTGAGCTGCTCGCCGACCAGCTCTCCGAGCTGCTCGTACTCATGGCGGAACTCCGGGCCGGTGGTGGCCACGGTGATCCCCGCGACGAAGGCGGCGAGGAACAGGTTGGCGTGGGTGGTCAGACACAGGCCGAGGACGAGCAGGCCGATCGCGGCGGGGAGCAAGGGCTCCAGGCTCCGGACGGCGGCCAGGAACGGCAGCCGCTCGAAGCGCAGAACGACATAGGGGACGACGAATCCCACGACGATGCCCAGGCCGAGCTCACCGAACAGCTCGCCGGTCTCGGTCTCGGTCCCGCCCGCCGCGGCAAGCAGGACCAGGACGATCGGCAGCGCGAGACCGTCGTTGACCCCCGACTCGACGTTGAGTAGGTGCCGTAGGCGTGGGGGCACCTCGTTGCGGCCGACGATCGCCGCTGCGAAGACTGGGTCGGTGGGCGCCAGCACCGCGCCGAGCAGGAACGACTCGAGCCAGGGGAGCCCGACGAGCCAGTGGGCCAGGCCGGCGGTGATCACCAGGGTCAGCGGCAGGCCGAGGAGAAGCGCCCGTCCGGGGAGCCCCCAGGCGCGGCGCAGATCTCCGATGCCGATCTTCATCCCGTCGCTGTAGAGCACGGTGAACAGCGCCAACTCCGCGAGCACCCGCACCGCCGGGTCCCCCGACTCGACCTGGATGATGTCCAGGGCGCCGGGGCCCAACACGAAGCCGCCCAGCAGGAAGAGGACAGCGGTGGAGATGACCGTGCGATGGGCGCGCTCGGAGATCAGCACCCCGACGACGAGCAGTGCCGCGAAGCAGAGCACGAGCAGGGGGATGTCCACCGCCCTCCCATACCCCACCTGCGCCTCGCGCTATCCGTCCTGTGGCAGGACCTGGGGCGAGGCCGAGCGCGTGACGCCGACGCTGGCGACGACGACACACGCGACCGCCACCCAGTCGAGGAGCCCGAGCAACTCGCCGAGGAGCACGATCCCGGCCAGCGCGGCGGCCGCCGGCTCGAGGCTCATCAAGATGCCGAAGACGCCCGGGGGGATGGTGCGCAGCGCCGCCATCTCCAGGCTGTAGGGAACCACCGAGGACAGCAGCGCCACCAGCGCCCCCACGAGGAGGACACCCGGGTCCAGCAGCCGGTCGCCGGACACCGCGACGGCGGGCAGGGCGAGGCCGACGGCGCCGACGGCCGAGGCGAGGGACAGCCCCGACAGCCCGTGCCACCGACGGCCGGTAGCCGCGCTGAGCAGGATGTACGCCGCCCAGCCGGCGCCGGCGAGCAAAGCGAAGAGGACCCCGGCGAGGGTCACCCCCGATCCCTCCAGACCCAGAAGGGCCACGCCGGCCGCGGCCAGCAGCACCCACACCAGGTCCCGCGGGCGCCGAGACAGTGCGAGGGCCAGGACCAGCGGGCCGAGGAACTCGATGGTGACCGCGACCCCGAGCGGCATCCTCGCGAACGACTGATAGATCGACCAGTTCATCGTGGCCAAGGCCAGCCCGAAGGCCAGCACGACGCCCCAGTCGCGCGCGGTTCGTCCCGCCATCCGGGGCCGGGCCAGAGCGAGCAACACCAGGGTCGAGAACGCCAGCCGCAGCCAGACCATGGTGGTCGGGCTCACCACGTCGAAGAGCTGCTTGGAGAACGCGGCTCCGGCCTGGACCGAGAAGATCCCCCCGAGCACCAGCCAGACCGGCCGTGCGGGGACCGGTCCGCTGCTCATGCCGCCCCCTTCGCGATCCGGTGCGCGCTGGATTCTCGCAGACAGAGGCTCGGTACGTTCGGCCCATGAGCGCGTCCTCGACTCCGACGTACGTGACCCGCGGTGCGGCCTTCGACCGGGACATGCACTACATCCCCGACCGGATCACCGCCGAGCCGGGGCGCTCCCGGGACCCCTACGGCGGCGGGGACGTCGAGGCGCCAACATGGCCCGTGGAGCCGGGCCGCTACCGGCTGGTGGCGGCCCAGGCCTGCCCCTGGGCGAACCGCTCGATCATCGTCCGCAACCTGCTCGGGCTCCACGACGTCATCTCGCTCGGCCTTGCGGCTCCCGTGCACGACGCGGACAGCTGGACCTTCGACCTCGACCCCGACGGCCGGGACCCGGTGCTCGGCATCCACCGGCTGCAGGAGGCCTACCTCGCCCGGATCCCCGACTATCCCCGGGGGATCACGGTGCCGGCGATGGTGGACGTCGCGAGCGGCCAGGTGGTGACCAACGACTTTCCGTGGATCACCCACGACCTGTTCTTCGAGTGGCGCGACTACCACCGCCGCGACGCACCCGACCTCTGGCCGGCCGGCTGTCGCGACGAGATGGAGCAGGTCATGCGGCGGGTGTTCACCGAGGTCAACAACGGCGTGTACCGGTGCGGGTTCGCCGGCTCCCAGCAGGTGTACGCCGAGGCCTACGACAGGCTGTGGGTGACCATGGACTGGCTGGAGGAGCGGCTGGCGGACCGCCGCTACCTGATGGGGGAGGCGATCACGGAGGCCGACGTGCGGCTGTTCACCACGCTGGCGCGCTTCGACGCCGTCTATCACGGCCACTTCAAGTGCAACCGGGTGAAGCTCACCGAGATGCCGCACCTGTGGGGCTACGCTCGCGACCTGTTCCAGACGCGGGGCTTCGGCGAGACGATCGACTTCGAGCAGATCAAGGCGCACTACTACGTCGTGCACACCGACGTGAACCCGACCGGCATCGTGCCGCTGGGCCCGGACCCCGCCGTCTGGGACACCCCTCACGGCCGCGGCTGACCCCCGCACTCCACCGGCGCACACGGCCGGCGCACACCACCGGGCCGCCGGCGGGACCTGGCGGTCCCGGCCGACGGCCCGGAGGGGATGAGCCAGCTGCCCGGCTACGTGGGCCGGGACTGGCCGACGGGAGCCAGCCGCACCGGTCAGCCGCGGATCTCGCGGCGCTCGCCTTCTGTGCTGATCGAGATCTTGCGCGGCTTGGCCTGCTCGGCCACCGGGATGCGCAGCGAGAGAACGCCGGCGTCGTACTCTGCGGTCATCCGCTCGGAGTCCAGGGTGTCACCCAGGAAGAGCTGCCGGCTGAACGTGCCGTAGCTGCGTTCGGCGACGACGCGCTCCACGTCGGCGTCGTACGGCGGCTTGCGCTCAGCGTGCACGGTCAGCACGTTCTGCTCGACGGTCAGGTCGATCGACTCCGGGTCGACACCGGGCAGCTCGAGCTGCACCACGAACGCGCTCTTGTCCCGGTAGGCGTCCATCGGCAGCACGGCCGGACGGGCAGCCGTCCCGAACATCTGGTTGGTCAGGCGGTCGAGGTCCCGGAAGGGATCGGTCCGCATCAACATGTCCATCGCCTCCTCGCAGTCCCCGCCCCTCGACGAGGGGCTGTCTATCTCTATCAACCAGTTGAGATTCTATTCTGTTCCCGCCAGAGGTCAACTAGTCTGGCTCTGTGAGATCCTGATCAGGGCCACGACTGGGCCGAGGAGTGGGCACAGGAGTGGGCAGGGGAGTCCCGCACCGGACCGAGTCGGCGCA
Organism: uncultured Actinomycetota bacterium; assembly: GCA_963745245.1. Taxonomy (GTDB): domain Bacteria; phylum Actinomycetota; class Actinomycetes; order Propionibacteriales; family Nocardioidaceae; genus Marmoricola_A. The sequence continues at coordinate 62,520 of CAVUWU010000009.1, forward strand.
CGGGAGGAGTGTGATGGCCACCATTCCCGCGAAGGGCGCCGAGCAGGGTGCGGACCGGCACGACACGCGACCGCTCTACGGCATCGCGGTGACCGCCGAGCTGACCGGCGTGAACCCACAGAACCTGCGAGCCTACGAGGCCAAGGGCTTGATCGAGCCGCAGCGAACGGCCGGGGGCACCCGGCGCTACAGCGACCGCGACATCCACCTGATCGGCCGGATCACCGGACTGCTCGCCGACGGGCTCAACCTCCGAGGGATCGGATACGTCCTCGAGCTCGAGACCGAGCTCGGGCACCTCCGCCTCGAGGTCGAGAGGCTGCGCGGGCGCCGACCCCGGCGCTGAGCCAGGACCTCAGCCCCGCCGCCGGTGCCACCAGCGCGGCCGGGGAGGCGGCGGGGCGGGTGCCGCGCGCCGGCGGGCCGCTCGCCGTTCCGCCCAGCGCTGCACTTCCTCCTCGACGTCGCGCGCGGGCGTGATCATCGGCGGTCCCTCGGGGGGCCGGTAGAGGGCCCAGCGGACCCGTGCGTTGAACTCCTCGACCTCGCGGCGCACCTCTCGTTCGCTCCCGACCCGGTCGAGGCGGTCGTCCAGCGCGGCGTCCTCCCGGCGCAGTTGCAGGGACGGCGGCAGCACGCCGGTGATCTGCTCCCGTTCGATGAGCTGCGTGATCCACCAGTCGGGGTCATCGTGCCCGTCGAGTCCGGTCAGCGGCTTCCCCAGGCCGGGCAGATCGTCGAACTCGCCGCGTTCGATGGCCCGTCGGACCTGCAGGTCCACCCAGGTCTCCTGGTGCCGGATGCGCGCCGCCGCCGGGCTCTCCCGGTCCTCGCGCCTCCTCGGGGGTCTGTCGTCGTCCACGGAGCACCACCTCCGCCACGACAGTAGCCCGGCGAGGTTGTCACGCCGCCTGTCGCTCCCGCCGGAGCAGCTCCCGCTTCGCCGCGCTCCCCCCGACGTACTGGCCGATCGACCCGTCTGAGCGCACGACGCGATGGCAGGGCACCACCACCGGAAGAGGATTGCCGGCGCAGGCCGAGCCCACCGCGCGAACCGCCCTGGGGCTCCCGGCCGCCGCGGCAACGGCCGCGTAGCTCGCCGTGTGGCCGTAGTCGATGCCGAGGAGCCGGTCGAGCACCTGGCGGCGGAAGCCGCGAGCCAGCCGCAGGTCGAGGGCGAGGGTGAAGTGCCTCCGGGTGCCGGCGAAGTACTCCTCCAGTTGGGCCGCGGCGACCCCGAGCCGGGAGGGGTCGCGGAGGATCCGCGGGCTGAGCCGCGCAGCGAGCTCCTGCAGAACCCGGTCGTGACCCTCGCAGTCGTAGGCGACCCTGACCAGGCCCTTCTCGGAGGCCACCACGAGCAGGCTGCCCACCGGGGTGGCGAGAGTGGTGAAGGCCAGGTCGAGCAACCGCTCGGCATGTGCGCGCTCCACCAGACGGTCCCGCAGCCGCGGCAGCGTCCCGGCATCGGGGTCGAGGCCGGCCAGCAGCGGGCGGGTGACGGACCTCGAGAGCGTCGGGTCGATCGTGGGCTCGGTCATGCGCGTCCTCCGTTCGGGACGGGTTCGACGGTGGCCACCTCTGGCAGCGACCGACGCAGGGCCTTGATGCCGTCAGCGCTGGCCCGCCGGGCGGCTTCCTCGCTGCCACCGACGACCTCGGCCACCTCCCGGTGGGGCAACCCGCCGAGGTGATGCAAGGCGACGCACAGCCGTTGCTTGGTGGGCAGCCTGTCGAGGGCGGCGTAGAGATCGGAGTGCTCCACAGCGTCGTGCTCGTCCTCGGCGGCCGGCTCGGGGAGCCGGCCGGCCGGGACCGGGTCGCGGGAACGCCGCCGCAGCACGTCCACGGCCTTGCGGTGAGCCACAGTGACCAGCCACGCCTCGAGGTTCGTCTCGTGGCCCAGCGTGGGATAGGCGCGCAGCGCAGCGAGGAACGTCTCGGACCAGGCATCCTCGGCATCCACCGGCCCCAGCGCGGCGCGGCAGACGCGCAGAACGGTTGCCCCATGCTGGGCGACGACGTGCTCGAAGGGCTGCACGAGCAGAAGTCGCTCCGCAGCCGTGGGGTGTGAGGTGTGCTCAGGCGACACGGGCCGATGCGCCCTTCCGGGCTGGACGCCGCTTCGTGGCTGGAGTCCGGCAGACTCGGGGGCGGGCTCGCCGGCCGGGCTGACCCATCCGGGTGCGCAACGCCGACGAACCCCACGCGATCGACCCAGCGCCCCTGGGTCGCGTCCGCCGCGTCGGCACAGCGTCAGCAGCGGTTCGTCGGAGGAGGGTCATGCACCGGTTCCTGGACTTCCTGATGCAGCGCCGTCGAGCCTGGGCGGTCGCACTGGTCTCGCTCCTGATCGGGCTCCTCGCGACCGGCGTCGTCGGCGAGGCCGAGCGCACCCCCACCGCCGTCGACACGCTTCCCGCGGGCGCGGACAGCACGACGGTCGTCGAGCTCGAAGAACGGTTCGCCGACGAGGACGCCTCCACCGCGATCGTCCTCTTCACCTCCGAGGAGGCGCTCTCCCGCTCCGACCTGGCGGCGGCGCAGCAGCGCCTCGCCGAGGTCGCCCCGGTCCCCGAGGGAGCCGGTGGCGCGCCCGCGGAGGCCGGCGGGCCGCCCGCGGAGGCCGGTGGCGCGCCCGCGGAGGCCGGCGGGCCGCCCGCGGACGCTGGAGGACCGGGGGGCGCTCCCGGCACGCTGATCCCCAGCGAGGACCGCACAGCCGCCTTCACCGTCATCGGGGTGGTCGGGACCGGAGCCACCGAGATCGCCGCGGAGGTCGAGCGGATCCGAGACGAGCTCGGCACCGGGCTGCCCGAGGGCGTGAGCGCACAGCTCACCGGGCCGGCGGCCGTCCAGGCAGACCTGGCGGCCGTGTTCGAGGGCGCCGACGTGCGCCTTCTCGCCGCAACCGCCTCCATCGTCGCCATTCTGCTCATCGTCACCTATCGCAGCCCCTTCCTCTGGCTGATCCCGTTGCTGGTCGTGGGCATCGCCGACCGGGCCGCCGTCTCGTTCGCCACGCAGGTGCTGGCCCTGGTCGACGTGACCTGGGACGAGTCCACGACCGGCATCCTCTCCGTCCTCGTCTTCGGCGCCGGCACCGACTACGCGCTGCTGCTCATCTCGCGCTACCGAGACGAGCTGCGAGTCCACGAGGACCGGTACGTCGCGATGCGGCGCGCCGCGTGGCGCACCGCCGAGGCGGTCATCGCCAGCTCCACGACCGTCTTCCTCGGCCTGCTGACGCTTCTGCTGTCGCTGATCCCCTCGACCCGCGGACTGGGGCTGGCCTGTGCCGTCGGCATCCTGGTCGCCGCGGCGGCCGCACTCCTGGCCCTGCCCTTCACCCTGGTCCTGTTCGGCCGCTGGGTGTTCTGGCCCAAGACCCCCCGTGTCGGCCAGCCGACGCTGGTGCAGAGTCGTGGGCTCTGGCGCCGGGTGGGCTCCGTGGTCGCCGCCCGTCCCGGCACGCTCGTCGTCGCGTCGCTGCTGCTCCTCGGCGGGCTGGCCAGCGGGCTGACGCAGGTCGAGACCGGGCTGTCCCAGTCCGACCAGTTCCTGGAGAAGCCCGAGGCCGTCGTCGCCGCCGAGCGCTTGGCGGAGTCCTTCGGGGAGGGTCGCTCCGACCCCGCCACCGTCATCACCACCGGCAGTGCCAGCCAGGTCCAGCAGGTGCTCGCCAGCGTGCCCGGCGTCGGTTCGGTGACGCCCACCGGGGAGGCTGACGGGTACACGCGGCTGGATGTGGTCATCGAGGAACCCGAGGGGTCCCCGGCGGCTCGGGCCACGGTCGAGGACATGCGCCGGGCGCTCCAGGGGTTCGACGAGGCCTACGTCGGCGGCACCGCGGCGACCACGCTCGACGGCCAGACCGCGACGGACCGGGATCGTTGGCTGATCATCCCCCTGATCCTCGCCCTGGTCATCGTGGCCCTGATCGTGCTGCTCCGCTCCATCGTCGCCCCGCTGATCCTGGTGGCGAGCGTGGTGACGACCTACCTCGCCGCCCTGGGCGCGTCGTGGTGGTTGTTCACCACCGTCTTCGGCTTCGAGCGGCTGGACGTCGGCGTACCTCTCTTCGCTTTCCTCTTCCTGGTCGCCCTGGGCGTGGACTACAACATCTTCCTGGTGACCCGGGCGGCGGAGGAGGCTCGCGAGCACGGCCCCCGGGAGGGCATGCTGCGCGCGCTGACCGCCACCGGAGGGGTCATCACGAGCGCCGGCATCCTTCTCGCGGCGGTGTTCGCCGTCCTGGGCGTGCTGCCGCTGGTGGTCCTTGCGCAGTTGGGTGTCGTCATCTGCGTGGGCGTCCTCATGGACACCCTGTTGGTCCGGACCGTCGTGGTGCCGGCGATCGCGGTCAAGCTGGGTCACGCGTTCTGGTGGCCCCGGCGGGTTGGGGAGTTTCCCGCGTCGCCTCGCCCAGTGGCCGCCCCGACGCCGGCCGAGGAGACCGCCAGCGTGGGGTGACTAGGTTCCCGGGACGCGTCCCGAAACGCCCATACGGGCCATTGCCTTGCGCTGTAAGGCGTGCTTGGCTGGGGATCGCGTCGGGATGGGGTCACTCGGCGCCGCTGGGTTCTCATCCGGGCCTGGCGACGGTGGCCGGTCCTGGGGGAGCGGCCCAGGGTGGGGTGGGGTGTGCGATGGGGTCTGCTGTGGGTCCGGCAACGCCGGCTGCCGGACGTCGACGTGATCGGTCGACCCGGAGCTCGGTGCGGGTGTCCGGCGTCCCGGTGCTGCCGGTCCGAGTTGGGGTGTCCGGCGTCCCGCCGCCGACCGGCCGGCGCGAGGTGCGCGACGGCCGCGTCTGGCTCGTCTGCGAGCGACGCGTGCGGGCGAGGGCGGCCCGGGTGTGGCGGGCGCTCAACGATCGGCACGAGCTCGCCCGATGGTTGGGAACGCCCCGGCGCCGCCCGAGTGGAGAAGGCGGCGAGGAATTCTCGATGACCTTCACCGACGAGGAGCTGCTGCCTCTGGTCTACCGCCTGGACCGCCTCGAAGCCCCGCGCGGACTCGCGGTGACGGTTCACGACCCCGGGTCCGCGGAACCGTGGACGCTGGAGATCGCGCTGAGCCCCGAGACCGGCGAAGGGGGCGCGGTGACCGTCGTCGCGGTGGCCCAGACCGTCGGCAACAACGCGGTGGCCCCCTCGGCTGCCGCCGGGTGCGAGTACTACCTCGACCGGCTGGGCGCCCACGTCGAGAACCGGGAGGACGCACGGCCCGACTACGACGAGTACTTTCTCGGTCAGGCCGCTCACTACCGCCGACTGTTCCCGGTGCGGCGACGTCGCCCGGCCTGACCCCGGGCCGCACCCGAGTTCATCGTGTCGAGGGCTTGCACCCTCACGGAGGCCACGCTCAGGCGGGGGCCTCCGTGCGTGCGGCGGTCACTGCCCGGGGGCGGCGCCGCGCGCAGTGGAGAAGACGTCCACGAGCTCGCTGACGAAAGCCGGCAGGTCGGCGGGCTTGCGGCTGGTCACCAGCCGCCCGTCGACCACCACCTCCTCGTCGGTCCACTCCGCCCCCGCGTTGCGCAGGTCGGTCTGCAGGCTCGGCCACGAGGTCACCCGGCGGCCGCGGGCGACATCGGCCTCCACGAGCAGCCATGCTGCGTGGCAGATCGCGGCCACCGGCTTGTCGGCCTCGAAGAACCCCTTGACGAACTGCACCGCGTCCTCGTCCATCCGGAGCGCGTCGGGGTTCGCCACGCCACCGGGGAGGACCAGCCCGGCGAAGGCCTCCGTGTCTGCGTTGGCCACGGTCTGGTCGACCTCGAAGGTGTCGGCCTTGTCGAGGTGATGGAAGGCCTGGACGCGTCCCTCCTGCACAGAGACCAGGACCGGGGACCCGCCGGCCTGCTCGACGGCCTCCCAGGGCTCGGTCAGTTCGACCTGTTCGATGCCCTCGGAGGCGACAAGGAAGGCGATCCTGCTCCCGGAGAGGGCTTGGGCGTCGTGCTCGGTCATGGCGTCTCCTCGTGATGCGGGTCGAAAGAGTGGGGCTGTCGACTCCTACCCAGCTCCACCCCGTCCTGACACTGTCAGGTTTGCTGGTCGCGCAGGGGTTTGCATCCACCCCATGCGGACACCCTTGGCCCATGAGCCACGTCAACCAGTCCGCCGCTTCTGGGGCAGACCCCGAGCGTTCCACAGACCCATCGCTGGGTTCCCTGGTCTCCCAGCTGTCCTCCCAGATCCCGGAGCTGATCCGCACCGAGCTCAGGCTCGCTCAGGCCGAGTTGGCCCAGAAGGGCAAGCGTGCCGGCATCGGGCTGGGCATGGTCAGCGCCGCCGGGCTGCTCGCCTTCTTCGGCTTGGCCGGCCTGATCACGACCGCCATCCTCGCGCTCGCCCTCGCGGTGCCGCCGTGGGTGTCGGCGCTGATCGTGACGGCCGTGCTGCTCGTGGCAGCCGGGATCGCGGCCCTGCTCGGGAAGCAGAAGGTCGCCGAGGCCACGCCGCCGGTCCCGCAACAGACCGTCGAGAACGTCAAGAAGGACGTCGCGACCGTGAAGGGGGACCGCGCATGACCGAGCAGCCATCGAGCAAGAGTCCACAGGAGCTGCACGCGCAGGCCGAGGAGCAGCGTGAGCAGCTCGCCGAGACCGTCGACGCGCTGTCGGCGAAGTTGGACGTGAAGGCGCAGGCCCAGGCCACGAAGGCGCAGGCCCTGGCCAAGGTCGGCGATGCCAAGGCGACCGTCCAGGACCGGGCCACGACCCCCGAGGGCAGTGTTCGGCCGGAGGTCCTTGCCGGGGCCGCCGTCGCGACCGCCGCGGTGATCGTGCTCGCCGTCTGGTGGTGGAGACGGGGATGAGCGACAAGAAGTCCCGGGGGTCGGACGTTCGCAAGGTGTCGGCTCCCGACCACGACGCGAAGCCTGGTGGCTTCACCGAGATGGACAAGCGGTCGTGGAGGTACGTCGCTCGCAAGGTCTTGCACGAGTTCACCGAGGACCAGTGCATCGACCTGGCCGCGGCCCTCACCTACTTCTCGGTGCTGGCGATCTTCCCGGCGATCCTGGCGCTGCTGTCGATCCTCGGGCTCTTCGGCCAGGCGGAGCAAGCCGTGGACACGGTGATGCAGGTGCTTGAGCCTCTGGTAGCGCAGCAGACCCTCGACACCATCCGGCCGGTGGTCGAGGACCTCGCCGGTTCGCAGACAGCCGGGTTCACGTTCTTCACCGGCCTCGCCCTGGCCCTGTGGTCGGCCTCGGGCTATGTCAACGCGTTCAGCCGGGCGATGAACCGCGTCTACGAGATCCCGGAGGGCAGGCCGTTCTGGAAGCTCCGCCCGCTGATGCTGTTGATCACGGTGGTCGCAGTGATCCTCTCCGCGCTGATCCTGGTGATGCTGGTGGTCTCCGGCCCGTTGGCCCGGGCGATCGGTGACGCCGTCGGGCTGGGCAGTGCGGCCGTGACTGCCTGGCAGTGGGCGAAGTGGCCGATTCTGCTGCTGACGGTGATGCTGGCGGTCGCGATCCTGTACTACGCAACCCCCAACATCAAGCAGCCGAAGTTCCGGTGGATCTCGGTCGGCGCCGCCGTCGCGATCGTCATCTGGGTCCTCGCCTCGGTTGCCTTCGCGTTCTACGTCGCCAACTTTGGCAACTACAACAAGACCTACGGGTCATTGGCCGGGGTGATCGTGGCGCTGCTGTGGTTGTGGATCACCAACCTGGCCCTGCTCCTGGGCGCCGAGATCGACTCCGAGCTCGAGAGAGGCCGCGAGCTCGAGGGCGGCATGCCCGCGGAGGAAGAGCTCCAGCTCCCGGCGCGGGGCACCACCAAGATCGAGAAGCAGCGCGAGAAAGAGCACAAGCACCTGCAGAAGGCCCGAGCCATCCGCGAGCGTGCCAACGCCGAGCGCGACGAGGATGATGGTGACAGCGAGAAGGCTGCCGGCAAGACCTCACGAGGAAGGAAATGACAATGCGCAAGCTCACCCTGTTGGTCGCCGGAGGAGCCGGCTATGTGCTGGGGGCCCGAGCGGGCCGCCAACGCTACGAGCAGATCCGCGGCATGGCGATGCGGGTGAAGAGCAACCCGACCGTGCAGCAGCAGACCTCCCGGGCCGCCGAGGTCGCCAAAGAGAAGGCCCCGGTCGTGAAGGACAAGGTCAGCGGGGTCGCGGGCGCCGCCGCGGCCAAGGCCAAGTCCGGCAACGACGACGAGGTCACCGGCGCGAACGGCGTACCCATGGAGAGCAGCCCGTACCCGGACGGGATGACCTCACCGGACAACCCTCCCAAGGCATAGCTGCCACGGACCTGGGTTCGAGACCCCGGCGTTCCGGCGCCGGGGTCTCGCTGCCTCCCGGGGCCGTTCAGCCGGCCAGGAAGCTCAGCCGAACCTCGCGGTCGGTGTTGTCGACGTTGAGGTCCACCAGGCAGATGCTCTGCCAGGTCCCCAGGGCGAGCCTGCCCTCCACGACCGGGACCGTGGCGTACGGCGGGACCAGGGCTGGCATCACGTGAGACCGGCCGTGTCCGCGGCTGCCGTGCCGGTGACGCCACCGGTCGTCGCCCGGCAGGAGATCGCCGAGCGCCGCGAGCAGGTCCTCGTCGCTGCCCGCCCCGGTCTCGAGGATCGCGATGCCCGCGGTGGCGTGCGGGACGAAGACGTGCAGCAGCCCGTCGCCGCGGCCTCGGACGAAGTCCCGGCAACCGGCGGTGAGGTCGAGAACGACATCGTGACTCCCGGTGTGAACGGTGAGAGCAGTCGACTCCATGCGCGCATCCAACCAGACGGTTGACCGCTCGGCGGCTGCTCACCATGTTCAACCGAGTGGTTGACAAGCCCGACGTGGAGCGACTCTCGCGATCACCGAATGGATCGACCGGGTGTCGCGAGAGCAGCGTCCCGACCGACCGACCGTCCGTCGGCCTCGCTAGCCTCTGTCCGTGGCCGAACCCGCAGCACCCGCGCTTGACCGTCCGCAACCCCCGCTGCGCTACGCCTACCTAGGCCCCCAGGGGACCTTCACCGAGCAGGCCCTGCTCTCCGTGCCGGGTGCCGGCCAGGCGCGTCGAGAGCCCTGCGCCACGGTGACGGTGGCGCTCGACGAGGTGCGCAGCGGCGCCGCCGACTTGGCCGTCGTGCCGATCGAGAACTCGGTCGAGGGCTCGGTCCCGGTCACCCTCGACGAACTGGCCCAGGGACGGCCGCTGATGATCGTCCGGGAGCTGACCGTCCCGGTGGCCTTCGCGCTGCTGGTGCGGCCGGGCGCCGAGCTGGCCGACGTACGCCGGGTCGCCACACACCCGCACGCGGAGGCGCAGACGCGCGGCTGGGTGGCCGAGCACCTGCCGTACGCCGAGGTCGTGCACTCCTCCTCGACGGCGGCGGCGGCCTCGGCGCTGTGCGAGGACTCCGCGGGCTGGGACGCTGCCATCGCGGCACCACTGGCCGCACAGCGCTACGGCCTCTCGGCGCTGGCCGACGGGATCGGGGACAACAAGGAGGCGGTCACCCGCTTCGTCGAGGTTGCCCGCCCGGGCTCCCCACGTCGGCGCACGGGGCGCGACAAGACGAGCCTGGTGGCGTTCATGCGGGAGGACCATCCCGGAGCCCTGCTGGAGATCCTCGAGCAGTTCTCGATGCGGGGGGTGAACCTCACCCGCATCGAGTCGCGGCCGACCGGGCAGTCCCTGGGGAACTACTGCTTCTCGGTCGACGCCGAGGGCCATGTCGACGACCGGCGCGTCGGAGAGGCGCTGATGGGGCTGCGCCGGGTCTGCCGCGACGTCCGCTTCCTGGGCTCCTACGAACGTCACGACGGCAAGTCGCCGACCATCCTGGCGGGCACGACTGACGAGGAGTTCGAGGACGCCGCCGCGTGGCTCGCGCGGCTGCGCCATGGAGGCGCTGGGCTGACCTAGGCTGGCGCCGCCATGTCGAACTCCGCGCTGACTGCTCTCGTGGCAGTGATCGCCGCGCTCAGCCTGGCTGCCGTGGTGCTCGCCGGCCTGGCCCTGCGGCGCGCCCCCGGCGGCGGCCGGACGAGGCGCGAGCGCCCGGTCCCCAGCGATGTCGCCGGGCTTCAGCGCGAGGTGGAGAGGCTGCGCCGGGAGTCCGCCGGAGCGCTGCGGCACCTGGCGATCGTGCGCTACGACGCCTTCGGCGACATGGGCGGCCGGCTCTCGTGGTCGCTCGCCCTCGCCGACGAGGACGGCGACGGCGTGGTGCTCACCTCGATCACCGGACGCAGCGACGCCCGCACCTATGCCAAGAGCATCAGCGGCTGGGCGGCCGACCAGCCGCTCTCGCCCGAGGAGGACGAGGCGGTGGCGCAGGCGCGCGCCGAGCGCTGAGGGCTGGGTCCCGGATCGTGGCGCCAGGCGCGCCGTGTCATGGGCGCTGCCGGTGCCCGTCTGGGCGCGCTGTGCTGCGCAATCCGCGATCTGGGCGCCCCCATCCGCAGATCTCGCAGCACAGCGTGGCGCACTCGGGGTATCGAGTGCCCGGGTCTGCGGCTCAGCGCGGCACCCTGACCAGAAGCCTGCCGGCGAGGCAGTCGCAGGCCAGCTCCTTGCCCGGGCCGATCGAGTCGCCGTCGATCTGCCGGGGGGTGTCGTGCGCGGCGCGGATCGCCACGGTGCGGCCGGTCATCCGCATCACCGTCTCGTCCACCTTCCGGCCTCGGGAGAGCACCCGGGCCACCACCCGCAGCCAGGACAGGAAGCGGCGGGGGTTGACCAGGACCACGTCGATGCGCCCGTCGTCGATGGTGGCCTGCGGCAGCAGCGGCAGCCCGGCCTGGAGGAAGCCGACGTTGCCCACGACGATGGTGCGGGCACGGTGCTTGGTCCACGGCTGGTCGTCCACGGAGACCTCCACGCGCACCGCGGGGAACATCAGGTTGCGCAGCCCGGAGACGACGTAGGCCAGCCAGCCCACCTTTGCCTTGATCTCGTCGTTGGCCCCCTCCATGATCGCCGCGTCGAAGCCCATGCCGGCCATCACCAGGAAGTGCTCGTCCTCGCCGAGACCGTCGCCGGAGATCCGGACGATGTCGATGGCCCGGTCCTGCCCGGCGAGCGCGACGTCGATGGCGGCGTTCAGGTAGAGCGGCAGCGCGAGATTGCGAGCCAGCAGGTTGCCGGTGCCCGCCGGGATCACGCCGACCGGGATCCCCGTGCCGGCCAGCTCGGCACACACTGTTCGCACGGTCCCGTCGCCGCCGCACACCACCACGAGCTCGGCGCCGTCCAGCGCGGCCTCGTGCGCCATCGACCGTCCGGTGTCCTCGACCGTGGTCTCGAACCACGCGGGGGGGCTCCAGCCCAGCTCGCGGGCGCGGAAGTCCACGAACGCCCGGAAGGCGTCGGGGTCGTCCACCTTGCTGGGGTTGAGCACGACGGCGAGCCGGCGAGTGCTGGGCACCGGGCTAGGCAGCGGGTCGAGCACGGTCCGGCGCGGCGTGGGGTCGACGAGGTACGCCGCGACGCAGACCACCACGGCGGCCAGGGCGTAGCCGGCGAGCACGTCGAGGAGCCCGTGCACTCCGAGCACCAACCGGTTCAGGCCGACCACCAGGGCGAAGGTCACCGCCGTCGCTGCGACCGCTCGCCGGTGTTGCCGGCGGCGCAGGAAGACGGCGGCGAGCACGATCGCCACGCCGGCGGCCGTGGCCGACGCCGTCGCATGCCCCGAGGGGAAGGCGCCGTCGGTGAGCTTCATGTTGGCGTACTCCGGGCGGTCGCGATCGAAGACGGCCTTCAGAATCCACATGGCCAGCCCAGACGTCAGCAACGTGGCGAGCAGCCAGAGGGCCGGGCGACGGAATCCCTTGAGGGCCAGCCATGAGGCGGCGACCGTGGCGTAGAGCGTCATCGGCCAGAACCTGGTCAGCTGGGCGACCACGCGAGCCGACCCCTCCAGCGCCGGGTGGCGATTGGTGAAGGCCGCCACCGGCTCACCGACGTGCAGGTCGACCGCGTCCACCCAGGTCGCCTGCCAGACGACGAGGTACGCCGAGACGAGGAACCAGACCCCAGCCAGGAGCGCGACGAGCAGCAGCTGGCCTCGGGCCCGCTGGGTGAACGTCATGCGGCTCCTCACAGCCCGATGCAGGGTGGACAGCCTGGTCAGTATCCCGCCCGGACCGGACGGGTCGGCGCATCCCCCCGCGGGTGTCCCGACGTCCTGCTCGCCCACCGCGGCGGCGGTGCCCGCCTTGGCGGCGGCAGGTCCGGTCGGCTGTCGTCGTTACGATTGGCCGGTGATCGATCCCCGGCTGCTCCGCGACGACCCCGACCGCCTCCGTGCCGCGCAGAAGCGGCGGGGGCTGTCGGCCGACGTCGTCGACGAGGCGGTGGCGGCAGACGAGCGGCGGCGACGGGCGATCGCGGACTTCGAGCGGCTGCGCGCGGAGCAGAAGACGCTGGGACGGCAGATCCCGAAGGCGGCACCCGAGGAGCGGCAGGAGCTCCTGGCCCGCACCAAGAGCCTCTCGGTGGCGGTCAAGGACGCCGAGACCGCGCAGGGGGAGGCGGAGGAGTCGTTCCGGCGGCTGCTGACGACGATCCCGAACCCGGCCGCCGAGGAGTCCCCCGCAGGAGGCGAGGATGACTACGTCGTCCTCGAGCACGTGGGCGAGCCGCGCGACTTCGCGGCCGCGGGCTTCGAGCCCCGCGACCACATCGAGCTGGGCCGGATGCTGGGCGCCATCGACATCGATCGGGGCGCCAAGGTCTCCGGGGCGCGCTTCTACTACCTCACCGGGGCCGGTGCCGACCTCGAGCTGGCGCTGGTCACCCTCGCGATGGAGCAGGCCCGCGAGCACGGCTTCACCCCGGTGATCCCCCCGGCCCTGGTGCGCCCCCGGGCGATGGAGGGCACCGGCTTCCTCGGCCAGGCCGCCGACGACGTCTACCGGATCGAGGGGGAGGACCTCTACCTGGTCGGGACCTCGGAGGTGCCGCTGGCGGCGTACCACTCCGAGGAGATCCTCGACGGCCACCGGCTGCCTCTGCGCTACGCCGCGTTCAGCCCCTGCTACCGCAAGGAGGCAGGCTCCTACGGCAAGGACACGGCGGGCATCATCCGCGTGCACTGGTTCGACAAGGTGGAGATGTTCAGCTACACGACGGTCGAGGAGTCCTATGCCGAGCACCAGCGGCTGCTGGGCTGGGAGAAGCAGTTCCTCTCCTCGCTGGGCCTCGCCTTCCGGGTCATCGACGTGGCCGCCGGCGACCTGGGGCTGGCCGCACAGCGCAAGTTCGACTGCGAGGCGTGGATCCCGACCCAGGAGCGGTACCGGGAGCTGACCTCGACCTCGAACTGCACCGACTTCCAGGCCCGCCGTCTGGACATCCGGGGCCGGTTCCCCGGTGAACCGGGCGGCAGCCGCCCGGTTGCGACGCTCAACGGCACGCTGTGCGCGATGACGCGGACGATCGTGGCGCTGCTGGAGACCCACCAGCAGGCCGATGGGTCGGTGCTGGTCCCCGAGGCACTGCGGCCGCACCTTCAGGGTCGCGCGGTGCTGGAGCCGATCGCGGGATGAGGCGACATCCCCCGCTGGGGTGGCGGCCGAAGGTCGTGGCCCTGGACATCGACGGCACCCTGTTCACCAATGGGCACGGCGTGGCGAGCAATGTCGTGGACGAGAAGGTGTCCGACCCCGTGCTGGCAGCCGTCGACCGGGCGGTCGCGGCCGGGGCGCACGTCGTGCTGGCCACAGGTCGCTCCACCTTCGGCATCACCCGGGTGCTGGACCACCTGGAGCTCCCGCGTGAGCCGATGGGTCCCCAGGCGCTGACGGTGGCGTCGAACGGGTCGGTGACCTTTGCCTACCCGCCAGTCGAGGTGCTGAGCACCGTCACCTTCGACGCTCACGACATCGTCTGCTCCCTGCTCGAGCACGTCCCCCACGCCCTGGTGGCCGTCGAGGAGCTCGGCATCGGCTACCGCGTGAACCGGCACTTCCCGGAGGGCGAGATCACCGGCGAGATCATCCTCCAGTCGGTCGACGAGCTGATCGCCGACCCGGTCACCCGGGTGATCATCCGTGACCCCGATGCGACGGCCGAGGAGTTCATCGAGCTCGCCGAGCGGGTCGGCCTGCACGGCATCAACTACTACATCGGCTGGACCGCGTGGCTCGACCTGGCGCCCCAGGGCGTCTCCAAGGCGACGGGGCTGGAGCAGGTCTGCGAGCGGCTCGCGGTGCACGCGGCGGACGTGCTGGCGATCGGCGACGGCCGCAACGACGTGGAGATGCTGCGCTGGGCCGGCCGGGGGGTGGCGATGGGCCAGGCGCCGATCGAGGTCCAGGACGCCGCCGACGACGTGACCGACACCGTGCACGACGACGGGGTCGCCCGGGAGCTCATGCGATGGTTCTGAGCGGGACGCGGGGCGGTGCGCCGATGCCCGATCGCCTCGCCACGCTGGTCGCCACCGACCTGGACGGCACGCTGCTGCACAGCGATGGCACGGTCACCGACCGCACCCGACGGGTCCTGGACGCTCTGGATGCCCGCGGGGTCACGGTCGTCTTCGTGACCGGGCGACCGGTGCGCTGGATGGAGCCGCTGTGGCCGCACGTGGGCGACCACGGTCTCGCGGTGTGCAGCAACGGCGGCATCGTGTACGACGTCCCCGGCCGGTCGGTCCTCGAGGCGCGGTCGATCCCCGCCGAAGTGGGCCTGCGGGTCGCCGACCTGCTCCGCTCCTCGCTGCCCGGCACGACGTTCGCGTTGGAGAAGGTCACCGGCTTCGCCCGGGAGCCCCACTTCGCCCCGCGTGACGAGGGCGCCGAGCCCCCCGGGCTGCAGGTCGGGCCGCTGGAGGAGGTGTTCGACGACACCGTGGTCAAGCTGCTCGCCCGGCAGCCCGACGCGGTGCCGGAGGACTACTGGGCGCGGGTCGACCAGCTCGTCGGCTCCTTCGTCACCACCACCTGGTCCTCGGTGGGCGCGCTGGTGGAGATGAGCGCCTCCGGGGTGACCAAGGCGAGCACTCTGGAGGTGCTCTGCGCCGAGCGCGGGATCACCGCAGCGCAGGTCCTCGCCTTCGGCGACATGCCGAACGACATCCCGATGCTGGAGTGGGCGGGGACCTCCTACGCGATGGCCAACGGACATCCGAGCACGATCGCGGCGGCCGACCACACCGCTCCGCCCAACGACGAGGACGGCGTCGCCGCGGTCCTCGAAGAGCTATTCCTGCCCACTGCCCCTATCCGGCCTCGGACATCGCCGTGACGACCGCGAGCAGCACGGTGTAGACGGTCAGCCCGGTGAGGAACCAGCCGAAGCTGGAGCGGCGGTCACCTGGCAGCTCCTCGGTGAAGACGTTGAGCAGGATCGACCCGCCCAGGAACCCAGTGAGGAGCGCGACCACGAGCGTGCTGCTCGGAGCGAGCAGCGCGACTGCCCCCCAGCCCCCCAGCAGGCCTCCCGCGAGCAGGTACCGCCCACGGTTGTCGAAGCGGCGTGGGAACTGCTCCTCCAGCGCCCGGTCGGTGAGCACGAAGTGCAGCCCCATCGCCACGGTGAACAGCAGCGCGTAGGACACGCCGGTCTGCAGTCGCAGCGGCATCGTGTAGGTGATCAGGGCGTTGTAGACCGCGAAGGACCCCACGTGGTTGAGCGTCGCACCGGCTGGCTATGGCCGCGTCGTTGCGGGTGGCGATGTGAAAGACGGCAAAGTGAAGGCCCCGCCGGTGTTCCGGCGGGGCGTTGGTGGTCAGGGTGACGTGGTGGTCGTCATTCTGTCGTGACCTCGGTGACGGCTGCTCGGGCGGAGGATTCGTCGACGATGGCCTTGTTGGTGGCGTAGGCGGCGACGAGGGCTTGGACGGCGAGGTTGTTCACCGCTCGGGGGAGGCCGCGGCCGACCTGGTGGATCAGGGCGGTGGCGTCGTCGGAGAACAGGGTGTCGGAGCGGCCGGCGAGGGCGAGGTGGTGGGCCAGGTAGGTCTTGGTTTCGGCGTCGGTCATCCCGGTCATGGCGTAGCGCAGGGCGATGCGTTGGTCGAGGGCGGCGAAGGTGCCGAGCTTGATCCGCCGGCGCAGGGTGGGTTGGCCGACGAGCAGGCAGGCGAACGGTGAGTGGGAGTCCATGTCGGCGTTGGTCAGTAGCCGGAGCTCTTCGAGCTGGTCGGCGTCGAGGAGGTGGGCTTCGTCGAGGACGAGGACGACGGTGCGTGCCGCGTTCGTGGTCCTCGGCGGCGAGCAGCTCGGCGGTTTGCGGGATCAGGCGGCCTTGTGGAAGCGGGGGATGCCGCCGAGGGCGGTGACGATCCCGGCGTAGAGGCCGCGGCCGCCGACGGCGGGGTTGCCCAGGTAGATGGTGGTGTGCCGGGAGGTGTCGAGGCCGGCGAGGGCGGCGCGGACGGCGACGGTCTTGCCGGCGCCGACCTCGCCGGTGACCACGCCGAGGGCGCGTTCGGTGATGCACCAGCCGATCCGGGCGACGGCTTCGGCGTGGGCGGCGTGGCGGTGCAGCATGCCCGGGGCCAGGGCTGCGGCCGAAGGGCATGCGGGTGAAGCCGTAGTGGGCTTGCAGGCGGTCGAGTGTCACTGCTCCTCCTGGCTGTCTGGGTGTCCTCGTCGGTGATGGTCGTCGGGGAGGTGCGAGCATGTCGAGCTGGTCGGGGTCGACTGGGTCCGGGTCGGGGATCGCGGCGAGATCGGCGATCACGCTGGCGAGCTCGCCGGCCGGGTCGGGTTCGCCGACGTGCGCGGTTCGGCATCCGACTCGCGCATCCAGCTCGGCATCGGGCTGGTCGTCGGGCTCGTGGACGTGCCGGGTCGAGCTGGTCCGGTGAGGTCGGCGTAGTTGACGCGGCGGGCCAGGGCGGGGTGTGCCGGTCGCGGACCAGGCCGAGGTAGTCGATCCCGGTGGCCGGCCTGGCCTGGTGCGGGCGTCGGTGGTCTCCGGGCGGGCGGCGGGGTGGACGTGGCGGCCGATCCGGTGCGGGACCGCGGTGCCCATGATCGCGGCCTTGGTAGCGGACGGCGATGTCGGTCGAGGTCGAAGGGGTCGAAGACCAGCTCGACGCGTGCGGCCGACGAGGGCGGCGTCGACCTCGTAGGTGTTGCCGTGCAGCGAGATCGTCGCGGTCTTGGTGACCGTCCGGTGCTCGGACCACAGGAACGCCTCGCGCAGCTGCGCCGGGCGTCGGCAGCGTCGGCGGGTCCGGCGGCAGCGAACCGGGCCAGCGGCGCTCTGCCCGGTCTCGGAGTGGACCCGCTGGTGGTAGACGGTTTCGACCCAGGCGGTGAACAGCTCGTTGAGCCGCAGCGCAGGCCGTCCATCGCCGGCGAGTGCCTCCGGGGCGGTGAGCTCGACGAGGAACTGCTCGCGCACGGTGCGGAAGAACCGTTCGATCTTGCCCCGCCCTTGCGGTTATCCGGCTAATCCGGGGTGCATGGCTGTTGGCTGGACCGGGTTTGGCGGCGGTCGTCTTAGCGGTGTCGCGTTGGAGTGTGGCGGAGTTGTTCTTCGTGGCGGCGGACGTTGCGCGGCGACGGC
The DNA here is from genome assembly GCA_963745245.1 of uncultured Actinomycetota bacterium. GTDB lineage: Bacteria > Actinomycetota > Actinomycetes > Propionibacteriales > Nocardioidaceae > Marmoricola_A. The sequence continues at coordinate 80,014 of CAVUWU010000009.1, forward strand.
TTCGAGGTGAGGCGCGGAGCTGGTCGATCTGGACGGCCAGGCCGGTGAGGGTGAGTCGCGTCGCGGCCGCGTGGGCGGTGCTCCTCGATGAGCGGCGCGGAGCTCGGGCCGCCGGTAGAGGGTGGCGCGGCCGATGCCGGCGCGGGCGGCGACGGCGCTGAAGGTGACGGGTCTGCCGGGCGGCGGCGAGTTGCGGCGCAGGCGTGTTCGACGCGCGACGGCCAGGTCGGCGTCGGTCAGCTGGCATCTGCGCCTGGTGTCGATGAGCAGGTCGAGGCGTTCGATCGAGCGCGTGGTGGCGGGCGGCTTCCTCGCCCCAGCCGCGGTGTCTCGGCGTCGGCGGCGAGGGCGGCGGCGTCGGCGCGTTGCGGCTGCCAGGATCGGCAGGAAGGCTGGTGTCGGTGCGGAAGTTCGGGCAGTGTTCGCAGATGTTGGCGTAGGCGCAGGCGCCCTGGGCGGCGGCGCGGAGGCAGTACCCGCCGGCGAGGCGGGCCTTGACAGCCGGGCGCTTCCCGCCAGTCCTTGTCCGCCGGTAGACAGCGGCAGGGTCCGTGGCGGGTCGGGGTCGGTGGCGGCAGCACCGGCGCCGAGCTGGGACTTGGCCAGGGTGAGGGCGCGTTCGTACTCGGTCGCGCACGGTGGTGTCGAACAGTCGGCCGTAGCGAAGGCTCATCTCCGCTGAGACGTGTCCGAGCAGTGCCATCAGGGATTGCAACGAGACCCCGGAATTGACAAGGGCGGTGGCGAAGGTGTGTCTGAGTTGGTGGGGGGTGACCTGACCGAGGCCGGCCGCGGCGGCGGCGCTGGTGAGCTCGTCGCGGAGCATGTCCGCGGAGACCCGGCGGCCCTGGTGGGTGAGCAGGAAGTCGGCGAGCCGGCCGGTGCGGGGGTGGCGGCACGGGTCGGCCCGGCGAGCGGTGCTCGGTGATCCGGTCGACCAGGTCGACCGTTTCGTCGTCGAGCGGCACCATCCGTTCGGTGTCCAGCTTGCCCAGCGGCACCTTCAGCCAGGCCCCGGCGCCGGGGACCTCGTGCACGCAGTCCAGTTCGAGGTCGATCAGTTCCCCGATCCGCATCCCGGTCGCCCGCGGCCAGCAGCAGCGCGTCGGCGCGGAGCCGGTTCGCCGAGTCGCGCAGCGCGGCGGTGAGCCGCCGGTCGGCGTCCGGGCGGCAGGTAGCGGGGCAGCGGGCGCGGCAGCCGGGGGACGTCGCGGGGGAAGACCAACCGCCGGCCGGGCGCCTCGGCCCAGCCCCACTCGTTGATGTCGTCGACCATCCGGCCGACGGTCAGGATCCGGCTGCGTCGATGCGAGGCGGACAGTCGGCGCACCGGTGCGCGGGTGCCGGGCGGCGGCCACCGCGGCGAGGTAGGGCTCGATGTGGCGCTGCCGGTCCAGCTCGGCCAGCGAGGCCAGGCCGGGTCGATGGCGGCCAGGAACCGGCCGAAGTGCGCCAAGCCTGGCCGCGATGCCCAACACCGTGGAGCGGGCTCGCGTGCCCGCGGCGCATTCGAGGTAGGCGACCATCGAGTCCGCGACACCGGTCGGGCAGACTCCGGTGAAGTGACGCTCCCACTGGCCAGCCGCAGATGGACGGTCCGCTTGACCACCGCGGTCGACCGGGGCGCCGAGGTGATAGAGCACGGCGCGGGATGGCGTGCAGCGCGACCGCGGTAGTGCTTGAAGCGACCGCCCATGGGCGTGCTCTCCCGCTCGGTGATCGCCGCGTCCGAAGCTCGGCGAGGTCGGACTCGGTCAGCTCGCCGAGCGCCCGTCCGGTCTGGATCAGTACCCGGATCGCGACCTGGCTGGCCATGCCGGTGCGTCAACCTGCGGCCGGTAGCCCAGCTCGGTGGCAGCGGCCAGGAACCGGTCCAGGTCCGCGGCCGAGCGGGCTGACCTCGCGCCTCCCGCAAGCAGCGCGGGCAGCTTGCGTTCCAGCAGGTAGTCATAGCCCGGCCGCAGGTGACCGGCCGAGCATCAAGAAGTTCAGGAACGGCCGGGTGCGCCGAGTCCGCCGACAGCCGGACCGGCAGCGGCTGGCCCGCCCAGTCCGCCGGGTCCGGCCAGCGGGCCAGGAACGACCGCGGGCGCCGAGCCGGAACGCCGTGTTCCCAGCTCCGCGGGCCTCAGCCAGCGTAGGCGCATGATAGCGCGGCTGTCAGCAGGCCGCTGACCGGTCGGCGTCGGCGGCCTCAGCCTGCTACGGCGCGCTGCCGTGCGCGGGCAGCATCATAGGCGGCGCGCACATGCGCCGGTGCGAGATGGATATAGGCGGCCGAGGAATCGACATGGTCGTGACCCATCAACGCCTGCAGCACCGCCAGGTCCACCCCGGCCTCGGCCAGGGCGGTGCCGAACGAGTGCCGCAGCGCGTGCGGATGACCGGCCGGCACCCCGGCGACCGCCCGGTGATAGCGAAACACCGTGCGCAGCCCGGCCGCGGTCAGCGGCTGCCCCGATGCGGGCCCTTGGCCACGAGGAACAACGCCTCGGCTGGTCGGTCTCCGGTCGCTCGGCGAGCAGGTAGGTCTGGATCAGCCCGGCGACGTCGGGATCCAACGGCACCCGGCGTTCCTTGTCGCCCTTGCCGATCACCCGCACCCAGCCGCCGGGCGATGTCCACATCGCCGACCTGCAGCCCGAGCACCTCCGCCGAGCGCAGCCCGGAGAACAGCATCAGCCCGGCGATCGCCCGGTCCCGGTCGGTGCGGAAGCTGGCCAGCAGGGCGGCGGTCTCGGCCCGGTCCAAGCCCCGGGGCAACCGCCGCGGTTCACGGACCCGCAGACCGCGACCGGCGGCTTCGGCCGGTTCAGATGCGCCAGCAGCCCGGCCCGCTGCGACCGGACGGATCGGCCGGCCGCCGCCGGGCCCGCTGGGCATCGGGTTCACCACGGCCGGGTCGCGCATCGCCCGGAAGTCGAACAGCCCGGAGATCGCCGCCAGCCGCCGGTTGATCGTCGACGGGGCGTACCCGCGTCGACCGGCCGCTCGCGCAATCGAGCACCACGTTGCCGCCCGGCCGACCGGGCAGCGCCGCGCTCCGGCAGAACGGCCAGGAACCGCAGCAGCACATCGGTGCTCACCTCCTGCACGCCGAGCTCCTCGCCGACCAGCCAGCGGGCGAACGCCAGCAGGTCGAACGCATAGGCCCGCACCGTGCGCGGCGAGTAACCCCGATCGGCGAGATAGCCCAGGTAGTCGTTGACCACCGGCAGACGCCGCCGTGGCGCGGCCCCCGTCAGCTGACCAGCGGCCGTCTGCCGGCTGCACCGCCCTCAGACGACTCGGCGCACGCCTGCTCACCTGTCATGAGATGCAGGTATGTCCAGAAGTCTCACCACCGACACGCAAGAACCGCGTATCCACGGCGTGTCGGAGCTTCACATGCACCAACTCATTGATTAGCCGGTTAAGAGGGGTCGGGCGGGGTGGGAGTGGACCAGCCGGATCCCGAGCTACCCGCTAGCGCCCGGAGCAGCTGGCGTCGACGACCATCGCCGAGCCGTTGTCGAGATAGACGACCTTCGGGACGCCGCGGGAGGCCAGCCCGGCGTTCGCAGTGCGGCCTCCAAGCGGACGCGTGTCCTCCGGATGGCCCCACCGGTAGCCGAGCGATCGAGCCGGGAGTGGTCGTCGAGGAACGCGAACAGGTAGATCTTCCGGCCGGCGACCATCGGGGCCGTGCAGCGCGTCGCCGATCCACCGGTCGTTGGGATGCGTCGGCCTCGAACCGGCCGAACGCCGCCGGCGACTGCCCGTCGGGGCGGGTGTTGAGCTCGAGCCGGGCGAAGTGCCGCTGCAGCGTCCGATGCCGACGGCGCGGTGCCCGGCGCGTGCTCGTCGCAGGATCGCCGCGACCTGCGCGGCGGTCCGGCCGGGGGTTCTCCCGCTTCAACGCGGCCGCCAGCTCGAACACCTGCCGCCGGTCGATGCGGGGCTCAGCGTTCGCCGGATGCGACGGGGACCAGCGCGTCGAACCCACCGGCCCGGCAACGCCCGGATCCACCGGTCCAGGCTCGTCCGGGACACCAGCACCTTCTCCCCGAACGGACCGACATGCTCGGTCCCGGCGAGCTGGCGGACCAGCCGCCCCCGCTCCCGGTTGGTCAGGCCACCATCGGCTGCCTCCCGGATCAGCGCATACCGGAACAGGCCGACGTCGCGAGCCCTCGCCCGCCGCCGGTCATCGTCCCCGATCCCTGTCGCTGTGGCACTGCCGCTCACCGCTACCTCATCCCTGTGGACCGCCGACCCCGCCGGTCGGGAGTCAGTCGGTCAGCGGCTGAGGCTGCCGGGTGCGGCGGTGGCTGCCCAGGGTCAACTCGTGTTGCGCACCCGGCTTACCAGCCCATCGGCGGGACAGGCGCCAGCAGCCGCCCAGCGGTGGCCCGTCCGGCCAGCTCCCACGGACAGCCCGGCGACAGCCTGAGCACCGCCGCCGACCCGGCCCGGCCGACCGCCTCCACCGCGTCGGCGAACACCGCCCCCGTCGGCATCACCGGCGCGGCCTGGGGATCCAGCGCGTGCAACAGCCGGATGAACAACACCCACAGCGCGTCCGCGTTCGCGGTGAACCGGCGCAGCCACCCCCGCACCGTGGAGGCCGGTCGGTTCAACCTCACCGCGATCGGCCGGTGCCCCCGACCGGCGGCCTTGGCCAGCAGCGCCGCCCCGATCACCGAGACCGCATCGGCCCGCCGAGGCAACCAGCACGCCGGCATCAACACATGCGTCCTGCTGCACCCCGAGCACGCCGACCGTCGAGGACGGTGCCTCACCACCCGACCCTCAGCCCGCGAGGAGCGCGGTCGGGCATAGCCCCACGGCCGCAGCGTCGCCGAACACGACGGACACGCCAGCTCCCCAGCCCGCAACGCCCGTTCGACCTCAGCCGGATCGGTACCTACCATCACCATCGGGTGCCTCCAGCACCAAGTGACGGCTCTTCCCGACTCGGCAAAGTACGGGGAAGGGCCGTCGCGCGTTACAGAACGTCGTCACGCTCTCGACGCGCACGATAGATCGCGCCACACCGATGCCCACGAACCGGCATCCCCACCGCGGATGACGTCACCCCAACAGTTCGTCGTCACCCACAGAGTCGTTCAACAACGTGCAGCGCGTACACCGAGACCGCGGGTTCGCTCACCCCCGCGGTGGTGCCGCCAGAGCGCCCACGTCGCGCCAGTCGGCGCAGTCCGTAGAAGAACGTGAAGCCGGCCAGCGCCACGGCGAAGATCGCCAGCTCGAAGAGCGGCGTGGGGTCGAGCACATCGCTGAGCAGCTCGCCGATGGCCGCATTGCCCTGCGCGATCTCGGGAAGGAGGTGGAGGAACACGTAGGCGACCGACACCTCCCCCTCAGCCGTTGGCGCCGATGACCTCCCCGCCCAGGGACACCAGCACCGGCACCAGCTGCTCGGGCGGGACGTGAAGCTCGCTGGAGACCAACGAGTGCTGGATGGCGGCGGCGGTGCCGATCAGCTGGAAGGCCAGCCGGACGCGCAACCGGTCCAGGGGGGTCTCGCGGCGGCGGTCCAGGGCGTCGACCAGCCGGTAGGCCGCGGCCCTCGCCTCGCTGAGCTCCTCCTCGCGACGGTCCGTGCCGAAGGCACGCAGCATCATCTGCACCATCCCCGGCCGGGCCAAGGCCTTGCGCGTCACCAGCTCCAGGACCAGGCGCACCTGGTCCGGGTCGCCGTGCCGGGCGAGCGCCTTGCCCGTCACCTCGTGCAGGGTCTGCGCCACCTCCTCCAGCACCGCCCGGTGCAGGGCGTCCTTGCTTCCGAAGCGGTGCAGCAGCCCCGGTTTGGAGTAGCCGACGGCGTCGGCGATCTGCTGCACGGAGGTGTGGGCGAAGCCATGGACGGCGAAGATGCTGGCCGCCACGTCGAGGATCGCGTGGTCGATCTCGGTCGACGACTTGCGCATGGCCACCGCGGGGCTACCTCCTCGACTGACGCGGGCTCAGGTGACGCGGGTCAGAGGTACATGCCGCCGCTGCGCGGCTCGTGCGCCTCGCCGGGCCCGCGCTGCTGCTCCGCCTGCTGGGCCATCGTCTGCATGACGCCGGGCGGCAACGCGCGCCGCATCTGCTCCAGCTGCGCCCGCGCCGCCATCTGCTGGGCGTAGATCGCGGTCTGGATGCCGTGGAAGAGCCCCTCCAGCCAGCCGACGAGCTGGGCTTGGGCGACCCGAAGCTCGGCCTCGGAGGGTGAGGCAGAGGCGAAGGGCAGCGACAGCCGCTCGAGCTCCTCCACGAGCTCGGGAGCGAGGCCGGTCTTCAGCTCGTCGATCGAGGACTGGTAGATGCCGGCCAGCCGGGTGCGGGAGGCCTCGTCGAGGGGCGCGGACTTCACCTCGTCGAGGAGCTGGCGGATCATGCCGCCGATCCGCATCACCTTGGCCGGCTGCTCGACCAGCTCGGTGACGTGCGGCTGGTCGTCCTCGTCCCGCTCCTCCTCGCCACCGCTGACGGCCATGCCGTTGGGTCCGATGACGACCACCCGGGGCGGCTGCTCCTCGGACTCGGGCGGGGACGGGGCGGGATCCTGCGACTGCGGGACCTCCGGCTCCTTCGGGTCGCTCATGCAGTCCAGCCTATCCGGGGGCCGGCGGTCGAACCCCGGCGGTGCCGCCCGGCCCCGTGGCCTCAGACCGTGAGCAGCACCTTGCCGATGTGGCCGCCGTCCTCCATCAGCGCATGTGCGCGCCCAGCCTCCTCCAGCCCGATCCGGTCCTGGATGATCGGGCGGACCCGCCCGTCGGCGACCAGGGGCCAGACGTGCTCGGTCACGCCGGCGCAGATCGCCGCTTTCTCGGCCACCGGCCTCGAGCGCAGGGCGGTGGCGATCACCGCGCCTCGCGTGCGGAGCAGCTTGGCGATGTCGAGCTCGGCCCGGGTGCCGCCCTGCATGCCGATGATGACCAGTCGGCCCTGAGGCGCCAGCGCGTCCAGGTTGCGGTCGAGATACTTCGCGCCCATATTGTCGAGCACCACGTCGGCTCCGCGGCCCTCGGTGGCTGACCGGACCTCCTCGACGAAGTCCTGCTCGTGGTAGTCGATCGCGATGTCCGCGCCGAGCGAGCGGCACACCTCCAGCTTCTCCTCCGAGCCGGCGGTGGCCAGCACGCGGGCGCCCACGGCGTGCGCCAGCTGGATCGCGAACGTCCCGATCCCGCCGGCGCCCCCGTGCACGAGCAGTGTCTCGGAGGGCTGCAAGCCGGCGACCATGAACACGTTCGACCAGACGGTGCAGGCGGCCTCGGGCAGCGCCCCCGCCGTGACGACGTCGACACCGGCGGGGAGGGGCATCAGCTGCCCTGCCGGCACCGCCACCTTCTCGGCGTACCCCCCGCCCGCGAGCAGCGCGCAGGCGTCGGTTCCGACTCGCCATCCCTGCACGTCGGCGCCCACGGCAGAGATGGTCCCGCTGCACTCCAGGCCGAGGATCTCGCTGGCGCCGGGCGGCGGGGGGTAGAGCCCCTGCCGCTGCAGCAGGTCGGCGCGGTTGACCGCGGTCGCGCGTACGTCGAGGACGACCTCCCCGGGTCCCGGCTCCGGGTCGGGAAGCTCGGCGACGGTCAGGACCTCGGGGCCGCCCGGCTCGGCAGCGATGACAGCGCGCATGGGGCCCAGGCTAGGGGTCGCGGCGACCCGGCGCCGGTGGCGGGTCAGTCGGCGTCGACCAGGGGAGCGGCCCGCAGGCCGGCGTCGAGGTCCTCGCCGCCGTCCCACCTCTCCGCGAGGTCCAGAACCCGCGCGGCGAGCTGTTCGACCTCCGCCGGGTCGCCCTTGGCCAGCCCGGCGGCGTACCCCAGCAGATAGGTGCTGATGGGCGCCGCCGGGCGCTCCACCCGGTGCGCCGCCTGGCGCGCCACGTCGAGGATCAGCCCCTCGTCGACCTCCGTCTCGACGTCCAAGGCGTCCATGAGCTCGTCGATCCAGTCGTGCAGGTTCACCGTCCCAGGTTCGCCCCCCGTCACAAGGTCCGCAACCCGTTGCGCGGGTCCTGGTCGAACCGGCGCAGGTCCTCCCAGGTGTCCACGTCGAGCGACTCGCCGTCGAGCGCGGGGACGTCGGTCAGCGCCAACGGGGCCACCAGTCGGCGCATCGCCAGGCCACTGTGCTGCCCACCCGGTGGCCGGCAGCGCTCGAGCGCGTCACGCCGATACACCCCGCAGAGCACCTGCCGGCGGCCGTCGTCGTCCACGAGCACGGCGCCGTCCACGCCGTCCTGCGCTGCCCGGTCGGGACCCGACGTCCTGTCCAGGTCCTCCAGGGCGGCGCACAGCCGGTCGACGGTGGCGGCGGTGACCCGCGCCATGTCGACCGCGAGCACGACGACCAGCCGGCCCTGCCCGGTGAGCTCGACTGGACCCTTGTGCGCGGCGAGCACGTCCATCCCGGCCAGCAGACCGGCGGCCGGACCCCCCCGCGGCGGATGCTCGCGGGTCCAGTGCACGGTGCGCGAGGTGGGCACCTCGTCCCCGACGACCACGACCACGCCTGCCGCGGCGGTCGCGGCGAGCGCGCGCTCCAGGAGCGTGCTGCCGTGCACCTCCAGTGCGGCCTTGTCGGCTCCGCCCAGCCGGGCGCCCGTGCCGCCCGTCAGCACCACGGCGCACAGGTCCGGCCGGAAGGGGTGAGCCATGCCGTCCAGTGTGCCCGTGCCGGTGCGGCCGCCGTCGGGGTCAGCGGATCCGCAGCCGCATGACCACGCCGGCGTGGTCGGACGGCCACAGTCCGGTGCTCGGGTCGCGATCGCCGATCTCGTCGCCGGTGACGGCGCCGCGCTTGACCTTCACCGCGTGCGGGTGGGCGCCGCGGGCGAACACGAAGTCGATGCGGTGGTCGAACCCGCTCGCGTCCGGGTCGTCGACGGTCTCGCTGAGCCCGGAGGTCCACCCCTGCGACGCGGGCCGCCACCGCAGCCAGGTGTCGACGAAGCCGGCTTCGCGGGTGATCAGTCGGTACGCCGCGTAGTGCGGCTGCGTGTCGCCGGGCTTGACCGTCTCCAGCAACGGGTCGGAGTTGCAGTCGCAGACCAGGATCGTGGTCCGCCGCGTCGCCCCGGCGTCGGCCAGCATCTCCTGGGCCTGGCCCAGCGCGATGTCGGAGCTGAAGGCCTCCAGGTGGGTGTTGACGAAGCGGAAGCGCCCGGCCCGGCCGCGGACGTCCACCCACTGGTACCCGCGAGTGAAGTCCATCGCCTTGCCGGCGATGTCGAGCGCCAGACCGACCCGGAACGTCCGCTCCCGGGCCCGGACGACGCGCACGGGGCTGCCGACGCGCTTGAGGATCACGTCGCGCATCGTGAGCCGGACGTCGCGCCCGTCCACGGGAGCGGTCAGGGGGCCTTCGAAGGCCGGGGCCTCGACGTCGGAGAGGGGGTTGACGCTGACGGGGCGATAGGGGACCCCCCGGGCGCGCAGTGCTCGACGCAGCAGCGCCAGGAAGTCGTAGTCGACCTTGGTCGCATTGGGCACCAGCAGGGTGGCCTCGTCCAGCTCCAGGGGGCCGGATCGCCACAGCGCCACCTCCTGCAACCCCACGAGGTCGGGACGCGTGCGGGCGAGCTCCCGGGCCAGGAGCCGGGCGCGCACCCCGAAGTCGGTGCCGTCCACGATGTCGCGCGTGGCGTCCGTCGCGTTGCCGAGTGTCTGCACGATCGCCAGCGGGTCCTCGAGCCCCTGCACGGCCCGGATCGGCCGCATGATGTCCGCGCCCAGGTAGACGTTGCGCGTCATCACGGTCACCGGCGCGCCGCCACGCCCGTGGCCCCAACCCGGTGGCTTGGCGTGGCTGGAGCGGGGACTGGCGACCGCGGCGCCGCTCACGTTCGCAGGGGCGAGCATGGCGACGGACAGGGCGGTCGCCAGCGCGGTGGCGAGGGCGGCGAGGCGCCGCGGACGACGGGCGGTCATCGGTCTCCTTCTCCCAGGGGGCGACCCTCACCTTTGACCTCGCTTCGGGTCGTGACAAGGGCCACAAGGTCCCCTGCGTGGCAGGGTGGGCCCATGCCGTCGACCGATCTCCGGGTGGCCCTCGTCCAGGTGGCCGCGTCTCGCGTGCCTGCAGAGAATCGCGATCGCCTCGTCGACTTCCCGGTGCCGTCCGCCGACCTGGTCGTGCTTCCCGAGGCCTACCAGCGGGACCTGGGTCGCGCCGGGGACCCGCTGGGCCCCGACGCCGAGCCTCTCGACGGTCCGTTCGTTGCCGCACTCACCGTCGCGGCGTCGCGGCATGGCGGCATCTGGGTGGCGGGGATGCTGGAGCGCAGCGAGGACCCCGACCGACCGTTCAACACGCTGGTGGTGGCGGACGGCGGAGGGCTGCGGGCGGCGTACCGCAAGATCCACCTCTACGACTCCTTCGGGGTCCGGGAGTCCGACAGGTTGACCGCGGGTGCCCGGTCTCCCCTCGTCATCGACGTGGGCGGCGTGCCCGTCGGCCTCCTCACCTGCTATGACCTGCGGTTCCCTGAGCTTGCCCGCGAGCTGTCCCGGTCGGGGACCGAGCTGTTGGTGGTGCCGGCGGCGTGGGTTGCGGGCCCGCGCAAGGTGCGCCACTGGCGGACGCTGGTGGCCGCCCGAGCGATCGAGAACGTCTGCTATGTCGCGGCGGTGGGCCAGCCCGGACCCCGATACACCGGCCACTCCCAGCTCGTCGACGCCCGCGGGGAGGTCGTCGTCGAGGCCGACGAGGCAGAGACGATCGTGACCGGAACGGTGTCGGCGCGGGCCCTCGCCGAAGCGCGCGAGGAGAACCCGTCGCTGCTGAACCGGCGCGACGACGTGCCGTGGGACTGACCGGGGACGGGCTCGGAGGGCTAGATTCGCCGGCATGGCCCGCGCTGCGAAGACCGTCGACATCTGTGCCGAGATGGTGGCCAACGTGGTGCAGATCTGCGTCGCGCCCGGAGACCGGGTCGAGACCGGCGACATCGTCGTGCTGCTGGAGTCGATGAAGATGGAGATCCCGGTGCTCAGCGAACACGCGGGCACGGTGCGCCGGGTGGCGGCCCACGCCGGGGAGGTCGTGCAGGAGGGCGACCCGCTCGTCGTGGTGGAGCCACGCTGACCCCGCGCGGTCCGTAGACTGCCGGAGGCGGTGGGTCTGCCCGCCGCCTCGGAGGGGTGCCGGAGTGGCCGATCGGAACCGCCTTGAAAGCGGTCGCTGGCAGAGATGTCAGCCGCGGGTTCGAATCCCGCCCCCTCTGCGGTGCCCCGCCGCTACGGGACCTACTCGGATCCGCCGACGTCCAGGGAGACCTCGTCGTAGACCAGGTCGTCCGAGCGGGCGCGGTGGCGCATGATGTCGCTCGCAAGCCGGGTCAGCGCAGGTCTCAGAGCGATCGGGTCGGCGTGCTCCTCGAGCATCGCGTAGACGACGGACACTCGGGCCATGAGCCGCTCGCGCTCGCGCTGCAGCCGCGCGGCTCGGGCCGCCAGCCACGGGTCCGTGGCCACGTCGGGCTCCATGGTGAGCGCCTCCACGACGGCCGCGAGCCGCGTGGTCAGATGATGGTGCCAGGAGAGCGGGAGCCGCGCCGGGGCATCGAGGGTCTGCTGCAGGGCGTGGAGGGCTTCGTCGAGGTGTCGCATCGGGCCACCTCCTGGAGTCGTGGGGTGGGCCATCCAGTGTCTGCCCGCCCGGACCCCTGCGGCAAGAGCCGACCTCGGGTGGTCCGGTCCTTCCAGGGTCGGCTGTAATTGCCTCCGTGCCCTCCGACTACCGTTTCGCGCCCGCCCTCCTGGTCCGGTCCTTCGGCGGGCTGCTGGCGCTGTGCGGCCTCGTCGTGCTCGTCGTCGCCGGAGTCGTGGCGCTCGCCGGTGGTCCCGGCGGGGCGGTGACGACGGCCGCTGCGGTCAGCGCTGCGCTGATCATCCTCGGTGTCGTCGCGGTCGCCGTCGTCGCTCGCGGCGCTCCACTGGTGCGCTTGGACGAGACCGGCTATCGCGTGCGCTGGTTGCGCGGAGCAGGGACGAAGCAGGCTCGGTGGCGCGACGTCGAGGACGCCGTCACCGGATCCGTCGGCGGGCAGGACTGCGTGATCCTGCGCCTGCGAGACGGTCGCACCACGACGATTCCGATGCGGGTCCTCGATGCCTCCCCCTCGAGCTTTCTCGACGACCTGCGGGCCCGTCTCGACCAGGGGCACGGATACCGCCGACTGCGCTAGGTCCTGGGCCGCGAGGGCGATTCGCGGTAGGCCGTCCGGTCCCGGTAGCCTGAGCCCGCCGCCGTCGAGGTGGCCTTGGAGGTGTCGCCTAGTCCGGTCTATGGCGCCCGCCTGCTAAGCGGGTTGAGGGCAAAACCCTCTCGCGGGTTCAAATCCCGCCACCTCCGCCATGCGACGTGCTTTCAGGACGTCCTCGCCATGCGGCTGTTCTGCCACTGCCAGGTGGCGCCCCAGGCACGATAGGGGGCGGCTGGGTCGATGCCGGCACGCCGGAACGCCGAGCGCACCCGGTCGACGGTCTCGCGATGTCCCCGCTCGCGGTGGGCGACCACTCCGCCGGCGATCAGGGCGCAGCGCTGCTCGCCGTAGGGGCGGCCGTTGGCCGGGTTCTGCGCCACCGCCGCGCCATAGGCCACCGGAAGCGTCATCGTCGGCACGGTGGCCGCGAGGAAGGGCCGGATGTCCTCCAGCATGGCGCCGATCCGGTCGCGAAGGGTGGCCAGCGCATCTAGGGGGACGTAGAGGACCGTCGCGTCCGGCGCGGGCACCGACTGGCTCATGGCCCGCGAACTCAGCAGCCAGGGATCCGTCCACGCGTGGGCATGGGCCGCCACCGCGCCGACGACGTGCAGGCTCGTGTGCGGAGCGCAGGAGAGGTAGACGCGCAGCAGGTCCTCTCCCGCGACGCTGCGCTGCTCCCACTGCCGGTTCCAGGTGCGCCACGGACCCACGACCCGCGCGCCCCGATCCTCCTGGTGAGCCCCGGGTGAGTGCCTGCCCGAGGGACCCTCCGGATGGTCGCTCGCGCGCGCACGCCGCTGAGCGGGGACGCCGCACGGCGTTCGGCCCAGGAACCAGCGCTGGTGCAGGAAGCGGGTCAGGGGCTCGGGACGGGCCAGGTGGCCGGTGGTGACCGCTCGGCGGGCGAGCAGGACCGCGCGGTCCAGGTCGTCGGTGGGGCGTCGGCTCATACGGGCAAGGAGCCCGTCCGCGCCTCGGTGATACCGCAGCGGGGCTCGAACTCGTCGGCGCCGAATTCTCCTGGGTCGGTATCAGCGCGACCTGATGGGACTCCTCGGGGTCATGGCCATGAGAGCGCGAAGGACTCGCCTTGGGGATGGGGACGGCAGCCGACCTGGGCGGGGGCGGTGCAGGACCGTCGCAGGGGTGCCATCGGAGCCCGGCCGCCCTAGGCTCGATGGGCAGGACTCGCGTCGACTGCGGGTTGGGAGCGGGTGGTGACCATGACGGGTGCAGCGAGTGGTCCGGCAAGGCGTGGCCAGCGGAGCGCGAGGCTCGATGCCGACGGTCCTCTGGTGCCGAGCCCGCCGCAGCTCAGGGAGTTGAGCGACACCTACCTCCGGGTGCGGACGCTCGACCCGATGACTGCCTACCAGGTCGCCGGACAGCCGGCGGTCAGGCCCACCGCCTTCATCGGCGACTCCATACTCGTGCGCGGGGACCGTGTCGAGACGCTGGCGGCACTGGAGACGACGGCTCACCACGCCGGCTTCAGCGTGGAGTGGGACAAGCGCTCGCAGGACGAGTTCGCCCTGCTCGAGCATGCGCGCCTCCACCCTGAGGAGCGCGAGGCGCTGCGGAGCATCTGGGTGCGCCGGGCCCGGCTGGTGCCCAAGAAGCCGAAGTCGCCCTTCAAGCCGATCGACGCGTGGCGGTTCGTCCAGGACTTCCGTGTCCGGGTCGGACGGGGGTCCCCCAGCCACCGGGACATCGGGCTGGACCATCCGGTCACCGCCGATCCGATGACCTCGGGCCATCCGATGACCTCGGGGCACCCGATGACCTCGGGGCATCCAATGACGTCCGGGCACCCGATGACCTCGGGGCACCCGATGACCTCCGGTGTCTCTCAGTACGCCGTGCCGGGGTGGGGCGGGCGTCAACCGGTGAGCTGGCTCGGTCCACCGCCCCGACCGGCGTACGACGTGGAGGTGGTCCCGCGCCCCGTCGTGGCGGTGCTCGACACGAGCATCGGGGAACACCCCTGGCTGGAGAAGGACTTCGTCGACCGCGAGGTGTCGGTCATGGACACGCGGATCAGCATCGACCCGGCGGCCACCCTGGCCGAGCTGCACGGGATCGCTGAGCCGTTGACCGGCGAGCTGCCCCAGGACGCCGGTCACGGCACCTTCATCGCGGGGCTGATCCGGCAGGCGTGCCCCGAGGCCCTGATCCTCAGCATTCCCACCTACGGCGACGACGGCCGGGTCGCCGAGTCCGACCTGCTGCGCTGCCTCCAGTTGTTGGCGCTGCGCCAAGTGCTCGCCCGCAGCGGGGCCATCGACGCCGCCCCTGTCGACATCGTCACCCTCTCTCTGGGCTACTACCACGAGCAGCCCCTGGACGAGGCCTTCGACGACCTGCTGCACGGCACCCTGAAGCTCTTGGGGCGCTACGGCGCGGCCGTGGTGGCCTCCGCGGGCAACGACGCCACCTCCCGCCCGCTGTACCCGGCCGCCTTCGCCTCGGCGCAGGACGCGGACCCCGACAGGGTGGGGCTGGTGAGTGTGGGCGCGCTCAATCCCGATGGGACGATCGCGATGTTCAGCAACGACGGGCCCTGGGTCGGCTTCCTCCGGCCGGGGGCGTCCCTGGTGAGCACCTTCCCCGTCACCCTCGAGGGTTCGGGGGAGCCGACGAACGAGGTCACGACGGCCGCCGGCGAACAGCGCGCGACGCTCGACCCCGACGACTTCTCCTCGGGGTTCGGCGTCTGGAGCGGGACCTCGTTCGCTGCCCCCGTCCTCGCCGGAGAGCTTGCCGCCTCGCTGGCCGTGGCGATGGAGGCGGACCATCGCAAGGGCTACGAGACCTTGGGCACCCGGGGGGCGGTGGACCGGATGCGTCGTCTGCTCAAGGCGCTGCCCACGGGCCGCCCCAAGCCGGGTGAGCCCTCATGATCGAGGCCAACCCGGCGGAGACCCTGGTGACCCGGGCCGCCCATGCGTTCGCCGACTTCCGGGACGGCGACCGGCAGGCCTTCGACCAGCTGGTGGAGGTCGTCTCTCCGCTGATGTGGCGCACCACGCGTGGCGCCGGCCTGGACCGGGTCACCGCCGAGGATGTCGTCCAAACGGTGTGGATGAGGCTCCTTCACAGCGCCGAGTCGATCCGGGACCCCCAGACGGTCGTCAAGTGGCTGCTGACCTCGACCCGCCGCGAGGCGTGGCGGGTGTCGAAGCATGTGCGTGAGGACCGGTCGCGCACCGCGGCCGTCTTCGGGGTCGATGACGAGGGGCTGCTCGGGGTGCCCGACCGTCACCGGCCCGGCCCCGAGGAGGTGGTGGTCACCGGGGACCGCAGACAGCGCCTCTGGCGGCACGTCCAGGAGCTGCCTGCCCGCTGCCGGCAGCTGCTCAGCGTGATCGCCTTCGCCGACAAGCCCGACTACGCCCACCTCGCCGCCTCGCTCGGCATGCCGGTGGGGAGCATCGGCCCGACCCGGGGCCGGTGCCTGGCCAAGCTGCGCGACCGGCTTGCACGGGACCCCGAGTGGGAAGGACAGTCGTGATGACTGACGAGGAGTTCCCGGCCGACCTCGGGCCGGACGTCGAGGCGGCTGCGGCCGAGCCCCTGGACGAGGTCGACGAGGCTCTCCTGCGTGAGGTGGCTGAGCTGCTCGATGCCGTCGACCCCGTCCCCGCCGACCTGGTGGAGCGGATCCAGTTCTCCCTGGCCTTGGACGAGTTGGACGCCGAGATCGCCTCGATCACTCGGGTGGAGCACGACGCGCTCGCTGTCCGGGACGACCCGGTGGCCGGCATCCGCACCGAGACCCTGACCTTCTCCTCGGCGAACCTGACCTCCATGGTGACCGTGACCCCCTCACGCATGCACCTGATGCGACTCGACGGGTGGATCGCCCCGCCGGCCGCCATGCGCGTCCAGGTGCGGATGCAGGAAGGCGCCCGCGACGTCGAGGCCGACGAGGCGGGGCGCTTCGTGGTGGACGACCTTCCCGAAGGGTTCGCCCAGCTCGCGTTCCACCCGCGCGACGTCTCGGGCGCCGAGGATCTGGCTGCCACGGTCGTGACACCGCTGTTCCAGTTGTAGGTTCGGCGGGTGAGGACCGCGGTCGATGTCCCGGCTCTCGAGGCCGAAGTCGACAGGGCCGTCCTCCAGGGGCGCCGAGGCCGACCGGAGCAGGCGGTGCGCGCGCTGACCGCCGTACGGCGGCGCGCAGAGCGGCTGGGCGGCGCCGACGACGCGGCCGCCACCCGGCTGGTGGCCCGCACCCTGATGAGCCAGTCGGCTCCACACTTCGAGATCACCGGAGATCTCGAGGCCGCATTGGACCTGCTGACTCGCGCGGACCGGCTTGCCGAGGCCGCCCACGACCCCTCGCTGCGGGCGACCGTGCGGGCGCAACGGGCCCTGGTGGTGCTTCGCTCCGGCGACACCCGCGCGGCGTTGCGGGCGTTCGACGAGGCCGTCGCCCAGATGGAGCGCGTGTCTGCGCGCGACCGCGCGATCCTCCTGCTCAACCGTGGTGCCCTGCACCTCGAGCACACCGATCTCGCTCGCGCGGAGGCCGATCTGGTCGGCTCGGCGGGCTTCGCCGAGCAGATCGGCGACGCCCGCCTGTCCTCGATGGCCCGGCACAACCTCGGGTATGTCGAGTTCCTGGCGGGCCGGCTGCCACGGGCACTCGCGCTGCTGGAGGAGGCCGAAAGCCGGCTGGCCCCGGCCGAGCCGCATCCCAATGCGCTGCTGGACCGGGCCCGGGTGCTCCGCGAGGCGGGTTTGGTCCGAGACGCGCAGGCCCTGCTGGAGAAGGCATCGGCCATCTTCCAGGCTTCCCGGCTCCAGCAGGAGGTCGCCGAGACCGACCTCGCGCGGGCCGAGTGCGCCCTGGTCGAGGGCGACGGGACTTCTGGGTACCGGCTCGCGGCGTCGGCGTACCGGCGGTTCGCGCGGCGCGGCAACGTGCGCTGGCAGCGCAAGGCCGAGCTGATGATGCTGCGCTGCCAGCGGCTCGTGGCCGAGGGCCGGCCGGCTCGGCAGCGGGCCACAGCCGTGAGCGCCCTCGCCGCCCGGGCCAGCGAGCTCGCCACCGCGTGCCGTCGCGAGAACCGCCCCGACCTCGCCCGTGGGGCCCGACTGCTCGCCGAGGAGTGTCGGCTGCAGCTTCCGGCGGAATCATCGCCCGGCGGGGAAGGCGGTGCCGCACCACCACGCCTGCGTGCGACCGATCCGCTGCAGACACGCCTGCAGGTGCGGGAGGTGCGCGCCCTCGCGGCGCTGCGCCAGGGGAGCCCGCCGCGTGCCGCCGCGGAGGTCCGCCGCGGGCTCACCGAACTGGGCGCCTACCAGCACTCCTTCGGGTCGCTAGACCTGCGCACCGCCAGCGCCGTGCACGGAGCGGCGCTGGCCCGGCTCGGCCTGGACGTGGCCGTGGCCTCGGGGTCGCCGGCCGGTGTCCTGAACCTCGTCGAGCACGCTCGGGCGGTCTCCACCCGGCTGCCGTCGGTGCGCCCGCCGGGTGACGAGCACACGGCGGCACTCCTCAGCGAGCTGCGGCGGGTGGAGGAGGAGGCCCGGTCCCTCGAGGGGTCGTCGGTCGGCGAGGAGCCACGGGCTCGGCTGCGGGAGCGGGCCGCGGAGTTGCAGGGTCTGATCCGGGCCCGGTCGTGGGAAGTGGAGGGAGAGCGGGGTGACGCCGGGAGCGCTCCATGCTGCACCCTCGTGCGCGACACCGCCCGGGCCGCGGGGACCGCGTTCGCCACGTTCGCCCGCCACCGAGGGCACTGGCTCGCGGTGTCGATCCGCGGACGCCGGGTGGCGTTGCATGAATGTGCATCGGTGGCGGAGGTGTCGCACCTGGTTCGCCGGGTTCGGGCCGACCTCGACGCGCTTGCGGCGCCCGGGCTGCCCGGGCCGATCGCGGAGGCAGTACGCCGCAGCCTGGCCCTCGGGCTTGGGCGACTCGACGCCTTGCTGCTCGAACCGCTGGGGCTGTCCGCCGAGCCGCTCGTGCTGTCGGGCAGTGGTGATCTCGTGGTTGTGCCGTGGGGACTCCTCCCCAGCCGGCTGGGCACCCCGACCGTGCTGACTCCGAGCGCGGCGTCCTGGTTGGCCGGGGCAGCGACGCGGCGTCCCCCGCAACCCAGGGTGAGCGCGATCGCCGGTCCCGGACTGCGGTGCGCCGCTGCCGAGGTGGCGGCGGTCGGCCGGACGTGGGAGGGCTCGACCGTGCACGTGGGGCCGGAGGCCACCACAGCCCGGGCACACGAGGCGCTGGCCGGAGCCGACCTGGTGCACGTGGCGGCCCATGGGCGGCATCGCCACGACAACCCGCTCTTCTCCTCGGTGCGATTGGTGGACGGGTCGCTCTATGCCTATGAGGTCGATCCGGAACGCGGCATCGCGGGGTGCGTGGTGCTGTCGGCCTGCGAGGCCGGGCTCGCCACACATCGTCCCGGTGACGAGACGCTGGGGCTGGGCTCGGTGCTGCTGCACCTGGGCGCGACCTCGATCGTTGCGGGGGTCGCCCGGATCAGCGACGATATCTCCGCAGAGATCATGGAGCGCGTGCACGGCTCCGTGGCGACGGGCACAGACGTCGCTTCGGCGCTTGCGATGGCGCAGCGTGAGGCTATGGAGGCCGGACCAGCACCCTTCATCAGCCTGGGCGCGACTTGGTAGACGCCGGTCGACCCAGACCGGCGCTCTCAGTGCGCTTGAATACCTGCAGAAAACTGCAATGCAGACACTCGCGGTCCGCCCGCGGTGGTTGGTGGCGGTGCGTCTCCGCAGAATGAGGTGGCTGGTCCACACCAGTTCCCCCGATGCAACAAGAGGAATACCACCATGCTGACTCCCTTGACCAAGAAGGTGGTGGCTGCCCTCGCGGCCACCCTCGCCCTGTCCATGGTCGGAGCGACGGCGCACGCCGCGAGCACGTCCGACGATGCCGTCCTGCACCAGGCCCGGCTTGATACCGGCTGGGACTGACCCCGGGCAAGTCCCCTGCCGCCCAGTCGGCGAATGCGCATTCAAAGAGGGGGGCACATCGGACGCGGGCTGCGAGACCACCCCACCTCGTGTCGCAGCCTGCGGGGAGACGCACCCCGGCGGTCACCCCCGTCCGCGCCGGGTGTGAGGCGTGTCAGGCCGTCTCCCCGGCGGGGGGCAGCACCCCAGGTGCTGCCCCTCGTTCGCGTAGCAAAGCCCTTGAGCGTCACTCGGCCGCGAACTCCGACTGGTCGGACCGTGGAACGCTCGGCGGCAGACGAAGGCTGCCGTCCTGCGTCTGACTCATGGCCCAGCCGAGCTGGAATCGGGTCTGCACGCCATACTCCTCCTTGAGCGCGGCGATATAGGAGGCGTAGGTCCGCGCGCTGACTCCGAGTCGCTTGGCGCTCGCCGCGTCGCTGTGCCCCTCGACGAGCATCCGCAGTGTCATCGCCCGCACCTCGTCGGCCACCTTGCGGGCGACTGTGAGCCCCTGCACCGTGAACGGCAGCGCTCGGTCCCAGGCGCGTTCGAAGATGTCGACGAGGAAGGCCACCACCGACTTGTCGTGGATCGCGACGGCGACGTCGTGGTTCTCCGTCGCGGGGATCAAGGCAGTGTGTCGGTCGAAGACGATGAGCCGCTTGAAGAACTCGTCGGAGGTGCGGACCTCGGCGCCCAGCTCGGCGATGAGAGCGACGTACTCCCGCGTGGGCACGCTGTGCCGCGCGGAGTGCTGGTAGAGGGTTCGCATCGCGACCCCCCGCTTGAGCGCCTGCATGTCCCGCTGCTCCACCTGCGCCAGGGTGGAGGCCCGGCGCCGGCCGTAGGGCTGCGCGGTGAGCAGCTCGGTGCGGCACTCGCTGAGCTGGGAGCCGATGTAGTCGTTGATGGCGCGCTTGCTGTGCACCTCGGTGATCGCGCGCTGCATCGACAGGGAGGAGGTGCGAAAGACCTGGCCGAGCTGGGCGAGCAGATCGTTCCAGCGCGCCGACTCCTCGAGCAGCTCGCCCCCTCGCTGGGCGAGCGGCACGACAAGCTGCTCGCTCCTGGCGCTGGGATCCATGGGATGGAAGCGCCGCGCCTGGGTGTCGAAGCGCAGCAGCCCGACCTCGGTGAGCAGGTCGACGGCGGCGCGACTCGAGGAGCCCGGCGCGCACGTTGGGTCGGACTCGTCGATCCAACCCTGGCTGACGGCGAGCTGGTAGACCTGAGTCCCCAGGTCCTCGAGCACCGCGCGCTCGGCGCGGCCCACGGAGCCCCCGGCAAAGAGGCCCGTGGTCGAGAACGCGTGACGCACGATCTCTCCCATGGGCCTCCTCGTCCCCGGCCCGCGGTGGACCGGTTCGTCCTCGCCGCGGGTCTACATGCCCAAGCGTGCCTTCAGGCCGTCGAGCTCCGTCCACAGTGTGGCAGGCAGGTTATCGCCGAACTTCTCGAACCACTCGTGGATCTGCGGGATCTCGGCCTTCCACTCCTCGGTGTCGACCGTCAGCGCCTGCTCGAGCTCTTCGGCGGTCATGTCGAGGCCCTCTGTGTCGAGCGCCTCCGGCGTCGGCACGTGGCCGATGGGTGTCTCGACCGCGGCCGCCTGGCCGTCGATGCGCTCGACGACCCACTTGAGCACGCGGCTGTTCTCGCCGAAGCCCGGCCACAGGAACCCGCCGTCCTCGTCGCGACGGAACCAGTTGACGTAGAAGATGCGGGGCATCTTGCTGGCGTCGTTCTCCTTGCCCATCGCGATCCAGTGGGAGAAGTAGTCGCCGGCGTTGTAGCCGATGAACGGCAGCATCGCCATCGGGTCGCGGCGGACCACGCCGACCGCACCGACGGCCGCCGCGGTCGTCTCGCTGGAGAGCGTGGCGCCCATGAATGTGCCGTGGTTCCAGTCGCGAGCCTCGGTCACCAGCGGGACGGTCGTCTTGCGCCGGCCGCCGAAGAGGATCGCGTCGATCGGAACGCCCTGGGGGTCGTCGTACTCCGGAGCGAGGATCGGGCACTGCTTGATCGGGGTGCAGTAGCGGCTGTTCGGGTGGCTGGAGGGCTCTTCGCTCTCGGGCGTCCACGGCTGGCCCTTCCAGCTCGTCGCCCGGTCCGGGGTGTTCTCCAGCCCCTCCCACCAGATGTCGCCGTCCTCGGTCAGGGCCACGTTCGTGAACACCGAGTTGCCCTGGTTGATGGTGCGCATCGCGTTGGGGTTGGTGTGCTCGTTGGTGCCCGGGGCGACGCCGAAGAACCCGAACTCGGGGTTGACCGCGTAGAGGCGGCCGTCCCTGCCGATGCGCATCCACGCGATGTCGTCGCCGAGGGTCTCGACCTTCCAGCCCGGGATGGTGGGGGCGAGCATCGCCAGGTTGGTCTTGCCGCAGGCGCTCGGGAAGGCAGCCGCGACGTACTTCACGACACCCTGGGGGCTGGTGAGCTTGAGGATCAGCATGTGCTCGGCCATCCAGCCCTCGTCGCGGGCCATCACGCTGGCGATGCGCAGGGCGTAGCACTTCTTGCCGAGCAGGGCGTTGCCGCCATAGCCGGAGCCGTAGCTCCAGATCGCCCGCTCCTCGGGGAACTGGACGATGTACTTGGTGTCGTTGCACGGCCAGGGCACGTCCTGCTGGCCGGGCTCGAGGGGATGGCCGACCGAGTGCAGCGCGGGGACGAACGCTGCGTCGGTCTCTTCCATCTTGCGCAACACGTCGGTGCCCATCCGGGCCATGACCCGCATGCTGGCCACGACGTACGCCGAGTCGGTGATCTCGACGCCGAACATCGGCTTCTCGGCGTCGAGGTGGCCCATGACGAACGGGATGACGTACATGGTCCGACCCCGCATGCTGCCGCGGTACAGGTCGGTCAGGATGGCCTTCATCTCGTCGGGGGCCATCCAGTTGTTCGTCGGACCAGCATCCTTCTCGTCCACCGAGCAGATGAAGGTGCGGTCCTCGACGCGCGCGACATCGGTCGGGTCAGAGGCGGCGTAGAACGAGTTGGGCTTCTTCTCGGGGTTCAACTGCGTGAACGTGCCGCTGGCGACGAGCGCGTCGGTGAGCTGCTTCCACTCCTCCTCCGACCCCGTGCACCAGTGCACGCGGTCCGGCTTCGTGAGCTCGGCGACCTCTTGGACCCAGGAGTGGACCCCCTCGTGCGTGGTGGGCTTGTGCATCGTCTCGGCGGTCATGTGTGCTGTCCCCTTCGCGATCGTGTGCCAGATACCCGCACCTTTGCGGCCGCTGCGCTCCACGACGACAGTCCAACGTCGCTGCGGAACGGGGCGATGCACCTCAAGTTAGCGCCCTTTTTCACAAGCATCCATTGGAGCGTTCCAAGCAGCGTTTGCCGCCGACGCCTGTCGGGTAGACCAGTTTGAATACGCTGTGGCCAAGGTCACAGTTGTGCGGCGGGGTCACCCTGCGCTCGATGATGTCGTCGCGCTCGATGATGTCGTCGATCGCCGCGCCGGGGCGATTGAGTGTCCTTCGTCCCGACCCGCTAGACTCAGCGACGCCTCGCGCCGCCTCCTCGGCCGGGGCGGGCGCCCGTAGCTCAACGGATAGAGCATCTGACTACGGATCAGAAGGTTAGGGGTTCGAATCCCTTCGGGCGCGCCCACTCTCACCCGCCCCCACACCCCTCCTGAGCAGCGGTTTCGTGTGCTTCCTCGACTCCAGGACCGAGGCGCTTGCCAGGTCCGGATCCGTTTGACACCTAGCGTTGACACCAACGCCTCTCATTCGCCCTCGCCGTAGAGGTCGCCGAGCCGGTCCAGGGCCTCGCGCTTGTCGTCCAGCGTGACGTGTCCGTAGACGTTCATCGTCATCTCCAGGGCCGAGTGGCCGGCGATCTCCATGACGGTGCGCGGGGGAACGCCGAGGCTCAGGAGGACCGAGACGCACCCGTGGCGGAAATCGTGCATCCGCACCCGCCGCACCCCCGCCTCGCGCACGGCGGCCTGGACGATCTTGGTGCAGTTGGAGGGGTCGATCGGCGTGCCCACCGGTGTGGTGAACACGAACCCCAGGTCCGGCCACGAGGTGCCCAGGTCGGCTCGCTCCGCGTCCTGCCGCCGCCGATGCTCGGCGAGCAGCTCGACCACGGGTGCGGGCAGCGGGATCGACCGCCGTGACCGCACGGTCTTGGTCGGCATCGTCTGCAGCCGCCCGTCGATGCGGTGCAGCCCCTGGCGGACCTGGAGCACGCCGACCTCCAGGTCCACGTCGCGCCACTGCAGGCCCAGCAGCTCGCTGCGCCGCAGCCCGAGCAGCGCCAGCACGACGAACATCGCGTGCAGCCGGTGCGAGCGGGTCGAGGCGAGAACCGTCTTGACCTCGGCCACCGTCAGCGGCACCCGTTCGGTCTTGGGTGACGGCGGCGGGCGGACCAGCTTGGCCACGTTCTTCTCCAGCAGTTCCTCGCGCACCGCGTCCTCCAGCGCCGAGCGGAGCGTCCCGTGCACGTATTGGATCGTCCGTGCCCCTACGCCCCGCCGCCGCAGGTCCTCGAGGTAGAGCCGCACCTCTCGGGCGGTGAGCCGACCGAGCCGTCGGCTGCCCAGGTCGGGGATGAGGTACCGCTCGGCGTTGAACGCGTAGGCCGCCAGCGTGTTGGGCCGCACCCGGTGCGCCACGATCTGCCCCAGCCACTCGCGCAGGTACTGCTCCACCGTCAGTTGCCCCGGCGTCAACGGAACCCCAGCCTCGACCTTGCCGCGCAGCTCGGCCAACCGGTCGTTGGCCTCCGCCTTGGTCTTCGCATAGAGCCGGCGACGAACACGTCGACCGTCGGCCTCGGTCACGTAGAGCGCCGCACACCACCGGCCATCGGCTCTCTTGAACACCGAGCCGGCACCGTTGACGTTCCGGCGCTGCTTCACCATGTGGGTTCGGCGGCATCCATCGCCGCGACGTAGTCCGCGAGCGCCTTGGCCGAGACGCGGCGGCAGCCGCCGACCTTGACCGAGCGGAGCTCGCGGGCGCGGATCAGGTCGTAGACCTTGCCGCGGCTGATGTGCAGCAGCCGGGCGACCTCCTCGGCGCTGAACAGCAGCGGCGGCAACTCGTCGGCGGTGAGCAGCCACAGGTTGGGCTGCACCCGGATCTCGCCGAGGTCCTCGGCGGGGTGGGAGAGGTTGAACAGGTACTGCTCCATGCGGGTGCTCCATGTCCAGGCGGGGGGCCAGGCTGGGGGTCTCGCCCTCCCGGCGCGGGGATTGTGCTGTCGCCGCGGCGGCCGTCAAGGGCCCTGCGGGTCACGGCGTGATTCGCTGCGCTCACCCGTGACCGCCGCCGCGGCTCCGAGCAGGAGGCGCCGATCGGGAGGACGAGGGGAGAGTGGTCGGGGGCCCGGTTCCCGGGGAGGGTCGGGTCCGCTCTGGGCCTTGGCGCGCTCGTACTCGCGGCGCCAGCGGACCCGCTGGGCGATGGCGCGGATCATCACCTGCCGGTACAGCGGCGTGGAGGCCTGCTCGGCGTTCCACACCTGCCACTGGTAGCGGGGCCGTCCGTCGTCGCGGGTGACCGAGGCGGCCATCCGGTCGACCTCCCCGGCCTCCAATCCGGCGGCTTCGAGGGTCTTGCGGACCACCGCGGCCCGGTCGGCGCGGTGCCCCGTCGAGGGTCTTGCCGGTCCACCTCCGGGAGACCAGGACCCGCCGGCCGCCGCAGCCCAGGTGGTCGCGGTCGTGGGCCTTGCTCGGGCACCGGCCGGGTTGCATCCCCTGGTGGGCGTCGAGCGGCTGGACGCCGAACCGCAGCCAGTTCGCGCACCGCGGGGAGCAGGGCAGGAGCCGGACCTCGCGGTGCAGCCGGTCCAGGTGCCGTTGCTGCCGCGGAGTCACCGTGGAGGGCCCGTCGTCGGCGGCCGTGGGGTCGTGGGCGTAGGTCTGCCCGAAGGTCTTGGCGAGGTACTTCGTCAGGTACGCGACGCGGCGGTCGGCGTCGTCCTCGTCGGCGAGGATGCCCTGGATGTCGAGCTGCCGGCCGAACCGCAGCACATGCGCCGGTGGGGCCGCCTCGTCGGCGTCAAGGTCGTCGAGCGCCTCGTCCCAGGTGGCCAACGGGTCCCCGGTGGTGGGGTCGACGTACCCGTGCCCGTCCCACACCGGGAGGCGCCGCTCGTCGTAGACTGGGTTCGCGCATCGCGCGGCCACCACACCTGGTGGTAGCTGGCGGCGACGACCTGGCGGAACGTCTCGCGGGGGATCGCCCCCCGCAGCGCGGCATGCAGGTGCGGGGCCAGGCGGCGTTGCGGCTCGACGACCGCGAAGTACTGCACCTGGTAGCCGGTGGCCCGGCGCAGGTTCTGCCACAGCCGGTCCACCAGCTTCGGGAAGTGCAGCGCGTCCAGCGCGGCGCGGCGGTAGTCGTAGCGCCCCGGGTCGGCCGGTGTCCCGTCGGGCAGCACCCGCCCGTAGGAGGGCAGGGTGAAGGTGACGAACATCGAGGGCCGGTAGACCCGACCCGACGGCGCGGTGAAGGGCTTGCCGACCGTGCGGCTCTCCATCGGCACCCGGGGCAGGTCGGGCACGTCCTGGCGGTGCTTGGTCGACCGCACCCGCCGACTCGGCTCTTCATCCTGATCCTCGATCGGGGGCTGGTCCGTCCGTCGTTGGGTCCGGATCCTCGGCCATCGACCTCTCGGGTTCGTGGTCGAGGTGCCACCCCTCCCGGCACTGCTGCATCCGCAGCACCCGGTTCTTCTGCGCGCACGGCGGGCAGGTCGCGGCCAACGTGGCTCCACACGGCGTAGGCACCAGGTGGACCCGCCCGGTGAGCGTGTCGGTCACCTCGTGCATCACCGGCCGGATGCACACGCCGTTGGCCTCGGCCAGCTCGCGCAGCGCCTCGGTCGGCACCCGGAAGGTGACGCTCATGCGGCACCGCCGAGCCGGGACTCCTCGCCTGGCGTGCAGTGCTCCCCGGCCCAGAAGCCCCCCGTGATGCCGGCGCAGCCGACGTACTCCTGGCACTCGAACACGACGGGGCAGGCCCCGCAGACTGCGGCCATGGCGACCTCCGCGGCGGGGGAGACGTCCTCGGGTTCGGCGATCCACGGCAGCTCGGGCACCGACCGGCACCACGCCTGCTCGGCCCAGCTCCCCAGGCGGACCATCACGCCGCTCCCTGCTGCCGGGGTCGCCGTGGCCGGGGGAGCTCGGGTCCGCTCTCCAGAGCCGGCACGTCGGACGTCGAGCTGCGTGGGCGAGGCGAACTCGGCCGCCACGGCGCGGATCGCCTCGTCGGAGGCGAACCCGGCCCGGACCCGGATCGGGTGGCTGCCGTCCTCGGGCAGCACGTACCCGGTGCCTGGCATCGTGCGCGGGATCCGGTGGCAGTGCGCGCCGCTGAGCACGGCGACCTCGCCGAGCACCATCGAGGTCTCGCTGACGTCCTTGAGCCGCAGCCCCACCATCTGGGTGAACAGCCCCCGCGAGGGGATGACCTCCTTGCGCGGGTCCTGGAGGCAGGCGAACACCATGAACCCCGGCGCGCGGCCCTGGGAGCAGAGCAGGTTGATCGCCAGCTCGGCGCGCCGCTGCAGGTCCCGGTCGGGGCAGTACGCCGTCAACGCGGCCAGCTCGTCGATCATCACCACGTGCAGCGGCTCGGCCCGGGTGGCGGCGTGGCTCCGGACGCGTCCGGCGTACGCCGCGGTGCGCTCCCGCATCCACGCGACGAGCGTCTCCAGGACCACGACCGCTTCGGCGGCACTGGTCGCGCGCATCGTGAACAGCCGAGCCCCCATCAGGATCTCCATGCCGCCCTTGAGGTCGATGCCGTGCAGCTGGACGCGGCCCGCGGCGACCGCGGGTGCCAGCCCGAAGGCGAAGGACCAGAACACCGAGCCCTTGCCCGCTCCCGAGCAGCCGGCGACCAGCGTGTGCGGTCCCAGCGAGAGCAGCCATCCACTGCCGTCCTCGCGCCTGCCCATCGGCACGCCGGCAAGCTCTTGCTGCGCGTCTTGCGGATGCTGCGCGTCGAAGGGCGTGGCGAGCAGGTCGCCGATCGTGAAGGTCAGCGTCGACCTCGTCGATGCGGTGGGACTCGACCCGGACCTGGGAGGCGCGCAGCGACGTGCGCAGGGCGTCTCCGGCCTGCTCGTAGTCGACCACCGTCTGGCCGAGCAGCATCCGCACGGTCATCGACGAACGCGGCCAGGCGACGCGCACCTCACGGATGGCCGGGACGAGCTCGACGGCCGCCTCCCGAGGAGTGATCGCCCGGGGGGCCTCCAGCCGGGTGAGGTCGCAGGCCCGGGCCACGTCGCGCCAATGCCGCCGCGCCCACCACCGCCAATGCCAGCCACGCACCGGCCCCGATGCCCACCGTGCCGAACGTCGCCGGCGAGCGCGTCGCCCAGGTGCGGAGCCCCGCGCCGGTCATGGCCACGGCGACCAGCGCGGCGAGCGTCAGGCCGCTCGGCATCAGCCAGAGGACAGCCGCGGCGGCCATGACGTGCCCGGGGTAGTCGCGCAGCATCGTCGCCGCCGTGCGCACGCAACGCCCGACCTCGATGGAGAGTCGACGCGAGGGGAGTCATGGCGGTCGCGGCCTTCAGGCGCTGTGACGCTCGCCAGCCCGGAACCTCGCGACGACGTGCTCCAGGATCTCCGAGGCGTCGCCGAGCGAGGTCCGCGCGAGGTTCACCAGCTCGTCGACCTCGCCGCCGGGGGAGTACGCCAGTCGCCGGAAGGCCTGGTCGACGGCCTCGCGGGCGTCCTCGAGCCGGGCGATGTGCCGCCGCAGCTCGGCGACCGCCTCGTCGTCGGAGTGCGCGTCGAGGAACCGGTACCACTCGTGGATGGCTCCGACCTTCGTCACCATGGCTCCTCGCCCTCCTCCAGCTGCACGGTCAGTTCGATGTCGTTGATCTCGGCGCGCCAAGCCGCCGCGGACCGGTCGCCGAGGAAGTGGGCCGGTTCGTCGCCGCGGCGTACCTCCGCCCGGAGCCGGAAGAGCGTGTGCTGGTCCTCAACGGTCACGACGACCCGCGGGAGGTCACCGACGACTGGCGGTGGCGTCGCAACGACGCTGCGGGGCGCCAGGCCCGACCCCAGCACCTCAGCCGCCCGGCGCACGGCGTCCGCCATGTCACCCAGGGACCAGTCGCCCCATCCCAATGCCGTTGACGCTGGCATCAGGCGCTCACCTTCTCCGGCACCGGCATCTTGGCCGGCTTGGAGGGAGCCCGGACGTCGCTGGCGCGCAGCGACCAGGCGATCCGGGAGAAGTCCCCGTTCTCCTCGATGTACGCCGTCGCGGTGAGGCCGACGAACTCCACCGGCGTGAACGGCAGCCCGGGCAGCGACTCCGGGAGCACCGGCTGGACCTTCGCGGACACCTTCACGCTCATCGTCCGGTTGGACTTCTTGGCCTCCGGGTCGGCGTCGACGACGTCGACCGACCACACCGGCAGGCCCGAGTCGGCATCGACCGCCTGGAGGACCCGCTCACGGGTCGACTTGTCGTAGTCGCGCACCGGCTGCACCTCGCCGACGGCGAACGCGCCGTGCGGGAATGCGACCTCGAACGGCACCGGCACCTTGCGGGGCATCGTCATCGTTGAGCTCCCTTCCTCGGAATCGACTCGAGAGCCCAGAACACCGCGCGTCGCCGGGATCTCCACACCTCGGCGAGGGACGCTTGAGGACGTCCGCGATGCCGGAATAGCGTCCGGGAATTCCCGTCAGGAGGATCGCGATGGCCAACGAACGCTTGCGGGGCCACATGGTGAGCCGCGGCATGACCACCGCGGAGCTGGCGATGCGGCTCGAGGTCGACCCCAAGACGGTCGAGCGCTGGATCAGCCAGGATCGGCTGCCGCACCGCCGGCACCGGTGGGAGGCCGCCCGCCTGCTGGAGATCGACGAGGCCTATCTCTGGCCGACGGTCCTCTCGGACCCGCGCACGCTGTCAGCGAGCGAGGCGGAGTTCGTCCAGCTCTATCCGCACCGCGGGATGGTCCCGCCGATGCTGTGGACGACCCTGCTCGACGCCGCCACCGAGGCGATCGACGTGCTGGTCTACTCGGGCCTCTTCCTCGTCGACACCCACCCGATGCTGGCCGAGGTGCTCACCGCCAAGGCCGAGCAGGGCACGAAGGTGCGGTGGCTGATCGGCGACCCCGACTCCGAGATGGTGCGTCAGCGCGGCATCGAGGAGGGCATCGGCGAGGACCTGGCCGCGCGTATCCGGCTGACCCGAGCCTCGCTCAAGGCCGTCGTGGGCGTGCCCGGGATCGAGGTCCGAGCCCACACGACGATCCTCTACAACTCGCTGTACCGCTTCGACCGGGACCTGCTGGCCAACATGCACGTGTACGGCGCGCCCGCCCCGCAGAACCCCGTGATGCACCTCCGGAGGGTGCCGGGCGGTCGGCTCTTCGACCACTTCATGGGCGGCTTCGATCAGGTCTGGGCCGGCGCCACTCGCATCGAGGAAGGCGCTCTGTAACGCTGAGGGCATGGCCGCCCGCATCGACTACCTCGACGACCCGTCGGCGCCGCCGGCCAACAGCCTCGTTCCCTCAGTCAACGTGGTGGTCGAGAACGACGAGGGCGAGATCTTGCTGATCGAGCGATCGGACAACGGGAACTGGTCGCTGCCCGGAGGAGCGATGGACATCGGGGAGTCGATCGCCGAGGCCGCGGTGCGCGAGACGCTGGAAGAGACCGGGATCCGGTGCGAGGTCATCAGCCTGGTGGGGATCTACACCAACCCAAGGCACGTATTGCACTACACGAGCAACGACGAGGTTCGCCAGGAGTTCTCCGTTGTCTTCGCCGGCCGGCCGCTTGCGGGGGAGACCACGACGAGCGAGGAGTCGTCGCAGGTCCGCTGGGTCGCGCCCGAACGTCTCGACGACGGCCGGATGCATCCCTCGATGAGGCTGCGGCTTGCGCACTACCTGGAGCGGCGGGATCAGCCCTACATCGGCTGAACGGCGTGGCCAGCCGAGAGCCGCCGTTCGACTCGGCGCACCGTGGAGATGAGCTCGGCCCCGGCTCGGTCAATGAACCTGGCAACGACGTGCCCAGCGCCGTAGCGCTGCCGGATCTCTCGAAGCCGCCACGCGACGGTGACTCGTTCACCAATGGGGCCGGTGGTCATGTCGCAGTAAGTGAGCACGTCCAGCAGGTCCGTATTGACGTTTGGGAACTCGCGGTCGAGCTCGTCCAGCGAGCCCGCGAATGGCGGCTTCGTGTCCGCGCCAAGGAGTGATGCGCGACCAACGCGGCAACGTCATCCCGGAAGCCGAGGGCACGCACTGCTCGGGCGCCATCGAGGGCGTGCAAACCGGTGTCGGCGAACTCAGGCAGGTAGCCGATGTCGTGCAGCCAAGCGCCTGCCTCGACGACGTCTCGCTCGAGCTCGCTTAGGAAGCTCAACTGAGCGGCGGCGTGGGCCACGCCCTTCACGTGACACCATCTCATCGGCAAATGCTCTCGCAAACGCTCCGCCAGCCGCCGGGCGTCAACAACAACGTCGACCGACTCCGCCAATCCACCAGCCCTCACGACCCCGCCCCTGCACCTGGTCCCGCCCTCCCGCTGGAAGGCATCCGACTGTACGTCGACCATCCTGCGTTCGAACTTGCCGCCTTGCGATCAGCGATAGAGATCCACCACATATAGGGCACACCGCCCACTGTTTCGTAGCGGGAAGATTGATCGGAAGTGGACGCCAGCGCCCGGGGTCGCGTCGTCGACGGGTCGACACGTCACAAGTCGCTTGAAGGGGGCGGCTCCCCTGGGCTCGCCTTCACCCGTCGCCTGCTGCCACTGCCGTACCGGGCGCTCTCGCGTAGAACTTCCTCCGCAGCCCTGCGAGCGGCTTCGTGATCTGCAATCGCCCGATCGATCGTGCTCGCCCCAGTGGACGACCCAAAGAGATCCCGGACGGCCCAAGCAGAAGACGTCAAGGCGTTATACAACGCGACCGAAAGTTCGCGCGCGCGTTCGCGAATAATCGGATCGGGGTGCCCCGCCGCCAAAGTGAGAAGGCCCGTCCTAAGTTGATCTCGTCTATCTTTCAGTTCCCGCAGCTCTTCGGTTTGCTGGTCCGGATCCGGTGACGCATTCATGGTCAACCGTGTCGGATCTGAGTCAACAAGGTAGTCTAAGATCATCCCAATCACTTCACCGTCGCGCCGCTGTTGCTCGCGTCGATGATCACGATCCTGCGAACGGTATGAAGCCCATGCGCCCAATCCAGCGCAAGCGACACCGAGGCCCCCAGCAGCAGCAACCATGAGTTGCGGTCCAGAGCGAATCTGTCATCAGCCAATCATCTCGCAGTCGTGTGGCTTCGCGACCAAGTCGAAGCCCCGAAGGCGCCCAGCGTCTCGGCAGAGCTACGGGTCATGACGTGGGGAGGGCCCATCGCGTCCAGCCCTGCCTTGGCCGGCCGCGAGGCTCAGCACCGAAAGGATTCCCGGCGCGACCGACCCGCTTGACGCCGATCGCGGCGCCCTTGCCAGCATGGGCGCCGCTGGTCACGCGCTTGACGCCGGTCAGGCCGTGCGCAACACGCGAGCCACCAGCCTCCGCCCGCGCTGAGGGCTATTGATCAGCGCGGATGCCGAACCAACTCAGGCGCACCTCAGCCGCGTGCGCACAGGCAGAGTCAGTCCTCGGACGCGCCTGTCGCGCCAAGCTCCTTGAGCCGGTCGCTGCGGCGCCGGCCGCGTCCGGGCTGGCACGGCGAACCGGGACCGACCATCACCTTCGCCTCCTCGGAGCCGAGCAGCGCAGCGCCGCGATCTGCAGGAGTGCGGCGGTGTTCTGAGGCTGTTCTGGGATGCCGGACGGCCGCCGGTCAAGGCCACGCAGATCGGAGAGTCCCTGACTATTGGTCGCGGGATAGGTAGCGTCCGTTCGGACGAGAACTATCGCCCGTCAGGGGGGACGAAACGATGAGCAACCTGCCGCCGGCCGCCTGGTATCCGGACCCGCAGGACTCCAGTCAACTCCGCTACTGGGACGGTGGCCAGTGGACTGACCACCGCGCCCCGATGCAGGAAGGGTCGCCGGAACGCTTGGCATCGGACTCAGTGGCGGCTGAGGGGGCCGCGAGCCGGACTCTATCGCCGCCTGATCCGCACGCATCCGCGGCTT
Organism: uncultured Actinomycetota bacterium; assembly: GCA_963745245.1. Lineage (GTDB taxonomy): Bacteria > Actinomycetota > Actinomycetes > Propionibacteriales > Nocardioidaceae > Marmoricola_A. Next base: position 112,284 of record CAVUWU010000009.1, read on the forward strand.
TCCAGCACCGGACGACGCAGTCGTCGAAGGTCCCGCTGTTCGGTGCCCGCAAGCATGCGCAACAGACCTCAGAGGAACTGGAGCGGCTGCGCGCTGAGATGGAGCGGTTGGGCGTGCTCGATGTCGCCGAGCTGCGCAGGGAGCGCGAGGAGCTGCGAGCGCATCTGGCACACCAGCGGACCGAGTTTGAGGCGGAGCGGTCCGTCCTCAACAGGCAACTGGCCGAGCTGCGGCACAACGTCGTACTCACCCAAGAGGCGGAGATCCTGCAAGAGGTCGGCATTTACGAGTACCGGCACCCTCTTGCCGACTCAATCGCTTACAAGGCCGAACTGTCCAAACTCAAGGACAAGATTAAGACCCTCGCCAAGCAGGAAGGCGGAGCAATCCGCGGCGCCACCCAATGGCAGGTCAACGGCTCGTCCGCTCAGGGTCGCAAGATGGTCAGAGACTTCTCCAAGCTGATGCTACGGGCCTACAACGCCGAGGCGGATAACCTGGTGCGCGGAATGAAGCCCTACAAGCTCGACTCGGCCGTGGACCGTCTCAACAAGGTTGTGAATACCATCCAGAACCTCGGAAAAACGATGTCGATCGAAGTCACCTTGGAGTACCACCGGCTCCGTATCCGTGAACTCGAGCTCGCCGCCGATCACCAGGAGATGCTTGCCCGCGAGAAAGAAAAGGAGCGGGAGGAGCGCGAGAAGCTTCGCGAGCAGCGCAAAGTCGAGCAGGAGATCGCCCGGGAGAAGGAACGGTTGGCGAAGGAGCGACAGCACTACCGAAACGCCATCCAGACGCTGCTCGATAAGGGCGACACTGAAGGGGCGGAGCGGATGCGTGCGCAGCTCGATGAGGTCGAGAGGGCCATCTCCGATGTCGACTATCGCGCGGCCAATGCCCGTGCCGGCTACGTTTATGTGATCTCCAACGTCGGGGCGTTCGGGCAGCGGATGATCAAGGTCGGCATGACTCGCCGCCTCGAGCCCCGTGATCGGATCCGAGAGCTCAGCGATGCGTCAGTGCCGTTCAACTTCGACGTCCACGCGTTGTTCTTCGCCGACGACGCCGTTGGTATCGAGGCGGAGATGCACCGACGGCTCGCCGACCAGCGGGTCAACAAGGTGAACATGCGCCGGGAGTTCTTCTACGCGACCCCGGCTGAGGCCCGCGACCTACTTGCTGAACTGGCCGGCGAACTCTTGGAGTTCGAGGAGTTCCCCGAGGCGGTGGAGTTCCACCAGAGCCAGAACACGCGGGCGAGTATTGGAATCTCCGAGACGGTAGACACTGACACGACCACGGTCTGAGCCAAAGCCCGCCTGTTGATCACTGAGTACATGCTTCCATCCGGTCAGAGCCAGGTTGGACGAAACCCAGGTGACGTGGCATATCGCCTTCTGTGCGCCTTGTTGCCCCGCCCAGATGCAATCTCGCCGACGGCCACTCCGCCAATGGGCACCGCGCAGAGCGCTTCTGCCGAATCCACCTCTACAGGGTCAAGGCGCCGGCTCCGCCGGCGCACGGCCTGCGGGCGGCGCTGGCGCGCCGTCCTCGTCCGAGCCCTCACCATTCACCGCCAGAGTCGAGGGGCGACCGCAGTCGTCAGCCGCGGGTCCGTCTCAGCCTTCGGGAGTCAAGCCGTGACGAAGGAGTAGAGCCCCCATAACGATGGAGCACTTGAATCAGCCACCCCACTCCGACTCCGGGACCAGTTCGATTTCACCGCCGAAGACGTCGGTGTTGGCGTAGACGCGGGCGATCGAGGGCAGCTCGGCGTCCGTGGCGACGAGCGCTGTCTGCTTCGCGCCGGGCAGTGCGCTCTGCTGGTCGTAGAAGCCCTCGTACCAGGCACGGGCTTCGTTCTCTCGCGCGCCGTTGAGGCCGTCCAGAACGAACTTCTCCAGTACGCCGCCGTCCTTCGCGATGTGCGGGAGCGTGACCGTCTGGCCGTCGGCGGTGACGACCTGGATGCCCTCGAAGGTCATCTGCTCCTCAGTGCCCTGCGTGTTGTCGTAGACGACCTCGGCGTAGGTCAAGACCGGAGCATTGGCCGCGGTGCGGTATTCCTCGATCTGGGCGACGCGCTCGTCGGTTGATTCGAGCGGGATGTCGACAGTGACAGTCGCACCGAATTCGGTTGTGCCGATGTAGGTGCCCGGACCACCGACCGAATCGGACGTGGTCTCGGCGGGCAACTCCGTGGCGGTCCGGATGGTCCGCTCGGACTCGGCCGCGGAGTCCTCACCGCCGCAGCCGCTCAGGAGCGCGGCGCCGAGCAGTGTCGAGACGGAAAGGATGCGCGAGCGATCAACTTTCATGTGTCTGTCTTATCACCACGCCACCATGCGATCTGCGTGCGACATAGTGGCGCAACGCACGCGGCGTGCACACTCTCGTTCTCAAGTCGCCACATCCACCTGGAGGCTCGTTGGTGCGCTTCCCAAGCTCAGAACGCGAGGCAGTCGGTCGGCCTACTCGACCCACACGAGATGGGCAGGCCAGGAAACCGGCTGTGCTCTTGAGACGGCGTCGGCTTCGAACCACTGGCGTTCGGTGACGATGTCGACGACTGCGCCGCCCTGGCCGTCGGTGCGGACCTCGCCCGCGGCGCGCATGTCGTAGACGAATCCCTCCGGGGTGGAGAGGACGACCCGCTTGCCAGTGAGCGCTGGCTCGACGGTGGCGGGTCGAGGCTGGCGCGCCGGCGGCACCCCGAAGTAGGGGTAGCGCGTGCGCTCGGTCTCGGCCATGTCCCTCTCCTCCTGCTCCTCAGGCTAGGTCGGCCCATCGACACAGTCAGCCCCACCGATGCTCACCGCGTCGCCCTGCGCCGTGATGAGGAAGTGGTCGGTCGTCCGGGCCACGAGTCCGTCGCGGGTGGCCTGGTGGCCGGTGAAGGCGATGTCGTCGGTGGCGAAGATCCAGTCGATCCGCGGCCGAGCGGGCGGCCGGCAGGCTCCCCCCGTCGAGCCACCGGCGGAGGCGTGCATGAGCCCGGAGCCCGTGACGGCGCAGAAGGTACGCCGCTTCTCGTTGAAGTCCCCCATCAGCACGACGGCGTACCCCTGGCTGGCGAGCTCGTGGACCAGGCCGAGCTCGCGGCGGACTGCCTCGGCGCGTCGCGGCGCCTGGTTGGGGAAGCGCCGGACGCTGGCGGGGTTGTGCACGCTGACGAAGACGGTGTCCTCACCGGTGGCGCGGTCGCGCAGCTGGACCACCGGCATCCGCCGCTCGCGGACGAAGTACGGGATGCGCAGCGTGTCGGCCGCGACCAACGCGAACCGGTCGCGCCGCCAGGCGATCGAGTCCTGCGGGTCTCCCGGCGGCGAGTAGACCTGGTAGCGGTCGCCGGCCAGAGCCAGCAGGCGTTGCTTCTGCGGCTTCTGGAACTCCTGCAGCCCGACCACGTCGACACGGTGCCGTTCGAGGAGCTGCACGGCCCAGCGCATGCGCGTCGCGCTCGAGGCCCAGCCGGGCTTGTTGCCACCGGGCCGGGTGTGGGAGTGGCCGAGCACGTTGAACGTCGCCACGGTGAACTCGCCGCTCGTCGCGGACGCCGGTCGAACCAGGTCGTCGCCGAGCCGCCCATCACCCGGGCCGCCGAGGTCGCGCCCGACGTTGCGGGCCAGCCAGGCGCTGGGGTCGACCCCGTCCTCGTAGATCCCGCCGCCGCGGGGGTGCACCTCGAAGTGGAGGTGGCAGCCGGTGGAGCGTCCTTCGGTGCCCACGGCCCCGATCTGCTGTCCGGCGGCGACGGTCTGGCCGTCCTGCGACGTGCAGGGCCTCCATGTGGGCGTACCAGGTGGTCAGCTGGCCGACTCCGGTGCTGATCTGCACCAGCCACGGCCCCGACCAGGACTGGTCCGTGCGCACCACCACGGTGCCCCCGTGCGCGGCCCGGACCGGTGTGCCGCAGGCTGCGGACAGGTCGGTTCCGGTGTGCCCGCGCGCCCAGAGACCGCCGCTGCGGCCCCAGTTCGCCCTGTCGACGTACGACGCCCCAGGTGGGAGCGGGAAGACCACCGTCCCCGGCGCTCACTGCACCCGGCACACACTCCGCATTCGGAGGCAGGCTGGTATCCGGCCGTCACCACCCCACCCGACTGCACCTCCGCATCGCCGAGCAACGACCGGGCCAACGCTTCGTCGTCGGCGTACGCGAAGGGCAGCGCGCTTCGCTGCACCGCCTGGCCGGCCACGGTGACGGGCATCCCCTCCCAGCCCGCGACCTCAAGGAGCGCGTCGTAGAACTTCTCGGCGGCGGTGGCGGGGTCCATGAGGTCGGTCATCGAGCCCCACCAGGGCCACTGCTGTTGGAAGATGCCCAGCGACCCGTGGTCGGTGCCCACGGCCTGGTGCGGCAGGTTCAGCGACGCCGCGATGCCCCACTGGTCGGGCGCTAGGTCGCCGCCGAGGCCGTCGTTGGCGTAGTTGAGGAAGCGGCTCTCCTGCGAGGCCACCGCGAGCGCCACCACGATTCCGCGACGCGGGACGCCGAGCAGGTTCCCTACCTCGACCACGGTCGCTGCGTTGGCGAGCTGGTCCAGGCTCAGGTCCGCCCGCGCGCCGCCTCCCGCCAGAGTGACCTCACCGACGCTGGGAGCACACTCCTCGCTGTCCGGGGTGCTGTCCATCAGCGCGACCATGAACATGAGCACCGGCATCGCGAACCCGCCGAGCAGCAGCACCAGCGCTGCGCCGGCGATGATCCAGCCTCGTCGCGACACGTCGCATCGACTCCCGGTGTGCCGTCAGGCGGCGTCGTGGGCTTCGTCGTCGGCGGGCCGGTAGATCGGGTACACCTCTTCCCCGTCGACCCATTCCGGCTCGGTGGGCGGCAGCGGCACGCTCTCCGAGGTCGGGACGGGGGTGGCCACGATCGTCTGACCCTCGCTCGGCTGTGGTGCTCGCTGGGGAGCGCATCGGTCTCCCGCCGGGCTGAGGCCCTCGCGGCGGGGACGGTCCCGGCGAGGGACTCTGCGGCGTCGCTGGCGCCGGGGCGGCCTCGAGCGCCGGTCGGGTCGGCATCGACGGCGGCGGCGCGGGGTCGGGGCGGGCTTCGGCGCGTTCGGGCGGCTCTTCCTCCTGTCCGTCCTGCATCGTCTTGGCTGCGGCGACGCCGGCCGCGGCTCCTCCGGTGTACGCCGAGGCCGCTCCGACGACGAGCTTGCGCGCCAGCCTCTTCGACTTGGCTGCGCTGTCGCCCATCGAGGCCGCTTCCCCAAACGGGTTACTCGACATGCTCGCCATGGACGTCAGCCGGCGGAACGGCTTGAGCGCGACCCACATGATGAGACCGAACAGCGGGAGGAGCACCAGCCGCAGCCAGGTCGGCAGCTGCGTCGAGGGGTCGAGGATCACGCCCAGCACCGCGATCGTCACCGCCGCACCGACCCCGAAGATGACGGCGTTGATCACCGCAGCGCCCACGGTGCGCCCGACACCGACCACGATCCCGCGCGCGGCGGGGAAGAGCCCGAGCGTCGCGAATGCGGGGAACAGCATCACCGCGAGGCGGACCACGAAGAACGAGCCCAGCAGCAAGAGCGCGGACACCAGCAGGAACGGCAACGCAAGCAGGGTCGCGAACGTCGCCAGGAAGGCGTACGCCACCCGGGTCTCCGAGCGCTGGCCGGTGAGGAACTGGTAGGCGCTCGGGTCCTCCTGCTTGATCTGCTCCGCGACCGCGGCGTACTGCTGCTGCTTGGCCTCGATCAGCCGCGCGCCGGCATCGGGGTCGGAGTGCACCAGTTCGGCCTCACGCCAGGTCAGCGTCTGGGCGGCGAACAGCTCACCGCCGAACCGCTGCGCGGTCGCTGAGTCGCTGGAGCCGAGCTGCCCGGCCAGCCAGGCGTTGTACAGGATCGACGCCTGGACGTGGGAGGCCACCGCGCTCGCGGGGTCGCTGCTGCGCTCCCCGCCGTTGAGGCCGTCGACGACCGACCCGAGGGAGGTGGTGACGGTGTCGTCGGCCACGTGCCCGGCCTGCACCGGCCAGCGGAACAGCGCGGCAGTCACGATCAGCACGAAGATCGCCCAAGCGACTGCGGCGGTGGCGGTCGCCAGGGCCATGCCGCGAGCCTTGACCAGGAGCAGCAGGCCGAGCGCGCCGAGGACCACCGGCATCCATGGGGTGAACAGGCTGTCGTGCAGCGCGGCGGAGATCCGCACCAGCAACGGGTCGAAGGTGTCGAGGAACGTGGGCTCGAAGGCGACCTCGGTCAGGGAGGCGGTGAGTGAGGCGAAGGCGACCGGCAGGCTCATCAGCCAGTTCGCCACCGACGTCCCGATGACGGCGTCCGGGTTGCGCGCCGCATTGGGCCCACACCCGAGGTCATAGGTGTGCCAGCGCAGGCCCGCGAAGCCGTAGGCCTCGTACGGCGTGACGTCGGAGCCCTCGGCGAACGGGTCGCCGCGCGGCGGGTCGGCTGGAGCGGCGTCGAAGAACCCGGCGATGCCTTGGCCGGGCATGTCCGGGGTGGGCGGCTCCTTGCAGTCCAGGTCGATGCCGGGAAGCGCGGCTGCGCTGCGTGGGCGTGAGCAGAACGACGGCGACCACCGCGATCAGGACGGCGGCGACCCGACGGCTCACGCGACCGCCTCGGCCTCGACCGACCCGACGTCGACCTGGTCGCGGTCGCGCGGGCCGGCGGTGGTGTTGAGCGCCTCGAGCAGCGAGGGGTTGACCGTCAGGTCGACGCGGATCCGGTCGACGTGCCCGTCCACGTCGCGCATCACGAACTCGCGGAAGCCCGCATCGCCGCGCTGGGACGACAGCGTGGCGAGCGCCCGCTCGTAGCCGACGCCGGTCGGGATCCGCAGCATCCGCAGCCCGTCCCTCGCGGCGTCCTCGTCCTCGATGCGCCCGACGAACGCGGCGGACATGAAGTTCGCGACGTCCATCCCGAGCACGTCGGCGGGGTTCTGGGAGGCGGCGAGCACGCAGGTGTTCCACTTCCGCGAGTCGCGGCCGAGCCGGGTGAACAGCGCCCGCCCGGCGGCCCACTCGCCGAGGAAGTGGGTCTCGTCCAGCGCGACGAGCTTGCGGTCGGCCATCGGTCGCCCGTAGACGGCGCGGGTGGCGTACCAGGCGCACAGGTGCAGCAGCGGCACGGCCAGCTGTTCGGTGGTCGACCAGTGCTCGCGCGGGCACGTTGCGCGGCGGGAGGACCAGGCCCGGCATCGTCAGGACGGTGAACGGCGCCTCGAGCCGGGTGCCGATGTGGGTGGCGGCGGGGAAGAACAGCCGCGCCAGGGGCAGCTCGGACATGTCGCGCAGGTAGTTGGCCACGACCTTCCCGTGCGGCTCTTCCAGCGTCTCCAGCAGGTGGATGACGTCCCAGATCGACCCGCGGCGGGTGCCCTTGGTGCCGCGGATGGCGTCGGAGATCACCAGCGGGGTCTGCGGCATCTGCTCCAGCGAGGGCGGCAGCAGCATCCTGATGACGTCCATCGCCAGGAGCTTGCGGTCCTGGGCGGCCAGCACCCGCGCCTCGTCGAGGGCGTCGGGGTCGGGGTAGGAGGCCGGGATCGGCTCGGGGACCACCTCGAACGGGTTGAGCGCGCCGGCGTGGGCGCGGGTCAGGTCGACGTGGTGCGCGACCTCGGCCAGCTCGGGCAGCTCGGTGAGCCGGGCCAGGGGACCGGAGGGATCCATGACCACCGTCGGGATGCCCCGGCGTACCGCCTCGTAGGCGATCTGACCCAGCAGCACCGACTTGCCGGCACCCAGCCCGCCGACCACCGGGACCAGGCCGGAGGTCTCGCGGACCTCGGTGGCGTAGTGGGTGTCGAACATGACCGCCCGCCGCGACGATCCCGACGTGTAGCCGACGTAGGGGCCGCGGCGGTCGCCGACCTGGGAGGCCGCCGTCGGCAGACCGGCGGCGACGTAGAGGGCGGGCAGCCGCCGACGGTACGCCGTGGTCGCCACCGGCTCGCCGGGGATGAACTCGCGCAGCAGCGCGTACTGCCCCTTGGGGTGCTCGATCGTGACCCGCCGGCCGCGGTAGGACGAGGTCACCTTGCGGACCCGCTCCAGGCACTCGGCCTCGGTCGCGCCCCACACCGCCAGCCGGAACCAGCCATGGATCCGCGCGGCGGCCGCGTCGGCTCCGCGGGTCATCTGGTCCTCGACCTGGCGGGCGTGCGAGGCCTGCCGGTCCAGGGCGAGGGGCTCGTCGAGGTCGTGCTCGGCGTAGTGGCGCTGCATGTCGCGCACCACCAGCAGCTTGCGCTGGATCGCCTGCCGCGCCTCGCCACCGGAGAGCACGTCGAACTGCGCCGACCACTCGACGGGGAACGGCAGCCGGTCGGTGTGGCTCAGCCACGGCTCGTACGCCGGGTCGGGCGCGTGCATCTCCTCCAGCCGGCCCACCGACAGCACCGCGACGTGCCGCTCGACGCGTCGCCTCGGCGCGCTGTCCGAGGACCCGGGTGGTGCGGGCGAGCGGCGTGGCGGCGTGGTCGACGTCGTCGGTGAACGTGTGCAGGTCCTCGGTCGTCCCACCGGCCGTCGTCGACCGGGGCGAGGAGCGGCGGGGACGGCAGCCCGACGCCGACCGAGCGTCGCAGCAGCCACTCCATCTCGCCGGCGGTGACCGGTCGGCCCTCCATGCCGGGCAGGGCGACGACCTCGTCGACCCGCTCGAGCAGCGCGTGGAGGCGTGCGTGCTCCTTGCTGCCCGGGCCCGCGCAGGACCGCCGAGGCGACCTTGGCGGTCATCGGGCGGGAGGTGAGGCGGACGCCGAGGAAGACCTCCTTCTCGGCCATGGTCTGGTGCCGCAGGTGCCGTTGCAGGGTGACGAGGTGGTCGCCCCAGGACTCGCCGGTGCGCGGCCGGTGCGCATGCGGGGAGAGGCGGTCGAGGCCTCTGGCCCACTCGGCGGCGGGGTAGGGCCGGGTGGTGACCCGCAGGTGCACCCGGTGCCCGGCTAGCCAGGCCAGCGCCTCGCCCATGCCGAGGATGAGCTGCTCGCGCTGGTTGTCGGAGCGGAACGCCCACGGCTGGGTCGGCAGCCAGAACCATGCCCACACCTCGTTGTCGGTGAAGGCCAGGGGGCCGTCGATGTCGCGCAGCGCCAGGCGCGCGCGGGTGACCCGCTCAGGACGCGGCGTCGGTCGTCGCAGCATGATGAGGCTCCCGGATCCGGACGCGGGACGGAGTGAAGCGCAGGGTCGGCGGCTGCGCGGCTGGTCGTGGTGCGGTCAGCTCGGCGCGGGCCAGGTGCCACACCGAGCTGATCGGGCGCTCGTGGTCGATCACGCCGGTCAGCGCGTAGGTGGCCAGCACGCTGAGCACGATCTCCCAGATCGGAGGGACGCTGATCCGCATCGGCAGCACGGCCTCGACCAGCAGGATGCTCGACGAACAGGACCAGCCAGATGCCGTACGCCGAGTAGCGGGCCGTCCACGGCAGCGTCAGGCCCTGCGGGCCGAGCCAGACGGCGTCGACGCGGTAGACCTCGTCGTCGGGGCGCAGCAGCATGGCGCGTCGCTCTCCTCGCCTCAGCGCTGGGCGAAGACGAAGTCGGCGATGTTGTCGCCGAAGCCGTAGAAGAGCGCCGCGCCGCCGATCACCGCGCAGCCGAGGAGCACGTTGGTGATGGTCATGGCGTTCTGCGACATCTGGCCCTTGCGGGCGCCGGCGATGATCGCCAGCCCGATGACCAGCAGGATCACCGGGACGATGTTCCGGACCGCCCACGACACGATGCCGTCGGCGTTGATGTCGGGGGCCGCGGCGAGGGCGACGGCCGAGACGAGAAGGGACATGGCACCTCCGGTGAGTTCGTCGAAGGCGTCCCCTCGTGGTGGCCGCCTTCGGACCATTCGGGACTACTGGCCCGACTGTGGAACTTCAGGACCCCGGGAGGTGCGGCGACTCGCCGTAGCGTCAGGTGAACGCTTGGAGTGCCGACCGGCCCGGTTCAATGTCATGGAAGCTCTTCTTCGGCCGGACGGTTGCATGGCGATCCCTGGACATCTGAGACGTCTGGGACTCGCCCGCAGGCCGACCCTCCGCAGTCCCGATGGAGCAGGTGGACCCAGCGTCCACGGCGAGCGTCGGCCGACTACAGAGCCACTAGGCTGCGCCCGTCTCGGGAGCCTGGACCCACCGACTGGATCGGTGTAGCAGCGCGTGGTGACGAATGTCGTACATGCGAGTGTCGCTTGCGATCACCCCGGTCTTCGACGACTCGAACCCCAACTTCGTGTCCTGCTCGGGCACGGCTCCGGTGATCGCGCTGGCCGAGCGGTGCGGGCTGCGCGGCTTCGTCACTGACCTCCTTACGCTGGCGGGTGAGGACTCGGCGTACGCCGAGGCAAATGAGCGGCGCTGGTCGCGGGGATGGTCGCCGGCGCGGATAGCATCGATGACATGGAGGCCGTGCTCGTCCTTTGCGCTCAGCCCGAGCAGAATCGGACAATGCGCGAGGCGCGCAGGGCACGACGAGGTTCGGCTACAACCCAGGCGAACAGTTGACGAGCCTGCTGACGACAGCGGGGGCGGCGCTCGCCGTGGTCGCCTCCGCGGTTGGTCTTGTAGTCACCATCGAGCAACTCACCCTGAGGGCCCGCCTGCGCAAGACTGTCGAGACCACCAAAGCTCTCAAAGAATTTGAGGGAGGCAATCGGGCGGTTGTGCTTACCTCGATTCACGACGTAGCCGTCGCGCGACTCATTGCGGGTTGGCTCGTGCCGGGATGGCGATTCGCCGAAGCCGTCGTGTGGCTCCTCGGTGCGCCAATCGCTCTCGGCTTTATGGTCTGGCAGCAAGGGCTCTCGCGCGAGTCGTGGACGTTCGGCTTCTTCGCGATTGTGGCGGTCGGGCTTTCCAACCGACGCGCACTCCGTCTTGTGCTCGAACGGCAGAGGGTCGCCCGCCAGTACCTGCTTGAGCAAACGATTGGCCCGGCGCGCATCGGACTGATGCATCAAATGGAAGGTGGCACGCGCAAAGAATTCCTGTACGGGTTCTTGGGCAGTGTTGGTGCCGTGCTGATCGCGCTCGGGAGCGGTGCGCTCGCGCATGATCCCGAAACCGGCTGGCCGCTCGCATTGCTTATCTCGGGCTTCGTGGTGCTGAGTTTACCGTGGACCTTCATCGAGGCTGGAGCGGTCCACCCCGCAGAGGACCTGAAGTAGTCGGGCCTCCGGCGACAGCCGCAGCCGGTCGTGATGACAACACGCGGTGTCGTGCGGTCGCCCGCTGGACCTCCACCCGGCGCGTCGCCGCGTCGGTGAGCAGATCGGGTCGAGGCTGTTTGAGCGGGGGGTAGAGAGCGTCTGGAGCACGTCTTCACGCATGAACGGTCGTAGGTGTTGCGGACTGACTGGACCTTCCGACACCTGCCAAACCCAGCTGCCCCAGGAGATCCGCGACTGACCGGACCCGGCTCTCCGTCGCGCGAACCGCCTGACTGCAGTCCTGACGGCAACGGCAGCGCCACGAGACCGGTCTGCCGATTGCCGAACAGGCGTCCGCCAAAGGCCAGGCCAAGAGACACGCGGAAACGGACAAATGTCACCACCCTACGGATCAGAAGGTTAGGGGTTCGAATCCCTTCGGGCGCGCCCACTCTCACTCGCCCCTACACCCCTCCTGACCTGGTGTTTCCCGTCGTGGCCCGCCGCGACGGGATCCTGGCGCCGCCCTCATCCCTCAACGCGGCCCTAAAACCGACCGGCTCTACTTGTCGGCTCCAGACCGAGGCATGACCGTTCCCCTCGCCTCGACCGAGCCCGTCCGACCGGGAGCCCGACGCGCATACGGCACGGGCAGCATCCAGCAGCGCAGGCCGAGGACCTTCGAGCTCCGCGTCCGGACCACCGACTCGAGCGCCGGTCTCGGCAGCGTTCGGTGACCGTGCTCGGCACCAGCGCCGAGGCGCAGGCGGCGATGGCCGACCTGGTCGCCACGCGTCGCCGCGTTCCGGGCCCACCGACGCCTCCGCTGATCACGCTGGCCGAGGTCCTGACCCGGTGGCTGGAGGCCGAGCACCCCTGGAGGCCCTCCACCCGCGTCGGCTATCGCTCCTCCGCCCGGTTCCTGACCGGCGACCAGCTGGGGGGGTGCTGCCCATCACCTCACCCCCGCCGCGATGCGCGCCACCATGGACCGGCGGCGCGCCGACGGCGCCACGCCCGCCGTGCTCGCGGGCCGCTTCCGGGTGCTTCGCTCCGCCCTGAGCTGGGCCCACTCCGGGCGCCTCGTCGAGAGCCACCCGCTGCGGTACATACGCGGACCCGGACGAGTCCCCCCTCGTCGCCCCTTCAGCACGCCGAGCCGCACCACCTGCTGACCACCGCCGAGACCCGGCTGCTCGAGGCCATCGCGAACCCGGCCCCGCCCCCTCACCGCCACCGGTGCGGCGCGGACCTGCTCCTGGTCAGGCTCGCCGCGGACACCGGCGCCCGCCGCGGCGAGCTGTCCTGCCTGCGCCGTGACGACCTCGACGGGCGGGTCCTGCGCATCCAGCGAGCCGAGTCCGCCGGGCAGCTCACCGCACCCAAGTCCGGTCACGGTCGAGCCCTCACCGTCGGCTCCGGAACCGCACGGCTGTGGGCCACCCTGGACGAGGAGTGGCGCGATCATGCCGTGGATCGTCAGCGCGAGCTCGGGCCGTGGCTGTTCACCGCCGACCTGCTGCACACCAGACGGCTCACCAGCGGAGCGCTGGAACCACCGGTTCGCAGACCTCCGCGACGCTGCCGGGGTGGCCCACGCCACCCCGCACCGCTTGCGCCACCAAGTGGCGACGTTCCTGGTCGCTCGCAGCGAGATCCTCCAGGCACAGGCCCGGCTCGGCCACGCCGACGAAGCCACCACGCTGCGCGAGTACGCCTACGCCCTGCCCCTGATCGACCGGCACGCCGCCGACGCCCTCGACACTATCTCGACGCGGGCGCCGACGTCGAGGAGATCCGGACTCCCGGGGCCTGGCCCGACCCGGGTCGATAGCCGCCCTCCCACCCGCGCAGCCCGCACCGATCGGGACCCGGGCGGTCGGCTGGCAGCCTGCGTCATGATGAGAGGGATGACCGCCCGGACCAGCCACCTGTCCCGCATCACGGTCGACCCCGCGGTCTGCCACGGGAAGCCGACGGTGCGCGGCATGCGGATGCCGGTCCAGACCCTGTTGGAGCTGCTGGCCGGCGGCATGACGCTCGAGGAGGTCCTGGCCGACTATCCCTACCTCGAGCGCGAGGACGTGCTGGCCGCCCTGGAGTTCGGTGCGGCCGCGACCGGCGGTCGCCAGCAGCTCCCCGGCTCGTGAGGCTGCTCATCGCCGCGCAGCTGCCGCCCCAGCTGGCCAGGCACCTGGCAGCCGCCGGACACGACGCGGTCCACGTCCAGGACCTCCTCGAGGGAGTGATCGCCCCCGACGTCCATATCGCGGCAGCGGCGGACGCCGAGCTCCGCCTGGTGGTCACGAAGGACGCGGACTTCCGGCACTCCCACCTCGTCGCCGGAACGCCCGCGCGGCTCCTGCTGATCAGCACCGGCAACATCCGCAACGAGGATCTGCTCGCCCTCATCGATCGTCGCATGGCCGACATCGAGACGGCCTTCACCCGGCGCCTCCTTCGTGGAGCGCCACCGCGACGTCCTCATCGTGCACGGCTCCGACTGACCGGACCCGCGGATCTCCGTGGTGCGAACCGCTTGACGGCAGTCCTGACGGCAACGACAGCCCCACCAGGCCGGTCTGTCGATTGCCGAACGGCGCGTCGTCCCAGGTCAGCTCACGAGACAAGCCGAAACTTGTCATCAGTGTAGTCCGTCGCCGACGCGGCACAGGATCCCGAGTTTGACTCACCGATGATGCCCGCGAACCACGCGCGGTGTCTCGCAATTGGACCCGCCGATAGGGCTGACCGCTGGGCGAGGACGGCGTGGAGTTGGCCATCCTCAGAGGTCCTCCGTGGCGGTGTCGTGGAGGATGTAGAGGTCGACGTTCCAGGAGCCGTGACGATCCGGTTGCGCAATCGGATGGCTAGCGCCCATCCGATCTCGGGATGGGCTTCCTTGAGCTCCAGGTGGCGACGTTCCTGGTCGCTCGCGGCGCCCTCCAGACTCGCGCCGTTCCCGCTGCAGGAAACGTTTCCGCGAACCTGTCCACGCCATTCAGGAGGGTCAAGGGCCCGCCGAACTACTGACGCGAGCGTGTCCAGACCAGTCGGCCCCAGAAACGTCCCCCCGTCGATGGACGCTCAGATGCAAGTGACACCAAGAAGGATGGAAGCGTTTGCAGCGCACTGCGCTAGGCTCTTCGCCGTGGCACATCAAGATGCCCTCAGCCGGCGACTGCGGCGACCGCGGCGAGCCGGTGCACGACCTGAGCGCTCGCTGCCCCCTCCCGGGCAAGTCAACATGGCCGATATCGCCAACGCAGCCGGGGTGTCGATGGCCACCACGTCACGGGCGCTGAACAACCTCCCCGGGGTGGCGCCTATGACGCGCGAGCGCGTGCTCCGGGTTGCAGAGGAGCTGTCCTATGTGGTCTCGCCAGAGGCCTCGGCCCTCTCCGGGGGGTCCACCGGTCGGGTGGCCGTCGTCGTGCCGCACCTGTCCAGGTGGTTCTTCGGAGAGATGCTCGATGCAATCGAATCGGTTCTCAGGAACGCCGGTCTGGACCTCATGCTCTACCACGTGGGCGAACCGGAGAACCGTGAGTCGTTCTTCCGGCGTCTGCCTGCTCGACGCAAAGTCGACGCCGTATTGGTCATCGGAATTCCCGTCAGCGAATCCGAGCAGAAACGCCTGTCCTTGATGGGCGTAGAGATCGTGGCGGCCGGAGGACAAAACGCGCCGTACCCCTACGTCAGCATCGACGACGTCAAGGCCGGGGCGCAGGCGGTCAATCACCTGCTACACCTTGGACACCGCAGAATCGCCATGATCGACGCGATCGACCCCCATGAGCTCAAATGGCCCGTGGACGGGCGCGCTCTCGCCTACACCCAAGGACTCGAAGCAGCCGGTGTCCGGCTCGATCCGACCGTCTTCCTCCGAGTCCCGTGGGGAGCGGAGGCTGGGGCCGAAGCCATGGCCGACCTGCTGAGCTTGCTCGAACCACCGACAGCGGTCTTCGCCCACTCCGACGAAATCGCGTTCGGCGCGCTCAGAACCATCCGGCGCGCCGGGATGCGCGTTCCTGAAGACATCTCCGTCATCGCAGTCGACGACCACCCCTTATCGGCGCAACTGGATCTCACCACCGTCAGCCAGGACGTCTTCAAGCAGGGCCAACTGGCCGCCCGACTCGTCGTCGACGCGCTGCGCGCCGAAACTCAGGCGTCCTCCACAGTGCTGCCGACCAGGCTGATACCCCGCGGCAGCACCGCTCCACCGCTGCGCCGAATGGTCAACGGTGCCTCACCTCCCGGCCGATGACTCACCTGCCCGCCGCGGCACATCTGGACGAGAGGGAGAATCTGCCCACTCACCACATTAGACCCGCGACTGGATGGATGAACGACCCCAACGGACCCGTCCTCTGGCGTGGCCGATACCACATTTTCTTCCAATACAACCCCGTTGCCCCGATCCACCAGCTGATCTGCTGGGGCCACGCCAGCAGCCCTGACCTCTTGGTCTGGGATTATGAACCGATCGCCCTCACCCCAACACCCGACGGTGCAGACGCCGCTGGCTGCTGGTCCGGCTGTGTCGTCGCCGACGGCAACGTCGCCACCGCCGTCTATACCGCGGCCACAACCGGGCCCGACACCGCGAGCATCTGCACCGCGACCTCCACCGACGAGCGCCTGACCACCTGGGTCAAGCGAGACGATCGCGCTGCCCAGGCACCCGCCGCGCGTCAGCTTCTCGGATTCCGCGACCCGTTCGTCTTCAACCACGGCGGCGTTCGCTACGGCATCGTCGGCGCCGGCGAACAACCCGGTCGACGAGCCATGATCCTGCTCTACGAGTGCAACGACCTCCACCAGTGGACCTACCTGGGCGTGCTTCTCGACGCCACCGACCACATCGCCCATAGTGTGGCCGCCGGAGACGTCTGGGAATGCCCTCAGCTCTTCCGCATGGGGTCCGACTGGGTCCTGATTGTGTCCCTGGTCCGCGGACCGCACCTGACCCGGGTGGTCTACCTGGTCGGGGACCTCGTCACCGCTGGCACAGGGCTTCACTTCGCACCTCAGTCCGGTGATCTCGTCGACCACGGTCACGACTTCTACGCCCCCGCCGTCCTGCTGGACCGCGACCGAATCCTTCTATGGGGCTGGACATGGGAGGACCGACCGGCCCAGGCAATAAGCGACGCCGGATGGGCCGGTGCGCTCACCCTTCCTCGAGAGCTCGGGTTGACCCGAGACCGGCTGCTCCGAAGTCGCCCGCTCACCGAACTCTCAGCCCTACGTGGGGAATCGAGCCGCCACATGCTGACCCCCCAACACCAGCACGCGGCCATGCCTGCCCGTCCTCTCGACGTCAACCTGCTTGTCGACACCTCCAGCGACGGTCAGGTGACGCTGCAGATCTTCGACGACCTACTCCTTCACCTGGACAGCAACCTCGGGACTGCCGAGCTTCACCGAACCGTCCACGAGCGGACTCGTCAGCACTGGCCGACCGTGGGCCACTTCCCTCCGGGTGACACCGCCGTGAATGTACGGATGATCCTCGACGGATCCATCGTCGAGATCTTCGTCGAAGACGGTCCCACGTTCACCGAACGGGTCTACCAGACAGGATCACCAACCCTGGGACTTCTGCACAGCCACGAGGCACGGTGCGCTGTTCGTGCCTGGACCCTCCCTGCGCGCCGAGAACCATCGATAATCGCGTGATCGGCCCTCCGACGTTTCATCCAGAAGATATGACGCCGTCCCGCCGCTAGTGTCGAGGTCTCGGAACCGGGGAGCACGAGCGGCAACAGTTGGTCGCCGGGCGGCAGCCGCAGCGTGAGGGTCCGGCCGTGCCGGATCAGGCGGGCCGGGACGCAGAGCAGGTCGTGCCGTAGCCGCGCGGCATGGGCACGGCCACCCTTGTCGAGGCCGGTGACGGCTTGCAGCAGGACCGAGAGGTTCCCGGCGAGAGCGCAGCCCACATCCACACGGTATTGACCGTCGCGTCGCGGACCCGGAGGGCAGCTTGCGGAGCGCGGCGCCGAGCTTGGCCTCGCGGATCCGGTCCTCGATGTCGGTGCGACGCCGGAACCACGCCTCGACCTCGGCGATCGACTCGGCGTTGCCGCTGGTGTCGCCGGGCCGGTCGTCGGCCGGGATGTTGGTCACGATGAAGGAGACCGCGTAGGCGTGGGTCGCGGTGCCCTCCAACGCGAGGGCGAGTTGGTCCTTGTCGATGGTGCGCCGCCGCCGCGAGCGGGGGTCGGCCGAGATCGCCATGGCGTCGACGCGGACCCGCCGCACGATCGAGCACGCGTCCTCGGGCCACCCGGCGGGGGCGTAGTCGACCGCGGCGACCTGCGCGCCGGGCATGCCGAGTGCCTCGACCCAGGTGCCCCACCCGACCCCGAGCCCCTCGGCAACCCGGGCCACACGGTGAAGTGCGCCAGGACGATCCCCTCCAGTGCCCACCGCAACCCACGACGCGACAGTCGTGCCCGAGGCTCGGCGGCCTTGGTCATGTCTTGGCGCCATACGTGCCCGCAGCCCCGTGCACCGGTAACGACGCACCGTGACCAGCAGCGTCGTCTGCCGCCACCCGAACGGCTCGTGCGCCAGCTCGCGCACGACGCTGTCGCGAGGGACGCCCACACAGCCACAGCGACGACACCAACGGTCCGGCTCGACGACCCGGCAGGCCAGGAACGCACGCTTGGGTTCTAGCCGCTGCCCGGTCACGACTAGGGCGTGGCGATGTCGTGGCCCTGCCCTGCCTGGCGGAGTGACGAATTGGGACTTTCCCCTATTCCAGCGGCTCCTAGCGAGCACGACCGGTGGAGCTCACTCCTGGACGGTCGAGCGGATGGCGTCGGCGAACCAGAAGTGCGAGCCCTCGAGACAGTCGATCGAATGGCTCATGGCCTTCGCGTACGGCGCCGGCTCGAGCTGGTTCAGGGGCGTCCCGTGCTCCGGGCAGGTCAGCTTCTTCACGTCCTTGTAGATCGAGAAGCGGTAGCGGATGTTCAGCTCGTCCCGGAAGTCCTTGATGGCTCGGGCCTCGGCCGTCGTGGGCCGGCCGGCGACCCGGTCTGGCACGAGGTTCCTCGCGTAGAAGATCGCCTGCAACCGCACCAGCGCGGACTCGTAGTAGGTCTTGACCGCGTCGTAGTTGCCGCCCTCGGTCTCACGCAGGGCGGCGTCGTGTGCCTCGCGGACGTTCTCGAACTGCTCTTCGGCGGTGGACATCTGCGACACGATGCTGTCCCAGCCGTGCCTCCAATCACCGGCAGCGAGCTGCTCGCGCTCCGTGTCGTCGAGCTTCCGGGCGCGGTCTCCGAGCTGCCACTGGTCGGCGATGGCCCGCAGGGTGGGGTCGACGGCACGCTTCTCCCAGCCGATGATCGCCCGGTCGAGCTGGACCAGGGCCGCCTCCTCCTCCTGGCGGGCCCGGCGCGAGTCGTCCATGACGTCGCTGATGATCAGCGTCGCGACGCTGCCGAGGATGCCGAGCATCGCCACGAAGATCGCGAGCGACTCCCGCCGCCCGGAGCCGCCGCCACCCGTCGGTGTCGAAGCCATGTCGCCCTCCCACTGTGTGGCCCTGCTCCAAGAAGAAGCGAGCACACTGCGTAGTGATACGAGGGCGAGGCCCGACCAAAGGTCCCGGCACCGCGCTATCCAAGTCGACCACTCGGGCGTTGGGACGTCGTGCCCGTACCCCCCTCCTTGCAGTGAAGACGCGGGGGAAGGATGTCGGCTGGCGGCGTCGAACCGGAGGTTGCCTAGCGCCAACGCACCTCGACCGGGGTGTCGACGAAGTGTGCGTAGCGCTCGAACGCGGCCTCTACCTCACGGCGGTCGCGCGGGCGCAGCGGCTTGAGCGCGACGACAGCGACGACTGTCCGGGCCGTGCTGCTGGACCGGGTCCAGGTCCCGATGACGCGCCCCGCGCGAACGATGGTGGCCTGGAAGACCCCATTGCCCCCCGGGATGATCGCCTGCGCGTGCGCGGGGTCGACCATGAGCGTCCGGTTCTTGTAGCCGAGCAGGTACTCGTCGAACCCCGGGAGGGCCAGCACCGAGTCCGGCAGCCGAGTTGGAGCTGGCAGGGGTGTGGCTGGCATGGGCTTCGAGGGCGGTCGGGACTGGTCATGCACCATCCTGGTTCATCACCGGTCAGCGGATCACCGTCAACGGTGGGCGAGTGATGAGTTGAGTCCCCGATAGTGGTGTAACGCGGTCGCTGTGCTCGTTCCCGGCATGTCGCCGGACGAAGACGCGGCCACCGCGTGATCCTTCGAGTGAACGTCCCACAGCACTCTCGAAAGGAACCATCACGATGACCGCTCCGCACATTCTCAACCCTGCTGCCCTGCTGGAGAAGGGACTGTCCGAGGCGTCGCCGGACTTGATGCGTCACCTGCTCTCGACGGTGATCAACGCGCTGCTCTCGGCCGAGGCCGACGCGGTCTGCGGCGCCGAGTACGGCGTCAGCATCGGCGGACCGGGTGAACTCCCGCAACGGCTACCGGCACCGGGAGCTGGACACCCGGACCGGGACCCTCGACGTGGCGATCCCGAAGCTGCGGCAGGGCTCCTACTTCCCCGAGTGGCTGCTGGAGCGCCGCAAGCGGGCCGAGCGGCGCTGATCAGCGTGGTCGCGACCTGCTACCTGCTCGGGGTCTCCACCCGGCGGATGGACAAGCTCGTGCAGACCTTGGGCATCACTTCGCTGATCAAGTCGCAGGTCTCCCGGATGGCTGAAGACCTCGACGAGCAGGTGGCCGCGTTCCGCACCCGGCCGCTGGGCGAGGCCGGACCGTTCACGTTCGTAGCCGCGGACGCGTTGACGATGAAGGTCCGCGAGCACGGCCGGGTGGTCAACGCCGTGGT
Source organism: uncultured Actinomycetota bacterium (assembly GCA_963745245.1). Classification (GTDB taxonomy): domain Bacteria; phylum Actinomycetota; class Actinomycetes; order Propionibacteriales; family Nocardioidaceae; genus Marmoricola_A. The sequence goes on from CAVUWU010000009.1 coordinate 132,275, forward strand.
GCTGGTCGCCACCGGTGTCAACGCCGACGGGCACCGAGAGGTGCTCGGCGTCAAGGTCACCACCAGCGAGACCAAGGAGGCCTGGAACACGTTCCTCGCCGACCTGGTCGCCCGCGGCCTGACCGGCGGTCAAGCTGGTCACCCGCGACGCCCACGCCGGCCTGGTCGAGGCGATCGCGGCGAACCTGCCCGGCGCGGCCTGGCAGCGCTGTCGGACCCATTATGCCGACCTCCGGATTATGCCGATGTGGTCGCTGATGCCGTTGCGGGGCGGGGGTTCTGCGCTGGCCAGGTCGGCATAATCCGCTGGGCTGTTTGACGCTGGTCTCTCCGTGAAGGAGAGAGGAGAGCGTCATGGTCAAGGTGATGCGGTCGATCGTCGAGGGGCCGTTGGCTCCGTACGTCGCCGGGTTCGCCGCCGAGCTGCTGGAGCAGGGCTACACACGAAGCTCGGCGGAGCAGCACATCTGCTTCGTTACCCATCTGGATCGCTGGTTGGTGACCGAGGGGCTGGGCGTGCCCGACCTCGACGACGCGACGATCCAGCGGTACCTGAGCGAGCGCCGCGCGAGCGGCTACGTGTTGTACCTGTCGGCGAAGGCGATGCGGCCTCTGCTCGGCTACCTTGCGCCGCTGAACGTGCGTCCGGCCGAGCCGCCGTCCGAGCTCGACGCGGTGGAGGCGCTGCTCGGCGACTACCGCGACTACCTGCTCGGTGAGCGGGGTCTGCGTTCCGGGACGGTCGAGGGCTACGTGCACCTGGCGCGGCCTTTCCTGGCGGGCAGGCTCCGCGGTGAGGAGCTGGACCTGGTTGGGTTGACCGCTGCTGAGGTCATCGGGTTCGTGCTGGCGACGTGCCCGGGGCGGGCGACCGGCTCGGCGAAGCTGATCGTCACCTCGACCCGGTCCTTGCTCGACTGGCTGCACCTGGCCGGCGTCGTCGAGGGGTCGCTGGCCTCAGCGGTTCCCGCGGTGGCGGGCTGGAAGCTGTCCGGCCTGCCGCAGGCCTTGACGGCGCCGCAGCTGCGGGCACTACTGGCCTCATGCGACCGGCGCCGGCCGACGGGTCGACGGGACTACGCGATCGTGCTGCTGTTGGCCCGTCTGGGGCTCCGGTCAGGAGAGGTTGCCGGTCTCGGCCTGGACGACATCGACTGGCGCGCCGGGCAGTTCCATGTCGTCGGGAAGGGAAACCGCGGGGAGAGCCTGCCGCTTCCCGCCGACGTCGGCGCGGCGATCGCGGCCTACCTGCGCCGCGGGCGTCCGGCCTCCGCAGCGGGTCGCAGCGTTTTCGTCCGGGTTCACGCCCCCCATCGGGTGCTCACCGCGGGCGGTGTCGGCAACGTCGTCAACGCTGCCGGGCAACGCGCCGGGCTGGGCCACGTGCATGCCCATCAGCTGCGGCACAGCGCGGCCACGGCCATGCTGCGAGCGGGCACCCCGCTGGTCGAGGTCGGACAGGTGCTGCGCCACCGGTCGCCGATCACCACCGCGATCTACGCCAAGGTCGATCAAGACGCCCTCGCGGTCTTGGCTCGGCCCTGGCCGACCGAGACGAACGGTGGGGTGTCGTGACCGGGCCGCTGCGCGACGCGCTGGGCGACTACCTCGCGTTGCGCCGTGCCCTGGGCTACCGGCTGGACCGGCCGGAGAAGCTCCTGAACCAGTTCCTGACTCATCTGGAGGCCACCGAGCAGGAGGTGGTGACTGTCGCCGCCGCCCTGGAGTGGGCCCAGCTGCCGCGCAACGGCGCGTCGAACTGGTGGGGCTACCGGCTCTCGGTGGTCCGCGGATTCGCCACCTACCTCCACGCCCTGGACCCGGCACACGAGGTCCCGGCGACCGCGCTGCTGCCGCAACGGCCGCAGCGCGCAACTCCGTACCTGTACTCCCAAGTCGAGGTCACCGCGCTGATGAGCGCCGCGAGCTCGCTGCGCACGCCGCTGCGGCGCGCCACGCTGGCCACCCTGATCGGGCTGTTGGCCGTCACTGGGATGCGGGTCGGCGAGGCGATCGCGCTGGACCGCACCGACATCGACCACAGCACCGGGCGGCTGCTGGTGCGCAGCGGCAAGTTCAACAAGACCCGAGAGCTGTGGCTGGACCCGACCACGCTGGCCGCGCTGAAGCGGTATCAGCGGCTGCGAGACCAGGCCGCACCGTCGACCGACACCGCCGCGTTCTTCGTCTCCGCAGCCGGGACCAGGCTGCTCTACTGCAACGTCCAGCACACCTTCCACCGACTGGTGGCGCTGGCGGGGCTCACCCCGAGATCGACCTCATGCCGACCCCGGATCCACGATCTGAGGCACTCCTTCGCCGTCCAGGCGATGATCGACGCCTACAGCACCGGCCAGGACGCGCAGAGGCGACTGACGCTGCTGTCGACCTGGCTGGGACACACCGACCCGGGCAACACCTACTGGTATCTCTCGGCGTCCCCGGAGCTGATGAGGGTCGCGGGCCTCCGACTCGAAGAGCACCTGGCAGGTCGGCCATGACCGCCTTCGCGCCGACCCTGCAGGCGTTCTTCACCGACCGGCTGACCCGACAGCGCAACGCCAGCCCGCACACCATCGCCGGCTACCGCGACACCTGGCGGATGCTGCTGACCTTCGCCGCAACGCGCACCGCAACCCCGCCCTCGACGTTGGACCTCGAGAAGCTCGACGCGCCCCTGATCGCGGCGTTCCTGGACCACCTCGAACACGACCGCGGCAACAGCATCAGAACCCGCAACGCCCGGCTGGCCGCGATCCACTCCCTGTTCCGCTACGCCGCACTGGCCCACCCCGAACATGCCCAATCGATCTCCCGGGTCCTGGCGATACCACCCAAGCGCTTCGACAGGGCAATGGTCTCCTACCTCGACGACGACGAAGTCGAAGCCCTCCTCGCCGCCTGCGACCAGGTCACCTGGACCGGGCGACGTGACCACGCGATGCTGCTTCTCGCCGTGCAGACCGGGCTACGCATCTCCGAGCTGATCGCGCTGACCACAGCCGACCTGCACCTGGGCGCTGGTGCCCACGTCGTGTGTCACGGCAAGGGCCGCAAGGACCGGACCACACCGCTGACCACCGGCACCCGCGTCGTGCTGCGCGACTGGCTGGCCGAGCACCCCACCGACCCAACCCAGCCACTGTTCCCCAGTCGTCACGGCCGGGCCACTGAGCCGTGACGCCATCGAGCGGCGGATCAGCCACTACGCCACCCTGGCGGCCCAGCACTGTCCGTCGCTGCACGACAAGACCGTCACCGCACACGTCCTGCGACACACCACCGCGATGCGTCTCCTCCACGCCGGCGTCGACACCAGCGTCATCGCCCTCTGGCTGGGCCACGTCAGCGTCGAGACCACGCAGATCTACCTTCACGCCGACATGACCCTCAAGGAGAAGGCGCTCTCCAGGACCCGGCCGCCGAACAGCCGGCGCGGCAGATACCTGCCCCCCGACACGTTGCTCGCCTGGCTCGAAGGGCTCTGATTATGCCGACCTGGCCAGCGCAGAACCCCCGCCCCGCAACGGCATCAGCGACCACATCGGCATAATCCGGAGGTCGGCATAATGCGTCTTATGCCGACGTCGGCATAAGACGCACTACGCGGCGAACTTGATGTCGGTGGCGCCGAAGTCCACCTGGCCGGCGGTGAAGGCAATGCTGCACAGCGTCTACGACCAGCCCGACGCCGAGGCGGTGCACGCCCAGTTCGACAAGCTGCTCGACTCCGTGGCCCAGAAGCTGCCCGAGGTCGCCGAGCACCTCGATACCGCCCGCGCCGACGTCCTCGCCTTCACCGCCTTCCCCAAGCAGGTGTGGAGGCAGATCTGGTCCAACAACCCCAACGAGCGGCTCAACAAGGAGATCCGCAGGCGGACCGACGTCGTCGGGATCTTCCCCAACCGTGACTCCGTGACCCGGCTGGTCGGCGCCGTCCTCGCCGAGCAGCACGACGACTGGGTCGAGGGCCGCCGCTACCTCTCCCTCGACGTCCTGGCCCGCGCCCGCGCCGTCGACACCACCACCACCTCCACGACCTCGACCCCTCCCGAGCTGCCCGGCGCGACCCAGCTGGACGGAGCCGCAGCATGACCGGCCACCCCGATCCCCTCGCAGACCGCCAGACTTACCTCGCGATGATCGCCACCGGCGACCTCGAGCCCGGCTTCTTCGACGAGCACGGCAACCCCGCACCCATGCCCGAAGACATCGACGAATGGAGGCCCATCACGAACGAACCGACAACCCCGGAACCCGGACAACCACCCTTCTGACCAACAGATTCGAAGGATCAGCCGTTACACCACGTCCAGGGGCTTGACCGAGTGATGTGAGCCAGGGACCGGTCCTCGGTTGCCAGTCTCCCGCCACCTGTGTCGTGCTGCTGCCTCGCCCCGACTCCGTGGGGGCGCAGTTGAAGAGCCACGGTTCTGAGCCGGACCTCGCATAGGCAATGAGGTGAGTTCAGGCGGTTTCTCGAGATCCCCCAGCGCTACTCGAGCCGCTCACGGGTGTGTTGAAGACCCCGAACAGGCAGGCAGCTCGCCACGCGCTATCAGGTGCCGCCACACCTGCGTCTTAGCCGCGAATGGTCACTGCCGTCGATCGGTCCTGTGCGCTTCACCTTGGCCTATGCGGACCTCGCCGTTCTCCTTGGGCGGGCGCCTCCAGCTGGGCGAGGACGTCGTGGAGTTGGCCGACCATCCTGGGGAGGTCCTCCCTGGCGGTGTCGTGGAGGATGTGGAGGTCGACGTTTCAGTAGCCGTGGACGATCCGGTTGCGCAATCGGATGGCTTGTGCCCATCCGATCTCGGAATGGGCTTCCTTGAGCTCCAGGGGGACCTGGCTCGACGCCTCACCCAGGACGGTGTAGTTCCACAACACCGCCTCGCGGCGCAGCACGTCGGCCCCCAGGCCGGCGGCGTCGAGATCGCCGATCACTTCCCGGATGCGGGCGGCCTCGATCATCTCCCGCAGGAGCAGCAGCTCACGCCGCATAGAGAGGCTGGGCGTCGTGAAGCACCTGCGCGCGCAGGTGCTTGTTGATCGCGTGCCGGGAGACCAGGTCGACCGGCCTGCCGAAGACGTCGGCCAACTCGTCCTCAAGGTCGAAGAACCCGAAGCCGAGGCGTACCCCGGGGTGGAGCTCGTAGAGCAGGTCGATGTCGCTGTCGGGACCGGCCTCGCCGCGGCTGACCGAGCCGAACACCTCCAGGCGTGCCACGCCGTAGCGCTCGCACACCTCGCGGAGACGCTCTGCGACTGCCCCGACCGCGCTCATGCCCCCATGGTAGGCGGCAGCACCTGCGACGTCTCCTGCTCCTCATCATGGCGACGCATGCTGGCCTCGCGCTCGCGCGGCCCGAATACGGCTCACTAGCCCCTGAAAACGCCTGGCGAGACGACCCCTCCGGACGCGGGGCCGACCCGAGCCGCCACGGATGCGAACTGCCGGGGGGACCTGCTACTTTGCTGTCAGGTGGGTGTCGTCTGGTTGCGTCGTCGGGACGGCACCGGGCGGGCTTTCACCACCATACGGATCAGAAGGTTAGGGGTTCGAATCCCTTCGGGCGCGCAAGATCGGTGCACCGCATGACCTGGGCAAACAGGTTTCCGAGGGCAGCTTCACGATCGGATAGGAGCCTCCCTCCGGCTCAGAAACCGGCCCAGAAATTGTCAGCGTCTCGGGTGTCGCGAGTGGGCGTCTTAGGTCGTGTCCCCCCGCCCCGTCCACCCGAACTCGGGCGGCGTCCCCCCGCGTCCCTCCGTTGCGGTGATCGGCCGGGGCGCCAGTTCGCACCTTGGTGCCACATGGAGACCACCACCCACCCCAGCACCCTGACCACGACCGCGGCCGACACCATGCTGCTCACCCTTGACGAGGTGGCCCGACAGCTGCGCTGTGCCCGTCGCAGCGTCGAGCGCCACGTCGCGAGCCGTCGGCTGCGCGTGGTCCATCTCGGTCGCTCCGTGCGTATCGAGCGCCTCGAGCTCGAACGCTTCGTTGCCCAGTTGCGGGATGCTGGCGATGGGTAGGGCGCGCAAGCCGGTCGCCACGTCGACGCTCTACCGCGGTGCCGACGGTCACTGACACGCCCGGGTGACCATGGGCCGCCGCCCCGACGGGACCACGGAACGCAAGCACCTCCAGCGTCGCACCAAGGCGGAGCTGCGCGACGTGGAGTCCGTGCTGCCGATGACCGCACGTTGGAAGACCCTGTCCACCTACCGCAGCCAGATGCGGGTCCACGTCATCCCCGCGCTGGCACGCAAGGTGGCCAATGTAGTCGGCAGCCATCCTGAGGACGCTGAGGGTTCGGAGACTAGTCAGCAGGCTCACGAGGTGGCCGAGACGGTGAAAGTGACCACCGAGGATGCCCTGCGCATCGCCCAGAAAGCCGTCGAGATGGCGAGCAAGATCGCACAAGCGCCCTCCGGTCGGCGCGGCACGCCGACAGGCTAGCTAGCAGACCCTGGCGACGTTCGCCGCCCACTCGCTGAGTTGTCCTTGCTCCCATCGATCAGCTGGGCGGAGAGCCGGACATTTCTATGGCGACGGATCAAATCCGCGGGCGGCTGGTCGGATCCTCGCTGACTGTTGGCAGGCGAGGCCGCATGTGTGTCTCTCTCGGACAGACCCGGCCCGTCGTTGCCCAGTGCGAGAATGCCACCGGACTGCTGGACGAGAGTGACCGCAGCAGTTCGCGGAGACATGCCGAATTTCGACGAGCTATGCCCCGCGACCGAGGTCGCCGATCAGCTGGTGACCGCGACGGGCCTTGGACGCCAGGTATGGCCTGTTGACCGGGGACAGGTGCAGCCCGGTGGGCAGGCGGCGGTCGACGTGGACCCCGGCGGCCGCCAGCTCTGTCCCCTTGTCGGGGTTGTTGGTGAGCAGGTCGACCCGGTCGACGCCGAGCGCGAGCAGCATCCGGGCCGCCACAGCGTAGGTCCGCTCGTCCACGCCGAAGCCCAGCGCCTGGTTCGCCTCGTAGGTGTCGAGGCCGAGGTCCTGCAGGGCGTAGGCGTCGATCTTGTTGTAGAGCCCGATCCCCCGCCCCTCCTGGCGCAGGTAGACCAGGTAGCCGCCGGCGTCGTGGATCCGGACCAGCGATTCCTGGAGCTGCGGGCCGCAGTCGCAGCGCTCGCTACCGAGGACGTCCCCGGTCAGGCACTCGCTGTGCAGCCGGACCAGCGGCACCGCCGGGGTCTCTGGCACGGGTGACCGGGCCCGGTCACCCAGCGCCAGCACGACGTGCTCGCAGCTGTCGCCGAGCCCGTCGAAAGTGAAGATCCGGGCATCGACGTCGACGTCATCCGTCAGCCGCAGTGGCAGCCCGACCTGCTGACGCACCGTGGCAGCGGCGACCCGTGGCATCACACCACCCCGGCGAATCGTGAGGACAGCGCGTAGCGCAGCAGCACCACGTCGCCGATCTGCCGCACCTCCGCGAGGTGGGCCCGGTGCCCGGGGTTCCACGGGAAAACACCCGAGCCGACGAACCGGTGCGCCCTGGCGTCCCCGACGAAGAACGGCGCCACCACGAGGTGAAGCTCGTCGGCGAGGTCGCGGGTCAGGAACTGGGTGTGGATCCGGCCCCCGCCCTCCACCATCAGCCGCCGCACCCCTCGGCCCCGTAAGTCCCCGACCACGTCTGCGAGGTCGACCGGCCGCCCCGCGTCGATCACGGTCGCCACGCCGGCGAGACCGCGACGCACCCGCGCGGCGGCCGCGCTCGCGCAGTACACGAGCTTCTGGCCGTCGCCGGTGGTGAAGAAACTGTTGCCCCGGTCCAGGCAGCCGCCCTCGGTGACGGTCACCTTCGTTGGCGACTCCCCGAGCCCGCGCCGCCGCCGTTCCTCGCGCAACTCCGGCCTCCGCACCAGCAACCGCGGGTTGTCGTTGCGGACGGTGGCCGCCCCGACCAGGATCGCGTCGGACTCGGCGCGCACGGCGTCCACGCGCCGCAGGTCCGCCTCGTTGGACAGCACCAGCCGCTCGGGAGTGGCTGCGTCGAGGTACCCATCCAGCGAGATCCCGCAGCTGAGGATCGTGTACGGACGCTCAGGCATGGACCCCTCCCTCTCCGGCCACCGCGGCCGGTACGACGCGGCGCCGGGCCGATCCCAGCACCATCACGACCGCGCCCGGCAGGCTGGCGACGGCGACGATCGCGCCGTATGCCACCGCCGTCGCGACCCCCTGCCCAGCACCGAGCCCGGCCGCCGCGAACACCCATGCCGCGACGCCCTCACGAGGCCCCCACCCGGCGACGTTGGTCGGCAGCCCGGCCGCCACCAGCACCACCACGGCGAGCGGCAGCAGCGTGGCGAAGGAAGCGGTGACCCCGACCGCCCGCGCGGCGACGACGTACGTCGCCAGGTGGCCCGCCACCGCGACCGCGGACGCGACGACCACCCCCGGCCAGGCGGTCCGGGCCAGAACGCCGTGCCGCAGGTCCTCCCGGACCGCGCGCACCAGCACCGCCACCCCGACGCCGGCCACGAGCGCCACCAGCAGCCACCCCACCAGCCCCCGCACCGGCGACGGCAGGACCAGCAGCAGCCCCACCGCGATCACCGCCTGCACCACCTGGCCCGCGGTCCGCTCCCAGACCACCGCACGCAGGCCGCGGCCGGTGTCGCCGGCGAGCCGGCCGTGCCGCACCCCGCGGTGCACGTCGCCGAGGACTCCGCCGGGCAGGACCGTGTTGAGGAACTGCGCCCGATAACACGACGTCACCGCGGCGGCCGGCTCGACGCCCACCCCGAGGCCCGTCGCGACCAGCCGCCAGCGCCAGGCGCACGCAACGGTGACCGGCACGGCGATGGCCGCGCCCAGGGCCAGCGCCGGCAGGTCCAACGAGCGGATGCCCGCGACGAACGGGTCGAGCCCGGTCGACCACAGCACCAGCCCCAGGACCGAGGCTCCGATCACCCAGCAGGCGGTACGCCACGAGAGCAGGGTCATGCGGCCACCAGCTCCAGGACCCGCACGACCCGGCCGGCGGTTCCGGCCACCCGGTCAGTCCGGTACGGCGCCGCTCGGCCGCTGCGGCCCGGAGCCGCCGGCGCAGGTCGGCGTCGTCCAGCCAGCGGCGTACGGCCCCGGCGAGCGCGGCGACGTCACCGGCCGGCACCAGCACCCCGGGCCGGGACCCGTCCGCGGTCTCCCCGAGCGCCTCGGAGAGCCCGCCCACGTCCCAGGTCAGGACCGGCAGACCGCAGGCCAGGGCCTCGGTGACGACCATGCCATAGGTCTCGGTGCGGCTGGCCAGCACCAGCACATCGGCCGCGGCGTACGCCGCGGCGAGGTCGGCCCCGGCGCGCGGCCCGGTCAGCCGCACCCGGTCCTCGAGCCTGGCGGTCCGGATCGCCCGTCGCAGTCGCTCGATGAAGCCCGGCGACCGGTCCAGCGGCCCGACACAAGTGCACCGCCACTCCCGGTCGGCGAGGCCGGAGAGGGCGGCCACCAGCGCGTCCTGGCCCTTCGCCGGGGTCACCGCCCCGACGCAGAGCAGGTTCGCGCCGTCGGCGCTCCCGACCGCGGGGCGGGCGGGGTCGACGCCCGGCCGGGCGACGTGGACCCGCGCCGGGTCCAGCCGGTAGGCGTCGAGCAACCAGCGGCGGGTCCACCCGCTGGTGGTCACCACCGCGGCCGCCGCCCGGACCACCGCGGCCTCGCGCTCGCGGTCGTCGTCGTCGGCGGACACCCCGACCGGCAGGTGCATCAGGACCACGGTCCGCAGCCGTCGGGTCGCGGGCAGTAGTGCCTCGGGGGAGGTCGAGGCGACCAGGCCGTCCACGAGGACCACCGCACCGTCGGGCACGGCCTCCAGGGCGCCGGCCAGTGCCTCCCGCGACGCCACGTCGGCCCACGGCCAGTCCCCGGTCACCTCCTGGGTGCGCACCGCCCATCCGGCCGCGGCCAGCTCCTCGCGGAGCCGGCCGTCGTAGGTGTTGCCGCCGCTGGGGCGCAGCGGATCGTCGATCCCCGCCGGGACCACGAGGTCGACCGTGCGCCCCGGGCTCACAGCTCCCTCTCGTATGTCGCCTGGGCCACGTGGGACTCGTGCAGGGTGACGGCCAGACCGGTCACCCAAGGCGCCTGGCCGAGCGCCCCGTCGCGGAGCCGCGTGGCGAGCCGGTTGGCGACGTACCGGGCCAGCACCTCGGTGGTGGTGTTCTGCCCGGTCAGCTCCGCCACCTCGTCGAGGTTGCGGTGGGTCAGCCCCGCGAGCACGGCGTGCAGCTCGTCGGCGGCCCGGGCGAGGTCCACCAGGATCCCGTCGTCGTCCAGCGTCGCGCCCCGGAAGGTGGCGTCCACGACGTACGTCGCCCCGTGCAGCGCCTGCGCCGGCCCGAAGACCTCCCCGCGCAGGCTGTGCGCGACCAGCATGTGGTCGCGGACGGTCACGCTGAACATGGCACCTCCCCGTCGTAGGTCACCGAGTGGCACAGCGCCGGCAGGTCGCCGCTGACCAGGCGGGGCAGCACCGCCGGGAGCTCGGCGAACGGTGACTCCCCGGTCAGCAGCGCATCGAAGGCCGGGTCGCGGAGCAGGTCGAGGGCGAGCCGGAGCCGGTCGGCCGTGGTCCGTCGCCCGCGCCGGGACGCCGCCACCGCGCCGACCTGGCTGGCCCGGATCGTGAGCCGGTGGGAGTGGAATGCGGCGCCGAGGGCGAGCGTCGTCGCGTGGTCGCCGTACCAGCTGAGCTCGACGACCGTGCCCTCCGGGGCGAGCAGGTCCAGCGACCGCTGCAGTCCCGCTGAGGTGGCGCTGGCGTGGAAGACGAGGTCCCGGTCCGGCGGAGCCCGGTCCGGCAGGGCGAAGTCGACCGCGAGCGCCGATGCGACCCCGGCCCGGGCGGGGGCGACGTCGACCAGGGTCACCTCCACCCCCGGGATCCGTGCGACCAACCGGGCCACGCAGCAGCCCAGGGTGCCGGCGCCGACGACCGCCACCCGGTCACCAAGAAGCGGCCCGGCGTCCCAGAGCGCGTTGACGGCCGTCTCGACCAGGCCGGTGAGGACCGCCCGGGCCGCCGGCACGTCCGCCGGCACCACGGTAACCGCCGCCGCGGGCACGACGTACGCCGTCTGGTGCGGGTGCAGACAGAACACGGTGCGGCCCACCAGACCGAGCGGCCCGGCCTCCACGACGCCGACGTTGAGGTAGCCGTACTTCACCGGGCCCGGGAAGCCGCCCTCCTGGAACGGCGCCCGCATCGCGTCGTACTGGCCCTCCGGCACCTGGCCGGCGAAGACCAGCGCCTCGGTGCCTCGGCTGACCGCGGAGCGCAACGTCCGGACCAGGACGTCGCCCGGGCCGGGCGTGGGCAGGGAGACGGGACGGATCTCGCCGACGCCCGGCTCGCGGAGCCAGAACGCCGCGGCCGCGGGTGAACCGGAGCCGGCCTGTCCTCGTTCGTCCACGTGTACCTGCCTCCTTGGTCCATGTGAACGGAGCAACCGTGCCCACGGTTCAACGCCCGCGCGCGCGGGTGCTCGCCGGGCTGTTCTCCGCGCTCGCTGCGCTGCTGGTGTTCGGTGCCCTCACCACCCCCGAACGCCTCGAGCAGGTCGAACTGCTGGCGTTTGCGCGGCTGCCGCTTGAGGCGGTGGTCTACCTGGCCGTCGTGCTCGCCGTGCCTGACCGGTTTCGCCGCCTGCGGAGCGCGCTCGCCGTCGGGTGTGGGGTCTTCCTGGCGCTGAGCGCGGTCTTCAAGGTCCTCGACCTGGGCTTCCGCGAGGCGCTCAACCGGCCTTTCGACGTGCTGATCGATTGGCGCTACGCGGGGTCGCTGGTCGAGACGGCGCGTGGCTCGGTCGGCGAGGGCACCGGCACGGTGTTCCTGGTGCTGGCCGCCGTGTTCCTCGTCGCCCTCCTGGTCCTGGTGCCGGTGGCGGTGCTCCGGCTCACCCGCGTCACGGTGCGGCACCGGACCCCGTCCGCCCGGGCGGTGGCCGCGCTCGCCGCGGTCTGGCTGGTCCTCGCGGTGCTGGACGTGCGCGGCCCGGGCGGCCCGGTCGCGGCCCGCGAAACCGTCGGGTACGTCTACGGGCAGGTCGGCCGGATCCCCGGCGAGCTGCGCGACCGGCGCGAGTTCCAGGATGCCGCGCGGCAGGACCCGCTCCGCGAGGCGGCGGCCGACGAGCTGTTCGCCGGGCTCCGCGGCAAGGACGTCCTGCTGGTCTTCGTCGAGAGCTACGGCCGGGTGGCCGTCGAGGGCTCCTCGTTCGCCCCCGGGGTGCAGGCGGTCCTCGACGCGGGCACCGCTGAGCTGCTCGAGGCGGGGTTCGAGAGCCGCAGCGCGTATCTCACCTCCCCCACGTTCGGTGCGATCAGCTGGCTGGCGCATGCGACCCTCCAGTCCGGGCTGTGGGTCGACAGCCAGCAGCGGTACGACCTGCTGGTTACCAGCAGCCGCCAGACGCTGAGCAGCCTGTTCGAGCGTGCCGGCTGGCGTACCGTGGCCTCGGTCCCGGCAAACAATCGGGACTGGCCGCAGGGCGAGTTCTACGGCTTCGACCGGCTCTACGACTCCCGCGATGTCGGCTACGAGGGACCGCGGTTCGGCTATCCGACGATGCCCGACCAGTACACCCTCGACGCGTTCCACCGGCTCGAGCTCGCGCCCGCACCCCGGCCACCGGTGATGGCCGAGATCGACCTGATCACCAGCCACGCGCCGTGGTCCCGTACCCCCCGCCTGGTCGACCAGGCGGCCGTCGGGGACGGCTCCATCTTCGACGGGATGCCCGAGCAGCTGCCCTCGGAGCGCGATATCTGGCCCGACCCGGACCGGGTCAGGGCGGCGTACGGCGACGCGATCGCGTACTCGCTGCGCGCGCTGGTGCGGTTCGTGACGGCGTACGGCGACGACGACCTGGTCCTGGTCGTCGTCGGGGATCACCAGCCGGCCAGCATCGTGTCCGGGCCCGACGCCGGCCACGAGGTGCCGGTCTCCGTGATCGCCCGCGACCCCGACGTCGTGGACCGGATCACCGGTTGGGGCTGGGAGGCGGGCCTCCGGCCGGGCCCGGACGCGCCGGTCTGGCGGATGGACGAGTTCCGCGACCGGTTCGTGGCGGCGTACGGCTCGAGCGACGACACTCGGCTCGAGCAGTCCGCCGCACGGTTCGAGGGATGAGGAGGTGGCATGCCTGATCCCGACGTCGCGTTGATGCAGCACCTCCACGACGAGCACGCCGCTGCCCTCTGGCGGTTCTGCCGACGACTGGTCCCGCACGACCACGGCCTGGCCGAGGACGTGGTGCAGGAGACGCTGCTGCGCGCCTGGCGGCACCGCACGATCCTGGAGAGCCCGCCGCCGGCGGTGCGGGCGTGGCTGTTCAAGGTGGCCCGCAACATCGTGATCGACCAGTGGCGCAGCCCGCGCTCCAGCAGCGAGACCTCGGTCGCGGACGTGCCGGAGGACGGGGTCGGCGACGACACCGACCAGCTGCTGCTGTCCTGGGTGGTGGCCGAGGCGTTGACGCAGCTCTCGGCAGAACACCGCGTGGTGCTGCTGGAGTGCTACTACCGTGGCCGGCCGGTGGCCGAGGCGGCCGCCCGGCTGGGGATACCGGAGGGCACGGTCAAGTCGCGCACGCACTACGCGCTGCGCGCGTTGAAGCTCGCGCTGGAGGAGATGGGGGCGGGGGCATGACGTGCGGGTTCGCGCACGACGACGGCGCCTACGTACTCGGCGCCCTGGCCCCCGCCGACCGGCTGGAGTTCGAGCGGCACCTGCCGGGGTGTGCGGACTGCACCCGGGCGGTCGGCGAGCTCGCCGGGCTGCCCGGGCTGCTCGGCCGTGTGGACGCGAGCCTGGCCGAGCAGCCCGAGGCCGACGACCCGGTGCCGACCACGCTGCTGCCGGCGCTTTCGCGCGAGGTTCGCCGCGCCCGGCGACGCCGTACCTGGGTGGCGGCCGCAGGCCTGGCCGCGGCCGCGGTCGCTGCCGTCGTCGGGGTCGCGGTGTCGCAGACCGGCGGCGACGAGCCAGTCTCGCCGGCGCTTCCGGAGACGAGGTCGACCGCCCCTGATCCGTCGCAGGTGCCTGCGGTAGCGCGGCCGATGGCGCCGGTCGGACAGGTGCCGGTGCGCGCGACGGTCAGCCTGGAGCCGGTCACCTGGGGCACCCGGTTGGGGCTCACCTGCACCTACGACTCGGGGTGGGTGGGGTACGAGCTGCCGTCCGAGGTGGACTACACACTGTTCGTGCGCACCAAGAACGGTGGCGTGGAGCAGGTGGGCAGCTGGCGGTCGATCGAGGGGCAGCGGATGCAGCTGTCCGCAGCAACCGCCGCGAGCCCGGCGGAGCTGGCCTCAGTGGAGGTGCGGACCGTCGACGGCCGGGTCGTGCTGCGGCTGGCGACGTGAGCCCAGCGGGTTGTCCCGCAGCAGGAGCAGCGCGCCGAGGATGATGGCTGCGACCTCCGAGGCCGCCGCCGTCCACACCGCCCAGCCGGTCCATGACTCCTCGAGCCCGAACAGCTCGACGGTGGCCGAGATGACGAATGCCTCGAGGGTCGACAGTCCGAAGCCGACGGCCAGCAGCGCCGGGGCCCAGTGCCGCCAGGCCAGGAGGAGCCCAGCAATCACCGCCTCGCCCGTCGCGTTGAGCAGGAACGCCGGCCCGATCTTGTCGACGTCTCGGAAGCCGTCGAACCACAGGTAGAGGTGCAGCACCGCCCGAGACCAGCACTGACAGTGCTGTCAGGACTGTCAGGACTGTCAGCAACCGGAGGTTCATGAGCCTTTCCCATCCTCACGGGCCGCGGTCTTCTCCGCGACCACCGCAAACTTGCGGACCCGCCCACTCCCGAGCCAGGCGCTCCAGAGCCGGTGTGCCGAGACCAGATCGTCCACGACCCGGTCGCCGACGCGGGCGGCGATCGCCGGGCGGTCCTCGAGGAAGGCCCGGACCAGCTCGTTCGTCGTCGACCGGTGCGAGCGGGTGCGCTCGGTGAGCCAGCGGACGTGCAGCCGGGTCCGCCGCAGGCTGCGGACCAGCTCGGGCAGCGGTATCGGCCACACCGTGTCGGCGTCCGGCATCGCCGCCTGCTCCAGCTTCGTCAGTGGGAGGCCCTCCTCCACCGTGAAGCCGAACCGGCCGCCGACGGGCAGCGTCGCCGCGACGCCGCGCAGGAGGGCGTCCTTGTCCCGGAAGGCGAGCAGCGTCTCCAGCACGAGCACGACGTCGAACGGGCCCTCCGGGACCGGCGGAACCTGCGCAACCTCGAACCGGCAGGGCAGGTCGCCGGCGCGCTCGCGCGCCAGCCCGACGGCGCTGCTGCTGGCGTCCACGCCGAGGTAGTCGCACCCGACCTCGGCCGTGACCAGCCGCCCCGGCCCGGCCACGCCGCAGCAGAGATCCAGCACCGAGGTCCCGGGCCCGATGCCGGCCTGCGCGGCCAGCAGCCGAATCTCGCTCGCCCGCATGAAGCTCTCCTGGCCGACGTACTCGCCCGCGGGGTACGCCGCTCGCCGGGCCGGCTCCAGGGCCGCGTCGAAGTCGACGCGCTGGTCCTGCCTCATGGCACCGGGACCCGGATCCGTGACGGGGCGCGGTGCAGCCACGACCAGACCACGTCGCGGCCGAACGACTCGGTGAGCAGCGCGAGCGCCGCGCCGAGGGCGGCGTACGTCCAGGCCCTGGGGAGGACGCCCGCCGCAGCGACGGTGAGGACGACCCCCTGGATCGCCGCGACCACCTTCCGCCAGTATCGGGGAGGGAGCGTAGCGCGCAGCCACGGCCATGCCCACCCGGCCACACCGTAGGCGTAGCGGGCGGCGCCGATCGCCAGCACCCACCTGCCGTACGAGCCGGCCACGTGGATGCTGAGGACGAGGAGTAGGAACGCGTCGGCCTCACCGTCGAAGCGCGCGCCGAAGACGGTCACCGTCCCGGTGGACCGGGCGACTCTCCCGTCGAGCGCGTCCAGCGCCAACGCGACCACCGCGAGCGGCACGACCATCTCCGACGCAGGCGGTCCGAGCGAGGGGTCCGCCACCAGCGCGGCCAGCGCGCAGGCCAGGGTCGCGCGGGCTAGCGTCACCTGGTCGGCGGGTCCGAGGGCGCCGACGCCGGTCGCGCCGAGGCCGCGGGCCACCGCAGCACACAGCACGGCGCCGCAGCCGAGCCCGGCGACCACCCCGAGCGCACCGAGGCCATGCGTCACCAGGAGGCCGAGCAGGACGACCAGCGCTGCGAGGCTCGCCACGAGGCTGAACCGGACGGTTGCCACCTAGGGACAACGGGAATTACTAGCGTGCGGTTCAAACGCGGGAGGTGACATGCCGTCAGGGGGCACTGCGTCAGGACCGGTCCGGGCGGGCTCCGACTGGCTGACGCTCCGCGAGCCGGCCGACGCTGTCGCCCGCTCCACCGAGTTGGTCGCCGAACTGCTCCCCCACCTGCCCCCGCGCGACCTGGTCGTCCACGACCTCGGCTGCGGGACCGGCTCGATGACCCGCTGGCTCTCGCCAAGGCTGCCCGGCCCTGCGCGCTGGATCCTCCACGACAGGGACGCCGACCTGCTCGACCGGGTCGATCCGGAGCACGAAACCCGCCGGGATGACGTCGCCCGGCTGGCCCCGCCGGACCTGGCCGACGCCGACCTGGTCACCGCGTCCGCGCTGCTCGACATGATGACCGCCGCGGAGCTGGAGCGCTTCGTCGACGTCTGCTCCAGCCACGGCTGTCCGGTCCTGGTCACCCTCAGCGTCGTCGGCCGCGTCGAGCTCGACCCCGCCGACCCGCTCGACGCGGATTTCCGGGACGCGTTCAACGACCACCAGCGCCGCGAGACTGCCGGCGGCAGGCTGCTCGGACCGGACGCCGTCCGCGCAGCGGTCAAGGCCTTCACCGCGCGCGGCCGCGACGTCGTCGTCCGCCCCAGCCCGTGGCGGCTCGGCCCCGGGCAGTCGGCGCTGCTGGTGGAGTGGCTCACCGGGTGGCTGGCCGCGGCCACCGAGCAGCGACCCGGGCTGGCGAGCGAGGACTACGCGCGACGACGCCTCGCGGAGGCGGCTCGGGCCACCCTCGCGGTCACGGTGCACCACGAGGACCTGCTCGTGCGGCCGTCAGCCTGAAGGCGTAAGGCCAGTTGCTCAACCCCGCTCCCCAGCTCTGACCGCCAGTTGCGGCGGTGGATCTCAGCCAGCCAGCCGTTCGGTAGCGACAGGCGTACGACGCGTGCCAGGCCACGGGGAGCGGCAATGATCACGAACTACAACTGTGGTACTAACGGGGCTCCGCCCCAGCCCGACGAGCCATGCCCTTGGACGTCACGCTGACCTCGCCAGCACCATAGGTCTCATCGGGCACAACTTGACCAAGATTCCACTTCCTAAACTCAAGCCTTCTAGTACTACAGCCGTAGATCGTTGCGGGGGTGCTGATGTGCTCGGCGCCACGCTGATCGGTGTGCGTGTCGGGAGGACAAGGAACGGCCACCGCTCCAGCATGCCGTGTTTGTGTCGAACAACAACGATGCCGTGGCGGTGGCCGCGGCCGGTCCAGGTGAGTTCCTAGGACGCCGATGACCACGGCCAAGGCGATCTCCCATCGACGCGTTGAGAGTGGTCCCTCAAGGCTGGCGGCGATCAGCAACGTCAAGCAGACAGCCAACGCGGTTGGGAACCATAAAGTTGACAGCCACATAGACCGGACTTCCGGAGATGCTGGGCACACGGGCGCTTGAAAAGCGGCTTTGAGGTGCGGAAACGCTGACACGACGATTGGGGGTCGTGTGACTACACGACCCCTCCTCGTCGGGTGGCGGTTCGCGCGGCTCAGCTGCTGGTGGGGACGGTGAAGTCTAGAACCGGGGCGGTTCGGGCAGGTCGAGGGCAGCCAGGATCGACTTCTGACCGGCCGTGGTGGCCGGGCGTTGCGCGACCTGTCCGTGACTGGTGGCCAGGGTGACCAGGTGCATCCGGTCGAGCTCGTGTCGGGTGGTGCGCCAGGTGTCGCCGGTGGCGTTCTCGATGACTCGGATCAGCAGGAGTGCGAGCCAGCAGAGCTGGACGTGTTCGCGGATCCGGTCCTCGCGGTGGTGGAAGACCGGCCGCAGACCCAACGCGCCCTTGAGGTCACGCCACCCGCGTTCGACCTGCAGCAGTTGCTTGTAGGCCGCGGCGACGCAACCCGGGCTTGGCCTTCAGGGAGCCGACGAGCTCATCACGCCGGCGACCGGCCCAGGAATCCGAGCCGGCGATCAGCTCCTCGAGTTTGGCCACCAGCCGGGCCCGGACGGTGGTGTCCCTGTCGGCTTGGTCGGGGTTGTGGCAGACCACGAACCGTTGCGCACGGGCACCGTCGTCGCCGTCACCGACGCCGCCGGGGTGGCTGCGGTGAGGTGGTTTGTCAGTCGGGTGGCCAGGGCCAGGATGGTCAGGCTGGGTGGCAGTCCCCAGGGGACGGGGATGGCGGAGGCGTCGCAGACGTACAGCCCGGTGATCTCGGTCTGCAGATTGGTGTCGATGACGTCGCCGACCTTGGCGGTGCCGCCTGGATGTACGGCGGCGTAGCCGGTGCGCCAGATTCGTTCGGCGCCGGCGCGGTGGAGGATCGTGCGAGCGCGTTGCTCGCCGGCCTTCAGCCTGCGGCGGTCCTGTTTGGTCAGGGGCTTGCCGAGGCCGCCGCGGTCGGTGATGCGCCCGCTGAGCTCGTCCTGGATCTTGACCATGACCGACAGCGACCTTCTGGCGGCGCGCGCGCGGGCCGGTTTGCCGGCGAGCACGGCGTCCGTGGCGAACCACCACGGTGGCATGCAGATGTCGGTGAGCATGTACCCGTCCTCGGCGAGGTGGGTACCGGCGACCATGGGCAGCTCGGGGTCGGCGTCGAGGCCGTCCACCTCGCCGACCACGGAAGTGAGGGGATCGTAGAAGTAGTCCTGGCCGGCGCGGGTGATGCCGCTGGCGCCCAGCAGCCGTGGGGTGCCGATGCCGCCTGCGGCAAGCACGACGCGCTCGGCATGGGCGGTGTGCCGCTGGCCGTTGTGGTGGTACTCCACTCCGGTGGCGGTCCCGGACTCGACCACGACTCGGTCGACGGTGGCTCCGGTGATCAGCGTCGCGCCGGCCTCGACTGCCTGGTCGGCGAACCGCCGGGCGTTCCACTTCGCGTCGTAGCCGGGCGCGGCGTAGGAGCCCAAGGGTGGGCCACCAAGGCGGTCCGGGTCGAGGTACTTCGGTATCGGGCGCCAGTCGTAGCCCTCGGAGCTTGCCGCGTCGGCGATCCGGTGGGCACGCGGGCCCATCTGCTCGGGTGGTACGGGTGTCGGGTGCAGCTCGGCCCGCACCTGCCCGAGGGCGGGCTGAAGGTCAAGGCCGTGCTGGGCCAGTGCGTCCAGCGGCGGTTCCCAGGCTGCGCCGAAGAAGTAGATCGAGCTGCCGCCGACGGTGTTGCCGCGCAGCAGCGTCACGTCACGTGTCAGGTGCAGGCTGCGGCGCGGGATCATCAGCTCGCGGGCGGTCTGGGCCGCACTGCCAGTGACGGGTGCCTCCTGGCCTCGCTCGAGGATCAGCACAGAACGGCCCGCGCGGGCCAGACCCCGGGCGACCGTGGCACCGCCCGGCCCGGTGCCGACGACGATGTCGTCGTAAGGGCCATTGAGGGTGTTTAGCCTGACCTGGCTTCGGGTGCGGTCGTGCGATGTCATGCGTGGACCTCCAATCGGGGTCGTGGTGCCTTGCTGGTCACTCGTCCCAGAGTCGGCCGATGGGTTGCTCGCGGCCAGTGAACAATCTGTACTGGCGGAAGAGGCTGAACAGGGTGCGGCATCGGGGAGCGTGGACATGGTGACGGGGTACTCGCAGTTCTGTCCGGTGGCCAAGGCGGCCGAGGTGCTTGACCAGCGGTGGATGCTGCTGGTGGTGCGTGAACTCGTCGCGGGGAGTACGAGGTTCAACGACCTGCACCGGGGCGTTCCCCAGATGTCGCGGACCCTGTTGTCACGCCGCCTGAACCAGCTCCAGGCACACGACATCGTGACCCGCCGAGACCTGGGAGAGGGCCCGGTCTACGAGCTCACCGACGCCGGGCGCGAACTCTTGCCGGTCATCGCAGCGATCGGGGAGTGGGGCGTGCGATGGATGAGCTCGCTGGGCGAGGAGGACCTCGATCCCGTGTTCCTGCTCTGGGACATGCACCGCCGGGTGGACCATGACGCGCTGCCGCCGGGCCGCACCGTGATGGCCTTGTGCCTGCACGATGCGGCACCGGACATGCGGCGCTGGTGGCTGGTCCTCACCAAGGACGAGGCAGAGATCTGCGACGAGGATCCCGGCTTCGGGACCGACGTGTCCATCGATACCAGCGTGCGGACCCTAGCCCGGGTGTGGCGTGGAGACCTCGGCTGGGACGACGCCGTCGGAAGCCACCAGCTCACCCTGCACGGCCCGACGCAGGCACGACGAGCTGTCCCCGAATGGTTCCAGCTCAGCCACTTCGCCACGGTCATCCGGCCGGCCAGAACTGCAGCCTCCCATCAGCCTCGCCGATGACGGCCTGGTGCTCACCCGGCACGTCGAGGCGGATGTCGCAGCCGCCATCGAGCGTGAGGCGCTTGCGGAGATGGACGGCCTGCACCGGCACGACGGCACATACGACCAGACGTTCGTCCGCCTCGACGTCCTGGCCCGCCGCCCCTGAAGCACACATCGGGGAGAGCAGGACCGCCGTGACGCGGGCCGCGAGATGCGAGTGGTTCGAAGCCCGGTTCACTAGTCAGGCGCTCGGTGAGTACAAGGGCTATCCGATCGGGTTGGATGACCCTCCACTCGAGCTGAGCCGTCTGCAGTGAGCATCTCCCTTCCGGATCGAGTGTGGCAGGATACGGCTCATTGGTTCGCGTCCGGGAATCGGGGAGCCCCTCGCTGGCCGGACGCGGCGGGACTGTGCGTCGGCTGAGCGTGGCCAGTGCCGGGAGGATGGGAACCGTGGGTAAGGAAGAGCCTGTAGGCGGCGAGATCGGTCAGAAGGCCAGCGAGATGGCCAGTGAGATCGAGTTGACCGCCCGCGATTTGGCACGCGTCGGCCAGGAGGCCACCGCCTTGGCCGGTGCGCTGGCACGCAAGGTGTCCAATGTAGTCGGCAGCCATCCTGAGGACGCTGAGGGTTCGGAGATTAGTCAGCAGGCTCACGAGGTGGCCGAGACGGTGAAAGTGACCACCGAGGATGCCCTGCGCATCGCCCAGAAAGCCGTCGAGATGGCGAGCAAGATCGCACGAGCGCCCTCTGGTGGGCGCGGCACGCCGACAGGCTAGTAGCCCAGACGGGCCAGCTGGCCGAGCTGCTTCCCAAACAGGCTCAGTGACGCTCGAGTGCTTTCCAGGTTCGCTTGAGCAACGCTTCCGCACGTTCGGCGGGTGCGCGGAACGACACGGTCGCGAGCGCACGCTACTCGCGGCGGAGTGACTGTGAGTTGAGGTCAGCACGCTGGACTCGCAGCTTCGTGCGCGAGGGCGACCCCCTGGCTTTCGTTAGGGACCCCATCCATCGTGGAACCCTTGAGTGAGTATCGGTGATGACCGGTATGGCTCTGATAGGAACGACCGGGTAATGGCGGGAGAGCCGACCTCTCGCGTGCCCGTCGTCCTCGCTGGTGATCGGCACACATGGCCAACCGGGCGGTTCAGCCCCAGTGGGCCTCCTGGTAATCGGTCAGGTCGGTTCCGTGGAACTGAGATGTCTGGTTGCCCTGGCGGACCCAGAAGTCGGTCGCTTGCTTGCTGTTCAATGGGCAGGCAAACACAGGCTTGGCAGAGGCAGCGACGTCGACCCGGCATACGTCTTTGCCCGCGATTTCATGGAACACCCTCCGCGTGCACCGAAGGGTCGGTGTAGGTGCAGCCCGTAGCCAACACGCCGTCGCACGCTTCGCGCCGAGCGGCGGCGTCGCCGATGACCCACAGTTCTCCGAAGGCGTCCCACTGCGAGCGGTGGTCAGGGATATCGGTCATGTCTGGTCCTTCTGTCTTCTCTGGTGGACGGGTCGCTGCAACCAGCACCCGCTGCCCTGCGACGGGAGCAGGGACCCCGAACTACTCGGAGGCCCGGCCGCCCGCCCGGATCAAACTCACTTGCGTTGCGCAACCGACCTTTGCCGGGGTCGCTTCGCATTCGCAAGTAGGATGTGGGGATGGTGAACTCGACCTCACCGGCGTCGGAGCCGCGGTCCTCGTGTCCGGTCGCCGCGTCGCTCGACGTGCTCGGAGACCGGTGGACCCTGGTCGTGCTCCGCGACCTTCTCATCGGCGGGCGCACCCACTTCGCCGACTTCGCCGCCGAAGAGTCGATCGCCACCAACACCCTCACAGAACGGCTCCAGCGCCTCCGCGACAGCGGCATCGTCGACCGGGTGCGAGATCCCGAGGATGGCAGGCGCTGGATCTACGTTCCCCGACGTCCTGCCATCGAGCTCATCCCGGTACTCGTCGACCTGATGATCTGGGGGATCGCACACACCGGTGTCGAGGTGCCACCGGAGCAAGCTTCTGCGGCTCTGCATCGAGAGGAGTCGATTGCCCAGATCACCGAACAAGCGAAGTCTCGGATGGTCGACTGAGGACCATGGCGTCGCGACGACCTGCTCGAGGGGTCACGCCACGTACGTCGTCAGCGCTTCGGCGCCGAACGTGTAGGCCAGCACTCGGTCTAGTTCCCGACTGACGGCCGTGCCTCCAGCCATCCGCTCGCGTGCGCTGGCGACGGGATTCATGGCCGAGGGACGTGACGCACCGTGACCTGATATCTTTTGATATCGGAGGTGGTCGTGATGGCTGACGTTCTGGTTCGTGACGTGCCCGAGGAGGTTCTGGCCGGTGTCGACGCACATGCGGCGCGGCTGGGTTTGTCGCGGGTGGAGTACATCCGTCGGCGGCTTGCGTCAGACGCAGCGACGGCCGGTGAGAGTGTGTCCGCGACGGACCTGCGCTCCTTCGCCGACCTGGCCCAGGACATCGCTGATCCGCAGGTGATGGGCGCGGCGTGGCAGTGAGCTGGTTGGTCGACAAGTCGGCGCTGGTTCGTCTCGGCGAGAGCCCGGACGCCGCCGAGTGGGCGGACCGAATCCAGCGGGGTCTGGTGCGGATCACGACCGTGACTCGGCTGGAGGTCGGCTATTCGGCACGCAGCGGGCAGGACGCACGGTCGATGGTGACCGGCCCGCCCCTTGCGGCGATGCCGGTGGAGTACCTCACGCCGGCGATCGAAGACCGGGCCGTCGAGGTTCAGTTGCTCCTGGCCGGCCAGGGGCAGCACCGGGCGCCGTCCATCCCCGACCTGATCATCGCCGCTGCGGCCGAACTAGCGAGACTGACGGTGTTGCACCTGGACAAGGACTTCGAGCTCATTGCTGCCATCACCGGTCAGCGCGCCGAACGACTTCAGGTGTGAGGTCCAGCCCTCGACCTTCAGGTGCTGCATTCCGCCGCTCAGGTCGTGTGCACGAAGGTGCGGCCGTCGCGACTCGGTCGTTGAATGGGCGTCATGTGGCCCTCCACTGTGGATGCGCTGCTCGAGCGGCAGGGCGAGTTGGCGGCTCTGCGGCCGGAGCCCTGGCGACCTACGGCGGAGGGTCTGCTGGCCGGCGGCTGCTGGGTGTGCTTCCCGCGCGGTGAGGCCGGCCCCGGCGGAGCGGGTGACATGGCCTGGAGCGCCGCGGTGCTCGTCGAGGGACGCGACACGGTGGCCCGCCGCGTCGTGCCGGGCGTCGCACGAGCCGGCTACGTCCCCGGGCTGTTGGCGATGCGCCTGGGGCCGCTCCTGGAGCGGGTCGTCCGGCTCCTGCCCCGGCCTCCCGACGTGTTGCTGGTCGACGGCACGGGCCGGGATCATCCGCGACGCGCCGGGCTCGCGCTCCATCTTGGGGCCGAGCTGGACGTGCCGACGGTCGGGGTGACCCATCGCCCGCTGGTCGCTCAGGGCGACTGGCCCCCCGACGAACCGGCGACGGCAGCTCCGATCACTCTGCAGGGCGACGTGGTCGCCGCCTGGGTCCGCACCCGTCTTGGGACCCGGCCGCTTGCCGTGCACCCGGGTTGGCGCACCGACGTGGCCACCGCGGTTGAGGTCGTCCGACGGCTCGCCGTCCGACGTACGCCGGAGCCCTTGCGGGCGGCGCGGCAGGCGGCGCGCGAGGCTCGCGCAGCGGACTCGGACTGAGGGCGCCGCAACAACCGCAACCGCGGCTGTGAACCTCGCTGTCGCGCTACTCGAGCCGCTCACGGGTGTGTTGAAGACCCCGAACAAGCAGGCAGCTCGCTACGCGCTATCAGGTGCCGCCACACCTGCGTCTTAGCCGCGGATGGTCTCCAGGGAGACCTGGCTCGACGCCTCACCCAGGACGGGGTAGTTCCACCGCCCGTCGAGCGGTGAAGGCTCGGGAATCCAAGAACGCGGGATCTCAGTCGCGGTCACCGTGGTCACCGCTGTCCCTGCTGTCCCCGCTGTCCCCGCTCTCAGGACCGTCTCCGCTCGCGCCGCGCCCGAACACAGGTACGCCGCCGACACACGAAGCCACGATCGTCGCCTCGGCGCCGTCCTCGTCGCCTCGGCCCTGAAACTCGACCTCGACCCGCGAGGGTCCGCGGTCCTTCACCTCGACGGCGTACCCATCCGCCGAGGGCTGTGCGACAACCAGAGACGCGGCGTCACCGCGACAGTCCACGATCACGAGGCCGGCACTCCCGGACCAGCTGCGGCGCTGTGCCGCGGGACCCGCCGACGTGGAGGGCGCCGTGGTCGTGGCTGGAGGGTCCGACGGCCTCAGCGTCGGGGCCGGGGACACCGAAGCAGGCGGGCGCGAGGACAACCGCTGGCGGCGAGCGGCGTCGTTGGTGGGCGGCAGGTCTGTGGTCGGCGCCAAGGCGTTCCCTCGGGTCGCGATGCCCTCTCCGGCGCGAGAGATCACCACCCACACCAGCGTGGAGCCGACGGCGACCACGAGGACCCAGAGCAACAGGGCCAGGGCCGCGGTTCGCAGGCGGAGGCGGGTGTCCACGTCTCATCCTCCCAGTGCGGGCCGGGACTGGGCGCTAGCGTTCCGCACGTGACCAGGATCCTGGTGGTCGAGGACGACGACGCGATCCGCACGGCCGTGCAGCGCGGGCTCCGCGACCGCGGACACGCCGTGCTCACCACCGGAGCCGGGCTGAGCGGGCTCCAGCACGTGCTGCGCGATCAGCCCGACGTCGTGCTTCTCGACCTCGGGCTTCCAGATGTCGACGGTCTCACCCTGATCGCGATGATCCGAGCGGCCAGTGATGTCCCGATCATCGTGATCACCGCCCAGGACGACGACCCCACGATGGTGCGGGCCCTCGACGGAGGCGCCGACGACTATGTGGTCAAGCCGTTCGGCACCGACCAGGTGGCGGCCCGGATCCGTGCCGTCCTGCGCCGCGGCGGACGTGATGCCGAACCCGCGCCCGTCCTGCGCGTCGGCGAGCTCACTATCGACGAGCGTGCGCGAGTAGCGACGCTGCGCGGCGAGCCGCTGGAACTGGCACGCAAGGAGTTCGACGTGCTGTTCCTGTTGGCCTCGCGTGCCGGTGAGGTCGTGACCAAGCGCGAACTTCTGTCCGAGGTTTGGCAGCAGGCGTACGGCGGGTCGGACCGCACCATCGACGTCCACCTGTCGTGGCTGCGGCGCAAGCTCGGCGAGTCCGCGGCCGAGCCCCGCTACCTGATCAGCGTGCGTGGGGTCGGCGTACGCCTCGTGGACCCGACCGCGACGGACACCGGCTGATGCGACGCCGGATCTCATGGCTGGTGGTGGCCACGACGTCGACGGTCGTGGTGTCGTTCGTGGTGCCGCTGTGTCTGCTGGTGCGCACGCTGGCCGAGGACCGGGCGATGGCGGCGGCCGACCAAGAGGCCCGCAACGTAGCCCTCCTGGTTGCCGGAGTCCCCGACGACGACAGGCTCGCCCTGCTGTTGGCGGGCCGCGGCACCCAGGAACCCGCCACCTCGGTCCTCACCGCCGACGGCGTACAGATCGGTGGGGACGTTCCGATGGCGGGCGACCCCGAAGTGCAGCGGGCGCTGGCCGGCGAGGCGTTCCGGGTCGTGGACGACGACGGCGGCGCGGTGGTCCTTCCGGTCATCCTCGAAGAGGGCACGGCCGTGGTGCGCAGCACCGTCGACCGGGACGAGCTCCGAGCCGGCGTGCCACAGGCCTGGGCAGGGATCATCGGCCTCGGCGCCGTCCTGCTCGCGGCTTCCATCGCGATAGCCATGCGGCTCGGCCGCCGCATCAGCGAACCGCTGCTGGAGGTGGCAGGCACGGCGCACCGGCTTCGCGACGGGGACCTTTCGGCGCGCGCCGAGCCGCGCGGCACCGGGGAGACTCGGGAGTTGGCCCGGGCGCTCAACGGTCTCGCCGAGCGCACGACCGAGCTGCTGGCGGCTGAGCGGGCGGTAGTCGGCGACCTCTCGCACCGGTTGCGTACCCCGGTCACCGCCCTCCGCCTGGATGCCGAGGCAGTCCAGGACCACGCGATCCAGGACCGACTCCAAGAGCATCTGGCCGTGCTCCAGCGCACGGTCGACGCGCTCGTCCGCGAGGCTCGCCGACCGGTGCGCAGTGATCTCACCGCCCGGTGCGATGCCGCGGCCGTCGTGGCGGGCCGGGTGGCCTTCTGGAGACCACTTGCGGAGGACCAGGGCCGCCGGTCCGAGGTGCTCCTCTCGCCTGGCCCGCTGCCGG
The DNA here is from genome assembly GCA_963745245.1 of uncultured Actinomycetota bacterium. Classification (GTDB taxonomy): domain Bacteria; phylum Actinomycetota; class Actinomycetes; order Propionibacteriales; family Nocardioidaceae; genus Marmoricola_A. The sequence continues at coordinate 159,008 of CAVUWU010000009.1, forward strand.
TCCGGCTCGCCGAGGACGACCTGCGTGACCTCGTCGACGTGGTGGTGGACAACGTCTTCGCCCACACACCCGAGGGGGTCCCGCTCCGGGTCGAGTTGCGGGTCGACCGTGCCGCCGCGGGTCGAGAGGCAGTGCTGGTGGTCAGCGACGCGGGGCCGGGGTTCGCCGAGGAACGACGAGACCGTCCCGGCAGCACCGGTCTCGGCTTGGACATCGCAGCCCGGACCGCTCAGGGGATGGGTGGCCGACTGCGATGTGGGCGCAGCCCTGAGGGCGGGGCGCTGGTCGAGGTGGTGCTGCCGGTGCTGGAGGAATAGCACCGGAGCCTCAGTCGTCGACCTCGCCGTGGTCCTCACCGTGGTCGCCCTCGTTCGCATGGTCCTCACCGTGGTCGTCGCCCTCGTCGGCGTGTTCGCCGTGGTCGCCGTCGTCGGCGTGTTCGCGGTCGTCACCGCCGGCACCCCCGCCATCGTCGTAGCCGGGCTCGGAGTCCTGCCGTGCGAGGTCGCGTTGGGCGATCCCGGGCTCGGCGCTGCTCGCCGGCCCCGCAGGAGCGGTCGGCAGCGGGCTGGGGCTGGGTTCCAGCGCCACGATCCGGACGACCTCCGTGACGCAGGTCTTGCCCTCGAGGACGGCGGGTGGGACGCACGGCTCCCACCGCACCTTCCGACGGGCGGCGGGAGGCGTCGCTTCCTGCGCCGCCGACGCCGAAGCGGAGGGGATGGCGTCGGCGGTCGGGACGACCGGCACGTTCGGCGCGTCGCCGAGCGCGGTCCGATAGGCGGCGACGGCGCCGAGGACGCCGAGCGCGATGGCGGCGGTGAGGACGGCGGCCATGGTGCCGCCGCGCAGGGATCGTCGGGGGATCATGGCGACAGTCTGCGGACTCCTTCGTCAGGGGCACGTCGTGACTACGTCAAGGGTTCCCTAAGCCTCACCTTGAGGAAGGCTTGATGCCGGCATGAGACCGCCTTGGCGCGCCCCACGCGACCCTCGGGTGGTGACCTACACGACTCGCACTCGCGACCGATACCGGATAGCCGTCGGCGCCATCACGGGCCTCGTCGCCGCTGGAGCCGTGGTCGGGACCGGCGCCGTCGCTGGAGCGGCCGCCCACGACCACCGCACCCAGCAGGCTCGCGAGGCCGTCCTCGAAGCCAACCGGCAGTGGGCCGTATGGCAGCGCCGGCAGGCAAGGTATGAACGCAGGGCAGCCCACGCGGAGCAGAACCGTCAGGAGGCCCAGCGCCGGATCACCACGAGGCTCAAGCCGCGTCCCAGCCTCACGCGCGTGACCACGCGCTACGTCGCTGCCGCTGGTTCCTCGACCGGGCAGGTGGGCGTCGCGGCGCCTGGGGGCTCCACGGGCGGCGCAGTCGCGAGCACGTCCGGCACCGGTGGTTCGGGCGGAACCGGTCGGCCGGGACCGGCCAAGTCCGCTCCAGCGCCACCTCCTCCGCCACCTCCTCCCCCTCCGCCGCCGCCGACCACGAGTGGGTCGTGAGCCCATGAAGAACACCGCCATTCACACCGGCCTGCACACCGCCGGGCACAGCGGCCACACCGAGTCACACCCGCAGGTGGCGACCTGGACCGCGTGGGGCTCCCGCGTCCACGTCTCGGTCGCCGACCCGGCGAGGCTTCCCCTGGCCCGCAGCGTGGTGAAGCAGGTGATGCGCGACATGGACGAGGTGGCCAGCCGGTTCCGGCCCGACTCCGAACTGTCACGGGTCAACGCCGCCCCAGGTCGCTGGGTTGCCGTCGACCCGCTCCTCATCGCGGCAGTCGAACGGGCCATCGACGCCGCCGAGGCGACCGGAGGGCTGGTGCACCCACTGCTCGGCCGGGCCTTGGTGGAGCTCGGATATGACTGTGACCTGGCGACGCTCGTAGAGCGGCCCTCCGCCGGTGTCGTGGAGTCGCAGCCGCCCCCGCTCGATGCCTGGCGGGAGATCGAGGTCGACCCCGACCGCGGCCTCCGGATCCCGGCCGGCACCGCGCTGGACCTCGGGGCCACCGGCAAGGCGTGGTGCACCGACCTGGCAGTCGCGGCGCTTGCCGACCACGGTGTGGCGCCGGCCGTGGTGAGCATCGGAGGCGACCTGCGCACTGTCGGATTGCCGGCATGGCCCGTCGCGGTCGCGGAGCACCCGGACGGCCCGACCGAGGAGATTGTCGAGTTGAGTGAGGGGGCGCTGGCCACGTCGAGCACTCGGGTACGGCGCTGGACCAGCGGCGGCGTCCGCCGCCACCACCTGCTCGATCCCCGCACCGGGGGACCGGCCATCGAGGTGTGGCGCACCGTCACCGTCGCCGCGGACACCTGCGTGGCGGCCAACACCGCCAGCACTGCCGCCGTCGTGTTGGGCTCTGACGCCCCCGCCTGGCTCACTCGACGGGGCCACGCCGCACGCCTGGTCGCCGCCGACGGCACCCTCACCACGCTCGGCGACTGGCCGAGCATGCATCGACAGGAGTGGCGATGACCGACCTGCTGGACGGCCCCCTGCTGTGGTACCTGAACCGGGCCACCGGCCTGACCGTGATGGTCCTGCTGAGTGCCAGCACCGCCCTCGGCGTGCTCGCGCTCCGTGGGAGACCGGCCGGAGTCGGGGGAGCGCGGCTGCCCCGCTTCGTCAGTCAGTCTCTCCACCGCAACCTGGCGCTCGTGTCAGTCGTGGCCCTGGTGGCCCACGTGGCGACCGCCGTGCTCGACACCTTCGTCGACATCCGCTGGTGGCAGGCGCTGGTGCCCTACGGGTCCACCTATGCGCCGCTGTGGATGGGGCTGGGCGCTGTGTCGCTGGACCTGATCGCGATCGTGACGGTCACGAGTCTGCTCCGCCACCGGCTGGGACATCGCGCGTGGCGGTCCGTCCACTACGCGTCCTGGGCGGCCTGGGGGCTCGGCATGGCGCACGGCATCGGCATCGGCACCGATCTCCGCGACCCGAGCTCGTGGACCTCGTGGGCGGTCGCTCCGACCCTGGTCTCGCTCGTCCTCGTGGGCGGTGCGCTGCTGGTGCGGTTGACGCGGGGCGCGCATGCTCCGGCCCGACGTGATCCCCGGCCAGCCTTGGTCGGAGGTCCCCGATGATCCACACGCGCTCCCCCGTCCTAGTCAGCGAGGACCTGCGCGTCCAGCCGGGTCCGCTGCTGCTGCATGGGGCTGGCGATGGGCCGGGTCTCGCCGCACACCGCGCGCGCTGGGGGCAGGTGCCCCACGTCGACGTCGATGCTCTGGGTGACCTGGCCCGAGGCGCGGGGCTGCGCGGCCGCGGCGGCGCCGGGTTTCCCTTCGCCACTAAGCTCGCGGCCGTGGCCGGCGGACGACGAGGCTTCGTCGTGGTCAACGCCGCCGAGGGAGAACCGGCCAGCGCCAAGGACGCTGCGCTGCTCACGACAGCCCCGCACCTCGTGCTCGACGGAGCCGCGGCCGCGGCCCGGGCGCTAGGTCTCCGCGAGGTGCACGTGGTGCTGCCGGGCGATCGGGCCCGAGCCAGGGCGGCGATGTCCACCGCCATCCGCGAGCGAGACGACCGCCGGCTGCGGTGGCGAACCAGAACTGCCGCGCCGCAGTTCGTGTCCGGGCAGTCCCGGGCGGTCGTGGAGTTGCTGGAGGGCCGGCCCAATCTCCCGGTCACAGCCTGGGAACCCGAGGCGGTCCGTGGCGTCCACGGTCGGCCGACCCTGCTGTCCAACGCCGAGACCTGGGCCCACCTCGGGGCGCTCGTCCTGGCGGGACTCCCGGCGTACATCCGCTTCGGGACCGATGCCGAGCCGGGCACCACGCTGCTCACCGTGACCACGCCCGGCCGCCAGCCGCACGTGCACGAGGTGGAACACGGGTCGCCCGTGGTCGACGTGCTGCCCGTCCGCGCGCGCGGCGGGCCGGTCCTGATGGGTGGGTTCCACGGTGCGTGGGTACGTTGGGACGTCCTGGCGGGCGCCCCCGTTTCGCGGAGCGGTCTGGCTGAGCTGGGGGTTCCGCTCGGGGCTGGCGTCGTGCACGCTCCGGCCCCAGGCTCCTGCCCGCTGGGGCTCACCTCACAGATCGTGGCGCACCTGGCATCGCAGAGCGCCGGCCGGTGCGGGCCCTGCTTCCTCGGGCTTCCGGCGCTGGCAGACGCCGTCGCCGCCCTGCTGGAGGGACGTCCGGGTGCCCGCGATCGCGCGGCGTCGCTGACGGGCATGGTCGCCGGGCGCGGCGCCTGCGCCCACCCCGATGGCACCGTGCGGCTGGTCCGCTCCTTGCTGACCACCCTCGCCGATGAGGTCGGCGCGCACGCCATGGGCTCCTGCATCGCGCGCCAGCGGCTGGCACTGGGTGAGGAGCGGGCGTCGTGAGCGCCAGGCTGCGGGTCGACTGGCCCCAGTGCCACGGCCACGGGCTGTGCTACGAGCTGATGCCCCAGGCGGTGGCGCTGGACGAATGGGGATACCCCCTGGTGACCGGCGACATCCCCGACGAGCTGCTGGCCGAGGCCCGGGCCGCGGCCCGCGCCTGCCCGCGGCTAGCCCTGCGCGTGGTGCCCACCTGAGGTGACACCTCGAGTCCCCTCCGCGGGCTCGGCCTGGTTCGGGCGCGGCGCGCGCCTCGTGCGGGCTCCGAGCTCAGCGACCCGGGCGACCCCAGGTGTTGACGTGCCACGGCACGAACTGCGACATGACCTCACGGTCGAAGCGACGGATCTTCTCGATGAGCGAGCTCATGATGCGACTACCTTCCATGGTGGATCGATCGGTGGATGACGTGCGTCTCGCCGCCGTTCGTCGTCGGCTTCCCGACGGGTCGCCGCGCTGTGCCTTGCGCGGCGGCTTGCGGCGAAATCCGCTGTCGGCGTGCCCATCGGCTGCCTTCCGCGCTTGGCAACAAGACTATTGTGAAGCCTCGTAAGCGCACCGAAAAATGCATGATCTGCAGCGTAGATACGCTACGCGTATGGATCTCGACACCCGGCATGTGCGGGCGTTCGTCGCCGTCTCCGACGAGGGCACGTTCACCGACGCGGCCATCGCGCTCGGCGTCTCGCAGGCGCAGGTGAGCCGGGCGGTACAGAGGCTCGAAAGCGCGGTCGGCACCCGGCTGCTGTGGCGAGACAGCCGCCATGTGGAGTTCACGCCGGCCGGGGAGAGGGTGCTGGTGCAGTCGCGCAGGATGCTGCTGGATGTGGCGGCGCTCGAGGCGGCCGCCGCGGGCGTCGCTCCGCAGTGCCTCATGGGATACGCCTGGGCGGCCCTCGGGGAGCACACCGTGCGGGTGCAACACGCATGGGTCGAGCGTGGCCACGGTGAGCTGGTCCTGGTCCACAGCAACACCCCCTCGGCCGGACTGCTGGAGGGCCGCTGCGAGGTGGCAGTGGTCCGGCGCGCGGTCGGCGACGTGCGGCTCGAGAGCACCGTGATCGGACATGAGCCGCGCGTTGCAGCCCTCGCCGCGGACCACGAGCTGGCACAGAAGGAGGCGTTGCGGCTCAGCAACTTCGTCCACGAGACAGTGGCAGTGGACAGTGCCACGGGCTCGACAACCCCGGGCCTGTGGGGTGCCGGAAGCACGCCCACCTTCGTGACCACCCACGGCATCGACGAGTGGTTGACACGCATCGCCGGTGGGGGAGCAGTCGGCATCTCCACCACGGCGGCGGCCGCGCAATACTCCCGGCCGGGGATGACCTACCGACCCGTCCTGGACGCCTCCACGGTCGCGGTGCGGCTGATGTGGTGGAAGGCCCGTCCCCCGGCGGCCCTGCAGGAGCTGGTCGCGACGGTGCGCAGCGCGTATGCCCGTGCCGGGGAGGTCGCGGCAACGCCCGAACAGGACGAGGGAGCGCTGTGACCCTTCGCGGTTGCGCCGCCCCGGATGCTTGACTCCTGAACCCACCCAAGAACTCCTGAACTCCCCCCGAAGAACGGACGGCTGACCATGACCGAGCGTTGGACCGAAGCGTCGATCCCCGACCTGACCGGACGGACCTTCGTGGTCACCGGCGCCACCAGCGGCCTGGGCTGGGAGACCGCCCGCGCGCTGGCCCAGCACGGCGCCCACGTGCTCGTCGGCGCCCGCAATCACCGCAAGGCGCAGGAGGCGATCGCCCGGGTCCCAGAGACCGGCCTCCACGGAACCATGGCGCCGCTGGTGGTCGACCTCGGCGACCTGGACTCAGTCGCACTGGCCGCGGAGCATGTGCTCGCCGAGCAGCCTCGGCTGGATGGGCTGGTCAACAACGCCGGCATCATGTGGACGCCGTACGGCACAACGAAGCAGGGGTTCGAGCAGCAACTCGGCGTCAACCACCTCGGGCCCTTCGCCCTCACCGGTCGCCTGCTGCCGCTGTTGCTCGCGACGGAGCACTCGCGGGTGGTGGCGGTCAGCAGCACCGGGCACCGGCCGGGCCGGATCGACTTCGACGACCTCCAGTCGGAGCGGGGCTACTCGCCGTACGCCGCCTACTTCCAGTCCAAGCTGGCCAACCTGCTGTTCACCGCCGAGCTGCACAAGCGCCTGGAGGCGGCCGGATCATCGACGATCGCCGTCGCCGCGCACCCCGGGGGATCGAACACCAACCTCGGACACGAGAGCCCCGGCGGCGTACGCGGCCTGATGCTGCAGCTGACTCGCCCGCTCACTCCGCTGTTCACCCAGTCGGCGGCCATGGGGGCACTGCCGCAGCTCCGTGCGGCGACCGACCCGACCGTTGAGGGCAACCAGTACTACGGGCCGGGCGGCTTCGGTGAGGTGCGCGGCCACCCCGTGCTCGTCGACCGCAGCGACCGGGCCAAGGACGGCGAGACAGCGGCTCGGCTGTGGACGGTCTCGGTGGAGCTCACCGGTGTGGACTACGCCGCGCTCGCGAGCCGGTGAGCACCCAGAGTCGACCACCACCCCCCGAGCACTCGGCTGCCCAGCCGGTGCCGCTCGGTGAAACCCCGGTGAGAGCAGCGACGGGGGGGCGTCAGCCGCGCAGCCGCTCGTGGAAGAACCCGAGCACCCGGTCGACCCCTTCCTGCTGACGCTGCTCGGTCACCGTCGAGTGGCCGAGCCCGTCGAACTCCACCGCTATGAATGCGTCCCCCAACTCGGCGGCGAGCCGCTCGAAACGGGTGCCGACGGCGGGGTCCTTGCGGAAGCGCAGGCCCAGCACCGGGCAGCCGGCCGCGGCTCGTTGCTTGACCGCCCGCAGGTCGGCAGCCGAAAGGTTGAGATCGGCGGCGCGCCTGCTGCCCACCGCGAACGGGACGGAGGGCTGGCACAGCACCGGAGCCTGCACGGAAGCATCCACCATCATTGCCAGCGCGAAGCCCCCGGTGAAGCACATGCCCAAGGCACCGACACCCGGGCCACCGAGCTCGCGGTGCAGGTCCCGGGCGAGGCTGCGCAACCACCCTGCGACAGGCGTCGTCTGGCCGGTGGCGAGCTTGGTGAACTCGCTGCTCACGCACACTTGGGCGAACGCCTTGCCGACGCTCACCGGGGTCATCGCGACTCCGGGGGTGCCGAAGAGGTGCGGCATCACGACGGTGAACCCCGCCTCGATGACCTCGTTGCCGAAGGCGATGACCCGGGGCGTCATCCCGGGGATCTCGTGGATGACGATGACGCCGGGTCCCGGCCCTTCGTGCGGATCGCGCCGGTACGTTGGGTGCGTGGTGCCGTCGTGGGTGTGGGTGCCACGCGTCCATGCGTCGAGAAGGGCCATGGTCCGAGTGTCTACCCCTCGACGTCGATGTCCATGGCGACGGCGTCCCCGGGGTTGAGCCGCTCAGCCTTCAGGACGGCGCGCTTCACCGCCAGGACGTACGTCGCCTCTCGGCTCCGGGGGGCAGGCTGGCGAAGACCCGCACTACCCTGAAGCGATGGGCATCGGGATGGGGACTCTCCTCGCGGGGGGCGGCATCGCGGCTGTCTCCGCGGTGGGGATCGCGGTGACCCTCGCCGACGACGAGGAAGCCGGACCCTCCACACGCCCGGGGGTCGTGGTCAGCCGAGTGATCGACGGTGACACGCTCGTCGTGCGAGGCGGCGACCGCGTCAGGCTGATCGGCATCGACACCCCGGAGCAAGGCGAGTGCGGCTATCGCGAGGCCACCCAGAGGCTGCGCAGCCTGGTGGAGGGTGAGCGCGTAGTCCTGGACAACCCGGGGCGAGTGCAGGACGAGGACCGCTACGGCCGGTTGCTGCGCTATGTCGACCGGGGCACGCTCGATGCCGGCTACGTCCTCGTGCAGGCCGGGCACGCGCAGGCACGGTACGACTCGCGGGACGGGTACGACCGACACCCGCGTCAACGGACCTATCGAAGCGCAGACCGCGAGTTCGAGTCCCGGTGCGAGACGCAGGAGCGGCTACGACGAGAGCGGTGGGCCACAGCACGGGCCGTCGCCGACCGGACCGGGATCTCAGCCCGTCCCGACGAGACCGCCCGCGAGCTGATCCGCCGCGCACGCACGACCTCGGCGGTGCAGCGACGGCAGCAGGCCGCGGAGGAAGCCCGCCGGCAGGCAGCCGCCGAACGCAGAGGAGCAGCCCGCGGAGCCGAGGCCACCAGCCCCCGACCAGTCCCGGCTCAGCCGCAGCCGGACCCTGCGCGAAGGACCGAGCCGTGACAGCGGCGGCGCGTAGACCCCGCCTCCGGGCTGGACGACCGACGACCTGACTGTCGGCGACACCGGCTGAGGTCAGGGCTACCCGGGCGGGACGCCTGGCTTCCAGGACGCGAGGACGCGAGGACGCAGCATGGGTGGATCCCGTGCAGGGTGACGATGGAGCTGGATGCGCCGCCTATGGCAGCACACAGAGCCGGCGAGACGAGGGTTGACACCGTCGCGATCCGGACGGGTCGGGCGTCGACCTCAGAGCGAGCTTGCGCCGAACAAGACGTTGCGCCGAGCACCCACCGCGAACCTTTACCTTCCAGGTGACAGCAAGAGGTCTCGGCTCGTTTTGGCTTGGTCCGCCCGGGAATGATGCCGGCAGTCAATCTCTCGTCGAGGGGACCCGCATGAGTACTCGCACCATCGCCATCGCCGCTCTCGTGCTCGCCGTCATCCTGGTGCTGTTCCTGGTCCTGTGAGCCGCGGGGTCGACCCACCGCACACACCGCATACGCCCGAGGCCCGTCCGGCAAGTCGGACGGGCCTCGGGCGTCACAGGCTCAGCGTGTCGAGGGAGGACCGGTCAGATTACTTCAGCAGCGCGGTCTGGTCGGTGAACCAGTCGGGGTCGGCCTGGAAGGCCTGCTCGGTCAGTCCGGTCTCGGAGAGCGCTGGCGAGTGGTGTCGGGGCGGCCCCCGCGGTGTGCTCAGCAGAGATCGGGCGGGGAGCGATCGGACCGCAAACCGTGTGACCAGGTGCCGAGCCGGTTGTCGCGCCCGAGGATGCTGGTATCGGACGAGCGGAAGGGGTACGCCGAGTCCGGCGTACCCCTTGTGGTGTCACGCGGATGCGGTCAGACAGCGCCGCGACTGCCGGCGCGCTTGCGCTGGAACATGCGCGCGTTGGTGAGGAGTCGGCGGCTGTGAACCGGCCGGACCTCTCCGAGAATCCGCTTCTCCCCCTTGGTGTCGCCGCACTCGCAGCACGAGTAGGCGTTGCTGTAGCCATCGATAAGGACCCAGTGGTGGTGGTGCTCTGCCATGCATCCATCATCGGTCATGCGAGACGCGAACCCGAGGGAAAGCGAGTTGGGGCACATGTGATCTTGCGCTCCCTCTAGCGATCGTGGTAACCGCAGGTGGCGAAGGCGGCCGTCCACGGGTCCTCCCGCACGCCGCAGCCGGGATTCGGAAGACGATGCCGCCCCCCTACCATCACGGGTATGGCCTCCTTGCGGATGGACCCCGTCGACCGCTACCGGCGCCACATCGCCGCTGAGTGGGATGCCGCCGCGCTCTACCACGGCCTGGCCGAGCTCAGCGACGGTCAGCGCCGTGAAGTGCTCGGCGAGCTCGCCGGCATCGAGGAGAAGCACGCCGCCTTCTGGATCGACCGGATCGTGCAGCACGGCGGCACCCCCCCGACCCGGGAGTCCTTCGTCCCGAGCGAGCGGACCCGGTCCCTGCTCGTCCAAGCACGCCGCTATTCCCCCGACGTCGTCCTGCCGATCGTCGAACAGGACGAACGCGACGCCGTGGAGGGGTACGCCGAGGAGCCGGACGCGCCCGCGTGGATGCAGGATGATGAGGCGGGCCACGCGCGCACCCTGGCGGAGCTGATCGAGCAGGAGACCCGGGCGGCAGGCGCCCACCCGTCGGACGGCGCCGCGCCGGCGGAGCAGTGGCACCGGATCGACAAGTCCGGGACGCTGCGGGCGGCGATCTTCGGGATCAACGACGGACTGGTCAGCAACACCGCCCTGGTCATGGGTTTCGCCGGCGCGGGCACGCCCCGGACCACCGTCCTGCTTGCGGGGTTGGCCGGCTGGTTGGCAGGCGCCTTCTCGATGGGTGCGGGGGAGTACATCTCGATGGCCAACCAGCGCGAGGCCTATGAGCGAGAGCTGGAGCTTGAGCGTGAGGAGATCGAGGCTCACCCCGAGGACGAGCAGCGCGAGCTGGAGCTGATCTACCAGGCCAAGGGGGTGGACCCCGAGACCGCCGCCCGGGTGGCCGCGCAGGTCATGTCCGACAAGGACGTCGCGCTCGACACGATGGCCCGCGAGGAGCTCGGCCTCGACCCCGACGACCTCGGGTCCCCGTTGCGCGCGGCCGTGGGCAGCTTCCTGGCATTCTCCCTGGGCGCGGTGCTGATCGTGATCCCCTACATGATCACCGGGGGCGGGGTGGCGCTGGCCGGAGCGATCGGCCTGGCACTCGTGGCGCTCGCCGTCGTCGGCGGGACGATGTCCCGGATCACCGGTCGGCCGGTCGTTCGTGGGATCGCCCGTCAGCTCGCCGTCGGAGCGTTGGCCGCTGGTGCGACGTACCTGTTCGGGGCGATCTTCGGGGTCACCGTCGGCTGACCGGTGCCGGTGACAGTGGGGCCATGCCGAAGGCCGGGTCGCCGTCCTGGGTGAAGGGGGAGCCCCATGTCCCGGTTTCAGCCTTCGGGGGTCTCCTTCGTGGGGTCGGCGGTGGTGAACCGGGGGCCCTTGCCCTGCCCCCACTGCCAGTTGCGGATCTCCGGCATGTCCTCTCCGTGGGTGCGGACGTGGCGCCGGTGCTCAATGAGCTTGTTCTTCAGGTGTTCGCGGGCGTGCCCGGCCACCGTCTGCAGGCGCGGCACCCGGTCGATGACGTCCATCGCCAGGTTGAACCGGTCCAGCTGGTTCATCACGCACATGTCGAAGGGCGTGGTGGTGGTGCCCTCCTCCTTGTAGCCGCGCACGTGGAGGTTGCGGTGGTTGGTCCGCCGGTAGGTCAGCCGGTGGATGAGCCACGGGTAGCCGTGGTAGGCGAAGATCACCGGCTTGTCCCCGGTGAACAGCGAGTCGAACTCGCTGTTCCGCAGGCCGTGCGGGTGCTCTTCGTGGTGCTGGAGCCGCATCAGGTCCACGACGTTGACGAAGCGGACCTTCAGGTCCGGGAACATCCCGCGCAGGATCTCGACCGCCGCCAGCGACTCCATCGTCGGCACGTCACCGGCGGAGGCCATCACGACGTCGGGCTCTGTGTCCTCGTCATTGCTCGCCCATTCCCAGATGCCGATGCCCTTGGTGCAGTGGATGATCGCCTCCTCCATCGTGAGGTACTGCAGGGCAGGCTGCTTCCCGGCGACGATGACGTTGACGTACTGCTTGGAGCGGAGGCAGTGGTCGACGGTGGACAGCAGCGTGTTGGCGTCCGGAGGCATGTACACCCGGACCACCTCTGCCTTCTTGTTCACCACGTGGTCGATGAACCCCGGGTCCTGGTGGGAGAAGCCGTTGTGGTCCTGACGCCACACGTGCGAGGTGAGCAGATAGTTCAGCGACGCGATCGGCCGCCGCCAGGGGATCTCGTCGGTGGTCTTGAGCCACTTGGCGTGCTGGTTGAACATCGAGTCGATGACGTGGATGAACGCCTCGTAGCACGAGAAGAACCCGTGCCGACCGGTGAGCAGGTAGCCCTCGATCCAGCCCTCGCAGGTGTGCTCGGACAGGATCTCCATGATCCGGCCGTCGGGCGCGAGATGGTCGTCCTCGGGCACGCGTTCGGCGTTCCAGGTGCGCTCGGTGACCTCCATGACGTCCTGGAGCCGGTTCGAGCTGTTCTCGTCAGGCGAGAACAAACGGAAGTTGTCCATGTTGCGCGCCATCACGTCGCGCAGGAAGTGGCCCATGATGCGGGTGGACTCGACCGCACCGGTGCCCGGCTGCTTGACCTCCACGGCGTAGTCGGCGAACGACGGCAGTCGTAGGTCGCGCAGCAGGGCGCCGCCGTTGGCGTGCGGGGTGGCGCTCATCCGGCGGTTGCCGCCCGGGTTCAGCGCGAGGATGTCGGCCGCCGGTGCCCCGTTGTCGTCGAACAGCTCCTCCGGCTTGTAGCTGCGCATCCAGTTGAGCAGCACCTTGCGGTGGCTGTCGTCGGCGCGGGCGTCGGCGAACGGCACCTGGTGGGAGCGCCAGTTGCCCTCCACGGGCTTGCCGTCGACCTGCTCGGGTCCGGTCCAGCCCTTGGGGGAGCGCAGGATGATCATCGGCCAGGGACGGCGCGGGACCGGGCCCTTGCGGGCCGAGCGCGCCTCGGCCTGGATCTCGGCGATCTCGTCCATGCACCGGTCCATCGTGGCGGCGAACGCCTGGTGCATCGTCTCCGGGTCGGAGCCCTCCACGAGGTACGGCGTGTGCCCGTAGCCCTTCATCAGGTCGAACAGCTCGTCGTCGGGGATCCGGGCGAGCACCGTCGGGTTGGCGATCTTGTAGCCGTTGAGGTGCAGGATCGGCAGCACCGCCCCGTCGCGGCGCGGGTCGATGAACTTGTTGCCGTGCCAGCTGGTCGCCAGCGGTCCGGTCTCGGCCTCCCCGTCGCCGACGATCGCGGCCACCACGAGGTCTCGGTTGTCGAAGGCCGCGCCGTAGGCATGCGACAGCGCGTAGCCCAGCTCGCCGCCCTCGTGGATCGACCCCGGGGTCTCCGGAGCCACGTGACTGGGGATCCCACCCGGGAAGGAGAACTGCGTGAACAGCCGACGCATCCCCTCCTCGTCCAGCTCGATGTCGGGGTAGACCTCGGTGTAGGTGCCTTCGAGGTACGCCGCCGCCACGAGCCCGGGCCCGCCGTGCCCGGGTCCGATGATGTAGAGCATCCCCCGGTCCCGGTCGGCGATCACCCGGTTGAGGTGGGCGTAGATGAAGTTCAGACCCGGAGTCGTGCCCCAGTGTCCGAGCAGTCGCGGCTTGACGTGTTCGGGCTTGAGCGGCTCCCGCAGCAGCGGGTTGCCCATCAGGTAGATCTGCCCCACGGAGAGGTAGTTCGCCGCCCGCCACCAACGGTCAAGGCCGCGGAGGCTCTGCTTGTCCAGGGGCTTGCCGGTCACGGTGCTGCGGGTCTTGGGTGCACGAGCCATGGAGCGCCTCCATTGTCCCCAGGGGTTTTGGTCGGTGTTGGTCGGTGCTGCGGGGCTAGTCGGTAACCATCTTGGGGCAAGGCCGGCATCGCGGCTAGCGGCTAGATCCCTCGCATGTCGCTCAGGGGCGGAGGACGACCTTGAGGCAGTCGTCCTGCTTCCGCTGGAAGAGCGAGTACATCTCCGGTGCCTGGTCGAGTCCCACCCGGTGCGTGGCGAGGGTCTCCAGCCCCAGCTCGTCCTCGGGGCGGCTGGCGATCTCGAGCAGCTTGTCGGTCCACTGGCGCACGTGGCACTGGCCCATCCGCAGCGCGAGTCCCTTGTCGAAGAGCTCCATCATCGGCATCGGGTCGGCCATCCCGCCATAGACGCCGCTGATCGACACCGTGCCGGCGCGGCGGACGGTGTCGAAGGCGGTGTAGAGGGCGGCGAGCCGGTCGATGCCAAAGCTCTGGATCGCCGGCTGGGCCAGCGCCTTGGGCAGCCGGCTGGCCAGCCCGATGACCCGCTCGGCCACCGGGTTCCCGTGCGCCTCCATGCCAACGGCCTCCACCACGCCGTCGGCGCCCCGGCCGCCGGTGAGGTCGCGAACCGCCGAGCCGACGTCCCTGACCTCGGAGAAGTCGATGACCCGCGCGCCCCACGCGGCCGCCTTCGCGAGCCGGTCCGGCACCCGGTCCACGCCGATCACCGTGCTGACGCCTCGGTGCAGGGCGACCCGCACCGCGAGCTGGCCGACCGGCCCCAGTCCCAGGACGACGAGGGTGTCGCCCTCGCCGACCCCGGCGTACTCCACGCCCTGCCACGCCGTGGGGAGGATGTCGGACAGGTAGAGGTAGCGCTCGTCGGTGCCCTGCGCCGGCAGCTTCACCGGGCCCACGTCGGCGAACGGCACGCGGACCTTCTCGGCCTGGCCTCCAGGGACAGCGCCATACAGGCTGGTGTAGCCGAACAGGCTCGCGCCCTTGTTCTGCTCGGTGTTCTGCGTGGTCTCGCATTGGGCGAAGAAGCCGCGCGAGCACATCCAGCAGCGGCCGCAGGAGATGTTGAACGGCACCACCACCCGGTCGCCAGGCTGAAGCGAGGTCACCTCCGCCCCGACGTCCTCCACGATCCCCATGAACTCGTGGCCGAGCACATCACCGGGGGTGAGGTAGGGAGCGAGCACCTTGTAGAGGTGCAGGTCGGAGCCGCAGATGGCCGTGGACGTGACGCGGACCACGGCGTCGCTGGGCGCCTCGATCCGCGGGTCCGGGACCTCGCGAACCTCGAGTCTCTCGATCCCTTGCCAGGTCAGTGCCTTCATGGCAGGTGACCTACCCCAGGGCCGTCGATCGAACCGCCCAGAGCCTCTGGGGCGGCAGGGCAGGGCCGGCGGGCTGGGCCGGGTCTGCTGGGGTGCGGGGTGGGGCGGGCGCCTCCGCGCCTTGGGTACGCCGAGAGTGCGTGGCATCATGCACTCTGTGGCTCAAAGTGCAACCGAGCGTCGGGGTCGGCGCGCCGACACGACCGTGTCCATCACTCGGTGCGCGCGGCGGCTGGCCGAGGAGCACGGCTTCGACGGCTTCACGATGGACGACCTGGCCGCCGCGGCCGGGGTCTCGCGCCGCACGCTGTTCAACCACGTCGCCGGCAAGCTCGACGCCGTCTTGGGGAGGCCACCCGAACCGCCCCCCGAAGCGCTCGCCGTGTTCACCAGCGGGGGCCCGCACGGTGACCTGGTGCTGGACCTGCGCGAGTTGTCCGACGCGATCCTGACCGAGGAGGAGCTGGACTCGACCGACCTCGGCAGGCTGCGGCGCCTGCTCCTGGACAGCCCCAAGCTCGCCGCCGCGGTGCACGAGCGCTTCTGCGGACTCAGCGAGCAGATCGTCGCGCACGTGCAGGCGCGCGAGGGCGCCGGATTCGGCCGTCGACGGGCCCGGGTCGCGGTCGGCGTCCTGGTGGCGCTGTTCGACGCCTCCTTGGAGGCGGCGCTCGACGACCCCGCCGGTGACCGGCGGCTGGCCGGACACTTCGACCAGAGCATCCGCTACGCACGCGAACTGCTCCGCTGAACCAACCCGACGAGCATCCTTCCCCCGGAACTGGAGAGACCCATGGCCACCCTGCTCTACCGACTCGGCAAGACCGCCTACCGGCGGTGGCCGGTCTTCGTCGTCGTCTGGGTGCTGCTGCTCGCCGGGGTCATCGGCGTCGCGAACGGCTTCGCCAAGCCGATGACGGACTCCTTCTCCATCCCGGGCATCCCCTCCGAGCGGGCCGCGGAACTCCAGGAGCAGCTCTTCCCGAACAGCCCCGACGCCTTCGAGCAGGCGACGGTCAACGTCGTGGTCGCCGCTCCGGAGGGAAGCACGCTGGCCGACCCGGAGATCGCGCCCAAGGTGCAGGAGCTGATCCGGGACCTCCAGGCGGTGCCGCAGGTGCCCGAGGACGCGCAGCTGGTCGACCCGGTCGCCGCCGCCGAAGGGCAGCGCCAGCAGCTGCTCGCCGCAGCCGAGGAGAACGGGACGCCTGCCGAGGCGGCCGAGGCCAACGCCGCGGCGCTCTCTCCGCTGTCCGAGGACGCACGGGTAGGCCTGATCACCCTTCAGCTCGACGTGGAGACTCCGGCCGACGTCAAACCCGCGACGATCGAGGCCATCAAGGACGTGCTGGCCCAGACCCGGTCGGCTGGGCTGACCGCGGAGGCCAACGGCTCCGGGCTGGCGCAGTTCGTGGAGCCCGGAGGCACCTCCGAGCTGATCGGCGTCGCGGTCGCGCTGCTCGTCCTGCTGCTGACCTTCGGCTCCGTCGTCGCCGCGGGGCTGCCGATCGTCACGGCCCTGATCGGCGTGGGCATCGGCGTCACGGGCGTCACCGCCGCGACGATCTTCACCGACATCGGCTCCACCACCCCGATCCTCGCCTCGATGATCGGCCTGGCCGTGGGCATCGACTACGCGCTCTTCATCCTCGCCCGCTATCGCGGCGAGCTCGACCACTACGCCGACCGCGAGGAGGCCGTCGGCGTCGCGGTCGGCACCGCCGGGACCGCCGTGGTGTTCGCCGGACTGACCGTGATCATCGCCCTCACCGCGCTGTCGGTGGTCCGCATCCCGTTCCTGACCAGCATGGGCCTGGCCGCGGCCGTCACCGTGGGGATCGCGGTCCTGGTCGCCCTCACGCTGCTGCCCGCGATCCTGGGCGCGCTCAAGTCCAAGGCCTTCGGGCTCCGCTGGCGCCGCGCCCACCCGGCCCGCGACGAGCGCGGGAAGGTGCTCAACAACGGGGTCCGCTGGGCGCGGCTGGTCGGCCGAGCGCCCCTGGCCTTCGCGCTGGTCGTGGTGGTCGTCCTGGGCGTGCTCGCGATCCCGCTGCGCGACCTGCACCTGGCCTTCCCGACCGACAGCACGGCGTCGAGCGACACCACCCAGCGCCGGGCCTCCGACCTGGTGGCCGACGCGTTCGGTGCGGGCCGGGAGTCGCCGATGCTGGTCGTGGTGGACGCCCGCGACGTGTCCGCGCGGCAGCGCCAATCGGCGTACGGGCAGGTCGTCGGGTGGGCAGCGCAGCAGGAAGGCGTCGCCAACGCCCAGATCGTGATGACCAACCGGGAGGGCACCGGCGCGCAGGTGCTGGTCACGCCGACCACCGGACCCGGGGACAGCGAGACCGAGGACCTGCTGCAACGCCTGCGGGACACCCAGGGCCAGGTCGAGTCCGACGCGGGCGTCGAGATCGGCGTCACCGGTCTGACGGCGATCACCGTCGATGTCTCCGAGCGGCTCGCCGACGCCCTGCCGGTCTACCTGACCGTCGTGATCGGGCTGGCGTTCCTGCTCCTGACCCTGGTCTTCCGCTCCCTGCTGATCCCGTTGACCGCGACGCTGGGCTTCCTGCTGTCGGTGCTGGCCACCCTCGGGGCGACGGTCGCGGTGTTCCAGGAGGGCGCGTTCGGCTGGTTCGAAGGGCAGCCGATCGTCAGCTTCATGCCGATCTTCCTGATCGGCGTCGTCTTCGGCCTCGCCATGGACTACCAGGTCTTCCTGGTCACTCGGATCCGCGAGGCGCACATCCACGGCGCCGACTTCGGCGAGGCCGTCGTCGACGGGTTCCGCAACAGCGCCCGCGTGGTGACCGCCGCCGCGGCGATCATGACCTCGGTGTTCGCGGCGTTCATGCTCATCGACGAGCCGATCATCCGGTCGATGGGCTTCGCGCTCGCCGTGGCCGTCATCTTCGACGCCTTCGTGGTGCGGCTGGTGCTGATCCCGGCGCTGCTCTACCTGCTGCACGAGCGGTCCTGGTGGCTGCCGTCGTGGCTGGACCGCGCCATGCCCGACGTGGACGTCGAGGGCGAGAGGTTGGAGCGGCCGCACATGGCCGAGCAGTACGGTCGGGTCCGCGAGCCGGTCGGCTGAGGCGCCGGGCAGACCAGCAGGCCTGCAGACCGAGGAGGCCCGGGAGACCGGGAGACCGGGAGGCCGGGGAGACTGGGGAGTATGGACGCCATGCCTGACGAGATCGCGATCGAGCCCGGGGCCGAGTGGCACGACGCCGGTGAGTGGACCGACATCCGCTACCAGACCACCGACGACGGGATCGCCAAGATCACCATCTGCCGTCCAGAGGTGCACAACGCCTTCCGCCCGCAGACGATCGTGGAGATCTCCCGGGCGCTCGAGGTCGCCCGCGAGGACGAGTCGGTCGGCGCGATCATCCTCGCCGGGGAGGGCCCGCGGGCCTTCTGCTCCGGCGGAGACCAGCGGGTCCGCGGCGACAGCGGCTACCAGACCGCCCCGGGGGTGACCGGTCGCTTCCACGTCACCGACCTGCACGTGCAGATGCGCCGGACGCCCAAGCCCATCGTGGCGATGGTCGCGGGATGGGCGATCGGCGGCGGCCACGTGCTGCACCTCGTCTGCGACCTGACCATCGCCGCCGCCAATGCCCGGTTCGGCCAGGTCGGACCCAAGGTGGGCTCCTTCGACGGCGGCTTCGGCGCCAGCATCCTTGCCGACCTCGTCGGGCCGAAGAAGGCGAAGGAGATCTGGTTCCTGTGCCGGCAGTACGACGCCGCGCAGGCGCTCGACATGGGGCTGGTCAACACCGTCGTGCCGCTGGCCGACCTGGAGCGCGAGACCGTCCAATGGTGCCGAGAGATGCTCGCGCTGTCGCCGTTCGCGCTGCGGCTTCTCAAGGCCAGCTTCCACGCCCCCGAGGACGGGTACGCCGGCATCCAGCAGCTCGCCCACGACACCAACCTGCTCTTCTACGGCTCGGAGGAGGCCCGGGAGGGCCGCGAGGCGTTCAAGGAGAAGCGTCGTCCCGAGTTCGAGCGGTTCCCGCGGCGCGCCTGAGCACGCTTCGCCGGGGCCCGGGCCACAGGGCGAAGCCTGCGTTGTTGAACGCCATCACCCCGTGGAAGAGCCCCAGCCAGGCCGCCCGGGCCACCGGTACGTCGTACCCCCACCAGAACCGCAGGGCCAGCGCCACCGAGGTGACCAGCTCGATCGGCAGGCTGACCAGCACGACGCCGACGAGAACCCGGCGCAGGTCGCCGATCGCGAGCTGGTTGGTCTCCGCGGCAGCGGTGAGCCGGGTGCGCAGCCCCATGCGCCGCGACACCAGCAGGCCCAGGAGCGAGGCCGCCGATCTGAACCAGGCCGAGCAGCACGGCCTTGCCGAACGGTGACCAATGGTCGCCGGTGTCCACCACCGACAGGCCGGTCACGCAGACGGCGCTGGTCGCGGTGAAGAGGGCGGCCACCGGGGACGTCACCCGGTCCCCGTGGCGAGCCACGGGGAGCATCAACAGGACCGTGCCGGACAGGACGGCGACGGCGAACCCCCCCGGTGACGACCTGCCACGGAGACCGGACGGATCGCGGTCGCGGCACGGGCGGGCTCCTCAGGAGGCAGGGGCAGGCACCTCACCGTAGAGCGCGGACGGCGCGGCGTCGTGACGCAAGATCCCGACAAACAGGACTGAAGTCCTAGGACCAAAGGCATAATCGAGGCAAGGAGGACTGATGACGTCGATAGCGCACCTGCGCAGCCGGCACTCGCAACAGCGGGTGGACTGGCCGCGGCGCGCGCGTGGACTGATCAGGCGCCCGGCATGGGTGATGGTCGTCGTCTGCGGTGTCCTCGCCCTTGCCGACCTGCTGCCGCTCGGGGGCGTCGTGTCGGACATCGGCGATCTCGGCCACGTCAACGGGACCCTGTCGTTCGTCGCGTTAAGCCTGGGACTGCTCCTCCGTCCCGGCACGCCCCTGCGGACGGCAGCCTTCGCGGTCCCGGCCTTGATCGGCGCGGCCACGATGTGGCAGTACGTCGCCGGCGTCGATCTCGGTATCGACCAGCTGCTCGCGCGGGAGGCCGCCTCCGACGGCCCCTTCCCAGGGCGGCCAGCCGCGACGACGGCGATGGGCTTCTTGGCGCTGGGCCTCGCGGGGCTGCTCAACGACATTGGCCGCCGCACGATGGCCCAGGCCATGGCCGGGACCGGGCTGCTCATCGGAGGGACCGCGGCCTTCGGCTACGTCTACGGCGTCAGCAGCTTCGCCTCCGTCGTGGAGAGCCCGGCCATGTCCCCAGTGGGGGCAGTGGGGCTCGTCGTCACCTCGGCGATGCTGTGGCTGGCGATTCCCTTTGGTGCGCTGCAGTGGCTGGCTTTCGGGAGAGACAGCGGCGCCCGCGCTCAGCGCAAACTGGCGCCGCTGGCCCTCGGCGTGCTCCCAGGCGCTGCCTGGTTGTTCATCCAAGGGCTGGAGCGGGACCTCTTCGGGATCCCTCTCGGGACTGCGCTGCTCACCTGCTCTTCGGCACTCGTGCTGTTGGTGGGGGGCTACCACGACGGTCGCTCCGCCTTCTATTCCGACCTCGAGCGAGACCGGCTCCTCGACGAGCTGCACAGCGTCAACGCCGACCTCGAGGACCGGGTCAAGGTCAAGGCCGCCCAGCTCGATCGGCAGCGGAGCAAGCTGGCCCTCTTCGAGGAGCGGGACCGGATCGCCCGCGACCTCCATGACCGGGTGATCCAACGGATCTTCGCCGCCGGGCTCCAGGTGGCCTCCCTGGGCCGGAACGCCCGCAAGGACAGCGAGGCCCGCGGGATCGACTCAGCGCTTCCCGCCGGGCTCGATCAGGTCGCCATCGAGCTGGACCTCGCGATCCGCGAGCTGCGCAACTCGATCTTCGAGCTCACCAGCATCGGCGACCACGACGATGTCGAGCAGGTCGTCCGCGACATCGGGCAACGGGCCGCCCGGATCCTCGGGTTCGTGCCGCGCGTCGAGGTCGGTGGCGATGTCGACGGCATCGGCCCCGAGCTGGTGGCAAACCTCGCCTCGGTGGTGCAGGAGGCGCTGTCCAACGTCGCCCGTCACGCACGCGCCTCGGCCGTCGCCATCGACGTCCGCGGCGACGGAGGGGAACTGCGGGTCTGCGTGACCGACGACGGGATCGGCCTGCCCGACCCGCTGCCCCGCAGCAGCGGGATCAGCAACCTGCTCTACCGCGCTCGCCAGTTGGGCGGGACAGCGAGCTGGGGCAACGCAGAGCCCCACGGGACCATCCTCACCTGGTGTGTGCCGCGCTCAGGCCAGCCGGTGGCAGAGCCTCACGGATACGACACCCCCGTCGCCTCCTCCGAGATCGACCACAGGGCCGCAGCCGCCGTCGCGTCCTGAGCCGGCCCCGGAGGGTTGACGAGCTGCGGCGCCCCTCGCGCCTCGAACGGACCGGACGGGCCGAGATAGGACTGGCCGGGCAGCCCCGGCTCCGTCGCGGCGCGCAACTGGGGTCCTGCCCCGGCCTCGACGCCCTGACCGAGCAGCCGGGTCGCCGCCAGGCCGATCGACCCCTCGATCCCGCGACCGTCCCGGTTCAGGCCGGCGTCGACGAGGTTGGTCTGGGTGTATCCGGGATGAGCCGCCACCGACGTCAGGTCCACCCCCGCCAGACGCGCGCGCCGGTCGAGCTCGAAGGCGAAGAGCAGGTTGGCCAGCTTGGACCAGCCGTAGGACTGCCACTTCTGATAGCGGCCCGTCCGGGTGCGGGGATCGGTGAGCGGGACCGACCGCGCCGAGCGCGCCGCCAGGGACGACACGGTCACCACGCGGCTACGCCCGGCGTCCCTCAGGGCGGGCATCAACAGTCCGGTGAGCGCAAAGTGACCCAGGTGGTTGGTCCCGAACTGCAGCTCGAACCCGTCCCGGGTCCGCCCCTCCGGCGTCGCCATCACCCCGGCGTTGTTGACCACGATGTGCAGCGGCCCCTGCTCGACGGCGCTCGCCGCGGCTCGGCGTACCGATGCCAGGTCGGCAAGGTCCAGCTCGAGCGGCACCAGGGACGCCTCGGGGACCGCGGCCCGCAGCGCGGCGAGGGTGTCCTCGAGCTTGCGGGGACTGCGGGCCGCGAGCAGCACCTCGGCGCCCGCTCGGGCCAGCTCGCGGGCCGTGACCGTACCCAGCCCGCTCGTGACCCCCGTGACCAGGGCCCGCCGGCCGGCCAGGTCGGGGATGTCGTCGATCGTCCAGGGCGGCGACGAGGCGCGGGACCAGGGCAACCAACCCGACGGCCAGCCGGTCAATCGACCCAGCGACGCAGGCAGCCGGCTCACGGGGTCACCGCCATCCCGGCGAGCACGCGGCGCCCCAGATCGAGGTCGCCCTCCAGGGCGACGTCGACCTCGTCCGGGGCACACCGCCCGCCGGCCAGCCGCGTCCAGGACTCGAGGTCGGTGCGCAGCCGAACGTCGGGAGCCGGTGGCGCGGTGGGCAGGTGTAGGCCGCGGCCGTCCTCTCCGACCGCGACCGCGACCGTCCGGGCGTGGGGTCCGATGATCTCCAGTGTCGCCGTGGTCCCTCCGGGCGCGGAGGCGCGTCGGGCGAGGACATAGGGAAGCGACCGGGCGAACACGTCCGCGACGACGGCCGCGGCGGGGCTGTCCAGGGCGGCCGGGCGGCCGGTCGCCCGGCGGATGTCCTGCCCGTGCATCCACACGTCGAGGACGCGGTTGGCCAGGAGCGTCTCCCAGGACCAGCCCAGCAGGGCGGCGAACCCAGGCCCCAGGGCGCCGGCCTCGCCCGGCGGGTGGGCGCGCAGGGCGGCCAGCCGAGCGGCTGTGCTGGTCTCGACCTCCTTGATGAGCTCCGTGGGCGTGGCCGTGGCCCGAGCCACGACGCCCGACTCGGTGAACTGCCCCATCATCCCGTGGACGTGATCAGCGGGGGGCACCTCCACCTCCGGCTGCGGGACCCCGGCGAGACTGGACTCCAGGTGCGCCAGGTGTGCCACCACCGCGCGCACCGGCCACCCGGGCAGGTCTGTCGGCCGCTCCCAGTCCGCCGCCCTGAGCTCGCGGAGCAGAGCCAACAGAGCCTCCACCTCCGCGCTCCACGCGTCGACCAGCCCGGCCAACCGCTTCGCCTCGGCGCTGTTCGAGGGCTCCGGAGCTCGACCGGGCGACTGGTCGTCGGGCTGGCCGTGTGGCTGAGTGTGGGGCGGGGCGTCAGGATGCTGCTCGGCCATCCTTCGACCCTAGTCGCCGCCGGGCTGGTGGCGCTTCGGTCGGTCGGCCACACCCGTCGCTGGAACCTCGGCCTGGTCGGCTGGGGTCAGTCACTGACCTGTGGCCGGATTCTGGGCCCGATGACAGTCCTGAGGTCAGTCACTGACCTGTGGCCGGATTCTGGGCCCGATGACAGTCCTGAGGTCAGTCACTGACCTGAGGGAGGGTTCCCGGCCAGCTCAGTCAGGCAGAAGGCGACGGCCGAGCCCCGGAAGGGACTCGGCCGTCGTCGTCACGCCCCCGGGTCGGGAGGTGCCGAGAGGTGGCTCAGAAGGCGCTCTCGGGGAGCTCCATCAGCGAGAGGTCGACGGCCTCGGCCATCTGGCGCTCCGCGGACAGCTTCGGCAGCACCGTGCGGGCGAAGAACTGCGCCCCGGCCACCTTGCCCTCGTAGAAGTCCCGGTCGGCGTCGCTGACGTCGCCCCCGAGCTTCTGCAGGGCGATGTCGGCCTGCCGCAGCAGCAGCCACGCGCAGACGATGTCGCCGAGAGCCATCAGCAGCCGGGTGGTGTTGAGACCAACCTTGTAGACGTTGCGCAGGTCGCCGTTCTCCGCCCTCGGGTCGGCCGACATCAGCTCGGTGACCATGGTGCCCACGATGGCGTTGCCGTCCTCGAGCGCCGTGGCCAGGAGCTCGCGCTCCTCCTTGAGCCGGCCGTTGCCGCCCTCGCTCTGCAGGAAGCTCTCGACCTCGTTGGCGAGGTGGCCGAGCGCGTGGGCCTGGTCCTTGACGATCTTGCGGAAGAACAGGTCCTGACCCTGGATCGCAGTCGTTCCCTCGTAGAGAGTGTCGATCTTCGCGTCCCGGACATACTGCTCGACCGGGTAGTCGGCCAGGAAGCCCGAACCGCCGAAGGTCTGCAGCGACTCGGTGCCCAGCAGCACCCACGACCGCTCCGAGCCGTAGCCCTTGACCAGCGGCAGCAGCAGGTCGTTGACCCGCTCGGCCAGCTCGTCGCGCTCGCCGTTGTGCTCGGCGATCATCACCCGGTCCTGCCACGAGGCTGTGTAGAGGACCAGGGCCCGCAGCGCCTCGGCATGCGACTTCTGGGTCATCAGCGACCGGCGTACGTCGGGGTGGTGGGTGATGGTCACCCGCGGAGCGGTCTTGTCGGCGGCCTGGGTGAGGTCGGCGCCCTGGACGCGGTGCTTGGCGTACTCCAACGCATTGAGGTAGCCAGTGGACAGCGTGGCGATCGCCTTGGTGCCCACCATCATCCGGGCACCCTCGATGACCTGGAACATCTGCGCGATGCCGTCGTGCACCTCGCCGAGCAGCCAGCCGACGGCGGGCTCCTTCTCCCCGAGCGTGAGCTCACAGGTGTTGGACACCTTGATGCCCATCTTCTTCTCGACGTTGGTGACGTAGACGCCGTTGCGCTCACCGGTCAGGTCACCGGTCTCGTGGTCGAAGTGGAACTTGGGGACGACGAACAGCGACAGGCCCTTGGTGCCCGGGCCGCCCACGCCCTCGACGCCCACCGGGCGGGCGAGCACGAGGTGGACGATGTTCTCGCTCATGTCGTGCTCGGCGGAGGTGATGAACCGCTTGACGCCCTCGAGGTGCCAGCTGCCGTCCTCCTGCGCGATGGCCTTCGTGCGTCCGGCGCCCACGTCGGAGCCGGCGTCGGGCTCGGTGAGGACCATCGTCGCGCCCCACTGACGGTCCACCATGATCTGCGCCATGTGCTTGTCGCGGTCGTTGCCGTTGCGGTGCATGACCATCGCCATGCTGGGGCCCGAGGCGTACATCCACACCGGCGGGTTGGCGCCGAGGACGAGCTCACCGATGGCCCAGTTCAGGGTCGGCGGCGCGGGCTGCCCGCCCAGCTCGGCGGGCAGAGCCAGCCGGAAGAACTCCGAGTCCATCCAGGTCTGGTAGGACTTCTTGAACGACTCGGGAAGGTCAGCGGAACCGGTCTCGGGGTCGAACACCGGCGCGTCGCGGTCGCTCTCCTCGAACGACGCCGCGAGATCCTCGCGAGCCATCCGGTCGACCTCGGCCAAGATCGTGCGCGCCGTCTCGACGTCCACCTCCTCGAAAGGCCCGGTGCCGAGCACCTCGTCCCGTCCGAGCACCTCAAACAGGTTGAACTCGATGTCGCGCATGTTGCTCTTGTAGTGGCTCACTGTGCACCTTCTCGACGGGGGCCGCGTCGGCCCGGGGTCGGGCATACCGCGAGTACGCCTACTCGCCAGTAACTTCATTATGGAAGGGTCGTCACGGCCACACAACCCCGGAGCAACACCGGCGAGTAAAGGTCACATACGTCACACTTGTTGGAACGTGCAAACGAGCGGCTCCCCCGGGGAATCCCGGGGGAGCCGCTCGAACGTGTGGCCGGTCAGTTCACTTGAAGACGTCCTTGACCTTCTCGCCCGCCTGCTTGGCGTCGGCCTTCTTCTGGTCGGCCATGCCCTCGGACTGCATGTCCTCGTTGTCCGTCGCGTCGCCGTACTTCTCCTTGGCGTCGCCCATCGCGGACTCCGCGGCGTTCTTGGCCTTGTCCATTCCACTCATCAGTGCCTCCTGCTGTTGGTTGGTCGAGGGAACCATTCCCCGAGGTGGCCGTTTCAACCGTTGCCCACGCCACACTCATCTCGCGGCTGGGGCAGGTGGGAATCCTGTGATGCCGGCTCCTGTTCGGGCTCTGAGAGACTGGCGAGGTGCGTGTCTCCGCCAAGTCCGACTACGCCCTGCGCGCGCTCATCGAGCTCGCCCTCCAGGCTGGCGGCGACCCGGTGAGCGCTGAGGAGCTGGGCCGTCGGCAGGGCATTCCGCACGGGTTCCTGCAGGCAATTCTCGCCGACCTGCGCCGGGTCGGGATTGTGCTGAGCCAGCGTGGTCAGTCCGGAGGCTGGCGGCTGGGTCGCGACGCCGCCGAGGTGAGTGTCGCCGACGTCATCCGAGCCGTGGACGGACCGCTCGTCTCGGTCCACGGCACCCGCCCCGAGTCGGTCTCCTACACCGGCTCCGCGCGCGCTCTCCAGCTGGTGTGGATCGCGGCTCGCAGCAGCCTGCGCGACGTCTGCGAGCGGGTCTCGATCCGGGAGCTGGCCGACCAGCGGCTGCGCGAGGAGGTCGCGGTGCGCACCACCGACGAGGACGCCTGGCAGCCTCACTGAGCGCAGGCGGCGGTAGCGTGGGCGACCATGCGCATCGGAGTGCAGATCCCCAGGTTCGACTACGCCGGCGGGGCGGGTGCGATCAGCCCGGTGCTGGCCGACACCGCCCGCGCGGCCGACGACGCCGCCGTGGACGTCCTGTCGGTGATGGACCACTTCTTCCAGCTGCCGTTCCTCGGCGCCGCCGAGCTGCCGATGCTGGAGGGCTACACCACGCTCGGCTTCCTGGCCGCCCACAGCCAGCGGCTCGAGCTGCAGCTGCTGGTCACCGGGGTGACCTATCGCCACCCCGCCCTCCTCGCCAAGACGGTCGCCACCCTCGACGTGCTCTCGGGCGGCCGGGCCCGGCTCGGCATCGGCGCCGCGTGGTACGAGCGCGAGCACCGCGGCCTCGGCGTCCCCTTTCCCCCGCTGCGCGACCGCTTCGTGATGCTCGAAGAGGCTCTGCAGATCGTGCGGCAGATGTGGTCCGACGACGACGGGCCCTACGCCGGGGAGCACTACCGGCTCGAGGAGACGCTGTGCGAACCGCGGCCGCTGCGCCAGGTCCCGGTCATGGTCGGCGGCGTCGGCGAGCGCAAGTCGCTGCGCCTGGTCGCGCGGTACGCCGATGCCTGCAACATCTTCGCCGGAGACGACTCCGGACCCGACTTCGTCGCGGGCAAGCTGCAGGTGCTGCGCGAACACTGCAGGCGAGAGGGCCGCGACTACGCCGACATCGCCAAGACCATCGTCTGGACCCAGGGCCTGGACCCCGACGCCCCCCGGGCCTTCCTGCAGTCCATGAGAGCGATGGCCGAGCTCGGAGTCCACGAGGTGCACGTGATCGCCGGCCAGGACCCGGTCGGCTTCGTCCGCGGGCTCGGCGCCCACGTCGTGTCGCACCTGCACGACCTCTGAGCGGCCGGCCGGGGACCCACCGGGCTTCCGGTCACTGCGCGGCGCGGGACACCCACTCCACGAGCGGCCGGGCCGCCCGCCAGTCGCGGCGTACCTCGTCGAGCAGTGCCGGGGTGTGGATCCGCTCGTCGAAGCCGTAGGACCGCATCATCGTCAGCGACTTGTGGCGCAGCAGGTCGATCCGCGGGTGGTCCGCCGACCAGCCGCGCGGCGCCGTCTTCACCCGGTCGCCGCCGCGTTGCCAGCCCCGGCGCTCCAGGTCCGCGATGATCCGCTCGAGCCCGGGGCCGGTCTCGTCGTCGTCGATGGCGTCCCGGATCGCGGCCAGCACGGTGGAGGCGGCGTCGTAGAACCCGGCGCCAACGAACAGACCCGGCGAGCCGATCTGGATGTACCAGCCGGTGGCGGGACTCGCGGCCACGAACGCTCCCTGGTGGTCCTTGTACGGCGTCTTGTCCTTGGCATAGCGGACGTCCCGATAGGGCCGGAACACCTTGGCCGGGCCGAACTCGTCGGCGAGTGCGTCGGTCAGGGCGACCATCGGGGCGCGCACCGCCGCCTCATAGATCCCGCGGTGCGCGGTCCAGAACGACTTGGTGTTGTCGACCTCGAGATCGTCGTAGAAGTCGAAGGCTGCTGCGGGGAAGCCCTCGAAGGCACGGTCGGAGGCGGTCGGGCGCGGCATGGAGGCGACGATAGGTCAGCCGCTATAGCTCTCGTGGGGCACGATGACGGCTCGGCCGTCGACCTCGCCGGCAGCGAGCCGCTGGTAGACCTCGACCGCATGCTCCAGCGGGAACGTCTCCACCGTTGGCTTGAGGTAGCCACGGGCGGCCAGGTCGAGGACCTCGACCAGCTCCTGGCGCGTGCCCCAGTACGTCGTCTGGACGCTGACCTCGTAGGGGGTGGCGAAGAAGGAGTACGGCGCCGAGCCGCCGGCGATGCCCACCAGCGTGAAGTCGCCCATCGTCCGGGCCATCTGCATGCCGCTGCTGATCGTCTCGTCAGAACCGACGAAGTCCAGGACGACGTCGGCCCCCCGGCCCCTGGCGATCTCCCGCACCTCGGCGACGGACTCCTCGCCCGGTGCGAGGGTGACGTCCGCGCCGCTTCGCTCCGCTGTGGCCCGGGCGACATCGCGCGGATCGAGGACGACGACCGTGGCGGCGGTCAGCGCCTCGAGGACCTGCACCGCGAGATGGCCCAGGCCGCCAGCCCCGATCACGACCGCGGTCGAGTCGGCGACGAGCTTGGGCAGCGACCGCTTGACCGCGTGGTAGGGGGTGAGCCCGGCGTCGGTGAGCGGTGCCGCGTGGGCGGGGTCGATGCCCTCGGGCAGGCCCACCAGCAGCCGGTCCGAGGCGACCAGCATGAGGTCGGCCATCCCACCGTCCAGGCCCAGCCCGCCACCGCCGCCGGGGATCGGCTGCTCCTCGGGCCGCTCGCAGTAGTTCTCCAGTCCGACGCGGCAGCGGTCGCACCGGCCGCAGCCCCAGGCGCCGACCACCGCCACCGGCTGGCCCGGCTCCAGCCCGTGCACGCCCGACCCGGTGGCGTGCACCCACCCGGCGTTCTCGTGGCCGAGGGTGAACGGCGGACCCCACGGGAGGAGTCCCTCCTCGAACTCGTGCATCAGGTGGAGGTCGGAGTGGCAGGCCCCGGCTCCCCCGACCTGGATCACGACCTGGCCCGGCCCTGGCTCGGGCTCGGGCACGTCCTCCAGCACGGGATCGCTCTTCCAGGCGGGCAGACGCAGTGCACGCATGACGGCTCCTTCGATGTCGTCGAGTCCGCGGCCCGCGGCTGCGGGCCTGAGTTCTTCCTCACCTCCGTTCTACTCCGCCTCCCCACTGCTGCGGCAGCAGACAGCGGGCCGACTTGCACGCCCTCTCGGGGACCGCAACGATCGGTGCCGACGAGAGGAGTGTGGATGGAGCAGGAGGCAGCGGCCGATGGCGACCCCGGCCGCGTGGTGGTGGGGTTCGACGGCTCCTCCGACGGCGAGCGCGGGCTGGAGTGGGCGATCCGGTACGCCGAGCTGCGCGGGCTCTCCGTTGAGGTGATCTCCACCTCCGGGGACTTGGAGTACCTTCACGAGCGCACCGCCCACAACGTCGACGACCTGATCCGTCGCTGGGAGCGGCAGGCCAGCGAGCTGCTGCAGGAATCCTCGCTGACGGACTGGACGGCCACGACGAGCCGAGGCAAGGCGGTCCCCGAGCTCCTCGACGCCTCGCGGACCGCCACCCTGGTCGTGATCGGGGCTCGTGGCCACGGGCTCCTGGGAGGCATGCTGCTCGGGTCGGTCAGCCAGCACGTCACCCGGCACGCGGAGTGCCCCGTGGTCGTGGTGCGCGGCCCGCGGGCGGCGCGCAGCAACCGAGTCGTGGTCGGCGTCGACGGGTCGGAGCCGGCCGAGGCCGCGCTGCGCTTCGGCTTCGAGCACGCCCAGGCGCTGGGCGGACCGGTCGTCGCCGTCCACGGCCGGGCGGTGTCGGCGATCAACGGTCCCTTCGACACCTCCGTCTCGCCCACGGTCTCCCGGGAGATGGAGGAGGCAGAAAGCCTGCTGAGGGAGGCGGTGTCGGGTCTGAGCGAGGAGTATCCCGACGTCGGCGTCGAGCTGCTCGCCGTACCCGTGCCTCCGGTGCGCGCCATCGCCGACGCCTCGGCCAACGCCGCCCTGGTGGCGGTGGGCACCCGGGGGCTCGGCGGCTTCCTCGGCCTCCTGCTGGGATCGGTGAGCGCGACGGTGCTGCAGCATGCCGAGTGCCCTGTGGCGGTCGTGCGGTGACGCCGGGGACCCCGATCGAGGTCGTCGGCCTGACCAAGCACTTCGGGTCGGTCCGCGCCGTCGACGACCTGAGCTTCTCCGTGCAGCCCGGGCAGGTCACCGGCTTCCTCGGCCCGAACGGCGCCGGCAAGACCACCACCCTGCGGTGTCTGCTCGGCCTGGTGCGCCCGACTGCGGGGAAGGCCCTGATCGGTGGGCGCCACTACGACCACCTACCGCATCCGCTGCGCGAGGTCGGTGCGGCGTTGGAGGCGGCCAGCTTCCACCCCGGACGCACGGCGCGGGCGCACCTGCGCTACCTGGCCCACGCCGCGGAGATTCCGGCGTCCCGGGTGGGTGAGGTGCTCGGCCTGGTCGGGCTGGCGGAGTATGCCGACCGGCGGGTGGGCGGCTACTCCCTCGGGATGCGCCAGCGGCTCGGTCTCGCCCAGGCGCTGCTCGGCGACCCGGGGGTGCTCGTCCTGGACGAGCCGGCCAACGGCCTGGATCCGGCGGGCATCGCCTGGCTGCGCCAGCTCCTGCGGGCGCTGGCGGCCGAGGGTCGGACGGTGCTGATCTCCAGCCACGTCCTCAGCGAGGTGCAGCAGACCGTCGACGCCGTGGTCGTGCTGGCGCGCGGCCGGTTGATCACCCAGGGCCGGCTCGCCGACCTGGAGGGGGCGCAGGCCGCGGTGCTGGTCCGCAGCCCCGACCGGGACCGGTTGGCGGCTGCGTTGGCCCAGGCCGGCGCGGAGGTGCTGATCGTCGACGAGGAGGACGCCGAGTCCGCCGGGGACGCGCTGCGCGTGCCGGGGTGGGCGACCGCCGACGTGGGACGGGTGGCGCACCAGGCCGGGGTGGAGCTCCACCGACTCACCGAGGACGCCGGTGACCTGGAGCGAGTGTTCCTCGACCTGACCCGGGAGGTGGGTCCGTGACAGCACTATTGCGCTCGGAGCTGAGCAAGATCCTGAGCACCCGGCTGTGGTGGGGGCTGCTGATCGGAGCGGCGGTGTTCACCATGCTCCAGGCCGCAGCCACCGCCGGGTTCGCTGGAGTGGACCCCGGCGGCGGCGCTCCGGCCAGTCCCGGCCTGGACGCGCCGGAGACGATCCGGAGCGTATACGCCGGGGCGGCCTTCGCCGGCGCCTACATCTTCGCCCTGGTCATCGGGGTCACCGGGATGACGTCGGAGGATCGCTACCAGACCGCGACGCCGACGTTCCTCGCCACGCCCCGGCGAGGCCATGTGGTGATCGCCAAGGCGGTCGCCCACGTGGGGGTGGGCGTGGTCTACGGCATCGTGTGCGTGCTGTTCGCCCTCGTCGCCGGGGGGACCGTCATCCTCATCCGCGGGGCCGCACTCGGGCTGGGCACCGAGGGGCTCTGGCGCGCGGTGCTGCTGGCGATCCTCGCCGTCGGACTCTGGACGCTGTTGGGACTGGGCATCGGCACGCTGATCCGCAACCAGGTCGCGGCGATCCTGGTCGCCGTGGCCGTGGCCTTCCTCGTGGAGCCGCTGGTCACGGTGGCTCTGAACGCTCTGGACCTCGACGCCGTCGCGAAGTACCTCCCGAGCAGCGCCTCGAGCGCGATGACGAGCCCGAGCGATGCCTTGGGCGACCTGCTCCCGTGGTGGGGAGGTGGGCTGATGATGCTCGCCTACGCCGCGCTCTTCACCGCCCTCGGGGTCGTTCTCACCGTGCGCCGCGACGTCACCTGACCCCCGCACGATGGGTCACAAGGCCGATCAGGGGCGTCAGCAGCCCCGAAAAGCGGGAAAGACCGGTCTTGTGACCGGTCTTTGACATCGGAGCGGATGACGGGAATCGAACCCGCATTCTGAGCTTGGGAAGCTCATGTTCTGCCATTGAACTACATCCGCAGGACCGCTCTCAGCCGAGCGGAACCGCTCAGATGCTACCGGACACCACGGGGCCCTCCGCACCGACCCGGGTCAGCGCAGGGAAGCGTGCGGTGAGGTCGTCGCCGGAGGATCGGCCGGTCAGCCGGCGGTGCACCCACGGGGCCGCGTGCGCCCGGGCCCATTCCAGGTCGGCCTGCCGCTGCTGGCCTCGGGTCAGCCGCCGCAGCTCCGGCAACGGGTCCAGCCGCAGGTCGTGAGGTACGCCGAGAGCATCGAGCACCATCGCCGCCATGTGTCGGTGACCCACGGTGGACATGTGCAGCCGGTCCACGTCCCAGAGCCTGGGGTCGCGGTACTCCCGCATCCGCCAGTAGTCGACGAGCGTGGCCCCGGTGTCGTCGGCGATCTCGCGGACCAGCTCGTTGTAGATAGCCACCCGACCGCGCAGCCGGCGGAACACCGGGGCGAATCCGAGATCGAACGCCGTGAAGAGGACCAGGTGCGTGTTGTCGGCCGTCAGCCGGCGCGCCGCCTCGGCGTACGGCGCGAGCATCGCGTCGATGTCCACCTTGGGCCGCAGGATGTCGTTGCCGCCGGCGTACATCGTGGCCAGGGCGGGGGAGAGCTCGACCGCACGCGGCACCTGCTCGGTGAGCACCCCGCGCATCTTGCGCCCACGGATCGCCAGGTTGGCGTAGCAGAACCCAGGGTGCTGAGTGCCCAGCACCTCGGCCACCCGGTCGGCCCACCCGCGGACGCCGTTGGGGCGGGAGGGGTCCGGATCGCCCACCCCCTCGGTGAACGAGTCCCCGAGCGCGACGTAGGAAGCGAAGGTCGACATCGCCCCATTCTCCCGCTAGTCCGCCGCCGACCCGACGGTAGGGTGCCGCCTGTGCTGCTCTCCGACCGCGACATCAGAGCCGAGCTCGAGGCGCAGCGCGTGGCCCTCGCGCCGTTCGACGAGACGATGATCCAGCCCTCCAGCGTCGACGTGCGACTCGACCGCTTCTTCCGGACCTTCGAGAACCACCGTTACCCGCATATCGACCCCGCCGAGGACCAGCCGGAGCTCACCCGCGAGGTGGAGCCCCGGGGCGAGGAGCCGTTCATCCTGCATCCTGGGGAGTTCGTGCTCGGGTCAACGTATGAGGTGGTCACGCTCCCCGACGACGTCGCCGCCCGGCTCGAGGGCAAGTCATCGCTGGGGCGGCTCGGTCTGCTCACCCACTCCACGGCCGGGTTCATCGACCCGGGGTTCTCCGGTCATGTCACCCTGGAGTTGGCCAACGTCGCGAACCTGCCGATCAAGCTGTGGCCGGGGATGAAGATCGGTCAACTGTGCTTCTTCCGGCTGTCCTCACCGGCCGAGCATCCCTACGGATCGGCACGGTACGGGTCGCGCTACCAGGGCCAGCGAGGACCCACGCCGTCACGCTCCGCGCAGCGCTTTCACCGGACGCGCGTGGTCTGAGGGCGGCCCTGGTTCCCACGCAGAGTGCGGTGGCCGGGGATCACCAGGTGAATCGCGACGACCACACTCTGCTGCGGGTGAGGCTCAGAGGGAGCCGATCAGGAGCGGAGGCTCCCCGCCGTCCTTCTTGTCGTCGCTCTTCTCCTCGGCCGGCTTCTCGTCTGCCGGCTTCGGGGAGGCAGACTCGGGCGCCGCCGTGGTGGCGGGCGTCACGGCGGCCTCCTCAGCGGCTGACGCAGACTCCTCAGCGGCTGGCACGGCCTCGGCAGCGGCGGGCGCGGGGGTCGAGACGGTCTCCGCCGTGGTGGTCTCGGAGGTCCCCGTCTCGCTGTTCAGGGCCCCCTCCATCTCGGCCCGCATCTCGGCGAGCAGCTCGGCCTTGACCTCGGCCTTCAGCTTTGCCTTGAACTCGCTGATGTCCACGTCGTCACCTTCCAGAATCGATTCCACCGGCTCACCGGCCCAGGTCTCCGCCGCTGTCCTCTCACCGGCCGGCAGGTGGAGGAGGACCGGCGCCCCGCTACCCACGGGCCCGTGGGCGGTCGCCTCGGTCCCCGCCACCGCGCCGGTCGCTGCCCCCGCGGGCGCAGGCTCGGGGGCAAGTTCGGCTCCCGCGACCGGCGCAGGCTCGGGGGCAAGTTCGGCTTCCGCGACCGGCTCAGGCTCGGCGACAGGCTCGGCCTCCGGCTCAGCCTCGGCCTCCGGCTCAGCCTCGGCGACCGGTTCAGCCTCGGCCTCCGGCTCAGCCTCGGCGACCGGCTCGGCATCGGCGACCGGCTCGGGCTGGGGCTCCGGATCGGTCACCTCGGGAGCGTCACCCAGGCGGTCCGGCGCCTTCTCGGGATCCATGGCCCCGTCGTGGGCGATGGTCAGGGGGTACTGGCTGTCGTCTCCGCCACCGACCGGCACCGGCTCGCGGGTGACCGCGGCGAGCAGCATCTGGGCGACGTCGAGGACCTCGACCTCCTCGCGGGCCTCGCCGGTGTCCTGCAGCGCGGTCAGCCCGTCGGTGATCATCACCTGGCAGAACGGACAGCCGATCGCGATCTGGTCGGCGCCGGTGCCGACCGCCTCGGTGGTGCGGTTGACGTTGATGCGCTCCCCGAGCCGCTCCTCCATCCACATCCGGGCGCCGCCGGCGCCACAGCAGAACGAGCGCTCCTTGGTGCGCTCCATCTCCAGCACCTCGGTCGAGGGCAGCACGCCCAGCAGGTCGCGCGGCGGCTCGTAGACGCGGTTGTGTCGGCCCAGATAGCACGGGTCGTGGTAGGTGACCGACCGGGTCGGGCCGCCGTTCGTCGGCACCGGCGTCAGCTTGCCCTCGCGGACCAGCCGGTTGAGCAGCTGGGTGTGGTGCACGACCTCGAGCTCCATACCGAACTCGGCGTACTCGTTCTTGAGGGTGTTGAAGCAGTGCGCACAGGTGGAGACGACCTTCTTGGCGTTGGTCTCCTTGAGCATCTCGGTGTTCTGCATGGCCAGCTGCTGGAAGACGAACTCGTTGCCCGCCCGGCGCGCCGGGTCGCCCGTGCAGGTCTCGCCGTCCCCGAGGACGGCGAAGGAGACGTCGGCCATGTGCAGCAGCTCGGCGACCGCCTGGGTGGTCTTCTTGGCGCGGTCCTCGTAGGCGCCGGCGCACCCGACCCAGAACAGCCACTCGACCTCGTCGAGGCTCTCGACGTCCACGCCGACCTGCTTGACCTCGAAGGGCAGGTCCTGGGCCCACTCCATCCGCGCGTTGGCGCTCAGGCTCCACGGATTGCCCTTGTTCTCCAGCGCCTTGAAGAGGCCGTTGAGCTCGGAGGGGAAGCTGGACTCGATGAGCACCTGATAGCGGCGCATGTCGACGATGTGGTCCACGTGCTCGATGTCGACCGGGCACTGCTCGACGCAGGCGCCGCAGGTGGTGCACGACCACAGCACGTCGTCGTCGATGACCGCGCCGCCCTCGGGGTGCCAGGCCGGCCCCTCGGACGTGCCGACCAGCGGCCGCTCGGCTTCGGCGAGCACTTCGGGAGACAGCCGCTCGCGCTCCTCATCGGAGGAGGCCAGCGTGTACGGCGCCTGCGCGAGCGCGTGGTCGCGCAGGTTGAGGATCAGCATCTTCGGCGACAAGGGCTTCTCGGTGTTCCACGCCGGACACTGGGACTGGCAGCGCCCGCACTCGGTGCACGTGTAGAAGTCGAGCATCCCCTTCCAGGAGAAGTCCTCGATCTTGCCGACCCCCATCGCCGCGTCCTCGTCGAGGTCGTCCATGTTCTCGAGGTCGAAGGGCTTGCCGTCGATCATCAGCGGCTTGACCGCCCCGAGGGCCGCGGGCTTGCGGCCGAGCGCGACGTTGATCGGCGCGGTGAAGATGTGCAGGTGCTTGGAGTTCACCACCAGGATCAGGAAGACCAGCATCACGCCGATGTGCAGCAGCAGTCCGACGTGCTCGAGGACCTCGTTGGCGCCCTCGCCCAGCGGCTCCAGGAGGGCCGCCACCGCCTCTGAGGCGAACGCGCCGCTCTCGTAGGGCAAGTGACCGGTGTTGATCGCGGCGCCGCGGAACAGCAGCATCGTCAACAGGACCATGAAGATCATCAGCAGCGTGATCCAGGCGCCGATCAGGTGGGAACCGGAGAAACGGGAGTCGCGGCCCATTCGCGCGGGGGAGTTCTTCCAGCGCACGTAGGAGAAGATCCCGATGCTCACCATGCCCAGGAGCGCCACGAGGTCCTGGAGGAAGCCGAGGGCAGGCCACCTGCCGATCAGCGGGATCGCAAATTCGGGGTTGAACAGCGCGCCGTACGCCTCGACGTACACCGAGATCAGGATCAAGAAGGCCCAGAAGATCATGAAGTGCGCGGTGCCGGGCAGACTCCATTTCAGGAGCTTGCGTTGACCGAGCACCTCGAACACCTCGGCTTTGACCGCTTGGCCCAGCCGGTCGGTGAGGATCCCGACGCGGTCGGGCGCGGGGGCCCCCTGGGCCGCCACGCGGTAGAGCCACCACACGCGGCGTCCCGCGAGGGCGAGCGCGATCACCGTGATGGTGAGCCCGAGGAACAGCGTCCAGTTCATGTCACGCTCCCTGTGGTGCGGGCGATGCGGGGCGCCACGTCGGACGAGCCCACCGGCCAAACCCGTCGGTCGGGCCGGTCGGTCACGCCGCGTGACGGGGCTGACATTACGGTGCGGGTGGGACAGGAGTCAGCCCGGGCGGCGTGTGACAAGGATCTTACCCATCAGTAACGTGCGGCGGCTGGCCGGTGGGACTGGTGGGCGGCCCGCATCCGGCGGTGCAATGGCCCGGTGAAGACCGTCCCGGTGGGACCGGGACCCCTGGAGGTGTCCGGCGTCGTCGCCGTGGCGCGTGAGGGGGCTTGGGTGGAGTTGACACCCGAGGCTCTGGACCGGGTGGCGCACGGCCGTCGCGAGGTCGACGCGATGGCCGCCCGCAGCACTCCGGCGTACGGCATCTCCACCGGCTTCGGCGCCCTCGCGACCCGGCACATCCCCGCAGACCGGCGTGCGGATCTGCAGCGCTCGCTGGTCCGCTCGCATGCCGCGGGGACCGGGCCCGAGGTCGAGGGCGAGGTCACCCGGGCGCTGATGGTGCTGCGGCTCTCCACCATCGCCACCGGCCACACCGGAGTGCACCCGGACACCGCCCTGCTGTTGACGAGCCTGCTCAACCATGGCGTCACCCCCGTGGTGCGCGAGTACGGCTCCTTGGGGTGCTCCGGGGACCTGGCGCCGCTGGCCCACGTGGCGCTCGCGCTGACCGGCGAGGGAGAGGTACGCCGACCCGACGGCACGCTCGGCGAGGCCGGGCCGGTCCTGGCCGGGCTGGGGCTCGACCCGGTCGTGCTGCGCGCGAAGGAGGGTCTCGGGCTCGTCAACGGCACCGAGGGCATGCTCGGGATGCTCGTGCTCGCCCTGCACGACCTCCGGTCGCTGCTCCGGATCGCCGACCTCACGGCCGCGTTGTCGGTCGAGGGCCAGCTGGGCACCGACCGGGCGTTCGCGGCGGATCTGCTCGCGCTGCGCCCGCATCCGGGCCAACAGGCCTCGGCCGCCAACCTGCGCCGGCTGCTGGCCGGCTCGCGGATCGTGGCCAGCCATCGCACCCCCGACTGCACCCGTGTCCAGGACGCCTACTCGCTGCGCTGCACCCCCCAGGTGCACGGGGCGGCCCGCGACACCTGGTCGCACGCGGCGACCGTGGCCGACCACGAGCTGGCCAGCGCCATCGACAACCCGGTCGTCCTGGACGGGCGGGTAGAGTCCAACGGCAACTTCCACGCCGCACCACTGGGCTACGTCCTGGACTTCCTCGCGATCGCGGTCGCCGACCTGGCGAGCATCAGCGAGCGGCGCACGGACCGGTTCCTCGACCGGGCGCGCAGTCACGGGCTGCCGCCCTTCCTGGCCCACGACCCCGGCGTGGACAGCGGGCTGATGATCGCCCAGTACGCCCAGGCTGGCATCGTCAGCGAGCTCAAGCGGCTGGCGGTGCCGGCCAGCGTCGACTCGATCCCCAGCTCGGCGATGCAGGAGGATCACGTCTCGATGGGCTGGGCGGCCGCCCGGAAGCTCCGCCGCTCCCTCGACGGATTGACCCGGGTGCTGGGCGTCGAGCTGCTCGCCGGGACCAGGGCGCTCGACCTGCGGGCCCCGCTGCAGCCGGCGCCCGCCACCGCAGCGGTCCGCGACCGGGTGCGCCGCGAGGTCCCGGGTCCCGGGCCGGACCGGCACCTGGCCCCCGAGATCGACGCCGCGGTCCGGCTGGTCCGCAGCGCCGCGGTCCTCGACACCGTCACCGCCACGATCGGAGAGCTGGCATGACCGCCCACGAGATCCACGCCCCGACGGGCGCCGAGCGCACCTGCCGCTCCTGGCAGACCGAGGCCGCGCTGCGGATGCTGATGAACAACCTCGACCCGGCCAACGCAGAGCGCCCCGAGGAGCTGGTCGTCTACGGGGGCTCGGGCAAGGCCGCCCGAGACTGGGCCTCCTACGAGGCTATCGTGCGGACCCTGCGCGACCTCGACGACGACGAGACGCTGCTCGTCCAGAGCGGGAAGCCGGTCGGCGTCTTCCGCACACACCCGTGGGCTCCGCGGGTGCTGATCGCCAACGCGAACCTCGTCCCGGACTGGGCGACCTGGGAGGAGTTCCGCAGGCTGGAGCGGCTCGGGCTGACGATGTACGGACAGATGACCGCCGGCTCGTGGATCTACATCGGCACCCAGGGGATCCTCCAGGGCACCTACGAGACGTTCGCCGCCGTAGCCGACCGGACCGGCCGCGGCTCGCTGGCCGGCACACTCACCCTCACCGCCGGCCTGGGCGGGATGGGCGGGGCCCAGCCGCTGGCGGTGACCATGAACGAGGGCGTGGCGCTGTGCGTGGAATGCGACCCGGCGCGGATCGAACGCCGGCTCGAGCACGGCTACCTCGACGTCCGCGCCGACTCCCTCGACCATGGCATCGCGCTGGCGCTGGCGGCCCGCGCCGAGCGCCGGCCGCTGTCCGTGGGGGTGCTCGGCAACGCCGCCGAGGTGGTCCCCGAGGTGCTTAGCCGGCAGGTCCCCGTCGACGTGGTGACCGACCAGACCAGCGCGCACGATCCGCTGCGCTACCTGCCGGTGGGGGTGGCCTTCGAGGACTGGGACGCGTTGCGGGAGAAGGACCCCGCGGCCCTCAGCTACGCGGCGCGGGAGTCCATGGCCCGACACGTGGAGGCGATGCTCGGCTTCCTCGACCGTGGTGCCGCGGTGTTCGACTACGGCAACTCGATCCGCGCCGAGGCGGAGAAGGCTCGTGCCTGCGGGGCGTTCCGGATCCCAGGCTTCGTCCCGGCGTACGTCCGACCGCTCTTCTGCGAGGGCAAGGGCCCGTTTCGCTGGGTCGCACTGTCGGGAGACCCGGAGGACATCTGGCGCACCGACCGCGCGGTGCTGGACCTCTTCGGCGAGGATCGGCGGCTGCGTCGGTGGATCACCCTGGCCCAGGAGCGCGTGCAGTTCCAGGGCCTGCCCGCGCGCATCTGCTGGCTGGGGTACGGCGAGCGGCACCGCGCCGGTCTGCGGTTCAACGAGATGGTCGCCTCCGGCGAGCTGCGAGCGCCGATCGTGATCGGCCGGGACCACCTCGACAGCGGCTCGGTGGCCTCGCCCTATCGGGAGACCGAGCAGATGCTCGACGGCTCCGACGCGATCGCCGACTGGCCACTGCTCAACGCGTTGCTGAACACCGCCTCGGGGGCCACCTGGGTCTCGATCCACCATGGCGGCGGAGTCGGGATGGGCCGGTCTATCCATGCCGGCCAAGTGATCGTCGCCGACGGCAGTGCGCTCGCGGCGGAGAAGCTCGCTCGGGTGCTGCTCAACGACCCGGGCATCGGCGTCGCTCGGCACGCCGACGCCGGCTACCAGAGCGCGCTTGGGGTGGCCGGGCAGCGGGGGGTGCGGCTGCCCATGCGAGCCGACATGCCGCCCTCGCACCCCTGACCGGCCCCGCCCCTGGGCCGCCCGCAGGCTCAGCGGCCGCCGCGGGCGACCCAGGCGGCCACCTGGGCACGCGTGCTGAAGCCCAGCTTGCGTCGGATCCTCTCCACATGGCCCTCAGCGGTGCGCACCGAGATGACCAGCTCTCGCGCGATCAGCGGGTCGGTCAGGCCTTCGCCGATGAGCTCGGCGACCTGCTGCTCCCGAGGTGTCAGCGGCGAGGCTGGGGGGGCGGGAGGGCGAAGCGCCACCGCGACCGCGTCGTCGAGGTCCAGCTCCTGCCCTCGGCGGTACGCCGCGGCGTACGCCCGGTCTCGGGTCGCCCCCTTGGCCAACCGGTCGGCCAGCGCCGCATGCTCGGCGAGGTAGGGACGGGCGGTGGCGGAGTCGCCCAGGAGTCGCCACAGCCGGCCGGCTGCCCCGCGCATGGTCCCGGCCTGGACATCGTCGCGGGC
This sequence comes from uncultured Actinomycetota bacterium, assembly GCA_963745245.1. GTDB lineage: Bacteria > Actinomycetota > Actinomycetes > Propionibacteriales > Nocardioidaceae > Marmoricola_A. The sequence goes on from CAVUWU010000009.1 coordinate 199,136, forward strand.
GTCGGCGGCGGCGCCGGCGAGGACTTCGAGGGCTTGGGCCGCCCCCAGCTTGTCCCCGAGCCGGGCCTTCATCACCAGCGACTTCAGCGCCAGGTCGTTGGCCTCGGCGAGCCGACCGGCATCGCGCGCCCGGGTGCTGCGCAGCCACAGTGCCCACGACCGCGAGAACATCTCCCCCCGCTCTTCGGTCAAGGCCAGGCACTCCTCGAGCCGGTCCCCCGCCTCCTCGCTCCGGCCGACTCCGTCGAGGGCCCGGCTGAGCAGGCCCAGCGCAGCGGGCTCGGCGTAGGCATAGCCGGCCCTGCGGAGTCGGGTCAGCGCCTCCTCGAACGCCGGCACCGCCGGGCCCGCCTCACCCCGGTAGAGCCGGGTCACCCCGGTGCTGAAGGCCAGCCGGGCGAGCGTCACATCGTCGGCCAGCCACTCCCCTCCCTCCTCCTCGACCAGGGCACGGGCCTCGGCGAGCCGCTGGTCGGCGTGACCGGTGTCGCGTTGGATGCCCGCGACGTAGCCGCAGACGCCGAGCCCCACCACCTGCTCGCGACTGGGCGGAAGGGGATGGGCCAGCGCGACGTCGAGCCAGTGCCGGACCTCTCCGACCCGACCGGTGAACAACCAGTAGAGCTCCAGCGCGGTGGCGATCCGGAGCGCCATCACGGCGAGCGCCGGGTCATGGCTGGCCTCGTCCAGGACCGCTTGCAGGTTGGCATGGTTGCGGCTCAGCAGCTGGATCCAGTCGATCTGGCGCGGCCCGACCCATTCCTGGTGGCAACGCTCGGCGAGGGTGAGCACGAAGTCGCGGTGCCGAGCGGTCCCTCTCGCGCGGTCGCCGACGCTGAGCATGGACCGGCCGAACTCCCGCACCGACTCCAGCATCCGGTAGTGGGGGACGGAGAGCTCGGGGTCACGCAGCAGCACCGACTTGTCGATGAGCGAGGAGATGAGGTCGAGGATCTCGGAGCGCTCCACGCCGTCTCCGGAGCACACCTCCTCGGCAGCCTCGAGGTCGAAGCCACCACGGAAGACCGACGCCCGGGCCCACAGGATCCGCTCCTGCTCGGTGCACAGGTCCGCGCTCCAGGCCAGCGACGCTCGGAGGGTGCGTTGCCTCGCCGGACGGTCCGCCGGGCCGCTGCGCAGCAGGGAGAACCGGTCCTCGACGCGATCCAGCATGGCGGTCGCCGGGAGCGCCGGGATGCGTGCCGCGGCCAGCTCCAGCGCCAGGGGCAACCGGTCCAGGGCGTCGCACAGGTGCGCAACCGTGGCGGTCTCCGTGGGCGTCGGGGAATAGCCCGGCAGCACCGCCGACGCCCGGGCCAGGAAGAGCTCGAGCGCGTCCTGTGCGGTCAGGGTCGGCACGGGATAGACCCGCTCACCGTCGATGCCCAACGGCTGCCGGCTGGTGATCAGCACGCGCAGGGCGGAGCAGCGGCTGAGCAGAGCACCAACGAGACTCGCGCAGCTGGCCCGGACGTGCTCCACCCCGTCCAGCAGCAGCAGGGCCTCCTGGTCGCCGATGACGTCGACCATGTGGTCGATCTGATCCTCGAGCGCGACTGCCCGGAGCCCCATGGCCTCGGCCACCGCGCCGGCGACCACCGACCTGCTGGGCACATCGGCCAGGTCCACGGTCCGCACCATTGCCGAACCCGGTTCCAGCACCGGTGGGGTCGCCTCGGCATCCCCGAGGGAGATCAGCTGGTGGGCAAGTCGGGACTTGCCGACACCGCCGGGACCAGTCATCGTCACCAGGCGGGACGAGCGAAGGGTGCGCCGCAGGTCAGCAAGTTCGCGACGCCGTCCGACGAACGGGGTGAGTTCGGGGGACGGAGCATGGACGAAGAGGCTCACGACACCTTCAACGATACCGGAGGGGTCCACCGCGGCTCGTGCCCAGACTCCGGAGCGTGGCGCCGGGACGATGCCCGGGAATAGGACTGGCCTCGGCCGGCTAAGCCGACCGAGGCCATGTCCGAGCCGACGGGGGATACGGCTCACTATCAAGGGTGACGGGAGGGCGACCGTCGGCATACCCGAAGAACTACCTGTCTTGGCCCGTTCGGGGGCGAACCTCCAATGCCGCGGCAACCAGGTCGTGGGGGCCGGCGACACTCAGCAGGAGGGCCCGCCCAGGCCCGAGGCAGCCCAGCGGTTGCGGTGCACCACCTCCGCGAGCGGTCGCCGCCCGCGCGATGCCGATCCCGGAGAGCCGACGTCGCCGACTCGGTGACCGATGGTCAACGCTCCCACGGGCGTGAAGCCGACGGGAACACCGAAGGCGGCGCGCAGGTCGGACACGGCCTGCGCCGGTACGCCGAAGAAGCACGCCCCGAGTCCCTCGTCCACCGCCGCCAGGAGCATCAACAGCGCCGCCATGCCGGTGTCGACGTCCCAGTAGGCCACCGACCACCGGGTCGGATCACGGTCGGTCCACCCCTTGTCCGCCTCGGCGTACCGGTCGAGGTAGGCATCGCGGTGACTGAACGGCACCACGACGGCGGGGGCAGTCATCATCCCGCGAAGCCACCGGCCCGGCCGGCTGACCCGCTCGCCGGCGGTCGCACGCCAATAGCGCGCCACCGTCTCCGGCTCGTCGAGCACCAAGAAGCCCCACCCCTGGCTGAAGCCGGCGCTGGGGGCGCGCACGGCGGTGTGCACGATCCGGTCGAGCACGGCTGCCTCCACCGGCTCGGGTGAGTAGTTTCGGACCATCCGCCGGCGGCGGACGACGTCGGAGAACTCCATGGCGCCATCGAACCGCACGCCAGGGATTCGCAAGAGGGATTCGCGAGCGCGAGCAGAGCCGGCGAGGAGGACGCGTGGGTTTCAACGAACTGTGGGCCGACCTGGCCCCGATCGGACGGCAGCGAAGCGGCGGCTATGCGCGGCAGCCCTGGTCGGCCGCCGAGCGGGAGGCGCACGGCTGGTTCGTCGAGAACTGCCGGCGGCGCGGGCTGCGGCTCGAGGTCGATGCGATCGGCAACACCGTGGCGTGGTGGGGTACGCCGGGCCCGGGTGGCGTCGTCACCGGCTCGCACCTGGACTCCGTGGTCGACGGCGGCGGCTTCGACGGGGCGCTGGGTGTCGTCGCGGCCCTCGCGGCGCTCGACGAGCTGCGCGAGCGCGGGTTCCGCCCCGCCCGGCCGGTCGGCGTGGCGGTGTTCGTGGAGGAGGAGGGGTCCCGGTTCGGGGTGCCCTGTGTGGGGTCGCGCTGGGCGACGGGCGCGCTGGACGCCGCCGAGGTGCTGGCCCTGCGCGATGCGGCGGGGATCGCGCTGGAGGACGTGGTCGCCGACCCCGAGCGTCTGAGCCGCGAGGCAGCGTGCGCGGCGACCTCGTGGCGGGACCTGGGCGCCTTCGTCGAGCTGCACGTCGAGCAGGGCCGAGGGCTCGCCGACCGTGGGTCACCCGTCGGCCTCGGCGCTGGCATCTGGCCGCACGGCCGCTATCGGTTCGAGTTCATCGGCGAGCCCAACCACGCCGGAACCACCCGGATGGAGGACCGCCGCGACCCGATGCTCACCTACGCGACGACGGTGCTCGCGGCGAACAAGCAGGCCCGGCTAGCCGCCCAGCGGGCGACCTTCGGTCGAGTGGTGGCCCACCCGAACACCACCAACGCCGTCCCCGGATCGGTGACCGGGTGGCTCGACGCCCGGGCGGCCGGCAGCGAGGAGCTGCTGCGGCTGGTGGCCGAGGTGGAGCGGATGGCGGTGGAGCGCGGCGGCCGGGACGGCGTCGACGTGGTCGTCACTCCGGAGTCGGTGTCCGCCGCCGTGACCTTCGCGCCGATCCTCGCCGACCTCGCCGGGGAGCGCGGGTGGCCGGTGCTGCCCACCGCCGCGGGGCACGATGCCGGGGTGCTGGCAGCGGCGGGAGTGCCCACGGCGATGCTCTTCGTCCGCAACCCCACGGGGGTCTCGCACTCCCCCGAGGAGCACGCCGAGCCGGCCGACTGCCTGGCCGGTGTGCAGGCGCTTGCGGACGCCTTGGCGGCGCTGGCCGGTCCGGAGTCCCGGTGAGCAACGACGCGGTCGCCGACCTGCTGCTCGAACACGCCTGGGTCGAGGGACAGGTCCGGGCCGGTGTCGCGGTCACCGTCGCCGACGGGCGGTTCGCCTCCGTCGGCGGGGACCCGGCCCCGGGAGCCGAGCACGTCCCGGGGCTCACCCTCCCCGGGCTGGCCAACGCGCACAGCCACGCCTTCCACCGGGCGTTGCGGTCGCGGGTGCAACGGGGCAGCGGCAGCTTCTGGACCTGGCGCGAGGTGATGTACGACCTCGCCGGCCGGCTCGACCCCGACTCCTACCGCGACCTCGCCGCCGCCGCCTTCCGCGAGATGGCCGCGGCCGGCGTCACCGCAGTGGGGGAGTTCCACTACCTGCACCACGGGGCCGGGGGCCGCCACTACGACGAGCCCAACGTGATGGGCCTGGCGCTGCTGGACGCCGCGGCACAGGTCGGGATGAGGATCGCGCTGCTCGACACCTGCTACCTCGCCGCCGGCATCGGCCGGCCACCCGAGGGCGTGCAGCAGCGGTTCTGCGACGGCTCGGCCGAGGAGTGGCAGCGGCGCGCCGACGAGCTGACCGTCGACGCCGGTGGTGAGGTCGTGGTGGGCGCCGCGGTGCACTCGGTGCGGGCGGTGCCGCTCGAGGCGATGCGGTGGGTCGCCTCGTGGGCGGACCGGTTCGAGACCCCGCTGCACGTCCACCTCTCCGAGCAGGTCGCCGAGAACGAGGAGTGCCTCGCGGCGTATGGGCGGACTCCGACCGAGCTGCTCCTCGAGGCTGACGTGCTCGGCGAGCGCACCACCGTCGTCCACGCCACCCACCTGACCCCCGAGGACCTGCACCAGGTCGGCCGGTCCCGAGGCCACGCATGCCTCTGCCCGACCACCGAGCGGGACCTTGCCGACGGGATCGGGCCGGCCGGGGAACTCGACCGCGCCGGGGCCCGGCTGTGCGTGGGCAGCGACAGCCAGGCCGTGGTGGACCTGTTCGAGGAGCTCCGGACGCTGGAGGGACACGAGCGGCTGGGCACCCACGCGCGCGGCCACTGGACCGCCGCCCGGCTGCTCGCGATGGCGACCGGGCACGGACACGCAGCCCTGGGGTTCCCCGACGCCGGCCGGATCGCGGTGGGGATGCGGGCCGACCTGGTGACGCTCGATCTCGACGGCGTGCGCACGGCCGGCTGCGGCCCCACCGCCGAGACGGCCGTCTTCGCCGCCGGCGCGGCCGACGTGCTGCGGGTCGTGGCCGGCGGCCGGGTCGTGCACCGGCGGGGCGAGGAAGCCGAGGTCGCGGCGGGGCTGCAGCGCGCGGTCGCGAGGGCCTGGAGGGAGCGGTGAGTGCGCTGCTGGTGACCGGCATCGCCGAGCTGGTCACCCTCGATCCCCGGTTCCCCGGGCCACTCGGCGCCCTCGCGGACGCCGCCCTGGTGCTCTCCGGCGGGCAGGTCGCCTGGGCCGGCCCGCGCCGGGAGGCCCCTCCCGCGGACGCGGCGTACGACGTTGGCGGCCGCGCCGTCCTGCCGGGCTTCGTCGACTCGCACACCCACCTGGTCTTCGCCGGCGACCGGTCGGGGGAGTTCGAGGCGCGGATGGCTGGCCGGCGCTACGACGGGGGTGGGATCCACAGCACGGTCGCGGCCACCCGTGCCGCATCGGACGAGCAGTTGGAGGCCGGGCTGATGCGCCATCTCGGCGAGCTCCGCCGGCAGGGCACCGGCACCGTGGAGGTCAAGAGCGGCTACGGACTGACCATCGCCGACGAGGCCCGGTGCCTGGCCATCGCCTCTCGGCACACCACGGAGACAACCTTTCTCGGGGCGCACGTCGTGCCCGCCGAGCACGCCGAAGACCCGGCGGCGTACGTGGCCCTGGTCACTGGACCGATGCTCGCGGCCTGCGCGCCGTACGCCCGGTGGGTCGACGCGTTCTGCGAGCCGGCTGCCGCCGGCGCCTTCGACGCCGACCAGGCCCGGGCGGTGCTGCTGGCCGGGCGGGCGGCCGGCCTCGACGGGCGGCTGCACGCCAACCAGCTGGGGCCCGGGCCGGGGGTCCAGCTGGCCTGCGAGCTCGGGTTGGCCGCAGTGGACCACTGCACCCACCTCGGCCCGGCCGACGTCTCGGCACTGCGCGACGCCCGGACGATCGCCACCCTGGTGCCGGGCGTGGAGTTCTCCACCCGCTCGCCCTACCCCGACGGCCGCGGGCTGCTCGACGCCGGGGTGCGGCTCGCCCTGGCCACGGACTGCAACCCGGGCTCGTCGTACACCTCCTCGATGCCGTTCTGCATCGCCCTGGCGGTGCGGGAGATGGGGCTGACCCCCGCTGAGGCGCTCCGAGCCTCGACGCTGGGCGGGGCCGAGGCGCTGCGACGAGACGACGTGGGGCACCTGCGGGTGGGGGCCAGCGCGGAGCTGGTGGTGCTCGACGCTCCCTCCCACGTCCACCTCGCCTACCGGCCCGGAGTCCCGCTGGTGCATCCGGACTCTGCCCGCCTCAGCCGCCTTCGGGGGTGAGTAGTTCTGCCACATCTGCGGCTCCCATCGCCCAATGCGCGGATTGCGCAGCACAGCAGGGCGTGGGTTGGGCGCACGGTTAGGCGTGGGTCGGGCGGTGTTCGCATCGCGACCCCTCAGTGCCTAGAGTCGAGAGGGTGAGCACCACTGACGCCCGGGTGGGGAGGATGACGGCCCGCCGGCGTGGTCAGCTGCCGGTGCCCGACGACGCGGTCCCGCCGGGGCCCCGGTGGCCAGCGCTGGTGCAGAGCGTGGCGATGCTGCGGCTGCGGCACTCGTTCACCCCGTGGCTCAGGCAGCACTTCGGGCCGATCTTCACGGTTCGGCTGGTTCCCGAGCGTCGGCCGATGGTCATCTGCGACGACCCCGTCTACACCCGGGCGATCTTCGCTGCGGACCCCGCGGTCTTCCACGCCGGCAAGGCCAACGCGGTGCTCGGCCCGGTCATGGGGCAACACTCGCTGCTGCTCGTGGACGGCCAGGAGCACCGCCGGACGCGCAAGCTCTTGATGCCGGCCTTCGGTCAGTCGGCGATGGCCGGCTACGAGGCGGTGGTGACCCGGATCGCCCGCGCGGAGATCGCCAGGTGGCGGCACGGGGTGGAGTTTCCCAGCCTGAGCCGGATGAACGCGCTCACGCTCGAGGTGATCCTGCAGGTGGTCTTCGGGGTCGCCGACGAGGAGCGGCTGGCGCGGCTGCGGCCGCTGGTCAGCGCCTTGGTCGACGTCAGCCCCGCGGTGCTCATCGGTGGTGGGTATTCCTTCCTCCGCCGGATCGGGCCGTGGAAGCACGTCGTGGACGTCCAGCGGGAGCTCGACGCGCTGCTGTACGCCGAGATCGCGGAGCGTCGTGCGGCGCCGGACCTGCACGAGCGCTCCGACGTCCTCTCCCGGCTGCTCGCGGTCGGGGACAGTGAGGGCGAGGAGCCGCTGTCGGACGCGGAGCTGCGCGACCAGCTGGTGACGCTCCTGCTGGCCGGACACGAGACCACCGCGTCGGGGCTGTCCTGGGCGTTGCACGAGCTGGGCCTCGACCCGGCGCTGCTGGCCCGGACCCAGCAGGCGGCCGACGCCGGTGACCGTGACTACCTCGAGGCGGTGATGAAGGAAGCGCTGCGCCTGCACCCGGTGATCCCGCTGGTGGCCCGCTTCCTGGTCCGACCCGCTCGGGTGGCCGACCTGGACCTGCCTGCCGGGGTCTCGGTGGGTCCCTCGATCCTGCTGTCGCACCGCAACCCGAAGAACTTCCCCGAGCCGCAGGCGTTTCGACCCGAACGGTTCCTGGCTGGCGAGGTCGCACCGAACACCTGGATCCCGTTCGGCGGCGGCGTGCGCCGCTGCATCGGCGCCGGCTTCTCGCTCATGGAGGGCGTCGCGGTGCTGCGCGAGGTCGTGTCCGCGCTCGATCTGGAGGTGCTGCCGGGTCACACCGACCGGCCTCGGGTGCGCAACATCACCAGCGTCCCGCACCGAGGAGCGCGCGTCGTGGTCCGGCCTCGGCCAACGAGCTAGGCAGGCGCCCAGCCAGTCCCCAACAATCCTGGCTCGGGGAGTGTCATCGCGCGCCTCGGGGGTGTAAGGATATGCCTCAGCACCGGTCCTCTGCGACCGGCGGGCCAGAGGCCCTCGCGTCACTTGCCGCTGTCGTTCCCCCGTGACAGATCGGTAGGGGTGGGCGCGAGGGCCGATGGTTCCGGGCATGCGCGACAATCGTCCCATGCCTCGGCTTGACGACGACTCCCCTGGAACGACGCTCTTCGTCGCGCTCGTCGCCATGCTCGCGGTGGCGCTGCTGATCGGGGCCGTCGTCGCGGGCGGTGTCCTGGGCCTGGTCCGGGTCTCGGGGATCGGCGAGGGCGGCGGCGGGGACGACACCGACGCGGGCGGCCTGGTGCTCCCCTCGCGCTCGCCGGAGGCCGAGGACGGGTCCGGCGACGCGGGCGACGGCGACCAGGCCAGCGGGCCCGACGGGGCGACGTCGACTCAACCCCAGCCCTCCCCGACCAAGCGCAAGCCGCCGATCCGGTTGCGCATGTCGCCGCGGCAGGTCGGCCCGGGCGAACGGATCACCCTCACCGGGACCTATCCCCGTGGGAGCGGTCAGACGCTGCAGGTGCAGCGGCGTCAGGAGGGGTCCTGGGTGGACTTCCCGGTGACCGCGCAGGTGTCGGACCAGGAGTTCACCACGTGGATCCAGACCACGCGCACCGGCCGCTCTCCCTTCCGGGTCTTTGACAAGGGCCGGGGCCGGGCGAGCAACGTCGTGGTCATCGCGGTCGGCTGAGCGCCTCGCTCCCCGCCCACGACGTCCCCGTCCGCCTCCAAGTCCGGCAGCGCATGCGGAACGGCGGGAATGTCCGTCACACAGGCGGCGTTGTGTCGAGCGAACCGACTTGAGTTGAAGCGGCTCAACTTGTTTGACAGACTCGCCGGGGTGGGCCCGAAGGGTGCCCCCGGTTCCCAGACATACCAGCGTGGAGGTAACGCACCATGGCACGAGCGGTCGGCATCGACCTCGGCACGACCAACTCCGTCGTCTCAGTCCTCGAGGGCGGTGAGCCCACCGTCATCGCTAACGCCGAGGGCTCACGCACCACCCCGTCGGTGGTCGCCTTCGCCAAGAACGGCGAGGTGCTCGTCGGCGAGGTGGCCAAGCGCCAGGCAGTCACGAACGTCGACCGGACGATCCGGTCGGTGAAGCGTCACATGGGCACCGACTGGCAGCAGCGGATCGACGACAAGCCCTTCACCGCGCAGCAGATCTCCGCGTTCGTGCTGCAGAAACTCAAGCGCGACGCCGAGGCCTACCTCGGCGAGACCGTGACCGACGCGGTGATCACCGTCCCGGCCTACTTCTCCGACGCCCAGCGGCAGGCCACCAAGGAGGCCGGCGAGATCGCCGGGCTCACCGTCTCTCGGATCGTCAACGAGCCCACGGCCGCCGCGCTCGCGTACGGCCTGGACAAGGAGCACGACCAGACGATCCTCGTGTTCGACCTCGGTGGCGGCACCTTCGACGTGTCGCTGCTGGAGATCGGCGAAGGCGTCGTCGAGGTGAAGGCGACCTCGGGTGACAACCACCTCGGTGGAGACGACTGGGACACTCGCCTGGTCGAGTGGATGGTCAAGAAGTTCAAGGCCGCCAACAACGTCGACCTCGGCAAGGACAAGATCGCCAAGCAGCGGCTGCAGGAGGCCGCCGAGAAGGCCAAGATCGAGCTCAGCTCCTCGACCGAGACCACGATCCACCTCCCCTACATCACCCACGGCGAGAGCGGCCCGCTGCACTTCGAGGAGAAGATCAGCCGCTCCGAGTTCCAGCGGCTCACCGCCGACCTGCTCGAGCGCACCAAGCAGCCCTTCCGTCAGGTGATCAAGGACGCGGGCGTCGCGGTCAAGGAGATCGACCACGTGATCCTCGTCGGTGGCTCCACCCGGATGCCGGCCGTGGCCGAGGTGGTCCGTGAGCTGCTCGGCGGCAAGGAGCCCAACAAGGGCGTGAACCCCGATGAGGTCGTGGCGGTCGGTGCCGCCCTCCAGGCCGGCGTGCTCAAGGGCGAGGTCAAGGACGTGCTGCTCCTCGACGTCACCCCGCTGTCGCTCGGCATCGAGACCAAGGGCGGGGTGATGACCCGGCTCATCGAGCGCAACACCACAATCCCGACCAAGAAGTCGGAGGTCTTCACCACCGCTGACGACAACCAGCCTTCGGTGATGATCCAGGTCTTCCAGGGCGAGCGTCCGATGGCGGCGCAGAACCAGCCGCTGGGCAACTTCGAGCTGACCGGGCTGCCGCCCGCCCCCCGCGGCGTGCCGCAGATCGAGGTGACCTTCGACATCGACGCCAACGGCATCGTGCACGTCTCCGCCAAGGACCGCGGCACCGGCAAGGAGCAGTCGATGACGATCACTGGTGGCTCGGCGCTGTCGAAGGACGAGATCGACCGGATGGTCCGCGACGCCGAGCAGTACGCCGAGGAGGACCGTCGGCGTCGGGAGGCCGTGGAGACCCGCAACCAGGCCGAGCAGCTCGTCTACACGACCGAGAAGTTCCTGACCGAGAACGACGAGAAGATCCCCGGCGATGTCAAGGACGAGGTGAAGGCCGATGTCGAGTCGCTGAAGAAGGCGCTCGAGGACACCTCCGACGACGCCCAGTCCTCGATCGACGCAGCCGTGGCGAAGCTCGCCGAGTCCAGCCAGAAGATGGGCGCGGCGATGTACGCCGCCAACGCCGAGAGCGCCGAGGGTGCTCCGCAGGGCGACGCCGAGGGTGCGGCGAACGGCGACGAGGAGGTCGTGGACGCCGAGATCGTCGACGAGGAGGGTGAGGAGAGGTGACCGACGGGCCCGAGACCACCGACTGGGAGAGCCCCCCGGGCACGGCGGCCCAGGCCAGCCAGCCGGCCGAGCCGGTCGACGAGCAGCCGGCCCAGCCGGGTCAGCCGTCGACGGGGCAGTCTCCCGAGCCGGTCGCGGGCGCGCCGTACGAGACGCCTGAGGAGATGGCGACCCGGATCAAGGAGCTGACGCACGACCTGCAGCGGCTCCAGGCCGAGTACGTCAACTACAAGCGGCGTGTCGACCGTGACCGTGACCTGGTCCTGCAGAACGCGAAGTTCGCCATCCTGTCGGCGTTGCTGCCGGTCCTCGACGACGTGGACCGGGCGCGTGAGCACGGCGAGCTCGACGGCGGCTTCAAGGCCGTGGCCGAGGCGCTGGAGCGGGTCGTGCTCGGGGAGGGGCTGGTGCGCTTCGGTGCCCCGGGAGACGAGTTCGACCCCCGGGTCCACGAGGCCCTGACCCACGCCCTGTCCGGCGAGGTCAGCGTCACCAGTTGTGACAAGGTCGTGCAGGCGGGCTACCGGATTGGCGAGCGCGTCGTGCGTCCCGCGCTCGTGACCGTCGTCGAGCCGGACCCGGCAGCGATCGAGGAGGCCGTCGAGCACGCGCCGGTGCCGGAGAGCCGGCCGGACCCCGACCGAGGAATCTGAGAGCGACAGGCGCACGGGAGGAGGTGCAGCGATGACCAACACGGACTGGGCGACCAAGGACTTCTACAAGATCCTCGGGGTGTCCAAGGACGCGTCCGCGGCCGACATCAAGAAGGCCTACCGGAAGCTCGCGCGCGCCAACCACCCGGACTCCAACCCCGGGGACAGGGCCGCCGAGGAGCGCTTCAAGGCGATCGCCGAGGCCTATGACGTCCTGGGTGAGGCGGAGAAGCGCAAGCAGTACGACGAGATGCGCACCCTGTTCGGCTCCGGGGGCGGCTTCCCCTTCGGCGGCGGGCGTCCCGGTGGACCCGGCGGCACCGGCGGCACCGGCGGCACCGGCGGCCCGGGTGGCACCACCACCTTCGACCTCGGCGACCTCTTCGGCGGCGGTGGAGGCGGTGCGGGTGGTGCCGGCGGTGCGGGCGGTTTGGGCGACCTGCTTGGCGGAGTCTTCGGGGGAGGGGGCCGCCGGACCCGGGCCGGCGGCCGCCGCGGCCAGGACCTCGAGACCACCGCGACCATCGGTTTCACCGAGGCCATCGAGGGGGTGACGGTCTCCCTGAGACTGGCCTCCGACGCGCCATGTCCCGAGTGCCGGGGGACCGGCGCTCGGGCCGGGTCGATGCCCCGGGTGTGCCCGGACTGCGAGGGGGTGGGCATGCGCGCGGCGTCCGTCGGCGGTGCGTTCACCCTCAACGAGACCTGCCCGTCCTGCCGCGGGCGCGGCATCGTCGTCGATGACCCGTGCCCCCGTTGCAACGGCTCGGGCCGCGGCATCTCCGACCGGATCGTGCAGGCACGCATCCCGGCCGGGGTCAAGGACGGCCAGAGGATCCGGCTGCGCGGCAAGGGGGCGAAGGGGGAGAACGGTGGCCCACCGGGAGACCTCCTGGTGGTCGTGCACGTCGAGCCGCACTCCCTCTTCGGGCGCTCGCGGGACAACCTGACGCTCTCCGTCCCGGTGGCCTTCGACGAGGCGGCGCTCGGGGCGGACATCAAGGTCCCGACCCTGCTCGGTGCGCCGGTCACTGTGAAGATCCCGGCCGGCACCCCCAACGGCCGCACGTTCCGGGTCCGCGGTCGCGGCGTCCCCCGCAAGGACGGCACCAAGGGCGATCTCCTGGTCACCGTCGAGGTGCAGGTCCCCCGGAACCTCTCGGCACAGGCGCGGGAGGCGGTCGAGGCCTACCGGTCGGCGACGGCCGGCCCCGATCTGCGAAGCAGGCTCTTCGGAGGGCAGTGATGGCCGGCGGCATGCGCTACGACCCGGGGCGTGAGGCTCCCGGTCCCGACGTGCCGGTCTACGTCATCTCGGTGGCCGCCGAGCTCACGGGGCTGCACCCCCAGACCTTGCGCACCTACGACCGGCTGGGGTTGGTGTCGCCGGGGCGCACCGGAGGCGGTGGCCGGCGATACTCCTGGCGCGACATCCAACTGCTGCGCGAGGTCGCCGAGCTCACCGCGGCGGGCATCGGGCTCGAGGGGGTGCGACGGATCCTGCTGCTGGAGACCCAGGTCGACGTGCTGCGCTCGCGGGTCCGGGAGCTCCAGGACGAGCTCGCCGCGACCGAGTACGCCCTCGCCACGGTGATCGCAGACCGGGGCAGCGCGCGGAATCTGCCAGCGGTTCCGGCCGCCCGCGACGCCCAGTCCGTCGTGGTCTGGGGGCGGCGGCGCTGACGGCGCCACTCGGTGCGGGACGCTTGGGCTCGGCGTGCCGGGCGTAAAGGCCTAGGGCCGGTGACTTTCGTCCCCGGCCAGGGATAGCATCCGCTCAGGGGTCCGGGGTTGGGCCGGTCCCAGAGGGCCGGCGTACGGTGATTCTGGTCAGGCGGGCGCAGGGAGGCGCGGAATGCGCGAACGGGGAGAAGACACGTGACCGTGGTGCTGGCGGAAGACGACGTTGACATCCGCGACCTCGTGCAGATCGTGCTGGAGCAGATCGACCTCACGGTCACGGCCGTGGGCACCGGATCCGAAGCGCTGGAAGCCTGCCGCAAGCTGTCCCCACGGCTGGCCCTGCTGGACATCACCATGCCGGGGATGAACGGTCTCGAGGTGTGCCGCGAGATCCGCGCCGACGAGAAGCTGCACGACCTGCCGATCATCATGATGACGGCGCGCGCCCAGGCCAGCGACGTGGCCGCTGGCATCGATGCGGGCGCCGACACCTACCTGATCAAGCCCTTCGGGCCGATCGAGCTGCGCGAGCACGTGGAGGCACTGCTCTCCCGCAGCGGCACCCGCTAGCCCGGTCACGCGGGCCAGCGCACGGTGAGCCCAGATCAGCCCGAGGTCCCCGACCCTCGCGGGCAGGTCGACGCCGGCATCCGCACCGCGAAGGTGCTGCCGCGCCCCGGCTCGGAATGCACCTCGATGCTCCCGCCGTGGCCGACCACGATCGAGCTGGCGATCGAGAGGCCGAGCCCCACGCCTTGGATGGCCAGCTCGTGGGCGTTCGCCCCGCGGTAGAAGCGGTCGAAGAGGTGATCCTGGTCCTCACGCGGGATGCCCAGGCCGGTGTCGGCCACGGTGGCGATCGCCTCGTCGTGCTCGCGGGCCACCGTCACGACGACTGTGTCCGACTCGTGGCTGAACTTGACCGCGTTGTTGAGGAGGTGCGCGAAGACCCGCTCGAGCTTCTCCTCGTCCCCCTCCACGATGACGGGGTCCTCGCCGAGCGCCAGCTCGACCGTCAGCCGCTTAGCCTCGAGGTCAACGCTCGCCTCCGCGACCGCCTGCGCGACCGGCCGGCGCAGGTCGATAGGCCGTCGGTCGAAGTGGAAGCTTCCGACCTCCACCTGGCCCATCGCCAGCATGTCCTCGATCAGCCCCAGGAGCCGACGGCCGTTGCGCCGGATGCGACCCACGATCTGGTGGTGCATCGCTGGGAGCGCGCCCGTGTCGTCGGCCAGCAGCAGTTCGGCGTAGCCGATGATGCTCGTGATGGGTGTCCGCAACTCATGCGAGGCCGTGGCGAGGAAGTCGTTCTTGGTCTGGTCGACCTGGGCGAGCCGGTCCACGATCTGCTTCTCGGTGGCCAGCGCCGCGGCCACGGCCGCCTCCTCCCGGCGTCGTTCGGTCACGTCGTCGGCGACGGCGAGATAGCCGACGGGCCGACCGTCCTCCCCGAATCGACGGGTGACGGCGACCGACGCGGTGCGCACCGTCCCGTCACGACGCACGAAGCTCCAGTCCCCCGAGACGTCCGCCTCCGCGCGGTCCAGCAGCGGCTCCGCCAGGGCGCCGAAGGAGCCCATGGCGGGCCGCTCGTCGACGGCCACGCGCAGCCGCGCCTCGCCGCCGGGGAGGCGGTCCAGCGCGATGCTGCCGCTCCCGGTCACCTCCTCGGCGCGCCAGCCGAGCATTCGCTCCGCCCCCACATTGAAGAACTCGATGCGTCCCTCGAGGGTCGTGCCCAGGATGGCGTTGCCGGTCGTCGCGGCGAGGAGGTTGCTGAGCATGCCGTAGTTGCTCGTCAGCCGGTCCAGGGCGATCAGCCGCTGAGCCCGGTGCAGCGCCAGAGGCAGCGCCACGAGGATGGCGCTGACCAGGTAGGCGGTCACGAGGGTGCCGGCCACCTCGGGCTGGTCGACCCTCTCCACCGTTGCGCCGAACGTACCGGCGCCGGCGGTGGTCAGCGCCACCACCAGAGCCGCGAGGAGGACGATCTGCCAGGTGACCTGGCGCACCTCGAGGCGGCCCGCGGCCCAGGCGAGCACCGGGAAGGGCAGGAAGGCGATGGGGAGCTCCTGGCCCGGCGCGAACGCGAGGGTCGTGACGACGGCGAGCGACGCCCAGGCCGCCGCGGCCTCGGCGCGCCCGACCGCGCTCGGCCGCGGACGATGGGGGACGTCGAGGGTGAGAGGCACGAGCACCAGCAGCGACGCCGCATGGTCGGTCAAGGCGCCGCGGGCAGCCACGAGGAGGTCGGCATCGCCGGTCAGGGCAGCCCCCGCGCCGACCACCACGGCGGCGCCGGTGGCGCCCAGCGCCGTGGCGACGAGCAGCCGGACCAGGTCCGTGAGGGTGTGCAGCCGCGGCGTACGGCGACCCCAGGTCATCCAGGCGAGGAACAGCCCGGCGGCCACCACGTTGCCCAGCGCGAGCACCAGCGCGAGGTCGAGGTCTCGCCCGCTGAGAAGATTGGCAGCGAGATTGGCGGGGAACACCGCGGCGAGCACCAGCCATCGCTGTCGCGGGGCGACCAGCAGCAGCGCGATCGCGCTCAGGCCGGTGTTGGGCCAGAACACGGCCAGGATTGCCCCGGGCATCGCCGACCAGGTGGCGAGCGCACCGGTCACCACCTCGGCCGCCACGATCGCCAGGGACCCGGCGAGGCGCGCGGCCATCGCCGGGCGGCGACCGGCCAGGG
Source organism: uncultured Actinomycetota bacterium (assembly GCA_963745245.1). Classification (GTDB taxonomy): domain Bacteria; phylum Actinomycetota; class Actinomycetes; order Propionibacteriales; family Nocardioidaceae; genus Marmoricola_A. Next base: position 215,035 of record CAVUWU010000009.1, read on the forward strand.
GAGGGAGCATGGGGCTGCGACTCCTGCGTGGGTTCGGGGCTCACGCTACTGCCCGGGCGATGAGTACCGCGGCGCCCACACAGAAACGTCATACTTGAGTGGAACAGACTCAACTTCCTTGGTGTTCTCACCATGAGGCAAGATCCGAACGGGACCGGGTGGCCCGGGCTCGGGAGCGAGAGGGAGGACCTGCATGGAGATCTCGACGTTCACCACGCGCACTCAGGAGGCCATTGCCTCCGCGATCCAGTCCGCGACGGGTGCCGGCCACAGCCAGTTGGAGGCCGTGCACCTGCTGGCGGCGCTGGTGGCCCAGGAGGACACCTTGGTGCGACCGCTCCTGGAGGCTGCCGGAGTCTCCCCCGCCGCCGTCAGCGGCGCGGTCGAGGCCGAGCTGCGTCGGCTCCCCTCCGCTGCCGGCTCCACCGTCTCCGCGCCGTCCTACTCCCGCGCCGCGGTGCAGGCCCTCACCTCCTCCCAGGACATCGCCGCGGAGATGAAGGACGAGTACACCTCCGGTGAGCATCTCCTCATCGCCCTGGCCACCGTCGACTCGCCCGGCAAGCGGATCCTCGACGCGCAGAAGGCCAGCGCCGAGGCGTTGCGGGGCGCGCTGCCACAGATCCGCAAGACCCGGATCACCACGCAGGACCCCGAGAGCACCTTCGAGGCCCTGGAGAAGTACGCCGTCGACCTCACCTCCCATGCCGCCGAGGGCCGGATCGACCCCGTCATCGGTCGCGACGACGAGATCCGCAGGGTCGTCCAGGTCCTCTCGCGGCGCACCAAGAACAACCCCGTGCTCATCGGCGAGCCTGGCGTCGGCAAGACCGCGGTCGTCGAGGGCCTGGCCCAGCGCATTGTCGACGGCGACGTCCCCGACTCGCTCAAGGGTCGCCGGCTGCTCGCCCTCGACCTAGCCGCGATGGTCGCCGGCGCGAAGTACCGCGGTGAGTTCGAGGAGCGGCTCAAGGCGGTGCTGCAGGAGATCAAGTCCTCCGAGGGCCAAGTCATCACCTTCATCGACGAGCTACACACCGTCGTCGGGGCGGGCGCCGGTGGCGACTCGGCCATGGACGCCGGCAACATGCTCAAGCCGATGCTGGCCCGCGGCGAGCTGCGGATGATCGGCGCGACCACCCTCGACGAGTACCGCGAGCGGATCGAGAAGGACCCCGCGCTTGAGCGCCGGTTCCAGCAGGTCTTCGTCGGCGAGCCGTCGGTGGAGGACACCATCGCGATCCTGCGCGGCCTGCAGGAGAAGTACGAGGCCCACCACGGGGTCACGATTACCGACGCCGCCCTGGTGGCCGCGGCCATGCTGTCCGACCGCTACATCACCGGACGCAAGCTGCCCGACAAGGCGATCGACCTGGTCGACGAGTCGGCCTCCCGGCTGCGGATGGAGATCGAGTCCTCTCCGGTCGAGATCGACCAGCTCCGCCGACTGGTGGACCGAATGAAGATGGAGCAGCTGGCCCTGGAGCGGGAGACCGACGAGGCCTCGCGCGACCGGCTCGAGAAGCTGCGCCGCGACCTGGCGGACCGTCAGGAGGAGCTGCGCGTCCTCGAGGTCCGGTGGGAGCGCGAGAAGGCCGGGCTGGAGGGAGCCGGCGAGCTCCGGCGTCAGCTCGACCAGCTGCGCGTGGAGGCCGAGCGCTGCCAGCGCGACGGTGACCTGGCCAAGGCGAGCGAGATTCTCTACGGCCGGATCCCGGAGCTGGAGAAGCAGATCGGGTTCGCCACCTCCGCCGAGGTCGGCTCCGCCTCCGGCGAGGAGCCCATGGTCAAGGAGGAGGTGGGTCCCGAGGAGATCGCCGAGGTGGTCGAGGCGTGGACCGGTATCCCCACTGGCCGGCTGCTCGAGGGGGAGACGCAGAAGCTGCTCCACATGGAGGAGACCCTCGGTCAGCGGCTGATCGGCCAGAAGGCCGCCGTTCAGGCGGTCTCGGACGCCGTGCGCCGCTCGCGGGCCGGCATCTCCGACCCGAATCGACCCACGGGGTCCTTCCTCTTCCTGGGGCCCACCGGCGTCGGGAAGACCGAGCTGGCCAAGTCGCTGGCGGACTTCCTGTTCGACGACGAGCGGGCGACCGTCCGCGTCGACATGAGCGAGTACTCCGAGAAGCACTCGGTGGCCAGGCTCGTCGGCGCCCCACCCGGCTATGTGGGCTACGAGGAGGGGGGCCAGCTCACCGAGGCGGTGCGCCGGCGCCCCTACTCCGTGGTGCTCCTCGACGAGGTGGAGAAGGCCCATCAGGAGGTCTTCGACATCCTGTTACAGGTGCTGGACGACGGTCGGCTCACCGATGGGCAGGGACGGACGGTCGACTTCCGCAACGTCGTGCTCATCATGACCTCGAACCTGGGGTCGCACGTCCTGGTCGACCCGACCCTGGACCGCGAGAAGAAGCACGACGCGGTCATGTCGGTGGTCCGGCAGCACTTCAAGCCAGAGTTCCTCAACCGGCTCGACGAGATCGTGGTCTTCGACCCGCTCGGGACCGAGGAGCTGAGCCACATCGTCGACCTGCAGATCGCGGCTCTGGCCCGGCGGCTCGCGGTGCGCCGGATCGAGCTGGACGTCACGCAGGCGGCGAAGGACTGGCTCACGCTCAGCGGCTACGACCCGGCGTACGGCGCCCGGCCGCTGCGACGGCTGGTGCAGACCGCCATCGGCGACCGGCTGGCCCGGCTGCTGCTGTCCGGCGAGGTGTTGGACGGCAGCACGGTCCGTGTCGACGCCGACCCGGAAGGCTCGGCGCTGGTGCTGACCCCGGCTGCCTGATCCGGAAGCCGGCCAGCAAGACACAATGGAGGCCATGAGCACCTCGACGCCGCGGCCCCGGCAGGTCACGATGGCCACCGTCATGGCGGTCATCGGCAGCCTCGTGCTCGTCATTTCCCTGGTCGACTCCCTGGGCCGGATCCGCACGCCGGAGACCCGGCGGGCCATCGACGAGTTCCTGGCCCAGCCCCCCGGCAGTGGCCTGGGGGTCGAGACGGCGCAGGTCGTGGACGGAATGCGGCTGTTGGCCTATGTCAGCGGCGCGCTCGCCGCGGTGGCCCTGGTGCTCGGCATCTTTTTGCTTCAGCGGCACCGCGGGGCGCGGATCGGGCTGACGGTGATCGCCGCGCTGCTGCTGGTGACGATGCCGGTGGCGGGGCTGATGCCGCTGTTCATCGCCACCGCGGCCGCACTGGTCTGGTCGCGTCCGGCTCGCGACTGGTACGCCGGCCGAGCGCCCGCGACCGCCGACGGGTCGGTAGCCGGGGCCACCGAACCCACCCACCCGGCCTTCATGAGCGAGGAGCGGCCCCGCGACGAGCCCGCTGGGCAGCGCCCGGCCTGGCCGCCGCCCCCCGCGGGGCAGGACCCGCCGACCGAGGGCCAGTGGCCGCCACCGGGACAACCGGCGGCACCGTCCTGGCCGGCCCCCGAGGAGCAGCCGGCCCAGTCCCCGGCCCCGTCGCTTCAGGGCCCGCCCACCGGGGCGACCGCGTGGCCACCTCCGGCGTACCGCGACCCCGGGACGTTGCCCTGGGGCGGTCCGCCGCCGGCCGATCGTCGGCCGGTCACCGTGACCGTCGCCGCCATCCTCACCTGGATCGGCGCCGGCTTGGTCGCCGCGCTGATGGGCTTGACCGCACTGGTGCTGACCGTGAGCGCGGACGAGTTCGTCGACCAGGTCGACCGGGTGGCCGACGAGCAAGGCGTCGCGGTGTCCCGTGACGAGGCGCTGGCGCTGGGCTGGGGGATGGCGGCGACGATGCTGGCCTGGGCGCTGATCGCGATCCTGCTGGCCATCTTCGCCTTCCGGCGCAGCAACGCCGCTCGGATCGCGCTGGCGGTCTCCGCCGTGATGACGGCGCTGTTGAGCATGATCACGATCCTCACCGGGATCTCGATCCTCTTCCTGCTGCTGTCCGGCGCCGTGCTCGTGCTCCTGTTCACCGGGGGAGCGAACGGGTGGTACGCCCGGGCCGGGTCGACGCGCTCCGGCGGACCCGGTGGGCCGGGTGGAGCAGGCCAGGGCCCCTACGGCCAGGGTCCGTACGGCCAGGGCCCCTACGGCTCCGCTCCCGAGCAGCCGGGCCCCGATCAGCCGGGCCCCCACCAGCCGGGCCCGGCCCCCTACCCGGGCAGCTACGGCGCGCCGCCCGAGGGGCCGACTCCACCCACTCCGCCGCCCGCACCGCCGGAGAAGCCCAAGCCATGGTGAGCCGGGCCGAGCGCCTGGTGAACGGCTGGGAGCCCGGCCGAACGGCCGGTGAGCTGCGGTCAGCAGGCCAGGTCCGCCTTCGCGAGACGATCCAGCGCTTCCTCGAGCACCGCCGTCTCCTTGCAGAAGGCCCACCGCACCAGGTGCCGGCCGGCGTCCGCGTCGTCGTAGAAGGGCTGGCAGGGGATCGCCACGACGCCGGCGCGGTCGGGAAGCGCCTGGCAGAACGCCATGCCGTCCGGCCAGCCGAGCCCGCTCACGTCACTCAGCGTGAAGTACGTGCCCTGGGGCACGACCGGGTCCAGCCGCAGGTCGGCGAGCCCCGCGCACAGCAGATCCCGCTTCCCCTGGAGGCTGTGCGCCAGCGCCGCGACGTACTCCTGCTCATGGTCCAGGGCATGCGCGACCGCAGGCTGCAGCGGGGCGGCGTTGGTGAAGGTCAGCCACTGCTTGGCGGCGAGCACGGCACCGACCAGATCCTCCGGCCCGGTGACCCAGCCGACCTTCCAGCCGGTGAAGGAGAAGGTCTTGCCCGCGCTGGACACCGAGACCGTGCGCTCGGCCATCCCCGGCAGGGTGGCGATCGGCACGTGCCGTTGGCCGTCGTAGAGGAGGTGCTCGTAGACCTCGTCGACGACCACCACGACGTCGTGGCGCACCGCCAACTCCGCGACCGTGGCTCGCTCCGACGCGTCGAGCACCGCTCCGGTCGGGTTGTGCGGAGTGTTCACCACCAGCAGCCGAGTCCGGTCCGAGACCGTACGCCGCAGCGCGTCGGTGTCCAGCCGGAAGCCGGCCTCCGTGCGCCGGAACGGCACTGACCGGCGGACCCCTCCGGCCATCGCCACGGTCGCCGGATAGGAGTCGTAGAACGGCTCGAGGAGGACGACCTCGTCGCCGGGGTCGACGAGCGCAAGCACAGCGGCGGCGATGCCCTCGGTGGCACCGGCGGAGATGATCACCTGGCTCGCCGGGTCCAGGTCGATGCCGTAGCGCTCGCGCTGGTGTCGGGCCACCGCCTCCCGGAGCTCAGGCACCCCGGGTCCGGGTGCGTACTGGTTGCGGCCGGCACGCATGGCCTGCACCGCCGCCTCCACCACGGAGGCGGGGCCGTCGCGGTCCGGGAACCCCTGGCCCAGGTTGACCGCCCTGGTGCGCTCGGCGAGCGCCGACATGGTGGTGAAGATCGTCGGCGGCACGGACCACAGGCGCCGCGCCAGGCGCGGGAGGTGCGCGGGAGGGCGGTCGGACATGTCGGGACGGTACCGCCTCAGTAGGGTGCGACCATGCCCCCCGTCCTGCCCGAACGTAGCGAGCGGCCCGTCGCCGGTGACCGGTCCGCGCTGGTCGAGCAGATCCGCGGCAAGGCGGTCGTGCCCGGCCGGGTCACGCTGGCCTCGGGCCGGAAGGCCGACTACTACGTCGACATGCGGCGGGTCACGCTGGACGGCCGGGCGGCACCGCTGGTGGGCCGGGTGATGCTGGACCTGACCGCGGGCCTGCACTTCGACGTCGTCGGCGGGCTGACGCTGGGTGCCGACCCGGTGGCCACGGCGATGCTGCATGCGGCGGCTGCGCGCGGCGCAGTCCTCGACGCCTGCGTCGTCCGCAAGGAGGGCAAGGCACACGGTCTGCAGCGTCGGATCGAGGGCCCACCGGTCGAGGGCCGTCGCGTGCTGTGTGTCGAGGACACCTCGACCACGGGCGGGTCGGCGCTGACGGCGGTGGCCGCGCTGCGCGAGGCCGGAGCCGACGTGGTCGCGGTGGCCGTGGTGGTCGACCGGGACACCGGCGCCGCGGAACGCGTCCGGGCCGAGGGGCTGCCCTACTTCTTCGCCGTCGGCAAGGTCGAGCTCGGCCTCTGACCAGACGTCAGGCGAGGTCGTCGGAGGTCTCTTCCGCGGCCCGGGCGATCTGCCGGCGATGCTTGAGGTACTCATAGGCCATCGGCGTCACCGACACGAACACGATCACCAAGATGGCCGCCTCCAGGTTGTCCTGGACCAGCGCATTGCCCCCCACGGCGTACCCCAGCAGGGTCAGCCCGGTCGCCCACAGCACCGCTCCGACGAACGACCAGGTCCAGAAGCGGCGGCGCTCCATCTCGCCGGCCCCGGCGACCACGGTGATGAACGTTCGCACGATCGGCACGAACCGGCCGAGAACCAGGGCGCGGGCGCCGTACTTCTCGAAGAACGCGTGGGTCTTGTGGAAGTTCTTCTGGTTCAGGAACCGGCCGTTGCGCTCGAACAGCGGATAGCCGACCTTGCGCCCGATCTCGTAGCCCACCACGTTGCCGGCGAAGGCCGAGGCGGACAGCACCAGGACGGCTGCCACGATGCTGATCTCGAGGTCGCCGCGGTGGACGAACACGCCGACCGAGAACAGCAGCGAGTCGCCCGGGAGGATCGGGAACAGCAGGCCACACTCGATGAAGACGACGACTACCGAGGCCCAGAACATCTCGGCGCCGAAGCGGTCGAGCCACCACTGCGGGTCCATCCAGTGCAGGCCGAGCAGCATCGGGTCGAGCAGGGCGGAGATCACGCTCACGCCCGCACCCTACGCGGGGTCCAGTAGCCTCCTGCGGCGTGGAGGACGAGCCGAGGGCGCCGTACGACCCGCTGCCGTTCGGGCCGCCCGAGGTGGGGGTCGGGCGGTGGCGAGGTCCGCTGCCCGAGGGCGAGGAGTACGACGCGAGGCTGCTCGCCGAGGGGGACCGGCGCAACGTCGTGGACCGCTACCGCTACTGGCGGCTGGAGGCGATCGTGGCCGACCTCGACCGCCGGCGGCACGACTTCCACGTGGCGATCGAGAACTGGCAGCACGACTTCAACATCGGGACGATCGTGCGCACCGCCAACGCCTTCCTGGCCCGGGAGGTGCACGTCGTGGGCCGGCGCCGGTGGAACCGACGCGGAGCCATGGTCACCGATCGCTACCAGCACATCCGGCACCACCCCGACCTTGCGTCCCTGGTGGCGGCGATGCGCGAGCTCGACGTGCCGGTCTACGGCATCGACAACCTCGCCGGGGCAGTGCCGTTGGAGTCGGTGGCGCTGCCGCGCCGGGTGTGTCTGCTCTTCGGTCAGGAGGGACCGGGGCTTTCCGACGGGGCCCGGTCGTGCTGTGCGCGGACCCTGTCGATCGCGCAGTTCGGCTCGACGCGGTCGATCAACGCCTCGGCGGCCGCGGCCATCGCGATGCACACCTGGGTGGTGCAGCACGCCGATCAGTCGACCTGATAGCGGTCCGCGAGGTCGGTGTAGCGCAGCTTCGCCCCGGCCAGCAGGTCGGCGTACGACGAAGCAGGCAGCCCCAGCTCGACCATCACCTGGGCGTGCGTCTGGGCCGGGTCGTCGACCAGGGTGCAGGCCATGGGCAGGCCGTCGTCGCCGACGCCGACCTCGGCGAGCACCTCGGGCACCATCGCGTGGGCCAGGCTGACGGTGGCGCTGACCGGGCTGGGATGGGCGCCGGTGTGGTGGTGGTGGACGATCGCCTCGACGATCGTGTGCGGCAGCTTCCACTGCTGGGCGACGAGCCCGCCGATGTCGGCGTGGTTGACTCCGAACACCTTCTGCTCGGCCTCGAGGAGACCGAGGTGGTCGGCCTCAGCGGCCTGCGCGATCATGCTGAGCACCCTCGGCCCGAAGTGCTGGGCGAGCACCACCTTGCCGAAGTCGTGCAGCAGCGCCGCGGTCGGGGCCTCCGGAGGCACGTCGGCGAGCGCCTGCGCGCGGATCACCTCCGCGGCCAGCGACGCGGCCACCGACTGCTTCCACAACTGACCCTCGGCCAGGCCGTACGCCGGGATCGGCTCGCTCAGCCGCTTCGAGACCTTGGTGGCCAGAGCCAGGGACAGCAGCGAGCCGCTGCCGAGCCACATCGCCGCGTCGCGCACGGTCTTGATCTGGAAGCGGGCGCCGAGCGCGGCGGAGTTGGCTCGACGCAGCAGTGAGGCGGTGAGTGCCTGGTCGAGCGACACGGCCTCGACGATCTCGCGTAGGTCGTGGCCGGGGTTGCTGACGATCCCGGCGAGGCGGGACACCGTGACCGGCAGCCCACCGAGCCGCTCAGCGGAGGCGAGCAGGTCCTGGAGATCGACGACGTGGGCGGCCGCGGTGTTCAACTGTCCTCCCTTGACTTCGCCGCCGACTGTCGTGGCGACACCCCATCATCCGACGGATGAGGCGACCCGCGAGGCAAATCCGGGCAAATGGCCCACATTGATTGGCCCGTGGGGTCCGACTCGGACGGATGCGCCCGGGCAGTGGAGCACTAGAGTGGTTCCGCCCGGCCGAGCATCCGACCCCCCGTGGGTCTATTCGCCCGGCTCCGGCCGGCCCGCAGGACAACCAGGTGAGGAGACGCCCATGCCCATCGCGACGCCAGAGATCTACGCCGACATGCTGGGTGCTGCCAAGCGTGAGTCGTTTGCTTTCCCGGCCATCAACGTCACGTCGTCGCAGACGCTGAACGCTGCTCTCGCCGGCTTCGCCGAGGCCGAGAGCGACGGCATCGTCCAGGTCTCCACCGGCGGCGCGGAGTACCTCTCCGGCCCGACCATCAAGAACATGGTCGCCGGTTCGCTGGCGTTCTCGGCGTACGCCCACGAGGTTGCCAAGAAGTACCCGGTCAACATCGCCCTGCATACCGACCACTGCCCCAAGAACAAGCTCGACGGCTTCGTCCGTCCGCTGCTGGCGGCCTCCATCGAGCGGGTCCAGGGCGGCGGCCTGCCCTACTTCCAGTCGCACATGTGGGACGGCTCGGCCGTGCCCCTGGACGAGAACCTCGAGATCGCCGCGGAGCTGCTCGAGCAGAGCGCCCGGGCCAAGGTGATCCTCGAGATCGAGGTCGGCGTCGTGGGCGGCGAGGAGGACGGCATCGTCGGGGAGATCAACGAGAAGCTCTACACCACCCCCGAGGACGCCCTGGCCACCGTCGAGGCGCTCGGCACCGGCGAGAACGGGCGCTACATGACCGCGCTCACCTTCGGCAACGTGCACGGCGCCTACAAGCCGGGCAAGGTCAAGCTGCGCCCGGAGATCCTCAAGCACGCCCAGGAGGCCGTGGTCGAGAAGCTCGGCTTGGACGCTGGCTCCCGGCCCTTCGACCTGGTCTTCCACGGCGGCTCGGGCTCGCTGCCCGAGGAGATCGCCGCCGCAGTGGACTTCGGCGTGGTGAAGATGAACGTCGACACCGACACCCAGTACGCCTTCAGCCGCCAGGTCGCCGCGCACATGTTCGCCCACTACGACGGCGTGCTGAAGATCGACGGCGAGGTCGGCGACAAGAAGGCCTACGACCCGCGCTCGTGGGGCAAGGCCGGCGAGGCGGGCATGGCGAAGCGGGTCGTCGAGGCCTGCGAGAACCTGCGCTCCACCGGCCACAAGCTCTGACCGGGCAGCACGGGGTCACTGCCATGCGCGATCTGCTGGGTGGTCCGCCACCGACAATGCTGCCGACCGACCCGGCCGCCCGCGACCTCGCGGACGGCCGGAACGCCGGTGAGGTCGTCCGTGCTCACCCGGAGTCCCCGCTGGCCTGGGCCACTCTCGCGGAGCAGGCCCGGGCGTCGGGCGCCGACGACCTGAGCGTCTACGCCTACGCCCGGGTCGGCTACCACCGCTCGCTCGACCTGCTGCGTCGCAGCGGGTGGAAGGGGCACGGGCCGGTGCCGTGGGAGCACGAGCCCAACCGCGGCTTCCTGAGGTCGCTGGCGCTGCTGTCGTTGGCCGCCTCGGCGATCGGGGAGACCGGTGAGGCCGAGCGGTGCGCCACCTTCTTGCGCGACTCGAGCGAGGAGGCGTACGCCGAGCTCCTCGGCTGAGCCCCCGTCGCGGCTGCGCAACCACTCCTCGCGCTGCTTCTCCCGCCACATCACCTCGTGGGCCCGGATCAGGGCTCGGGCAGGAACATCCGCACCGCGCCGGGAGCGATCCGCCAGGTGCGCCGGCGGTGCGGGCCGTCGATCTCGCCGTCGGCGACCACCCAGAACGGCTCCCCGGTCACGGTGACTTCGCGACCGTCGGCCCGCTCGACCTCGGTCATCTGGTGATGGGTCCCCCCACGCAGCCGAGCCAGGTAGGTGACTCGCCGCCACCAACCGCGGGGCCGGGACACGATCACCCGCACTTGGCCGGTGGAGGGATGTGCGCCGGGGATCAGCTCGGTGCCGCCGCCGACCCTGGAGCCGTTGCCGATGGCCACCTGGGCGACCCGCCGGCCCCGGGCCAGGTCGCGCCCGTCGAGGGACACCCGAACCCGGGGATACTTCGGCCGGAGCCCGGCGATCAGCGCGCCGACGGCGTACCCGAGCCGGCCGAGGCGCGGCTTCCACCGCTGCGCCGCCCGGGCGGCCTGCACCCCCACGCCGAGGTGGGCGTTGTTGACCGTGACCAGCCCCGCGTCGTCGACGATCAGGTCGACCTCACGAGTGTGGCCGCCGGCGACCAGCGCCGTGGAGCGCTCCAGGTCGAGGGGGATGCCGGCTCCCCGGGCAAAGTCGTTGCCGGTGCCCAGCGGCACCAGCCCGAGGCGGACCGTGCCGAGCATTCCATGCCGGTGCAGCGCATTCACCACGACGTGGAGCGTGCCGTCTCCCCCGGCCGCCACCACGATCTGCCCGGGATAGCCGGCCAGCGCGTCGTCGAGCTCATCGGGCGTCGAGGTCTCGGCGACCATGACCTCGAAGTCGCGCCGCAGTGTGGCCACGGCCGTGCGGCGCTGCTCTGCCTCGTAGCCGCCGGCCCCCGCATTGGCCACGACGAGGATGCACTCCACAGCCTTGAGGGTATCCGCCGGTGGTAGCGTGCGACGCGCACAGGGCCCTGGGTGCTGGCCGTCCCGGGGTCCCTCGTCATGTCAGGTCGTCGTGCCAGGTCCGGCCCGGGGGTGGGGCGGTGGGCCGAGGCTCTGGAGGAGGACTCGATGCCCGCGATCGTGGTGCTCGGCGCCCAGTGGGGTGACGAGGGCAAGGGCAAGGCGACGGACCTGCTCGGGGCCGACCGCCCGGGGGCGATCGACTACTGCGTGCGCTACCAGGGGGGCAACAACGCCGGCCACACGATCGTGGTCGACGGCGAGACCTTCGCCACCCACCTGCTGCCCAGCGGGGTGCTCACCCCCGGCTGCACCCCGGTCATCGCCAACGGCGTGGTCATGGACGCGCGGGTGCTGTTCGCCGAGATCGACGCGCTGGAGTCCCGCGGCGTCGATGCCTCCCGGCTGCTGGTCAGCGCCGGCGCGCACCTGATCACCTCCTACCACACCGAGATCGACAAGGTCTCCGAGCGGTTCCTGGGCCGCAACCGGATCGGCACGACCGGGCGGGGCATCGGTCCTGCGTACGCCGACAAGATCAACCGGATCGGGGTGCGGGTCGCCGACCTCTTCGACGAGAAGATCCTCGAGGCCAAGGTCGAGGCGGCGCTGGAGACGAAGAACCACCTGCTGGTGAAGGTCTACAACCGGCGTTCGATCCGGGTCCAGGAGATCCTCGACGAGATCGCGGACTACGCCGAGCGGCTCCGCGGGATGGTCGCCGACACCTCGCTGATTCTCAACCGGGCGCTCGACGCCGGGGAGACGGTGCTCTTCGAGGGCGCGCAGGCGACGATGCTGGACGTCGACCACGGCACCTATCCCTTCGTGACCTCGAGCAACCCGATCGCCGGCGGGGTCGGCACCGGCGCCGGGGTCGGGCCGACCCGGATCGACCGCGTCATCGGCGTGGTCAAGGCCTACACGACGCGGGTCGGGTCCGGGCCGTTCCCGACCGAGCTGCACGACGCCGACGGCGACCGGCTCCGCGAGGTCGGCGCCGAGTTCGGCACCACCACCGGCCGGCCGCGGCGATGCGGCTGGTACGACGCGGTGATCGCCCGCTACGCCTCCCGGGTCAACGGGCTCAGCGACTTCTTCCTCACCAAGCTGGACGTGCTCGGCGCCTGGGAGGAGATCCCGGTGTGCGTGGCCTACGAGATCGACGGCGAGCGGCACGACGAGATGCCGATGACCCAGACCGACTTCCACCACGCCCGGCCGGTCTACGAGACGCTGCCCGGCTGGAGCTCCGACATCTCCGGATGCCGGTCCTTCGAGGAGCTTCCGCGCAACGCCCAGGCCTATGTGCGCCGGCTCGAGGAGCTCTCCGGCGCGCCGTTCTGGGGGCTGGGCGTGGGGCCGGGTCGCGAGCAGTCGATCCAGCTGCGCTGACGCCCGATCCCGGCGCAGCCCGCCCCGGGGCTCGGCGGGAGCGGTGACGGCTAGCCTGAGCGCCGTGAAGACCCTCGTGATCGGCAGCGGAGGACGAGAGCACGCGTTGGCGCTGGCCCTGACCCGGGACCCCACCGTCAGCGAGGTGCATGCCGCCCCCGGCAATCCCGGGATCGCGCGGGTCGCCTCCTGCCACCGGGTCGACGCCCTCGACCCGGTGGCGGTCGCCGACCTGGCGGCGCGGCTCGGTGCCGACCTGGTCGTCGTGGGTCCCGAGGCGCCGTTGGTGGCCGGCGTCGCCGACGCTGTCCGCGGGCGAGGGATCCCGTGCTTCGGCCCGAGCGCCGAGGCGGCTCAGATCGAGGGGTCCAAGGCGTTCGCCAAGGACGTGATGGCCGGGGCCGAGGTGCCCACGGCGATGGCGCGGGTGTGCGAGACCGAGGAGGAGGTCGCCGACGCCCTCGACCAGTTCGGGCCGCCGTACGTCGTGAAGGAGGACGGCCTGGCCGCCGGCAAGGGGGTGGTCGTCACCGAGGACATCGAGGCCGCGCTGCAGCACGCGAGGGGCTGCCGCCGGGTGGTCGTCGAGGAGTACCTCGACGGCCCGGAGGTCTCCCTGTTCGGCATCACCGACGGCCGCACGGTCATCCCGCTCCAGCCCGCGCAGGACTTCAAGCGCGCCCTGGACGGCGACCGCGGGCCGAACACCGGCGGTATGGGCGCCTACACGCCGCTGCCCTGGGCGCCCGGTGACCTGGTCGAGGACGTGTGTCGGCGCGTGCTCGAGCCCACGGTGCACGAGATGGAGCACCGGGGCGCGCCGTTCCAGGGGCTGCTCTACGCCGGTCTGGCGCTCACCTCCCGGGGGGTCAGGGTCGTGGAGTTCAACGCCCGCTTCGGGGACCCCGAGACACAGCCGCTCCTGCAACGACTCGACTCGCCCCTCGGCGTACTCCTCTCCCATGCCGCCGGCGGTCGGCTGGACGAGGTGGATCCCCCGCGGTGGCGGGGCGGCGCGGCGGTCGCGGTGGTGATGGCGGCCGCCGGCTATCCCGGGACGCCGCGCACCGGCGACCCGATCACCGGCGTGGACGACGCCGACGCCCTGGACGGCGTGGACGTGATCCACGCGGGCACGGCGGCAACCTCCTCCGGCCTGGTCACCAACGGCGGGCGGGTGCTGGCGGTCACCGCGGTCGGCTCGGACGTGGCCGACGCCCGGGACCGGGCCTACGCGGGGGTGTCGCGGATCCGCTTCGACGGCGCCCAGCACCGCACCGACATCGCGGCCGGCGTCTGATGGTCCCCAACGTCCTCGCCCACCGGTACGCCGGCGCGGACCTGGTCGACATCTGGTCACCCGAACACAAGATCGTGCTGGAGCGACGGCTGTGGATTGCGGTGCTCAGAGCCCAGCAGCGACTGGGAATCCAGGTGCCCGGCGGCGTGGTCGAGGACTACGAGAAGGTCGTCGAGCACGTCGACCTGGACTCGATCGCGGCCCGCGAGCGAGTCACCCGGCATGACGTCAAGGCGCGGATCGAGGAGTTCTGTGCCCTGGCGGGACACGAGCACGTGCACAAGGGGATGACGTCACGGGACCTGACCGAGAACGTCGAGCAGCTTCAGGTGCGGTCCTCGCTGCTGCTGCTCCGCTCCCGCGCGATCGCGGCGCTGGCCCGCCTGGCCCGGCTCGCCGGGGAGCACGAGGCGCTGGTGATGGCCGGGCGCAGCCACAACGTCGCCGCCCAGGCGACCACGCTCGGCAAGCGATTCGCCACCGTCGCCGACGAGATGCTGGTGGCGTTCGACCGGCTGGAGGACCTGGTCGCGCGCTACCCGCTGCGCGGGATCAAGGGGCCGATGGGAACCGCCCAGGACATGCTGGACCTGCTGGACGGCGACGCCAACAGGCTGGCCGAGCTGGAGCAGCGGATCGCGGCCCACCTGGGGTTCGACCGCGTATTGACCAGCGTCGGGCAGGTCTATCCGCGCAGCCTCGACTTCGAGGTGGTCTCCGCGCTGGTGCAGCTGGTGGCCGGCCCGTCGAACCTGGCCACGACGATCCGGCTGATGGCCGGCCACGAGCTGGTCACCGAGGGGTTCGCCGAGGGGCAGGTCGGCTCGAGCGCGATGCCGCACAAGATGAACACCCGCTCCTGCGAGCGGGTCAACGGTCTCGCCGTCGTCCTCCGCGGCAACCTGGCGATGCTCGGCGAGCTTGCCGGCGACCAGTGGAACGAGGGCGACGTCTCGGACTCCGTGGTCCGCCGGGTCGCCCTTCCCGATGCCTTCTTCGCCGCGGACGGGCTGTTCCAGACCTTCCTCACGGTGCTCGACGAGTTCGGGGCGTTCCCGGCCGTGGTGCGGCGTGAGCTGGACCGCTACCTGCCGTTCCTGGCGACCACGAAGGTGCTGATGGCGGCGGTCCGCGCCGGGGTCGGCCGGGAGACCGCACACGAGGCGATCAAGCGGGCTGCCGTCGGCACCGCGTTGGACATGCGAGGCGGCCAGCCGGACAACGACGTGCTCGCGCGGCTCGCAACGGACCCGACGCTGGGGCTGGGAGCCGAGGACCTGAGGGCGCTGGTGGCCGAGCCGCTGAGGTTCACCGGCGCGGCCGTGGACCAGGTGCACGCCGTGATCCGCCGGGTCGAGCGGATCGTGGCGGCCGAGCCGGAGGCGGCGGCGTACTCCCCGGCGGCCATCCTCTGACTGGGCCGGCCCGTTCTGATGTCAGTGACTGACCCCAGGACTGTTCGTCGGCCGCAAAACCGTCCACCGGTCAGTCACTGACCGAGCCGGGCGGCGCGAGCGCTTAGTGTCGCAGATGTGCGGATGTTCACGGCGGTGGTGCCGCCCGACGATGTCCTCGGGGAGCTGGAGGAGTTCCTCGAGCCGCGTCGCGACGCCACCAAGTCCGCTGCTCGGCGCGGTGGACCTCCGGGCGAGACTGGTGCGCCTCTGGGTCGGCTGCGATGGACCACGCGGGAGAGCTGGCACCTGACGCTGGCGTTCATGGCCGATGTGCCCGAGCGGGCGCTGGCGGAGCTGCTCGCTCGCCTGGAGCGGGCTGGACGTCGGCGCAGCCCGCTGACGCTCGCGGTGGGCGGCGGCGGCGCGTTTCCCCACGCGGCCCGCGCGAAGGTGGTGTACGCCCAGATCGTGGCTGAGGAGACCTCCCGCGAGGAGCTGCACCGACTGGCCACCGGGGCTCGGGCGGCGGCGACGAAGTCGGGCGTCCCGGTCGACGGGGCGCGCTTCCGGCCCCATCTCACCCTGGCTCGAGCGAACCGGCCGGTGGAGGCCACCCGGTGGATCCGGGTGCTGTCGGCGTTTCGGAGCCGGGCGTTCGAGGTCGACAGGTTCGCGCTGATCCAGTCGTTCCTGGGTGAGGGTCCCGGCAACCGGCCGAGGTACGAGACCGTTGCGGAGTTCCGCGTCGGCTGACACGTGGCGTTAACGGGCCCAGGCTAGGGTCCGAGGGGAAGTCCTCGGTGGAGAGGTTGGTGCGCAGTGCCGTTCCTGGTGCGGGTGTCCCTGCCCGACGTTCCCGGGTCGCTCGGTCGGGTGGCGACGGCGATCGGCGAGGCAGGCGGTGACATCGAGGCCATCGAGATCGTCGAGCATCGCCGGGATGGGACCGCGGTCGACGATGTGCTGCTGGAGATGGCTCCCGGCATGATGCCGGACTCGGTGGTGTCGGCGTGCAATGTGCTCGACGGCGTCCAGGTGCTGTGGGTCTCGCGGTACGCCGCGGGCGGCCAGCTCTTCCTCGATCTGGAGGTCGTGGAGCACCTGACGCAGAACCCCACGATGGCCTGCGACGAGTTCGTCGAGCTGCTCCCGGTGACCTTCCGTGCGGACTGGGGCGTGCGGCTGCGGCGTACTGACGCGGGGATCAAGCTCCTGCATGCCACCTCGGCGGCCCCCGACCTCGGGGACGAGCAGGCGGACTGGTTCCCCCTGGAGCGCGCCTGCCTCCTCGACGTCCGCGATGGCTGGACACAGCTGTCCGACAACGTCGTGGCGGGCGCCCCGCTGGGGGGCGACGGCATCGTCGTCATCGGGCGCCGTGGGGGTCCCGAGATCCTCGCCTCGGAGGTGGTGCGGCTGGGCCACCTGGCCGCGCTCACGGACGCCATCGCCACGAGCGGCTAGCCGCCCCAGCCTCCTCGGGCGGACTCTCGCCCCCGGCATTCGGGCCAAAGGTCCCGGTCCCGGTCAAACCATGACCTATGTCGTGTCCTGCTCAATCCTCCTATCTCAGGCGCTCTTCGCGTGGTTCTCTGCTGTAGCAGGAAGGCCGAGGAGGGGGACATGGTGAACGAGATCCAGGGCACCACAATCGACAAGGAATGGTTCGAGAGTCTGCTCGACGATGCGCCCGAGGCGCTGGCGGTGGTCGCCGACGACGGGCGCGTCCTTCGCGCGAACCGGGGTCTCGAGGAGCTGGCCGGGCGCACCCGGCAGGAGCTGGTCGGCCGGCACGTGACGTTGCTGCTGCCGCCGCGGCAGCGCGAGGCCGAGCACGTGCGCGCCCTGGCGGCGAGGACGGTCGAGGGCCCGGCCCGCGACGTACCTTTCCTGGGCTGCCGCTCCGACGGAACCGAGGTGCCGGTCGAGCTGTCGGTCAGCCGCACCGGTGCCGGCCCCGGGGCAGCGTACGTCGTCATCGTGCGCGACGTGACCGGGCGCTCCGACGTGCTGTCCACGGTGAGCCACGAACTGCGGGCGCCGGTGACGGCGATCCAGGGCTTTGCCGAGTGGCTGATCGACGCGTGGGACAGCGCCCCGGAGACGCGGAAGCGTGAGGTGCTCGAGCGGATCGTCGGGGCGGCCGGGCGGGCCGAGCGGCTCGTCGAGGACATGCTCGAGGTGTCCCGGTTCGACCGGGGCCGGCTGCGGATCGACCCGCGTGGGATGGCGCTGGCCCCGCTGGTGCGGAAGGTCGTGGAGCAGGCCGGTCCGGCGCTGGCTGCACATCGCCTCGCGGTGCACGTCGACGAGGACGCCAGGGTGCGGGCCGACGCTGCGGCGCTCGGGAGGGTCGTGGAGAACCTGCTGACCAATGCCGCGAAGTTCTCCCCCGCCGGAAGCACGGTGCAGGTCTGGGCGAGCACGGAGGGCAAGGAGGTCACCCTTGCGGTTCGCGACCGCGGCACCGGCATTGCGCCCGAGGACCAGGCCCGGATCTTCGACCGCTTCTACCGGGTGCCCCAGACCGCCAGCCAGGCGCCGGGAGCCGGCGTGGGCCTCGCGATCGCCGACCAGTTCATGCGAGCTCAGGGCGGCCGGATCACCGTGGACTCTCACCCCGGCGAGGGCAGCACGTTCACCCTGCACCTCCCGGTGAGCGACGACTGACCCGGCAGGATGGGCCCATGGTGGAAGGCGCCGACCGCTGGCGGGAGGTGGCCCGCCGCGAGCATGGCGAGCGCTACGCGCACCGATACGCGGCCCGGTTCGCAAGTCTGGCCGCCTCGGGCGAGCCGGTGCACGGGGAGGCGGACCTGCTCGAGTCCCTCGCCGCCCCGGGGGCCCGCATCCTCGACGCCGGGTGCGGCACGGGTCGGGTCGCGGGACGGCTCAACGACCGGGGGTACGCCGTGGTCGGCGTGGACGCCGACGAGACGATGATCGAGGTCGCTCGACGGCAGCACCCCGACCTGACCTGGCTGGTCGCCGACCTGGCCCGGCTTTCGCTCGGTGACCCCGTCGACGTCGCCATCCTGGCCGGCAACGTCGTGCCCTTCGTCGGCGCCGGCTCGGTGCCCGCCGTCATCGCCCGGGTCGCTGCGCACCTGGTGCCCGGCGGGCTCCTGGTCAGCGGCTTCGGACTGCGTCGCGAGCAGCTTCCGCCGGGCGTTCCACCCGTGCCACTCTCGGCGTACGACCACGCCTGCCTGGCGGCCGGGCTGCAGCCCCGGGAGCGCTTCGGCGGATGGGATCGCAGCCCGCAGTGTGAGGGCTACGTGGTCGCTGTGCACCAACGGCCCGGAACCGGCCTGGACCAGAACGCGGATCAGAACGACTGTTCCCGAACCGAGGCGGTCTGACACGAACGAGAGATCGGTCTCACATCGTGGTGCCGGTCCGAGCCGTGCCATAGGTTGCCGCTCGTGAGGATCGCAGTCGCTAAGGAAACCCGGGAAGGGGAGGCGCGCGTCGCGCTGGTCCCCGAGCTGGTCGGCAAGCTGACCAAGCTCGGGTGGACGGTCGTGGTGCAGCCCGGAGCCGGATCGCAGTCGCTCCACGCCGACGAGGAGTACGTCGAGGCGGGGGCGGAGGTGGCCGAGGACGCGCTGAACGGCGCCGACCTGGTCGTCTCCGTCAATCCCCTCGACCCGTCGGTGATCGACGCGCTGGCGCCCGGCACCAGCACCCTGTCCTTCGTGCCCACCACCTTCCAGCCCGACCTGGTCGCCCGCATGCGCGATGCGCAGGTCACCGCCTACGCCGTGGAGCTGGTGCCCCGGATCAGCCGGGCGCAGTCGATGGACGCCCTGTCGTCGCAGGCACTGGTGGCGGGCTATCGCTGCGCCGTCGTGGCGGCGGGGATGCTGCGGCGCTTCTTCCCGCTCAACATGACCGCGGCCGGCACCGTCCCACCGGCCGAAGTGGTCGTGCTGGGCGCCGGCGTGGCCGGCCTGCAGGCGATCGCCACCTGCCGACGGCTCGGTGCGGTCGTCAAGGCCTACGACGTCCGGGCGGCGGCATCGGAGGAGATCCGCTCGCTCGGTGCGCAGTCGATCGACCTCGAGCTGGACACCCTGGAGGGGACCGGTGGCTACGCCCGGGAGATGACCGAGGACCGGGCTCGCCGGCAGATGGAGCTGCTCACCCCCTACATCGCGGCGGCCGATGCGCTGATCACCACCGCGGCCGTGCCCGGACGGCAGGCTCCGGTCCTGGTGACGAAGTCGATGGTCGAGCAGATGAAGCCGGGGTCGGTGGTGATCGACCTCGCCGCCGAGACCGGCGGCAATGTCGAGGGCTCCCTGCCCGGCCAGGTGGTCCGGGTCGGCGACACCCAGGTGTGGGGGGGCCAGAACGTCCCCGCCCAGCTGCCGGAGCCCGCCTCGAAGCTCTACGCCCAGAACATCGTCAACCTGGTGACCCTGATGACCCGGTCCACCGACGAGGGTGAGATGGCGTTCAATCCCGACTTCGACGACGAGATCGTCGCCGGGGCCTGCGTCACCCGTGGTGGCGCGATCCTGCACGAGCCGACCCGCGCCCTGGTGGAAGGGGAACAGTCGTGACCGAAGGCGTCGTCTGGTTGACGATCTTCATCCTCAGTGTCTTCGTCGGGATCGAGGTCATCTCCAAGGTGTCCTCGACCCTGCACACCCCGCTGATGTCGGGGGCCAACGCGATCCACGGGATCATCCTGCTCGGTGCGATCCTGGTGACCGGCACGACCGAATCCACGATCGCCTTGGTGGTGGGCCTGCTCGCCATCGTCCTGGCCACCGTCAACATGGTCGGCGGCTTCGTGGTCACCGACCGAATGCTGCAGATGTTCACCCGCAAGAAGGCTCCGGCGCGGGAGAAGGAAGGGGTCCGCTGATGCCGACCTGGGCCCAGCTCGTCTACCTGCTCTGCGCGATCGGGTTCATCCTTGCCCTCAAGGGCCTGTCGGGACCGAAGACCGCCCGCAGCGGCAACCTGATCGGCGCCGCCGCCGCGGTCGTTGCCTGCGTGCTGCCGTTCATCTACGTCGACGAGCTCGACCATGTGTGGCTGATCCTCGTCGCGATCGCGATCGGCTCGGTCGCCGGTGTGATCGGTGCCCAGAAGGTCCAGATGACGCAGATGCCGCAGATGGTGGCGCTGTTCAACGGCGTCGGCGGCGGCGCCGCGGCGCTGGTCGCCCTGCTGGAGCTGGGCGAGATGACCAAGCCCGGTCAAGACCCGGGTCTGTTCGCCCTGGCTGCGACCGCGTTCACCGTCGTCGTCGGATCCGGAGCCTTCTCTGGCTCGGTCGTCACCTTCGCCAAGCTGCAGGAGCTGATGACCTCGCGGCCGGTGGTCTTCCCGGGCCTGCCGATCGTCTTCGCCCTGGCCCTCGTCGCTGCGGTGGCTCTGTCGGTGTGGACGATCTGGGAGCCGGCCACTGTGATCGGCATGGTGCTGATGGTGCTGGGCCTGCTCGTCGGCGTGCTCCTGGTGCTCCCCGTGGGCGGCGCGGACGTCCCGATCGTGATCTCGCTGCTGAACGCCGGCACGGGTCTCGCGGTCGCCTCCAGCGGCTACATCCTCGAGAACACCCTGCTGCTCGTCGGCGGCACGCTCGTGGGTGCCTCCGGTACGTTCCTGACCCTGCTGATGGCCAAGGCCATGGGCCGCTCGGTGGCCAACATCCTGTTCGGGGCCCTCAAGGGCGGGTCCACCCTCGGCGGCGGCACCGCCTCGGACCGGCCGGTGAAGTCCGCGGGGCCTGAGGACATCGGGATCCTGCTCGCCTACGCCTCGCGGGTCATCATCGTCCCCGGCTACGGGCTCGCGGTGGCGCAGGCTCAGCACACTCTGCGCGAGCTGGTCGAGCTGCTGATCTCCCGAGGCATCCGGGTCGACTACGCCATCCACCCGGTGGCCGGCCGGATGCCGGGTCACATGAACGTGCTCCTCGCCGAGGCTCAGGTCCCCTATGAGCAGCTCGTCGAGATGGACGACATCAACGGCGAGTTCAAGCACACCGACGTGGTGCTGGTGGTGGGCGCGAACGACGTGGTCAACCCGGCCGCGAAGACCGATCCCAGCGCGCCGATCTACGGCATGCCGATCCTGAACGCCGACGAGGCGCACCAGATCGTGTTCATGAAGCGGTCCATGCGTCCCGGCTTCGCCGGCATCGAGAACGAGCTTCTCTTCGACCCGAAGACCACGCTGCTCTTCGGTGACGCGAAGGAGTCCCTCGGCAAGCTGCTCAAGGAGGTCGAGGCGCTCGGCGTCTGACGTCGCGCGCGTCCGGCGCTGGGGCTACTGGGCGAGGCCGTAGAGCCGATCGCCGGCGTCGCCGAGCCCGGGGACGATGTAGCCCCGCTCGTTGAGGTGGCTGTCCATCGCGGCGGTGACCACGGTGACGGGGACGGCCAACCCGTCCAGGTCCTTCTCGACGCGGCGACAACCCTCCGGCGCGGACAGCAGGCAGATGGCGGTGATGTCGTCTGCGCCACGGTCGACGAGAAACCCGATGGCGGCCGCGAGCGTGCCCCCGGTGGCGAGCATCGGGTCGAGCACGTAGCACTGGCGGCCGGAGAGGTCCTCCGGCAGCCGCTCGGCGTACGTCGTGGCCGCCAGCGTCTCCTCGTTGCGCATCATCCCGAGGAAGCCCACCTCGGCGTTGGGCATCAGCCGCATCATGCCTTCCAGCATCCCGAGACCGGCACGCAGGATCGGCACGACGAGCGGCGGCGGGGCCGCCATGTGCACGCCCTCAGCGGAGGCGACCGGTGTCTGCACCGTGGCGGGCTCCACCCGCACGTCCCGGGTCGCTTCGTAGGCCAGCAGTGTCACCAGCTCGTCGGCCAACCGTCGGAAGGTGGGCGAGTCGGTGTTCACGTCGCGCAGCGCCGTCAGCTTGTGCGACACGAGGGGGTGATCGACCACGTGGAGGCGCATGGCCTCACGGTAGACCACCCTCGGAGGGCTCCCGCTGGCGTGCGGCCCGGTGGTGTGGCCGGAAACATCTAGATCGTCCTGGGTGCCGGTGACATGATCAGGGCCTGCCGTACCGGACCGAAGGAGGAGTGATGGCGCAGGACTCCGCTGAGACCGAGGGCGTCGACTTCGCCTTCGCCGCCTACCGCGAAGAGGGCACGTGGCACCTGGAGGATATCCGCGAGGAGTCCCTGCACGACCTCGATGCCCTGGCCTCCGAGCTGCGCCGCTGGCCGGGTGACTTCGGGTGCCTAGGACTAGTGTCCATCGACGAGGACTTCCTGGTCCTGGTGCGGGTGGCGGGCGACCGGGTCCGCGTGCTGCTCTCCGACGTCACGGCCGCCACCGAGTGGCCGCTGGCCCGGTCGATCGTCGAGGCCCTCGAGATCCCGATGCCCGAGGACGATGACGAGCAGCTCCCTGCCGGCGACCTGGGCATCGTGGCGGACCTCGGTCTCTCGGCGATGGAGATGGGCGCGATGCTCGACGACTACGACCTCTATCCCGACGAGGTCCTCGGCGACATCGCCACCAAGCTCGGGTTCGGCGCGCTGTACGAGGCCGAGCTCGGCGTGCCGATCCCGTGACCCGGTGCGACCTGCCCTGACCTCGCCACCGCACGCCCAGTGGACGCCCGCCATGCGGCTCGCCCTGGACGAGGCACGCGCCGCCCTGGTGAACGGCGACGTCCCGGTCGGAGCCATCGTCCTCGGTCCGGCCGGCGACGTGCTGGCCCGGTGCCGCAACAGGCGGGAGGCAGACGCGGACCCCACCGCGCATGCCGAGCTGCTGGCGATCCGGGAGGCCGCTCGAGCTCGGGGTGGATGGCGCCTGGAGGATTGCACCCTGGTGGTCACCCTCGAGCCTTGCACCATGTGCGCCGGGGCGGTGGGCCTGTCCCGGCTGCCACGCCTGGTCTTCGGGGCGTACGACGAGAAGGCCGGGGCCGTGGGCTCGTTGTGGGACGTGGTCCGGGACCGCAGGCTCAACCACCGGCCCGAGGTGGTCGGCGGGGTGCTGGCCGGGGAGAGCACCGCCCTGCTGCGGGACTTCTTCGACGCTCACCGTGGCGACGAGACCGGGAGCCCCGAGGCCGGGAGCTCCGATTTCGGGGGAGTCGCGCCGTTCTAGTACCCTCATCCGCGGTGGCGTGTCCGAGCGGCCTAAGGAGAACGCCTCGAAAGCGTTTGTGGGCGCAAGTCCACCGAGGGTTCAAATCCCTCCGCCACCGCCAGCCATTCGTCCCACCCCCCGCACGGGCGGGCCAGGCACGCCGGCCGGTGACCGCGCCACGGTCCCGGCTGGCGCCGGCTCCAGGCTTCCCCCGGATGTGAGCTCTGGCACCCAGCGTGCTGTTCGGCAGCGTGCGTGCCCGGCTCGGTCCGCCTCGGCGCGAACCGGGCTCTTGCCGCGCTTATTTGCGCAGGTCTAGCGTCACGAGCAGCGGCGCTCGGGCTCACCGCAGTCGATCCACACCATGGAGGTGCGATATGGCGGAGGCTCCGAAACGCACTCACCACGCGGGCGTGGAGTCCCGCGCGGAAGGCGCCGAGTACTTCGAGAAGCGTCAGTTGCAGGGAGGCGTCGCCGGGTGGGTGCTGCTCGCCGGCCTGGGGGTCGCCTACGTCATCTCGGGGGACTTCGCCGGGTGGAACTTCGGCCTCGGTGAGGGCGGCTGGGGCGGCCTGCTGGTCGCCACCGTGGTGATGGCGATCATGTACCTGTTCATGGTCTTCGGCCTCGCGGAGCTGTCCTCGACCATCTCCACCACCGGCGGTGGCTATGCCTTCGCCCGGCGCGCGATGGGGCCGTGGGGTGGCTTCATCACCGGCACCGCGATCCTCGTCGAGTACGCCATCGCGCCAGCCGCGATCGCCAACTTCATCGGCGCCTACGTCAACTCCCTCATCGGACTCGACGGCTGGTACGTCTACCTGTTCTTCTACCTCATCTTCGTCGGGATGCACCTCTACGGCGTCGGTGAGGCCCTCAAGATCATGTTCGCCATCACCGCGGTGGCGGTCGCCGCGCTGGCGGTCTTCGTCGTCTCTGCCGCGATCCAGTTCGACCCGGGCAACCTCCTCGACATCCCCGTCGACTCCGGCGCCTGGGGCGCCAGTGAGTTCCTGCCGTTCGGGGTGGTGGGGATCTGGGCGGCGTTGCCCTACGCGATCTGGTTCTTCCTCGCCGTCGAGGGCGTGCCGCTGGCGGCGGAGGAGAGCAAGGACCCGGCGAAGGACATGCCCAAGGGGATCATCGGCGCGATGCTGACGCTGATCCTGTTCGCCGCGCTCATCCTCGTCGTCGCGCCCGGCGCAGCCGGGTCGGAGTTCCTGCGCGAGTCGGGCAACCCGCTGGTCGAAGCGCTGGAGGCACCGAAGGCGTACGACGGGCAGAACCTGGTCAGCGGCTTCATCAACCTGGTGGGCCTGCTCGGGCTGATCGCGAGCTTCTTCTCGATCATCTACGCCTACTCGCGCCAGACCTTCGCTCTCTCCCGCGCCGGATACCTGCCCAAGTTCCTGTCGGTCACCGGGTCGCGGAAGACGCCCGTGCTGGCGCTGGTGGTCCCGGGCCTCATCGGGTTCATCATGGCCGTGTTCAACAAGGGCGACCTGCTGATCCTGGTGGCCGTGTTCGGCGCCACGATCTCCTACGTGATGATGACCGCCTCGCACATCATCCTGCGCGTCAAGGAGCCCGACCTGGAGCGGCCCTACCGGACGCCGGGTGGCGTGGTCACCACGGGCATCGCGCTCGTCCTGGCCCTCGTCGCGCTGGT
Organism: uncultured Actinomycetota bacterium; assembly: GCA_963745245.1. GTDB lineage: Bacteria > Actinomycetota > Actinomycetes > Propionibacteriales > Nocardioidaceae > Marmoricola_A. Next base: position 239,929 of record CAVUWU010000009.1, read on the forward strand.
CGCCGGCTTCCTGGTGGACAAGTGGGTGCTGGTCATCACGGCGGTCGTCTACGCCATCGCGCTGGCCTACTTCGGCTTCTACAGCCGGCACCACATCGTCGCCACCGCACCGGAGGAGGAGTTCGAGCTGATCGAGTCCGCCGAGTCCGAGCTGCACTGAGCGGCGATCTCCAGGCACACCCAAGGATTCAACGCACACTGACGAGAACGGAGCACCACATGCGCATCGCCCGGGTCGTCGGTTCGGCGGTCTCGACGGTCAAGGAGGCCAGCCTGGTCGGGCACAAGCTGCTGCTGGTGCAGGAGACCGACGAGCAGAACGAGGTCACCGGGCCGGTGTTCGTGGCCGTCGACGCGGTCGGCGCCGGCGCCGGTGAGCTCGTCCTCGTCTCCGAGGGCAGCGCGGGCCGGCACACCAGGTCGACCTCCGACCAGCCGGTGGACGCGGTGATCATGGGCATCCTCGACTCGCTGGAGGTCGGCGGAGCCGTGACCTTCCGGAAGAGCTGAGACCCGGCGATGCCGCTCGGCCAGCGGGAAGTCCTCAGCGTCGGCATCGACGTGGGGACGACGACCACCCAGGTCGTCTTCTCCCAGCTCGTCCTTCACGACGTGGCGCGGCCCGGCCAGGTGCCGCGCATCCAGGTGGACGAGAAGTCCATCGTCCACCAGGGCGAGGTGCACACCACGCCGCTCTCGGCGCCCGACGAGGTGAACGCCGAGGCCCTCGCCGCACTGGTGCGGGCCGAGTTCGACGCGGCGGGCGTCGCGCCGTCGTCGGTGGAGACCGGCGCGGTGATCATCACCGGGGAGACCGCGCGGACCAAGAACGCCGACGCGATCCTGGCGGCGCTCTCGGCGCAGGCCGGGGACTTCGTGGTGACGATCGCCGGGCCGAACGCGGAGGCGCAGATCGCCGGCCGTGGCTCCGGGGCGGCGCGCTGGTCGGTGGACCGCTACGAGCAGGTGACCAACGTCGACATCGGGGGCGGTACGTCGAATGCCGCGGTGTTCCGGATGGGGCGGCACCTGTGCTCCTCGGCGCTGTCCGTCGGCGGCCGCCAGGTGGAGATCGACGCCTCGGGACTCGTGCTGCGGGTCGCCCCGCCGGGCCGCTCGATCGTCGAGGGTCTGGGCCTGCAGCTCAAGGAGGGTGTGCGCGCCACCCTGGAGCAGCTGCGGGCGTTCTGCGACGTGATGGCCGATCTCGTCGTGGACCTGGCCACGGGCACCGAGGTCCGGGTCGGGCACGGCGTCCAGCTCACCCCTCCGCTGCACGACGCCGCCGCGTCCGCCTCGGTGTTCCTCACCGGCGGCGTCGGTGCCTGCTACTACGACGCGCCACCGGTGCGAACGGTTGCCGAGGTCGCGGCGTACGGCGACGTCGGCCCGCTGCTGGCCGACTCCCTGCGACGCAACGAACGGCTGCGCAGGCTCGAGGTGCGCCGTCCACCGGAGACCCTGCGAGCCACGGTGCTCGGGGCCGCGGGGCAGACGGTGACCCTGAGCGGCTCGACGATCTGGGTGGCCCGTGACCTGCTGCCGCTGCGGAACCTGCCGGTTCTCCGGCCGGCCATGCCGGGACCGGGCGGGGGAGCGTCGTTCACCAGCGCCGTGGGTGAGGCGCGACGTCGCTGGGACCTCGACGCCGACGCACTCGCAGCGATCGTGGTCGACCTGCCCCAGGGACTCGGGTACGCCGGGCTGCAGGCAGTGGCCACCGAGATCGCGGAGTATCACGACAGCCGGGGCAGCGATCGGCCGCTGGTCCTGGTGCTCGGGCAGGACTACGCCCAGGTCCTGGGACAGACCTTGCAGACCGTGCGACCCGGCCTGCCGCTGGTGGTCATCGACCAGGTCGGCCTCGGCGAGGGCGACTTCATCGACATCGGCCTGCCGGTGCTGGACGGCCGCGCGGTCCCGCTCTCGATCAAGACGCTGGTGTTCTATGACTGAGCCGATCGTGGCCCCGGCGGGGGAGAGGAGGTGGCGCCGATGACTCTGGCCGCCACGCTGTTCGGCACCCGCTATGAGTTCCCCGACATCAAGGACCTCCTGGCCAAGGCCAACGAGGAGAAGTCCGGGGACCAGCTCGCCGGAGTCGCCGCCGAGAGCGCCGCGGAGCGAATGGCCGCGCGCTACGTGCTCGCCGAGGTCACCCTCGAGACGCTGCGCCAGAATCCCGTGGCCCCCTACGAGGAGGACGAGGTCACCCGGGTCATCGACGATGCGGTCAACGAGCCGGTGTACGCCGAGATCAAGGGCATGTGCGTGGGGGAGCTGCGCGAGTGGCTGCTCGCGGACACCACCACCGGGCCGATGATCGCCCGGCTCAGCAACGGACTGACCTCCGAGATGGTGGCTGCGGTCACCAAGCTGATGTCGAACCTCGACCTGATGCTGGCGGCACGCAAGATCCAGGTGGTCAAGCACGCCACGAACACCATCGGGGTCCCCGGCACCCTGGGGTCGCGGTGCCAGCCGAACAACCAGACCGACTCGGTGGAGGGGATCCGGGCGGCGATCTACGACGGGCTCAGCTTCGGCTCCGGGGACAGCGTGATCGGCATCAACCCCAGCGACGACTCCCTGGGCAGCGTGGCCAGGCTGCTCGAGATGACCTACGAGGTGATCACCCGCTGGGAGATCCCGACGCAGAACTGCGTGCTCGCCCACGTGTCCACCCAGATGGAGGCGATGCGGAAGGGCGCACCGATCGGCCTGGTCTTCCAGAGCATCGCCGGCTCCCAGCGCGGCAACGAGTCCTTCGGCATCGACGTCGGCATGCTCGACGAGGCCTACGCGCTGGCCAAGCGCCACTCGGTGGCCACCGGCCCCAACTTCATGTACTTCGAGACCGGCCAGGGCGCCGAGCTCTCCGCTGACGCCCATCACGGCGCCGACCAGGTCGTGATGGAGGCCCGCTGCTATGGACTGGCGAAGCGCTACGACCCCTTCCAGCTCAACACGGTCGTGGGATTCATCGGGCCGGAGTACCTCTACGACGCCACCCAGATCACCCGGGCCGGCCTCGAGGACCACTTCATGGGCAAGCTGACCGGCATCTCGATGGGGGCCGACGTCTGCTACACCAACCACGCCCGCTCCACGCAGAACGACCTGGAGAACCTGGCGGTCCTCCTCGGCGCGGCCGGGGTCAACTACATCATGGGCATCCCGATGGGTGACGACTCGATGCTCAGCTACCAGAGCTCGAGCTATCACGACGCGCCGAGCCTGCGGCAGCTCCTGGGCCTGCGGCCGCTGCCGGAGTTCGAGGCGTGGATGGAGGACATCGGCCTCCTGTGCGACGGCCGACTGACCGAGAAGGCGGGCGACGCCTCCTTCTTCCTGAGCCGGTGAGGAGGACTGAGGAGTCATGGTGAGCAACGGCGTGCCGACCAGTGAGATCCGCGGTCTCGTGCAGGCCGTCCTCGCCGAGCTCGCCGCCAGTGCCGACTCCGCCGCGGCCTCCCGCACCAGCCCGTCCGGCCCGTCCGGCCCGTCCGGCGCGTCCAGCGCGTCCAGCGCGTCCAGCGTGTCGACGGGGGTGTCGGCCTCGGCACCGCCAGCCGCTGCGGCCGCTCCGAGCGCTGCCCCGACACCAACGCCGACGCCGACCACTCCGGCTGCCGCTGTCGCGGCGGGACCGGCACCTGGCCGCCCGCCGACGCGAGCCGGCGGCGAGGTGGTCATCGATGTCCCCGACCCGACCCTGCCCGAGGCGCGACACCGCATCGGGGTGAGGAATCCGGCGAACGCCACCGCGCTGGCCAATCTCGCCTCCTCGACCGGCGCACGGCTGGCGGTCGGCCGGGCTGGCCCACGACCGCCCACGTGGTCGACCCTCCTCTTCGGCGCCGACCATGCCGTCACCCAGGACGCGATCTTCGGGGACGTCCCCGAGGAGCTCCTGGAACGCTTCGGGCTCTTCACCGTGCAGACCCAGGTGCAGAACCAGGACGAGTACCTCCTGCGACCCGACCTCGGTCGCCGGTTGAGCGAGGAGGGGCGGGCCACGGTGGCGCAGCGGTGCGCGTCGAAGCCGCAGGTCCAGATCGTCGTGGGCGACGGGCTCTCGGCCGCGGCGGTGACGAACAACCTGCCGGAGATCTACCCGGTGCTGGAGCAGGGGCTGAGCAGCGCCGGGCTGAGGCTGGGCACGCCGTTCTTCGTCCGGTTCTGCCGGGTCGGGCTGATGAACGACGTCAACGACATCGTCCAGGCCGACGTGGTGGTTCTGCTGATCGGCGAGCGTCCCGGTCTGGGCGTGGCGGATGCGCTCAGCGCCTACTCCGGGTGGCGGCCGACCGCCGGCAAGACCGACGCGCACCGCGACGTGATCTGCATGATCACCGCACACGGCGGCACGAACCCGCTGGAGGCGGGGGCGTTCGTCGTGGAGCACGTCAAGAACGTGATCGCGGCGCAGGCCAGCGGCGTGGAGCTCCGGCTGCAGCAGAGCGAGGGTCGCTGATGGCCGTCCTCGACCCGATCAAGCCGACGATCCTCGCCACCCGGGTGATCCCCCGCGTGGACCGGGGGCTGGGCGCCCGCCTGGGGCTGCGCGAGGACCAGCGGAGCCTGGCGCTGGTCACCTGCGACATCGACGACAGCCTCTACGTCTCCCTCGACGAGGCGACCAAGATGGCCGACGTCGAGGTCGTCTACGCCCGCAGCTTCTACGCCGGGTCGGCGCACGCCTCGGGCCCGCTGTCGGGCGAGATCATCGGGATGCTGGCCGCTCCCACGCCGGCCGAGGCGCGCGCGGGCCTGGCTGCCTGCGTCGACTACGCCCACCAGGAGGCCTGGTTCCATGCCGCCGACGAGGCCGGCGACCTGGCATTCTTCGCGCATGCCGTCTCCCGGACCGGGAGCTACCTGAGCGCGGAGGCCAACGTGGCCCCCGGCACGGCGATGGCCTACCTGATCGCGCCGCCGCTGGAGGCGACCTACGCCCTCGACGCGGCGTTGAAGGCGGCCGAGGTGGAGGTGGCGGTGTGGTTCGAGCCGCCCTCGGAGACCAACTTCTCCGGCGGCTACCTGGTGGGCGACCAGAGCGCGGTGGTCGCGGCGTGCGCGGCGTTCCGCGACGCGGTGCTCGAGGTTGCGGCCCTGCCGCGGGAGGTGTGAGGTGCCCGAGCACTACGACGACGACCTGAGGTCGGTCCAGGAGGCCCGGCGGCTGGCGGTCGCGTGCCGCCGCGCCCAGCGTGAGTTCGCCGACGCCTCCCAGGCCGAGGTGGACCGGATCTGCGCGGCGATGGCCGACGCGGTCTACCGCGACGCGGCCAGGCTCGGCGCGATGGCGCACGAGGAGACCGGCTACGGCGTGGCCGAGCACAAGCGGATCAAGATCGAGTTCGCCTCCCGCACGGTCTGGGAGTCGATCCGCGACATCGCGACGGTGGGCGTGCTGCGGCGCGACCCGCAGCGGCAGGTCGTGGAGATCGGCTGGCCGGTCGGGGTGGTCGTCGGGCTCTGCCCGTCGACGAACCCCAACTCCACCGCGGTGTACAAGGCGCTGATCTCGGTCAAGGCGCGCAACGGCTGCATCATCGGCCCGCACCCTTCGGCCAAGCGGAGCACCTTCGAGGCGGTCCGGCTGATGGCCGAGGCCGGCGAGCGGGCCGGGATGCCCACGGGGCTGGTTGCCTGCATGCAGGAGGTGAGTTTGGCGGGGTCCCAGGAGCTGATGCGCCACTACGCCACGTCGATGATCCTGGCGACCGGGGGGACTCCGATGGTGCGGGCCGCCCACAGCGCCGGGAAGCCGGCGCTGGGCGTCGGCCCGGGCAACGTGCCGGTGTACGTCGACCGCAGCGCCGACGTGGCCGCGGCCGCGCATGCCATCGTCAACAGCAAGGCCTTCGACTGCTCCACGATCTGCGCCACCGAGCAGTCCGTGGTCGCCGACGAGCCGATCGCGGCGGCCCTGCGCGCGGAGATGGAGCGGCTGGGAGCGCACTGGGTCGGGCCGGCGGACAAGCAGGCGCTGGAGCGGTCGCTGTTCAACGCCGCGGGCGGGCTGAACCCGGCTGCGGTGGGCAAGACCCCCCAGCAGCTCGCCCGCCTCGCGGGCATCGAGGTGCCTGCGCATGCGCGGGTGCTGGTCGCCGACCTGCGGGCTGTCGGTCGGGAGGAGCCGCTGAGCGCCGAGAAGCTGACCACGGTGCTGGGGTGGTATGTCGAGAACGGCTGGCGGGCCGGCTGTGAGCGGTCGATCGAGCTGCTGCGGTTCGGCGGGGACGGCCACTCGCTCGTCATCCACGCCACCGACGAGGAGGTGATCTTGGCCTTCGGCATCGAGAAGCCCGCTTTCCGGATCCTGGTCAACACCTGGGGCACGCTGGGCGCCATCGGGGCCACCACCGGGGTGATGCCCGCGATGACCCTGGCGCCCGGCGGCATCGGCGGCGCCGTGGTCAGTGACAACATCACCGTGACCCACCTGCTCAACGTCAAGCGGCTCGCCTACCGCATCGCCGACCCGCCGCGCGGTGCCTGCGACCACGCGGCCGACGTCCGCGGCGCCCCGCGCGAGGAGCGTCCCGGCCCGCCGGCGCCCGGTCGCGGGGCCACCGCCTCCGGTGCCGGCAGCGGATCCGGTCCCCCCACCCCGGGCGCGGCTCCGGACCAGGTGGACCGGATCGTGCGCCGGGTGCTCGAACAGCTCGGAGGTGGTCGATGACCCCACCCCGAGACCCTCCGTCGCCCCGACAGCCCAGCGGTCGGCCCAAGAGCCAGCCCAGCGGTCGGCCCAGCAGCCAGTTCCGCCGGACAGACCAGCACGACACCCAGCTCCCCAGTGAGAGGACACGGCAGTGGCAAATCCCCAGATGATCGCGCTCGGCATGATCGAGACGCGTGGACTCGTCGGCTCGATCGAGGCCGCCGACGCCATGGTGAAGGCGGCGAACGTCACCCTGATCGGCAAGGAGCAGATCGGCGGCGGCTACGTGACGGTGATGGTGCGCGGAGACGTCGGTGCGGTCAAGGCCGCCACCGATGCCGGCGCCGCCGCCGCCCAGCGCGTCGGCGACCTGGTCAGCGTGCACGTCATCCCGCGGCCGCACGGCGACGTGGAGTTCATCCTCCCGGCGCAGAACCCCGGGGCCGCGGCCGGCGGACAGTGACGCGCCGGACGGCGGGTGACGGCCGGGGGCTGTCATGAGCCGTCGGGTCCTCACCGCCGACGACCTGCTCCGGTATGCCCGCACGGGTGCCCGCGAGCTGGAGATCGGCCCTCGGGACCTGCTCACCCCGCTGGCGCGCGACGTGGCCGGGGAGCACGGGATCCGGGTCGTGGTCCGGGAGGCGGAGGAGTCGACCGCACCCCCGGGACCCGCGGCGCAGGCCGGTGCCGGGTCGTCGAGGTCCCCGGTCCGTCCCCGGCTGCACCACGTGAAGGGAGCGAACACGATGACACTCGGGCCGTTCCCGGTCGACCTGCATCGGCCGGAGATGGACGTCCGGCTGCTCGACGTGGTGGGCGCGGAGCATGGCATGCCGATGGCGGCGGGGGTGCTGAGCCTCCGCGAGGGCAGCTTTGGGTGGCGGCTGGACTACGACGAGGTGGAGTACGTCATCGAGGGCGAGCTGCATGTGACCTCGGGCGACCAGGTGATCGTCGCCCGCCCAGGAGACGTGGTGGCGGTGCCGCGCGGGTCCTCGATCACCTTCGGCACGCCGAGCTGGGCGCGGTTCCTCTACGTCACCTACCCGGCCGACTGGAGTGGGGGCGCGGCATGACCGGCCACACCGTCAGGAGCGACAACCCCACGGGCAACGCGGGCAGCCCCGGCAACGACCGCAACCACAGGCCTGACACGAACCACGACGCCCGGCTGGCTGTCACGATGGCCGCCCTGGAGGACTCGCTGCACGGCGTGCCCCCCGGCTCGGCGCCGGAGACCGTCCGGGTGGGCGTCGATCTGGGGACGGCGTACACGGTGCTGGTGGTGCTCGACGGGGAGGGCCGCCCGCTCGCCACGGCCTACGAGCGCGCCGAGGTGGTTCGCGACGGCGTCGTCACCGACTTCATCGGGGCCGTGGAGCTGGTCCGCCGGCTCAAGGCGGATGTCGAGGACCGGCTCGGGATGAGGCTTCAGTCCGCCCACGGAGCCTTCCCGCCAGGGGTGCCGGCGAGCGAGGTGCGCGCGGTGCGCCATGTCATCGAGGGTGCCGACCTGGATTGCAGCGGCCTGGTGGACGAGCCGAGCGCGGCCAACGCGGTGCTCGGGCTGCGCGACGGAGCGGTCGTCGATGTGGGCGGTGGGACCACCGGGGTGGCGGTGATCCGAGATGGCGAGGTGGTGCACGTCGCCGACGAGCCGACCGGAGGCACGCATGTCTCGCTGGTGATCGCGGGGGCTCTCGGGGTCGGCCTCGAGGAGGCCGAGCGGCTCAAACACGACCCTGCCGAGCAGCGCCGGCTGCTGCCGCTGGTGCGCCCGGTCATGCAGAAGGTCGCCTCGATCGTCGCCCGGAGCATCCGCGGACACCGAGTCCCCGTCGTCGCGCTGGTGGGCGGCTCGGTGGCGTTCCCTGGCTTCGCCGACGTCGTCACCCAGAGCCTGGGGCAGCCGGCGGTGGTGCCGGTGGCGCCGCTCTTCGTGACGCCGCTGGGGATCGCGCTGTCCGCCCCCGGGCACGCCTCCATCCCGACCTACGGCTCCGAGCGGGAGCTGATCCGATGACCGACGAGAGGGACCCCCGTGGCCGATGACTTCGAGCTCCGCGCCTACTGCTACATCGACCGGATGCAGCCCCAGTACGCCGCCTTCGTGGGGACCGTGACCCAGGGGGACCTGCCGGTGGAGGGGATGGCCGCGCTCTATGTGGAGATGGCCCCGGGCAACCATGTCTTCCGGGTCGTCGACGTCGCGGTGAAGGCGACGATGGCCCGGCCGGGCGCCCAGATCGTCGAGCGCCAGTTCGGCATGTTCGAGCTGCACTCGGAGTCGCAGGCCGAGGTGCTCCAGGCCGGTGACGCGGTGCTGGGCGAGCTCGACCTGGAGGTGTCGGCCCGGAAGCGGCCGCAGATCGCGTCGATGCAGATCATCACCAACGTCAGCCCCTATCAGTCGCAGCTGTTGAACCGGTTCACCCGCGGCATGATGCTGGTGGCGGGTCAGACGATGCTCGTCATCGAGTGCACACCGGCGGCGTACATCAACCTGGCGGCCAACGAGGCGGAGAAGGCCGCGCAGGTCAACCTGATGCACGTCACCTCCGTCGGGGTATTCGGCAGGCTGTGGATGGCCGGCAGCGAGGCGGACATCCTGGCCGCGCGGAACGCCGCGGTCTCGGCCCTGGAGGATCTCGATGGGCGCGACTGACGACGGCCGGCGCTTCGAACGCAGGCGGTTCCTCACCCGCCACGACATCGACGACGCCGCAGCCGCGGGGCGTCCGATCCAGCTGCAGGCACGCGACGTGCTCACCGACGAAGCCGCCCAGCGTGCCCGGGACCTCGGGGTGCGCGTGGAGCACGACCGCGCCGGCAGCGGCCGGGTGCCGGTCGAGGAGCTGCGCCGAGCGGTGCGGGCGGCCGTGGTCGCCGAGCTGGGCGCGGAGCCCCCGGGGCTCGACGCCGCCATCGACCGGGTGCTGAGCTCCCGCCGAGCGGGCTGACCGGGCGGGCTGACCGGGCGGGCTGACGGGGCGGGCTGACTGGGCGGGCTGACCGGGCGGCCCGACCAGAAGGCTGACCGGGCGGCCGGGAGACGTTCGGATCCGGTCAGTGGTCGCGCTGCTGCATCCGGGCCACGGTGCGTCCGGGCACCGGCTCGATGCAGCCGCGGGTGTCGCCGAGCCGCCGGAGCCCGGCGAGGTCGCCGGCTCCCCAGGCGGCGTCCCGGGCAGCCGTGCGCGGGAACATCACCTGGGAGCGGGCTTCGACGTGCCCCAGCCCGAGCACGTGCGCGAGCTCGTGGATGATCACCTCGCCCCAGGTGTGCCCCCGGCCGAAGCCCCGGTCGAGCCGGTCCCGCATGCCCGCGTTGAGGACCACCCCACCGCGGTGTGCCTTGAAGACCCGGGTGCCGTCGGCCTCACGGAAGCCGCTGGAGAAGGTGTTGCCGCCCATGCCGGTGATCCTGGTGCCGGCCGTGCGGGTGAAGTAGGCCTTCTTGCGCCAGCCGATGATCACCCGAGCACCCTGCACGCCGGTGCCGTAGGGGTTCGGACGCTGCTCGGTCGTGCCGACGTAGCGGAAGTCCAGACCGGTCGCGGCCGCCACGCGCCGGACGCCGGTGCGCAGTTGGCGCAGCGCCCGGCGCGGGGAGCGATCCGGGGAGAACGTCCAGCGGATCGGGCGGCAGGAGTTCCAGCGGGTGACGGTCTTGGTCTGGAAGGTGTGCTGCCGGGCCCGGCCGCGCAGCTCGTACGGCGGGCGCACCCGCACCCGTTGCGGGGCCGAGGTGGCCACCACCCGCCCTCCCGCCCGGGCCACCACCCGGAACCGGAACCAGCCGTACTGGTCGGTCGGGACGTCGAGGCGGAAGCCACGGCGGTGCCGCTCCGCGGTCCGGTCGGCGACTCGCCACCGGTCAAGGTGCTTGCGCTGGAGGACCAGCCGGGAGCCGGCAGGCCGCGTGCGCCGCAGCACGGTCGCGGTCGAGGTGCGCCCGGCGACCACGTCGGTGTCGGACCACCGCACGACCGGGGTGGGCGCGGAGGTGGCCGCCGCCGACGGCTCGGGTGCCAGGACGGCGGTCGGCGCGGCGAGGGTGAGCACGAGCAGCACTGCGGTGCGCGTCGCCCGGCGGGGGACATGACAGGGCACATCACGGGGCACATCACGGGGCACATCACGGGGCACATCACGGGGCACATCACGGGGGATGGCCAGGATCGGTCGCATGGTGGCCGGCTCCAGAGGGGGAAGGAGTGAGGCGGGCACTGGCGGGCACGGTGGCGAGGGGACAAGCCAGGCGATTCAAGCACGGGAGGAGGGCTGACTCCGGGAGCGCAGAGGGCGCGTCGGAGGATCCCTCCGCGCCCTCGCGCAGCAGGACCCGTCGCCGAGACGCACGACCCCCTAGAGGGCGGGCGCGCGAAGGGAGACCCAGCGTCGGGGCCGGGTGGTCCTTTCGGACTCCGGCATGCCCGGGAGTGAGCACCTCCAGTATGAAACCTGAACCCGGCTCATGCCCGGCTTTCGCCGGATCCGGTACGCCGTCGCGGCGCCGACCGGTCAGCGGGGCAGCCAGGCCCCCAGCCGGTCGATGGCCTCGACCATCGCAGGGGTGCCGCCGGCGAACGACAGCCGCACGAACCTGCCCCCGGCGCATGTGTCGAAGTCGACTCCCGGGGTCAACGCGACCCCGGTGTCGGCCAGCAGCCGCCGTGACCAGGCCATCGTGTCGTCGGTGAGGTGGCCGACATCGGCGTACACGTAGAACGCGCCGTCGGCGGGGGCGAGCCGGTCGATCCCCAGCGAGCGCAACCCGTCGAGCAGGACCGTCCGGTTCTCCGCGTAGCGAGCCACGTGGCGGTCGCACTCGGCGTAGGACTCCTCGGCGAAGGCGGCCACCGCGGCGTGCTGCGCGAGCGTCGGCGGGCAGATCGAGAAGTTGCCGGCGAGCACGTCCACGGCACGCCGCAGCCCGGCCGGGGCCAGCATCCAGCCCAGCCGCCAGCCGGTCATGGAGAAGTACTTCGAGAACGAGCTGAAGACGATCGCCTCGCGCGAGGTCTGCCAGGCCGACGCCTGCCGGTGCGCGGAGTCGTAGGTGATGCCGTGGTAGATCTCGTCGCTGACCAGCCGGACGCCGTGCTCCTCACACCAGGAGGCGAGTGCCGCCAGCTCCGCGGGTGTGAGCATGGTGCCGGTCGGGTTGGCGGGGCTGGCCACGACGAGCCCCTGCACAGGTGGGTCCAGCGCCTCCAGCATCTCCACGCTCGGCTGGAACCGGGTCTCGGGACCGGTCGGCAGCTCGACCACCTCGCAGCCGAGCGCGGCCAGCACGTTGCGGTAGCAGGGATAGCCCGGACGGGCCAGCGCGACCCGGTCGCCGGTCTCGAACGCGGCCAGGAAGGCGAGCAGGAAGCCGCCGGAGGAGCCGGTGGTCACGATGACGTCCTCGGCAGTGACCTCCAGGCCATGCCAGCGTCGGTGATGCCCGGCGATCGCCTCGCGGAGCTCGGGAAGGCCCACCGACACCGTGTAGCCGAGCACCTCGGCCTCCAGCGCGCTCGCCGCCGCTTCGCGCACCGGCCGGGGGGCCGGCGTCGAGGGCTGGCCGGCCACGAGGTCGACGAGGTCGCCGTGGGTCCGCTGTCGCTGCGCCGCCAGGGCCAGCACGTCCATCACGTGGAAGGGCGGCACGTCGGCGCGGGTCGCGGCGGCGAACCGGCGATGGGTCGTGGCGGCCATGGGGCCACCCTAGAATGAGGCACCGCACTCCCCACCCGATGGAGAGCCGTGACATTCGACGTCGAGCAGCTGGACGACGCGCTGCTGCTGACGTCGATGGTCCTGCTCGTGGCGATCCTGGCCGTTCGGCTCTCGGCGCGTGCCGGCCTGCCGAGCCTGCTCTTCTACCTGCTGCTCGGGGTGCTGCTGGGTGAGGTCGGCTTCGGCATCGACTTCCACGACGCGGCGATGGCCCACGCGCTGGGTTTCGGGGCGCTGGTCATCATCCTGACCGAGGGCGGCCTGACCACCAGCTGGCACGAGATCCGTCCGGTCTTCCTCACCGGCGTGCTGCTTGCCTCGCTCGGGGCCGGGGTCGGAGTGGCGGCGATGACGCTGGTGGGCCACTACCTGCTGGGCTTCGACTGGCAGCTCGCGGTGCTGCTCGGAGCGGTGACCGCGCCCACCGACGCGGCCGCGGTCTTCTCGGTGCTGCGGCGGGTGCCGCTCCCGCGCAGGCTCACCGGGACGCTCGAGGCCGAGTCAGGGCTCAATGACGCCCCGACGGTGCTCATCGTGACGCTGGCCAGCCAGGGCGCCCTGTTCGAGGAGGCCCCCCTGGTGGTGGCCGGCACCGTGGTCTTCGAGCTTGCCGTCGGGGTCCTGGGTGGGCTGCTGGTCGGCTTCGGTGGGGCGTGGCTGCTGCGGCGCACCGCGCTGCCGGCGCCAGGTCTCTATCCGCTCGCGGTGCTGGGGCTGTGCCTGTTCTCCTACGGCCTGGGCACGTTCGTGCACGCCTCGGGCTTCGCCGCCGTCTATGTCGCCGCGCTGATCCTGGGCAACAGCGAGCTGCCGCACGGGGCGGCCAGCCGCTCCTTCGCCGAGGGTCTGGGGTGGATGGCCCAGATCGGCCTGTTCGTGATGCTCGGGCTGCTGCTGATGCCGAGCAGCATCGACCAGGAGGTGATCTGGGACGCCGTCATCGCCGGCGGCATCCTCACCGTGGTCGTCCGGCCGCTCTCGGTGCTCGTCTGCGCGGTGTGGCAACGCTTCGGCCTCGCCGACATGGCCTTCCTGTCCTGGGCCGGGCTGCGCGGCGCGGTGCCGGTCGTGCTCGCCAACATCCCGCTCTCCGAGGACGTGTCCGGGGCCGAGCTGCTGTTCGACATCGTGTTCGTGCTGGTGGTTCTCGACACCCTCATCACCGCGCCGACCCTCCCCTGGGTGGCGCGCCGGCTCGGCGTGAGCCTCGAGGCCGACGTTCGCGACCTGGACGTGGAGTCCGCCCCGCTGGAAAGGGTGACGGCCGACCTGCTGCAGATCCGGATCACCAAGAACTCGCGGATGCACGGCGTCGAGATCGCCGAGCTGCGGTTGCCTCCCGGCGCGATCGTGGCGCTCATCGTCCGCGACGGGCAGACCAAGGTGCCCGGTGGGCGGACGGTCCTCCGCCGCGGTGACGACCTCCTCATCGTCACCCCGCGCAAGGTCAAGGACCAGGTCGAGGACCGACTGCGGTCGGTCTCGCTGCGCGGCCGGCTGGCGCACTGGCTGGACTGATCTGGCCGGTTCGCGGGCGCTGGTTCGCTCAGCAGCCGGAGCCGGCGACCTTGGCTTCCCGTCGCTGCGGCGCCGGAGCCAGGCCGACGAAGTCGTTGCCCACCACCACGTCGACGCCGGGCCCCAGGTCGCCGCGCACGCGCGTCACCGGCGTGCCCCGCCCGAACTGGCGGGCGACCAGCCGGGCCGCCGGGTCACGCTTCTTCCGGGCCAGGACCCGCAACCCGCTGACATCGCTGAACCTCTTGGGGGCGTTCGAGGCCTCGCCGCGCAGGAAGCCGCGCGACACCAGCCGCTTGCGGACCTCACCGGCCAGTCCCGGTCGGTCGCCGGCGTTGAAGACGCTGACCTGAACGTCCTCGGCCCGCACGACGTCACCCTTGGCGATCGTGGCCGCGCACCGCTCCTCGGGAGGGATGTCGGCCTCGTCGACCGGCAGCGGCGCCGTCAGTGCCCGCCAGCCGACCACGGCGAAGCCCGCGAGCACGGCGACCAGCGCCACGGTCGTCACCGCGGCGAGGACCTTTCGCCTGGTGGCGGGCGTGTCCATCACCGGCTCAGGATAGGTGGCGCCGGTGAGGGAGGGTCAGGCGCTCCAGCGCACCGACTCGACGAAGAAGTCGGCGATGCCGCTGACCCCCCGCAGGTCCTCGCGCTCCTCGAAGAGCTGGGACAGCTCCGCGCTGCTGCGCTGCCGACGCCGGTTGCGGGTCGCGAGCCTGCGACGGATCGCCTCCTCGGGGGCGGGGTGCCGGGTCGCTCCTGGACGTCCCAGCGTCCGGGGGGCGCTTTGGTGGGCGCTCCCTGGCGCGCGGGCGAGGTCGCTTTCGCGTCCCGCGCGGGCTGTGCCACTCGTGCTGGTCACACTCATCGCGTTCGTCCTCCCCGTCGACGCAGCGGGGTCGGCGCCGACCACCGAAGGGAACCAGTCCGAGAAGTCCGGGATGTGCACGCGAGGTTACGCGCGTGCGACAGATCGCACAGGGTAGGAGGCACTCATGCTCAAGAACCCCAGGGACGCGGTCGGCGCCGCGGCGGGTGCGGTCCCCGGAGCAGTCCTGGGTGCCGTGTTCGGTGCCGCCGCCCGGTTGCGGAACACCAAGCCCCTGCACCCGTACGGGAGGGTGGGCCCCGGCGTCCTCGAAGTCACTCACCGGCGGCCAGGCCTCGGCGTACCGCTGCTGGAGGCGGAGGGTGAACACGACTGCGTCGTCCGCTGGTCGCGATCCACCGGCCTGCCGGCGCCGCTCCCGGACATCGAGGGGCTCGCGGTGCGGCTGGAGGAGCCACGATCCGACCTGCTCTTCGCGGCCACCGGGACCGGGGGGCTGACCCGCTTCCTGCTGACCGTTCGAGCCCCGGACAGCCACGGCCCCCAGGGCACGCTGCTGCCGGTCGGCACCGCCGGCGGGCCGATGCTGTTCCTGGCCACGCCGGTGCTCGACCGCGGCGACGGACCGCCGGAGCGCTTCGTGCTGTCCCTGGCGGTGGGCACCGGCGACTGGGAGCGCTGGGGCCGCCTCGACGTCGTGTCCTGGGGGCCCGACCTGTCGATGCGCTTCGATCCCGTGCGCAACCCGCTGCCCGGCACCTGGCAGTACCCGTGGGTCAGGTTCCTGCGAGAGCCGGCATACCTGATGGCGCGCTTCGGCGCTTCGTCCCCCGATGCGCCATGAGGCGGCCCGAGACCGACCTCTCGGTCCACGTGCACGGCCGGCCCCTCGGTTCGGCGCCGACCATGGTGTTCCTGCACGGCCTGACCGACTCGGGCCTGGGGTGGCCGGAGGCAGCCCGCCACTGGGGGGAGAGGTTCGCGGTCGTCTCCTACGACGCCCGGGGTCACGGCAGCTCGCCGCGCTTCACAGACGCCGAGCTCGCCGGTCATCCGGGCGAGGTCATGGTGGCCGATGCCGTCGGCGTGCTCGAGCAGCTCGACCGGCCAGTGGTCATCGGCCACTCGCTCGGGGGAGCGGTGGCGCTGTGCGTCGGCGTGCGCCGTCCCGACCTGGTGCGCGCCCTCGTGCTCGAGGACCCGGCGCCGCGGGGGCCCCACGAGTCGCTCCGGTCCGGACGGGGCCAGGAGTTCCTCGACGGCATCCGGGGCAGCATCGAGGCGACCGACGACGAGGCGCTGCTGCGGTCGCGCCGCGAGCAGCACCCCGAGTGGCCCGAGGCGGAGTTGCTGGTGACCGGTCACGCGGAGCAGCAGATGGACACCGACTTCCTGGCGGCCGGGGAGTACAAGCCGATCACGCCGTGGACCGACCTGATTCCCGCGGTGCCGCTGCCCACCCTCGTGGTGTCCGGTGACGACCCCGCCGAGATCTGCGTGGACCGGCGCATGGAAGCCGGCATCGAGGACGCGGCCAACCCGCAGGTGAGGCTGGTGCGCGTGCCCGGCGCGGGGCACTGTGTACGCCGGGAACGCCCCGGGGACTTCTACCGGGTCGTGGACGACTGGCTCGCCACGCGGCTCAGGACCGCCCCAGCCGCAGCGCCTGCTTGAAGCCGATCCGGCCGCCGGTCTGGAGGAGCGTCCGCTGATAGATGCGCGACCCGACGCGCACGAACACCACGGCCGCGAGGACCGTGAGGCCGATCGCGACGCCGATCTGCCACCACGGCACCGCCCCCTGAGCCATCCGCCCCGGCATCACCATCGTCGCGGCGATCGGCACCATGGAGAACACCTCCCGCACCCGGTCGCCGCCGAGCACCGCGGCGAAGTAGGGGATGAGCAGGATCATCTGCATCGGCAGCGTCGTCGCCTGCAGGTCTTGCTGCTGGCTGGCCAGGGACCCCGCGACCGACCATAGTGCCGCCAGCGCCAGGAAACCGAGCACGAAGAACGCGACGTACCACACCACCGCCAGCCCGATCCCGGCGAGCAGGTCACTGCGGCCGGTGGCGGCCAGGCCGACGACCCCGATGGTGACGACGATCAGCAACTGCCCGAGCGCCAAGGCGGTGTTGCCGAGGATCTTGCCCCAGAGCAGGTCGCGGATCGGGATAGCCGCGGCCAGGATCTCCACGACCCGGCTCTCCTTCTCCTGCGTGACACTCTGGGCGATCGCCATCCCGTAGGTCAGGGCGGTGAAGAGGAAGACCACGGCGAAGGCGAACGCCACGACGCTGCGCGCTTCGCTCTGGTCGGCCTGCGGGTCGAGCAGCCGGCTCTGCAGTTGGCTCCCCCGGTTCAGCTCCCCGAGGTCGACACCCTGGGCGACCGCGTTCGACCGGACGGCCTCCGCAGCGACCACCTGGCCCAAGGCTCCCTGCAGGTCGGTAGGCACCTGGTCGTCACCGACCACCACGAAGCCGTCGCCCTCGGGCAGCAGCGCCACGTCGACCTCGCCCGAGGTGACCAGTCGCTCGGCGGTCGCTGCGTCGGTCACCTCCCGCGCTGTGACGGAGTCCTCGGACTCGGCGCCGAGTACGTCGCCGGCACGCTCCACCAAGGCGAGGGAGGAACGGTCGACCACCGCCACGTCGTACTCCTCGGGCCCACCGAAGAGCGCCGAGACCACGAAGAACCCGCCCAAGAACAGGACGGTCAACCCCAGGCCGACCAGGAAGCTCTTCTCCCGGATGCGGGTCGTCACCTCCCGGGCGGCGACCAGGCGCCACACGCCGGAGCCGGTCTGCGAGGCGCCGAGTCGTGCTGTCGGGGCCGCACCGTGGGCGCTCATCGGATCGACTCCCGATAGACCTGGGACAGCGGGCGGACCATGCGCGCGAACTCGACGACCGGTCCCAGGTCCTGCGCCAGTTCGAGCGCCCGGCCGGGCGGCGTGTCGCCGGGCTCCACGATCGCCTCCGGCCCCCGTGCCTCGATGAGGGTCAAAGCGGCGTGACCGCGCAGGGCTTCGGCGTCGCACCCGTCGGCCCAGCGCACGCGGTAGCGGACCGCCGAGCCCGCGAGCAGGTCCGGCACCGCACCGGCAGCCACGAGACGCCCGTGGTTGAGGATGATCAGGTCGTCGCAGAGGGCCTCGACGAGCTCGAGCTGGTGGCTGGAGAACAGGACCGGCAGGTCCGCCGCCAGCTCCTCGCGCAGCAGGGCGGTCATGGCGTCGACGGCCAGCGGGTCGAGCCCGCTGAACGGCTCGTCGAGCACCAGCGCCACCGGATCATGGACGAGCGCCGCCGCGATCTGGGCACGCTGCTGGTTGCCCAGGGACAGCTTCTCCAGGGGATCCTCCGCACGCTCGGCGAGCCCCAGGCGGTCCAGGAGGTGCCCCGCGCGCTGGCGGGCCCGGCCGGGCTCGTGCCCGTGCAGCCTGGCGAAGTAGACCAGCTGGTCGATGACCCGCATCTTCGGATAGAGCCCGCGCTCCTCGGGCATGTAGCCGAAGGCGCGGCGCGTGGCCGCCGTGATCGGCTCGCCCTGCCAGAGCACCTCTCCGCCGGTCGCGGCCAGGACGCCGACGATGATCCGCATCGCCGTCGTCTTGCCCGCGCCGTTGGCGCCGACGAACCCGGTCATCCGGCCGGGACGGACCTCGAAGGAGACCTCGTCGAGGGCCACCGTCTCCCCGAAGGTCCGGCTCAGGCTCCGAACTCCCAGCATGGCGCCGACCCTACGGCGGCGGCCGGTCGCAGGCGCGGGCACCCCCGCTGACGATGTGGGCAGAACCTCGCATCGGCCCCTGGCCCGGGATGGGTATCAAGCCCGACGCGGACGGGTCGCGGGATTCCTAGCGTCGGAGCCATGACCAGTCAGCACATCGAGACCCTGATCGTCGGCGCCGGCCAAGCCGGCCTGGCCACCGGCCACCACCTGTCCCGGCTCGGCCGGGAGTTCCTGATCGTCGACGGCAACAGCCGGGTCGGCGACAACTGGCGCTGCCGCTACGACTCGCTGAGGCTCTATTCGCCGGCGAAGTTCGACGGGCTTCCGGGGATGGACTTCCCCGGCGACCCGTGGCACTTCCCGGGCAAGGACGAGGTCGCCGACTTCCTCGAGCAGTACGTCGTGGAGAGGGGCCTACCGGTGCGGACGCGGACCCGGGTGGACCGAGTGGTGCCCCGGGCGGGCGGCGGGTTCAGCGCCCACCTGGGGCAGGACCGAGTCGAGTGCGACAACCTGGTCGTGGCCACAGGGACGTACGGCCGCACCCCCCGGGTGCCCGAGGTGGCAGCGTCGCTCGATCCACGGATCCGGCAGTGTCACTCGAGCGAGTACACGAACCCAGGCCAGCTCCAGCCGGGGACGACGCTGGTCGTCGGCGCCTCGCACTCCGGATACGACATCGCCTACGAGGTGGCCGCCGTCCAGCCGACGATCCTGGCCGGTCCCGACCGAGGCAACATCCCGCTCGACTGGGAATCGGCCAGGATCAAGGTGGCCTTGCCCCTGATCGTCTTCCTGTGGAAACACGTCCTGACCCGGCGTACTCCCGTGGGCCGCCGGGAGATGCAGCAGGTGCGTCATCACGGTGCGCCCACGACTCGGGTGAAGGCGCACCATCTCGCCGAGCGTGGTGCGGAACGGGTCACGAGCAAGATCCTCGACGCCTCCGCCGACGGGAAGCCAATGCTCGACGACGGCCGGGTCCTGGAGGTGACCAACGTCGTCTGGGCGACCGGCTTCAGACCGGACTTCAGCTGGATCGAGGCGCCGATCACCGGAGACGACGGGTGGCCCCGGGAGTACCGGGGCGTGGTCGAGGAGGTGCCGGGACTCTTCTTCTGCGGGTTGTCATTCCAGTTCGCGTTCGGCTCCATGGTGCTCCCCGGCGTCGGCCGAGACGCGGCGTATGTCGCCGGCAGGATCAGCCGACGCCAGAGCGTCGCCCGGAGAGCCGAGAAGGTCCCGAGAGCCGAGGATGCTCCGCGGTGACCGGTCGGCTCGCCGTGGCCGGGGACCGCGGCCCCCGGTCGTCGGATCGGACTCCGCAGCAGCGGCGGTACGTCTGCTGCTCGCCGAACGCCAGGACCCGGGTGCACCGCTCGCAGGTCCTGGCGGCTTGGGTCGAGGTGCTGGTGGCCACCGGCGACCTGGAGGGTGCAGACCGGCTCGAGCACCACCTGATCTGAGCACGCTGCCGGTGGCGGAGAACCTGGCGGAGGATGCGGGATTCGAACCCGCGAGGGCTGTTAACCCAACCCGCTTTCCAAGCGAGCGCCATAGGCCTCTAGGCGAATCCTCCGTGGCGAAGGGTACCGGCCCGGCCCCGGCATCGGGAGACCGGTGCCCGCTTTGGCCGCTCTCGGGTCGCTGGCTAGAGTGGGGCCAACCCCCCGCACGGCGACACCTCGCTGAACCCCCCCAGGGCCGGAAGGCAGCAAGGGCAGGCGAGCTCTGTCGGGTGTGCGGGGGGCCTTCTCATCTCTGCTGGTCGTCCTACCCCCTGTCGGACGCCGCGGTTAGGGTCGTCGTCGTGGAAGCACCCCTCGCGCTCTACCGCCGCTATCGGCCGGACACGTTCGCCCAAGTGATCGGTCAGGACCACGTGACCGAGCCGTTGCGGGCGGCGCTGCGCGGCAACCGGGTCAACCACGCCTACCTCTTCTCCGGCCCGCGCGGATGCGGCAAGACCACGAGTGCCCGCATTCTGGCCCGTGCGCTGAACTGCGCCAAGGGGCCGACCGACGAGCCATGCGGGGTCTGCGACTCGTGCATGGAGCTGGCCACCGGGGGGCCCGGGTCGGTGGACGTCATCGAGATCGACGCTGCCTCGCACGGGGGCGTGGAGGACGCACGCGACCTGCGCGAGCAGGCGACCTTCCAACCGATGCGGGACCGCTACAAGGTCTACATCATCGACGAAGCCCACATGGTCACCGCCCAGGGCTTCAACGCGCTGCTCAAGATCGTCGAGGAGCCTCCCGAGCACGTCCGGTTCGTGTTCGCCACCACCGAGCCGGAGAAGGTCATCGGCACGGTCCGGTCGCGGACCCACCACTATCCCTTCCGGCTGATCCCGCCCAAGGTGCTCTCGGCATACATGGCCGAGCTCTGCGAGCGCGAGGGGGTCGCGATCGAGCCGGCCGCCCTGCCGCTCATCGTGCGGGCCGGCGGAGGCTCGGCGCGCGACACCCTGTCGGTCCTCGACCAGCTGATCGGCGGCGCCGGCACGGACGGCGTGACCCACCGGCTCACCGCGGGGCTGCTGGGGTTCACGCCGGACACGCTGCTCGACGACGTGGTGGATGCCTTCGCCGCCCATGACGCGGCAGGGGTCTTCCGGGTCGTCGATGCCGTCATCGAGACCGGTCAGAACCCGCGCAGGTTCACCGAGGACCTCCTTCAGCGGCTGCGCGACCTGGTGATCATCTCCGCGGTGCCGGACGCTCCAGCCACCGGACTCATCGACGTGCCCGAGGACCAGGCCGAGCGGCTGGTCGCCCAGGCCGCGCGCTTCGGGCGGCACGAGCTGTCGCGCGCCGCGGACCTCGTCGCGGAGGGACTGGCCGAGCTCAAGGGCACCACGGCGCCTCGGCTGCTGTTGGAGCTGCTGTGCGCCCGCGTCCTCCTTCCGGGAGCCGACGACACCTCCCGCGGGCTCGGCGCCCGCATGGACCGGCTCGAGAAGCGGCTGTCCATGGCTCCCGCCGGGGGGCCACCGGCTCGAGAGGACGCCCCTGAGCCGGTCTCGGCCTCCGCACCCCGTGCTGCCGAGGCACCCCCGCGGGAGGAGTCGACCCAGGCTCCCGTCGACAGTGCGCCCGCGGCTCACCAGGGCGGGCGGCCCGCTCGGGCGAGCGAGCCGACGCCCCCCGCGAGCGAGCCGACGCCCCCCGGTCTGTCGCTGAGCGAGGTGCGCCGGTTGTGGCCGGAGATCCTGGAGGCGGTCAAGGGCCATCGACGGTTCACCTGGATCCAGCTCAGCCAGCACGCCCAGGTGGTGGGGTTGGAGGGGCAGACGCTCACGCTCGGGTTCAACCACCCCGGTGCCCGGGAGTCGTTCGTCAACGGACGCGGGGACGCGATCCTGCAGCAGGTGCTCATCGACCTCGTCGGTGCCGAGTGGCGCATCGAGTCGATCGTCGACCCGGCCGCCCGTCCTGCCGCACAGGGCTCCGGCGCGCCGTCCGGACCCCGCCCAGACCGGGGTGAGGGGCGGACCGGGGGCTGGGCCCCGACACCGGCACCTGGGAGCACCCCCGCTCCGGCACCCGAGGCGGCACCCGGACAGGCACCCCCCGCCGGGCCGTCCGGCTCTCCCGGGTCCGCGGCCTCGACGGCCGACACCGCCGCCAGCCGGGACGACCCTCCCGCGGACGATGCGGACCTGGACGCCACCGGCCTGCTCACCGAGCGGCTGGGCGCACAGGTGATCGAGGAGATCCCGCACGAGTGACGACCAGCCGGCGTGCCACGCCGACGTGCACCCCGATGATCAGCCCCGATGACCAGCCCAGAAGACGAGCCCAGATGGCCAGCCCGGACAAACCGGGTAGCCCGGACCGACCACGAGAATCGAGAGACCATGAGCGAGACCAATCCGTTCGGGGCCGGAGGCTTCGACATGAACGCCCTGCTCCAGCAGGCCCAGGCCATGCAGGAGCAGCTGATGGCCGCTCAGCAGGAGCTGGCCGACGCCGAGGTTGAGGGCACCGTCGCCGACGGCCTGGTCACCGTGACCGTGGACGGCACCGGGGACCTGGTGCGGGTGAAGATCCGGGCCAACTCCTTCGACCCCGCCGATACCGAGGACCTGGAGGATCTGATCGTGGCCGCCTACCGAGACGCCCGCGCACGCTCCGAGGCGATGGCCGCCGAGAAGCTCGGACCCCTGGCGGGGCTGGCCGGCGGGGACGCCGGGGACGCCGGGGACGGGCCCGGGCTGGGCTCGGGCCCGGCGCCAGGGCCGGGCGGGCTGTTGGGCTTCTGAGGCTTCCCCTCCGCCGATGTACGAAGGCATCGTCCAGGACCTCATCGATGAGCTCGGCCGACTGCCGGGGGTCGGACCCAAGAGCGCCCAGCGGATCGCGTTCCACCTGCTGCAGTCCGATCCCGTCGACGTGCGCCGGCTCGCCGCGACCCTGGTCCGGGTCAAGGAGACCGTGCGGTTCTGCGCGGTGTGCGGCAACGTCGCCGAGGAGGACACCTGTCGCATCTGCCGCGACCCTCGCCGCGACGCGAGCGCGATCTGCGTGGTGGAGGAGCCGAAGGACGTGGTGGCGATCGAGCGCACCCGGGAGTTCCGGGGGCGCTACCACGTGCTCGGCGGGGCGATCTCCCCGATCGAGGGCGTGGGTCCGGACCAGCTCCGGATCAAGGAGCTGATGACCCGGCTGGCCGACGGCGCGGTCACCGAGGTGATCCTGGCCACCGACCCGAACCTCGAGGGCGAGGCGACCGCGACGTACCTCACGCGGTTTCTGGGCGGCATGGGATTGCGCGTGACGCGGCTTGCGAGTGGACTGCCAGTAGGCGGTGACTTGGAGTACGCCGACGAGGTGACTCTCGGGCGGGCGTTCGAAGGAAGGCGGTCGGTCCATGGTTGAGGCGACGATGCCGCGTGGCCCCGGTTCGGGGTCACCGGCTGCGCCGAGCGCCCGGAGGCCACTCGACGCGGAGACCGAGGAGTTCGCCCAGCAGATCGCCGACCAGGTGGAGTCGTTCCTCATTGCGCTGCGCGCGATCGCCCGTGGTGAGGCCATGGGGGGCGCCGCGGTCTCGCTGCTCCTCCTCGTGGTCAGCCAGGTGCTGCTCGCGGGTGGGCGGCTCGGCGTCCAGGCGGACTTCGAGCTGTCCGAGGAGTACGAGCCCGACGCGGGACCCGACCCGGACCTCGACGAGATGCGCCACCGGCTGGCGTTGCTGCTGGAGGGCGTGGACGACTACACCGAGGTCTTCGACCCCTACGTCGATCCGCCCGAGATGGTCTCCAGCCGGCTCTCCGACGACCTGACCTCCATCGCGTCAGCGCTCGTGCACGGCCTGCGGCACCACAAGGACGGTCGCGTGGGCGAGGCGCTGTGGTGGTGGCAGTTCTCCTACGTCGCCTCCTGGGGCGCCGAGGCCAGTGCGTGCCTGCGGGCCCTGCAGTCGGTGATCGCCCACGACCGGCTCGACTCCGACTTCGAGAGCGAGCGCGAGGACGTGGCGGCGGCCGAGCGGATGCTGCACACCGGCGAGCTCTAGCCACCTCCGCACCGCGGTCGGACGGCCGGTCGGCGTCCGCGGCGATGGGTAGACTCGCGCCGAACTCCTGGGCCGGAAACGAGGATCAACCGTGGGCATCGTCGTGCAGAAGTACGGAGGCTCCTCCGTGGCCGATGCCGAGGGCGTCAAGCGCGTCGCGCAGCGCATCCTGGACGCCAAGAAGGGCGGCAACGACGTCGTGGTCGTTGTGTCGGCGATGGGCGACACCACCGACGAGCTCATCGACCTGGCCGAGCAGGTCTCGCCGCTCCCGCCTCCGCGCGAGCTGGACATGCTGCTCACGGCGGGCGAGCGGATCTCGATGGCGCTGCTGGCGATGGCGGTGGGCAACCTGGGCCACGAGGCGCGGTCGTTCACTGGCAGCCAGGCCGGTGTCATCACCGACAGCGTCCACGGCAAGGCGAAGATCATCGACGTCACGCCGGGCCGCATCCGCAAGGCGCTCGATGAGGGCGCGATTGCCATCGTCGCCGGCTTCCAGGGCGTCAGCCAGGACACCAAGGACATCACCACCCTGGGCCGCGGCGGCTCGGACACCACCGCGGTGGCGCTGGCGGCCGCGCTCGAGGCCGACGTCTGCGAGATCTACTCCGACGTCGACGGGGTGTTCACCGCCGACCCGAGGATCGTTCCGACCGCTCAGCGGCGTGCTCGCGTCTCCTATGAGGAGATGCTGGAGATGGCTGCCTGCGGCGCCAAGATCCTGCACCTGCGGTGTGTGGAGTACGCCCGCCGCTATGGCATGCCGATCCACGTGCGCTCCTCGTTCAGCAAGCTCGACGGCACCTGGATCACCGACATCGACGAAGGGGACCTCACGATGGAACAGGCCATCATCGCCGGCGTCGCCCACGACCGCAGCGAGGCCAAGGTGACCGTGGTCGGCGTGCCCGACAAGGTCGGCGAGGCTGCCCGGATCTTCGCGGCGCTCGCCGACACCGGGATCAACCTCGACATGATCGTCCAGAACGTCTCCGCCGCGGCGACCAACCTGACCGACATCTCGTTCACGCTGCCACGCGCCGACGGGCAGGCGGCGATGGAGGCGCTGGCCCGGCTGAAGGACAGCGTGGGCTACGACTCGCTGCTCTACGACGACCAGATCGGCAAGATCTCGCTGGTCGGGGCCGGCATGCGGTCCCACCCGGGCATCACCGCGAAGTTCTTCGGGGCGCTGGCCCAGGCCAGTGTCAACATCGAGATGATCTCCACCTCGGAGATCCGGATCTCGGTCATCGTCGACGAGTCGCAGGTCAACGACGCCGTCACCGCAGCACACCACGCCTTCGAGCTCGAGGCCGACCAGGTCCAGGCCGTCGTCTACGGCGGGTCGGGCCGGTGAGCAAGAGTCGGCGGATGAACGTCGGGGTGGTCGGCGCCACCGGACAGGTCGGCGCGGTGATGCGCGACATCCTGCTCCAGCGCGACTTCCCGGTGGCCGACGTGCGCTTCTTCGCCTCCTCCCGCTCCGCGGGGTCGACGCTGACCTGGGGCGACCGCGAGGTCGTCGTGGAGGACGTCGCCACCGCCGACCCGGCCGGACTCGACATCGCCCTCTTCTCGGCCGGTGCCGCCACCTCGCGGGCCCAGGCGCCGCGCTTTGCCGCCGCGGGCGTGACGGTCGTGGACAACTCCTCGGCCTGGCGCCGGGATCCCGAGGTGCCGCTCGTGGTCAGCGAGGTGAATCCGGAGGCGATCTACGAGGCCCACAGGGGCATCATTGCCAATCCGAACTGCACGACGATGGCCGCGATGCCGGTGCTGAAGCCGCTCCACGACGAGGCCGGGCTCGTGCGGCTGGTGGCCAGCACCTACCAGGCCGTCTCCGGGAGTGGTCTGGCCGGGGTGCGCGAGCTGGCCGGTCAGGTGGCGGCGGCCGGGGATCCGACGGCACTGGCCATGGACGGGTCGGCGGTGCGACTGCCCGAACCGCTGAAGTATGCCCGCCCGATCGCCTTCAACGTGCTGCCGGTGGCCGGGTCGGTCGTCGACGACGGGTCGGAGGAAACCGACGAGGAGCAGAAGCTTCGCCACGAGTCGCGCAAGATCCTCGGCATCCCCGACCTGCGGGTCTCCGGCACGTGCGTCCGGGTGCCGGTCTTTACCGGTCACTCGCTGGCGATCAACGCGGAGTTCGCCGCTCCGCTGCCGGCCAAGCGCGCCGTCGAGCTGCTCAGCGAGGCTCCCGGCGTCGTCCTCACCGACATCCCGACGCCGCTCGAGGCCGCGGGTCGGGACCCGTCGTACGTGGGCCGGGTCCGTCAGGACCAGAGCGTGGACGGCGACCACGGGCTCGTGCTCTTCCTCAGCAACGACAACCTGCGCAAGGGCGCGGCCCTCAACACCGTCCAGATCGCCGAGCTGGTCGCCGCCGCTCGCAGCTGACCGTCCCCCTTGCCCGTCCCGTTGGGCATGGCCGGCGCCGGTCGCGCGCCCCGACCGGCGCGGCACTCAGCCGGCGTAGACGGCCACCTCCGTGGCTTTGATGGCGAAGTGCACGTGGTCCCCGGGAGCCAGGTCCAGCTCGGCGGCCGCCGCGGTGGTGATGTCGGCCGTGAGCTCGCCGGCCCGCACCCGCGTGCGGTCTCCGTGCGGCTCGACCAGCGTGACGGTCACCGCGAGGGTGTTGCGGGGGCTGCCACCGGGGGGCTGGGCGTAGACGGCGACCGTGCGCGGGTGGAAGACCGCCACCGCCGGGGCGCCCGCCGCGGGAGGGACGTCGCCGTGGGTCCCCTGGACCGGGGGGCCGTCCTGGGGGTGGACGGCGCCGCCCCGCCAGGTCCCTGCCACGAGGTTGAGCCCCGCGACCTGGGCGGTGAAGGCGCTGCGCGGGCGGGCGAGCACCTCCCGGGCGCGGCCCTCCTCGACGACCCTGCCCTCGTCGACCACCACGACCCGGTCGGCGAGCAGCAGGGCGTCGAGCGGGTCATGGGTGACCAGGAGCGTGGTCTGGTCGGCCAGCACCCGGCGCAGGGTCTGGCGCAACGCCGGGGCGACCGCGACGTCGAGGGCCGCCATCGGCTCGTCGAGGAGCAGCACCCGCGGGTGGGCCGCCAGCGCCCGGGCCACGGCGACCCGCTGCGCCTGACCCCCGGACAGGCCGACCGGTCGCCGGTCGCCGAGCTCGGGGACGCCGACGTCGGCCAGCCACCGGCGAGCGTGCGCCCGGGACTCGCGGCGGCTCCGGCCCGCGGCCCGGGGTCCGAAGGCGACGTTGTCGAGGGCGGTCAGATGCGGGAAGAGCAGCGGGTCCTGGGCGAGCAGCGCGACCTGCCGCTCGTGCGGCGCGACCCATCGGCGGGCCCGGCCGTGGTCGTCGACGTCGGTCAGCGCCCGGCCGTCGAGGGAGACCCGCCCGGGGCGGGGCCGCAGCAGGCCGGCGACCACCGCGAGCACCGTCGACTTGCCGGCGCCGTTGGGGCCCAGCAGCGCCACCGTCTCGGCGTCGGCGACCTCGAGGTCCACCTCGAGCCGCCGCTCGGGGACGGAGAGGCTGATCGCCAGGCTCACGGTGTCGATCCCCCGCGTCGGGCCAGGCCCACGACGGCCACCGCGACCACGACGAGCATCAACGAGAGTGCGACAGCCGCGTCGGGGTCGGTCTCCCGCTGCAGGTAGATCTCCAGCGGCAGCGTCCGGGTCACCCCCTCCAGGCTCCCGGCGAACGTGATCGTCGCGCCGAACTCACCCAGCGCTCGCGCGAACGACAGCACCGCGCCCGACACCAGCCCGGGCAGCACCAGGGGGAGCGTCACCCGCCGGGTGACGGTGGTGGGCCGGGCTCCGAGGGTCGCGGCGACCTCGTCGTACCGCGAGCCCACCGAGCGCAGTGCGCCCTCCAGGCTCACGACGAGGAAGGGGAGCGCGACGAACGTCTGCGCCATCACCACCGCCAGGGTCGAGAAGGCCACCTGGACGCCGACGACGTCGAGGGTCTCGCCGAGGAGGCCCCGCCGGCCGAACGTGTAGAGCAGCGCGATGCCGCCCACCACCGGCGGCAGCACCAGCGGCAGGAGGACCAGCGCGCGCAGCGCGCGTAGGCCGGGCGTCGGGGAGCGGGCCAGCACGAGAGCCATGGGTACGCCGAGGACGACGCAGGCGACCGTGCTGGCCGTGGATGTCTGCAGGCTCAGGACCAGGGCGGCACGCGAGGACTCGGACGTGACCAGGGCCGGGAAACGGCCCCACTCCACGCGGGAGACCATCGCGACCAGCGGCAGGAGCACGAACAGCGCCCCCAGACCTGCGGGCAGGTAGACCCAGCGAGGCGGGCCGACCGCACCGGCGTGATGCCTCACGCGGGGCCGAACCCCAGGTCCCGCAGGACCCGTTGGCCGGTAGGCCCGGTCAACAGCCCCACGAAGCGCTCGGCGAGCCGGGGGCGCTCCGCGCCCCGGACCACGGCAGCCGGGTAGGTGTTGGTCCCTGCGGCGGCTCCGCGAATCGGGATCCCCTCGACTCGGCCGCCGGCCGCGAGGACGTCGGTGATGTAGACGAGGCCGGCATCTGCTTCGCCCGAGCTCACCTTGCCGAGGACGTCGGTCACCGACTGCTCCTCGCTCACCGGCGACAGCCACACGCCGGCCGCGTCCGCCACCGCCCGGGCTGCACGGCCGCACGGAACGACCGGAGCGCAGACCACCACCGCGACGTCGCCGCCCGCGAGGTCGGGCAGGGATCGCACGTGGGCGGGGTTGCCGGGCGGGACGGCGATCTGCAGCGTGTTGGTGGCGAAGGCCGCGGGCTCGCCGGCGAGGAGCCCGGCGGTCTCCAGCGCGTCCATGGTCTCCGCGTCCGCCGAGGCGAAGACGTCGGCCGGGGCTCCCTGCTCGATCTGCGCGGCCAGGTCCGAGGAGCCGGCCAGGTTGAGCTGCACACGGACGCCGTCATGGCGGGCCTCGAACTCCTCGGCGAGCTCCTCGGCGGCGGCGGTCAGCGAGGCCGCGGCGTACACCGTGAGGGTCCGCTGGTCCCCGATCCCGTCCGCCCCGGCGTCGCTGGACCCGCAGCCGGGGGCGAGCAGGAGCGGCAGTGCCGCCACCAGACCCCAGCGGCGTCGGCTCCGAGATCTCACGAGCCCGCACCCGCGGTCTCGACGATGACCGTGGTCGACTTGATCACCGCCGCGGCCACCGAGCCGAGCTCGAGCCCGAGGTCGCGGACCGCCTCGCTGCTCATCAAGGACACCACACGGAAGGGTCCGCACTGCAGCTCGACCTGGGCCATGACCGCGTCGACCCGGATGTCGGTCACCAGCCCCACGAACCGGTTGCGGGCCGAGCTCACCGTCGAGCCGGGGACGGCAGGGACCGAGGCGTGGCGGCGGGCGACGAGGGCCACGTCGTACCCGTCGACGACCTTCCGGCCCGCGGCATCGGTTGCGGCCGTCAGGAGCCCACGATCGACCCAACGGCGGACCGTGTCGTCGCTGACTCCGAGGTACGTCGCGGCGTCTCGAATCCTCATCTGCGGCATCAGTCAGTGATTATCCCCGCGCTTGCGCCTCCCTTCAAGCAGTCTCGCCGCCGTGGGCGCCGAGAGCCACCCGAACCAGGCCGTCCAGGACCGCGCCGCGGGCCGGTGGGGAGCCAGCGCCGGGATCGGCTACGGGCCAGGTGCACACCACGAGCGTGCCGCGGCCGACCTGGCGAGTGCAGATGGTGGCCACCGGATGGTGCAGCCAGCCCATCGCGCTGCCGGCGTGGACGCGGTGTCGAAACTCCGAGGGGAAGATCCCGGCCAGGCCGAGGTCGGGGATCATCCCGTCGAACTCCCACCCCACGATCGGGCCGCCGGGGATGTGGGCGAAGGCCCCGTCGCGGCGGATCCAGGAGGTGCGCAGCATCCAGTTGGAGTCGAACCCGGATGTCGAGACCAGACGAGCCGGTGGGAAGGACCACGACAGCGGGCCGAGGGCATCGATGGCGGTGGCCACCAGGACGACGGTCCCGCCCGCCCGGAGCCGGTCGAGGACTGCGTCGTCGACCCGTTGCACCCACCAGACGCCGTCGGAGGTCAGGCGCCCGCCGAAGGTCCAGCCCTGCGCGTGGAGCGCCTGGCCGATCGCCGGGTCGACGGTCTGCAGCATCTGCTCGGTCGGCGGCCGCTCCCGCGGCCGGGGGAAGACGGCGAGGATCAGGTGGTCGGCGGCGAGCGTCTCGTTGCCGGCCGAGAGCATCCTCGCCTGCACGCGGACCTCCGTTGCCGAGGACACCTGGGGGACGCGGACGTCTTCGAGCGACGCCCACGGCTGTCGGCCCAGGGGGGAGATCGTCTCGAGTTCGACCCGGGATCCCGGTGGGGCACCATCGGTCGCGAGGTCAACCTCCACGCGCTCGCCAGCCCAGTAGGCGGCGCGTCGTGGCACCAGGAGGACCGCCGTGGTCCCGTTCACGTCGGTGAAGTCCGCCAACGCCTGCTTGGGGCGCCGCCACGGGTCCAGCACCCCGTTGACCTCCCAGTAGACATCGGTCAGCTCGGTCACGACGTAGTCGAGTCCGGCCCGCCGCAGCGATGCGACGGAATACCGAAGCGCCTGGGACTGGAGCCGCTGGCTAGCTATCGCGAGCTGCTCGTAGTCGCCGAAGACGAGATCGAGAGAGAGCTCGCCGAAGCGGTCGAGCATCCCGGCCGGTTCGGCGATGTCGTTGCCCCAGCTGGGACCGCGTTGCGCCCGGGGGTTGGCGATGGCGTCGTCGGGCGGCGGCAGCGGCAGAGACCAGAAGCCGAACTCCGAGAGCACCAGGGGCCGTCGTGGCTCCTGGCGCTGGCCCTCGTAGGTGGGCCAGCGGCCGGAGGTGAAGGCCTCCAGGAAACCGTCCCAGCGCGCTCGGTGGTCGGGGAGGCTGGCGTAGAAGTGGTAGTCCTCCAGGTCGGTGTCGAGGTGACCGTTCGGCTCGCAGGGCGAGTTGTCCACGACCAGCCAGCCTTCGGGTCGCCCTCGCAGCCAGTCGACGGCATCGATGACCCACTGCCGCTGCCAGGAGTCGGCCAGGTCCACCCCCCAGCTCTCGTTGACCACCGAGAAGACCGCGACGCTGGGGTGATGGCCGAAGGCGTCGACCATCGCCTCGAGGAGCTCGCGACCCGCGTCGGCGGCGTGCTCGGTGAAGTCGCGCCAGTTGGGCAGCTCGAGCCAGACCATCAGCCCCAGCTGGTCGGCGAGATCGAGATAGCGGTGGGTCGGGATCTTGATGTGGTAGCGCAGCAGGTTGAACCCTGCCTCCTTCGCCCAGCCGAGCTGGGCCGCGACCTGGTCGTCGTCAGGCGGTGTCCAGTCACCCACGGGCCAGTAGTCCTGATCGAGGACGCCGCGGACGCGCAACGGGTGACCATCCAGGACGATGTCGGTGCCGCGTACGCCGATCTCACGGAAGCCGACGCACTGCCCCAGCTCGTCGACGGGGGTGCCCTGGGTGCCCCGCAGACGCACAGCGACGCGATAGGTCGCGGGGTGTTCCGGCGACCATCGGGCCGGGTCCGGGACGGGAAGCACGACCTCCTCGCGCACGTCGGGACGCTCCAGCGTCTGCGTCGCCACGACGATCCCTGCGGCGTCGGTCACGGCCACCTCGAGCGCCCCGCAGGGCACCGGCGAACGGGCGAGGCGGACGCGGACGTGCTCGCGCTGGGGGTCCGTCCGGCAGCGAACCGAGACCAGGTGCGCCTCGGGGCGGGTCTCGAGCGAGACCGACCTCCACAGACCGCCCACAGGGCCGTACCAGGACTGCTTGCCATGCGGGATCTCGCCGAACCGCGGGTCCTTCTCGCCACCCTCGTCGTCGTCGGGCAGCTCGACGCGCACCAGCAGTTCGTGGTCCCCCGGGGAGAGGCGGCCCAGGGCGATCTCGAAGGGCAGGTTGCCGTTCAGGGTCCCGCCGCAGCAGACGCCGTCGACCCACACCCGAGCCGTGTGGCTGGCCGCCTCGAAGACGAGGACATGGGTCTCCCCCGCCTCCTCGGATGGGGGCTGCGTGGGTGCGATGTGGAGCGTGCGCCGATACCACACCGCACCGTACGCCGGCAGGGTCGCCTCGGGGAGCAGCTGCCAGGGGCTCGGCACCCACCCCTGCTGCCAACCCTGAGGAGGCGGGTTGCGCGCGGCGGTCGGCGCTGCATCGTGGCCGGTGTCCGGGTCAGGGGCGGCGCAGACTTCCCACGATCCGTCCAGACACGCGCGCCGACGGGTCAATTGATCGCGCCCGCGTCGCGAAGCACCTGGTTGGCTCGGCGCTCGAGACTGCGCAGCGCTGCCGCGGGGTCGTCGCCGAGCAGCCAGGTGGACTCGATCTCCTCCTTGATCAGGTCCTCGATCGGCTGCCAGCTGGGGGTCTCGGGAATGAGGTGTGCCTGCTCCGCGGTCTGGGCGGCGAAGTTGCTGCGTTGCGGGGCGTCCTGGTAGGCCTCGCTTTCGAGGACCGACTCGCGAGCCGGCAGGTGTCCCGTCCCCACGGCCCAGTCCCGGGTGTGGTCGCTGAGGAAGGCGATGAAGTCCAGCGACTCGGCGTAGCGGTCGGCTTCGTCGTGGACCGGCACGACCCACGTGTGGGAGTTGGCCCAGTTGGCGGGTTGGTCGTACAGCGTCGGGAACGGCTTGACCAGGTAGTCGAAGTCGGTCTCGTCGGCGTACTGGTTCACGACCCAGGTGCCGTTGTGCAGCACCGCCGCGCGCCCCTCCAGGAATGCCGTCTGCGCAGCGGTGTAGTCCTGGCTCGCTTGCGCGAAGCCGCGATCGAACAGCTCGTTCATGAGGTCCAGGGCCTCGCGGGTCTCCGGAGTGTCCAGCGCCGCGGAGCCATCCTCGGCGATGACCTGTCCACCCTGCTGATAGACGAGGGAGAGGAAGAACATCACGCTGAGCGCGAACTGGTTGGCGTCCGTGGCCAGGTACTGCGCTCCGGTCCGCTCACGCATCTGCTGCGCCTGTTGCATGAGCTCCCGGCGGCTGCTGGGAAGGACCGGCTGCCCGTCGGCGTCCACGAGTCCGGCCTCGCGGAAGAGGTCGACGTTGAGGTGCCAGAGGTTGGTGTGCAGGTCCCACGGAACACCGAAGATCCTGCCGTCGTAGGTCACTCCCTCACGCGCCGCCGGCGTCCAGTCGTTGGGATCGATGCCGGCCTCGGCCAAGACGTCCTCCTCCAACGGCACCAGCAGGTCCCTGCGCGCATAGTCCGGGAGGTTGGAGGCGTGCATGACGGCAACGTCCGGCGGCGCCCCACCGGCGTAGGTGGAGTTGAGAGTGTCGTAGTAGGCGGCGAACTGCGCCCCCCCGAGTCGCTGGATGTCGAAGGGGTGGTCGGCGTCAGCGTTGTAGGCGTTGGTCAGGATCTGCACGACCTCGCACTCGTTCGTGGCGACCGACACGTCGGTGATCCCCGTCGTGGTGTCTTCACAGTCGCCGAAGAACCGAGCCAGCTCGACGACGCCGGGGTTGAGGGAATCCTGGGCCAGCGCAGTGGCCTGGCGATCGAGATCGATGGGTTCACGCTTGGTCACCAGCCCGCAGGAGGACGCGACGAGGGGCACGGCGACGGCCACGGTCGCAGCGACCGCCTTGCGGCGTACGGCGTTTGGGACTGCCGAGCCGCGCGCGCGACGCCTGGACCTGTGCTCGGGCATTCGGTCGGTCACTTGCCCCCGCTCCCTAGTGCGATGCCGCGGATGAGGTAACGCTGCAAGATTAGGTAGAGGATGAGCAGCGGGATGGCCGCGATCGCCCCGCGCGCCATGAGCGACCCGAGCTCGTTGGCCTGAGCGAAGTTGCCCTGCAGAGAGGCGAGCCCCGTGGTGATGGTGAACATGTCGGGATCGGTCGCCGAGACGAGCGGCCACAGGAAGTCGTTCCACGTCAGGATGAAGGTGAAGATGCCGAGCGCGGTGAGCGCCGGGACCGACATCGGGAGCATCACCCGGGTGAAGATCCGCCATCGGTTGGCCCCGTCGACGGCTGCCGCCTCCTCGATCTCGCGCGGGATGGCGAGGAAGAACTGCGTCATGATGAAGACGCCGAGGGGCGCTGCGATGCGGGGCAGTGCCAGGGCTTGGTAGGTGTTGTGCTGGTCGACCTCGGCAAACATGAGGAACAGCGGGATGAACATGGCCTCCTTGGGGACCATCAGGCCGGCTAGCACCAGGGGGAACACCAGCCACTTCCCCCGGAAGCGGAGCCGTGCGAAGGCATATCCCGCCATCGCGGAGAGCAGCAGGGTCGCCAGCGTGGTGATCCCGGTCACGATGACGGAGTTGAGCAGCCATCGAGGGGTCAACCCCACGGCCAGCGCGTCCTGGTAGTTCTCCGTCGTCACGTCGATGGGCACCAGCGATGTGGTGTTGGTCTGCAGCGCGGTGTTGTCCGACAGCGAGAGCGAGAACATCCACACCAGGGGCGCGATCCAGATCGCTGCGAAGAAGCCGAGCAGGCCAACGACGAGCAGCCTGCGGACGTTGATGCGCGGTGGAGAGGCAGGCCCTCCGGTCTCCGTGGTAGCGCTGCTCATGCCGTCCCACCTTCCATCCGTGGCTTGACGCTGACACCGAGGCCGGCTTCTGTCCGGCCGCGGCTCGGATCCCGTGGACCCTGGCCGTGAGCCATCAGGCTTCATCTCCCTCACGCAGCAACCGGAACTGGATGACGGAGGCGATGAGCATCACCCCGAAGAGCACGATGGACAGCGCCGCCCCGTAGCCAAGCCGGAACTCGCGGAAGCTGGACTCGTAGATGTGCTGAATGAGGACGCGAGTGGATCCGCCGGGTCCACCGCGGGTCATGATGTAGACCTGACCGAAAATCTGGAAAGACGCGATGACCTGCAGCACCGTCACGAGCACCAGGGTCCGCCGCAGTCCGGGCACGGTGATCTGCGTGAACCGGTCCCAGGGGTTGGCGCCGTCCAGAATCGCGGCCTCGTAGAGCGTCGGGTCGATGTCTTGGAGGCCGGCGATGAACAGCACCAAGTTGAAGCCCATGGTCCACCACAGCGTCGCGATCACCACCGCCGCCATGGCGTAGCCGGGCTCGGTGAGCCAGGCGATCGGCTGGATCCCGAACCAGCCCGTGACCTTGGCTAGGAGTCCCAGGTCGGGGTTGAGCAGGAAGCCGAAGATGAGCGTGAGGACCGCGACCGAGAGGACGTAGGGCGCGAAGAAAATGGCTCGCAGAACGCTGGCCGTTCGGCCCGGACGGGACAACGGGAGGGCCAGCACCAGGGCGACGCCGACGATGAGGGGCGTCGAGAGGAGCACGAACTGCAGTGTGTTGCCGAAGGAGGACCAGAACACGGCATCGGTCCATGCCCCGTCAGCAGCCGGATGCAGCCCGAGCAGGACCCAGACCAGCAGCGCGAGACTGACCGTGACCACGGCGACCCAGCGCCCCATCGCTCCTCGCCAAGCGGCGACGAGCGCGGCCAGCACGACCGCCAGGGCCAGGAGGCGCCAGCTGGTGTTGGTCGTCAGGTCCCAGCTCAGTCCTCCGGTCGCCCCGAACATCTCGTAGTAGTTGTCCAGTCCGACGAATTGGCGCACCCGGGGGTCGAGCAGGTCCCATTCGTAGAGGCTCATCAGCAGTGCCTGGACGACCGGGTAGAGCAGGAAGATCCCGTAGATCACCAGGAACGGCGCCAAGAACAGGTACGCCGCCAGGGAGTCGGACCGGCGCGTTGAGGCTTCGGGTTTCGCCTCGTCTGGAGCAGTCCGGGTGGTTGCCACGTCGAGTGCTGAGTCTCCGGCTGACGGGGTCGCCTCGGTCGCCATGAATCAATCCCTGAGGGTCGCTATTGCAACGTTGTACGGCCTGTTGAACGTTAGATAGGTCACACTTGGCTGTCAAGAAGCGCGAGAGGAGTGCGCTGTGGGACCGAGCTTGCGGGATGTGGCCGCACGCGCAGGGGTGAGCGTCAAGACCGTCTCCAACGTCGTCAACGACCACCCGCACGTCTCAGCGGCCACGCGCGCTCGGGTCCAGGCCCTGCTCGACGAGATGGGCTACCGCCCGCATCTGCTCGCGCGCCGGCTGCGTGCAGGCCGCTCGGGGATCATCGCGCTGGCCATTCCCTCCCTGGAGGTGCCCTACTTCGCCGAGCTCGCCCGGACGGTCTTCGATGCCGCCGAGCGGCGCGGCCTCCAGGTTCTGATCGATCAGACCGATGCTGACCGCACCCGGGAGCAGGAATCCCTGACCGGTCTGCGGACCGGCCTCATCGACGGGGTGCTCCTGAGCCCGCTCTCGCTGCGCCCAGGGGACCTCTCGGCCCGCTCTCGCCGGATCCCTGTGGTCTTGCTCGGGGAGCGTTTCTTCGGACCCAGGGTCGCAGACGTCGAGGTGGACCATGTGGCGGTGGACAACGTGGCAGCCGCTCGTGAGGCGACTGCGCACCTGGTCGGCCTGGGCCGCCGCCGCATCGCCTTCCTAGGGGGGCAGAGAAGCGCGCGTGCGATGGTGGATCTTCGGCTGCAGGGGTGGTCGGCGGCGCTCGCCGAGGCGGGCCTGCGCACCGACCTGCGGCAGCCGACACCGGGTTTCGGCCGCCACGACGGGCTCGGCGCTATGGACCGGATGCTCGACGACTCCGACGTGGCCCCAGACGCGGTGTTTTGCGCCAACGACCTGCTGGCTCTCGGCGCCTTGCGAGCCTTGGCCACGCGGAGGATCCGCGTCCCCGACGACCTGGCAGTCTGCGGTTTCGATGACCTCAAGGAGGGCTGGTTCTCGAATCCGACGTTGAGCAGCGTCGCGCCCGACAAGGAGGCGATCGCGGAGATCGGCGTCGAACGTCTGCTGGACCGGATCAATGGGACGGCCGAGCCGGCCGTGGACACGAGAGTCGGCTACCGACTCGCGGTGCGGGAGAGCACCGGCGGACCCGGAGCCGAGAAGCCGCCGCCGACCGAGAGCCGCTGACCTGGGGTTGCTGGGTCGGGCTGACAGGATTTGAACCTGCGGCCTCTTCGTCCCGAACGAAGCGCGCTACCAAACTGCGCCACAGCCCGCGCAAGCGTCAGGAAGTCTAGCCGAGCCCTGACCAGCGCCCACAATCGGGGCGACGTCGTCGCGAACCTGACGACTCGCCGGGGTCAGGGGCGGGGGGTGAGGGTCAGCAGCGTGGCCTCGGGCCGGCAGGCGAAGCGCGCGACGGCGTACGGCGACGTCCCGGCCCCCGCGGAGACGTGCAGCCACGCCGAGCCGGGATCACCGGGTCGCGAGCCGGCCGGGTGCCGGTGCAGCCCTCGAGCACGCCGCCGGTCCAGGTCGCAGTTCGTCACCAGCGCGCCGGCGACCGGGAGCCGGAGTTGGCCGCCGTGGGTGTGGCCGGCGAGGATCGCCTCGTAGCCGTCGCGTGCGAACTGGTCCAGGACCCGCAAGTACGGCGCATGGGCCACCGCCAGCCGCAGGTCGGCCTCCGCGACCGCGGGGCCAGCGACCGCGGCCAGGTCGTCGTACCACAGGTGGGGGTCGTCGACCCCCGCGAACGCGATCCGCACCCCGCGGACGGTGACCTCGGCGCGCCGATTCGTCAGGTCGGTCCAGCCAGCGTCGGTGAGCTTGGCCACCATGGCGTCGTAGGGCAGCCGCGGGGAGCGCGTGGTGCGGCGCCCGTCGTCGGGCAGCAGGTAGCGGGCC
Source organism: uncultured Actinomycetota bacterium (assembly GCA_963745245.1). Classification (GTDB taxonomy): domain Bacteria; phylum Actinomycetota; class Actinomycetes; order Propionibacteriales; family Nocardioidaceae; genus Marmoricola_A. The sequence continues at coordinate 277,585 of CAVUWU010000009.1, forward strand.
GGATTCTTCACCATCGGCGAGAAGTAGTCGTTGGAGCCCAGGACGAACACCCCCGGTCGGCCGGTCAGCGTCCCGAGTGCCGCCATCAGCGGCTCGACGGCGTGGCGGTGGGCGATGTTGTCGCCGGTGTCCACGACGAGGTCCGGCTCGAGTGCCGCCAGCGAAGCGACCCATCGCCGCTTGCGCCCCTGGTGCGGCGTCAGATGCAGGTCGCTGATGTGCAGCACCCGAAGGTTGGGCGCCCCCGGCGGAAGCACCGGCATCTCCACGGAGCGGGTGGTGAACCAGCGTGCCTCCCACCAGGCGTAGCCGAGACCGGCCGTGCCCGCTGCGGCCAGGGCGCCCACCGTGCGCGCCGCGGCCCCAGAGCGCGTCGCGGGCGGAGATGGCATGATGCCCAGCGCTGCCGCCCCGCGGCCCGAGTCGGCAGATAAGCGGGTGGGCGGCGTCATGCGACCAGGCTTCCACATGCCGCCGCCCGGTCCGCAGGTGCGCCGACGCGCAGAATGGGGGCTATGAGCGACCTCAAGGACCGGCTCCGAAGCGACCTGACCGCCGCCATGAAGGCCCGCGACGAGACACGGTCCTCGACGCTGCGGATGGTCCTCACCGCGATCACCAACGCCGAGGTCGCTGGCAAGCAGGCACGCGAGCTCTCCGACGACGACGTGACCGGCGTGCTCACCTCGGAGGCCAAGAAGCGCCGCGAGGCCGCCGAGGCCTTCGCCGACGCCGGACGCGACGAGAGCGCGGCCAAGGAGCGCGCCGAGGCGGCGATCCTCGCCGAGTACCTCCCCGCCCCGTTGACCTCCGCCGAGCTCGAGGAGCTCGTCGGGCTGGCCATCGCGAAGACCGGCGCCGCGGGCAAGGGAATGCGCGGAATGGGCACGGTCATGGGTGCTCTGCAGCCGCACACGCGAGGCCGCGCGGACGGTGCCGTCGTTGCAGCCGAGGTGCGCCGCCAGCTGGCCGGCGGCTGAGAGCCCTCAGCCCCGGCCGCCACCGCCGCGGTTGCCGCCCCCCCCGCCGCCACCGCCACCGCCATTGCCGGGCTTCGGCTTCGGCTTGGGGTCGGGCTTGGGGTCGGGCTTGGGGTCGGGCTTGGGGTCGGGCTTGGGCGCCGGCGCCGGCGGCGGAGGAGGCGGAGGAACGTACGGCGTGCCGTCTGAGACGTAGATCGTGACCGGGGACCCGCTGCCGATCGTCGACCCGGCGCGCGGTGAGCTGTAGGCGACCGTGCCCTCGGGGTAGCCGGAGTCGACGTAGGGGCCGACGTTCGGGGCCAGGCCGGTCGACCGGAGCCGGGAGGCTGCCGACGACGGCGAGAGTCCGGCCAGGGAGGGCACGGTCACCGGCCGGCCACGGACGGTCGTCGGGTCGGGTGCGATGAACCCGCGGTTCGGGAGCTGGTCATCCACGACCTGCATCGCGTCGCCCCACAGCGGCCCGGCGACGCTGGACCCGAAGGCCCGTCCGAGGGCCACACCGCCGACGCTCTGGTAGTTCAGGGACACCCAGTGACCCTGGGAGTTCGCCCCGGCCACCATCGCCGCGGTCGCCATGTTGGGGGTGTAGCCGACGTACCACACCGCCATGTTGTTCTGGATCGTGCCGGTCTTGGCAGCCGAGGCCTGGTCGAGCGCCAGCCCGTTGCTGTAGCCGAAGCCGCCGGGCTCCTGCACGCCTCGCAGGACGTCGTTGACCGCGTCGGCAACGGCGTTGGGCATCAGCTGCTTGCAGGTGTCGGAGTAGGTGGCCACCACCTTGCCCGAGGAGTCCAGAATGCGGTTGACCGGCCGGGGCTCGCAGTACTTGCCGCGGGCAGCGAAGGTCGCGTAGGCCGAGGCCATGGTCAGCGGATCAGTGGAGGTCACGCCGAGCGTGAACGGACCGACGATGTCGGAGTCCGGGACCTCCACGCCCATCTCGCGGGCCATCGTGACCGGGCCGCACAGTCCGGTCATCACTTCGAGCTGGGCGAAGAAGGTGTTCACCGAGTTCCGGGTGCCGTTGTAGAGGTTGTAGGTGCCCGACCCGGTGGAGTTGGACACCGTCCAGGTGTCGTTGCTCTGCAACTGGCCGTTGCAGGTCCGCAACTCGCCGGGGGTGATGTCCACGGTCGGCGGCGCGGTGATCGTGGTGTTCAGCGACATGCCCTGCTTGATGGCGGAGGCGAGGACGAACACCTTGAACGTGGAGCCGGCCTGGAAGCCGCGGGAGTCGCCGTACTTCCGGGGCACGACGTAGTTGAGGTACGTCTCACCCGTGGCCCTGTCGGCGCCCATCGGCCGCGACTGGGAGAGCGCCCGCACCGCGCCGGTGCCCGGTGTCACCATGGCGAGACCGCCGATGGCCTGGTCGGTGGGGTTGACGTGGGAGCGGACCGAGGCATCCGCCGCGCGCTGGACCCGGGGCTGCAGGGTCGTGCGGATGGTCAGCCCACCGGTCTCCAGGAGGCGCTCGCGGTCGCTGCGCTTCTTGCCCAGCGCCCGGTCGCGGAGCAGGTACTCCCGCAGGTAGTCGCAGAAGAACTCGCCGTTCACCCCGAGGCAGCCGTTGCGGGAAGGGCTGAGCTTGAGTCCCAACGGCTTGCGGATGGTGCGCCGGGCCTCGCTGCGGGAGATGACGTTCAGCTCGGCCATCCGGGACAGCACGACGTTGCGCCGCTCCTTGGCCTCCTGGGGGTTGTTCGTCGGGTCGTAGCGCGACGGGTTCTTCACCATCCCTGCCAGCAGGGCGGCCTGCCTGCGGTTCAGCCTCTTAGCCGGCTTGGAGAAGAAGTGCCGGGCCGCGGCCTCGACGCCGTAGGTGCCGTCACCGAAGTAGATCGTGTTGAGGTAGCGCTCGAGAATCCAGTCCTTGTCGTACTCCTCCTCCACCGCGACGGCGTAGCGCAGCTCGCGGAACTTGCGCGAGTACGTCTCCGCGGTGGCCTGCGCGGCCTCTTTCTTGTTCGACGCCTGGTTGACCAGGGTCTGCTTGACCATCTGCTGGGTGATCGTGGAGCCGCCCTGCACCACGTCGTCGCTGGCCTGGTTGGTGATGAAGGCGCGCAGCGTGCCCTTCAGGTCGATCGCTCCGTGCTCGTAGAACCGCGAGTCCTCGATCGCGAGGATCGCCTTGCGCATGATCGGCGAGACCTTGCGGAGCGGGACCGTGACCCGATTCTGGGCGTACCAGGTGGCCAGCAGGCTCCCGTCGGCGGCCAGGACCCGGGTGCGCTGGGCCAGCGGCTCGGTGGTCAGCTCGGCGGGCAGTTTGTCCATCTGGTCGGCGGCCGTGCGTGCGCCGAGGCCGACGACGGCGGTGAAGGGGATCGCCAGACCGGCGACCAGCAGCCCCATGACCGCGGCCACCGCGACCATGACGCCGAGGTGCGACAGCACATGGCGAGGCGGCGGGGGGGAGGGGGAAGGCATGCGAACCAGGGTACGTGAGGCCCCCGACGTTCTCCGAAATTCGGGCCCGCGGTCAGCCGGTCAGCCGGGTGATCGGGCCGCCGTTCAGCCGGCCGGGCGGTCCCCCGCGCCGGTGCCGGCCATCAGGTCGCCGACCTGTCGGAGCCCCTCGAGGTCGTGGATGTCGGTGGACAGCGCAGGCACCACGGCGGTGGGCACGTGGGGGTGCGCGGCCTCGAACCGGTGCCGCATCCGCTTCTCCCGCGCGACGCGGCGCGTCCGGTCGGCGTGCAGCCGCAGCAGGCCCGCGGTCGTGGCCGCCTCGTCGTCCTCGAGACGCTCCGCGCCGGCGATCGCCTGCTCGGCCGACAACCCCTCCAGGGCGGGCGTGGCGCGGTTCACCAGCAGCCCGGCCAACGGCATCTCCTCGGCGTCCAGTCGCTCGACGAAGTACGCCGCCTCGCGCAGCGCGTCCGGCTCCGGCGCGGCCACGACCAAGAAGGCGGTCTCGGGCGTCTTGAGCATGTCGTAGGTCTGCTGCGAGCGGTTCCTGAACCCGCCGAAGAGGGTGTCGAAGGCCGCGACGAACATCTGCAGGTCCTTGAGCACCTGCGCCCCGACGACCTTGGCCATCGTGTTGGTGACCAGCCCGACGCCGCTGGTCATCAGCCGGGCCGGGCCGCGGGCGGGGGCGAGAAGCAGCCGGATGAAGCGCCCGTCCAGGAAGCCCGAGAGCCGCTCGGGCGCGTCCAGGAAGTCCAGCGCCGACCTGGCCGGCGGGGTGTCGACGACGATCAGGTCCCACCGCTGGGTGCGGCGGGCGTCCCGGCGCAGCTGGCCCAGCTTCTCCATCGCCATGTACTCCTGCGTCCCGGCGAACGAGCTGGACAACGTCACGTAGAACGGGTTGCTGAGGATCGCCTCCGCCTTCTCCGGGCTGGCCTGCGCCAGGACCACCTCGTCGAAGGTGCGCTTCATGTCGAGCATCATGGCGTCCAGCGAGCCGCCGGCGCCGGCGTCGATGTCGGGCACCGGCCGTGGGGTGTTGTCGAGCTTCGCGATGCCCATCGACTGGGCCAGACGCCGGGCGGGGTCGATCGTGAGCACGACGACCTTGCGGCCCCGCTCGGCGGCGCGCAGCGCGAGTGCCGCCGAGGCCGTGGTCTTGCCCACACCCCCCGAGCCGGTGCAGACCACGACGCGGGTCTTGGGGTCGTCGAGCAGCGCGTCGACGTCCAGGACCGGGGTGGGACCGGGTCGGGCGGCCAGCGGTCCGACGCGGGACATCGTCCGTGCGGGGCTCATCGTCAGGCCATCCCTTGTGCGCGCAGCTGTGCAGCGAGGTCGTAGAGGCTGCCCAGGTCGATGCCGCCCGGCACTCGCGGCAGCTCGTAGGTCGGCACGTCGAGGTCGGCGATCCGGGCCCGCTGGCTGTCCTCGAGGTCACGCCGCTCCGCGTGCCCGCGGGCCTCCTCGAGCAGCCCGTCGAGGAGCTCGTCGGTGACGTCGATGCCGACCTTCTGCAGGTCGGCTCGGATCGACTCGCGGGGGAGCCGCCCGGACTGCGCCGCGTCCCGGTCCTCCTCGTGCAGGGCCTTGGGCCGGGTCATGTTGACCACCACCCCGCCGACCGGGAGCCCCACGCCGCGCAGGTCGGCGATGCCGTCGACGGTCTCCTGGACCGGCATGTCCTCCAGGACCGTCACCAGGTGCACCGCCGTACGCCGCGACGTCAGCAGGCCCATGACCCGCTCGGTCTGGCCCTTCACCGCCCCGACCCGGGCCAGGTCGCCGAACTCGTGGTTGACGTTGAGGAACTGGGCGATCCGGCCGGTCGGCGGAGCGTCGAGCACGACCGCGTCGTACGAGCGGGCGTTCTTGTTCCGCGAGTTGCGCACCACCGCCTCGTAGACCTTGCCGGTGAGCAGGACGTCGCGCAGCCCCGGGGCGATGGTCGTCGCGAAGTCGATCACCCCGAACTTGTCCAGCGCCCGGCCGGTGCGGCTGCCCAGCCGGTAGTAGAGCTGGAGATATTCCAGCATCGAGGACTCGGCGTCGATGGCCAGCGCGAACACGTCACCGCCGTCGTCGGGCCCCTGGGCGATCTTGCGCTCCTCGTAGGGCAGCGGGGCGACGTCGAAGAGCTGGGCGATGCCCTGGCGTCCCTCGACCTCGCAGACAAGCACATGCTTGCCTCGCGAGGCCAGGGCGAGGGCCAGTGCCGCGGCGACGGTGGTCTTGCCGGTGCCGCCCTTGCCGCTGACCACGTGGAGCTGGACGCGCGGCCAGTCGGGCGTGCGGTCCGGGTCGGCTTCGAAGCTCACATCGGCCAGCGTAGCCACCCCGGCGGACCACCCCGGTCAGCGGAGCATCGCTCGGTGCGACCCCGAGCCCGGGAGCGGTCGGCGCTGCCCGGCCGGTCGTGACCCTCGGCGTGACGCATGCCACGATGACCAGGGGCTCGCAGCCGACGCACGGGCGAACCGTCGTCGGCGATCGCGGCCCCGGTCGACGAGGGAGCGGAGAGGAGAGGCATGGACAAGGTGGTCGGATCCGCGGCCGAGGCGGTCGCCGACATCGGTGACGGCGCGTCGCTGGCGGTGGGCGGCTTCGGGTTGTGCGGCATCCCGTCAGTGCTCATCGAGGCGCTGCTCGAGGCCGGTGTGCGGGACCTCGAGGCGGTGTCCAACAACTGCGGCGTGGACGACTGGGGACTGGGCCGGCTGCTGGGCGCGAGACGGATCCGGCGGATGGTCTCCTCCTACGTCGGGGAGAACAGGGAGTTCGCCCGGCAATACCTCGCCGGCGAGCTCGAGGTGGAGCTCACGCCCCAGGGCACCCTGGCGGAGCGGCTGCGGGCCGGTGGGTCGGGGATCCCCGGGTTCTTCACCGCGACCGGCGTCGGCACCCAGGTCGCCGAGGGCGGTCTGCCCTGGAAGTACGCCGAGGACGGGTCGATCGCCGTCGCCTCGCCGGCCAAGGAGGTCCGCGCGTTCGAGACCGCCGAAGGGCCGGCCGACTTCGTGCTGGAGAACGCCATCGTGTGCGACTTCGGGCTGGTCCGCGCCTGGAAGGGGGATCGGCACGGGAACCTCGTCTACCGGCGCTCGGCGCGCAACTTCAACCCGCTGGCCGCGATGGCCGGACGGGTCACAATCGCCGAGGTCGAGCATCTGGTCGAACCCGGCGAGCTGGAGGCCGAGCTGGTGCAGACCCCCGGGGTCTTCGTGCAGCGCGTCGTCGCGCTGAGGCCGGAGCAGGCCGCGGAGAAGCGGATCGAGAAGCGCACGGTGCGTCCGGCGGAGGAGCCCACCGCCGGCGCCGGCGAGGAGGTGGGGTCGTGATGGCCGAGACGACGCAGCAGAAGGGCTGGAACCGGGACCAGATGGCCGCCCGGGCGGCCGCCGAGCTCAGCGACGGCTCCTACGTCAACTTGGGGATCGGGCTGCCGACACTGGTGCCGAACTTCGTCCCCGACGGTGTGGAGCTGGTGCTCCAGTCGGAGAACGGAATTCTCGGGGTCGGCGCCTACCCGACCGACGACGCGGTCGACCCAGACCTGATCAACGCCGGCAAGGAGACGGTCACGGTGCGCCGAGGCGCGTCGTACTTCGACTCGGCCACGAGCTTCGGGATGATCCGCGGCGGCAAGATCGACGCCGCCATCCTGGGGGCGATGCAGGTCTCGCGGGCCGGCGACATCGCCAACTGGATGATCCCCGGCAAGATGGTCAAGGGGATGGGCGGCGCGATGGACCTCGTGCACGGCGCGAAGCGGGTCATCGTGCTGATGGAGCACGTGGCCCGCGACGGGTCGTACAAGATCGTCGAGGAGTGCTCGCTGCCCTACACCGGCCGGGGCGTGGTGCAGCGGATCATCACCGACCTGGCCGTCATCGACGTCACCCCCGAGGGGCTGCAACTGGTCGAGTGCGCCCCCGGGGTCACGCGCGAGGAGGTCGAGCAGGCCACCGAGCCCCCGCTGCTGTAGGCCCAGGGAGCCGGCACTCGGCGACGGCATCGAGGACGGCCGGCCAGGCGGACGACCCGGGGTCGATGATCGCGTAGTGGTCGACGCCCTCGAGCACGCGCAGGTCCACGTGCGGCAGCCGGGAGGCCCACCGGCTGTTCGCCACCGGCACCTCCAGGTCGGCGGTCCCGTGCACGACGACCACCGGGATCCCGGGGTCGGACGCCAGCCCGAGGGCGGGGTCCGCCTCGGCGTACCTCGCGGGACACTCCTCCGGCCCGCCGCCGAGGAGCGCGCGCACCGCTCCCTCGCCCAGGTCCCGGGCGTCCGCGTCGCGCAGGTCGCCGACGGGGGCGAGCGCCACCACGCCGTGGACGCCGAGCCGCTCGCCGGGCCGGTCCGCGAGGTTCTCGCCGCCCACCGCCTCGGCGGCCAGCAACAGCACCAGGTGGCCGCCCGCCGAGTGGCCGAGCAGCACCACCGGAGACGGCAGCGCCAACCCGAGCCTGCCGAGCAGCCCGGGCAGCGCGACGACCGCTTCGCGGACGTCGTCGAGGGTGACCGGCCAGCCACCGCCGCGGGCCGCGGGGGCGCCGGTGCGCCGGTACTCCGGGGTCGCCACCAGCATCCCGGCCTCCCGCAGCGCGTGCGCCACCGGACGGACGTGGACGCGGTCGTAGGCCGACCTCCAGAACCCGCCGTGCACCACGACGACGGTCGCCATCGCGGGGCCGACGGGAAGGTGCAGGTCGAGGACCCCGTCGGGATGGTCGGCATAGCGGAGCGTGACGTCGGGCTCGGACCCGAGGTGCTCGGGGAGGTCGCTCACCGGGTGAGTGTCTCTCGTCGCGGTCGCCTAGAGTCGCCATCATGACGAAGTGGGAGTACGTGACGGTGCCGCTGCTGGTCCATGCGACCAAGCAGATCCTCGACACCTGGGGTGAGGACGGCTGGGAGCTGGTCCAGGTCGTGCCCGGGATGAACCCGGAGAACCTCGTCGCCTACCTGAAGCGGCCCCTGTCGTGACCGGTACGCCGGAGGAGCGGCTGGCGGGCCTGGGCCTGGCCATCCCCGAGGTGGCCGCGCCGGTGGCGGCGTACGTCCCGGCGATCCGCGCCGGCGACTTCGTCTTCACCGCCGGGCAGTTGCCGCTGAGGTCGGGGGAGCTGATCACCAACGGCGCGGTGGGGACCGCCGTCACGCCCGAGGAGGCGGCGATGTGCGCCCAGCAGTGCGCGCTCAACGCCCTGGCCGCGATCCGGTCCGAGGTGCCGCTCGAGCAGGTGGTCAGGGTGGTCAAGCTGGTCGTGTTCGTCGCCTCCGGCCCCGGGTTCACCGGCCAGCCCCAGGTGGCCAACGGCGCCTCCGACCTGCTCGGTGAGGTGTTCGGGGACGCCGGGCGGCATGCGCGGTCGGCCGTCGGCGTAGCGGTGCTGCCGCTGGACGCGCCGGTCGAGGTGGAGATGATCGTGGAGGTCCGCTGAGTGCGCAGCCCAGAACAGCGGCTGCCTCCTCACCTGCTGGAGGCGGCCCGGGCGTACGCCGACGGCAGCCGGACACCGGCGGAGCCGAAGGACGCGAGCACCGTGGTGCTGCTCCGCGACGGCGACGGCGACCCGGGCGGACTCGAGGTCTACCTGCTGCGACGGCACACGGCGATGGCGTTCGCGGGCGGGTTCTGCGTCTTCCCCGGTGGCGGCGTCGACCCACGCGACTTCGACCACGAGATCGGCTGGGTCGGGCCGCGCGCCACCGACTGGGCGCGGCTGCTGGAGACCCCCGAGGAGCACGCCCGGGCGTTGGTGTGTGCCGCGGTGCGCGAGACGTTCGAGGAGTCGGGGGTGTTGCTGGCCGGGATGAGCCCCGACACGGTGGTGGCCGACACCACCGGCGCGGACTGGGAGGCCGACCGGGAGCGGCTGGAGGCCCGCGACCTCTCCTTCACCGAATTCCTCGACCGGCGCGAACTGAGCCTGCGCACCGACCTCCTGCAGTGGTGGGGGTCGTGGATCACGCCCGTGTTCGAGCCGCGACGCTACGACACCCGCTTCTTCGTCGCGGCCCTGCCGAGCGGCCAGGTGACCCGGGACGTGTCCACCGAGTCCGACCACGTGCTGTGGATGCCCGTGCGCGAGGCCCTCGACGCCGTCGACGCAGGTCGGTTGGCGATGCTGCCGCCGACGTACGCCACCTGCCTGGAGCTCTTCGAGTTCGGCTCCGCGGACGCGGCGCTCGCGGCCGCGCCGGCGCGGGACCGGACGCCGATCCTGCCCGAGATGCAGGTCGGCGACGACGGCGGCTACCTCGACCTCCCCGAGCGACTCGCGAGGCTGGAACGGCAGGTCGAGGAGCAGAGGGCTCAGAGGGCCCGGCCGTGAGCTGGGCCGGCGGCGCGTTCGGAGACCGGGCGCGCTGCGTGCTCGCCCCGAACCCCGGGATCATGACCCTGGACGGGACCAACACGTGGGTGCTGCGGGAGCCGGACGGCCGCCGCTGCGTCGTCGTCGACCCGGGGCCCGAGAACGAGCGACATCTTGCCGAGGTGGCCGCAGCGGCCGGCGAGGTCGCGATGGTGCTGCTGACCCACGGCCACGCGGACCACTCCGAGGCCGCCCGGTCCTTCGCCACCCGCGCCCGCTGCGAGGTCCGAGCGCTGGACCCGGCGCACCGGCTCGGTGGTGAGGGGCTCGTCGACGGGGACGTGGTCGAGGTCGACGGCCTGGAGGTGCGGGTCGTGGCCACCCCCGGCCACACCTCGGACTCGCTGTCGTTCTGGCTGCCGGCCGAGCAGGCGGTGCTCACCGGCGACACGGTGCTCGGCCGGGGGACCACGGTGGTGGCGCATCCCGACGGCGAGCTCGGCGCCTACCTCGACTCCCTGGACCGGCTGCATGCGCTGGCCGAGGAGCGACTGGTCGACCGGGTCTGGCCCGGTCACGGCCCGGTCATCGAGGATGCGCTGTCGGTTCTCGACCACTACCGCACGCACCGGCGGGAGCGGCTGGAGCAGGTGCGTGAGGCGTTGCGGGTGCTGGGACCCGACGCGACGGCGCGCCAGGTCGTCGAGCATGTCTACCAGGACGTGGACCCGGTGCTCTGGGGCGCCGCCGAGCTCTCGGTGCGGGCCCAGCTCGCCTACCTCCGCGGCTAGCTAGCGGCTGCCCGGGCTTCTCACCCTCGTCGGCTCTCCCGCCTCAGCGCGCGCGGCGGGCGAGCCGGTCGATGTCCATGAGGACGACCGAGCGGGGCTCGAGCCGGAGCCACCCACGGGAGGCGAAGTCGGCCAGCGCCTTGTTGACGGTCTCCCGGGAGGCGCCGACGAGCTGGGCGAGCTCCTCCTGGGTGAGGTCGTGGTGGACGTGGACGCCGTCGTCCGCGGTGCGGCCGAACCGGTCGGCGAGGTCGAGCAGCGCCTTGGCGACCCGTCCGGGCACGTCGGAGAACACCAGGTCCGCGACCACGTCGTTGGCCCGCCGCAGTCGAGAGGCGAGCTGTGAGAGCAGTCCGTGGGACACCGAGGGACGCCCCTGGAGCCACTTGAGCAGGTCGTCGTGGGAGAGGGAGTAGAACGAGGAGTCGGTCACCGCGGTCACCGTCGCCGAGCGCGGGCCGGGGTCGAACAGTGAGAGCTCGCCGAACATCTGGCCGGGACCGAGGATCGCCAGCAGGTTCTCGCGGCCGTCCGCGGAGGTGCGGCCCAGCTTCACCTTGCCGTCGCCGACGATGTAGAGCTTGTCGCCGGAGTCGCCCTCGTGGAACAGCACCTCGCCGCGTCGGAGCCGGACGCTGCCCATCGAGGAGCGCAAGGCAGCGGCGGCCTCGTCGTCGAGGGTGCTGAAGAGTGGTGCCTGGCGCAGCACGTCGGTGTCCACCAAATGCCTCCTCGTCGTCGCAGCCGGTCGCTGCCTCGCCAGCCGGGACCCCGCCCGACAGTGTGTCAGGTCACATACTGCCCCATCGCTCGGGGCGCAGACGGGCCACGCGCACCTTTTCCTCGGCTCGGCTCTCGCGCGAGGTTTGACTCGCCTGTCTTCGGTCTTCGGTCTTCGGTCTTCGGTCTTCGGTCTTCGGTCTTCGGTCTTCGGTCTTCGGTCTTCGGCCGGCGCCGGCGGCGGCGCCCTCCCGGTCCCACCGGCAGCATCGGGTGCGTCGGGCCTGGACCGTAGGCTGGCTGCGTGCCCGGAGACAGCCCTCCGACCATTCTCGTCCGCCGCGCCCGCAGGATCGGTCGCGTGCTGGGTGAGACCTACCCCGACGCCCGGTGCGAGCTCGACTTCACCACTCCGTTCGAGCTCCTCGTCGCAACGGTGCTCAGCGCGCAGACCACGGACAAGCGGGTCAACGGGGTGACCCCGGTCCTCTTCGCGAAGTACCCCGACGCCGCAGCCCTGGCTGCGGCGGACCGGGCCGACGTCGAGGCGATCGTCGCGCCGACCGGTTTCTTCCGAGCCAAGACCGAGGCCCTGGTCCGGCTCGCGCAGGCTCTGGTCGAGCGGTACGCCGGGGTCGTCCCGGGGCGCTTGGAGGACCTCGTCGCTCTTCCCGGCGTGGGCCGCAAGACCGCCAACGTCGTCCTCGGCGACGCCTTCGGCGTGCCGGGGATCACCGTGGACACCCACGTCGGGAGGCTGGCGCGGCGCTTCGGGTGGACCACCGAGACCGACCCGGTGAAGGCGGAGCACGCGATCGGGGCCCTGTTCCCCCGCCGGGACTGGACGATGACGAGCCACCGGCTGATCTGGCACGGGCGGCGCGTGTGCCACGCGCGCCGACCCGCCTGCGGGGCGTGCTCGGTGGCCCGCTGGTGCCCGGCCTACGGCGAGGGCCCCACGGACCCGGCCGCGGCGGCCGCCCTGGTCCGCACCGCGGGGCGGGCATGAGGCGCCGGCCGTGGTCGGCGCTCGTGGTGGCCGGGCTGGCGGCGCTGGCCACCGGCCTGCTCAGTGGCTGCGCGGAGGTGGCACCCTCGGTCCAGGCTCCCTCGCTGGCCTCCCGGATCGAGGTGGACACCCCGGACCTGCGCCAGGCCAAGGCCGAGGTCGGCGTCGAGCCGTGCCCGCGGGCCCAGGGGCCGGGCAGCGACCTACCGGCTCTGACCCTGCCCTGCCTCGGTGGGGGCCGTGACGTCTCGCTCGCCGACATCAGCGGGCCCGCCGTCCTCCAGCTGTGGGCCTCCTGGTGCACGTCGTGTCCCGACGAGCTCCCGCTGTTCCAGCGGCTGGCCGACCGGTCCGGTGACCGGCTGACCGTGCTCGGGGTGGACTGGCAGGACACCCAGCCGGGCAAGGCGATGGCGCTGCTGGAGCTGACCGGAGTCACGATGCCGCAGCTGGCCGACCCCGGCGGCGACCTGGCCGAGCACTACCGGCTGACCGGGCTGCCCGGCGTCCTGCTGGTCGACCGGGAGGGTGGCACGAGGCTGGAGCTGGGCAGGATCGACGACTTCGCCCAGCTCGCCGACCTGGTCGAGGAGCACACCGGGGTCCGGGTGCGCGGTCGGTAGGCTTCGCGACGTGTCCGAGCCCTCTCCACCCGATGCTTTGGCGGGGGGCCCGGAGCTGCCGGGCTGGATCGAGCCACTGCGTGCCCGGGCGCGCAGCATCCGCGCCGAGGAGCTGAGCGCCTTCGTGCCGCCGCCCGAGGCTCGGCCCCGCGAGGGTGCCGTCCTGGTCCTCTTCGGCGAGGGACCGAAGGGCCCCGACGTCCTGCTGACCGAGCGGGCGCACACGATGCGCTCGCAGCCCGGCCAGGTGTCGTTTCCCGGTGGGTCGATGGACCCCGACGAGACCGCGGTCGACGGGGCGCTGCGCGAGGCGCACGAGGAGACGGGGCTCGACCCCGACGGCGTCGACGTGTTCGCGGTCCTGCCGCGGCTCTACCTGCCCCCGCGGGACTTCGCGGTGGCCCCCGTGCTCGGCTACTGGCACCACGCGAGCCCGATCTCGGTGACCAACCCGCGGGAGGTGCACGCGGTCTTCCGGGAGCCGCTGGAGCATCTGCTCGAGCCCAGCACCCGCTTCACGGTCCGCCATCCGATGGGCTGGCGGGGCCCCGGGTGGATGATCGGGCCCGACCGCGACGTGCTGCTGTGGGGGTTCACCGCCGGCATCCTCAACGCCCTGTTCGACCTGGTCGGCTGGACCCGGCCGTGGGACTCCTCGGTGCAGCGCACGCTGCCCGAGCACCTCATCGAGTGGCGCCGCGTCGCCGAGGCGCTCGGCTACGAGGTCCGCGAGGGGGAGGACTTCGACCCGGTGGCGGCGGGGCTGATCCCCGACCCCTACGACGAGGACCCGCCCCCCGGCCCCGGGCCGGAGCGCCCCGACCTGGACCGGGACCACAGGCCGCCCCGATGAGCGCGCTGGACATCGTCCTGATCGTCCTGGTCCTGCTCTACGCGCTCTCCGGCTATTGGCAGGGTTTCGTCGTCGGGGCCTTCTCCACCCTCGGCCTGCTGCTGGGAGGGCTCGGCGGCATCCGGCTTGCCCCCCTGCTCCTGGGCGATGTCGCCTCGTCGTTGTGGGTGTCGGTGGGTGCGCTGCTGGTCGTGCTGGTGTGTGCCACGGTGGGCCAGGCGCTGTTCCAGTGGGTGGGTTCGCACTTGCGGAGCCGAATCCGCTGGCAGCCGGTGCGCGCCCTCGACGCGCTCGGTGGCGCGGTGCTCAGTGCGCTGGCCGTCCTGGTCGTCGCCTGGGCCCTCGGGGTGGCGGTGAGCGGCGCCCGGCTGCCCTGGGTGACCGAGCAGGTGCAGCGCTCCCAGGTCCTTCGCTCGGTGGACCAGGCGATGCCGGACCCGGCCCGCAACGTGCTGCGCTCCTTCAACGACCTGGTGGGCTCCAGCGTCTTCCCGCAGTACCTCGAGCCGTTCGCGCCGGAGCGGATCGCCCGAGTGGGGCCCCCGCCGCCACGGATCGCCTCGGATCCCGACGTACGCCGCGCGGCCGGCAGCGTGCTCAAGGTGCGTGGCGAGAACCGGTGCCGCCAGGGGCTGGAGGGCACCGGGTTCCTCTATGCCCCCGACCGGGTGATGACCAATGCCCACGTGGTGGCCGGCGTGGACGAACCTAGCGTGGTGGTCGACGACCGGGAAGTGCCCGCGACGGTCGTCTACTACGACCCGCAGGTGGACGTCGCGGTGTTGGCGGTCCAGCCCCTGGGCCGCGCGCACCTGGCCTTCGACCTCGATGGCGAGGCGCGCGACCCGGGCGCCGTGCTGGGCTATCCCTGGGACGGCCCCTTCGATGTGCAGGGGGCCCGGATCCGCGCCGAGCAGCGGCTGAGCAGCCACGACATCTACGGGCGCACCAGGGTGGTGCGCGAGGTGTTCTCGGTGCGCTCGACGATCCGGCCGGGCAACTCCGGTGGGCCGCTGGTCTCCCGGGAGGGCGAGGTGCTGGGCGTGGTCTTCGCCGCCTCGGTCACCGACGGCAGCACCGGCTACGTGCTGACCGCCGACCAGGTGGCGGGGGCGGCGGCCGCCGGGCTGACGACCAGCGAGCCGGTCAGCACCGGCGACTGCGCCTGACCGGAGGGGGCGCAGGGCCGGCCACCGGCGCGGTGGGTGAAGTCAGTCGCGCTGAGTGAGCGCCTTCTTGGTCTCCTGGGCCTGATGGATCGCCCGCTCGGGCGGCCCGACCTGCTTGACCTTCTTGACGCCGACCAGCGCGAGGATCGCCGCGACCAGGGCGTAGAGGCCGAACACGATCAGATAGCACCAGGCGAGGTGCAGCCCGGTCATGCTGAGGAACTGGGCGAGCGCCACCGACAGCATGATGACGCCCAGCAGCAGCAGGAACGCCGCGGCGGCGAAGAGGGCCGCACCCACGCCGCCGTTCTTGACGCTGACCTTGACCTCGGACTTGGCCAGCGCGATCTCGTGGCGGATCAGGCTGGAGACATCCCGGCTGGCCGAGGCGACCAGCTGGCCCACCGAGGGCTCGGTGTCGACGGCCCCGACCTCGGCGGACCCGGTGGTGGCGGGGGTGTTGCGGGCGGCGGTGCTGGCGGTCGGGCCCGCGGTGGCGGCGGGCTCGGTGGTCGGCTGGGTCATCGGCTCTCCCTTCACGGCACGGTGCAGCCTAGGGGACGCACGGCCCCGGACTCGCCAGGGCCCTGCGTGGGCGGGTCAGCCGTCGGCGGCAGACCCGCCCAGCCCTTGCTTGATCATGCCCATCACCGAGGAGTCGGCCAGGGTGGTGACGTCGCCGACCTCGCGGTCCTCCGCGACATCGCGCAGCAGCCGGCGCATGATCTTGCCCGAGCGCGTCTTCGGCAGCTCCTGGACCACCATGATCTGCCGCGGCTTGGCGATGGCGCCGATCTCCTTCGCGACGTGCTGGCGCAGCTCCTGCACGAGAGCCCCGGCGTCGCCGCTCTCGGCCGCCGCGACCGCGGACTCGCGGAGGATGACGAAGGCGCAGACCGCCTGCCCGGTGGTCTCGTCGGTGGCTCCCACCACGGCCGCCTCCGCCACCTTGGGGTGGGACACCAGGGCCGACTCGATCTCGGTGGTGGAGAGCCGGTGGCCGGACACGTTCATCACGTCGTCGACACGGCCGAGCAGCCAGATGTCGCCGTCCTCGTCGAGCTTGGCGCCGTCCCCAGCGAAGTACTTGCCCGGGAACCGCGACCAGTAGGTGTCCTTGAACCGCTGGTCGTCGCCCCACAGGGTGCGCAGCATCGCCGGCCACGGCTGGGTCAGCACCAGGTAGCCGCCCGAGCCGTGGGCCACCGGCTGCGCCTCGTCGTTGACGACCTGCGCCGAGATGCCCGGCAGCGGCCGCATCGCCGACCCCGGCTTGCCCGCGGTGACCCCGGGCAGCGGGCTGATCATGATCTGCCCGGTCTCGGTCTGCCACCAGGTGTCCACGATCGGGCAGCGGTCGCCGCCGATCACCCGCCGGTACCAGATGTAGGCCTCCGGGTTGATCGACTCGCCCACCGAGCCCAGGAGCCGCAGCGAGGACATGTCGAACGTGTTCGGGATGTCCGAGCCCTGCTTCATGAAGGTCCGGATCGCGGTCGGGGCGGTGTAGAGGATCGTCACGCCGTACTGCTGGACGATCTCCCACCACCGGCCCTTGTGAGGGGTGTCCGGCGTGCCCTCGTACATCACCTGGCTGGCGCCGTTGGCCAGCGGCCCGTAGACCATGTACGAGTGGCCGGTGACCCAGCCGACGTCGGCGGTGCACCAGTAGACGTCGGTCTCCGGCTTGAGGTCGAAGACCGCCCAGTGGGTGTAGGCCGTGCCGACTAGGTAGCCGCCGGTGGTGTGCAGGATGCCCTTCGGCTTGCCGGTGGTGCCGGAGGTGTACATCACGTAGAGCGGGTGCTCGGCGTCGAAGCCCTCGGGGGTGTGGTCGGCCGGCTGGCGCTCGACCACCTCGTGCCACCACAGGTCGCGGCCCTCCTGCCAGGCGACCTCCTGTCCCGTGCGCCGGACCACCAGGACCGTCTCTACGGCGCCCTCGCCCCCCTGGGCGACCTTCTCGCACGCCTCGTCGACCGCGGGCTTGAGCGCCGAGGCCGCCCCCCGCCGGTAGCCGCCGTCGGCGGTGATGATCACCTTCGCGCCGCAGTCGACGACCCGGCTGGCCAGGGCGTCGGCGGAGAAGCCCCCGAAGACCACGGTGTGCGGCGCCCCGATGCGGGCGCAGGCGAGCATCGCGACGACGGTCTCGGGGAGCATCGGCAGGTAGATGGCGACCCGGTCGCCGGTCTGCACGCCGAGCTCGGTCAGGGCGTTCGCGGCCCTGCTGACCTCGGCCTGCAGGTCGGCGTAGGTCAGGTCTCGGGTGTCGTCGGCCGGCTCGCCGATCCAGTGCAGCGCCACCCGGTCGCCGTTTCCGGCCTCCACGTGCCGGTCGACGCAGTTGTACGCCGCGTTCACGCGGCCGCCCACGAACCACGTCGCGAAGGGGGGGTTCGACCAGTCGAGGACCTCGGTGAACGGCTCGGCCCAGGTGATGCGCTCGGCCTGCTTGCCCCAGAAGGCCACCGGGTCGGCGTCGGCCTCGGCGTAGGCCTCCTCGGTGACGTTGGCATGCTCCGCCATGGCGGCGGGGGGCTCGAAGCGACGCTCCTCGTGGAGGAGGTTGGAGAGCGTCTCGGACTGGGCCGTCTGGTCGTTCACGGGGGCCTCCTGCGTCATGTCCGGTGGTCCTCTCCCGCACCCTAGTGCGGCTCGTCGGGGCTGGGTATCGGTCCGCATGTGATCGCGCGAGCCCCGGGGGAACGCGCGATCCTGTGACGGCGGTCACGCTAGCGGCTCGCTTCGGTGGGAACCGCGCCGAGCGGCCCGGGTGTCGTCGGAAGGTCGGTGGCGGTCGACGGGCGGTCGACCGCGGGCCGCCGGGCGGTCGGGGGCAGCGACGAGCGGGGGTGCTCGGACGGGCGCCGGGTCAGCGCATCGTCGAGCGCGGGCCAGGCACCCGCCCCCGGTCCAGCGGCACGCTCTCGGGTGTGTGCAGCCGGACCATGATGGTGGCCACGTGGGCAGCCCGCCGTCCCGGCGTGGCGCGGGACACCAGGACCATGATGAGGAAGGCTGCGGGCACCGTCCACGCCGCGGGCTGGGCCAGCAGCGCCCCGCTCCAGCCGGCGCGCTCCCCGGCGAGCAGGCCGTCGAGGATCGCGGCCCCGCAGAGCCCACCGCCCACGAGCATGCCGGCCACGGCGCCGACGTCGGTCAGCCCGCGCCACCAGATGCCGAGCACGATCAGCGGACAGAACGTCGAGGCGGCGAACGCGAAGGCGAGCCCGACGGCCTGGGCCACCCCGACGCCGTCGTTGAGCACCGAGATCGCGAGCGGGACGGCCACCGCCACGACGGCGCCGAGCCGGAAGGACCGCACCCCGCCGAGCCGGTGGCCCCACTCGCCGCGGCCCAGGACGTCCTGGCCGAGCACGCCGGCGACCGCGATCGTGAGGCCGCTGGAGGTGGACAGGAATGCGGCGAACGCCCCGGCGACGGTGAGCGAGGACAGCAGCGTGCCGCCCAGCCCCTGGACCATCCGTCCGGGCAGTTCGAGCACGAGGGTGTCGGCGGCCCCGGCGACGAGGTCCGGGGCATAGAGCCGCCCCAGCGCGGCGTACACCGGCGGCAGGACGTAGAAGACGCAGAGCAGCGCGAGGACGATCACCGTGGTGCGCCGGGCCGCGCGTCCGTCGGGGTTGGTGTAGAAACGGACGACCACGTGCGGCAGGCCCATCGTCCCCAGGAAGGTGGCGGCGATGATCGAGTACGTCGTGTAGAGGCCGATGCCTCCCGCCCCGGTCGGTGCCGACCACTCCGCCGCGGTCAAGCCCGCCGTGCTCACCTCGGCCGGGCTGGCCGCCCCGTCGCCGACCCACACCGACAGCAGGAACACCACCGGCACCAGCAGGGCGGTCAGCTTGAGCCAGTACTGGAACGCCTGCACGAAGGTGATGCTCCGCATCCCGCCGACCAGCACGTTGACCAGCACCACGACGGCGACCAGCAAGCCCCCCGCCCACGACTCGCTGGCCGTGACCGTGCCGAGCGCGAGCCCGGCGCCCTGGAACTGCGGCAGCAGGTAGAGCCACCCGACGACGACCACGAGCAACGAGGAGACCCGGCGGGCCAGCAGCGACTCCAACCGGCTCTCGGCGAAGTCGGGCAGGGTGTAGGCCCCCGATCGCCGCAGCGGCGCCGCGACGAGGACCAGCAGCACGACGTACCCGGCCGTCCAGCCGACCGGGTACCACAGCATTTCGGCGCCGAAGGCGAGCAGCAGCCCGGCGACGCCCAGGAAGGAGGCGGCGGAGAGGTACTCGCCCCCGATCGCGCTGGCGTTGAGTGCCGGCCGGACGGTGCGCGAGGCGACGAAGAAGTCACTGGTCGTGCGCGAGTAGCGCCACCCGTAGACCCCGATGGTCAGGGTGGCGAGCGCCACCGCAGCCACCGCGGCTAGGCCGTAGGTCTGGGTCACGACGACCGCCCGGGTGGCGTGCCGGCCCGGGGACCGGCGCGGGAGTCGGGGTCGACCATGGCGACGAAGACGCGCTCGTTGCGCTCGGCTCGGTGCACATAGCCCCACCCGCACAGCACCAGGAAGGGATAGGCGGCGAAGCCCAAGAGCACCCAGGGCAGCGGCATGCCCAGCAGCCGGATGTCGGCCAGCCCGGGCAGCAGGAAGAACAGCAGGGGCAGGCTGCCGATGAGGCCGCCGAGGATGGCCAGGACCCCGAGGGCCAGCCGGAGCTGGGCGCGGATCAGCGAGGAGAGATAGACCTCGCCGAGAGTGGTCCGGTCGTCGATCTCCGCGGCGGGCAGCATCCGTCGGGTCCGCGCCGCCGAGGTGTGCGGGCTGGTCACCCGGACCCGGCGGGGGGGCCCGGTCACCGGGTCCCCGAGCCGGGACGGGCGCGGCGGACCAAGAGGTCACGCAGCTCTCGGGTGTGCCGGCGGGAGACGGTGAGCTCCTCTTCGTCGACCACGACGGTCACCCGGCCGCCGTCGCTGCGGACCTCCCTGACGTGCGCCAGGGCCACCAGGTGGGAGCGGTGGATGCGCACGAACCCGGCTCCCTTCCACTCCTCCTCGAGCTTGGCCAGCGGCACCCGGATCAGCGGGTTGCCTCCTGGGGTGTGTAGCCGCGTGTAGTCGCCCTGCGCCTCGACGTAGCGCACCTCGGAGCGACGCAGGAAGCGGGTCACGCCGCCCAGCTCCACCGGGATCGCCTCTTCGTCGGGGCCCTGCTGCGGCGCGCCGGCCTCGTCGATCCGGCGGACCGCGTCGGCCAGCCGCGACTCCCGCACCGGCTTGAGCAGGTAGTCGACGACGTCGAGCTCGAAGGCCTGCACCGCGTGCTGCTCGAACGCGGTGACGAACACCACGAGCGGCGGGCTGCGGAACTGGCGGAGCACCTGCGCCAGCTCCAGTCCGGTCAGCCCGGGCATCCGGATGTCGCTGAAGACGGCGTCCACGTCGGCGTCCTGCAGCACCCGCAGCGCCTCCGCGGCCGAGTCGGCGGTGTGCACCTGGGCCACCCGCGCGTCCCGGCTCAGCAGCCAGGTCAGCTCGTCGAGGGCGGGCCGCTCGTCGTCGACGACGAGCACCCGCAGTCCCTGCGGCGGCGTCCCGGCCATGCTCACGTGCGCACCCCCGGGGCGAACTTCGGGACCCGCAGCGTCACCTTCGTGCCGGCACCCGGGGCAGTCTCCACCTCGAGGCCGTATTCGTCGCCGAAGACCGAGCGAAGGCGTGCGTCGACGTTGCCCAGGCCGATGGAGTCGGACTCCGACTGGCCGGCGAGGACCCTGCGCATGCGCTCCGGCTCCTCGCCCAGCCCGTCGTCCTCCACGCTGATCAGCGCCTCGCGGTCCCGGTCCTCGGCCACGATGTCCACCCGGCCGGTCCCGCCCTTGGCTTCGAGGCCGTGCTGGACCGCGTTCTCCACCAGCGGCTGCAGGCAGAGGAACGGGACGGTAACCGGCAGCACCTCGGGGGCCACCCGCAGCGTGACGTGCAGCCGGTCCCCAAACCGGGCCTTCTCCAGGGCGAGGTAGCGCTCGATGGAGCGCAGCTCCTCGGCCAGGGTCGTGAACTCGCCGTGCTTGCGGAAGGAGTAGCGGGTGAACTCGGAGAACTCCAGCAGCAGCTCCCGGGCCTGCTCGGGGTCGGTCCGCACGAACGACGCGATCGCGTTCAACGAGTTGTAGATGAAGTGCGGGGAGATCTGTGCTCGCAGCGCACGCACCTCCGCCTCCATCAGCCGCGTCCGGCTCGCGTCCAGCTCCGCGAGCTCGAGCTGGCTGCTCACCCAGGCCGCCACCTCCTCGGCCGCGCGGACCAGTCCGGCGCTGAGGTCGGGCGCGTAGACCTGGAGGGTGCCCACGACGGCGCCGTCGACGGAGAGCGGGCACACCACGGCGGAGTGCACCGGGCACCCGGGGTCGCCACAGCGGATCCGCACGTGTACCCGGATAGCCTCGGGGGCGTCCCGGGCGAACGTGGCCGCCTGGTCGCGGTGGTGCTCGTAGCGCCCGTCCCAGGCGAGCACGTCGAAGCAGTCGGTCAGCGCCACCGACGGGGTTCCCAGCAGCAGCCGCAGGTGTCGCACCGAGCGCTCGGCGGAATGCTGGGTGAGACCTCGGCGTAGGGCCGGCGCGGCGAGCGAGGCGGTGTGCAGGGTGCGGAAGGTAGCCCGGTCGGCCTCCGAGCCGAGTTGACCCGAGCGCATCCACCCTCGGTCGCGTAGTCGGCGCCGACCGCCTCCGCTGGGCCGCTGCCGCTCCTCGGTCATGGCGAGGAACCTAAGCGCGCCGAGGCGTCAGCGGAAGTCGATGAGGGTCGCAGCCTGGTCGCCGCGTCCCGCGCTCTGGTCTGCGGCGTCGCTCTGACCACCCCGCCGGTGGCCCGGGTCGCCCGGGTCGCCCGGGTCGCGTTGTCTGTGGTGGTCGCGCACGGCTTGGGCCGCCGCGGTGAGGTCAGCGCTGTGCTCGGGCTCCTCGATCAGCCCGCGGGGGCGCACCACGGCTCGGAAGCACCGGGTGAGATAGGGGAGCAGGAGCCCGTCGGGTCCCCGGTCGTAGGCGTCGAAGAGCTCATCGACCTTGCGCAGCAGCCGGTCCTGCGCCATCGGGTCCATCACGGCCACGTCCGACCGCGAGCGCACGAGGTCCAGGAGGTCCGCGCGGCGCAGCGGCTGCCAGAAGCGGTACGTCGCCTCTTCGACGTATCCGAAGAGCTTCGAGGCCACCAGCATGTCGGCGGCCTCGGCGGCGGGGGACTCCTCGACGGCAGCGGCGCCGACGAGCTGGTGGAACCGGCGCACCCACGGGACCCGGGCGTCCCGGACGTTCCACACCAGGGCGATGCGGCCCTCGGGCTTGAGCATGCGCGCTGCCTCGCGCAGCGCCGTGTCGGCGTCGAACCAGTGAAACGCCTGCGCTGCGACGACGGTGTCCACCGTGCGGGTGGCGACCGGGACTGCCTCCGCGGGCGCGGTGGCCACCCGGAGGTCGGGGTGCCGGAGGCGGAGGTGCTGCAGCATCGGATCGGAGGGGTCGGTGGCGAGCACGTCGTGACCCAGCTCCACCAGCCGGTCGGTCAGCTTGCCGGTCCCGGCCCCCAGCTCGACGACCGTCCGGGGAGTGTGGCCGGTCAGCCAGGCGACGGCCTCGGCGGGGTAGGACGGCCGGGCCCGGTCGTAGGCGGCGGCCACCCGTCCGAAGGCCAGGGCACGCTCGCCGGCCCGGTTCTGAGCCGGGTTCTGCGCCCGGCTCTGAGAAGGGTCGGGAGACGGGTCGTGGGCGAAAGGGTCCGGGGGCGGGAGGCGCGGGTCCATGGCAGCGCCCAATCTACCCGCGGGGCCCCCCGGTAGCGTTGCGCCTCGTGCCCGACCCGCTCGCCGATCTGACCCGACTCGAGGGCGTCGCGTCGGCGATGACCGCGACCCGTGACGGCATCGACGCGTTGCTGCGCGACCGAGGTCTGCGCCGTACCACTCCGGAGCTGACCGGGGAGTCCCTGGTGCGTGGCGCACACGCCAGTGCGGTCCTCGAGGGCTCAGGATCGAGCTTCGAGGAGCTGAGGGAGGGCCACGGCGACGAGGTCGCGCAGGCCGCGGCGCGGGTGTCCACCGAGCTGCTCTCGCTCACCGGGGTGCTCGGCCGGTCGCCGCTCCAGGTCTTCGCCCGGCTGCACACGGTGGCAGCGAAGGGCGTCGTGCCCGACGAGGAGCTGGGCCGGCCGCGCAGCCCGGCGGCCGCCGACCGGCTGAATCGGCTCGCGCGGCTGCTGGTGACCCCGACGACGGCGCCGGCGCTGGTCATCGCGGCCGTCGTCCACGCCGAACTTTGCACCGTCGCGCCGTTCACGGCCCACAGCGGCATCGTGGCCCGGGCGGCCGAGCGCCTGGTGCTGGTGGCCCGAGGGGTCGACCCCACGTCGCTGACGGTTCCCGAGGAAGGACACCGGCGGTTGCAGGGGCCCTATGAGTCGAACCTGAGCGCCTACGCCGAGGGCGGTCGCGCCGGGGTGCACGCCTGGCTGCTGTACGCCGCGCAGGCCTACGCCGCCGGAGCCCAGGCGAGCCCGGTGCGCCGGTAGCTGACCACATGCGAGCGGCACTCCACGAGTGGAGTGCCGCCGCTGACACACGAGAGTCGGTTACCAAGCGTGCACTTGAAATGTTGGCCGGGCAGTCCCGGGCGCAACGCCCTGGTTGGAAGGGTAGGTCACCGCGTGGGTGCCGGACTCGTGTGCGGGTCTTGAGTTGTTGTGCCTTCTTTCTACGCCGCAGCGCGCTCTCTCGGCAAGGGTCGACCGCCCTTTGGTCGGCATGGTCTAGGACACAGCCGGGCCGGTCATCCGACCGGCAGCCGCTCCTGGCGACGGCGCGCGCCCAGGTAGATCGCCCCGCCGACGACCACGGCGGTTCCCGCGGCCAACGCCGCACGCGCCCCGCGATGCTCGGGGAGCCGGACCCGCGAGGTGAGCGCCACGGGCCGGTCGAAGACCAGGATCGGCCAGCCGCGTTCCTCGGCGGCCCGCCGCAGCTCGCGGTCCGGGTTGACCGCATGGGGGTGTCCGACGGCCTCGAGCATGGCCACGTCGGTGATCGAGTCCGAGTAGGCGAAGCTCCGGCTGAGGTCGTAGCCGCGCAGCTCGGCGAGCTCGGCGATGGCGACCGCCTTGTTCGCGGCGTACGCATAGAAGTCGATGGTCCCGGTGTAGCGACCCTCGGCGACCGCGAGGCGGCTGGCGATGACCGCGTCGACCCCCAGGAGGTCGCCGATCGGCTCGACCATCTCCGAGCCCGAGGCTGAGACGATGATCACGTCGCGGCCCGCGAGCTGGTGGTCCTCGATGAGGGAGACGGCCTCGTCGTAGACGAGCGGGTCGACGATGTTGTGCAACGTGTCGGAGACGATCTCGCGCACCGTGTCCACATGCCACCCGGTGACCATCCTCGACAGGAACTCGCGCATCTTCTCCATCTGGTCGTGGTCGGCGCCGCCGAGATGGAAGACGAACTGGGCGTAGGCGCTGCGAAGAACCGAGCGTCGGTTGATCAGCCCGCCCTCGTAGAAGGGACGGCTGAACGCGAGGGCGCTGGAGGTGGCGATGATCGTCTTGTCGAGGTCGAAGAACGCCGCTGGCCGCCCTCCGGGAACCCCGCCCGGCCGATGCGACGGCTGCTCGTTCTCCTGGGTGACCTGCACTGGCGTGACCACAGCGCCAGTCTGGTCCGGCGAGCGTCGCAGCGGGGACATACGGCCATCTTGACAGCCGTCTGTTCACCTGGAATTCGGCAGCGCAGACAATGTCCACTACCGATCATCTGGGATACGCTGATGGTCCAGACGGCTTGGTGGGAAACAGCGCCTTCAGTAGATTGGTCAGGTAAGAAGCAAGCAAGCGACGCTACCAGAGTCGACAGCGTCCCCTCAGTTCCAGCGATCCCCCCTCGCTGGTAACCGGTCCTGGTCTATCCCCCCCAGACCTGGACCATGGGCCCCTGGCTATCCCCCCTGGCCAGGGGCCCGCCCCGCGTTGCGGCCGTCGGGCGGTCGCGGTGGTCCCTCAGCGCTGAGGGCTTGCTGAACCCAGCGCCGCGAAGAGCCCGGGACCGGCCACTGGCCGTCCACAGGTGTCCCGATGCGGCCGTTCTCCCCAGCCGTCCGGCTTGCGAGGAGGGCTCAGGAGGCTCGCCGTGAGAGTCGCGGGCATGAGCCCTGAGTCGTCTCCTCCGCCGTCCTCCGCGGATGCCCTCGCCCCGATTCTCGTGCCGAGCGCCGGCGCCGCGCCGGTCCTGGTGACCGGCGACGACGTGCTGGTCGCGGAGCTGCTTCGCCTGGCGGCCGCCGCCGGGGCGCGCCTGGACGTGGTCGCCTCTGCGGGTGACGGCGTCCGCCGATGGGCCGGTGCGGGCGCGGTCCTGGTCGGGGCCGACCGGGCCCACGAGCTCGCCGCCCTGAGCCCTGAGCGACGCGAGGGCGTTCAGGTGGTGGCCCGCGGCCCGGCACCCGACCCGCTCTTCCGCGCCGCCGTCGAGCTCGGGGCGGCATCGGTGCTGGAGCTTCCCGAGGCTGGGGCGTGGCTGATGCAGATGCTCGCCGAGCTTGCCGACGGTGGGCCCCGCGACGGGCTGCTGGTCGGTGTCACCGGAGGATCCGGGGGGGTGGGGGCCTCGGTTCTCGCAGCAGCCCTGGCTGCGGTGGCCGCCGAGCGTGGATCGGCTGCGCTGCTGGACCTGGACCCGGGGGGTGCGGGCCAGCGCCGGCTGACGGGATGCGAGGACGCGGACGGCGTGTCCTGGTCCGAGCTCGCCGAGGCGCCTGGCCGCCTCGGGGCCCGGTCGCTGCGTGAGGCCCTGCCCCGGCGCGACGGTCCCGGGGTCCTGGACTGGTCCGACGCCGACTGGTCCGCTGCCGCCCGCGGCGAGGTGTCGCCTGTCCTCGTCCGCGAGGTCGTCGCCGCCGCGACCCGCGGTCACGACTGTGTGGTCCTCGACATCCCCCGGCCCGTGCCGACCTGGACGAGGGAGGCCCTAGCACGGTGCGACCGGGTGCTCCTCATCGTCGCGCCCGGGCTAGCGCAGGTCGCGGCCGCGGCTCGCGCCGCCGCCCAGGTCCGGGCCGAGAGCACCGCGGTGGGTGCCGTGGTGCGCTGCCGGCGACCCGACGCCGCGAGGGCGGAGGACGTCGCACGAGCCGTGGGGCTCCCCCTGCTGGCGCAGGTGCCTGACCAACGACGCCTCGCCGAGCACCTCGACCTCGGGGTCGGTCCGGTCTTCGGTCGGCGATCACCCCTGCGGCGGGCGGCGCGAGACGTGCTGTCCGGCTGCGGGCTGCCTGCTTCGGGCGTGACCGGCGTGGCGGCGCGCTCGTGAGGGTGCCCGTCGATGCTGGCGGGCCGGACCTCGACGAGGCGGTCGACCACGTGCGCGATCGTCTCGCCCGGATGGGGGCCGCCCCCACGCCCGAGATGGTCGCCGCGGTGCTGCGGGGCAGCGGACGGCCGGTGGGCGATGCCACTGTTCTCACCGTCCTGGACCTGCTGCGCCGCGACGTGGCGGGGGCTGGTCCCCTGGAGCCCCTGCTCCGCGCCGAGGCGGTCACCGACGTCCTGGTCAACGGCCCCGGCGCGGTCTATGTGGACCGAGGCCGAGGGCTGGAGCCGACCGGCGTCCGATTCCCCGACGACGCTGCGGTGCGCCGGCTCGCGCAGCGGCTGGCGGCCACTGCGGGCAGGCGCCTCGACGACGCAACCCCCTACGTCGATCTGCGCCTGCCCGACGGCACCCGGATGCATGCGGTGCTGACCCCCGTCGCCCGCACCGGCACCACCATCTCCCTGCGGGTCCCGCGGCGGCGGGCGTTCACGCTGCAGGAGCTCGTCGACCACGGGTCCCTGCCGCCTCAGGGGCGCTCGCTGCTGCGGCTGATGGTGGAGAACCGGCTCTCGTTCCTGATCACCGGAGGCACGGGCTCGGGAAAGACCACGCTGCTCAACGCCCTGCTGTCCGCGGTGGACCCCGGCGAGCGCCTGGTGATCGCCGAGGACACCACCGAGCTGAGACCCGACCATCCGCACGTGGTCGGCCTGGAGGCTCGTCCGGCCAACGTCGAGGGTGCCGGCCAGGTCGACCTGCGGACCCTGGTGCGCCAGGCCCTGCGGATGCGCCCCGACCGGCTGGTCGTGGGAGAGGTCCGGGGAGCGGAGGTCATCGACCTCCTCGCTGCTCTGAACACCGGCCACGAGGGCGGCTGCGGGACTGTGCACGCGAACTCGGCGGCCGACGTGCTGCCCCGGCTCGAGGGGCTGGCCCTCGCCGCCGGCCTTCCCCTGCCGGCCATACACAGCCAGCTCGCGGCGGCCCTCGATCTCGTCGTGCACTGCGAGCGGGGCCGCGACGGCCGTCGTCGCGTCGCCGAAGTCGCAGTGATCCTCCGCGAGCCCCGTGGAGGTGTCTCGGTCGCGCCGGCGGTCTCGTTCGACCCTTCGGGAGGCGTGGTCGAGCATGCCGCGGCGGGTGGCCTCGCCGAGCGCCTCCGAGGGCGGTGACCGGGGTGGAGCTGCTCGCGCTGGGAGGGGCCGCGGCCGCGGCCGCGCTGCTGCTTGGGCGGCCTGCCTCGCTTCGGGCCGCGGCTCGGCGCGGCGGTTCCGGCGGGCCGGCACCGGGGGAGCGTTCCCGACCCGACACCGTGGCCACCGCGGTGCTCGCCGCACTGTTGATCGGCGCCGGTGGAGCCGTGGCGGCCGGACTCGACGGGGTCCGCCTGACGCTGGTGGCGATCGTGGTGCTCGCCGGCGCGAGCCTCGCCGGGGCCCTGCGCAGGAGCGCGCGGCTGCGCAGGGCGGCGGACCGCCGCGGCCACGCGCTCAGTTACGCCGAGTCGCTCCTGGGCGAGCTGCGAGCCGGGCAGCCTCCGGTCGCGGCACTCGGCCGGGCCGCGGCGACCTGGCCGGAGGCGGCCACCGTCGCCGCTGCCGCCCGGCTCGGTGCGGACGTGCCCGCGGCGTACCGACGGCTGGCGAGGACGCCGGGCAGTGAGGCGCTGGGGACGCTGGCCGCGGCCTGGGAGCTGTGCTCGGCGACGGGCAGTGGGCTGGCTCTTGCCGTGGAGCAGCTCGTGGAGACGCTGCGGGTCCAGCAGTCGGTGCGCCAGGCTCTCGACGGCGAGCTCGCCTCCGCCCGGGCTACCGCCCGGCTGGTGGCGCTGCTGCCCGTCGTGGTTCTGGTGGCTGCCCAGGGAGTGGGTGCCGATCCCTGGCGGTTCCTCTTCGACACGCTGCCGGGACTGGGCTGCCTCGCGGGCGGCATCGCGCTCGGCGCCGCCGGGCTGTGGTGGATCGACCGGATTGCCGTGGCCGCGCTTGACGGAAGCCTGGTGTGAGCGTCGTCGCGGCGTGCCTGGCGGCCCTCGCGGTGGCACTCGCCCTCCGGGGCGCGGCACCGCTGCCGCGCGCTGCGCCGTCCGGAGCCCCCCGACGCCCGGGCTGTCCCTCACCGCTGCGCCCCCGGCTGCTTGCCGTGAGCGCAGCCACTCTGGCCGTGCCCCTGCTGGTCCCCGGAAGCGTCGGCTGGGTGCTCGTCGGTCCCGTGGCCGCGGCGGTGTGGTGGCGCAGCAGGCGGTGGGAGGGTGCGGCCACCCGCCAGCGGTCGGCGCAGGTCCGCACCGCGCTGCCGTCCGCCGTCGACCTGCTGCTGGCCACCGTGGCCGCCGGGGCGCCGCCGGCGGACGCGCTCGGTCGGATAGCACGCGCCCTGGGCGGTCCGCTGGAGGAGGAGTTGCGCGGGCCCCTCTACCGACTGCGCCTCGGCGCGGACCCAGGCGAGGTCTGGGCCGATCTGGCTCGAGACCCGGGTCTCGAGCGCCTCGGCACGGCGCTGCGGCGCGCCAGCGACAGCGGCGCGCCGGTTGTGGACGCTCTGCGAAGGCTGGCCGAGGACCTGCGAGCCGCGCAGCGGGCCGAGGTCGCCGCCAGGGTTCGCCAGGTCGAGGTCAAGGCCGCGGCTCCGCTGGCCGCGTGCCTGTTGCCCGCCTTCGTTCTGGTCGGGGTCGTGCCCCTCGTGGCAGGCGCCGCCGCCGGTCTCCTCGCCGGGTGAGGAGACCCGCCGGCCAGCCGACAGGCATCCCCAGGTGGCGCCTCCCCGGCTCTCTCCGCAGGTCGCTCAGCGCCGGTCGCCGCGCGCCGCGCCGCGGGCGAGAGTCATCGCGTCCAACACCCCACGCTCCGGCCAAGCCGGACCGCACAGGAGGAGAACCTATGTCCACACGTGCCCTCGCGCCGCTCGCGACGACCGGGCCCGTCGGCCGGCTCGGTCAGCCCAGCCAGCGCGGCTCGCATGCGATCCGCCCCGACTCGGCCCGTCCCCTCGGCTCGCTGCGCCGCTCCCCCAACGCCCGGGTGCGCACCCAGGTCGGCGCGGCCAGCGCTGAGTACGCCGCCGTCACCGCCTGCGGCGTCGGGCTGGCCGGCGTGCTGATCAAGCTGCTGACCAGCGACTTCGGGCAGCAGCTGCTCCAGCGGCTTATCGAGTTCTTCATGAGCATGGTCGGGGTCGGCTGACCGATGAGCGCCGGGGCCGCGGAGGCGGGCAAGGCTCGGGCCGACGCGACGCCGCCGCCGTTGAGGCGGTCGGCCGAGCGACTCGTCTCCGCGGCCACCACCGGTCGCGATCGGGGCGCGGTGGCCGCCGAGACCGCCGCCGTCCTCCCGCTCCTGGTGGCGGTGGCCGTCGGCCTGGTGTGGCTGGTCTCCGTCGCCGCGACACAGGTCAGGGTCGTGGACGCGACCCGGGAGGTGGCCCGGGTCGCGGCCCGCGGAGAGTCCGACGCCGCCGCACTGGGATACGGTCGGCGGGTCGCGCCCGAGCGGACCACGTTCACGGTCACGCGGGGGCCGGACCGGGTGCGGGTCTCGGCGAGCGTCGTGGTGCGTGGCCCCGGAGGGATCTTCGGGTTCCTCCCCGGAGTCACGGTGAGCGCGGACTCCATCGCCGCCCGTGAGCCACGATGACCGGCCGGTCCCCCAGCCGCCGACCGCTCCCCGGGCGGCCCACCCCATCGGGAGCCCCACGCGACCGTGCCCAGGCGGGGTCCGCGTCGCTGATCGTCGTCGTCCTTGTCGCCGCCGTCACCGTCGCGGCCCTGGTTGCCGCCATCCTCGGGCGGTTGCTCGTGGAGCACCGCCGGGCATCGGCGGCGGCCGACCTGGCCGCCTTGGCGGCGGCGGGAGCCATCCAGGCCCAGCGCCCGGCATGCCCGGCGGCGGCGGCGGTCGCCGACGGCAACCGTGCCCGGCTGGTTGCCTGCAAGACCGACGGCGAGCAGGTGTCCGTGGAGGTCTCCGTGCTCACCCCCCTGATCGGCTGGGGCACCGTGTCGGTGCACGCCCGCGCCCGCGCCGGGCCGGTGTCCGGCCACGAGGAAGCGGCCCATCGCCGCCCCACGGCGCCCTCGTCAGCACGCCCCACGGCGCCCTCGTCAGGAGGCCTCCCGGAGCACCAGGTCCAAGAGCCGCACCGCGCCCTGCTTGTCCAGGGGGGCGTTGCCGTTGCCACACTTGGGCGACTGCACGCAGGAGGGGCATCCCGCCTCGCAGGCACAGCTCGCGATGGTGGTGCGGGTGGCCTCCAGCCAGGCGCGGGCCCTGCGGTAGCCATGCTCGGCAAAGCCGGCCCCCCCGCGGTGGCCGTCGTAGACGAACACGGTGGGTCGCCCGGTGTCGGGGTGCAGGGCCGTGGACACACCGCCGATGTCCCAGCGGTCGCAGGTCGCGAAGAGCGGCAGCAGCCCGATGGAGGCGTGCTCGGCGGCGTGGGCCGCCCCGGGGAGGTCAGCGTGCGCCAACCCGGACGCCTCGACGACCTCGGGCGGCAACGTCCACCACATCGCCTTGGTCTCCAGCAGCCGCTCCGGCAGCTCGACGGGCTCCTCGGCGATGACCTCGTGGGACGGGACCCGCCGCTTGAGGAACGACACCACCTGGCGCGTGACCCGGACCGACCCGAAGGCCAGCCGGGCCGCGCCCCAGGTGAGGGCGGAGTCCTCCCCGAGAACCGCAATGTCGGTCACCTCCCGTGCCGTGGTGGCGTAACCCGGGTCGGCGCGCACGAGGAGGGACACCCGGTCCTCGAGGTCGAGGTCCTCCACGAGGTAGGTCTCTCCCTGGTGCAGATACACCGCCCCCCGGTGCACCGTGGTGTGCGCGGCGGCGTCGTCGACAGTGCCGATCACCCTCCCGGTCCCGGCCTCGACGAGGTGGACCGGCGGCCCGCCCGTGGAGCGCAGGTCCGCGAGGTCGCAGGCGCGGCGGCGGTCGGTCCAGAACCAGCCGGCGCTGCGTCGGCGCAGCAGCCCCCCCGTGGTCAGGGCGTCCAGCGCTGCGCGCGCATGCGGACCGAACAGCGGCAGATCCGCCTCGGTCAGGGGCCGCTCCGCCGCCGCGGCGCAGAGATGCGGACCCAGCACGTGCGGGTTCCCGGGGTCGAAGACGATCGACTCCACGGCGGTTCCCACCAGGGCCTCGGGATGGTGCACGAGGTAGGTGTCGAGTGGGTCGTCGCGGGCCACGAGCACCGCCAGCGCGTCGGATCCCTTCCGTCCTGCCCGGCCGACCTGCTGCCACATCGCAGCGCGCGTTCCGGGGAAGCCGGCGAGGAGCACCGCGTCCAGTCCGGAGACGTCGATGCCGAGCTCGAGGGCGTTCGTGGCGGCGACCCCCAGCAGATCGCCGCTGCGCAGCGACGCCTCCAGCTGCCGGCGGTCCTCGGGAAGATAGCCACCCCGGTAGGCCGCGACCCGCTCAGACAGACCCGGGACGGCGGCGTCGACCAGGCGGGCTGTGGTGAGGGCGACCGACTCGGCCGCGCGGCGCGAGCGCACGAAGGCCAGCGTCCGGATGCCGTCGACGACCAGGTCGGCGAGCAGGTCGGCGACCTCCGCGGTGGCCGGGCGCCGGACGGGGGCGCCGTTCTCGCCGGCATGGCTGGCGAAGGCCGGCTCCCACAGTCCCAGCGTCACCGTGCCCCGCGCGGAGGCGTCGCGGGTGACGGCGTGCACTGGGAGCCCGATGAGCCGCGAGGCGGACACCTCCGGCTCCGAGACCGTTGCCGAGGCCAGAACGAACGTCGGCGAGGCGCCGTAGGCGGCACAGACCCGACGCAGCCGGCGCATCACCAGGGCCACGTGCGCCCCGAAGACCCCGCGGTAGTGGTGGCACTCGTCGACCACGACGTAGCGCAGCTGTGAGAGGAACCGCGCCCATCGGTCATGGGTGGGAAGCAGGGACCGGTGCAGCATGTCGGGGTTCGTCAGCAGGTACTCCCCATGGTCGCGCGCCCAGTCCCGTTGCTCCCGTGGGGTGTCGCCGTCGTGGGTGCAGGCCGCGAGACCGGGCACCTTCAGCACAGAGAGGGCGTGCAGCTGGTCCTGCGCCAGCGCCTTGGTGGGCGACAGGTAGAGCACCGAGGCGCCTCGGCGGCCGCCGGGACGACGGGCCGAGAGCACTGCCTCGAGCGCCGGCAGCTGGAAGGCGAGCGACTTGCCCGAGGCCGTCCCGGTGGCCAGCACCACGTGGCTTCCCGCGCGCGCCGCCACCGCCGCCTCCACCTGGTGCGCCCACGGCTCCGCGACACCCTGCGTGCGCCAGGCCTCGACCAGGACTGGTGGAGCCCAGGCGGGCCACGGCATCCTGGTCCCGGTCCGTGCCGCGACGACCTCGGTGTGGGTCAGCCGTTCGTCGCGGGCGCCTCGCCGGAGGAGGCGACCGAGCGGTGCGGCGAGAGGCGCCGGGGTGCTGACCACCCGGCCAGTGTGCGCGACGTGGTTGAATGAAGGGCGCGCGGATCACCTGCTGGTCCGCCTTTAGTTGTGTGCGAGCACGGAGGAGAAGCCGTGGACCTGTCTCTCGAGACGCGTCAGGAGAATGGCCGCACCATCATCGAGGTGGGCGGTGAGATCGACGTCTACACCGCGCCCAAGCTCCGCGAGCGCATCACCGGCCTCGTCGACGAGGGCGAGAAGGACCTGGTCATCGACCTGGAGAAGGTCGAGTTCATGGACTCGACTGGCCTGGGCGTTCTCGTCGGGGGACTCAAGCGGGTGCGAACCCACGAGGGCTCCCTGGAGTTGGTCTGCACCCAGGAGCGCCTGCTCAAGATCTTCCGGATCACCGGCCTCGGCAAGGTGTTCGCCATCCATTCCTCCCAGGCCGAGGCGACGGCTCAGAAGCCATGACGGTCCTGGCGAGGCCTGAGCCCGAGGTCTCGATCACCATCGCGCGAGACCCGGCCTTGGTGCGCACCGTGCGGCTCATCGCCGCGGCCGTCGCTCGGCGCGCCGATTGCGAGGACGCGCTGATCGAGGAGATCCGGCTCGCGGTGGGCGAGGCGTGCGCGGTGATGATCGGCGCCCAGGTCGAGGGTCGCTCCCGCGTCGGGGGTGATCCAGACGGGGCGGAGGACGCGCGCGTGCAGGTGCGGCTCCGCTCGCGCGAGGGATTCTCCGCCACCGTTTCCGGGGCCGTGAACGAGACCGACAGCCAGTTCGAAGGCATGGGTCTGGAGCCCTGGGCGCTCGTCCGCGGGCTGTGCCAGGAGCTCGAGGTGGTTCACGACGGTGAGGAGACCGTTCTCACCATGTCCTGGCGGCGCTGAAAACCAGATCCTCGCGCATCTCCGCCCCGACTCGTGCCTCAGGTCACACCGCGATCGGCCGGCTTCTGGCACCGTTGGACCGTCGCAGTCTCGAAGGGCGTCGCGCCCGAAATCGGAGGAAATGAATGTCCCGGAATTCCTTGAGCGCCATGGGCGCCGGGGCCGTGGACCTCTCCGGCAGCAACCTCAGCCTGGTACTCGTCGTCGGTGTCGTCGCGCTCGTCGCGCTGGCCATGGCGTTGGTGTTCCGGTCGCAGGTGCTCGCCGCCGGTGAGGGCACGCAGAAGATGCAAGAAATCGCGCACGCGGTGCAGGAGGGTGCCTCGGCGTACCTCACCCGACAGTTCAGGACGCTCGGCATCTTCGCCGTCGTGGCGTTCCTGCTGCTCCTGGTCCTGCCCGCCGACGACATGAGCGTGCGGATCGGCCGCTCGGTGGCGTTCATCGGCGGCGCCGGGTTCTCCGCTTCGATCGGCTACCTCGGGATGTGGCTGGCCGTGCGCGCCAACGTGCGCGTCGCCGCGGCCGCCCAGTCCGAGGGGCGCGACCCGGCCATGCGAGTCGCCTTCCGCACCGGCGGCGTCGTCGGCATGGCCACCGTCGGGCTGGGGCTGCTGGGCGCGGCCCTCGTCGTGGTGATCTACGGTGGCGACGCGCCGACCGTCCTCGAGGGCTTCGGCTTCGGGGCCGCCCTGCTGGCGATGTTCATGCGTGTCGGCGGCGGCATCTTCACCAAGGCCGCGGACGTCGGAGCCGACCTGGTCGGCAAGGTCGAGGCGGGCATCCCTGAGGACGACCCGCGCAACGCCGCGACGATCGCGGACAACGTCGGTGACAACGTGGGTGACTGCGCTGGCATGGCGGCCGACCTCTTCGAGTCCTACGCGGTGACCCTGGTCGCCGCCCTGATCCTGGGTTCGGCGGCGTTCGGAGACAAGGGGCTGGTGTTCCCGCTGATCGTCCCGGCGATCGGCGCGCTGACGGCGATCGTCGGCGTCTTCCTCACCCGGCCCCGGGCCGGGGAGGGCGGCCTGACGACCATTAACCGCTCGTTCTACCTGTCGGCGGGAATCTCCGCGGTGCTGAGCACGCTGGCCGCCTTCATCTACCTTCCCGGCACCTTCGGGGAGCTCGCCAACGGCATCGCCGCCGACGGCGACCCCCGCGTGATCGCCACGGTCGCGGTCCTGATCGGGATCGTGCTGGCGGCGGTGATCCTGTCGCTGACCGGCTACTACACCGGCACCGACCACCGGCCGGTCAAGGACGTCGGCCAGACCTCCCTCACCGGCGCGGCGACTGTGATCCTCTCCGGGCTGTCGGTGGGCTTCGAGTCCGCGGTCTTCACCGCCCTCACCGTCGGCGCCGCGGTTTTCGGCGCCTTCCTGCTGGGCACCGGAACCGTCATCGTCTCGCTCTTCGCCGTGGCGCTGGCCGGATGTGGGCTGCTGACCACGGTCGGCGTGATCGTGGCCATGGACACCTTCGGCCCGGTCTCGGACAACGCGCAGGGCATCGCCGAGATGTCCGGCGACGTGGACGAGAACGGCGCGGCGATCCTCACCGAGCTCGACGCCGTCGGCAACACGACCAAGGCGATCACCAAGGGCATCGCGATCGCCACGGCGGTGCTCGCTGCCACGGCGCTCTTCGGCTCCTACACCGACGCGATCGGCACCGCGCTGGCCGAGGCCGGCGAGGTCTTCGACTTCGGCGACTTCTCGGTGGCGAGCCCGGACGTGCTGGTCGGGCTGCTGATCGGCGCCGCAGTGGTGTTCCTCTTCTCGGGGCTGGCGATCAGCGCGGTGGGCCGCGCCGCCGGAGCCGTGGTCTTCGAAGTGCGCCGGCAGTTCCGGGAGATCCCCGGGATCATGGAAGGCACCGGACGGCCGGAGTACGGCAAGGTTGTCGACATCTGCACCCGCGACTCGCTGCGCGAACTCGCGACTCCGGGGGTGCTGGCGATCTTCGCTCCCATCGCGGTGGGCTTCGGCCTCGGTGTCGGGCCGCTCGCCGGCTATCTGGCCGGCGCCATCGGCACGGGCACCCTGATGGCGGTGTTCCTGGCCAACTCCGGTGGTGCCTGGGACAACGCCAAGAAGCTCGTCGAGGACGGCAACCACGGCGGCAAGGGCTCCCCGGCCCACGAGGCCACGGTGATCGGTGACACGGTGGGCGACCCCTTCAAGGACACCGCCGGCCCGGCCATCAACCCGCTGCTGAAGGTGATGAACCTGGTGTCGCTGCTGATCGCGGCCGCCGTCGTCCAGCTCAGCGTCGGGGACAGCGCGAACACGCCGGTTCGGATCAGCATCGCCGTCGTGGCGCTGGTGATCATCGTGGTGGCCGTCTACATCTCGAAGCGGCGTCCGGTCGCGATCGAGGACACCGCCGCAACGACCACCGCGTCCGTCTGACGGACCCCGGCAGGTGGCACACGAGCCGCCCTCGATCCTCCCGATCGGGGGCGGCTCGGCCGTCTGGGCATCGGGGTCCGCGCTCGCCCTAGTCTCGGCAGCATGGACCTCCTCCCTCCCGACGTCGTCACCCGCCTCCGCGAGGCCCTGGCCGAGGCCAGCTTCGACTACGACGGCGTGGCCGGAGTTCTGGGCCCCACCGCCCACGCCGCCCTGGCCCGCAACGAGACCACGCCGGGGATGCGTGTCACCGCCGCTGGCACGGCGCTGGAGACGCTGGTGCGGCTCTGGCCCCTGCAGGCGGTGGTGCCGGCCGACGCCGCAGAGCGAGCCCTGCCGGGGCTCGTCGACCCGCTCTGCGTCGCCGGGCTGCTGGAGCGCTCGGTGGGGTCGGTGCGGGCACGCGTGGACGTGCGACCCTACGCCGCCGACGACGACCGGTGGTGGGTGGTCAGCGACCTCACGCCGGGGCTGGACGGGTCGCCGCCACGGGTGCCGGCCGACCACGTGCTGGGGATCAGCGCCGCCTCGTCGACGTTGGCCCAGCTGACGCCGCGTGGCGCCGTCGACCGTGCCCTCGACCTCGGCACCGGCTCCGGCGTCCAGGCCCTGCACCTCGCCCGGCACGCCAGCGGTGTCGTGGCCACCGACGTCAACCGTCGGGCACTGGCGATGGCCCGGCTCAACGCCGACCTCAACGGTGTGCGCCTCGACCTGCGCGAGGGCGACCTCTACACCCCGGTCCGAGGGGAGTCTTTCGACCTCGTCGTCGCCAATCCCCCGTTCGTGGTCTCGCCGGGCACCGGCGAGCGGCTGGTCTACCGCGACTCCGGGCTCCCCGGGGACGAGATGGTGCGGCGCGTGGTGACCGGAGCACCCGAGCACCTCGCCGACGGCGGTCTGGCGCTGATCCTGGCCAACTGGGTCCAGCACACCGGCCGCCCGTGGGGTGAGCGCGTTGCCGAGTGGCTCGCCGGCACCCGATGCGACGCCTGGGTGGTGCAACGCGAGGTCGCCGACCCGGCGGAGTACGTCGAGCTCTGGCTGCGCGACGCCGGGCACGACCGGTCCGAGGACTACGCGCGGCGCTACGACGCCTGGCTGGGCTGGTTCGCCGACCAGCAGGTGACCGGGGTCGGCTTCGGCTGGCTGGCGCTGCTGCACGCCGGGCGATCCGCGCCGTCGGTGCGGCTGGAGGAGTGGCCCTTCGAGGTCGAGCAGCCGCTGGCTCGCGAGGTGACCGCCTGGGCCGAGCGCTCCGGGTGGTTGCCCTCGGCCGAGGACGCCCAGCTCCTGGCGCAGGCGTGGCGGGCTCGCCCCGACGTACGGCAGGAGGCGGTGGGACGCCCCGGTGCGGAGGACCCGGAGGTGATCGTGCTGCGGCAACGGCGCGGGATGCGCCGAGCCCGCCGGGTCGACACCGTCGAGGCGGCCCTGGTCGGGGCCAGCGACGGGGACCTGCCCGCCGGAGGCCTCTTCGAGGCGATCGCCACGCTGTTGGCCGAGGACCCCCTGCCGGTCGCCGAGCAGGCGCGGATGGTCCGCGAGCTGCTGGCCGAGGGGTTCCTCGAGCCTCCGAGCTCCTGAGCGGCGCGCGCGGGCCGGACGCCGATCAGAGCAGGAAGCCGAAGAGCGGACTGTCGGGGGGGATCCGCTCAACCCGGGGCGGCGCGGCCTCCATGCGTGCAAGCAGCGGGTTCAGGTCCTCCGGCGACCCCAGCTCGATGCCGACCAGGGCGGGCCCGGTCTCGCGGTTGTTGCGCTTGACGTACTCGAAGAGCGTGATGTCGTCGTCGGGCCCGAGCACGTCGTCGAGGAAGCGGCGCAGTGCCCCCGGCTCCTGGGGGAACTCGACGAGGAAGTAGTGCTTGCGTCCGGTGTGCACCAGGGCGCGCTCGACGACCTCGGCGTACCGGCTCACGTCGTTGTTCCCGCCAGAGAGGACGCACACGACCGTGCCGCCCTCCGGTCCGAGCTGCGGTGCGAGCTGGGGCAGCGCCGCCGGGGCGAGGGCGCCCGCGGGTTCGGCGATGATCCCGTCCACCTGGTAGAGCTCGAGCATCTCCACGCAGACCTGGCCCTCGGCGACAGCCAGGAGATCGGGGTGATACCTGGCCACGACGCGGTGGGTGAGCTCACCCACGCGGCGCACCGCGGCGCCGTCCACGAAGCCCTCGACCGAGGCCAGGTCGACCGGCCCACCCGCCGCCACGGCCGCGGCCATCGAAGCCGCACCGGCCGGCTCCACCCCGACCACCCGGGTCCGGGGGGCATGCTCGGCGAGCCAGATCAGGTTGCCGGCGATCAGCCCACCGCCACCCACCGGCAGCACGACGACGTCGGGGGCCCGTCCAAGCTGCCTAATCACCTCGACCATCACCGTTCCCTGGCCTGCCACGGTGTAGGGGTGGTCGAAGGCGGGCACCAGGGTGGCGCCCCGGGTCGCCGCGTCGGCGGCGGCGAGGGCCGCGGCATCGTCGTAGGTGTCCCCCTGGACCACCACCTCCACCGCCGCACCGCCGAGGGCGGCGACGCGGTCGCGCTTCTGTCGCGGTGTCGTGCGGGGGAGATAGATGCGCGCATGTACGCCGGAGCGGGCGCACGCGAAGGCGACCCCCTGGGCGTGGTTCCCCGCGCTGGCACACACGACCCCCGCCTCCCGCTGCGCCGGCGTCAGCCGGGAGAGGAAGGTGTAGGCCCCTCGGCCCTTGTAGGAGCGGGTGGGCTGCAGGTCCTCCCGCTTGAGGAGCACCCGGGCACCGGTGAGTCGGGAGAGACGTTCGTTGGGCTCCAGCGGCGTGGGAGAGACGACGGAGCGGAGCGCGGCGGCGGCGCGCGCCACGTCCTCGGCGGTCACCTCCGGCAGCGGTGGATCGGGGCGGGTCACCTGGCCATTGTCGGGTGCGTGGTGGATAGGCGTCCGGTGCGGCCGGCGAGCCGTCCCCGGTGAGACCGGTGCAGGGGGCTTGACAACGAGGGCTAGCCTTTGTCGTCGCATTGCCGGACGGGCATGCGGCAGGCTCGGGAGAGGTTGGATCGGTGGCAACGAAGGGCTCGGCGGCGGGGACGACGGCCGGCGACCGCAAGCTGGTGATCGTCGAGTCGCCGGCGAAGGCGAAGACGATCGGCGGCTACCTGGGCTCCGACTACGTCGTGGAGTCCTCGATCGGGCACATCCGCGATCTGCCCAAGGACGCCGCGGATGTGCCCACCGCGATCAAGGGGGAGACCTGGGCCCGGTTGGGCGTGGACGTGGACCACGACTTCAAGCCGTACTACGTCGTGTCCCGGGACAAGAAGCCGCACATGAAGAAGCTCAAGGGCTTGCTGCGGGAGGCCTCCGAGCTCTACCTGGCCACCGACGAGGACCGGGAGGGCGAGGCGATCGCCTGGCACCTCCAGGACGAGCTGAAGCCGCGGGTGCCGGTGCGCCGCATGGTCTTCCACGAGATCACCCCACAGGCGATCCAGCAGGCCGTGGACAACCCCCGCGAGCTCGATCACGACCTCGTGGAGGCTCAGGAGGCCCGCCGGATCGTGGACCGGCTCTACGGCTACGAGATCTCGCCGGTGCTGTGGAAGAAGATCATGCCGCGGCTGTCGGCCGGACGGGTGCAGTCGGTGGCGACCCGCCTGGTCGTCGACCGGGAGCGGGAGCGGATCCGGTTCCGCGTCGCGTCGTACTGGGATCTCGAAGGCACCTTCGACGCCGGCGAGCAGCACGCGGAGCGGATGTTCCCCGCCAAGCTGC
Organism: uncultured Actinomycetota bacterium; assembly: GCA_963745245.1. Taxonomy (GTDB): domain Bacteria; phylum Actinomycetota; class Actinomycetes; order Propionibacteriales; family Nocardioidaceae; genus Marmoricola_A. The sequence goes on from CAVUWU010000009.1 coordinate 317,256, forward strand.
AGTCCGTGGACGGTCTCCGGGTGGCCCGGGGCTCCGACTTCGGACCCGACGGCGCGCTCAAGGCGGAGGCGACCGGAGCCGGCTCGAAGGTGACCCATCTCGACCGCGCCCGCGCCGAGACGCTGGCCGAGGCGATGCATGAGAGCACCTTCGAGGTGCGCTCGGTGGAGTCCCGGCCTTACACGCGCAAGCCCTACGCGCCGTTCCGGACCACGACGCTCCAGCAGGAGGCCTCGCGCAAGCTCGGCTTCGGGGCCTCGCGGACGATGTCGGTGGCGCAGCGGCTCTACGAGAACGGCTTCATCACCTACATGCGGACCGACTCGATCACGCTGTCGGGCACCGCGGTGGGTGCTGCCCGGGACCAGGTGCGCGAGCTCTTCGGCGCCGAGTATCTCCCCGACGCACCGCGCGCCTACCAGTCGAAGGTGAAGAACGCCCAGGAGGCCCACGAGGCCGTCCGCCCTGCCGGCGAGCACTTCCGCACGCCGGCGCAGACCGGGTTGAGCGGCGACGAGTTCCGCCTCTACGAGCTGATCTGGATGCGCACGGTGGCCTCGCAGATGAAGGACGCCCAGGGGCGCTCCGTCACCATCAGGCTCGGCGGGACGGCCAGCACCGGCGAGGACGTGGTGTTCTCCGCGAGCGGGCGGGTGATCACCTTCCACGGCTTCCTCAAGGCCTACGTCGAGGGCTCCGACGACCCGGACACCGAGGCCGACGACTCGCAGACCCGGCTGCCGGACGTCGCCCAAGGGGATGCCGTCTCCGCGGCGGCCCTGCGGGCGGTCGGCCACCAGACCAAGCCACCGGCCCGCTACACCGAGGCCAGCCTGGTCAAGGAGCTCGAGGACCGGGAGATCGGCCGTCCCTCCACGTACGCCTCGATCATCGGGACCATCCTCAATCGTGGTTATGTCTACAAGAAGGGCACCGCGCTGGTGCCGGCTTGGCTGGCGTTCTCGGTGGTGCGGCTGCTGGAGGAGCACTTCCCTCGGCTGGTCTCCTACGAGTTCACCGCCGGGATGGAGGACGTGCTCGACGAGATCGCCGCGGGCCGCAAGGACCGGATCTCCGAGCTGGCCGAGTTCTACTTCGGCTCCGGTCGCCACGACGGGCTCAAGAAGCTGGTCAGCGAGCTCGGGGACATCGACCCCCGCGAGCTGTCCACCTTCCCGATCGGCGAGGGAATCGTGCTCCGGGTGGGCCGCTACGGCCCCTATGTCGAGGACGAGGACGCCAACCGCGGCAACGTCCCGGAGGACCTGCCGCCTGACGAGCTCACCGTGGACAAGGCTCGCGAGCTGCTGGCCTCCCCGACCGGGGTGGACCGGGAGCTCGGTCCCGACCCGGACTCCGGGCTGATGATCGTGGCCCGCAACGGTCGCTTCGGTCCCTACGTCACCGAGGTGCTGCCCGAGGACGCGCCGAAGTCCCGCAAGCCGCACACCGCGTCGCTGTTCAAGACGATGTCGGTGGAGACGGTGACGCTGGGGGATGCGCTGCGGCTGCTGACGCTGCCACGGGTCGTGGGCGCGGAGCCGGGCACTGGCGAGCAGATCACCGCGCAGAACGGCCGCTATGGCCCCTACCTGAAGAAGGGCACGGACTCGCGGACGCTCCCTTCGGAGGAGCAACTGCTCACCATCACCCTCGAGGAGGCTCTGGCGATCTACGCCCAGCCCAAGCAGCGCGGACGGGCGGCGGCCAGCCCCGGACGTGAAGTCGGCGCGGACCCGGCGACGGGGGCCATGATCACGCTCAAGGCCGGTCGCTTCGGCCCCTACGTCACCGACGGGGAGTTCAACGCCACGATCCCTCGGGCAGAGGATCCCGAGCGGATCAGCCTCGAGCGGGCCGCCGAGCTGCTCGCCGACCGGCGGGCCAAGGGGCCGGCGAAGAAGGCCGCCAAGAGGGCTCCTGCCAAGAGCGCCGCCAAGAAGCCGGCCGCCAAGAAGACGACTGGCAAGAAGACCCCGGCAAAGAAGGCCCCCGCCACGAGGACGACGGCGAGGAAGGCGACCGCGCCGAAGGCCGAGACCGGCCGCTGATCGTGGCCCCCCATGGTCCGGGTCGGCGGTCACAATCGGGGCACGGCCGGGCCTCGACAGCGGGTGGAGGTAGCCGCCACCGGGGGAGTCGACCTCGCGCGCTCTAAGGTGGGCCCGGTGGACGCAGGGGAGACGCCGGGCCTGGGCTCCGTCCTGCACATCCCGGCCTTCCGCAAGCTGTGGCTGGGCCTGGGCCTCTCGAGCCTGGGGGACTGGCTCGGCCTGCTCGCGCTGACGGCGATGGCGAACCAGCTCGCCGACGGGTACGCCGCGAAGAACTTCGCGATCGCCGGCGTCCTGTTCCTCCGGGTGCTCCCGGCGATCGTGGTCGGGCCGCTGGCCGGCTACGTGGCCGACCGGCTCGATCGACGTGTCACCCTCGTCTGGGGCGACTACCTGCGCGGCCTGCTGTTCCTGACGATCCCGCTGGTGGGGACCTTGTGGTGGGTCTTCGTCGTGACCGTGCTGGTCGAGATCGTCACCCTCGTCTGGTCGCCGGCGAAGGACGCCACGTTGCCCAACCTCGTCCCGACGGACCGGTTGGAGGCAGCCAACCAGCTCAGCCTGGCCACGACGTACGGCTCCGCGGTCCCTGCGGCCGCGTTCTTCTCCGCGCTGACCTTCGTCGACCGTGAGGCCCCGGGGCTGATGGGCACCTTCGAGCGAGGTTCGATCGATGCCGCCCTCTACATCAATGGCGCCTCGTTCATCGTCTCGGGGCTGGTCATCGCGAGGCTGCGAGCCATCCCCAGCGGTCCCGCTGAGACCCACAGCAAGGGGCTGGTGCGGGTGGTGTGGGAAGGCTGGTCCTACGTGGGCCGCACACCGCTGGTCCGCGGGCTGGTGCTCGGGATGGTGGGCGCCTTCGCCGCCGGTGGGGTTGTCGTCGGTCTCTCGCGCACACACGTGGCCGACCTCGGCGGAGGGGACTCCGGCTACGGCTTTCTCTTCGGCGCGGTCTTCGTCGGCATGGCTTTGGGGCTGTGGCGGGGGCCGGGGGCACTGCGCCGACTCGGCCGCCGCCGGGGCTTCGGGCTGGCGCTCATCGGCGCCGGCCTGACGCTCGTGCCGGTGGCGCTCTTGCCGCGCCTGGAGTTGGTGGCGCCGCTGGCGGTGCTGCTCGGGTTTCAGGCGGGCGTGGCCTGGGTGACCGGGATGACCCTGCTCGGGCTCGAGGTGCCCGACGCCATCCGCGGCCGGACGTTCGCCTTCGTCGGGTCCCTGGCCCGGTTGGCCCTCGCGCTGGTTCTCGCCGTCGGCCCGCTGCTGGCCGGCACGATCGGCGAGGTCGTGGTCTCCGAGGACCCCACGATTCGTTACGGCGGCGCCGCGGTGACCATTCTGGCGGCGGCGGTGCTCATGACTGCTGTCGGCGTGCTCTCCTATCGTCTGATGCTCCACCACGAAGGGGGCTCCGTGCCGACCCAACCGACTTCCCGTCGACCGGACCAGCCGGCCGGCGACGCGGACCGCACGCCTGCCGACCGCACGCCTGCGGGCTGTTTCCTTGCCCTCGAGGGCGGTGAGGGGGCCGGCAAGTCCACCCAGGCCGCGCGGCTTCACGAATGGCTGTCCGCCGAGGGCTTCGCCGTGGTGCTCACCCACGAGCCCGGCGACACCGCCGTCGGCCGACAGGTGCGGCGCATCGTCCTCGACCCGTCCACCGGCTCCCTCGCGGACCGCACCGAGGCACTGCTCTACGCCGCGGACAAGGCAGAACACGTGGCGCGGGTCATCGCCCCGGCGTTGGCCGAGGGCGCGGTGGTGGTCACGGATCGCTACGTCGACTCCACGCTGGCCTATCAGGGCGCCGGCCGGGACCTCGCCGACAGCGAGGTCGAGCACATCGCCCGCTGGGCCACCGGCGACCTCCGGCCGGACCTGACCGTGCTCCTGGACGTGGACCCGGGCACGGGCCTGACCCGCTTCGAGACACGGGACCGCATCGAGGGCGAGTCGGTGGACTTCCACCACCGGGTGCGCGACCACTTCCTGCGTCTCGCCGCGCGTGACCCCGAGCGCTACCTGGTGCTGGACGCGCGCCTCTCGGCCGACGAGATCGAGGCCCGCATCCGGCGGAAGGTCGCGTCGCTGCTCGATGGCGTCGGCCACGTCGCCCCGGCGCCGGAGGCCGGCCGGGTGAGTCGATGACGGTGTGGGACTCCCTGGTCGGCCAGGAGCGCGTGGCGGAGACCCTTGCGGCAGCCGCTGCGGGGCACGGCATGTCGCACGCGTGGCTGCTCACCGGGCCCCCTGGATCGGGACGCTCCAATGCCGCCGTCGCCTTCGCCGCCGCGTTGCAGTGCTCGGCCGGTGGCTGCGGTGAGTGCGAGGCCTGCCGGACAACGCTGGCCGGCTCGAACCTCGACGTGACTGTGCATCGGCCGGCGAGGGCTCAGATCAGCGTCGACGACGCCCGGGAGTGGGTGGCGAAGGCCGCGCTGATGCCCGCCACGGGGCCGGTGCAGGTGACGATCGTCGAGGATGCCGACCGGCTCAACGACCGCTCCGGCAACGCGCTGCTCAAGGCGCTCGAGGAGCCGACGCCGAGAACCGTCTGGATCCTGTGTGCCCCGCAGCCCGAGGACGTGCTGGTGACGATCCGGTCCCGCACCCGCCAGGTCAGCCTGGTCACTCCCAGCCCGGAGCAGGTGGCCGGATTCCTGGTGGACCGCTGGGGCGTCACCGCCGAGCGGGCTGCGCATGCGGCTCGGGCCAGCCAGGGACACATCGGCCGGGCCAAGGCGCTGGCTAGCGACGAGGAGACCCGGCGCCGTCGCCTGGAGGTGGTGAGGCTGCCCGCGGCGCTGACGACCCTCGGGGCGTGCATGACTGCTGCGGCCAACCTCGTGGACATCGCCGAGAGCGAAGCCGCCGCGCAGATCGAGGCACTGGCAGCGAAGGAGAGCGGGGATCTCGAGGCGCTCTACGGCACCGACCGGCGGGCCCGGGCCACCCGCTCGGCCAAGGCGGCGGCCAGCGACCTGGCCGCCGAGCAGAAGGCACGGCACAAGCGCCGGGTCCTCGACGCGGTGGACAGGCAGCTCACCGAATTGCTGTCGGTCTATCGCGACGTGGTGCTCGTTCAGATGGGCGCCGGGAGCCAGTTGATCAACGAGGAGCAGCGGCCGCAGATCGTGGCGCTGGCGCGCTCGACGACGCCGGAGGGCAACGTGCGACGCATCACCGCGATCGGTGTGGCGCGGGAGCAGATGATGGAGTTCAACGTCCCGCCACTGCTGGCTCTCGAGTCGCTGATGGTGGGCCTCCGGGTCGAGTGACGAGGTGCATCGGGTGCGTGTCCCCTCCGCCGTGACGGCGCTGCTGGGCGCCGTGCTCCTAGCCGGGTGCGCAGGAGTCCCGTGGTCGGGGCCCCAGCCGAGTCCGCTGCCGTCCGCGAGCACTCCCCCCACGCAGGCGCCCGACCCCGAGCTCGCCGGCTTCTACCAGCAGACGGTCGACTGGCGGCCGTGCCGCGAGAAGGGCATGGAGTGCGCCGGGGTGGAGGTGCCGCTGGACTACGCAGATCCCACCAGCGGCTCGATCACGCTCTCGGTGGTCCGCGTGCCGGCCGGGGACAGCGACGGGAAGCTCGGAGCCCTCGTGGTGAATCCGGGTGGCCCCGGGGCGTCCGGCATCGAGTACGCGGTCAGACATGAGACCTACTTCGGCGAGCCGCTGCACTCGGCGTACGACATCGTCGGCTTCGACCCGCGCGGGGTCGGCGAGAGCACCCCGGTCGACTGCCTCACCGATGCCGAGCTGGACGCCTTCGTCGCCGCCGACCCGGATCCCGACGGACCCGCGGAGGTGCAGCTGGCCGTGCGGCAGCTCCGCGACTTCGGCCGCGGCTGCCTTGAGCTCAGCGGGCAGCTGGCCGCGCACGTCTCCACCGAGGAGGCGGCGCGCGATCTGGACATCGTGCGCGCGGTGCTGGGACAGCCTCGCCTCGCTTACTTCGGCGCCTCCTACGGCACCTACCTGGGCGCGACGTACGCCGACCTCTTTCCCGACCGCGTCGGCCGGATGGTGCTGGACGGGGCGGTCGATCCCTCGCTGGGGGCGGTGGAGACGGGGCTGATCCAGGCCGAGGGCTTCGAGGTGGCGCTGCGGGCGTACGTCGAGGAGTGCGTCAACCGTGACGGCTGCTACCTCGGGTCCTCCGTCGAGGAGGGCACAGCCCGGGTGGCCGCGTTCCTGCGCGCGTTGGACGAGGAGCCGATCCCGACCGGGACGAGTCGTGAGCTCACCCAGGGCCTGGCGGCGTACGGGATCTGGGGGCCGCTGTATGACCGGCGGAGCTGGGAGGGTCTCGACACCGCGCTCGCCCGAGGGCTCGCGGGGGACGGCGCGGTGTTGCTGTCGTTCGCCGACGCCTATCTCGGTCGCGGCCCGCAGGGTTACCTCGACAACTCCTACGAGGCGCTCTACGCCGTCAACTGCCTCGACCCCCAGGAGGAGATCACGGTGGCCGAGGCCCGCACGCTCGAGGACGAGTTCCTGGCCGCGTCACCGACGTTCGGCCGCATGTTCGCCTTCTCGTTGGCCTCATGCACGCCGTGGCCGGTGGACGCCCCGGCGACACAGCCGGTGCTCGACGCTGCCGGCGCCCCGCCGATCCTGGTGGTCGGCACGACCCGCGACCCTGCGACACCCCTCGCGTGGGCCGAGGCGCTCGCCGACGAACTCTCGTCTGGGGTGCTGGTGCGGCGCGACGGTGACGGGCACACCGGCTATCGCTCCGGCAACTCCTGCGTCGACGACGCGGTCGAGGGCTACCTCGTGGCCGGGGAGGTGCCGGAGGGCCCGCTGGACTGCTGAGCCGGTTTCTCGCCTCGGATCGGTCCCTTTATAATTGTCCGGCGTGGTCGGGCGCGCCCGGCCGTTGCGCCGCCTTAGCTCAGTCGGTAGAGCGAATCACTCGTAATGATTAGGTCGTCGGTTCGATTCCGACAGGCGGCTCCGACAACCCGGCTCTGACCAGCCGAAGCGTAGAGCTGGTCGGTGTACATCCGAGGCTTCCAGCGGTCGATTGACACGTCTTGTGACACGTTTGAAACCAAGGCCACCCGCCCTGGGCTCTGCGGCACTACACGGGGGAGCGGCCCTCGGGCGCGCTGTGGGATTACGAGGCGGAGGGTGAGGAGCTGCCGACGCCTGGAGCACACGCCGGTCGTCCTGTAGCGCTTCGTGGTTCTCTACCGCCACCCCTCCGCGGACTCGGCCTCCGGCTGACGACTCGGGCGGACCCCGGCCCCGCGGGGGCCTTGCCGCGCTCACGCCTCAGCTCGCGCGCGGACACCACCTGGGAGTATCAGTCGGTTCGGACGATGTCATCGGGCTTCCACGTGTGGTCGAAGTAGCTCTGGAGCGGGCCGTACAGACGGATGAGGATCTGCCAGCCCTGGTGGGGCAGCGTCGCGATCCAGTTCTGTGCGTAGCCTTCGGGAGGGGTGGGGCCGAAGTAGAGGTCGATGGAGCCGTCCTCGTTCCAGCGCAGGTCCTCGTAGCTGTTCCGGGAGGGCTTGTCCTGTCCGTTTGCCAGGAGCGAGCGGGTTTCGGGGTGGTAGGCGGTCACCGACCAGAACTGGGCGGAGGGGATGTTCGGTGGAATGTGGAGGCGGTAGGCGTGCTGCCCCATGAGGAAGTCGTCGTCGGCGTCGCGGTAGCAGGCCAGGTACTGCGATCCGGCTCCGATCATCTCGACGGCCATCGCCGGGGTCACGACGATGGCCTCGTAGTGGAAGAGCAGTCTTGCGTCGAGCCAGAGGGCATCGCCGGACATGAAGTCGTGGCGGCCCCCGAGGAAGAGGTGTTCGTACCTGCGGTCCGGGTATGCGCGCACCCCGTCCAGCCGGCAGGCGTAGGCGTTCGCCTTGGCGATGGCATCACCGATCTGCAGTCCCTCGCCGAGCAGGGCCCGCATCCGCTCGTCCGGCTCGAACGGGCGGCCCTTCCCGATGCCGATCGCGTTCAGGAGCCCCAGCTCGTACGGCGTGAAGGCACCGCTGGGCTCGTCCTCGGCGATCTCGGCGAGCCGTTCGAAGTAGCCGACATCACGGCGGTGGGTGCAGTCGAGCGCCTGCTGCGACAGGGCCACATAGGCGGCTTCAGGGTCGGGGCCCGTCGCCAGCGGGTAGATGCGGAAGTGCTCGCGGTACCACTCCAGTGCGCTCTGGCCCTCGCCCGTGTCGCCGACGAAGGCCCGGGCCATCACCCAGTTCTTGTAGGTGGGGGTCCGGAACACGAAGTAGCCCTCGGGCAACTCGCCCTGGTAGTCGTCGTGGACCAGCAGGAACGAGCCGCCCTGGCCACGATCGGGCCCCGCGTTGCCGAGGTCGGCGACGTACCGCATCCACCCGTCGTCGATCACGCCGAGGATGTTGGGGGGCGTCTCGACCACCACCGGGCCCTTCTCCACGTTCAGGGTCGCCGAGCAGTAGATGCTCTCGGTGTTGAAGGTCAGCCCCACCCACCCGACCTTGCCCCGCGCCTGGTAGTCGAACACCCCGACATCGCGGTTCTCGCCCATCCCGCACCCGCGCTCGTGGCTGTCGAAGAGGGCCTGCTGAGACATGAACGGCATGAACTCCAGGTAGACCTGGGTGGCCCGCTGCAGGTCGAGCTGGTCGTACGCCCGACGGACGGTCTCCTCGGTGGGGAATCCCCCGACGTACTCCAGATCGCCGATGCTGGTTCGAACGGTCCTCGTCGCCGTGTCGTACTCGTTTGCGTTCGTGGTCATCGGTTGGGTCGCTTCCGTTCGTGGTTCGACACTCACCTGGCCGGCGTGCCGGCCGATGCGCGGAAGATATCCCAGGGCGGGGATCCCTCGCGCACTCCTCGACCCCAGACCAGACGCCATTTTGTCCGTCAGCGGCTCGGAACCCCGTCAGGTGCGTCACCAGGAACGTGGGTAGCCCTTTCTGGGCGAAGTTGACGTGGTGAGCTAGGAGTGCTGGGCGGTCAACCAGTCTTCGAACGTGATGACCCCCAGCATGGCCCCGGGGCCGGGAAGTAGCGCTCCTCCGGCCATTGCACGGGCAGCCTTGCCAAGGACGGGGAGTGCGATCACTCTGCGCGGCCCGGCCCGGCCCGCCGAGCTTCCACATCGCGGGCCAGGTCGATCAGGTCGCGCACCTGCGGGCCAGCGATCTCTGGACCAGTCCCGAGCGGGTCGCCGGTGGCGATCGCGGTGAGCTGTTCGGCCACCTCCAGCGCGGCCACGGAGCGGATGCGCATCTGAGGCAGCAAGGCGACCGGTCCTTGGGCCCGGGTGAGCAGCTGGCCGGGGAACTCGTGAACCTGCGTGGCGCGGAGGATGGTGAAGGGCCGGCCGCTGGTCCGTACCAGCTGCTCCTGCTCGACCTTCGCCCGGTAGTAGCCGATGCCGACTCGGTCCACCCCGACAATGGACGGAAGCACGTGATGCCCGACGTCCGCGGCGACGGCTCAATGTCTCGACGTTGGTCACGTCACCAACGGTGTCCGCCCCGAGCAGCGCCGCATCGAGCCCGCGCCCGGTCTCCACGTCGACGCCTTCGCCGCGAAGTGACGAAGCCGGGACGCAAGGCTAGGTGGCCTTCTTCGGGTTCAGCATGACAGCCGGGTCACGCCCAGCACTCCGCGGACCTGTCGACTAGATTCGCCGCCGTGACCCGCAACCCCATACTGCATGCCGTAGTCCCAACGGTCGCCGCCGCTGCCGTTGGCAACGGCCTCGTCGGGCGGGAGTCCATGGGGTGTGGTTTCGCCAGCTGCGGCGCCCCAGGATGCAGCTTCCGGTGTGGGGGTTCGTCGTGGTGGGAACTGCCTACTACCTCTCGATCGGAACCGTCACCTATCGAGCAGTCCTGCGAAATGACGCCACCTCCTATCGACTGGCCCTCGCGGTCCTCGCCGGCAATGAGTTGTGGAACGCGCTGTTCTTCGAGCGCCGGAGCGCTTGAGCCGGATTTTTCGGTATTGTCGCCTTTGTCGCGCCGCTGGCTCTCTTGCAATGGGCGGTGCGAGACGACCGCACCTCCACACTGGCCTTGAGCCCCTACACCGCGTGGGTGGTCGGCTACGACATCCCGTGGACCTGCCAGCTGTGGCATCTCAACGAATGACGCGTCCAACTCGGCCGCTGTCATGACGCGTCGCCCCGCCCCAGTCGGTGCTTGCCACCCGCGGCAGAGACGCAGGAGGGAGGCGGACGTGTCCGCACGCGGCGATAAGGCGCATATACCGGTGTCGGGTAGGCAGAGGTCGGCATGCGCGCGTCTGTCTAGACTGGCTGGGGGGTCGGCCCCGTGCAACCGATCCTGCAGCGACGGGGCGACAGGGGGGTACTACGTTGCTTGCATGGCCTCTCGCCAACACTGGGTGATCGTGGCTTCACGCGACCACGCGAAGCGCGGCGTCAGCGGTGGCTTCGTTATGGCCAACCACGGTAAGCGGGCACCACTCGCTCGGATGTCGCCCGGCGACGGTGTCCTGATCTATTCGCCGACCACGACCTTCCCTCACGGTGAGCCGCTGCGAGCCGTCACGATCGTTGGTGAAGTGACGGGCGAGGAACCCGAGCCGAGCGACGTGGTCACCGGAGGATTTCGTCGCGCTGCGAGCCTTCGGGAGATCGAGCCACTGCCCCTTGGGGAGATCCGCGAGCATCTGCCCTCCTCGCGCCTTCGCTTCGGCTTTTTCGAGCTCGAGGCGGCCGACGCCGAGGCGATTTGGGCTCTCTTAGCCCGACGGACCGGCTGAGGCGGTTGGGCTCTTCGCGCGGTGCATCCCTGGGCTGCGCCGCCTTTCCGAGTCATGGACCGTGGCGGCCTAGTCCCACCCCTGTAGCTCGCCATCTGCACCGAGCGACGAGCCCGTGTGATCGGGGCCTTCATCGCCTTGGCCAACGCCGTCGTCGTCAGCCGACGGCTCCTCGCAGAAGCCTGGCGCACCCACCGCTGGGATGCCCGACCAACCCGCCGTCCGGGCGAACGTGTGCCCATCATCTGCGGAAGTCCAGGCCTGGACGGCCATTCCGGCGAGCGCCGCGTCCTACAGCTCAGGATTGCCGACAAGCCCCACCGCGACGTCGACCCGGCGTCGCTCGCCACCGGAGAGCCCAGCCACTCGCGCCGATCCCATCCGCGACATCCCGACGAGATCCAATACCTCCGGCACCGAACGAGGATCGGCGTACAGGTCAGCGAACATCGAGATCGTCTCCGCAACCGTCAAGGTCGGTAGCAGCTCCGTCTCCTGCAGCACCACGCCGATGCGCTCACCAGCGGAGACCTCGAATCCGATCCCAGACACCACCTCGCGGTCGCCGAACGACTTGCGCAACCCCTCCACGACGATCGAATTCGACAACCCGAGCCCCTGCCTCCCGGTCGATAGGCCTTCGCTAGCAGCGCCTTCCTAGTCTGGTTGACGCAGCTCCACCAAGACTCATCGACCCCCCCGACGGAGCGGGGGCGGCGTCGATGACGACCTTGTCCCGCAGCGTGGTGACCGCGGTGACGGCCGTGATCGTGCAGTCGATACCGGCGCTCGTCTCGTAGCAGTCCGGTGCACGCTGATAGATGAGCAGGAACGTCGTCCACCTCCGGGTTCAGGTCCGGGGACCTGCCCTTCAGCAGCTTGGCATAGCCCACGTCACTCCCACCGTCGACGTCACCGGCGACTGTAGTGGCCCGGCTACCGGGGCACTTCGGTCCTGGCGACCAAGCAGCTCACCGACCGGCGCAACTCCTGGTGCATGTGGCGACCCGCCTCCGCCCCGTGAAGCACCACGACCCCCGCGAACAGGCGCGGACGGCATGGTGAGCGTGGCGGGAAGCTGGCGCCATCCACCTGCACGAGAACCTCCATGCAGGTGTGTCACCACGGCAACAAGCTGTGGGAGGCCCAGTATCGGATGGCCGCGCCCTGCGCGGCTGCGGATGGCCGCGGAGCCGGCAGGCTATCTGCGGCACGAGTGAGCGGACGTTGCTGGTCGAACTGCGGCAGCCCGGCGTAGGCTGGGAGATTGTCGCATCCGCAAAGGTGATCACGCCGTGCCCAATCCCGACACGCTCCTCGACAGCCTGGAGCGTTTCGCCCTTGCCCTCACCAGCGGCTACGGCATCGGTGACGTCCTCCACAATCTGACCGAAGAGATGGCCCAGGTGCTCAGCCTCACCGGCGCGGGGGTGACGCTTGTTCACGACGGCCAGCAACGCTTCGTCACCGCCGCCGTCGACGCAATCGCCACCCTCGAGCGCGTGCAGGAGAACTGGCAAAAGGGTCCGTGCATCGACGCTGTCGCATCGGGAGGGCCCGTGACCGTGTCGGACATCGCCGCAGACGACGCCGACGAACGCTGGTCGGACTACGTCATCGCGGCCAAGACCGCCGGCATCCATGCCGTCGCCGGCATCCCGATGCTCGCCGAAGGCCTCGCGATCGGGGCGGTCAACCTTTACGACGGTCAGCCGCGCGACTGGTCAGCCGAGGACGTGCGAGTTGCCATGATCTTCGCCAGCATCGCAACTGGCTACCTCACCCACGCCTCGGCTTCGCAGCAGCAGCAGCGCACTGCCGAGCAACTTCAGCAGGCGTTGAACACCCGGCTCATCATCGAGCAGGCCAAAGGCGTGCTCGCAGTGACGCGAGAGATCACCGTCGATGATGCGTTCGAGACACTCCGCAAGTACGCCCGAGATCACAACGCTCGCATCCACGATGTTGCCCGCGCTGTCGTGACGGGCGACCTGCTCCTCTAGACCTGTCTCGCTCATCGGCACGACGGGACAGATCGCGGCTTCTAGTTCATGACCCCAGATCGGGCCTTGGCCGAGACCTGGTTGAGGTGGTCGGGGTGGTCGCTCATGCGCGGCTGTCCACGTGCGTCGTGTGACTCTCAATCTGGCGTGCGCCGCCCCGGCCACGGTTCCGGGCGGGAGAGGCTGGAGAAGGGGGTGTTCTGCTGGTGGAAGGGTGCCCTCCTGCGTCCGACATCGAGCACCATCGATACGAGCGAGGAGGCGCACGTGGAGGACACCGGCCGGGTCTTGATCGGCATGGACCCGCACAAGCGGGCCGTGACGATCGAGGTGATGGCCGCCGATGAGACCGTGCTGGAGGGCCCGCGGCGGTTCACCACCGATGTCGCCGGGTTCGAGGCGATGCTGGCCCACGCCGCGGCGTGGCCGTGGCCGGAGCGGGTGTGGCGATCGAGGGGTGTGAGGGCATCGGGAAGCACGTGGTGCTCCGGCTGCTCGACCGCAGCGAGCAGGTGCTAGGGCCTCGACGACCTCGCCGGTCTGGTCGACGACCTGCGCAGGTCAGGCATTGACGTCGTCTTGGTCCGGTCCGGGAGTGGGGCCGGCGCCGAGGACGCCGCCGTGTGCCTGGCGGCGTACCGCGTCGTCCAGGAGTCGCTGACCAACGTCGTCAAGCACTCCGCGGCGACGAGTGCGCGGGTCACCGTGCTGGCAACCCGGGCGCGTCTCGACGAGCGAGTGCGCCTGGTCGGTGGCATCCTCGGGTCGGGGTCGAACGACGACGGTTTCCGGGTCCACGCCGTGCTACCGACGACGGCGGCCCGATGATCCGGGTCGCGGTCGTCGACGACCAGGATCTCGTGCGGGCCGGGTTCGTGCTGCTGCTGCGTTCGGCGGTGGGCGTGGAGGTGGTCGGCGAGGCAAGCAACGGACTGCAGGCGATCGCTCTATGCCGGCACACGGCGCCCGACGTGGTGCTCATGGACGTACGGATGCCGCATCTCGACGGCCTCTCAGCGACCCGAACGATCCTGGCCGACCCGGCCTGCGCGGAGACTCGGGTGATCGCGCTGACGACGTTCGACGAGGACGCGCCAGCCGGCGGCCGCGCTGTACCTTCGCCACGACCTGCCTGAGGGGACCGCCTACCTTCCCTTCCAGCTCCAGGCGCTGGAGGTGCGCGACGGACGGGTGCATGCCGTCACCGGCTTCTTCGACCTCGCCTGGTTCCCTCGCGCCGGGCTTCCCGACCGGCTCCCGGTCTGACCGCTCAGGTGCCTCAGTGCGCCCAGCGGGACGCGCCGGCAACCCTCTCGGGGGTGGCATCGGCGAAGAGCTCGATCTCGGACTCGCGGATGGCTCGTAGCGACGCCACCAGCGACGGGCCGAGTGCGGCCGTCAGCGTCTCGTCGGCCAGGAGCGCCGCCAGGCTCTCGGCCTGCGACGTCGGCAGCCGCACCGGCTGCGCCTGGTCGGGCAGCACGGCGGGGTCGACCTCGACGGGGTCGGGCAGGGCCGCCGCGTCACGCATCCCGCGGGTCCCGGCGACCAGCACGGCGGCGATGGCGAGGTAGGGGTTGGCGTGCAGGTCGAAGCACTTGACCTCCAGGTTTTCCAGCGCCGGCGCCTCGTACGCCGACCCGGTCACGAGACGTAGCGCGGCCTCGCGGTTTTCCAGTCCCCAGCAGGCGTAGGCGCCCGCCCAGTGCTGCGGCACCAGGCGCAGGTAGGACGCCGCACTGGGAGCGCCCACGGCCAGCAACGCCGGCAGCTCGGCGAGCACACCCGCGACGAAGCCCGCGCCGTCCTCGCTCAGGCCGTGCGCCCCGCTCCCCCCGGCCATCAGGTTGGTGCCGTCGCGCCACAACGAGACGTGGAGATGGCCGCCGTTGCCCACGCCGGCGGCATCCACCTTCGGCGAATAGGACGTGCGCAGGCCGTGACGCTGCCCGACCGCGCGGATCGTGGTGCGCACCAGGACCGAGATGTCGGCGGTGTCCACAGGAGAGGACGCCGCGACCGACAGCTCGAACTGACCTGCGGCGTACTCGGGGTGGAACTGCACCACCTCGACGCCCTGCCGGGCCAGCGCGTCCAGCACGTCGCGGCAGTAGTACGACAGCTCACCGATCCGCGTCATGCCGTACGCCGGCCCCACCGCCGCGGCGTCCAGGTCCGGCCCGTCACCGCGCGAGACCACCCACTCGACCTCGATGGCGGTGGTGGCGGCCAGACCGTCGTCGGCGAGCCGCTGCTCCAGCCGACGCAGCAGCAGGCGGCTGCACTGGTCGTGCGGCTCGCCGTCCTGGGTCCAGCGCTCGCCCGGCGCCCAGGCCCAGCCGGGCTGGGCCGCGAGCACGGTCAGCCGGGACAGGTCGGGGATGATCCGCAGGTCGCCGACGGGGCCCCGGCCGGTGGGCGGGGCGACCACCGCGTCGTCGAAGCGGAACCAGTCGAACGCCGGGGAGAACCCCGCGCCCCATGCGGCCAGGTGGGGCAGCCGGGCCAGAGGCACCGACTTGACCCGCGCGATGCCGGAATTGTCGACGAAGGTCGTCGCCACGGCGACCACGCCGGCGTCGGCAAGCTCGGCGGCCCGGCCCTCGGCGTCGGTGCGGCGGTGTTCACGCTCCATGAGATCCACGGTCGAGCTCCTCCGGGTCGTCGGCGCCAGGACGCACCGCCAGCCCACACAATAGGTGCGGCTCGACGACCGAGCCGCGAGCCGAGTCGGAGGTGTCATGACGACCCCACGAGAGGACGGACCCGTCGGCGGGTCCGGCGCGCCGCTGGTCGACCACCACTGCCACGGCCTGGTCCTGCAGGACCTCGACCGGGCGTCGTTCGAGGCGCTGATGAACGAGGCCCAGCGCGCCGCCCCGCGCGGGACGACCTTCCTCGACTCGATGCTCGGGCTCGCGGTCCGTCGGTGGTGCGCCCCGGTGCTCGACCTCGAGCCTCTTTCCGATGCCGAGGACTACCTGGCGCGGCGCCTCGAGCTGGGCGGTGCCGAGGTCGCGCGGAGGCTGGTGCGCGCCGCCGGCATCGACACCTTCCTGGTGGACACCGGCATCGCCGACCCGTCCGCGTGCGGGCTCGACGAGCTCGCCTCGTTGGCGGGCGGCACGGCGCGCGAAGTCGTGCGGCTGGAGACCGCGGCCGAGCGCCTGCTGGACGACGGGACGTCGCCGGGCAAGCTCGGCGACGCCGTGCGCGCCGTGCTGTCGGGCTCCGAGGCCGTCGCGGCGAAGAGCGTCGCTGCCTATCGCGTCGGGCTCCGGCTGCCCGGCCGTCCGCCGGACGACGACCAGCTCGCGCGGGCAGTGTCAGGCCTGAGGCCCGGACGCGGGGGCGGTCACCGCGTCGCCGACCCGGTGGTCAACGGCTGGTTGGCGTGGGCGGCCGTCGAGGCGGGGCTGGCACTGCAGCTCCACATCGGGTACGGCGACCGCGACCTGGACCTGCACGCCTGCGACCCGCTGCTGCTGACCGACTTCCTGCGGGCGACCGAGGGGATCGGGACGCCTGTGCTGCTCCTGCACAACTACCCCTTCCACCGCCACGCCGCCTACCTGTGCCAGGTCTTCGACCACGTGCACATGGACCTCGGCCTGGCCACCCACAACACCGGGGCGCTCTCCACGACGCTGCTCCGGGAGACGCTCGAGCTGGTGCCGTACGCCAAGCTGCTCTTCGCCACCGACGGCTACGGCCTGGCCGAGCACTACCTGCTGGGATCGCTCCTGTTCGACCGCGCGCTCGCGACGGTGCTGGGCGAGCTGGTGGACCGCGGCGAGATGGCGGACCGGGACGTCGGGCACGTCCGAGCCCTGGTCGGGGGCGACAACGCCCGTCGGGTCTACGCCCTGCGTTGACGGGGCGGCGTTCCCGGCCCGGTCCGGGATCAGCCGGAGCGGTCCGGGCCGGCGCGCTCGGCGGTGATGCGGATCAGGACCCGCTTCTCCTCGTGCAGGCTCGCGCGGTACTCGTCCCAGTCGGAGTGCTCCCCGCCGACCTTGCGGAAGTAGTCGACCAGCGGCTCCTCCGCCTCGGGCAGGGAGAGGATGTCGGCCTGCCCCTCGAAGTAGATCCAGTCGCCGAAGAACCGCTTGGTGAGCACGCACAGCTGAGTCCACGAGTCGACCCGTAGCCGCTTCACCTTGTACGCCGTCTCCCGACTCGAGACCACGAACCGGCCCTCGTCGTCCACGCCGACCAGGACCGGGCTCTGCTGGATCCCGCCCGCCGAGGATCGGGTGGCCATCACGGCGCGCGGGTTGCTGCGCACGAAGTCACGAGCTCGGTCGAGATCCACGGCTCTCCTCCGGGGTCGGCGTACCCGGCCAACCTACGTCCGCGCAGCAACCGTCCGAGGCCGGACTCACGGGCCGGTCGGACAGCGGCTTCAGCCCGGTCGCCCGCCGAGTCCCGCCTCAGTCAGGGGAACGCTGCGGAATCGGCTGCAGGAGCGGGTCGTCGTCGTAGGCCGGCAGTCCGAGCAGCTCGGGGACGCCGCCCAGGCGCACACCCTGGGCCAGCAGGGCGTCGGCGAGGCGCTCGACGGCGTCCACAGTGGCGTGACGGCTGGCCCCGACGTCGTCGTAACCGTCGTGGAAGATCCGGATCCCGCCGGGACGCACCGCCGCCAGGGCGTGGCGGGCGATCCACCGTCCGGGGGGGGCTGCAGCGGTTCCAGGGGATGGCCGGGCGTGGGCGCTCGTGGCCGTTGTGTACGCCAACGCTGATCTCCTGCTGCTGTCCGCGCAGCACGCGCTGGCGACGGGGGCCGGTGGCGCCATGGAGTCCCCGCAGGGCGTGGACGGCTCGACCGAAGAGGGTCGTCAGCGACTCGAGACGCTGGAGTTGGGGGGCGAGTCTGGGGCTGGCAGCGATCCGCTCGTGAAGGGGGGGTCAGGAGCACGGTGTGGTTGAGCGCGCCGACGGGCCGGCGCCGAGCTGCCGACCGGCAGGGTCATCGGTCGCCGAGGACCTCGGATCAAAGGTCCAGGCGCGCTCGCACCTCGCCCAAGCGTGCTCACCGAGCTCACCAACGCCCTGGCGCGAGATGCTCGTTGTCAGAGTTGCCGGTGCCCATCGAGGAAGGCGGCGACGACTTCGCTGGTGGCTGGCTCGACGGGTGGTGCGACTCCAGTGCGGGACCATGGCCCGCTGGCGACGAAGGGGCTGAGTAGCAGCATGAGTTGCTGCCAGGGGTTGCCTGGGATGAGCCGTCCGTGCTGCTGGTGTGCCTGGAGCACGTCTGCGGCGCGGCTCATGTTGACTAGCAGTGGCGCCATGGCGGTGCGGAGTTCCGGGTGCCGGGAGGCCTCGGCGAGCAGCGTGACCACGGCGCCGCCGTAGAGGCGCGTGGTTGCTTGGAAGGTCTCGACCATGGCCAGAAGGTCGGCTTCGGCGTCGTCGCTGATGGTGAGGTCGGCGAAGGGGGCGGTGGGCCCCCCCGCCGCGTCGAGCATGACGGATGTGCAGCGGGCGCACGCTGCCGACGGGGTGCCGCCCTGGGCGGTCGGGAACCCGCTGTGGCGACTGAAGCTTCGACTGCAGTTCACGGGGTGGTTGCAGTACCTGGGCCCGGCGGGTCCCGCGCTTGTGCTGGTGGTCCTGGCCGGCGTAGGGGCGCTGATCGGGGTTGTGCCGCTGCTGCTGGTGTGGCTCCCGCTGAGTCTTGCGGTGCTCTTGCTGCTGATGGTTGCGTTCGACTTGGTGACGGTCCGGCTGGACGTGCGCCCTCGCGAGCCGCATCCGCCGCGGCTGGACGAGCTCGACATGTTTGACGTCATGCGGGCACGTCGCTCGTGCCGGTCGTTCCAGAGCCGCACCCTCACCGACGAGGACCGCTCCGCGCTCCTGACCTGGGCCGCGTCGCACACGCAACCGCAAGGCCTACTCGGCCCCGCGCCGATCCGGCTTGAGTACGTCGCGGTTCCGCTCACGGTGTGGCCGGTGGTCGGCGCGCACGAGTTCCTCGTCGCCGTGGCGCCCCGGGACTACGACCGGGTCGCGGTGATCGATGTGGGCCGCAGCCTGCAAAGGGTCGTGGTCGCAGCCACCCGCGCGGGCATCTCCACCTGCTGGATCGGCCCCGGCGCCGATCAGGCCAGTGTCGTCGCCGCACTCAGGGAGCGCTTCGACGCCGACCGCGACCACGTCATCTGCGTGTGCGCGGTCGGCTACCGGTCGCGCTTAGTACGCTGCTCATCCGTGTGATGAACGCAAGGATGCACCGCCGTCTCCCGCTCGAGCAGCTGTTCTTCGCCGACGACGACCTCACATGCCCGGCCGACGTGACCGCCCCGCCCTACAGGGAGCTTGGCCGCTGCTACGAGGTGTGCAAATGGGCGCCGTCTTCCTACAACGGCCAGACAACCCGCGCGGTGCTGCACGCGAGCACCGTGCTCGAGCAGGTCGACTTCGTCGCCGCGAGCTCCTCGCGGTACTACGCGCCGGTGGCGCTGGGCATCTGGCTTGCCAACTGGGAGACGGGCTGCCAGGCCCTGGGGATCAACGGGAACACCGCTGTGCTCCCGGACCAGCACGGCACCACCGGCGATGTCACTGGCCCGCCCGGGCACGGGGCAACCTGGACACGGGGCAACCTGGACACGCCACCGCGTCGCCGCTGGCTAGCACGCCACCGCGCCGCACCAGCTGAGGACCACCGGTGAACCGCCTGAAGCACGGTTCTCGTCTTCACGTGTCCCTTCCTGATCTCGGCAGGGTGGGCTTATGTGCCGAAGCCCACTCGGTGGTGAGGGCCGTCCCTCGCCGTTCCCGACGAACAGGCCGCTCTGACCCGCCCGGCCATAGTCATCCAATGAGGCACCTGATCGCCTCCGGCGGCTTCTGACCCTCGGCGCGCTTGCGCCGGCAGTAGGCGCGACCCTCGGTGTCGAGCCGGAGCTGGGTGACCGCGGCCGTGGGGATCATGTGGTTCATGCGCCGGTTCCCGGCTCGGGAGAGCTGGTGCCGGTTCTGTTCTCCGGAGGACGCATCGAGGGGCGAGGTGCGGTCCAGGAGGCGAACCGGTTGCGATCCGCGAAGCGTGTCACGTCGCCGACACCGGCGAGAATGCCGGCAGCCCCGGCGGGTCCGACGCCGTGGAGGTCCATCAAACGTCGACCTCTTGGGATCGAACTTCTTCGGCATGGACTGCATTGGAGATGCCGCTCGGCCCCGCTGGAGAGTCCGTCGCCCTGATCGGCGCTGGGTGAGGGGCTGTCGTCCACGCTACGGCGTGTCTGGGTCGCGTTCCTGCGTGCGGCTCGCATCGTCATGTGGTCGTTGGGACCAGTCCTGTGCAAGGAGGGCGACGACCATGGCGACGAATGTGACGAGGTAGACCTGGCCGATGACTGCTTCTGTTGTGGCGAGGAGCCGGCCGAGCTGGGTGTGCGCGACGAGGTCGCCGTAGCCGAGGGTGGTGATCGTGGTCAGGCTGAAGTACATGAAGACGCTGGTGGGTTGTGCCCCGCCGAAGAAGCTCGCCTGCTGGTACTGGTCGACGGCGAGGAAAGCGTAGAAGAAGGCCAACGCGATGAGTAGGTAGGCCGAGATCGCGCCGAGCAGGGTGGCGCGCGTGACGCTGCGGTGGCGGAGCAGGCGCCGGACGACGACGGCAGGGGCGATCATCGCGAGCAGCATCGTCGCGGCGGGAGCGACCGTCACCGGGAGGTTGTCGTTCTGCGAGGTGGCCACTGCCAGCACGACGGCTGCGACGAGGCCGAGGGCGAGGATGGCGTCGACGATGCGCTGCCACAATCGGAGGGTTCCAGAGGCCCGCAGGGCCAGCGACAGGGTGGCGGCGACCAGGGCGGTGACCAGGACGGTGGACCAGCGTTCGGCGTTGGCCGGGATGGCGCCCAGATCGACCAGGGAAAGCAGCACAACGGTGGTCGCGGTGAGCGTGAGCAGCCACCCGAAGCGGTCCACGTAGCTCGATTTGTCGTCAAAGAACCGCTCCATCCGGGTAGACCGGGAGCTCTCACCCATGGTCAGGAGCCTGCTGCACCCGCCAGCGGCCACGTCGGCGACACGCCAGACAACGCGGAGCCGCGCCTCAAGCGCCGCGGCGACGCGGGGTGTCCGGCAAGAATGACCGCCATGGTCGACCCGAGTGCCGACGAGCGCGTGCCCGCAACGGCCCGCTCCCGGCGAGAGCTGATCAACCCGGCGACGCTGCGCGGTGGCCTGGCGGTTCTCCTCGGGTCGCTGGTGCTGCTGCTGCCGGACCCGAGCGCGACGGTGTTCGCGATCGGCGTCGTTGTGGCGCTCCTGGGGTCGGGGTTCTACGACTTGTGGTACGGCTTGACAGGGCGACGCCGTGGGGACGGGCGCCCGTCCCGGCTCCTCGCCTTGGTCCGTGCGCCGTTCTCGCTGCTATTCGCCGGCCTCGCTGTCCTTGTGCCGGACATGGCGCTAGGTCTGCTGGTCGGTCTGGTCGGCATCTACGTCGGGCTGCGGGGCTTGCTGCTGCTCGTCTCCGCGCTGGTCCCGAGCCGGATGGAGGGCCGCTGGGCACGAGCGGCGGCCGGGCTGGCCGGGGTGGGCCTCGGCGTGCTGGCCTACTTCGCCCCCGAGACATTGTCGCTCGGCCTGATCCTCGGCAGCGCTGTGGCTGCCATCATTGTCGGCGGGATCGTGCTGGCCTATGGCTGGCGGGGCTATCGGCAAGGTGCTGGCGTCGACCTGACTGGACGGCCCGTCGTCGAGATCGTGTGGGACTGGATCCGTTCGGCCGACGTCGGCGAGCCTCGACGCGCCGAACTGGCTGAGACCCTCTACTTCGAGGAGCCTTCCAGGGGCTCGAAGCTGCTGGACTGGTGGGTGATGCTGACCTTGAGCGTCACCATCGCCACCTACGCCGTCCTTCAGGACTCCACCGCGGTCGTCATCGGCGCGATGCTCATTGCCCCACTCATGGTGCCCATCCTCGGTCTGGCTGGTTCACTGATCAACGGCTGGCGACGCCGCGCCGCTCACTCGGCCGGACTACTCACCGCAGGGGTCTTGGTCTCGGTGGTGCTGTCCTACGCGCTGTCAGCGTGGGCGCCAGTCGCGCTCGCGTTCGACACCAACTCCCAGATCGTCTCCCGGGTGTCACCGTCGCTGCCCGACATGGTGATCGCCGTCGCGGCCGGCGCCGCGGGAGCGTTCGCCACTGTCAATGTCCGCGTCGCGTCCTCGATCGCTGGGGTAGCGATCGCCGTGGCGCTCGTGCCGCCTCTTGCGGTGGTCGGCATCAGCCTCGGCGCCCAACGCTACGCCGACGCCGGCGGCGCCATGCTCCTGTTCCTGACGAACTTCGTGGCCATCGTGCTGGCCGCAGCGGCGGTGTTCGCCCTCGGTGGCTTCGCCCCCCCAAGACTGCTGCGGGAGCGCTTCGGTGAAGTTCTGGCCACCGTGGCACCATTCGCCGCGCTGGCCGCCGTCATCCTGGTACCGCTGGTGTTCACGTCCGAAGGACTGTTGGCCACCGCGACCGCGCAACGCCAAGCTTCAGCCATCGTCGGGGAGTGGCTCGGCGACACCTCCGACCTGGAAGTCACGTCGATCGACGTGAGCGAGGATCAGGTGACTGTCAAGCTCAGCGGCCCCAGCGACCCACCCCCTCTGGAGGCTCTCCAGCAGGACCTCATCGAGCAGCTCGAGAGGCCGGTCGGCCTCACGGTCACGACGGTTCCCGCCGCTGTCCAGCAACGCGACGCCCCCGACGAGGAACCCAGCGTCGGCTAAGGTCCGTGCCCCAGCAACGCTGCTCGCTCCCGCAGCAGCCTCGGGCCCCGCGTCCAGCGAGACGATAACGAAGAAGCTCACCGCGGCGACGATGGTCGCCCACGTCGAGATGGGAACGGCCCATCCCAGGCGCCGGCCCAGCGGTCCGGCACGTTGGATTGCCTCGTCTCGCACTCCCCACCGCCGCCAATGCTCCTCACGCAGACCAGGGTGATGCTCGGGCTGCGGTGAAGGGCGGGCCGGCGACGCGGTCGCTGACGGGGCGGGTGCACGCCGCCGTATCCGTCTTGTCAGCTGTTGGCGGCGTGTAGGCGTCCACGATGTCGCGGTCGATGCGGCCGTATTCGGAGACCTCGTAGCCGAGGAGGGGGGTGAGGTGACCGACCACGCCATGCCGATCCCGAACATGGCCTTCCTGCGCTCCGACAAGACTCCCCGGTTGGCGCCGCTCGTGGCCACCTCGAGGAGACCGGGCTGCGCACCGACGTGTTCCGACAGTGTTCGCCGGCCGGCTCGCGAGCCTGTGCTGGTTGAGGTGCGGGTGGTTGCCATTCTGATGCTGTCCAGGCATCAGACCCCCACCATCGCCGGGAGAATGAAGGCACGGTAGCGCCGCCAGAGGTAGAGAATGCCGCCGGTGAGGGCGGCCACCACGATCTGCGCGACCTGGATGGCGCCCATTCCGGTGAGCAGGTTCGGTAGGTGGAAGAGGCCGAACGCGATGGAGGTCCAGATGACCGCGCGCGCCTCGCTGCGGCCGCCCGTGCGCAGTGTCCGCAGGACGATGCCGCGGAAGAGGGTCTCCTCGGCGAAGCCCACGATGATTCCTGCCCCGACGATGACGAGCAACAGTTCAAGGTCGATCTCGCCCCAGCTCGCGAACACCAGCCGCAGCACGATCGCGACGAGGAAGAACCAGAGGGCGGTCTTCATGCCCGTGCTCAGCGGGAGCCGCTCCGGGTCGCGCCACACCATGTCCCAGCGAGCGTGGGCAAGGAAGGCGATCAGCAGGACCGCACCGACCCCGAGCGGGATGAGGCCCGCCCTTACGCCGTTCTCCGCTGTGGCAAACCACTCGTTGTAGGACAGCCCGGTCGCGAACTGCAGGCCGAAGACGACAACGGTGTGCAACACGATCATGGCGGCTCCCACCACGACTGTCGGCCTGACGCGGTAGCCACGGCTGCTGTCAGTCTGCTGCTCGGCACTGCTCATGCCGCGCTCCTGTCGCTCGCGTGATGGGCGATTGGCACGCCCTAGCGACCTCCAGGACCGAACTGGGGTGGCGAGTCTCCAAGGTGTTCGAGCCAGATGGTGATCGCTCGTCAGGGCGGCTGCTCCGCGGTCGACGGTGGAGAGCTTGTCCTAGCGGGTGTCTAGCGCACGCCATGCTTGACGGTGTTTTACGGAGCGTTCGACGACGTTGCGACCGCGGTTGGTCTCGGCGTCGAGGCCGGCGGTCGTCCGCCGCGAGAGCCACGACGTTTGCGGTGGCGGATCAGGCCGCAGCGCTCGGAGGTACGCCAGCAGCGCCGGAACACCGGGGAATCGTCGGCCTGTCCCGCGCCGACCAGGACGATCAGCGGACGGGCGTGGCCGCCGACGAGCGGGTGGATCTTCGACGACAACCCGCCGCGCGAGCGGCCGATCGCGTGGTCGACCGGCTCCTCGTACAACCCCAGGGTGGTGATCTCAGGCGACCGATGACCTGCACACACGGGCCGCCCCGGCGAGTCCGGAAACCTGGTGGTTTCGAATCAGCCTGCTTCTCGCTGTGCGGTCTTGCGAGCGTAGTGCAGCGTCTCGACGGCTTCGGGGGTGAAGTCATCGAGCTCGCGCTAGCGCCCTGCTTGCGGGTGTATGCGCGATACAGGCGCAAACTCTCGTTTGAGGCGGCCGAGCCGTCCCAGGAGGCGCTGTCGCCGACGGGTGCCCGTCCGCGCGAGCCCGGCATCTCCCGCGACTGGGCCGTGCTCCGACCTTCAGCGGGTCCGGGTGCGCTCGAGCCACCTCGTCATGGCCTCGAGGGGCGCGCGCCAGTCCCGGTCGAGCATGAGGTCGTGGCCCATGCCTGGGAACTCGAGGATGTCGGCGCGGTAGCGATGAGCGGTGCGACGTACGTCGGTGATCGGTATGAGCGCGTCGTTGGGGGTCGCGAGGACCAGAACCGGTGCGCCCTCACGCGGCGGAGGTGCAGGGCGGTGCAGCAGGAGCTGGTACTGGGCGATCGGCGACTCGGGTCCGCACCGGTCGGCGTACGATCTCGCGTCCGCGGTGTCAAGTTGGTGGAAGAGGTACTCAGGACGCAGAGGGAGTGACCCGCCGAGGATGATCCGAGCCGCGTCGCCGGGGTGGCGGCGTGCAATCGCCAGGAGCGACCCGACCGCGGGGTGAGCCGGCACCGGGGCCACGAGCACCCCGGCATGCGCGGCATAGCGTGCCAGGACTCGTTGGACGACCAATCCGCCCATGGAGTGCCCGACGAGCACTGCCCTGCTGGGCAGCGTGCCGGCGACGTGGAGGACGTCTTCGGCGTAGTGCCCCATCGCGGCAGTGCGCAGGGTTCCCGGACTGGCCCCGTGCCCGCGCAGCGAGAGGGCGTAGGCGGGGTGTCCGGCCTCAGCGGCCGCTTTCAGCCAGTGGGCCCAGCACCAGGCGCCGTGGCCCAGGCCGTGAACCAGCAACAGGGGTGGCTTGTTCGGGACCTTGCGCGTCGGTGCTGCTGCCAGGATCTCGAGTCCGCGCGGTCCGGTGCTCGCCTTGATGGTGGCCGTAGGTCCGGCAGAGCTAGGCATGCGCGGGGACTACAGCGGTGGGGCAGCCGGCTAGATGGAGCATCTTGTGGGTCGTCGACCCGACTGCGAGGCCGTGGAAGCCGCCGCGGCCGCGGGAGCCGAGGACGAGCAGGTCGGCTCGGTGTGAGGCGGTGGCGAGGGCGTGGATCGGGCCGACCCGGTGGACGCTGAGCTGCACCTCGACCTCGGGCCACTGCTCACACAGCGGTGCGATCTGGTTGTGCAGCTCCTGGCGGCGCTTGGCGACGTCCTCGTCGTCCTCGGGCAGCGGCCGGAGCAGGTGCGTGGGCCAGCCCTGGGGCAGTCCGAGCGCGCTGATCACCTGCAGACGCGCGTTGCGGAGGGCGGCGGCTCCGAACGCGAAGTCCAGGGCGGCGGAGGAGTGAGTCGACCCGTCGGTCCCCACGATCACGAGGTGGTGTCCGGTGGTGACGTGGTTGACGACCACGACGGGACAGGCAGCATGCCCGACGAGCTGCAGGACGGTGGAGCCGAGGAGGAGGTTCCCGATGTCCTCGCCCTTGGCACCGATGACCACCACGTGTGCGCGCTCAGCCTCGGCGAAGAGCACGCTCGCCGGGGTCCCTTGCGGCATCGCGGTGGCGACGTGCAAGTCGGGGTACGCCTCCCCGACCAGCCAGGTGGCTTCCTCGAGGGTCTCGCGGCCGCGGTCCTGCGCCTCCTCGAACCGTCCCGGTGGGAACAGGGGGATGTCCATCTCGTACCGGGGCAGCGCATAGACGATGCGGAGCGGGACCTTGTGCACCGAAGCCCGGTGAGCCGCCCACATCAGTGCCTTGAGACTGCGGCCAGTGCCGTCGACTCCGACGACGACGAGGTCGTCCATGGCGTCCTCCTCAGTTCTCGTCCTCGCCGGCCTCGCGTATCGCGACGGTCTCTTGTCGCACGAGGTCGATCTCCTGCTGCATCCAAGCGCACCTCTCGAGGCTCTCTCCCAGCACACCGCAAAGTTGCACCGCGCGTAAAGGTCGTCGAGCGACCCGAAGGGAAGACACGCGATCCGCAGGTCGCGAGCACCGGGCATGGCCACGCTCGTGAGGCGCGAACCCTCACCGCCATGGACCAGGATCCCGAGATCGCCCAGCTGCTGCGGCACCTCATGGGCCGCTGCGACGAACCAGGTGACGATGCCAGGCTCGATGTCGACCACGAAGTGCTCCCGACCAGCGCCAGGGTGCTCATGGCTAGTCCCGACACCATGATCCACGTCAAGACCGAGCCCTCTAGAAGCGGCCGTGCGGAGGAGATCCGCCCCTTGCCTCCCCGGTGTTCCTACTCGTCGGGGAAGGACACGGTGATGGCGGGAGCGGTCGCGATCGAGTTGTGAACGCCGCAGTGGCTCCCAACGGCGAGCAGCCCTCCCACCGCGTCGGCGGTAGGTCTTGGGAACCAGGAGCCGCGGCTCCACCCCGCTGACACGGGCCGGTCTCGCTACGTCCTTGACACTCCGCTGGACAGCGCTTCTCGGCTTGACCACTTGCCCCGCTATACCCCTGGGGGTATCGTCTGGTCATGACCGAACACCGTATCCACCACCGGGTCCTCATCGTCGGCGGCGGCACGGGCGGCGTGAGCGTCGCCGCTCGGCTGCGTCGCGCCGGTGTGACCGACATCTGCATCGTCGAGCCCTCCGACACGCACTACTACCAACCCATGTGGACCCTTGTCGGCGGCGGACTGGCCACGGCCGCCGAGACGGCCCGCGCGGAGGCGTCCGTCATGCCCAAGGGCGTGGCGTGGGTCAAGGCCTCAGCCACCAGCGTCGACCCGGAGGCGCGGGTGGTCACCACAGACGCGGGAGCCGAGATCGGCTACGACTACCTGGTGATGGCGCCGGGGATCCAGCTCGACTGGGACAAGGTGCCGGGAATGGCCGAAGCCCTCGAGACGCCGCACGTGTCGAGCAACTACCGGTTCGACCTGACGCCGAAGACGTGGGACATCGTCCGCGAGCTTCGCTCGGGCACCGCCGTGTTCACGATGCCGGCCGGGCTCATCAAGTGCGCCGGCGCGCCGCAGAAGATCGCCTACCTGGCGGCCGACTACTGGCGCGAGCAGGGGGTCCTGGACGACATCGACGTCCACCTCGTCCTGCCGACACCGGGGATGTTCGGCGTCCAGGTGTACGCCGAGGAGCTGGCGCGGGTCGCCGCGCGGTACGGCATCACGGTGCATCTCAGCAGCGAGCTCGTCGAGGTCGACGCGGCCGCCCGGAAGGCCCTCATCGCGGACAACAGCACCGGCGAGCACCTCACCCTCGGCTACGACTTTATGCACGTGGTGCCGCCCCAGTCAGCGCCCGGCTGGGTGCAGGACAGCCCGCTCGCCGACCCGGCCAGCCCAGCGGGATACATCGAGGTGGACAAGCACTCGCTGCAGCACGTCCGCTATCGGAATGTCTTCGCGCTCGGCGACGCCGGCAACACGCCCAACTCCAAGACCGGCGCAGCGATCCGCAAGCAGGCGCCGGTGGTCGCCAAGAACTTGCTCGCCGTCATGGGCCACCAGCTGCCGACCGGCCACTACACCGGCTATGCCTCGTGCCCGATCACCACCGCTCGGAACCGGATGCTGCTCTGCGAGTTCGACTACAGCATGCAGCCCACCCCGACGTTCCCCTTCATAGACACAACCCACGAGCGGTGGGACATGTGGCTGCTCAAGCGTCACGGGCTTCCGACGCTGTACTGGAACCTGATGCTGCAGGGCCGCGCCTGAACCCCTCGCTGCACCTGCCCTCCCCCTCCCGACCGTCGGATGTCATCGGACGGCGGAGGTCTCGTCGACGCTGAAGGGTCGCGCCGGTCTCTCACCCCGGAGGGAGGGGCGACGCGCATCTCCCACGCCGCCCGCCCCCGGCCGATTGTCCGTCTTGCGCGCCGCAGCCAGTCCGCGTCGGCTCTCATCCAGCCTCGGGTCAAGCACCAGTCGATTCAGCAGGGGCCCTGATACTGGGCGTCAGCGTCGCCACCGAGTCGGAGGGGCGCTATCGAGATGAGGGTGGCGCCGAGGTCGCGCACGTGGGCGAGGAGCCCGTGGAGAGCGGCCTGGTCGAGCCTTGCAATGTGGAACGTGGTGGTGCCGTCGGTCTCGTGGGTCATCGTCAGGTCGTCGACCCAGTCGTGCCAGTGGTCGTCGAGGTGGCCCTCCAGACGGAGCTCGTAGCCGGGAAGGTCCTTGCCGGGCGCGTTGTGGTCGGTCACGGCACTGCCACCCGAGCGGGGGTGACTTGGGTGCGACGGCGCGGTCGTTTGCGGATCGTCCGCTCGGCGACCGCAAGGTTGACTCCCCACGCCGCCACCAGAAGAAGTGCGGTGGCCAGGTCCCCGGTGCCGAAGATCAGCTGGCCGAAGCCGATGGTGAAGACCTGGGTGCCGGCGACGAGGCCGATCGCGTAGCTGCGGGTCATCCACGCCCGATGGCGAGCGAAGTCGTGACGTCGAGCGGCACGGAACCCGAGGACGATGGCAATCATCATCGCCACTGCGAACAGCACCCGGAGCGGGTACACCACCTCACGTGTTGCGCCCTCCCGTGGGAAGAACTGGTTCAGCCACAGCGCCGACATCGCAACCGACAGGCCGGCGAACACCAGCACTCGTCCCGCTCGCCGGTGCCAGCCGCCATGTCGCCGGCGCAGGCTGGGCGCGAACTGGAGGGCACCGATGATTGCGAAGGTGGCCGCGCTGACGATGTGGATTACCACAGGCAGTGGCGACGCGTCGTACCGGGGATCGGACGGCATCGCCCCAGTCCCGCCTGACAGCTCGGCGAGGCGAAGGGAGCCGGCGAC
The DNA here is from genome assembly GCA_963745245.1 of uncultured Actinomycetota bacterium. Taxonomy (GTDB): domain Bacteria; phylum Actinomycetota; class Actinomycetes; order Propionibacteriales; family Nocardioidaceae; genus Marmoricola_A. Next base: position 346,417 of record CAVUWU010000009.1, read on the forward strand.
CACCGGGACGGCGCCGAGCGCCAGCAGGGCGATCGGCACGCGCCACGTCGAGCTTCGGGTCGCCATCAGACCGCGGCGTGCTCGGGGTGGGGACTAGAGCTGATGGTCGCCTGGTCCATGAGTCGCTGGCTCTGCCACAGTGCGTAGCCGAGCGCGATCATTGCGATGGCGTTCGGGAAGGCCACGAACCGGTAGAAGGTGTCCGGCAGCACGGTGAACAGCGCGCTGACGGGACCGCTGACCGCGAGCAGGGTGGCAGCCCACCGGGGCAGGACCCGTGCCCGGTACAAGGCGAGACCGAAGAGCAGGCCACCAGCGAGGTAGCCGAGACCCTGAATCTGCACGAGCGTGTCGAGGGCGCCGAGGTCACCGGTGACCGTTCCTTGACCGGTGGCCAGGGCAATGACGTCCTCGACATAGCCGGGGTCGGTGTCGGCGATAGACGGCAGGACGAACGCGGCGATGAGGCTGGTGCAGGCGATCAGCAGGTAGCCCATGGCGAACGTCAGATAGCCGACGAGACCGAGGACGCCGTTTCGGCGGACTTGGCTCAGGTACATGCCGGTGATGCCGGCCAGCGCCAGCGCAGCCATCACGGCTTTCAGGGCGCCCCGAACGGTCACCTCGGTGGTGGTGATCGAGGCCAAGTCGAGGTGCGGATGGCCGATCTGAACCCCGATAAAGACCGTGCCCGCGGCAACAGCGGCGGCGCCGGCTGCCCGGGTGAGGAACGAAGAGCTGACTGTCATGGCGATGCTCCGGTGGTGAAGCCGTGCGGAGTGCCCGGCGATGTCCTTGACCCTAGGAAGCGACGCGGGGAACCCACATCACCAAGTCGGGTGACCGGGTGGGTGACTCGAGACCGCAGCGCCTCGCTGGCGGGTGTCCTAGATCAGCCCCAGGTCGGCGGCCCTCTGGACGGCGGCTCGCCGGTTGTTGACCTCCAGCTTGGTGAAGATGTGCTTGGTGTGGGTGCGCAGCGTGTTGGGTGAGACGAACAACGCGCGCGCGACCTCGGGCACGGTCATCGACGTGTCGAGCAGCTTGAGCACCTGCAGCTCCCGGTCGCTCAGCGAATCCTTGAGACCGTCTGCGCGCGGGGCGGCGGCATCGCCGCCGGGCCTGAGCAGGGCCGTCACTCGGCTCGGAGCGAGTCGGCGCAGGTCGGCTGCCTGAAGCAGGGTCCGCATGGGCACGCCTTCGTCAAGGAATAGCTGGACATGGCCCTCCGGCTCTGTGGCGGCCAAGGCCTGCTCGAGCGTTGCCAGGGCCCGAGTGTGGTCGCCACGCGCGTCGTGTGCGAGAGCTTGGAGGACGAGGATCTCGTTCATGCTGCCCTGACGGTCTGCGGCCTCGGCAGCCCCGAGAACGCGGGCCAGCAGCCCAGAAGCCTCGTCGAACGCTGACTGGTCGCTGTCGATCCGGTACTGGGCGAGCAGCAGACGAACCAGGGTCAGGTGCTCGTACTCGTGCAGATACCTGGGCTCGTCGGTGCTCGACAACCCGCGCTCGCGTGCCCAGTCGGCCGCCGAGGAGAGATCGCCCCGCGCGATCCAGATCCGAGCCCGCACCGCTGCGATCGGCCGCAGCTCCGGCATGAACCCGCGCCGGTAGAGTCGCTCGGCCTCGTCCAACGGTGCGGCGGCGCCGTTCACGTTGCCGTGGGCCAGTTCCAGGAGGGCGCTGGCGACGAGCCAGCGATACCGGTTCTCGTCGAGCGAGGCGGCATCCCCGAAGTCCCTGCTGACCCGCAAGTGGTGCCGCGCACCATCCCGATCGCCAAGCTCGCGCAGCAGCTCGCTGAACCCCACGTGCAGGTCGGCCGTTCCCCGGCGTACAGGCGCTGGCTCGGCAGCCACCCTTCGCAGGGCTCGCTCGTAGAGCTTGCGCGCTTCGCCCAGCCGACCCTGGGCAACCCACATGTCCGCGAGCACGACGGTGCTGCTCAGTTCGGTGGCGGTATCGCCGGCGAGACGGAGGCTCCTCACCGTCTCGGGGAAGGTGAGCAGAGCTGTTCCCAGGTCGCCGCGAGCGTACGCCGCCAGTGCGAGGTAGCCCGCGGCGCCGGCACGCGCGAGGTGGTCCTCAGGGCCACAACGCTCCAGCGCACGGCGAGCCTGCTTCGCGGAGGCGTCCAGGTCGCCCTGTGCCTGAGCCACAGCGGCTCGGTAGATGGCAATCGTCATCGGGAGCTGCCGAAGCTCCTCGCCCCGAGGGGACGGATCGGACGGAACTGCGGCGGCCAGTCCTTGCTCGGCGCTCGCGAGCCAGGGTTCGACAGCCTCCAGGTCGCCGGAGACCATCATCCGCCAGGCGCGATAGGCGCTAAGCACCGGTCGACGGCGTACGACGTCGTCGGGGACGCGGTCGAGCCAGCCAAGCATGGTCGCGTCTTGCCGCTCCCGTCGCATCACCGGTATGGCCAGCTCGACCAGCGTGGCCGCCCGCTCGACGTCCCCGGCAGCAAGTGCGTGGCGTACCGCCTCAGGAAGGTCACGCTCTTCGAACCACTCACTGGCCGCGTGATGGAGTCTCGGAACCAGGACCGGATGCTCTTTGCGGAGTCGTGACCGCAGGACCTCGGCGAACAGGTGGTGATAGCGGTACCACTCACGGCGGTCGTCGAGAGGTACGACGAACAGGTTGGCCCGCTCGAGTGCTTCCAGCATCTCGCCGCCGTCCTGGCCGCCGGTGACCGCGTCGCACAACGGACCGGTCATCCGCTCGAGCAGCGAGGTCTGCAGCAGGAAGCGGCGAATGTCGTCGGGCTGCTGCTGCAGCACCTCCTCGGCGAGGTAGTCGAGCACGAACCGGTGGCTGCCCGTGAACGACTCGATGAAGCTGGCGACATCGTCTCGGCCCCGCATGGACACCGCCGCCAACTGAAGGCCCGCGATCCAGCCCTCGGTGCGGGCCTCCAGGGCCGCGATGTCCTCCGCGGACAGCGATAGTCCCATCACCTCGTTGAGGAAATCGCCGGCCTCCTCGGGGGTGAACCGGAGGTCGGAAGCGCGTACCTCGACAAGCCCGGCGCCGCCGCGTAGTCGAGCCAGGGGAAGCGGCGGGTCGAACCGAGTGGCAACGACCAGGTGGACCTGCGGCGGAAGGTGCGCCACCAGGAAGGCCAGCAGGTCGTGAGTGGGCCGAGCCTCGATGACGTGGTAGTCGTCGAGCACGAGGACGGTGTCACCATGCGTCCTTGCCAGGTCGTTGACGAGAGCGCTGAGCGCCGCATCGTGTGACAAAGCCTGTCCGTCGTGGAGCCTGTTCTCGGCGTCGGCACCAATGCCGGTGTGTACCCGGCTCAGCGCGGCGAGGACATAGCGAAGAAAGCGCTGGGGATCTCCGTCGGCTTCGTCGAGCGAAAGCCAGGCGGACCGGACCTCCGATCCACCGTCGGCGAGCTGGGCGATCCACTCCCCGAGGAGGGTGGTCTTGCCGAACCCGGCTGGCGCGGAGATGAGTGCCAGCCGGCAACGGGGTGCCAGGCCTGCGTCGAGCTGCTCGAGCAGCCGAGGGCGCCGGACGACATGGGGAGCGGGTGCGGGTGCGAAGAGCTTCGTCTCCAGCACCGGCGTCTCCATGACCTCACAGTAAGGCGACCGGAGCGCCGCTTCCGCCGAGGCCGAACGCCTCTCGCCCTACCGCCGAACGGTCCCGAGTGTGCAGCCGTGACGCAGACGAGCGCTCCAACTTCGACACCGGCCGTCGCTCCCGTCGGGGCGGGCTTCGTCTCGCTCTACCGTACTGGCGTTCGTTCCTGAGCACGACGCTGGTGCTCATCGCTGCGTCGCTGTGGGGACGTCACGACGCACCGCCGTCACCGCCTCGTGACGTGGTCGGCGGCGGGGAACGCGGCCGCGCTCGATGAGGCAACCGGGTATCAGCCCGGCGGTTGGCGCCTCTGTTAGGACAACTCGACTCGTCCTCAGACATCCACCGCGTCGACGGCGCGCTCAGACCCCTCGGACAGGAGTGCTCATGACGTCGCCACTTGCCTCCGCGGGCCCGGATCTGCACCTGGTCCCTCCGACCCCGGACCGGACACCGGCGCCGCATCGGGCACGACCGGGCCCTCGGGACAGGATCGCTATGCTGCTCGATCCCGGGTCCTTCATCGAGCTGAACTCCCAGGCTCGTCATCGCGCCACCGGCTTCGGGATCGAGCGGCATCGTCCGGCGAGCGACGGTGTGGTCACCGGTTGGGGGTCGGTCGATGGGCGGCACGTCTTCGTCTTCGCTCACGACAGCTCGGTATTCGGCGGATCCCTGGGTGAGATGTTCGCCAGCAAGGTCCACTCGCTCATGGACCTGGCCGTCGAGACGGGAGCGCCGATCGTCGGTCTCAACGACGGAGGCGGCGCCCGCATCCAGGAGGGGATTGTCGGGCTGGCAGGGTTCGGTGGCATCTTTGCCCGCAGCACGCGCGCCAGTGGCGTCGTACCCCAGCTCAGCGTCGTGCTGGGCCCATGCGCGGGTGGCGCGGCCTATGGTCCCGCCCTGACCGACTTCACGTTCATGGTCCACGAGGCGTCCAAGATGTTCGTCACCGGTCCCGACGTGGTGGCCGCCGTGACCGGAGAGTCGGTGACCATCGACGAGCTCGGCGGGTCCTCGGTTCACGCGAGGATGACCGGTTCCGCGTCGTACGTCGCAGACGACGAGACGAGTGCCCTGGAGACGCTGCGGTACCTCCTCGGGTTGCTCCCCTCGAACAATCAGCAGTCTCCTCCGCACCTGCCCATCGGAGACCGGCCCGATCGGCGCTGTCCCGCGCTGCACGACCTGGTTCCGGCCGACCGGCAGGTCGCATACGACGTGCGCGCGGTCATCGAGGAGATCGTGGACGGCGGCGACTACCTCGAGATCCAGGAGCACCACGGTCGCAACATCGTGTGCGCGCTCTCGAGGCTGGACGGTCACCCTGTCGGGATCGTCGCCAACCAACCGATCTACCTGGCCGGAGCCCTGGACGCTACCGCTGCCGAGAAGGCAGCTCGGTTCGTGCGCACGTGCGACGCCTTCAACATCCCCCTGGTCACCCTGGTCGACGTGCCGGGGTTCCTGCCGGGGACGGACCAAGAGCACGGGGGCATCGTGCGCCGTGGAGCCAAGCTGCTCTATGCGTACTGCGAGGCCACGGTGCCGCGCGTGCAGCTCATCTTGCGCAAGGCGTACGGGGGCGCCTACATCGTCATGGACTCGAAGTCCATCGGGAGTGACCTGTCCTTCGCCTGGCCGACCAACGAGGTCGCGGTGATGGGTGCCGAGGCGGCGTGCAACATCATCTTCCGACGTCAGATACTGGCCTCGGAGGAGCCTGAGCGGACGCGCGAGGACGTTGTCGCCGACTACACCGAACGGCTGCTGAACCCCCAGGTCGCGGCCGAGTCGGGGCTGGTGGACGAGGTGATCGACCCGGCTGACAGCCGCGCGGTGCTCATCAACGGCTTGGCCGTGCTCCGCTCCAAGCGCCCCGCCCTGCCTCGTCGCAAGCACGGGAACATCCCGCTGTGAGGCGCGGATCCGGACACCTCGAGGTGAAGGGCAGCCCGACCGCTGAGGAGATCGCGGCGCTCGTCGTCGTCCTCTCAGCGCGCGCCCAGCAGGCGCAACCGGACCGGTCACCGGAACCAGCCGCGGGGCATCGGAGCATGTGGATGGAGACCCCGATGTTCTTCCCGACCGCGTGGCGAGCGCCCACCTGGGTCGGTTGGGGGAGAACGCAGCCGAACTGTCACGAAGGGGTGCCGCGATGAAGCGCAGACCGGCGGGTCACGTTTGGCGAGCTCGGCGCGTTCACGGCGGTCCCGAGAGCGCCGATGCTCCCCTGCAGAAAGCAGTTCGCGTTCACCACCCTATGGAGCCGGCAGGTCTCGTCGACCGCTGATGTTCCGACACCGCCAGCGATCCGTCGCCCAGCGATCCGTCGCGCGGAGGCACCTCGCGTGGCGGTACGCCGAGCACGAGCGAGGCGTTGTGGCCGCCGAAGCCGAACGAGTTGGACAGTGCGACCCTCCCGCGGATGGCCCGGGGGACGCCCCTGACGACGTCCAAGTCAATGAGAGGATCTGTCTCCTCGTGGTTGGCCGTCGGCGGCACCTCGCCGGAGGTGAGGGCAAGGAGCGTCGCGACAGCCTCGGCGGCACCGGCAGCGGCGACCATGTGGCCCAGGGAGCCCTTGTTGCTGGTGACCGGTGGTGCGTCGCGGCCGAACAGCAGCCGGATCCCCGCCGCTTCGGTGGTGTCGTTGACCGGGGTGGACGTCCCGTGCGCGTTGATGTGGCTGACGTCGTTCGGTGACAACCCGGCGTCATCGAGCGCTGCGCGCATGCATTCAGCGGCCCCTACGCCGTCCCGCAGCGGTGCCGTGAGGTGGTTCCCGTCGCAGTTCCGGCCGTATCCGAGGATCTCCCCGAAGATCGCGGCGCCGCGCCGGCGTGCTCGGTCTGCTCGTTCCAGCAGCAGGAACGCCGCGCCTTCCCCGGCGACGAAGCCGTCCCGGGCCGCGTCGAACGGCCGGGACGCCGCCGCCGGATCGTCGTTGCGTCGGCTCAACGCCCCCAGGCGCGCGAACGCCGACAGCCCCATGGGAGTGATCACCGAGTCGGTGCCTCCGGCGAGCACGACGTCCGCTGACCCGTCCCGGATCAGGCGGCAGGCCTCGCCAAGCGCTGTCGATCCGGAGGCGCATGCCGTCGCCACGCAGATAGTCGGACCCCGCCAGCCGAGCTGGATGCTGAGGAAGGCCGCGGCGGCGTTCGGCATGACCAAGGGAACCAGCAGTGGCGTGAGTCGGGAGGGTCCGTGCTCGACGAACCTGCGTGTGTGGTCCTCGATCGAGAGCAGCCCTCCCATCGCGGCACCGGCCACGACCGCGCTGCGCAGTGGATCGGCGGCCGGGTCTCCGGCCGATGCGAGGGCATCCGCCGCGGCCGCCCACGCCAGGTGCGTGATCGGGTCGGTCCGGCGCAGCTCCCGGACCGAAAGGTAGGCCCTCGGATCGAAGTCCACGACCTGACAGGCGAAGCGGACCGGCAGCTCCTCGCCAAGGCTGGCAACGGGCGCGGCCGTGGAACGCCCGGCGGCCAGGGTCGTGGCCAGCGCCTCCAGCGTGCCTCCGGCTGGCGTCTTGACGCCCATGCCGGTCACGACGACGCGCGGGCGTCCGCGGGCATCGACGTCGGGTTGCGGGTCGACGGCGGTGAAGGCGCGCGACCCCGCGTCGGCGATGGTCATCGGAGGTACCTCAGCGAGTCGTGGTCGTAAGCCTGAGTGAGGAAGCGCTCGATCTTCACGACATGCCTGGGCAGCTCGTCGGGAGTGATGGGATAGGCCGTGGACGCGATGGCGGCATTCAGGACGCCGAACCACAGCCAACGCGCGTAGTCGCGCCGGCAGGCCGCCCAGGTGTAGTCCGTGACCCCCTGGTCGCCCAGCATCCGGTGGTAGGCCTTCAGCAGGGGTTCCTCCACCTCTCGGCGGTGCTCGGTCGGCATCCGGCCGAGCAGGAAGGCCACGTCGATGAGCGGGGAGGCGTGGGTGACCAACTGCCAGTCGACGACGACCACCTCGCGTCCCGGGGCACCGCTCGGTGGCCGCCGGTAGAGGAGGTTGCTGAGGTGGAAGTCGGCGTGCGTGAGAGTCCAAGGGCCGTCGTAGCCGCCGATCCACGTATCGACGGACGCAGTGGCCAGGGCGTCTCCCATCTCGGTCAACCGGCGTGGCCATTCGACGCCCGGCCACGACAGGCACTGCTGCCACGCGTCCTGGTAGAGCGAGTGCCACGTCCGGACGCCGGGCGCCGTGAGCTGGATCAGCCACTCTGCGGCCGCGAGAGCGGTGTCGTTCCAGTGCGAGGCGTGCAGCCGGGCGGCCTGATCCAGGGCCAGGAGAAGCTCGCCGTCGGAGCAGGCCTCGTCCTGACTGTGCACGTCGGCGTCGGCGATGTCCTCCAGCAGCAGGGTGAAGTCCCCGGACGGCTCGGCCGTCTCCGCGTGGTAGCACTGCGGCGTACGAACGCCCGTGCGGGACGCCAGCTGGCGGTAGAACAGGACCTCCCGGTGGTACATCCCCATGGCCGCGCCGACCGTCCGCGGCAGCTCCTCCTCCGCAGGCCTCTTGAGCACGACGGTGCGGGGTGGCAAGTCGACGGCGCGAGTCGCTGGACTGCCGACACTCGCGTACCCGAGCCTCAGACGGTCCATGCGGGACAGGTAGCCGCCGACAACGGGCTCTGATGTCACGCTGACAACATCAAGACCATCTGGCAACGCCCCCGCCCGGCGCAGCAGTGCTGTCATGGTCTCCGGGGGGATCGTCGTCCGGCCGTCAGCCTCGTGCGTCATGGGGAACCTCCTGTGCGGGCGGGATTGCGAGGGCGGCCAGGTGAGCCGAGAGGGGCGGGTCCGGGACGGCCGCGTGACGCGCCCGCGCCGGTCGAGGGGCCGCGGGTGCAGACTCGCGCCTTCGGGCCGACGGGGACGGTCCAATGTGCTCCCGCAGCCCGTAGCGCAGCCAGAACCGGCGCAGCGGTGCGGGCGCCCACCAGTTCGCCGGACCGAGGAGCGCCATGGTCGCCGGCACCAGGAGGGCCCGGACGACCGTGGCGTCGAGCAGCACCGTGATCAGCATCCCGACACCGACGAGCTTGATCAGCGTGATGCCGGACGTCGAGAACGAGCCGATCACCACGACCATCAGCAGGGCGGCACCGGTGATGATCGGACCGGTCCGTTGGAGCGCTGTCGCGACCGCGGCGGAGTTGTCGCCCGAGAGCAGCCACTCCTCGCGAATCCGACTCAGGAGGAACACCTCGTAGTCGGTGGCCAGGCCGAAGGCGACCGCGAACATCAGGACGGGCTGAGTCGCCTCCACGGTGCCCGTGGAGGTGAAGCCCAGCGGCCCGGACAGGTTGCCGTCCTGGAAGATCCACACCAGCGCTCCGAATGACGCCCCCATGGACAGCAGCGTGGTCACGATCGCCTTCAGGGGGACCACGACCGACCCGAAGGACATGAAGAGCACCGCGAAGGTGACGAGCACGATGCCCAGCAGCATCCAGGGCAGCGTGGTGCGCAGGCTCGCCAGCAGGTCGGCGATCTCCGCCGACACCCCGCCGACGAGGACGCTGGCCCCGTCGGGCGGCGGTACCGCGCGGACCTCGGCCACGAGCTTCCGGGCGCTCTCCCGCTGCGGGTCCAGCCCGTGGTCGACCCTGACCAGCGCGGTGTCCCCTCCAGCGCTGGTCACGCGGGCTTCCGCCACGTCCGGGAGCGCGCCGAGGCGGGCGACGTACCCCTCGAGCGCATCGGCGGTCGAGGGCCTGCGAACCGGACGGTCGAAGGTCACGACTGCCTCGATCGGCTCGGTGCTCGCCGGGAAGTCCATGACGAGGCGCTCCAAGGCCTCTCGGCTCGCAGTGCCGTCGGGCAGTGCCCGGTAGTCCACGCCGCCGAGCTCCACCCTCAGGAAGGGAGTCGCGAGGGTCAGCAGGAGAATGGCGACGGCAGCGAGGTAGACGGCTGGGCGCCGCATGACGCTGCGCGCCACGCGGACCCACGCCCCCAGGCGCGCAGCGGCGTGCCTCCCCGTACGCCGGCGCTCCCCCGCGCGCCGGCCGTGACCGACCCGGTGGCCCAGAACGACGAGAAGTGCGGGGAGCACGGTCAGGGACGCAGTCAGGGCAAGGACGACCGCGGCGACGCCGCCGAGACCCATCGACCTCAGATACACCTGAGGGAAGAGGAGCAACGTGGCCAGCGAGGTGGCGACGATGAGGCCCGACATCGCGACTGTGCGACCCGCGGTCTCCATCGCGGTGCGCACGGCCAGTGCGGGGTTCGCGCCCGCTCGGAGCGCCTCGCGGTATCGGCTCAACACGAGCAGCGAGTAGTCCACCGCCAGACCGAGACCCAGCATCGTGACGACGTTGACCGAGAAGAGGGAGATGTCCGTCACGGCCGAGAGCGCTCGCAACACGACGAACGACCCGAGGATCGCCAGCACCCCGATGACAAGGGGAAGGACGGCGGCCAGCAGGCCCCTGAAGATGACGACGAGCAGCATCAGGAGCGCCGGCAGGGAGAGGAGCTCGGCGCGGCGGAGGTCGGCCTCCGCCTGGTCGTTCAGGTCGGCGTCGACGGCGAGGTCTCCGGTGACACCCACGCGCATCCCGGCCGGCGCGGACTCGATGTCGGATTGGACGCGGGTGAACGTCTCCTCCCGTCCGTCCGCGTCGGCGCCGGCGAGGCGGAGCGCCGCGATGGTCGAGCGCCGGTCCGCGGACACGAGCGCGGCGGATTCGGTGTTCCAGAAGGTCTGCACGTCGGCCACCGACCCCGCTGGCAGTGCGGCGAGGTCGTTCTCGACGGCCTTCCGATACGCCGGGTCGTCGACAGTGCGGGATGCGTCGGAGTAGACCAGGAGCAGGTCGGGCTCGCCGCCGAATCGTTCAGCCGCCAGCTTTTCGGCACGGGCAGACTCGCTTCCGGGGTCGGCGAACCCGCTGCCGGCCAGGGACCCGAAGACCCCCGGCCCGTAGGCCAGCGACGCCAGCAGGGCGAGGACACCACCAGCCAGCACGAACCAGCGGCGCCTGCCGACGTAGTCCCCCCATCGTTCGAACGGATGGGTGCGGTCGTGCCTTCGGGCCTGCACGGCTCTACCTGTCCGTGCTCGCGCTGTCGGGGCGCACGACAGACGAGTCGGCTTTCGTGGCGCGCGTTCGGCTGGCCATGAGCTCACACACCTCCGGTGGGTCATCGCTAAGGAGGCGCCGTCGTCGCGCCGGAATACACACACCGCCGAAACCCGGCCGTCGGCAGCGGCATGGCTGGTATCAGGCCCCGGCGCCCTCCACTCATCTGGGCATGACTTCGGACAACGACCGGACGCTGGTCGACCTCGCTCGGCGACGCGCTCGCTCGGCCTCGGCGGACCGCGGCTTCTCGTTCCTGACCGGCGCCCGCGAGGCGAGGACGCACCTCAGCTTCGCCGAGCTCGACGTGCGGGCGCGGGCGGTCGCCGTGGAGCTGCTGCGCGAGGCACGACCCGGCAGCCGCGCCCTGCTGCACTACCAGGCTGGCCTGGAGTTCCTCGTCGGCTTCTTCGGCTGCCTCTACGCCGGCGTGATCGCCGTGCCCGCCGCACCACTCGAGGGCACGCGGGGCGACTCCGCCACGGCGGCCCGGCTGCGTGCCATCCTGCACAGCGCCGACCCGGAGGTCGTTCTCGGCAGCGCCGCCGATGCCTTGCCACCCCCCGACCTGCATGCCGCTTCCGGCCTTGCCGCACTGCCTCGGATCGACACCGACCTGGTCGACCGGGCTTCGGCGACCCACTGGGCGCCACCGCCCACCAGCGAGGACTCCGTTGCCTACCTGCAGTACTCCTCCGGCTCCACGGGCGATCCCAAGGGGGTGATCCTCACCCACCGCAACGTGCTCCACAACCTGCGCCTGATCGCAGACCTCCTCGAGGTCGACGAGCAGATGCACGGCTGCTTCTGGCTGCCGATGTTCCACGACATGGGGCTCGTCTCCGGGGGCCTGATGCCGGTCCTCGCCGGGGGCGACGTGACGTTGATGGCCCCGATGACATTCCTGCAGCGACCACACCTGTGGCTGCAAGAGCTGAGCCGGCCCCGATCCGTGTCGGCCGCCCCCAACTTCGCCTACGACCACTGTGTCGCCAGGCTCTCGGACCCACAGCGGGCCACCCTCGACCTCAGCGGCTGGACCTGCGCCATCGTGGGCGCCGAGCGGGTGCGCGCGACCACCCTCGACGCGTTCACCGCGGCCTTCGGCCCGGTGGGATTCCGATCCGAGTCGTTCACGCCGTGCTACGGCCTCGCCGAGTCGGTGCTCATGGTGGCCGGCGGCGCGCTCGACGCGCCGGCGCGGGTGGCCCACCTGGACCGGAAGGCGCTCGCGCACCGGCGTGCCCTCGTCGAGCCGCGGGGGCTTCGGCCCGTCGACGCAGACGCCGACCACACGACCGTTTCCCTCGTCGGCTCGGGAATCGTCCGACCCGGTCTCGAGGTCGTCGTCGCCGACCCAGAGACCTTGCAGCCGCGCCCGGATGGTGAGCTGGGCGAGGTGCTCGTGTCCGGCCCGAGCGTCGGCTCGGGGTACTGGGCGGCGCCGGAGCGGACCGAGCGATCCTTCAGGGCGACAGTGCCCGGACGCCGGGGCCGATTCCTGCGCACCGGCGACCAGGGGGTGCTCCTGGACGGCGAGCTCTTCATCGCCGGCCGCCTCAAGGACCTCATCATCGTCGGCGGGCGCAACCACCATCCGACGGACCTGGAAGGCACGGTCGAGTCGGCGCACGAGGCGCTGCGTCCCGGGTGCTGCGCCGTGGTGGCGGTGGATGACGGGGAGGGCGAGCGTGTCGTGGTGCTTGCCGAGGTTCTCGCCTGGGCGCTGCGACTGCCACCAGAGCAGATGCGCGGCGTCGCGGAGGACGTCGCCGCGGCCGTGCGCCGCGACCTCTCGGCCGTCCACGGCGTCCGCGCGCAGGACGTGCTGCTGCTGCGACCCGGGACGCTCCCCTTCACCAGCAGCGGCAAGCTCCAGCGCTTCGCCTGCCGCAGCGGCTACCTCGAGGGCCGGTTCGACTCATCCCTCGCTGTCCGGAGTGACCGGGGCGAGCAGATGGGAGGGGTCGCATGAACGCGGTCCCCGAGCCCGGGGCTCCCTCCGTGGACCACGTCCGGGCCTGGCTTCGCAGCGCCGTGGCCGCCGCTGCGGAGGTCGAGGAAGCAGCCGTTGACCCTGGACGCCCCTTCCACGAGTACGGCGTCACCTCGGCGCAGGCGGTGAGCCTCTCCGGCGAGTTGGAGGAGCTGCTGGACCGCAGTCTGCCGCCGACCCTGCTGTACGAGCACCCCACCATCGACGCCCTCGCGACCGCGCTGGTCGCCGAGCCCGGATCTGACGGCCCTCTCAGGGTCGACGCCGCGACGGACCACCTTCGCGCGTCGGCGGCACAGAGCCAGAAGTCCGGCATCGCCGTCGTCGGCGTGGCGTGCCGGTTCCCCGGCGACGCCGACGACCCTGAGCGGTTCTGGGCGAACCTGCTCTCCGGTCACGACGCGGCGCGCCAGGTGCCGGCAGACCGGTGGAGCCTCGAGGGCTTCCTCGACCCGGACCCCGCGGCCCCCGGCCGGTCGTACACAGACCGCGGTGGGTTCCTCGGGGACCTGGCCGGCTTCGATGCGCAGTTCTTCGGCATCCCGCCCGCTGAGGCCGGTCGTATGGAGCCTCAGCATCGCCTGCTCCTCGAAGTCGTCTGGGCGGCGCTCGAGGACGCCGGAGTGGCGGCGGAACGGGTCCGGGGAAGCCGCACGGGGGTCTTCGTCGGGCAGATGACAAGCCAGGAGTGGTCGACGCTGCAGACCGAGCGGGAGGGTGACTCGTGCCTGGACGACCCGTTCTTCGGCTTCGGGCTCGCCCCGAGCGTGGCAGCGGGGCGCCTCTCCTACGTCCTGGACGCGCGCGGACCCAGCATGTGCGTCGACACTGCCTGCTCTTCCTCGCTTCTGGCCCTCCACCTGGCGGCACGGAGCCTGCGCGAAGGCGAGTGCGACCTTGCCGTCGTCGCCGGGGTCAGTGCGCTGGTCCATCCCGCCGCGATGGTGCAGGCGTGCCGCGCCCACATGCTGGCCGCTGACGGCCGCTGCAAGACGTTCGACGCCGACGCCGACGGGTTCCTCATCGGTGAGGGCTGCGGTGCCGTCGTCCTGCAGCGAGTCGCCGACGCTGACCTCGACGCGCGCCGGATCCGGGCGCTGGTCCGCGGGAGCGCGGTGACCCAGGACGGCCGGAGCAACGGCATGACCGCCCCCAACCGGTCCGCCCAGGTCGCGGTGATCAGGGCCGCCCACGCCGACGCCCGGATCGATGCTTCGGACGTCGGCTTCGTCGAGTGCCATGGATCCGGGACCCGTCTCGGCGACGCGATCGAGATGGCGGCACTGCAGGACGTCTTCGGTCCCGCCCGGGACCCCGGACGTCCTCTGGTGGTCGGGGCGGTCAAGACCAACGTCGGCCACCTCCTCGGCGCAGCCGGGCTTGCCGGCTTCATCAAGGCCGTCCTTGCGGTGGAGCACGGCACGATTCCCAAGAACCTCCACCTCTCCCGTCCGAGCGCGGACATCGACTGGTCCCGGGGCCCGGTGAAGCTCCCGCAGGACACCGAACCCTGGCCCATGCCGGGGCGACGGGTCGCCGGGGTGAGCTCGTTCGGGTGGTCGGGAACCAACGTCCACGTGGTCCTCGAGCAGTCCGGGGAGCTCCCCGACCCCGGCCCCGCGGATCCCGGGTGGCAGCTAGTGCCCTTGACCGCCGCGTCCACGCCGGCGCTGCGCGAGGTGGCTGCGCGCCTCCACGATCACCTGGTCGCCCACCCGGAGACGTCCGTCGGTGACATCGCCCACACCCACCAGGTCGGACGGACTCAGCTCGACCACCGTCTGCCGGTCGTCGCCCGTGACCGGGACGGGCTCCTGGGCGCCCTCGGGGCGGTCCGCGCGGCCTCGCCCGAAGAGCTCGGCAGCACCCCCCCTCGCAGTGCGTCGGCGAGGACGGCGCGTGCGGTGTTCCTGTTCCCCGGCACGGGGGACCAGGAGGTCGGGATGGGGCAGGCGCTGTACGCCGACCAGCCGGCGTTTCGCTCCGCGTTCGACCTCTGCGCCGACGCGGCCGCGCCGTTGATCGGCGTCGACCTTCGTAACGTGGTGGTGGCAGGCGACCCCGTCGGCACGAGCCCGCCGGAGCCCCCCGGCCTGGCCGGCGTTCTCGGCCGGGCGCCGTCACGCGCGACCGCGAAAGGCCCCTTCGAGCGCATCGATGTGGTGCACGCCGCCGTGTTCGCTGTCGAATACGCGATGGCCGCTCTGTGGCGGTCCTGGGGCGTCGTGCCCCAGCGCCTCGTCGGCTACAGCCTGGGGGAGTACGCCGCCGCCGCGGTGGCGGAGGTCTTCGGTGTCGCCGACGCTGTGCGCCTGGTGACCCGCCGCGCCGTACTCATCGACACGCTGGCGCCGGGGGCGATGCTGGCCGTGCCCGCCTCCCCCGAGGGCATCGGCCCCCTACCCGACGGCGTGGTCGTCTCCGCCACCTGCGGCACGGCGATGACGGTCCTAGGTGGACCGGTGGCTGCGGTCGAGGCGTGCGAGGCCAGCCTGCGCCGCGCCGGGATCGTCTCGCAGCGGGTGGCGAGCCGACACGCCATGCACACCCCCCAGCTGCGCGCCGTCGCCGAGGACCTGGTCGAGCTGGTCAGCTCGCTGCCGCGGCGCGGGCCCCGCATCCCCGTCGTCTCCACAGTCACCGGCGAGGTCCTCACCGACGAGCAGGCCTGCGACCCGCGCTATTGGGCCGACCAGATGTGCCGGCCGGTGCGCTTCGACGCTGCCTTGGCGACCGTGACGGCGGACGGCGACACGGTGCTCCTCGAGCTGGGGCCGGGGCAGGCGCTGAGCACCGTGGCCAACCAGATCTCCACGGGTCCGGGGCGAGGGTCCGTGGTCGCGGTTCCGACCATGCCCTCCTCGGCTGTGCTCGGCGTGTCCGGGGGCAACCGGGACAGCGGTGACGAGGTCGCGACGACCCTCGGGGCGCTGGGACGGTTCTGGAGCGAGGGCGGCAAGGTCGACTGGACGAGCCTGGCCACCACCGGGTCCGGCGAGTTGGTGCGGCTGCCGACCTACCCCTTCCAGCACCAGCGGTTCTGGCCCGAGGGGACTCCGCGCGCGCAGGGCAACCGCTTCGACCTGGCGGACTGGTGCTACGAGTCGACGTGGCGGAGGCGGCCTGGCCCGCCGGCGGCACGCGGCGCCGGCGCCGGCCAGCGGTGGCTCGTCCTCAGCCATGGCTCGGCCCTAGCGCGAAAGGTCGCCGAGGAGCTGTCCGACCGGGGTGCCTGGGTGACCGCGGCCACGCCCGGGGAGGCGGTGACCCTGCTGTCCGCGGCCACGTCGTTCCCCGACCACGTGCTCTACGCCCCCGACGTTCCCGAGGACACGGACCACCCTCACGGTGGCGGTGCGGGGGAGACCGCGGTGGCCGTCCTGGTCACGGCCCTGGAGCTGGTGGCGGCGCTCGGAAGGACCTCGGCAGGACGCCGGGTCGTCCTGACCGTCCTGACCGACGGTGCCTACGACGTGCTCGGCGACGAGGAACTGCGGCTCGGCGCCGCGACCCTGCACGGACTCGGCGCCAGCGTGAGCCAGGAGTACCCACCTGTGCACCTACGCAGTGTGGACGTGGCCGGAGCCGACGCGGCCACCGCCGATCTGGTCGCGGCGGAGGTGTGCGCGGAGAGCGACGACGAGCTCGTCGCGTTCCGTCGCGGCCGGCGCTGGGTGCACCGGTGGGACGCCGGGCCGGTCCCGGCGGCACCGGCGTCGCGGGTCTGGCGCCCGGACGGCACCTACCTGATCACCGGCGGACTCGGGGGGCTGGGCCTCGGTCTCGCCCGACGGCTGACCGCGTGGTCGCGTGAGCAGTCATCGGAGGGTCGCGCCGGCGTCCCGCTCCGCCTGGCCCTCCTCGGCCGGCGGCCGCTTCCGCCACGAGACATCTGGGACCACCCGGAGAACGCCACCGGCGACGTCGGCCGTCGAGTGGCCGCCGTCCGAGAGTTGGAGGAGCTGGGCGCCGAGGTGCTGACGCTCGAGGCCGACGTCGCCGACGCCGCGCAGGTGAACGCAGCGGTGCAGGCAGTGCGGGACCGGTGGGGACCGATCCACGGCGTCGTCCACGCAGCCGGGGTCCCCGCCTCCGGCCTGATCGCGCTCAAGGGCCGCGCCGAGGTCGAGCGAGTGCTGCGCCCCAAGGTCGCCGGCGCGCTGGCGCTGGAGCAGGCGCTGGCGGCAGAGCCGCTCGACTTCTGGGTGCACTTCTCCTCGGCCACGGTGGCCCTCGGTGGACTCGGCGAGTCCGACTACGTCGCCGCCAACGCCTTCCTCGACGCCCACGCCCACGCGGCTCGACGCCGCGGGATCCCGGTGACGGCCGTGGACTGGGGACCCTGGCGGTGGGACAACTGGACCTCCGGGGAGCGGCACGCCGGCTCGGCGGAGGCGGCGGCGTCCTCCCGCCGCTCGCTACGCGAACGCTTCGGCATTACCGACGCCCAAGGGTTCGAGCTGCTCACCCGCATCGTCGCCTCGGGAACTCCGCAGGTCCTCGTCGCCCAGCAGGAGCTGGGGACCCTCGCCGCCCGGTGGTCCGAGCTCGGCCGCGGGGTGGCCGCGGAGACCAGACCGGTCCGCACACACCCGAGGCCGCTGCTGCGAACTCCCTACCTCGAAGCTCGGACCGAGCTGGAACGAACGGTCACCGGCATCTGGGGTCGCCACCTGGGGGTGGACCGGGTCGGCGTCGACGATGCCTTCTTCGAGCTGGGTGGCACCTCACTGGTGGGTTTGACCATCGTGGCCGAGCTCGAGCGCGAGCTCGGTATCACGCTCAACGCCTCGGACCTCTTCGAAGCACCGACCCCGGGCACGCTCGCCGCCCTGATCGCCGACAGGCGGAACGGTGGCGCGGTGCAACCGCCGTCAAGCTCGGCGCCCGAGGGATCCGAGCGGGGGGACAGGCGCAGGCAACGAGCCCAACGGGCCGCGGAGGCGCGCCGGTCCCGACGGTGACATGGCAACAGGTTGAGGAGCGCATGGTGGAGAGCAACCACGAGGTGGACACGCTGGCCCAGGTCGCGATCGTCGGCATGGCCGGGCGCTTTCCCGGCGCGGCCGACGTCGGCCGTCTGTGGCAGAACATCTGCCAGGGGACCGACTCCATCACCCGGTTCACCGACGAGGAGCTCACCGAAGCCGGTGTTGCGCCCGACGTCTTGGCGGACCCGCGCTACGTTCCGGCTGGGGCGGTGCTGGACGGGATCGACTTGTTCGACGCCGAGTTCTTCGGCATCGCGCACCGCGAGGCCCAGCTGCTCGACCCGCAGCAGCGGCTCTTCCTGGAGTCCGCGTGGGCCGCGCTCGAGGCGGCCGGCTGCGACCCGAGCAGGTACGCCGGATCGATCGGCGTGTTCGCTGGGTCGGCGCTGAGCACCTACCTGCTGCACAACCTCGCCGGCAATGAGGCCGTCCGAGGGTGGGCGAGCCCCATGCAGGTCGTGCTGGGGAACGACAAGGACTCGCTGGCCACGTCGACCGCCTACTCCCTGGACCTGCGGGGGCCCGCGTTCAACGTGCAGAGCTACTGCTCGACGTCGCTGGTCGCCGTGGCCGCGGCGTGCTCGAGCCTGGTGGCCGGGGAGTGCGACGTCGCGCTCGCGGGCGGCACGGCGGTGAGCGTGCCCCAGCGCGTCGGGTACCTCTACCAGGAAGGCGGCATCTCCTCGCCCGACGGCCGGTGCCGGGCGTTCGACGTCGACGCGCAGGGTGCACCCCTTGGCAGCGGAGTCGGGGTCGTCGTCCTCAAGCGGCTCGAGGACGCTCTCGCCGACGGCGACCACGTGCACGCGGTGATCCGCGGGTGGGCCGTGAACAACGACGGTGCGCTGAAGGTGGGCTACACCGCGCCCGGCGTGCGAGGGCAGTCGAGTGTCATCGCCGAAGCACTGGCGAACGCGGACATCGACCCTGCCACCGTCGACCTCATCGAGGCCCACGGCACCGGGACGGCGTTGGGCGACGCCGCCGAGATCGCGGCCCTGCGCAAGGCCTTCGACGGCGTGGAGCGACCGGGAGGGACGGCGCTGGGCTCGGTCAAGACCAACATCGGTCACCTGGACCGGGCAGCGGGCGTCACCGGACTGATCAAGGCCACCTTGGCGCTGGAGCACCGAGTCATCCCACCGACGGTCAACTTCCGCAGCCCCAACCCTCAGCTGGCGCAGGCCGACAGCCCGTTCCGAGTGCCCACCAGCCTCGAGGAGTGGCCGCGCCGTGAGCACCCGCGCCGCGCCGGCGTCAGCGCCTTCGGCATCGGCGGCACCAACGCCCATGTGGTGCTCGAGCAGGCCCCTGCCCCTTCGGGAGCAGCGTCGGCGCCGTCGACACCGGCGCACCGCCGACCCCGGCTGCTCCTGCTCTCGGCCCGCACGGACGCCGCTGCGGACACGAGGGTCGCCGACCTCGCCGACCATGTGCGGGCCCGACCCGACCTCGCCCTCGGCGACGTCGCGTACACCCTGCAGGTCGGACGCCGGGAGTTCGAGCACCGGCGTGCATGCGTGGTCCACGACGGTCCGGACGCGCTCGCGGCCCTCACCGAGCACCGGTCCCAGCGCGTCCTGCGGTCCGCCGACCCGGCTCCCGGCCGAACGGTGGGGCTGGTGCTCGCCGGTGTGGGCGAGCAGTACGCCGGGATGGCGGCGGGCCTCTACGCCACCGAGCCGGTGTTCGCCGCGACCGTCGACACGTGCGCGACCGTGCTCGAACCCCTGCTCGGGCGGGACATCCGCACGAGGCTCTTCGGCGACCAGGAGCAGCACCGTCCCGACGCTCGTCGCGACCTGGCCGCCCTGCTGGGCCGGACCACGGCCGACCAACCCGCGGATGAGCTGACCGCCACCACGCTGGCCCAGCCCGGCGTCTTCGTCGTGGAGTATGCCGTCGCGAAGCTCCTGGAGTCGTGGGGGATCCGGCCGGACGCGCTGCTGGGCTACTCGCTCGGGGAGTACGTCGCGGCCGCTCTCGCGGGTGTGCTCTCCCTGCCCGACGCCCTGCGACTGGTGGCCCACCGTGCCCTCATGATCGACCGGCTCCCCCAGGGCGCGATGACGGCGGTCTCGTCGAGCGCGGACGACCTCGCGTCGCTCCTGCCACCCGACGTCGACATCGCGGTCGTGAACGCCCCCACGATGTGCGTGCTGGCCGGCCCGGGCGAGCCGATGGCCGCCGTGGAAGCCGAGCTCGCCTCGCGCGGCGTGGCGGCACGGCGGCTTGACACCGCGCACGCCTTCCACTCCGAGATGCTGCGACCTGCTGCCGCCGAGCTGACCGCCTGGGTGGCGGCGAACGTCACGCTGTCGGCGCCGCAGGTGCCTTACCTCTCGAACGTCACTGGCACGTGGATCCGGCCGGAGGAGGCCCAGGACCCCGCCTACTGGGCGGACCATATGTGTGGCCGGGTCCGGTTCGCCGACGCGGTCGGAGAGCTGCTGAGCGATCCTGCGCGGGTCGTCGTGGAGATCGGCCCCGGGCAGTCCCTCAGCAGCCTCGTGCGGGCCCACCCTCGCTGCGACGCCGACAGGATGGGACGTGTCGTCGCGACCCTGCCCGGGCGGTTCGACGCCACCGATGACGTCGTCACCCTGCACACCGCGCTCGGACGGCTGTGGTTGGCGGGGGTGAGCGTGGACTGGTCGGCGTATCACGACCAGGACCAGCGTCGACCACGACGGGTCCCTCTGCCGACGTACCCCTTCCAGCGCCAGAGCTACTGGATCGACCCGCCGGAGTCCCTCCCGGCCGGCGCGGGAACCAACCCGCTGGCCGAAGTCCAGGCCGACGCTGGTGGCGCCCAGGACAGCGACGGCGACGGCGACGGCGGGACCGCAACGGCGCCACGCGACGTCGGGGCCTGGCTGCACGAGCCGCACTGGGAGCCCGCGGAGGCGGTCGTCGCCGAACCGGCCATCGGGCCGTTTCTGGTGCTTGCCGACCCGTCGAACCGCGGGGGCGACCTCGGCGGGGAGCTGTCGCGGACGCTCTCGGCGCGCGGCCTTTGTGTGACCGCCGTTCCGGGCGAGGAGTACGCCGAGCTGGCGGACGACCTGTTCAGCGTGCGCCCGGACGAGACCGACGACTACGCGAGGCTGCTGAGCACCTTGGCGGAGCGGGGCTGCGTGCCCGCTTCGATCGGGCATCTGTGGGGCGTCGGCGACCGAGCCTCCCGGCGAGACGGATACCACAGTGTCACCAGCCTCGCCCGGGGACTTTCCGCGGCCCTACCTCGAGCAACGGTGCACCTGCTCGTCGTGACAGACGGCGTGCAGATGGTCGACGGGTCGGAGTCGCTCGTCCCGGAGAAGGCGGCGGTGCTCGGGCCCTGCCTGGTGCTACCCCAGGAGTATCCGAACCTCAGCTGCACCAGCGTCGACCTTGGATCGAACGCCGGGCCCGAGGTGGTGCCCCTGCTCGAACGGGAGCTCGCCGGCTCGGGGGCGACCGCGGTCGCCATTCGCGGCGGCCGGCGTCTCGTCCAGTCGTTCCGTCAGCTCACTCCGGGCGCCAGCGCTGGCGATCCCGGCGTCCCGGCCCTGCGGGAGGGGGGCACCTACCTGCTGACCGGTGGGCTGGGGAACGTGGGGCTCCGGGTCGCCCGCCACATCGCCCGGTCGGTTCGCCAGCCACGCCTGGTGCTCACCGGTCGCCATGGCCTGCCCGCCAGGGCGGAGTGGGAGCGCCTTCTCGCCGAGACCCCGTCCGGGGCAGAGCAGATGCGGACCGTTCACCGCATCGAACAGGTCCTGGCCCTCGAGGAGCTGGGAGCGCAGGTCCTGGTGGTGGCAGCCGACGCCACCGATGCCGATCAGATGGCAGGCGTGGTGTCCGCGGCTCGCGCGTGGGCCGGGGCCGTCCACGGTGTCGTCCACGGAGCGGGCCTCACCGAGACCCGCGGCTTCCTTCCCGTCGCGGACATGGCCCAGACGGTCGCAGAGGAGCACTTCGTCGCCAAGGCGGACAGCTTCCTGGCCCTCGAGCGTGCGCTCGGCGAGGATCCTGTGGACTTCTGCCTGCTGCAGTCGTCGATGGCCGCCGTGCTCGGCGGGCTCGGCTTCTCGGCGTATGCCGGCGCCAACGCGGTGCTCGACGCGGCCGCTGCCCGCGCCCGGCGTACCGGTCGCCCCTGGGTGAGCGTGAATTGGGACACCTGGCGGACCGAGGACGCCCCGGCCTCGACCGGGCTCGGCGCCTCGATGTCGGCCCACTCGATGACCGTCGAGGAGGGTCTCGCGGCGCTCGACCGCGTCCTCTCCTCCGGTGCCGGCCGCGTCGTGGTCTCGGTGGGGGACCTGTCCGACAGGCTCCGGCAGTGGGTCGGCCGGGAGGTCGCCTCGGCCGAGGTCCCCCTGGCCGCCGGCCGCTTCCCCCGCCCGGACCTGCCGGTGACGTTCGTCGCTCCCCGGTCGGCGCTGGAGCGCAGGCTGGCCGAGCTGTGGTGCGACGCGCTCGGTCTCGAGCGTGTTGGTCTGAACGACAACTTCTTCGACCTCGGAGGCAACTCGCTGATCGGGCTGCAGCTCGTCCGCCGGGTTGGCGAGGAGCACGGCACCACCCTGCCTGCG
The DNA here is from genome assembly GCA_963745245.1 of uncultured Actinomycetota bacterium. Lineage (GTDB taxonomy): Bacteria > Actinomycetota > Actinomycetes > Propionibacteriales > Nocardioidaceae > Marmoricola_A. Next base: position 368,683 of record CAVUWU010000009.1, read on the forward strand.
GTCGTCCTCTTCGAGGCGCCCACCATCGGCGCCCTCGCCCGTCACCTCGTGGCCGATGGGCCAGCACCGGCGCCCGCCGAAGCGGTGGCCGACCGGGTCCGCGAGGACTCCGGCCGACCGGCTCCCGTGCCTGCTCCGTCGGAGCCCCCGTGGTGCGACTCGGCCGACCGCGACATCGCGGTCATCGGCATGGCGGGACGCTTCCCCGGCGCGGGCGACGTCGAGGCCTTCTGGCAGAACCTCCGCGACGGCGTCGAGTCGATCTCGTTCTTCACCGACCGCGAGCTGCTCGAGTCCGGGGTGGATCCCGAAACGCTGTCCGGACCTGACTACGTCAAGGCGCGCCCCGTGCTCGATGGCGTCGAGGAGTTCGACGCTGCCTTCTTCGGCTATAGCCCGCGCGAGGCTGAGCTCACCGACCCGCAGCAACGGCTGTTCCTCGAGTGCTCGTGGCATGCCCTGGAGAGCGCCGGCTACGCGCCGCGCTCGTCTCCCGGAGCCGTCGGCGTCTTCGGGGGCACGAACATCAGCACCTATTTGCACCAGCTCTACGCGTCGGGGGATCTCGACGGCGATGTCAGCGACTACCAAGCGGTCATCGGCAACGACAAGGACGCACTGACCACGACCGTCTCCTACCGCCTCGACCTCACCGGGCCCAGTCTCGCCGTGCAGACCTTCTGCTCCACCTCCCTGGTGGCGGTGCACCTCGCGGTGCGCAGCCTGCGCGGTGGGGAATGCGACCTCGCGCTCGCGGGCGGCGTGTCGGTCCGGGTCCCCGACCGGGTCGGCCACAGGTACACCCCGGGCGGCATGGAGTCCCCCGACGGCCACGTGCGCCCCTTCGACGCGTCCTCGCGCGGGTCGATGTTCGGCGACGGAGTCGGTGTGGTGGTGCTGAAGCGTCTCGCCGACGCGTTGACCGACGGGGACACCGTCCACGCGGTCATCAAGGGGTCCGCGGTCAACAACGACGGCTCCCTCAAGGTCGGCTTCACCGCCCCGAGCGTCTCGGGGCAGAGCGCCGTGGTGACCGAGGCGCTCAGGGACGCTCGCGTCGCGCCCGAGACCATCTCCTACGTCGAGGCGCACGGCACCGGAACGCCTCTGGGCGACCCGATCGAGGTCGCGTCCCTGACCCGGGCCTTCGGCTCGAGACCCGAGCGAGGCTCGTGTCCGATCGGCTCGGTGAAGAGCAACGTCGGTCACCTCGACCGGGCCGCCGGGGTGTCCGGGCTCATCAAGACCGTGCTGTCGCTCAAGCACGCCGAGATCCCGGCCACTCTCCACTTCGAGAGCCCGAACCCCGAGATCGACTTCGAAGGGAGCCCCTTCTACGTCAACGCTCGGCTGGCGCCCTGGCAGGTGCGGCCGGAGCGGTTGCGCCGGGCCGGAGTCAACTCCCTCGGCATGGGCGGGACGAACGTGCACGTGGTCGTCGAGGAGGCGCCGACGGCCCCGCCGACCACCGTGGGCCGGGAGGTCCAGGTCGTCCCGGTGTCCGCACGGTCGCGGCCCGCCCTGGCGAAGGCGGCTGCGAACCTCTCCGCCTACCTCCGGGGGCACCCGGACATCGACGTCGCCGACCTGGCCTTCACGTTGCAGGTGGGCCGCGAGGAGTTCGACCACCGGTTCGCCATCGCCTGCAGCGACGTGGCGGGGCTCGTTGAGGCGCTCGACGGTGGGGGACCGGTCGGCGACGCGCACCACGTCGAGGCGGCCGAGCCGTGGGTCCGCGTCCACCTCCGGGAGCACGAACCCCGCACTGAGGTGCTGAGGAGGCTTCGCGAGCTGGAGCCCGAGTTCGCCGTTGCCTGGGAGGAATGCGAGGCTGCGTGGGCCGCCGCAAGACCGGGAAGGCACCCGGACCGGGACGCGGCGGTGTTCGCAGGGCTGTCTGCCACGGTGCGGCTGCTCCGCTCCTGGGGGGTCCCGGTCGAGGCCGTCACTGGCGAGGGCATCGGAGCGTACGCCGCTGCCGCAGCCGTCGGCTCCGTCCCGGTGACCGAGGCAGTGCGAGCGATGCTCTGCGGTGACGTGGCCCCTGCCGCATCGGCCCGAGGTGTCGACGGTGGGGTGACCCTGGAGATCGGTCCGGGCACGGCCGTGACGCCCGACGCCCGGGAAGACGCGCGACCGCTCGACGGTGCCGGGTTCCTGCACGATGCCTTGGCCAGCCTGTGGCTGCACGGCGTGCCGGTGGACTGGTCGCGGTACCACGCCGGGGAGCGGCGCCGACGCATCCCGTTGCCGGGATACCCGTTCCAGCGGGAGCGGTTCTGGGTCGATCGGGCCGTGTCACCCGGCCGACGCGCGGACGTGGCCCCCACGGCCAGGGGGTGCGCCGTTTCCAACACTTCGGTCCGGCGCCCCACGCTCCCGACGGGCGACCCGCGGGCGCTGCTCAGCGCCCTGCCGCGGCGACCGGTCGACGACTGGTTCTACCTGCCCGGCTGGCGTCAGGTGGCACCGCCCCTGCCAGCGGCGTCGCCGGCCGAGGGGGGATGGGTGGTCTTCGCCGACGAGCGCGGGGTCGGGGACCGGATCCTCTCCCGGTTGGCCACCCTGGGCGCGAGCACGGTCCGGGTCGGCGTCGGGGAGCGGTTCTCTCGGACCCCGGACGGCGGCTACGTGGTGCGTCCGGAGAGAGCCGCCGACATCGCACGGCTGGTCGAGGAGCTCAGCCTCACCCCCGGCAGCATGCGCCGGCTGGTGCACACCTGGACGCTGGACGACCCAGCAGACCCGCAGTCGGCCGCTGGATTCATGCGCGAGCGCGGGTACAGCAACCTGGTCTGGCTGGCCCAGGCGCTGGGTGGAACACCGGGTCCCCACGACCTCGTCGTGGTCTCGACCGCCACCCAGGACGTCACGGGACTCGACGAGGTCGACCCCGACCGCTCCGTCGTCACCGGGCCCTGCCGCGTCATCCCCCTCGAGCTCGGTGGCCTGTCGTCTCGACAGGTCGACGTCGGCGCGACGCGGGACGCCGAGGCCGTGGCCGCCGCCGCCGAGCAGGTGCTCCACGAGTGCCTCGCCGATCCGGGCGAACCCATGGTTGCGTGGCGAGCCGGACGCCGGTGGGTGCCGGACTACCAGCCGCTGCCGCTCCCCCCGCTCGACGGTGACCTCCGTCCGCTACGGGAGAACGGGGTCTACCTCGTGACGGGAGGTCTCGGCGGTGTCGGGCTGAGCATCGCCCGCGGACTCGCGCGGACCGTGTCGGCGCGCCTGGTGTTGATGACCAGGAGCGGCGCACCTCCGCGTGAGGAGTGGCCCGCGCTGCTGGCGCACCCGGAGACCGCACCGTCGGTGCGCGACAGGATCCAGGCGGTGCTCGAGCTGGAGCGGCTGGGAAGCGAGGTCCTCGTGTGCGCCGCCGACGTGACCGACGCGGCCGGGGTCGAGGCCGCTCTCGGCGCGGCGAGCGCGAGGTTCGGCGCCCTGCATGGGGTGGTGCACGCGGCAGGGGTCCCGGGCATGGGGCTCATGCAGTTCAAGACACCCGACAGCCTCTTCGACGCGATGGCGCCCAAGGTCGAGGGCACCAGGGTGCTCCACGAGCAGCTGTCAGCGCGTCCGTTGGACTTCCTGGTGCTGTTCTCCTCGATCACCGCCATCACCGGCGGAGGGCCGGGTCAGGCCGACTACTGCTCCGCCAACGCCTACCTTGACGCCTTCGCCAGCGCCGCGAATCAGGCGCGGGCGCAAGCCACCCGGGTGACGAGCATCGGGTGGGGCGAGTGGCAGTGGAACGCTTGGTCCCAGGGCCTGGCCGGATACGCGCCGGAGGCGCGAGCGTTCTTCGAGGAGAACCGCCGTCGCTTCGGCATCAGCCCCGACGAGGGATGGCAGGCGTTCCTGCGGGCGCTCCGGTCCGGCCAACGCCACGTCGTGGTGTCCACCCAGGACTTCGCCGAGATCGTGCGGCTCAGCCCCAGGTTCTCGGTCGCCACAGTGCTGGAGCTCGGCTCCGGCCGCCGCGCGAAGCACCCCCGCCCGGAGCTGGGCACACCGTTCGTCGCGCCGGCCACCGAGACCGAGGCTGTGATCGCTGACCTGTGGGCGGAGGCGCTGGGGCTCGCCGACGTGGGCATCCATGACAACTTCTTCGAGCTGGGTGGGAACTCCCTGCTTGGGGTCGACCTGGTGGCACGGCTGTGCGCGCGGCTGGGCCGGCCCGCCCTGCCTCCCCATGTGCTGTACCTGGCCCCGTCGGTCCACGAGCTGGCGGCGGTCGCGAGCGGGACCGAGGCGCACGCATGGGTCGACGACCGGCGAGACCGAGGCGCGATGCGCCGCGAGGGTATGCGACGGAGGCGGAGCGCATGAACGACCACGACACCGGGTCCATCGCCATCGTGGGGATGGCCGGCCGCTTCCCTGGAGCCGACGACATCGAACAGCTCTGGCAACGCTGCCTGTCCGGAGAGACCGCGATCCGCCCGCTCACCGCGGAGGAGCTCGCCGTGGTCTCTCCTGCCGTCCGGACGCACCCGGGGTTCGTGCCGGTCACCGCGCCGCTTGCCGACGTGGAGGCGTGGGACGCGGAGTTCTTCGGCTTCCAGCAGCGCGAGGCCGAGATCACCGACCCGCAGCACCGGCTCTTCCTGGAGTGCGCATGGGCAGCGATGGAGGACGCCGGGTACGACCCCCGCGCCTACCCCGGGGTGGCCGGCGTCTTCGCAGGCTGTGGCTTCCCCACCTACCTGCAGCACAACCTGGCGCGACGACCCGACGTCGTCGCGGAGGCGGGGTTCCTCAGGCTGGGTCTGGGCAACGACCGTGACACGCTCACGAGCTTCGTCTCCTACCGCCTCGACCTCCGCGGGCCGAGCACCGCGGTGCAGGCCGCCTGCTCGACGTCGCTGGTCGCTGTCCATATGGCATGTCAGAGCCTGCTCTCCTACGAGAGCGACCTGATGCTGGCCGGCGGCGTCGCCGTCCAGGTCCCGCAGACGGCGGGGCACGTCCACGAGAGCGGGGGGTTGCTGTCGCGTGACGGGGCCATGCGGAGCCTGGACGCCGGCGCCACGGGGCGCGTCGTGGGAAACGGGGCGGGCGTCGTGGCGCTCAAACGCCTGGCTGAGGCCCTGCATGACGGCGACCACGTGTACGCGACGATCCGCGGCTCCGCGGTGAACAACGACGGCGGATCGCGGGCCGGCTATGCAGCGCCGAGCGTGCGCGGGCAGGCGGAGGCGATGATCGAGGCCATGGCGACCGCCGGCGCGCCGCCAGAGAGCATCTCCTTCGTCGAGGCTCACGGAACCGGCACGCTGCTCGGCGACGCCGCCGAACTCGAGGCGATCTCACTGGCCCGGCCGCCGAGCCCCGGCATGTCCGGGCCCTGCTACGTCGGGACCGTCAAGCCGAACGTCGGCCACCTCGACCGGGCAGCCGGCGTCACGGGGCTCATCAAGACCGCCATGATGCTCGAGCGACGAACGATTCCCGCCCAGCACGCCTTCGCCGCTCCCAATCCGGCGCTCCCGGTCTCCGACGGGGGGTTCGCCGTGGCCGTCGGAGCCATTGACTGGGAGAGCCGGAACGGTGCGCGACGGGCGCTGGTGAACGCCTTCGGGCTCGGCGGCTCCAACGCCGTGGTCGTTGTGGAGGAGGCACCGGACCGTCCGGCCCGCGCGGCGCACGCGGCCCCTCAGCTGCTGGTGCTCTCCGCCCGCAGCTCAACCGCGTTGGAGGAGGCCACCCGACGCCTCGCTGCCCACTTGGAGGCGCACCCGGAGCTCGACCTCGCGGACGTCGCGTTGACCCTGCAGTCAGGCCGAACGCCGTTCGCCCACCGCCGGGCGCTGGCTTGCCTGGACCTGTCCGACGCCGTCCGCGCTCTGCGCAACCCCAGCGCTGCACCAGTGCGGAGCGGCGGCCCCTCGCATGCCACAGCAGCGACGGTGACGGTCGTTTCCCGGTCGGTGGCCGCCGACCCGGCCACAGCGGCGTGGCTGGGCGCCACCGAACCGGTGTTCCAAGCCAACCTCGCGCAAGGGTTCCTGGGAGCCCTCCGGGCGCTGCTGAAAGCAAGCGGCGCCGACGTCGAGGTCGTGGAGGGTGACCCCGCCGGCCAGCCGACCTTGTCGCCTCCCGTCGTGAACGGCGACGCCCGGCAGGCTCGGCTTGCCGTGCTGGACCTCGTCGGGCAGCTGTGGCTCTCGGGAGTGGGCATCGACTGGTCGGCGATGCGGTCCGGTGCCGAGCGTCGCGTGCCGCTGCCGACATACCCGTTCCAGCGTCACCGGTGCTGGGTCGACCCTGCGCCGGAGCAGGACCTTCCGGCTCTCCATGCCGCCGTCGGCGGCGCATTTCCCTTGACAGGAGGAACGACATGAAGACAGTCGGCGTTGTCGGAGCCGGGGTGATGGGCCTCGGCGTCACGCAGTCCCTGGCGGCGTACGGGCACCCTGTGGTCCTCGTCGACGTGGACGAGGAAGCTCTCGCCCGCGTCCGCGAGCGGTTGTCGAACGACGCCCGAATGGCCCGCCTGCTCGGCGCGGCAGCGACCGAGTGTGACCCTGACCTCGTCGACACGACCACGGACCTGTCCCGGCTGGCAGAGGCGGACTTCGTGATCGAGAACATCACCGAGAAGTGGGACCTCAAGGCCACCCTGTACCCGCGGCTGGACCAGGTCTGCCGGCCGGACATTGCCATCGCGGCGAACACGTCGGCGATCTCCATCACGAGGCTCGGAGGGCTGACGGGGCGCCCGGACCGGGTGCTCGGCATGCACTTCATGAACCCGGTTCCGCTTAAGCCGACCGTCGAGGTCATCCGCGGCTGGCACACCTCGACCGACACGGTGGACGACGCGCTGAAGCTGCTGGCCTCCCTCGGCAAGAACGGCGTCGTGGTCGCCGACGCTCCAGGGTTCGTCTCGAACCGGGTCCTCATGCTCACAGTCAACGAGGCGGTGTACCTCGTGCAGGACCAGGTCGCCACCGCAGCCGAGGTGGACGAGATCTTCCGGTCGTGCTTCGGCCACCCCATGGGCCCACTGGAGACCGCCGATCTGATCGGGCTCGACACGATCCTCTACAGCATCGACGTGCTGCACGAGAGCTTCTCCGACAGCAAGTACAGGCCCTGCCCGCTGCTTCGGAAGATGGTCGACGCGGGGCTCCATGGTCGGAAGTCGGGGCGAGGCTTCTACTCCTACAACTAAGAGCCCCTCCAACAATCTGATGCCTCCAAGAGACACCGAAGGAAAGGAATACGGCATGTCCGCCACTGACCTCAACGCGATCCGGGATTTCGTCCAGGGCCGCTTCCCGCAGGCCACGAACCTCCGCGACGACGTGGACATCTTCTCGCTCGGGTTCGTCAACTCCTTGTTCGCTATGGAACTGGTCCTGTTCCTCGAACGACACGCAGGAGTCCAGGTCCCGAACGAGGAGCTGAACCTCGACAACTTCCGCACGGTCGAGGGGATGGTCGCCCTCGTCGGCCGGCTGAAGCCCAGCCTGCAGACCACCGACACGTGACGCGACCGGAGGAACCGAGATGACCCTGCAGCCACTGGCCGAGGCGCGGATCGAGTCACCGCGTCGGGACCCGCGCGCCGACTTCCGGGCGTTCGTCGACTCCACTGTCGTGCCGCACGCCGACGACATCGACCGTCGCCAGTCCATCCCGCCCGACATCCTCCTTGCGGTGGCCGACCGAGGGTACTGGGGGGCAGGGCTGCCGGAGTCGGTCGGGGGCGCCGGATACGACCTGGCGACCTTGGGCGCGCTTCACGAGGAGATCGGGCGAGGATGCTCGTCGCTTCGCAGCCTGCTGACCGTGCATCACATGGTCGCTGCGATGGTGACGCGCTGGGCGAGTGAGCGGGTCCGGCGGACGTGGCTGCCGGCGCTCGCGGCCGGGGAGTCCCTCGCCGCCTTCTGCCTCACGGAGCCGGAGGCGGGTAGCGATGCAGCGGCGGTGGCGACGACTGCTGTGCCTCAAGCCGACGGATACCGGCTTACCGGGACCAAGCGCTGGATCACCGCGGGCCAGATAGCCGACGTGCTCCTCGTGATCGGCCGGACCGACCGAGGACCGACCGCGTTCCTCGTCCCAGGTGACAGCGCCGGACTGAGACGGGTGCCGATCCGGCACGTCCTGGGCACCCGGGGAAGCATGCTCGCTGAGATCCGTCTCGACGACGTCCACGTGGACCACGACGCCGTTCTCGGCTGCGAGGGGGCCGGGCTGATGATCGCGACCAGCGCGTTGGAGCTCGGCCGCTACAGCGTTGCCAACGGCTGTGTCGGGATCCTTCAGGCTGCCCTCGACGCCTGCATCGCCTACACCTCGCAGCGGCACCAGGGCGGTGTGGCGCTGCGCGAGCACCAGCTCGTGCGCCAGATGGTCAGCGACATGGTTACCGACCTGCGAGCGGCGCGGCTTCTGTGCCAGCACGCTGGGGAGCTCATGGACGCCGCTGACCCGTCCGCGGTCATGGCGACCTGGGTGGCGAAGTACTACGCCTCCACGAGCGCCACGAAATGCACGGCCCACGCCGTGCAGCTGCACGGGGCGAACGGGTGTGGCGGTGAGAACGGCGTGGACCGGCTGTTCCGGGATGCGAAGGTCATGGAGATCATCGAGGGCAGCACCCAGGTGCAACAGCTGATGATCGCCGACTTCGCCTACCAGCGGCTGGCCGACCCGATGGAGACGACCTCTACGGGTTCGAGGAGGCGGTCATGACGGCACCGGTCGAGACGTCGGACGCAGGGCGCCGGGGCCGCATCAAGTGCGTCGTGTGGGACCTCGACAACACGCTGTGGGATGGCGTCCTGCTAGAGGACGGCGCCGTGAGGGTGCGTGCGCATGTCATCGAAGTGATCCGGCAGCTCGATGGTCGCGGGATCCTCAACTCGGTGGCGAGCAGGAACGAGCACGACGAGGCGTTGGCGGTGCTCGAGCGGCTCGGGCTTGGCGACCTCTTCCTGTTCCCACAGATCTCCTGGAACCCCAAGTCGGAGGCCGTCGCGACGATCGCTCGGGAGATCAACATCGGGGTGGACGCCATCGCGTTCGTCGACGACCAGGAGTTCGAGCTGGCCGAGGTGGCTCATGCGCTCCCGGAGGTGCTGTGCGTCAACGCCGCGGCCCTCGACGGGCTGCTCGACCTCCCCGAGTTCGCGCCGAGGACCATCACCGACGAGTCCGCGCGTCGACGGGAGATGTACCGCGCCGCCATCGCGCGCCGCGAGGCGGAGGATGCGGTCCGGGAGGTGGACGACGAGTTCTTGGCCGGGCTGGACATGGTGTTCTCCATGGCGCCGGCGGACGAGGTGGACCTGGCCCGAGCCGAGGAGCTCACCGTGCGCACGCACCAGCTCAACTCCACTGGCGTCACCTACTCCTACGAGGAGCTCGACGCTCTTCGCCGTTCTCCGGACCACCTGCTTCTCGTCGCGACCCTGACTGACCGGTTCGGCTCCTACGGGAAGATCGGACTAGCGCTGGTCGACAGGAGTCGGCCCGTGTGGCGGCTGAAGATGATGCTCATGTCCTGCCGAGTGATGTCCCGCGGTGTCGGCACCCTCATGCTCGGTGAGATCGGCCGCCTCGCGGCCGAGCACGCCGACGGGCTGGAGGCGGAGTTCTCCGACACGGGGCGCAACCGCATCATGTACATCACCTACCGCTTCGCAGGCTTCAGCGAGGTCGCCCTGGACGGCTCGGCGTGCGTCCTGCGCGCCGACGCGTCCAGGATCCCGCCGCGTCCGGCGTACGTCCGGCTGGAGCTGACCGGGATGGGACGCTGACGTGGTCGGGGTCGCGTCGGCGTCGTTGGACGAAATGGCGAGGCCGCTGCCCGGGCGCGCGGCGGCCGTGCTGGCCCGTGCCTTTCCGCGGCTCCTGGCCAACAGCCTGGGGCCGGTGGGGGCCTTCTACGTCGGTGACCGCCTCTGGGGCGTGGTGGCTGGCATGGTGCTCGCCTCGCTGGCGTCACTCGGGCTCTTCGCGTGGGAGCGGCGGCGAGGTCGTCCCGGGATGCTGGCTCGGCTGTCCCTTGCGGTGGTGCTTCTTCAGGCGACCCTAGGGCTGGGCAGTCGAAGCGCATACGCGTACTTCCTTCCCGCCGTCGGCCTCGATCTCGTGGAGGGCGTCGCCTTCTCGCTCTCCGCGCTGTCTCGGCGCCCGCTCGCGTGGTTCATGGCCCGTGAGATCCTCTCGCTTCCGCCGCATCTGGTCCTCGAACCCCCCGTGCGAAAGGTGTTCCGGCGCATCACGCTCCTGTGGGGGGGCTACTTCCTCGGCCGCGGCCTGGTGTGCTTCGTGGTGCTGTCTGTGGCCGGCACGCACAGCTACCTGCTCACCAGGGTCGTCCTGGACCTGCCCGGGGTGCTCCTGCTCTTGAGCGGTTCCCTGGTCTACGGACTGGGCCGCCTCGAGCGTGCGGCGGCTGCCGACGTCCCGTCGGCGCCGCCGGCCAGGACCAAGCCGCCGAGGGGCGCTGTGACCGACGGATGCGTGGAGGACCAGCAATGACGTCACGGGATCGGGACGCTTCGAACCGCTGGCTGTTGCGGCGCCCCACGGACCTGCCGCTGCGGCTCTTCTGCTTTTCCCATGCAGGAGCCGGCGCCTCTGTCTATGGGCCGTGGATCAAGCCGCTGGCAGCCGCCGGCATCGACGTCTGTCCGGTGCAGCTCCCTGGACGGGAGAACAGGTTCCGGGAGTCGCCGCACCACAGCCTCGAGCCGCTGATGGAGGCGCTCGTCTCTGCGCTTCAGCGCCACATGGACCGGCCGTACGCCGTGTTCGGTCACAGCCTCGGAGCCCTGCTGGCCTACGAGCTGGCTCGGTTCCTCTGTGCGATCGGTCGCCCGCCGGAAAGGCTGCTGGTCTCGGGGCGGATCGCCCCGCACCTGAGAGACCCGCGACCGACGATGCACGACCTCGGTGATTGCGAGCTGGTCGCGCGGCTGCTCGAGCTCGGGGGGATCCCGGACGCACTTGCGGAGAGCCGCGACTTCATCGCGCAGCAGCTCCCGGTGTTCAGGGGCGACCTGACCGTCAATGAGACCTACCGACACGTCGATCGAGCACCGATCGACGTGCCTGTCACGGCCTTCGGAGGCGACCAGGACCCCAAGGTATCGCTCGTCGAGCTCCACGCGTGGCGCAGGACGACGCGCGCGGCCTTCCGGGTCGTGGTCATGCCGGGGGACCACTTCTTCGTTGTCACGGCCCGGGAGCGGCTCCTCGCCACGGTGTCCGCCGAGCTGGGCTCTCGAGCGATCCCCGCCTCGATCGAGGGTGGCGTAGCGTGAGTGTCTCGACGGGTCTCGTCCGCGTGTGCACGATCGATCTCGAGGCCGAGGCGCCGCGCTTGGGTCTCTACTTGCAGTTGTTGTCACGACAAGAAGTGGAGCGCGCGGCGAGATTCGGTGTGGCAGCGGCGCGCACCGAGTTCGTCGTCACCAGGGGGGTGCTGCGGCTGCTCCTGGCCGAGGCGAGCGGAGTCCCGCCGCGCGCGCTGCGCATCGAGACCCCACGGCCGGGAGGGAAGCCGCAGCTGGCCGACCTCCGTTCGCTTCAGTTCAGCGTCTCGCACGCCCACGGGGTCTCCATGGTCGCCTACCGGGAAGGCGGAGCCGTCGGCGTGGACGTCGAGCTCGTGGACACGCCCGTCGATGTGGATGCGTTGGCGCCCCGCTGCCTGACCGCTGGCGAAGTCGGCCGGTTCCGTGAGCTGTCGCCGGAGGACCGGCGTCGTGCCTTCGTCCTGGCATGGACCCGCAAGGAGGCCGTCCTCAAGGCAGCGGGGGTCGGTCTGTCCGGCGATCCGCGAACGGTCGAGGTCGGCCTGGGAGCCGGCGACGGCTTGGCTCGCTGTTGGCCCGTGGGGCGATGGGTGGTGCGAGACCTGGAGGTCGGCCCGCGCCACTGCGCCGCGCTTGCCTGCGAGCGCGAGGCCTCCCTAGCGGTTCGCCAGCACTCCTGGAGAGCGCAGGGGGGGTCGCTCAGGCGCGGCTGTCCACGGGCGCCGTGACTCTCAGGAGGGCCGGCGCTGAGGGCCGCCCGCCTCGGTCTTTGACCCGACCCTCTCCGACGACGGGCGGCACCTCAGTCCGGCTACCGCACCGGTCATGACGCACGTGTGGCCCCAGTGGCGCGTGTGGTCGCCCTGGCGGCGACGGTCGGCGCGCTCGTCTCGCCGGAGAACAGCGTACGGGGGCGTCGCCATGGAGAACTGGTCGCGGATGCTCGTCGATGGTCTCCTCTCCCACTCTTATCGGGCATCGGGGCTTTCCTCTGCGTGCTCGGGTGCATGCTCGGCCCGAACCCGCCGGCAGGCTTCACCCCGCGGGGATGATGGGGCCCGCCGGTGGCCGGCAGCATGAGCCATGGGGCGACGTCGACGAGGCCTTCCGTTCTCGCATGCGGCCGCTGAGGATAGGACCGATCTGCACAGGGCCACGATCCAGGTGGCACTCGCGCCCGGCGCCTTCACTCCAGAGGGATGATGCGCCACGGGGTGTCTGCGGCGAGCGTGGATGGAAGTCGCTGGTCCTTGGGCCATCGGCGACGGGGCCACGGGGCACCCGCCCGACAAGCAGCAGCCCCAGAGAAGGAGAGATCGCGATGGGTCTTCGAGAGCGCAGGGAATCGCGGCTGCATGCCAAGGCGGGTGGCGAGACCCGTCATGTGGTGCTCGGACAGCCGTTCGCCGTGGTGTCCAAGCGTCGGGTCACGGTTCGGGACACCTCCGGGATCCGGGCCGAGCCGGTTCTGGTTCTCCCCGCCGTCACCGCCGACTGATCACCGATGGGTACGCCGTCATACCGTGGCCAGGCGAGCCGGATCGCCCGGTCCTTGGCACGCCTCCGTGTGACCGACCTCGTCGCGGGAGTTGTCGCCCTGGTCACATCGGCGCTGGGTCTGGCTCTCGCGGAGGTCGTGCTCGGGGACCTGACCATCGACGGGATCGGGCCACTCCTGCTTGTGGCCGGGGCGATGGCAATCGTCGGCGCGCTCCTGCGGCCCGCGCTCGTGGCCCTCGCGACGATGCTCGGCTGGCCGGGGGCAGTGCTGCTTGCGCTATTCGGCCAGGCACTCGTCGTCGTCGTGGCCGTGACGCTCGTCCCGGGTGCCACGGCGACGTTCTGGGGTGCCTTCTGGGCCGGGTGGATCGTCGCAGTCATCACGACGCTCGTCGGGTGGGTTGCGACGGCCGGCACGAACAACGCGCTGATGGCCCACCTCGTGCGTCGCGCTCGCCGTTCAACCGGGGTGCCCGATCCGGAGGTCCCGGGCATCGTGTTCGTCCAGCTCGACGGGGTGCCCTACCCGGTGCTGGAGTGGGGGGTCTTCGCCGGGACCTTGCCCACGCTGGCCCGCTGGGTTCGCAGCGGTCGGTACCGGATGCGGGAGTGGACACCGATGCTCCCCGCGACCACTCCCGCCAGCCAGATGGGCATCCTCCACGGAACAATCGAGGGCATCCCCGCCTTTCGGTGGGTGGACCGCTCGTCCGGTCGCGTGTTCGTGGCGAACCGGCCGAAGGACGCGGCCGACATCGAGGCAGCACACTCCAACGGGCGCGGCCTGCTCGTGGACGACGGTGTGTCAGTCAGCAACCTGTTCAGCGGGGACGCGCCGGTGGCCTACGCCACCATGAGCGCTCTCGGCAGCGCCGCCGCAGAGGCCGCAGGACGACGCACGGTCAACGACTTCCTCGCCCGGCCGCAGGGCCTCGCCAGAGGGCTCGTCCGGACGATAAGCGAGCTCGCACGCGAGTGGTTCCAGGCCCGGCGAGAGATTCGCCTGGACGTCCGGCCGCGCGTGCACCGGGGCTGGGGGTTCGCCGGGGAGCGTGCCGCAGTCAACGGCGTGCTCCGCGACTTCAACACCCTCACCGTCGCCGACTCCATGCTCCGCGGTGCCCACAGCGTCTACGTCGACTACGTCGACTACGACGCCGTCGCGCACCATGCCGGCATCATGAGGTCGGAGTCATTGGCCGCCCTCGCCGGGTTGGACACCGTGCTCTCCCAGCTCGAGCAGGTGGCAGCGCTGGCCCCACGCCCCTACCGCATCGTCGTGCTGTCGGATCACGGGCAATCCCAGGGGGAGGTCTTCGCCGACCGCTTCGGGGAGGACCTCGGCGCGGTCGTGTCCCGACTAGCGCAACGCGCGGTGGCCGGGACGGAGGTCAACACCGAGGGGGCTTCGCGCGTACGCTCCCTGTCCGACGACGCGCCATCGAGTGTCTCCCGCGCACTCGGCGCCGGATCAGCCGGGACTCAGGGCCGCGCCGACGAGGAGCTCGAGACCGCTCAGGTTGCGCTGACCCAAGCTACACCGGCCGACGCGGAGGCGCCGTTGCTCGTCTTCGGGTCGGGCAACCTCGGCCTCGTCTACGTCGCAGGAGAACCACACCGCCTGACGCTCGAAGAGCTCAGTGTCCGGTTCCCCGCCCTGGTGCCGGGCCTCGTCGCCCACGAGGGCGTCGCTTTCGTGGTGGTGGACACCGCGGACGGACCCGTGGTCCTGGGCAGGGAAGGTCGGCACCGATTGCGTGACGGCACCGTGACGGGCGTCGACCCACTGGCTCGCTTCGGCGCAGACGCCGCCGCGTTCGTGTTCCGCGCGTCGCTCATGCCCGAATCCCCAGACATCGCGGTCAACAGCCTGCTCGACGAAACCACCGGTGAAGTGGCGGCCTTTGAGGGGCTCGTCGGCTGTCACGGCGGACTGGGGGGTTGGCAGGACCGGGCGATGCTCGTCTGGCCGTCCGATCTTCCGCCGCCTCCGGAACGCCTCGTCGGCGCGGACGCAGTACACCGGCTGCTCGTGGGCTGGCTGGAGCACCTAGGGCACCGCAGCCGGGTGCCGGCCGGCGGCTGACCGCGACGGGCAGCCGGCCCATCACCGGAAGGACGGGTGTGCCCTGCCCTTCACCAGGGTTGGCCGCCCGGCATCTCGGGGTTGACTCGCTCCTGGTGTGGTCGCCCATCGGGTAGCTCGTTGCACCGCGTGACCTCGTGGCCCCCGGATGTGACCTCGATGGCCCCCGATGGGGGGCACCAGCCTGGGTGTACACCCTCGACTCGAGAGGCGGCGGAGCGGCAGGGGGCTGCAGGACTCCGAGATGTCGTCGGCTCCGGGAGCCCGACCGGCCCGACCGTCCTCGGAGCGTCCATCGATACCGCCCCGAGGACGCTCGGAGCGACCATCGATACCGCCCCGAGGACGCTCGGGGCGGTATCGATGACGTGCGAACTGCTGGCGCAGGCCTCGTGGCACTTGCCGAGCGGGGGAGTGGCGGCCCGCAAGTGAGTCACCGCATGCCGTCGCGCGCCATGCGTCAGACGAGTGCCTTCTCCTTGAGCCGGTCGTACTCCGGCTGGGAGATGACTCCGGCGTCGAGCATGGCCTTCGCTTGGGCGATTTGGTCGGCGGGGGTGCTCTTGCCAGCGACCTCGCGGATGTAGTCGTCCTGCGCCTGCTTCATCTCCCCAGCGTCCCGTGCAGACCTCTCGGCCATGGTGCGCCCACGAGAAATGAGGTAGACCAGGGCCGTGATGAGGGGCAAGAAGATCAGGGCAACGATCCAGACCGCCTTGGCCAACCCTGAGGTCTCACGGTCGCGGAAGAGGTCGGCGATGATCGAGAACATCACCATCAGGTAGGCGACGAACGCGAAGGAAATGAAGATGAACCATACAATGTCCCAGAACGACATCTGAAGCTCCTTTTCATGTGTGCCGTTTTGCCTTGAGTGTGCAGTCTCCGAGTCGCGTCCACCTCACCTTCGGCGGGTGAGTTCTCCGTCAGCCCGCACCTCCCTGAGCCACTTCAGGTCGGCGGGGGTGGAACCCGGCTCTCCGGGACGATGATCGCCGTCGTGGGCCGTGGCCGAGCGGTCTGGGGGCCTGGTCAGGGCTGGTTCTTGATCTCCGCGCCGTGCGCCGTGATGGCGTAGATGACCAGGACGGCGAGCGTGATCATGATGATCGACCACACTGGGAAGGCCGCGAGGAAGGCCAGGTTCACGATCGCACTCACCATGGCGATGGCCACACCGAGCACCCGCGCCCACGTGGCACCGGTGAACAGGCCGACGCCGACGGCCAGGACGACCAGGCCTCCGATGAGATGGACCCAGCCCCAGGTGTCGTAGCTGACCGACACCATGAGGTCCGATGACGGGGCTGCGAAGTAGGTTTCCTTGGATAGCGCCACCAGGCCTTGGATGGCTTGGAATATGCCCAGCATGACCATCATGCACGCGCCGAAGACCACCCAACCGACCCAGCCGGTCTGCGCGGTCAGTTGCGCCTGTCCGCGCTGTTGGGAGACCTGGGGCGTTCCGTCCACAGGAACTCTCTGTTCAATGTTGCTCATGGCGTCCCTCCTATATGGCGACTTCTCGACATCAGGGTCGTGCTGTGACGCTCGTGCCCGCATCATCCGCCGGGGATGAGCGCTCTCCTGGAGCGGCCGTGAGTTGAGCTGGAGGGGTGCCGATGAACTCGATGAGGGCGAGCGCGAGTACGACGGCCAGGGCCATCATCACCACCACCCACGCGGTCGGCTGGGGCCAGAACATGAGCACCAGCCCGCCGAGGACCAGGGTCGTGATCTGGAGCCCCCGACGGTGCGTGAAGACCCACGTGCCGACGCGGCCGGTGTCCCAGCCCGTGTGCTCTGCACCCGCGCGGGCCGAGCCGATGCTGCGCTCGAAGGTTGCCCTCGTCCTCATCGCGGCAGTCGAGGGCCCGGCAAGGAAGGCGACGAGCGCGACGGCCAAGGCGGCCACCGCGAGTGCACGCAGCGAGGTCCGGAGGAGGCGCACGACCGTGTCGAAGACCCCACCTGCTGCCTGGGCGTTCAGGATGTCGGCCGGCGTGGTCTCGACGTACCACGTCCGCGTCAAGGTCAGCGCCACGCCGAGCAACACCATCGCCGCGGCGACACCGAGGGCGCCCTTCATGAGGGTTCGGCGGCGGTCCCTCGCGAGCAGGACTCCGCCGACGAAGAGCACCAGCGTGAGGATGGGCAGCCACACACCGAGCGTGTTGAGCACGCCGTAGGCGCTCTGCGCCTGTGTGATGGCGTCGGACTCGGCTAGCGGGAACGTGCGATCAACCTCGGGGATGCTGGCCGCCAGTTCGAAGCCGCGCTCGACTAGCCGGTCCTGCACTGCCGCGATTATCGGAGCGAGGTTGAGGGTGATCTGGTCGTCTTGGGCGCTCACCGCGCCACCCTGGTTGCCCTCCAGCAGCCGGACGACCTGCTTATGGGCGATCTTGTTCACCTCCGCCCACAGCCGTGCGAATTCAGGGCTGCCGAAGAACGCGTCCACCTGATCACGCGTGAAGCTCTCGACCCCGTCGGTGATGGGAACGGCCAGGGTAGGCAGGAGGGCGGCGACCCGCGGTGGCACGTTCGGCTGTCCCGCGAGCGCCTCCAGCGCGTCGGTCGTGAAGCCCTTGATGTCGAGGTTCTTGAAGATCGCCGCCGTCACTTCGTTGGCCAATGCGTCCTGGACGGCCGGGTCGTCGGCCAGCGGTGCGACCGTCTCGACGTAGTTGTCTGTGTCGGACAGCTGGGAGCTTGCCCACACGGACGCAACCGAGAGTGGCGCCAGGACACATGCGACCACGACGAGGATCGCCGAGCCCGCAGCCCAGCCCACCGACCGCCGCTGACGCTTCGGGCTGGCTCCCGTCTCGGCTCGTTCCTCTTCCAGTTCGGCCACCCGCGCGCGCAGGCGTTCGACCTCGGTCGCGTCGTTCATGAGACGTCATCACTTCCTGGGTGAACCTATGGAGAACGACTCGACGGTGGGTCGATCGCTGTGGTCAGCGCTTCACTCTGGGCGGGTGGCGTCCGTGGTGCCTCACCCGCAGCGGACGATGCGGGGGCCCCGCGTCGCGGGTGCAGTGGCTGCAAGTCTTCGTGAGAGAAGGGCCTTGTCATGGCACTGAGAGAGTACGACCAGGGGTCAGCGTTTCCCGGGACGGTGGGCAGGACGGTGGACGAGTCGTCACCGGCCTGGCCCAAACCCACCCGCGCGGCTCCGGGAACGCCGAACGTGCTGACGGTCGTCCTCGACGACACCGGGTTCGGGCAGCTGGGCTGCTTCGGCAGCCCGATCGAGACGCCTAACTTCGATGCGCTCGCCGCCAATGGGCTGCGCTACAACAACATGCACACCACGGCATTGTGCTCACCGAGCCGGTCCTGCATCCTCACCGGGCGCAATCATCACAGCAACGGCATGGCGTGCATCACCGAGTTCGCGACTGGCTATCCCGGCTACAACGGCGTGATCCCGTTCGAGAACGGCTTCCTGTCCGAGATGCTGCTCGACCACGGCTACAACACCTACATGGTCGGCAAGTGGCACCTGACGCCGAGCAACCAGGAGACCGCCGCAGGGCCCTACGACCGGTGGCCGCTGGCGCGCGGCTTCGAGCGCTTCTACGGGTTCCTGGGCGGCGACACCAACCAGTGGTATCCGGACCTGGTCTACGACAACCACCAGGTCGAGCCGCCGGCGACGCCCGAGCAGGGCTATCACCTCACCGAGGACCTGGTGGATCACTCGATCCAGTTCGTCACCGACTCCCGGCAGATCGACCCGGACAAGCCCTTCTACCTGCACCTGTGCTTCGGGGCCACTCACGCTCCTCATCACGCCCCCAAGGAGTGGGCCGACAAGTACGCCGGCAGGTTCGACGCCGGCTGGGAGGACTATCGCGAGAAGGTCTTCGCCCGTCAGAAGGAGCTCGGCATCGTGCCCGCCGACGCCGTGCTGTCCCGGCACGATCCCGACGTTCCGAGGTGGGATGAGCAGCCCGAGCCGGCGCGGAGGCTGTTCAGCCGCATGATGGAGGTCTTCGCCGGTTTCCTGAGTCACACCGACCACCACTTGGGTCGACTGCTCTCCTTCTTGCGGGAGCAGGGGGTGCTCGACAACACCATCGTGATGGTCATCTCCGACAACGGCGCCAGCGCCGAGGGCGGTCCCGCCGGGACCACGAACGAGGCGCAGTTCTTCAACAACGCCCAGGAGCCGCTGGAGGACAGCCTCGCCGCGATCGATGAGCTCGGTGGTCCCAACCACTTCAACCACTACCCGTGGGGCTGGACGTGGGCCGGCAACACGCCGTTCCGACGCTGGAAGAGGGAGACCTACCGCGGCGGCGCCTCCGACCCCTTCATCGTGTCCTGGCCGGCGGGCATCAATGCCAGCGGCGAGGTCCGCACCCAGTACGCGCACATCATCGACATGGTGCCCACCCTGCTCGATCTTCTTGGCATCGTTCCCCCGGCCACCATCCGAGGCGTGACCCAGTCACCGATTCAGGGCGTCAGCTTCGCACACACCCTCAACGACGGCGAGGCGGCGAGCAATCACCACACGCAGTACTTCGAGATGCTGGGCCACCGCTCGATCTACCACGACGGATGGCGTGCCGTCTGCCCGTGGCCGGGACCGTCGTTCACCGAGGCCGGCGCCGGGTTCGGCCAGCCCATCTCCGCTGAGACGCTCTCGCGACTCGACAGTGAGGGATGGGAGCTGTACCACGTGGAGGAGGACTTCGCCGAGAACAACGATGTGGCTGCGGACCACCGCGCCAAGCTGATCTCCCTGATCAGCATGTGGTACGCCGAGGCCGGCAAGTACGGCGTCCTGCCGGTCGACGGCAGCGGCGTAGCTCGCGTGGCCACCGAGAAACCGATGGTCTCGCTGCCGCGCGACCGGTACGTGTACCGGCCGAACACGCAGTCGATCCCGTTCTTCGCCGCACCTCGCGTCCTCAACCGGCCGCACAGCATCACCGCCCGCGTCGAGCTCCCCGAGGATGGCGCCGAGGGTGTGCTCCTGTGCCAGGGCACCGCCGCCGGTGGCTACTCGTTGTTCATCCAGGACCAGCAGCTGCACTACGTGCACAACTACGTCGGTCGCAGCCTCCACAAGGTCTCGACCCCCGACCCGCTCACCCCGGGAGAGCACGAGCTGCGCTTCGAGTTCGAGCCCACCGGTGAACCCGACCTGGCCCACGGCCGCGGCGCCCCCGGCAGGCTGCAGCTCTACGTCGACGCGACGCTCATGGCCGAGGCGGAGGCATCGGAGACGACACCGTTCATGATCAACCCGGGGGCGCTCACCTGCGGCGCCAACCCCGGCTCGCCGGTGACCGCCGACTACCCCTCGCCGTATCGGTTCACCGGAACGCTGCACACCGTGACCGTCGACGTGTCGGGCGAACTCATCGTCGACAAGGAGAGCGAGATGCGCGCGGCGATGGGCCGGCAGTAGCCGCTCGGGCAATGGCCTCGCCGCTGGCGCTCAACGTGGTCGGCCACGTTGCCCGTGGCCTCATCCACGCCGGGTGAGGCCAGATCGAGAGGGGACAACCACGATGGATGTAGTCCCGGTCCGTCGAAGGCTCCGGGACAGTCGCGAAGGAGGTGGTGGCATGACCGAGGAGATGACCGTCGAGGGCCGCGAGGCCGTTGACGAGCTGGGTCCGGTCGACTGGATCGTCGTGGAGTTCCCCGGCAGCAAGTTCAAGGGCGAGATCGCCCCCGCGCTGGACGACCTCGCAGCACGCGGGATCATCAGGGTGCTCGATCTCCTGTTGATCCGGAAGGACGAGGATGGGTTGCTCGAATACTTCGAGTTGACCGACCTCGACGAGAGCGAGATCGGCGCCTTGCGACTCTACGAGAGCGCGCTGGCGGTGCTGCTGAGCGAGGAGGACGTGGAGGCGGTGGCGGCGGCGGTCGAGCCGGGCAGCACCGCCGCCCTCCTGGTCTGGGAGAACTCCTGGGCTGCTCCCTTCGCGTCAGCCGTTCGCCGTGCCGGCGGCCAGTTGGCTGCGAGTGGCCGGATCCCGGTGCAGGCGCTCCTCGCAGCCATCGAGTCGGACGACAATGAGACGGGAGACTGACATGCCATTGGCAGCACGCAGGGCACGCCGCCGAGGCGTGATCGGTCCCGCACCCGTGGCCAGGACCGCTACCACCGTCGCCACGGCGGCAGTCGTCGCGCACGGGGTGCGCCGTCGAACCGACCGCAGGGACGACCGACGCGACGACCGCAGGGACCGGCGGCGCTGATGTCCTTGGCCCCGGGCCCGGCCGCCTTCCATGTCATGTCGAAGCCGACCGGGGCCATCTGCAACCTCGACTGCGAGTACTGCTTCTTCCTGTCCAAGGACCAGCTCTACCCCGGAAGCGGCTTCCGGATGGAACCACACGTCCACGATGCCTACATCAGCCAGCTCCTCGCCGCCCATGATGGTGCGGACGAGGTCGTCGTCGCCTTCCAGGGCGGCGAGCCGACTCTCATGGGCCTTGACTTCTTCCGGCGGGCCCTCGAGCTCGAGGAGGAGTTCCGGAAGCCCGGTCAGCGGATCCTCAACACGCTGCAGACCAACGCCACTCTTCTCGACGACGAGTGGGGAGCGTTCCTCCGCGAGCACGAGTTCCTGGTCGGAGTGTCGATCGACGGCCCCCGCGACATGCACGACGCGTACCGGGTCGACAAGGGCGGAAAGCCGACGTTCGACCGCGTTGTTCGCGGGATCGGGGTGCTCAAGCGGCACGGCGTCGACTGGAACGCCCTCACGACGGTCAACACCGCCAACGGCGACCACGGCCGCGACGTCTACACATTCCTGCGCGACGAGCTCGGAGCGAGGTTCATCCAGCTCATCCCGATCGTGGAGCGGGTCAGTCGCGAGATGCTTCCGCTGGCCGAGGCCGGCTGGGGACCGCGACCCGGCGAGCGGCCGCTGTACCGGCAGCACGGCGACCTCGTGACCCATCGGACCGTCGGCGCCGAGCAGTATGGCCAGTTCCTCGTCGAGGTGTTCGAGGAGTGGGCCCGACACGACGTGGGTGACGTCTTCGTCCAGGAGTTCGACACCGCACTCGCCCATTGGCTGGGAATGGACCAGGCGGGCATGTGCGTGCACGCACGAACCTGCGGGACGGCCCTCGCCCTGGAGCACAATGGCGACGTGTACTCCTGCGACCACTACGTCGAGGACGACTACCTCCTGGGCAACATCGCCGGAGGCCGGACGTTGCTCCAGTTGGCCATGTCACCGCAGCAGGCCGCGTTCGGCAACGCCAAGCTCGACAGTCTGCCCGAGTACTGCCTCAGCTGCGACGTACGCTTCGCCTGCAACGGAGGCTGCCCGAAGGACCGATTCCTCACCACGCCCGACGGCGAGCCGGGACTGCACTACCTGTGCGCTGGCTACCAGCGGTTCTTCCGGCACGTCCGCGAGCCCATGCGGGTGATGGCCGACCTGCTACGTCGTGGCGCAGACGCCACTGGCGTGCGGCAGTGGTACGCGGTCCGCGACACGGAACGAGGGACGGGCGACTCCTGCACCTGCGGCAGCGGCCGCGAGTGGAAGAGATGTCACGGTGCGGCGTCGACGCCCGCACGCTGCTAGTCAGCTGCTTCGGTCGCTATTCGTTGATGGCGGTGGTCGGGGCGACGTGGAAGTGGAAGACCTTGCGGTTGATCTTGGTGAGGAAGTTGATGAACTCCGCGCTGGTGTGCGAGGGGCGCAGTTCGGTGACCACCGTGCCGGGAGCGATCTCCAACGCTGCGAACAGGTGCCCGTCGGAATTCCGGTTGGTGGGTTCCGCACCGCCGGCAAGGGCGACCCGCTGGTCCGCTGCTCCTGCGGAGGTGGGTCATCATCCGGCGCGGGTGAGCCGGGCGCCCTGTCGGTCAGACTCCAGGGGGTCACGTGAAGGGCTCGACGTTGTCGGCATCGGCCCTGGCATGGACCAGGCAGGGGAACGCGTCGCATGTGGCACGCTGGATGCAGGCGCTCTCCTCGGGCCTCGGTGTACGGCTCCATCACGTCATAGCCGATCGGCCAGGGCGGCGAGATGCCGTCATGGTTCGTGAACTCGTCCAAGTCGCGTTCACGCATCCGGTAGAGGGCAGCCCCGTAGAACTTGGTGGCCCCGCCCACGAAGTAGTGGACCTGCCGCTGGAACGAATGGCCCTCGCCGTGGAACCAGGTGTCGGGTGAGACGTAGCGGTTGTCGACGAAAACGGTTTCGGCGTCCCGGTTCTCGGCCGCCCGTGGCCCACGAGAGGAACCCGTCCGTCTTGCCGTGGGCGCCGCCCAGCAGGGCCGCGTGGACAGCGAGCCAGGCGGCGAACGCGACCGGCCCATCGACCTGGTGCCGGTGCTTGCCAACCTCGGCAACGGCCGCGTTGCGGCCGATCATCGCCATGATGCCAACCGCCACGGTTCGGAAAACGACCTGATCGAGCATCGACTGGATCGAGGTGGTGCGAGTGACCGCTCGAGGCGGTTCACAAGCGCACACGAGGCAACGCAGCGAGTGACGACAAATCGGCCGCACGCTTTCAAGGCCGGACGAGCATACGTAGGCTGGCGTGGACTCGTGGGTCTCCACGAGGGATCAGACTGATGGTGGTGGTCGGTCGACACTCGAGGTTGTCAGCCGGCCACAGGAGAGCGGGCCACGTGGCAGGACGACTGGAGTCGCTGTGCGAGGCCTGCCAAGGGGATGCAAACGCCGACGGGGTGGGACTCGCGGTCCTGTCGAGCGACGGAGTCCCCGAGCCGGCGTTCGTCTCGGACTCCCGCTCCCGGCTGATCGAGGATCTCCAGTTCACCCTGGGGGAAGGGCCGTGCGTGGAGGCGGCCAGGTCTGGGTCCCCGGTGCTGCTGGACGACGTACGGGCAGTCGCCGACGCCACGCGGCGATGGCCGGCGTTCGTCAAGGAGGTCGAGTCCTCCGGCATCCGCGCGGTGTTCGCCTTTCCGGTCCAGGTCGGCGCGGTCGCGCTGGGCACGCTCGACCTCTACCGCTCCCAGCCGGGCACTTTGGACACCGACGAGCTCGCGGCGGTTCTTCGTACGGTGGACCGTATCGGTTCCCTTCTGCTGGACCTTAGTGCTGCCGGTGGTGACGGGGTCACCGAACCGACGTACCGCATGGTCGTGCACCAGGCCGCCGGGATGGTCATGGCCCAGGCAGAGACAAGCATCTCCGCCGCACTTGCCCGCCTGCGCGCGACCGCGTTCAGCGAAGGGATCCTCATCAACGACCTCGCTGCCGATGTCGTGGCCGGACGCCGGCGATTCTCGAAGGAGGAGCGATGAACGACCAATCACCTGACCGGAGCAGCCTGCGGGAAAGCCATCGGAGCGCTCTGCTCTCGGAGCGTTTCGTAGCCCTGGCGGACTCCCTGGTCGCCGACTACGACGTCGTGGAACTGCTGGGAGGTCTCGTCAGAAGCTGCGTCGAGCTCCTGGAAGTGGACCAGGGGGGTCTCTTGCTGATCGATCAACGCGGGCACCTCCAGCTGGTCGCGGCATCGAGCGAGGCCACCAGGCTCATCGAGCTGCTGCAGCTGCAGTCCGAGGAAGGTCCGTGCCTGGAGTGCGTGCGCACGGGCTCCCCGATCACGGCAACGGACCTGTCGGCGCAAGAGGACCGTTGGCCGGTCTTCGCGCCCTCGGCGAGGTCCGTGGGCTTCTCAGCCGTGCACGCCTTGCCGTTGCGGTTGCGCGACCAGACGATCGGTGGACTCAACCTGTTCACCACTGACCCGGGGCGAAGCCTCGGCAACGACGACCTGCGCATCGCCCAGGCGCTCGCCGACGTTGCCACGATCGGCATCCTCCAACAACGCTCGGTCTCGCGGTCCTCCCTGCTGGCCGAGCAGCTCCAGAAGGCGCTGAACTCGAGAATCGTCATCGAGCAGGCCAAGGGAGTGCTGGCCGAACGCGGCGGCCTGGAGATGCAGGGCGCCTTCGAGCGGTTGCGCGTATATGCCCGGGCCCACCACGAGATGCTGAGTGACGTCGCAACAAGAGTCGTTCGGGAGCAGCTCTCGGCCGACGCCGTCCTGCACGAGTTCGATGGCGGCGGCCCCTTCCGCGGCTGACCAGCGGCCGACACCGGGCGATACCTCATCGACGCCACCGGGTGAACCCTCGCCGCCGCTGTCGGGGTCTTCGTGGCGTCCGCGGTTCAAAGGTCGCAACAGCCGATCGCCGTGCCTGCAGCGAAGACCGCCACTCATCATCGAAGCTGGCTCGGCCAGGATGTCCGATCGCCCCGGCCGAGGCCTGCGACACTCCACGATGGCTTGCTTCCCTTGACGAGCGCGGCGGCGTACTATCTGAACTTCAGGCCTCGGCTACCTGTCCAGACCTCGCGGCGTCCCGGGCTACGCGACCTCATCGCACCGGGGAGTTGTCATGCCAGGCGCGGATTCCAACTGGTCTCACTGCACTACTCTCGCAGCCACGCCGATCAGCGCGTCGCAGGCCAGGGCCTTCGTCAGTGGTCATCTCGTTGACCATCGACTGCTGTACCTCGTCGATCCCGTTCGCATCGTGGTCAGCAAGCTGGCAACCAACGCCTTGGTACATGGGCAGACCGCTTTCGTCGTCACGCTGTCGAGAGAGAACGACACCGTCCGGGTGACGGTGAGCGACGAGTCGGGATGGGTCGCGAGGCCAGGCCCGGGCCAGCCGCTGCATGACGGCGGCAGTGGACTTGAGGTCGTCAACGTTCTTAGTCGCGACTGGGGAGTCCTCACTGCTGTGGGCTCGAAGACGGTGTGGGCCGCATTCGACGCCCGACAAGCAAGATCATGGTGACGTTTATGGACGCCACCTCTCGCGCCCTGGAACGGCTGCGCCACCGTGATCTCCTCGGGACGGTGCCAGGGACCCGACGCAAAGGACGAACTCGATGACTCCGTTCGCGAGCCCCCCGCTCGTGGCGGTCCGTGTCGACATGCCACAGATCCGCGCCTTCCACGTCGCGCGGCCGCGGATCCTCCGGAAGCTCTCGGCGGTCGCGTCCGCGCCGGTGGTCCTGGTCAGTGCGCCTGCGGGCACCGGCAAGAGCACGGCAGTGGCCGAGTGGCTCCGTGAAACGTCCGGCGAGGAGACCGATTGGCTCTCGTTGGACGATGCCGACGCGACGATCTGGGACAGACTGCTTCCCTGCCTGGTGCGGTTGGGCGTTGCCGTCCCGCAGGAGTGGGGAGCGCCAGCAGACGCGTGCCTCGGCCCGCAGCGGGTCACGGCGCTCGCCGAGCTC
Source organism: uncultured Actinomycetota bacterium (assembly GCA_963745245.1). Taxonomy (GTDB): domain Bacteria; phylum Actinomycetota; class Actinomycetes; order Propionibacteriales; family Nocardioidaceae; genus Marmoricola_A. The sequence goes on from CAVUWU010000009.1 coordinate 394,792, forward strand.
ATCGCCCGGTCACCGCGGCGACTCACTGTCGTGTTCGACGGTTGCGAGATGCGATCCCGCGCGCAGGGCGCCGAGCTCGACCACCTCATCCGACACTCGATGGGCCGTCTCAGGGTGGTCCTGATCAGCCGCGTGGATCCCGTCTTCCCGCTCTACCGTTACGCGTTCACCGACTCGCTTGTGGAGCTCCGAGCCGCCGACCTGGCATTCACCGACGCCGAGGCGGGACAGCTCCTGTCCGCAGCCGGGATCTCGATGAACGACCACGCCATCGAGGAACTGAACGCTCGCCTGCATGGTTGGGCTGCCGCTCTTCACCTGGCGGGCCGTGCCCTGGCCGGCCGCCCGGCGCCCGAGCAGTGCATCTCGACGATCGACACAATCACCGTGTCGCTCAACGAGTTCCTCATCGAGGAGGTGCTCAACCAACAGCCAGACGAGGTCAGACAGGTCATGCTGGCTGCGTCCGTCCCGCAGGCGCTGTGCCCACGGCTCGTCGACGAGCTCGGCGGGCCCGGGGCCTCACGAGCCTTCCAGAGCTACTCCGAGCTCCGGTCCCTGGTCGAGCCGGTTCCTGAGCAGCCGGGCTGGTTCCGGTACCCGGCCCTCCTGCGCGAACTGCTCCGAGCCCGGCTCAGCTACGAGTCGCCCGGGCGTGTCTCTGACCTCCATCGGACCACGGGAGCATGGCTTCGACGTGAAGGTCTCCTCCGTGAGGCACTGCCGCACCTGGCCCAGGTGCCCGCGTGGGCCGAGCTGGCCACGGTGCTCGTCGACGAGCTGCTGTTGGGTCAACTGTTCCTCGACGGTGCCGGGGGGCCGCTGGCGAGCCTGGCCCGCCAGGTACCCCTCGACCTTCCGGATCCTGCGGCGTGCCTGGTCCGTGCGTCCGTGGCCCTCGTGGCGGGTCAGGAGCGCGCCTGCGCCCGCGAGCTGTCCGCGCTGGAGGCGAACGCCGTTCCTGGCGACTTGGCGGGACAGGCCCGTGATCTGTCGGTCGCGATGGTTCGCGCCCTCTGGGCCAGCCGATGGCGCGACGCCCCTGCTGCCGCGGAGGCAGTCAGCGTAGCTGAGCGTTGGCTTGACACGAACCTCCTGTGCAGCCGCCCCGACCGTGCCGCACAGCTCGCCACGGTCGTGCAGGTCAGCGCCGGCGTCGCGGCGCTCAGGCGCGGGGACCTGGGGGATGCGCGCGAGTCGCTCCTGCGCGCAGTGGAGCATGCGCCACCCTCGACGCAGGCGCCGTGGCGTGCCAACGTCCTCGGGCGGCTGGCCGTGGTCGAGGCGCTCCAAGGGCGCCTGTCGGAGGCCGTGCGCAGGGCTCATGAGTCCTTGACGTGCGCGGCCGACTCCGGCCTCTCGCAGGACGAGGTCCCACCAGGTGCCGACGTGGCACTTGCGCTCGTGGGCGTGGAGCGGTGCGACGACGAGGTCGGGCGAGCGCATGTCCGAGCAGTCCTGGCATCGCCCATGCTCGGCGACGACTCGTTCTACGGCGGTCTCGTCGACGCCGCCCGCGCTCTGACCGACCGAGCTGACGCGCACAGCCGGTCCCCGGCGGTGCGGCTGGAGGCGGCGGGAGAGGCCATCGCGCCGGTCGAGGCATGGCTCGCTGACTACCTGCGGCTCGAAGCCGCGAGACGCTGCCTCGCCGACGGCGATTCCGAGCGGGCCCTCGCGGTTCTCCAGCGCGTCCGGCGCAAGGGCCAGGCGGATGCCGCCGTTGTGGCTGCAGCGGCATACGCCGAGCAGGGCGACCCCGCTGCGATCGGTCGCCTCCTCGCCATCGCGCGTGGCGGCGAGGCGTCCCTAGGCACGCAGGTCAGTGGCCTGCTGGTGGAGACCGTGCAGAGGTCTCGGCACCGTTCGCCCGGGAGGGCCCGCGCCGCGCTGGACCATGCCCTCACGCTGGCCGCCGCGGAGGACTTGCGGAGACCGTTCCGGGACGCCGGGCCGTCGGTCCAGCGGTGGCTGGCAGCCGACCCGCACTTCGGGCGCCGACGGGCATGGCTCGACGCCGACGCCACGACCTCCGCGGGGGAGGCGTCCGTGTGCACCGGGCATCCCGTGCTGGTGGAGCCGCTCACCGCCAAGGAGCGAGAGGTCCTGGGGCACCTGGCGGAACTGCTGACCACGGAGGAGATCGCCGAGAAGATGTTCGTGTCGGTCAACACGGTCCGTACGCACATCCGGAGCATCCTCCGCAAGCTGCAGGTGACCCGGCGCAACGCGGCCGTCCGCCGCGCACGGGAGCTCGAGCTCATTTAGGTCTGAGCCTCTGTTCATCCGCGCTGGGTGATACCCCGACGAGTCCAAGAGGGTCTGCTGGAGCAATAGCCGCTTCACTGCCACGAACGGTCCTCGATATGCCCGCACGAACCTACGAGATCCGCATCAGCGGATTGGCACCCACGGAGCAGCTCGTCGACGCCCTGCGCGAGGTGGACGTCGTCGAGCACGAGCTCCGGACGGTGCTGAGCGGCGCGTTTGAGGACCATGCCGCCCTGTACGGCTTCCTCCACCTGCTGCGTTCCTACGGCCTGGAGGTCGTGGAGGTGCGACGGGTGCCTGGTGTCCCGCCCGAAGAACCTGAAGAACATGGCGTCGGGTGACAGCCGCGCCGATCGTCTACGAGATCGTCGTCGACAGTCTGGTCGGCCCGGTGTTGCGCGCCGCTCTGGCCCCGGCGACGACTATGGCGCTTGGCGTCCACACGCTGGTGCGGGTGACGCGACCGGAGACCGAGGACGTGGAGGACGTGGTGCGCATCCTGGGGTCTTGTGGGTTCGATGTGGAACACGTTCTCCTGCTCTCTACCCGTGACCCGGGAGCCTCTCAGGGCAGTTCGTCGAAGGCTGTCTCTGACCACCCCCGAAGGGCCAGGAGTGCCCAGCAGGGCCCCGAGTGACACGCTGAGCCCCACGCTCAGGGTGCTGTCGGTGGCCTTGACCAGCAGCTCGGACAAGAACGGCCCAGTGCCTCCGACGAGGGCGGTGGCCAGCCCGGCGGAGAGGCCCAGACCCGTCGACCTGTTCTCGGCGGGATGAAGCTCGGCGATCATGGCGGGGTTGAGCACCCCTGCGGCTGCGAAGCCGAGAATCGCTTGCGTGGTCATCAGGCGGCGAACGAGCCGCCAGCCTGCGTGACGAGAAGCGGCGCTCCCAGCGCGATGACGATGATGCAGGGCATCGCCACGGCGGACGCCCGCCGCGATCAGACCACCGACCGAGCACCAGCCGACCCCGCGGCCAGGCACAGCGTGGTCACCGTCGCGAGAAGGGCCGGACCCGGCCGCACGCCGCTGGTGCTCGCCAGATGAACGGGCAGGAAGATGAAGAAGACGTTGAAAGCGAGCGACCCCGCCGCGATCAGCGCGAAGCCGCGGGCGATCGGCGCGCCATGGCTGCGCCCCACTCCGGAGACGCCGGACGCCTCAGGCCGCTGGATCGTCCGCGGTGCGGTCTCGAGCAGCGTCCGTCGCATGATGAGGCCCACGACCCCAGGGGAAGCGCCACCAGGAAGGGCAAGCGGTCCTCGTCTCCGGCGGATGACATCGCTGGAGCGGGTGCCATGGCGTGCCTGTGGCTCACGCCGCGCGACGCGGGTGCAGCACCGGTGACGCAAGCTCATCCCGGCAGGGTGAGGTGCCGACCCGAATGTTCCCCGTAGAACGAATCCCAGCACCAGTCCGTAGCCCGCACTATCTGACAAACCGGACCAACCAGACAGGAGCGCCCGAGTGACCACCACATCGGCCGATGTCCACGGCCCCATCGACTACGTGCTCCTCGAGTTTCCCGGCGACAAGCTCACCGGTGAGGCCGCGCCGGCCCTGCTCGACCTCGTCGACCGAGGCGTCATCCGCCTGCTCGACCTCCTCATCGTCAGCAAGGCTGAAGACGGCTTCGTGGAGACGCTCGAGGTCACCGATCCCCGAGGCGAAGGCGCAGGCTTCGAGTACTTCGCGGGCGCCCAGTCAGGGCTGCTCAACGACGAGGACGTTCGTGAGGCCGCGGGGGCGATGCGGGCCGGCACTGTGGCAGCGTTGATCGTCTACGAGAACAGCTGGGCGGCTCCCTTCGTGAGGGCGGTGCGCAACAGTGGAGGAGAGCTGATCGCCAGTGCACGCATCCCGGCCCAGGACGTGACGGCCGCCCTCGATGCGCTCGACGAGAAGAACTGAGGAGGAGATCATGCCAGGACTGTTGCGCGGCGTGGCCCGCACCGCTGTGGTCGCCGGCACGGCGAGTGCGGTGAGCGGGCGTGTCCAGCGCCGTCAGGCGGAGAGGTTCGCCGGGCGCGACGCTCACATTGCGGCCGAGCGCGGTGCGGCCTACGAGCAGCAGGTGCCGCCCCCTCCGGAAGCGGCTGCACCGGTCACCGATGTGGCTGCGCAGCTGAAGGCGATGGCCGAGCTCAGGGACCAGGGAATCCTGACGGAGGATGAGTTCGCGCGTCAGAAGGCCAAGATCCTGTCCGCCTGAGCCGGCACCGCCGAGGCGGACCACGCTGGCGAGGACCGCCGCGCGATCCGCAGAGCGAGTTCGATCGACCATCCTCGCGGCTTGCACCTACTGCCGACGACGTCACGGAGCCTGGGTCGTGGCGGGGTCGGTCGACCATCTGCCATCACAAGAGAGAGCCGGACGATGCTGAAGAGGATCGCTCACCTCAGCGTGGAGGAACGGACCGCGCGGGGTCGGGCGGCCCGCGACCGGGTGCCTCCGTCGAGTCATTCGGGATGGACCGCTCGACCCGACCGTCACGACCCCATCGCACTGCTCCAGGAACAGAACGCCCGGCGCGATTCCGACCTCGTCCCCGTCCGCCACGGCCGGATGGCGGCGTCGCCGTTCACGTTCTACCGAGGCGCCGCCAAGATCCTGGCCGAGGATCTCCGTGGGAGTCCGACCGCAGGCCTCGAGGTCCAGCTGTGCGGTGACGCGCACCTGTCGAACTTCGGGGTCTTCGGCTCTCCGGAGAGAAGCCTCGTCTTCGACATCAACGACTTCGACGAGACCCTGCCCGGCCCCTTCGAGTACGACGTGAAGCGGCTCGCGGCCAGCATGAGCGTAGCGGCGTACAACAACGGCTTCGCCAAGCCTGAGGCGGCGTCGGTGTCGGAGGAGACCGTCACGGCCTATCGGGAGGCGATGGCCGAGTTCGCGACAATGACGACTCTGGAGGTGTGGTACGCCCATCTTGCTGAAGACGAGCTCTCGCGAGTGACCGGGCAGGCGATCTCAGCGCTGGGGAAGAAGCAGGGCGGTGGCCGTGGCAAGGCGGCCGCCAAGGAAGCCAAGAAGCTCCGCAAGCGCTTCGAGAAGAACATCAAGAAGGCCCACTCCCGAGACAGCCTCCAGGCGCTGTCGAAGCTCGCCGAGGTCGTCGACGGCGGCTACCGGATCGCCAGCGATCCCCCGGTCCTCGTCCCCGCGCGCGAGCTGCCCGCGACCTACGGGATCGACGCCGAGAGGCTGGAGAGTGCGATCCTCGCCGCGTTCTCTGAGTACCGGCGAAGCCTCCAGCCCGACCGGCGTCGACTCCTCGACAAGTTCGAGCTCGTGGACTGGGCGCGGAAGGTGGTCGGTGTCGGCAGCGTGGGCACCCGCGCCTTCGTGGTGCTGCTGAAAGGCAGGGACGCGAACGACCCGCTGTTCCTCCAGATCAAGGAGGCGTCCTCGTCCGTCCTCGAAGGACCCTTGCCCACGAGCACGTACGAGCAGGCCGGAGAGCGTGTTGTGCAGGGGCAACGGCTGATGCAGGCATCCAGTGACATCTTTCTCGGCTGGAGCAAGGGGGCCGAGGCCGGTCGCCAATACTACTGGCGGCAGCTGCGGGACATGAAGGGGTCGGCCCTCGTCGAGCTGATGCCGACCGAGGCGTTGGCCTTCTACGGGAGGCTATGCGGATGGACCATGGCCAGAGCGCATGCGCGGTCGGGTGACCCGGTGGCGATCGCGGCGTACCTGGGAGCAGACGACGACTTCGACCGCTCGATCACAGACTTCTCGCAGCGCTACGCCGAGCAGAACGAGCGGGACTACGCGAGCTTCGGTGAGGCCATCCGGACCTCACGGATCCACGCCGTCTCCGACGCCTGAGGGCCTTGCGGAAAACCGGAGGCCCCATCAGTCCCGATGAGGTTCCCCCCGGACCGTCGCGGCATCGACAAGGGGGCTCGAGATGCCAGAGAAGCCGAGGAAGAGAAGTAGACCCGGCGCTGGATGGTGGGGAAGGCCGCGCGCACGTCGACGACGACCCGGGCCGGGTCCGTTAGGGTGAACACGGTGTAGCGGCGAGAACGCTTCGCCGGTCCGATGCGGTAGGTCGTCACGGCCTCGAAGTCGCCAGCACGGACGGCGGTCATGATGTTCGGCAGGGCGAACGTCTTGCCGCGCGGTGCCGTCGTGCCGTTGCGGTTGTGGGCCTTCGCCGGCTCCAGGCGGGCGCCGCACCTGCACATCGGACGGGAGTCCGCCTCGACCGTCGAAGATGATGCGGTCGAAGCCGCAATGGTGTGCCGCCCTGATGCCTCGAGGGGGGGCACTCGCTGCACATTCTGCTGGGCCACCGCGCCGCTCGTTGAGCCGGCAGGGATCGCCAAGCAGACGACAAGAAGGAGTACCAGTACTCGAAGGGGCCGCATCCGTCCCACTTCAAACACCCGGAGAAGACGCCCCACTGTCGCGCTGTATCGCTGCGGGGCCAAGCGCAACCGCGCTCAGTCTTCGCTTCGGCCGTCGACGAACCGCACTCCGGTCACGCCAGGCATGGTGCCGACCATGGCCTGCGCCATCTGCTCCTCCCGCTCCGTCATCGGTCCGGTCACAATCACCAGTCCGTCGTCGACGGTGACCGCCCAGGCCAGGCCGGCCTCGGCGAAGAGGCGGGTCAACTCTTCATGGAGGGGTTCGTCCGGGTGGCTAAACGACTCGATGACGTCCCGGCGGCTGACCACACCGACGACCTGGCCGTCCTCGACCACCGGGAGGCTCTTCACCAGCCGCTCGATCATGATGCGCACCGCCAGGCCGAGGTCGAGATCGGGACCGACGGTGAAGGGGTCGCGGGTCATGCGCTCGCGGACCGTATCGCCCTCGGGCCCGACGGGAAGCGGCTTCGGGATCAGGTGCGCCCTGGGGTCGGGCACCGACGCCCAGTCGAGGAGATCCGCCTCGCTGATCACGCCAACGAGCAAGCCGGTGTCGTCGATGACGGGCATCGCGGTGATCTGGTGACGCGTCAGGAGCTGAATCGCCTCCCGCGCCGTCGCGTCCAGGCGAATGGTCACGGCCGGAGAGGACATGACCTCTCGAATGAGCATGGTGGAACCTCCTCGAACCCTGGCTTATCACGGGCAGCGGGTCCGCGGTGAGGATGCACGTCACGGTCAGGGCGGCGTGATTCAGGTCTCCCCCTACTGCTGCTCCTGCTGCACGGTGGTGGAGCAAACCTCCAGGCCATGAACCCGTTCGCGGATCGTGGGGTACGTCGCTCTCCCGATCGCTTCGGCAGTCCAGGACCGCGGTGCCCGTCTGCTGCACGCGTTGCTGGCGCAGATGCGGGCGAGCTCCACGGGGGCACTGCTGGGCGCCATGCAGGCCGAGGCCACCAGGAACTACCGCATGGCTGCTGCGCGCCGGGGCGACGATCTCCTGCGCAATGCACCCTGAGCCGCTAACGTCCCGTCCACGGAGGCGACGCGAAGGTCTCGCCCACGCCCTGTCGGCCGGGGGGCAAGCATGTCGATCACGAACGGCACCGCTGCGACGTCGAGGCCCGGCTACGGAGAACTCGAGCTCCAGGCGCGTCAGATCAGAGCCGCGTTGCTGGTCGGTGCCGGCTTCGCGTTCCTGATCGCAGCCGCCCAGGCGCCGCTCTACCCGTTCCCCGCCTCGCTTGAGGCCGCCCTGGGGTTCACGGCACTGGCGCTGCGCGCGGGGGTGCATCGCACGCGCCGCCCCGCGGTCGTCCGGCGCTACGGACACGCGACCGTGGGCCTTTTCCTGGTCCTCCAGGTGGCCATCGTGCTCACCGGCGGGCGCTTCGACTCGGCGGCGGTGTGGTGGATGGCTGTCGTCCCCCTGCTCGCCGCCATCCTCTGCGGAGAGCCTGCGGCGCGATGGTGGGCGCTCGCGACAGGCGCGGTGGTGACCTTGCTCTATTGGAGCGAGTCTTGGTTGCCGTACGCCGCGCCGGTGGGCCCGAGCACGAACTTCGACCGGTTCTTCGGCCTGCTGCAGATCATGGCGGCAGTCACGGTTCTGGCCTCCGTCGAGCGCCGGATATCGGACCGGCACCTGGCGGCCGCTGTGCAGCACGAGCACGAGCTCCGAGCGCAGGCCGAGAAGCTGGAGGCCAGGGTGCTCGAGCGTACTCGCGACCTCGACGAGGCCAACGCGCAGCTGGCGAGGCTGGCCCTGCATGACCCCCTGACCGGACTGGCGAACCGCGCGCTGCTGCTGCAGCACCTCGAGCACGCGCTCGCTGTCCAGTCACGGACCGGCGGCCGCGTGGCCGTGCTGTTCGCAGACCTCGACCGGTTCAAGGTGGTCAACGACAGCCTCGGCCACCTGGCCGGAGACACGGTGCTGCAGGCCGTGGCGGAGCGCATCACCTCGGCGGTCCGCCCCTCGGACGTCGTCGCGCGACTCGGCGGTGACGAGTTCGCCGTGGTCATCGACACGCTGTCCGACCCCGGCGAAGTCGCGGCGATTGCCGAGCGGGTGCGCCACGTCTGCTCCCAGCCGCTGTCCGTGCGGGGCCGCGAGGTCTTCGCGACCGCGAGCGTAGGTGTCGCGCTCGCGACGGACGACTCCACCCGGTCGCCGCGAGAACGAGCGGTCGAGCTGCTGCAGCACGCCGACGTTGCGATGTACGAGGCCAAGGCGCGCGGGCGGGACCGATTCGACGTCTTCGACGCGACCATGCGCGCCGAGGCCAGCGAGCGGCTCGCGCTGGAGTCGGCGCTGCGCCGTGCCATCGAACGGGCGGAGCTCGAGCTCGAGTACCAGCGAATCATCGACCTGCGGGACGGTGCGACCGTAGCGGTCGAGGCGCTCGCCCGCTGGCACCGGCCCAGCCGCGGGTTCGTCGACACCACCAGATTCATCAAGATCGCCGAGGACACGAGCCTCATCGTCCCGATCGGGGCGTGGGTCCTGCGCGAGTGCTGCGCGCAGGTCAACGCGTGGCAGTCGGGCGGCAGCAGCCCAGTTGTGCACGTCAACGTCTCGGCCAGGCAGCTCCGCCTGCCCTCCTTCGCCTCCGACGTGGCGGCCGCAGCCGAGGCGGCTTCCGTCGACCCGGACAGGCTGTGCCTCGAGATCACCGAGACGGCGCTCATGGAGCAGCCCGAGGCATCCGCCGACCAGCTGAGAGCCCTCAAGGAACACGGGTTCCGCGTGAGCGTGGATGACTTCGGCAGCGGCTACTCCTCGCTCGCGACTCTGCAGCGGCTCCCGGTCGACGTCCTGAAGATCGACCGCAACTTCGTCGCGCAGATCGATCACGCCGCGAAGCCCGAGGCCGGCACCATCATCGCCGCCATCATCGACATGGCGCACGCCCTCGACCTGACAGTCGTGGCTGAGGGCGTGGAGACTCCGGAGCAGCTCCAGTTGCTGATCAGACCGGGCCCGGGTCAGCCGCGGGAGCGACTCCGCGCCCGACCCGAGCCACGGCCCGGAGCTCGAACGGCCCGGCGGGTGACCCAACCTCGCCGAACAGGGCTTGGCGCAGCGCTTCCTGCTTGTCCTGCGGCTGGCGCACGGTTGGTACGGCAGTTCCTCGGCGTGGCCTCGACTGACTGTGACGCCCGGATGGCGCGCGCGACACTCCTCCACAAAAGGCACGGACGGTTCGCACGCCAACACCGCCGCCGGACCGAGCCGCTCCGCCAAGACACCTGTCAGCGCACCGGGACCACAGCCAACATCGAGGGCGGACCCTCCGCCCTTGACCCCCGCCCAGTCGGCGAACGCGGCTGCCAGCGCGTGTGAATAGCGCCCAATGAAGAAGTCGTAGTCCGCCCCAGACTTCTGAAAGGTTGCAGCGCCCTCGACCGGCTCCATCGCCCGCCCCTGACCCGAAGATCGCTGCCTCTCCGTCGTCGAAGGTTAACTCCTCTCGAAGCGCTCCGACCAGCGGTGGGGTTGGCACGACGCACCGCCACCACAAGCGAACCCAAGAAGCCACCCGCTTGAGTTCCGGCCAGCGACGTCACGAGATTTGGTCAGGGCAGCAAGACGAGCTTGCCGCGGGTGCGCCGTTCGGCCAGCGCGGTGTACGCCGCCCGTACCTCTTCCAGTGGGTAGGTCGCTGCCACGGGCACCACCAGATCGCCGCTTGCGATCATCCCGGCCAGGCCAGCCAACGTGCTCGCCGTCGTGGACTCGTGCCCGAACACCACGCGGGTGCCGTTGCCCTGGGCGGCCTCGAAGTCGGCGATCGTCACCACGTGTTCGGGCGGGACGCCGACTTCGAGCGCGAGGTCGGTATAGCCCTGGCCGAAGCAGTCGAAGAACGCCGCCACACCGTCGGCTGCGACGGCCCGCAGCCGCTCGGCCAGATCGTCTCCCCGGTTCACCGGCTCGGCGCCTGCCCCCCGGAGCCAGGCGTCGTTGTCACGGCCTGCCACGCCGAGCACTCGGACGCCCCCCCGCACGAGCAACTGAGTCAGGATCGAGCCGACGCCGCCCGCCGCGGCGGTGACCACCACAGTCTCGCCCGGCTGCGCCGATACCGCCTCGCGCATCGCGACAGCGGTGCCGCCCGCGACGTACAGGCTGCCAGCCTGCTCCCAGGGCACCTGCTCGGGGCGAGGGGTGATCTGCTCGGCCGGGACCGCGACGTACTGGGCGTGTGCGGAGCGCTGCCCAGACCAGCCGATCACCTCGGCCCCGACGTCCCAGCCAGTCACCTCGACGCCGACATCGACGACTCGACCGGCGAAGTCGCTGCCTTCACCCATCGGGAACACCATGGTCCGCTCGGGGTCCATGGCCCCCTCCCGGATCGAGGCCTCGCCCGGGTTGATCGCCGTGGCGACCACCTCGACCACCACCTGATCGGGCGCGGCCACCGGGATGTCCACGTCCCGAACCTCCAGCACCTCCACGTCGCCATACCCGTCCAGCCTGACCGCGCGCATCCGTGTCGCCATCCCTCCACCCTGCCCCAGCAGGGTCCCCATCGAAAGCGAGAGGCCGCCGATTGACGCACCCGCACCAGCCACGTGGAGACCCGCACAGAGGCCACTCGCTGTAGTCGCACCTATCGACCGGTCTTCGGGCGTGTCGCGCATCCGAGCTGATGATGCTTCGCGATGTTGCTGGTGTGAATGATGAGGTGAATGTGGCGTAGATCGAGGCGTGGGCTGCGGGGCTGGTGGAGGTGCATGCCCGACTCGCGCCGCGGTTCGCGCTCGTAGCCGGGACCCCGTTGCGCGAACTGGTCCGCGTCGCCGGTGCCCGTTGGGCCATCGAGGAAGACTTCCAGACCGCCAAGGGCCAGGTCGGCCCGCTGTCGCTACGCCCGGCGCGGCGCCTCGCCACAAGTGCGGCTGACGTCTAGACGAACGAGGCCCGGGCAGGCAGCGACGCATCGCTGCGCCAGGGATGCTGGAAGACGCCGTCGGCCACCGGGATGCCACCACCCGGAAAGGAGTCGATGAAGGCGATCAGGTCGACCAGGTCGTCGCGGCGGTCCTGCGCCACCAGGCACCCCATGAGCCGCTGTTGCACCGGGATCCGGGTCTCCTCGAACGGCAGCGTGTGCTCTCCCCAGAACTCGCGCACCGCCTCGCGGAGCACCGTCCAGTAGGCGTCGCTGCACCCCGGCACCGTCCGGAAGTGTGCCCACATGTCAATGGGCAGGACTTCGGCGACGAGCACCTGGGTGACGGCGTCCGACCCGTGGGCGCGCACCAGTTCGACGGTCATCCGCTTGGTCGCTACCCGTTGCTCGAGGTTGCCCAGCGTCCGGCGTTGCTGGGTCGCCGACGTCTGGTCGGGTCTCACGAACCACTCGTAGACCACGTCGGTGAGCACGTCGAAGCCGGACGCCGACAAGAAGGCCCGGGTGAGCGTCGGCTGGTCCTGATACGAGGTCCGCTCCGGGAAGCGGAGGGCGGCTGCGTCCCAGAACGAGCGGCGGTAGACCTTGTTCCATGCGAAGACGTCGGCCAGCATCAGCGGCTGGTCCTCGATCCGGATGCCGAGCCGTTCGCGGCGGTGGTTGCGTCTCATCAGCGGCGTCATGAACCGGCGCTTGCCGCGGACGCGTTCGGCGGCGCCCACCACCATGTCCGATCCGGTCCGACGCAGGGTGTGCAGCATCCTCGCCCAGGCACCGGGAGTGATGCGGTCGTCGGAGTCGACCAGGGTCAGGAACTCGCCGGTGCACCGCTCGATGCCGGCCTGGCGCGCCAGCGAAACCCCACTGTTGTCCTGCCGGTGCAGCTCGACGTTGGGGTAGCGGGAAGCGTAGTGGGCGACGATGTCGGCCGAGCCGTCGGTGGAGCCATCGTCGACCACCACGATCTGAACGTCGTGCACCTCCTGGCTCAGCATGCTGTCGAGGCAGGCCGGCAGCCACGGAGCGGTGTTGTGGGCGATCACCCCGGCACTGAGCTGCGGTCTCACGCGTCCCGTTCCAGCAGGTAGATCTGGCGGCCCCCATCGTGGAGGGACGTCACGACCGTCACCTCCCCGTCCGTGGTCGGCACCGGGTGCAGGTCGCAGCGAAACGGTCCGTGCGGCGGGTCATGACGGTCGAACTCGGCCAGCAGCCAATCCGTCCCGGCCGGCTCGTCGAACATCCGCAGCTGGACGGTCTCGGCGTACGGGACGTCGTAGAGGTAGCACCCCGGGCGGCCCGGGAGCGGATGCATGTGCACGTTCTGCCCGAAGACCTCCTCGGGCAGGTTGCGCAGCAGCGTGCCGCGCGGGCCAGAGTCCTGCATCACCGCCAGGCGCTCCCGGCCCTCGTCCCAGCAGATGAGCTCGTGGCCGTCGCGCCACATGACGTGCGACGCGGCGCGGCACAGGAGGTGCAGGTCGGTGCCATCCAGGCGCGCCGTCAGGCTCGCGCTCTGCGAGCCGCGCCAGGGTCGCTCCAGGGACTGCACCCGCCACCGCAGCTTCACCGTGAACCGCTGGCCATCCGGGCTGACCTTCGCGTGGTTGAACCAATACAGGTGCGGCCTCGCGGTGAGGGTGGCCCGAGCATCGTCCGGCAGCATCGCGTGCAGGAACGCGACGGCCTCGGCGAGGGGCAGGATAAGGCGCAGCGCCCCGGTGCCGACGTCCATCCGCCAGACGCCGTCGTCGTCCGGGGCGGCCACGTCGGCCTCCCGGGCATCGGCCCCGAAGTACCCGTATCCGGGGCGGGCCCGGGACAGCCGCGCCATGTTCAGGCCCAGTGCCGTCGCTCCGTCGGGAGCCAGCGCGTAGACGCTGTGGGGGAGCGTGCGGGTCGACCCGGAGTCGATATCGTGCAGATGGGCAATGAAATTGTCGTTCTGGCGCTCATTCCAGACCAGGCACCGGGACGCGGGGACCCACTGTGCCAACGGCCCCTGCTGCCAGCTCCATGCGGTGGTGTCCGCGATCGGCTGGAAGCCGCCCGCCTCTGCGTCGACGACACCGACCGTGACCCGGTCCTTCGGCGTCATCCACCGGTCCTCGATGCTCATCCGGTGGGCCGCGATGAGGGCGTGGCCGGAGTCCAGGACGGGGATGTCGTAGTAGCTGTGGGCGTGGAAGTGGCCGTCGGCCGTTCCCTGGGTGAGCCGCCGCACCCGCCAGCCGGGAGCGGCGCGGGGCGGCTCTTCGCTGAGCGGTCGCCGGCGCGGGCTGTCGGGGAGCGGAGGGAGCGGGGCGCCGCGCAGGCGGCGCAGCTGGTCCTGCCAGGCGGGCGCAGGAGCGGGGCTACGAACCCGCGAGCGGTCGTGCCGGGCGGGCGTCAGCCGCCGGCGCAGCCGCTCCCCTCGCCCTGGCGCGTGCGCCACCGCGACGTCCTCGAGCCGGATCCGTCCGTGCCGCTCCAGATAGTCGATGACCACGCTTCCGTACGCCGACCCGCGGGCACTGGCCCCGGGGGCGGCCCGCCGTCGGCGCACGTCCTCCACCAGGCCCGCCGTCCACGTGTAGTGGTGCACCGCTGCTGGCTGCGCGAAGCGCCAGGGGGGGTCGATGACCTCGGGGACGTCGGCCAGCGGCCGGCCGGCGGCGTACCGGACCCCCTCGCGTCGCCATGGGCCGTGCCGGTTCTGCCACGGGGAGTGGCCCCCGATCCCGGGCAGCACGTCGCCGCGGAACAGCATCATCTTCACGGTGCCGCCGGCCTCGTCAGCGGTCTGGACCCCGCCGATCGGGCACATGACGTCCGCGATCACCGGGAACTGGTCTGCCAGCGGCCGCGTCGGGTCGACCGGGGCGAGGACGCCACCCGGCGCGAGCCGGTCGATCATCGGCCCCTGCAGCAGGTTGGCTCCGCACTCCTCGAGGTGGTCGACGACCTCGCTCAGCGGGGCCGGATAGACGTGGAACTCGTCGATGTCGGCGCTGAGGACCCAGTCCTCGGCCGTGGCCACCCGGCGCTGCAGCGCCCGCCGGCGTTGCCACAGGGCGCCGCTGGTGTAGACGCCGCGCCAGACGTCCGCGGGCTCGATCCCGAGCTCGGCGAGGATGTCGAGGAGCCGATGCACGGCGTCGGCCGAACCCGGCGCATCGCGGTCGGCGTGCACGATCAGGTGGATGCGATCGGGCGCCACGCCGAGGTCGCGGTAGTGGCGTGCGAAGTGCCCGACCAGGTCCCGGTCCCGGGCCGCGCCGACACACGACAGCACGCGAACGCGGGCGTCAGCGGCCATCGAAGGCGTACCCCGTCAGGAATCGATGCTCGACCGTCAGCCGCTCCACGCGGTCGCGGGTGTCGCCGGGCCATCTCACCTCGTGTCGGCTCCGGTGCGCCGTGGGACTGACGGCGGCGGCGGCGCTGCTCAGGAACGCGGCCGACGCCTCCAGCCCGAGGAACGCGAACAGCCGGTCCAGGGTCGGCGCCGGGTCCTCGACGAGGTCCTCGTGGCGCAGCACGAGCCAGTCCTCCGGTGGCACGCGGCCCCGCAGCGCCGCCACCCCGTCGCAGAGCCCGGCGTAGTCGTCGACCATCTCCGGCAGCACCGCGTCCGGCACGCGGTCGCCCCGGGCCCGCTCGAGCTTGCGGCGGAACTCCTGCGGCGTGCCCGCCGCGATCCGGATTCGGTCGTAGGCACGTCCCTTGCGCAGGGACATCGTGGCGACGTTGTCGAACGGATTGCGGACGACCAGCACCCATGCCGCTCGTACCTCGCCGAGCAGGGCGCCCAGCCGTTCGAGCAGCCGAGGGTCTTTCCGAGTCCTGCGGACCGCCCAGTCGGCCTTCTTGTCACCAAGGACACGAGGGCGGCGCGATGTGCCCCCGGCACCACCCGGAACGTGGTAGCTGAACCCGTTCCACGACCGCCCGTGACGCTCGAATGCCGCCGAGTTGGCGCAGATCAGCGCGAAGAGATCCGTGCGACCCAGGCCTGCGTCGAGGAGACCCATCAGGTCGAGCTCGTGCGCCACGACCGCGTCGGGGTGCGCGTCGATGAGCGATCCGACCACGGAGTGCCCCGAACGCGGGAACCCGGCGAACTGGACCAGCGTGTGGACCGCCCCGAAGTCGGAGGTCCCGGCGGATCGGGTGTATGCCGCAGCTTGCTCGCCCAGGTCCGGGTAGCTGAGGACCTGATGCCGACGGGAGGCGTTGCCCTCGAAGACCGGCACACAGTGCCCGAGTCCCTCACTCACCGGCGGCGACCGCGAGCGGGGCTCTGTCGTCGGACTTGCCGCGGTAGAACTCGTTCGCCGCTCGGGTGGCGCTGAGCAGCGGCATCGGCAGGCCGAGCCGTTCGGCCACCGCGAGGATGGCGTCGACGTCCTTCGGCAGGCACCGGCCGCCGTAGCCACGGTCGCGGGGGAGCACCGCGCTGTGGTCGCGCTCGACCCGCGGGTCGGCCAGCCATGCCTCACGCACAGCGAACCAGTCGGCCCCCAGCTCCTGGCACAGGTCATAGAACTCGTTGACGAAGGTGACCTTGACGGCGAAGTAGCTGTTCTCCATGTACTTGACGATCTCGGCCTCGACCGCCGAGCACTGGTAGAGCCGCGGCTCGGGCCCGTGGATCTCGGCCATCCGCGCGGCGAACCAGCGGGTCGTCCCAGGTGCACCCCCGAGGATCCAGAACAGTTCGTCATGCGCCCACGACTCCCAGCGCATGCGCGAGAACGCCGACTCCCCCACGTACTCCGGGCTGAAGCAGACCTCCTTGCCGGTGCGCCGGGTCAGCGCGTCGGTGGTGCCGGGGGGGACCGTCGAGCGCAGCAGCACCCGCCGGGTCGGGGCTGCCTCGACCGCGGCGTGGACATCGGCGAGGTCCGCCGATCCGTCGGGCCGCGGCGGCGTGCCGACCACGACGATGGTGAAGTCGCAGTCCCGGAGCTGGGAGGTGGGGTAGGGATCTCCCGATGCGCGGTCATAGGCGACGACGTCGACGCCGAGGCTGGAGAGCCGGTCGCGGATGTTGCGGCCGACGTGCCCCAGCCCGATGATCCCGACGCGCATGGCTGCGATTGGACCACAGCCCGGCGGCGAACCTGCTGCGATTCGTCCCGTGTCGTGCCGTTGGCTTCGACGATGGTGGGCGTGTCGCCGCGCTGAGGTCGCAGGCGGTGGCGCGCGGTCTCGTCCGCGCGAGCATGGTCGCCATCGACGCGGTGGAGATGGTCGGCGTACGTCGGCTGGATGGTCGGGCGGGTCGTCTATCGGGAGGTGTTCTGGGAGTACGACGCGGCTGGCGCGTGATCCCGAGCTGGCGGGTGGGGTCGGGTCAACGGCGGCGGGGTGGCTCGAGCGGCTCCTCGGTGGGGCTGGCCGCGTGCCAGGCGCGGAACCGTTCGCTGGCTGCGGCTCCCTCCTCGCCGTGCACCCGGGCCGCGATGTCCTCCAGCATCGGCTTGCGGCCGTAGAGCACCACGAAGTCACCGGCAGCCACCCGCAGGTCGTCCGAGGGAGCGCCCACCCAGGTGCCGGAGGAGCGCTCGATCCCGAGGATCACCACGCCCTCCTCGGGCAGCCGCAACTCGCCGATCGGTGAGGAGGACAGCCAGTCATCCTCGGCGACCGGGACCTGCGAAACGCCCCACTGGCCGCGCAGGTGGAGCAGGGCGGCGTAGTCACGCAGGTCCAGGTCGCTGGTGCGGCGCAGGATGCGCTCGATGAGCACGCGGAGCGCGTGGTCGACCGGTTCCAACCGGGATACGTACAACAGCCCGGCCAAGGACACGACGATGACCGCGGCGCGCTCGAAGCCGCCGACGGCCGAGTCCACGCCGGCGAAGCTGAGGATGAGCGTGCCCAGGATCGACACGGCCCCGGCACCGCTGAGCAGCATCAGCAGCATGGCGACCCGGCGGCGCACCGGATGGTTGACGACCGCCTCGGCCTCGCTGGTGGTGAAGCCGGTCCCGGTGAACGCCGAACGTGCCTGGAACCGGGCGTGGTCCAGCGACATGCCCGTCATCGTGAAGGCGACGGTGGCCACCCGGGTAACGATCAGTCCGAGGGCGACGATGACGATCAGAGTCAGCACGGCGGCCATGGATCACCTCGAGAGAAGCGGGGGGCAGTGGGCGGGGGAGGCTCGTGTCGTGCCTGCCGCAGCTGTCCGGCAGTCGCACGCCTGTCGCAAAGCATGCCCACGAGCGACCTGGCCAGCCTTCCTGGGCGACCCAAGAGGCAGCGGTCGCCGAGAATGCGACGACTCGGCGAGGAATGTGCGAGGCACCCCACTGGCACGCCGCTTGGGGCGGCGCCGGGAGCGAGGCTCGCGCGCGGGCGGCCAAGGTCGCGGGGAGGTTTGAGCCTGACTGCGGCGGGGGATGACACAGTGTCGTTTGTGAAGGCGCGATGACCGTATCCTTCGATCATGCAATCGCCTCCGACCAGTCCCGCGGAGGCGGCCGCCCGCGCCGGTGCCATTGCCGACGCCGTCGCCGCGCCCCTCGTGGCTCGCACCGACTCGGGGGTCTGGCCGACCGAGGCGCTCCACGAGCTCCTCTCCGCGGGCCTCGGTGGGCTCGTGGCACCGACCGGCGTGGGAGGGGCCGGGTTGGGCCTGCGGGCGCTGGTCGGCGTGTGCGAGAGCCTCGGCAGGGTGTGCGCGTCGACGGCCCTGTGCTACGGCATGCACGCCGTCGCGACCGCGGTGATCGCGGCTCGTCCCACGGAGCGGCAGAGCAAGCAGTTCCTCGAGCCGATCGCGATGGGCGATCACCTGACCACGCTGGCGCTGTCCGAACCGGGCACCGGAGCCCACTTCTGGCTGCCCGAGACCTCGGCCCACTGGACGGAGACCGGGCTGCGCATCGACGGTGAGAAGTCGTTCGTCACCAACGGTGGCCACGCCGACTCCTACGTGCTCTCCACCGTGGCCACCGACCCGGACGCGCCAGTCGGGGAGTTCTCCTGCGTGCTGGTCCCCGGCGACGCCCGCGGACTGGCCTGGGCCGAGGACTGGGATGGCATCGGGATGCGGGGCAACTCCTCCCGCCGGCTGCACCTCGTCGACGTCCGGGTGGGCCCCGACAACCTCCTCGGTTCCCCGGGCGACCAGATCTGGTACGTCTTCGAGGTGGTGGCGCCCTTCTTCCTGATGGCGATGGCCGGCACCTACCTCGGCGTTGCCCAGGCCTCGCTGGAGGAGGCCACCGAGCACCTGTCCTGGCGCAAGCACACGCACACCGGCCGCCCCTTGGGCGCCGGCAGCGTCCTGCAGCATCGGCTCGGCGTCCTGTGGGCCACGGTGGAGCGGACCCGCCGGCTGGTCTACTGGGCCGCTGAGGAGGCCGACGCTGGGGGAGCCACCGACATGGCCGCTCTGGCCTCGGCCAAGGCGGAGGTCGCGGACTGCGCGGTGAACGTCACCAACGAGGCGATGACCCTGGTCGGCGGCATGGGCTACCGCGACCGGTCACCCCTGGAGCGCCACCTCCGCGACGTCCGCGCCGCCCACGTGATGAGCCCCACCACCGACATCCTCCGCGGCTGGGCGGGCCGGGCGGTGCTCGGGCTGCCGCTCCTCGGCGAGTGAGTACCTCCGGCGATGGGTACCGGCCCGGAATCACCCTCCTGGTCGAGCTTTCCGCCGACGACGAGGCACGCTTGGGTCCGCTGCCGCAGGTGCACCGCCTCCCGGCGGAACTGTTGCGCGAGCCTCGGGTGCCTGGGGTGAGCGAGGTGGACCTGGTGGTGGTCGGTCCCCGGGTCGCCTCTCCGGTGGCCGCGGCCCAGCAGGCCCACCGGCATTTTCCCGACGCCGGCGTCCTGGTGCTGACCGAGCCGGAGCACCATGAACACGTCCGGCGATCGATCTCCTATGCCCCCGGCGTACCCCTCGAGCTCGTCGTGCGCGCGGCGGAGGGGGAGCTGGCCGACGAGGTGGTCGACCTGTGCGCCGCGGTGGCCGATCGCCGACGGCACCGCGCCGTGCTGGCCGCGGTGACGCCGCAGACGACCCCGCCCGCCGCGGCACGCCCGCCCGCAGCCCCCGGGCTTGGCGCCTTGCTGGAGCACGCTCCGCTTGGAGTCGTGGTCTGCGACCCAGCCGGGACGGTGCTGGGCTGGAACCGGCGGGCCGCCACTCTCCTGCGGCTCGACGCGCGCGCACGGCAGCTGATGCTGGACAACATCCTGCCCGGGGCGATGGCCCGGGTGCGCGCCGCGCTGCCCGGGATCGACGGCGACCGGCCGATCGCCGGGGTCACCGCCTCGGAGAAGCCCGAGGTGTTCGTGCTCGCCGGGTCGGGCGGGGCCGAGATCGAGGTGGGTGCGGTGCCCAGCCAGCTCGACGACGGTCGGCTCGTGGCTCTGGTCTCCCTCCTCGACGTCACCGAGCGACGACAGGCCGAGCGCACCCAGGAGCGGCTGTCGGGACACGTGGCGCTGCTCGCCCGCGTCTCCGAGGGCCTGGCCAGCACCCTGGACATGCGCGAGGCGCTGACCCGACTGGCCTCGGCGATCGTGCCCGCCGCAGCTGACTGGGCCGCGGTGCAGCTCACCGACGAGAACGGAGGGCTCACGGCGGTGGTGATGCAGCACAAGGACCCCGCCCTCGCCGACGTCGTCGCCGCCGCACAGGCCCGGCAGAGCGTGGCCTCCTCGCCTGCCGCGCCCAGCCGTCGTGCGGCCCGGGGGGAGGGCCCCCAGCTGATCCCGGACGTGGACGAGGCGACCCTTGCGGCGATCGCTCCCGACCTCGAGCTTCGTGAGCACGTGCGGACGTTGGGAATCCACAGTGTCGTCGCGGTGCCGTTGGCCGGGAGGTACGCCGTGCACGGGTCGCTCGTCCTCGTCAACGGTCCGACAAGCCCGGTGTTCTCGGGGTCCGATGTCCAGCTGGCCGTCGAGGCGGGTCGACGGGCGGCCGTGGCGCTGGACAACGCCCGGCTCTACGCCCAGCAGCGCGACCTGGCCCGCGAGCTCCAGGTCAGTCTGCTCACTCCTCCGCCACGTCCCGCCCTGGGGGAGATCCAGGTCCGCTACCGGGCGGCGGCCCACGAGGCCCAGGTGGGGGGCGATTGGTACGACGCCTTCCTCCAGCCGGACGGGACCACGGTCCTGGTGATCGGCGACGTCATCGGTCACGACGTCAAGGCGGCGGCCGGGATGAGCCAGCTCCGCGGGGTCCTGCGCGGGATCGGCTACACCACCGGGGAGCGTCCGGCCGAGATCCTCCGGCGTGTCGACGCAGCCAACGAGGGTCTTCAGATGCGCGCCACGGCCACCGCCCTGGTGGCGATGCTCCGGCGGGGCCCTGGGCCAGGCGAGATCACCGTGCGGTGGTCGAGCGCCGGGCATCCGCCGCCGGCGGTGCTGCACGCGGACGGGCGGGTCACGCTGCTCGGGGGCGCCGAGGGTGAGACCGACCTGCTGCTGGGCATCGACCCCGACGCCGAGCGCCACGACCGCCTCGACGCTCTCGCGCCGGGCTCGACCCTGGTGCTGTACACCGACGGCCTCGTCGAGCGGCGCGGGGAGTCCCTCGACGAGGGTCTGCTGCGGCTGACCGGCGTGCTGCGCGGTCTGCGTGGCCTGGGCCCCGACCGCTTCTGCGACGCCCTGCTCGCTGACATGCTGCCCGCCGACCACGAGGACGACGTCGCGGTGGTGGCCATGTGTCTCGACCCATGGGTCGACGACCGGGTCACCTCGGTGCCGGGGACGGCCGCACGCACCCCACAGGGGCAGCCCCCCTTGGTCCGGGCCGAGGCGGTGCGAGACCCTGGTCACACCGACGAGAGGAGCACGGATCATGGAGTCGTACGCCAAGGGTGAGACCACACCGGCATTGCTCGAAGAGACCATCGGGGCCAACTTCGAGCGCACCGTTGCGGCGTACCCCGACCGAGAGGCCATGGTGGAGGTGACCTCTGGACGCCGGTGGACCTGGGCAGAGCTGGACCGAGACGTCGACGCGCTCGCCCGCGGGCTGATGGCGGCCGGGCTTCAGCAGGGGGACCGGCTGGGCATCTGGGCGCCGAACTGCGCGGAGTGGACGATCACCCAGTACGCCGCGGCGAAGGCGGGCGTGATCCTGGTCAACGTCAACCCGGCCTACCGCACCCATGAGTTCTCCTACGCGGTCAACCAGAGCGGCCTGCGGATGCTGATCTCGGCCTCGGCGTTCAAGACCAGCGACTACCGCGCGATGATCGAACAGGTCCGCCACCAGTGCGACACCCTCGAGCGGGTCGTGTTCCTCGACACCGACGACTGGGCGGATCTCGTCGCAGAGGGTGGGCAGGTCCCAGCCGAGGCGCTGGCCGAGCGCAAGGCCGGGCTGAAGGCCGGGGACCCGATCAACATTCAGTACACCTCCGGGACCACCGGCTACCCCAAGGGCGCGACGCTCTCGCATCGCAACATCCTCAACAACGGCTACCTGACCACCGAGCTGATCCACCTCACCGAGCAGGACCGGCTCTGCATCCCGGTGCCCTTCTACCACTGCTTCGGGATGGTGATGGGCACCCTCGGGTCCGGGGCGCATGGGACCGCGATGGTGATCCCGGCGCCGGGCTTCGACCCCGAGGCGACGCTGAAGGCGATCTCGCAGGAGCGCTGCACGGGCGTCTACGGCGTGCCGACGATGTTCATCGCCATGCTCAACCACCCGTCGTTCCCCGAGTACGACCTTGCCAGCCTGCGCACCGGCATCATGGCCGGCTCCATCTGTCCGATCGAGGTGATGAAGCGCTGCATCGATGAGATGAACATGCGCGAGGTGGCGATCGCCTATGGGATGACCGAGACCTCGCCGGTGTCGTGCCAGACGCGCTCCGACGACGACCTGGAGCGGCGGACGGCGACGATCGGTCGCGTGCACCCCCACGTCGAGGTGAAGGTGATGGACCCCAACACCGGCGGGACCGTCGAGCGTGGCGAGACCGGCGAGTTCTGCACCCGTGGCTACTCGGTCATGCTCGGCTACTGGGACGAGCCCGACCGCACAGCCGAGGCGATCGACGAAGACGGGTGGATGCGCACCGGCGACCTCGCGGTGATGCGGGAGGACGGCTACTGCGTGATCGTCGGCCGGATCAAGGACATGGTGATCCGCGGCGGCGAGAACATCTATCCCCGCGAGATCGAGGAGTTCCTCTTCCAGCACCCGGACATCGAGGACGTGCAGGTTATCGGCGTACCCGACAAGAAGTATGGGGAGGAGCTGTGCGCCTGGGTGAAGATGCGCGCCGACGCTCAGCCGGTGGACGCCGCCGCGGTACGCGAGTTCGCGGCCGGGCGGCTGGCCCACTACAAGATCCCCCGCTACGTCATGGTGGTCGAGGAGTTCCCGATGACGGTCACGGGCAAGATCAGGAAGGTGCAGATGCGCGAGGAGGCCGCCGAGGCGCTCGGCCTCTCGTGAGCCGGCGCGGCGACCGAGGCGGGGTCGGGGCGGCCCGATCTGGGTACGGGACCGACATGGCCTTCGAGTCTGACCTCACCGTGGCGATCACCGGCCCGACCGGCACCTTCGGCTCCGGTCTGGTGCCGATTCTCCAGGACGACGACCGCGTCGCCGCGATGGTCGGGATCGCCCGCCGCCCGTTCGACCCCGCCCTCCGCGGGTGGACGAAGATGGAGTATCGCCAGGGAGACGTGCGTGACCGGGCGGCGCTGGAGGAGGCGTTCGCCGGGGCCGACGTCGTGGTGCATCTGGCTTTCCTGATCCTGGGCGGGAACAAGGAGACCACCGAGGCGATCAACATCCAGGGCACGGTCAACGCCTTCCGGGCCGCTGCCGACGCAGGCGTACGCCGCTTCGTCTACGCTTCCTCAGTCGCGGCGTACGGCTTCCACAAGGACAACCCCGCCGACATCACCGAGGAGTGGGAGACCCGGCCGGCGCGGCACTTCTACGCCCAGGAGAAGGCACGGCTCGAGGAGCTGCTGCGGGGCGAGGCCGAGCGCTACCCCGCCGTGGAGCTCTACGTGCTGCGCCCGCCGATCGTGCTGGGTCCCGACGCCCTGGGCGGCAAGGCGGAGCTCCCGCCGCAGCTCGAGCCGCTGGCGCAGGCGCTCCGGGCCGGCCTCGACCGGTTCTGGGTGCCGGCGCTGGTCCCCGACCTCCCGCTGCAGCTCATCCACCAGGACGACGTGGGGGAGGCGCTCCGGCTGTGCGTGGTCGGGGCCGGGCCGCCGGGGGCCTACAACATCGCCGCCGACGACACCCTGCGCTTCGCCGACGTGGCCCGGGAGTACGGCCTGACTCCGGTGCCGGTGCCGGCAAAGCCGATGCAGGTGGCCGCCCGGTTCGCCGCGCGGCTGCCCTTCCTGCCCTCCTACGCCCAGTGGGTCGAGGTGCTGAGCAACCCGCCGATCATGAACACCGCGCGGGCGCGCGTCGAGCTGGGATGGGCCCCCTCCCGCAGCGCCTTGGAGGCGCTGCGGGAGACCATCGGGCCCTCCTGAGACAGGGCTCACACGTCGCTGTGGCGTGCATCTCTGGCCGCATGCCGCGCGCCTGCCTAGCGTGGTGGTGAGAGGAGGTGGCGACGGTGTCGCACGAGTCCTATCAGTCTCACGATCCCCGCGCCCGCCACCCACAGTCGGCCGACCTCCACGACCGCGCCCCCGGGCAGCTGACGAAGCGCCGGGACCTCCGTGGCCACGTGCTCATCTACCTGTTGGTCAACACGTTCCTGGTGGTCATCTGGTGGGTGAGCAGCGGGGGCTTCTTCTGGCCGGTGTTCCCGATCATCGGCTGGGGCATCGGCGTCACGATGAACGCCTACGACGTCTACGTCGCCGAGGACATCGCCGAGGACGACATCCAGCGGGAGATGGAGCACCTGAGCCGGCAGTGAGCCAGCTCAGGGCTCGACCGTCACCTTGATGGCGCGGCCCTCCGCCACGATCGAGAAGGCGTCGACGACCTGCTCCAGGGGGATGTGCTCGGTGATGAGGTCCTTGACCGGCACCTGCCCGGTGGAGATGTACTCCAGGGCGCGCTTGTTGTGCTCCGGTGCGGAACCGTTGGCCCCGTGGATGTGCAGCTGCCGGTAGTGGACGACGTTCGAGTCGCAGGTGATGGTGGGGTGGGTCTTCGGCAGGCCGCCGAAGAAGGAGATCCGCCCGTTGCGGGCCGCCATCGCGATCGCCTGCTCCTGGGTGATGTTGGCCGCGGTCGCGGTGATCACGATGTCGGCCCCCCGCCCGCCAGTGAGCTCCATGACCCGCTCGACCACGTCGACGGAGGCGCCGTTGATGGTCTCCTCGGGGTGCACGGCGTCGGCCGACATCTTCAGGCGGTCGTCGTTGACGTCGACGAGGTAGACCTGTCCAGCCCCGTAGGCGCCGCGGGCCAGTCGGATGTGCATGCACCCGATCGGGCCGGCGCCGAACACCACGACGGTGTCCCCCTCCTCGATGTCGAGGAGCTCCTGGGCGTTGATGGCGCAGGCGAGCGGCTCGGCGGCGGAGGCCTCGTCGTAGCCCACGTTGTCGGGGATCGGGTTGAGGCCGTCGACCTTGAGCACCTCCCGCGGCACGATCATGAACTCCGCGAAGCCGCCGTCGTACTGATAGCCCACTGAGGTCTGGTTCTGGCAGACGGCCATCCACCCCTTGCGGCACTCGTGGCACTCGCCGCAGGGAACGGCGGCGATGACCTGCGCGCGGTCACCGACCTTCCAGTCCGAGCCGTACGTCGCGTTCACGTCGGCACCGACCTCGACCACCTCACCGGCGATCTCGTGGCCGGTGATCCGCGGCGGAGTCAGGTTCTGGTGTCCGTTGTGCAGGATCTTCACGTCGGTGCCGCAGGTCGAGCAGTTGCGCACCCGCAGCTTGACCTCGTCCGGCCCGCAGTCCGGTTCGGGCACGTCCTCCAGGCGGACGTCCTCGGGCGCGTAGAAGCGCAGGGCCCTCATGGTTCCTCCTCATTGGTCCGCATCGATCGACGGATCACCGTGTCGCGGCTCACACCGTATCACTGTTTGCCTGTGTTCGTGTTCGATGCTGTGGCATTTCAGGCCTTGACTCCCACATGTACGAAGAGATATAAAGGCAAACGCAGATCGGTGTGACCCACATCATCCGCGGTCCAGGCCCATGACCCGCCCAACGCTGGTGGACCCGCAGAAGGGATGCAAGATGGCGACAGCAACGCAGGCGGAGGCGCCCCGCCGCTCAGCGCGCGTCCACGTGCAGAGGTTCGGCACCTTCCTGTCGAACATGGTGATGCCGAACATCGGCGCGTTCATTGCCTGGGGGCTGATCACGGCCCTCTTCATCGAAGAGGGATGGATCACCGGGCTCTTCGAGCGCTGGAACACCCCGGACAGCTGGGTCGCCGAGCTGGGCGGCTGGGGAGACTTCGCCGGCGGCGGGATCGTCGGGCCGGCCATCATCTACCTGCTGCCGCTGCTCATCGGCTACACCGGCGGGAAGATCGTCTACGACGTGCGCGGCGGCGTGGTGGGCTCGATCGCCACCATGGGAGTGATCACCGGCACGGACATCCCGATGTTCATGGGTGCCATGCTCATGGGGCCGCTCGGTGGCTGGAGCATGAAGAAGATCGACGCCATCTGGGACGGCAAGATCCGACCCGGCTTCGAGATGCTCGTCAACAACTTCGCCGCCGGCATCTGGGGTGGCATGCTGGCGGGCTTCGGCTTCTTCGTGATCGGTCCGATCGTGCAGGGTTTCAGCAACCTGGCCGAGACGGTCGTCGACTTCCTCGTCGTCAACAACCTCCTGCCGCTGACCTCGGTCTTCATCGAGCCCGCCAAGGTGCTCTTCCTCAACAACGCCATCAACCACGGCGTCCTGACCCCGCTGGGCACCGCGCAGGCCGTGGAGACCGGTCAGTCGGTCCTGTTCCTGCTCGAGGCCAACCCGGGTCCGGGCCTCGGCCTGCTGTTGGCCTACTCCTTCTTCGGCAGCGGGATCGCGAAGGCCTCTGCTCCCGGCGCGGCGATCATCCAGTTCATCGGCGGGATCCACGAGATCTACTTCCCCTACGTGCTGATGAAGCCGAAGCTGATCGTCGCGATGATCGCGGCAGGCATGACCGGCGTCGCGATCAACGTCGCGTTCGGCTCGGGACTGCGGGCCCCCGCGGCACCCGGGTCGATCATCGCGGTCTACCTCCAGACCGCCGCCGGCAGCTACCTCGGCGTGACGCTCTCGGTGATTGGGTCCGCGGCTGTCGCCTTCGTCATCGCCGGGTTCATGCTGCGCCTCGACGCCAGCGAGGCGGAGGACCTGGCGGCGGCCACGGCGAGCATGGAGGCGATGAAGGGCAAGAAGTCGGTCGCGTCCGGCGCCTTGAGCATCGACGAGAACCTGGACACGCGGACCGGGCCGATCCACGACATCGTCTTCGCCTGCGACGCGGGGATGGGCTCCTCAGCGATGGGCGCCTCCATCCTGCGGCGCAAGGTGCAGGAGGCTGGCTTCGCCGACGTGACCGTGGTGAACAAGGCGATCGCCAACCTGCACGAGGACCACGACCTGGTGGTCACCCATCAGGACCTGACGCCGCGTGCCCAGCGGCAGACCCCCGCCGCCATCCATGTCTCGGTCGACAACTTCATGGGCAGCCCGCGCTATGACGAGATCGTCGAGCTGCTGCGGGAGCGGAACGCCGGCGGATCCGGGGCGGCTGGTGCCGGTGAGGTGGCTTCGGCCGAGGAGGACTCCGTGCCGGGGGTCGTCCTCGCCGAGGAGTCGATCGTCCTCGAGGGCCGAGCGCGGACCCGCGACGAGGCGATCAGTGAGGCCGGACAGCTGCTGGTGGCCTGCGGAGCCGTCGACCCGGCGTACGTCGACGCCATGCACGAGCGGGAGACCTCGGTGTCGACCCACATGGGCAACCTCCTGGCCATCCCACACGGCACCAACGAGGCCAAGCCGTCGATCCGGCGGACCGCGATCTCGTTCGTCCGCTACGCCGAGCCGATCGACTGGAACGGCAAGGAGGCGAAGTTCGTCATCGGGATCGCCGGAGCAGGCAACGAGCACCTGGCGCTGCTGGGGCAGATCGCCAAGGTCTTCGTCGACTCCGACAGCATCGCCAGGCTGGAAGCCGCCCAGTCGCCCGCGGACGTGATGCAGGTCCTGGGCGTCGTCGGTCAGAGCCGCGCTCGAGCCTGACACTGTCTGACTGGCTGGTCGCGAGCCCCCGTGCCGGGGAGGACACGGGGGCTCGCTGCTGTCCGGGTCGTGCCGAGGCTGCCATGGGGCGTCGCGATCCTTCCATTCCGCGGTGAGCGCCTCCCCGTCCGGCCCGATCCGCCGGTCCGGTCAGGCCTCGCCGGCCGGCCTCGCGGTCGTTTCCAGCCCTGCAGGTCCGCCTGCGTTCGCCAAGCACGTCCCCTGGCTGGTCAGTCACTGACCTGGGGCCGGTTTGGGGGACCTGTAGCCGTCCTGAGGTCAGTGACTGACGTGGCCGGCCAGACACGGGTGCGCTTGGCGCCGACGTTTGGGAGGCCGGGTCAGAGGATGGCCAGACCGGTGATCGCGGCTGGCCGCCGAGGCGCTGGTCGTTCCGCGGCTCCCCGGGGTCGATCACCTGCCCTTCTCGTCAGGGACTCAGCCCCGGCGGACCCGGGTCCCCGCCGTGCCGCTGACGATGTCACCGATGTCGGCGAGGGAGCCGATGACGGCCTCCCGGCCCATGTCCCGGGCGAAGGTGCACGCGGCCTCCACCTTGGGTCCCATCGAGCCGGTGGGAAGGGTGAGGGCCTCCAGCTCCTCGGGGGTGACCGTGGCGAGCTTGCGCTCCTGGGGGGTGCCGAAGTCGACGTAGACGCCGTCGACGTCGGTGGCGACCACGAGCAGGTCCGCCTCCAGCTGCTCGGCGAGCAGTGCGGAGGCCAGGTCCTTGTCGATCACCGCCTCAACGCCATGAAGGACGCCATCCTCGTCCAGCATGGTCGGGATGCCGCCGCCGCCGGCGCAGACGACGATGACGCCCCTCTCGATCAGCCAGCGGATCGGCTTGATCTCGAAGATCCGCTGCGGCTTCGGGGAGGGGACCACCCGCCGGAAGGCGTTGCCGTCCGGTTTCACCGTCCAGCCGTGCTCCTGGGCCAGCCGCTGCGCCTCCTCCTCGAGATAGATCGGCCCGATGAACTTGGTCGGCTCCTCGAATGCCGGATCCTTGGGATCCACCTCGACCATCGTCAGGAGGGTGGCCAGCGGCTGGTCCTCCGGCAGCAGGTTGCCCAGCTCCTGCTCGATGACGTAGCCGATCATCGCCTCGGTCTGGGCGCCGAGGATGTCCAGGGGATAGGGCCTGACCTCCCGGTAGGCCTGCGACTGCAGGGCTAGCAGACCCACCTGGGGGCCGTTCCCGTGGGCGACCACCACCTCATTGCCGGCCGTGATCGTGGCGATCCGCTCGGCGGCGAGCCGGACGTTGGACCGCTGGTTCTCCGCGGTCAGCGGCTCGCCCCGGCGAAGCAGGGCGTTGCCGCCGAGGGCGACGACGATCCTCATGCGATCACTCCTTGCTGCCTCGTTGCTCAGGCCAGGGACGCCACGAGCAGGGCCTTGATGGTGTGCATCCGGTTCTCGGCCTGCTCGAAGGACAGGTTCGCCGGCGACTCGAAGACGTCCTCAGTAACCTCGATGCCGTCTGCGAGATGCGGGTACTGCGTGGCGATCTGAGCCCCGACCTTCGTCTCGGAGTTGTGGAAGGCCGGCAGGCAGTGCAGGAACTTGACCCGGGGGTTGCCGGTGGCCGTCATCAGCTCGCCGTTGACCTGGAACGGCAGGCACATCTCGATCCGCTCGCCCCAGGACTCGATCGGCTCACCCATCGACACCCAGACGTCGGTGTAGATGTAGTCGACGTCCGCCACCGCCTCGCGGGGGTCGTCGGTGACGGTGACCGTGGCGCCGGACTGGGCGGCGAAGCCACGGCATAGCTCGACGTGCTCCTCGCTGGGCCACAGGTCACGCGGTGCACCGATGCGGACGTCCATGCCGAGTTTGGCGCCGACGAGCAGGAGCGAGTTGGCCACGTTGTTGCGTCCGTCGCCGACGAAGGCGAAAGAGATCTGATGCACCGGCTTGGCGGTGTTCTCCGTCATCGTCAGGACGTCGGCGATCATCTGCGTCGGGTGGAACTCGTCGGTGAGACCGTTGAAGACCGGTACGCCGGCGTAGTCGGCGAGATCCTGGACGATCGTCTGGGCGGAGCCGCGGTACTCGATGGCGTCGTACATCCGGCCGAGCACGCGAGCGGTGTCCTTCATCGACTCCTTGTGGCCGATCTGGGAGGACGAGGGGTCGATGTAGGTCACGTGGGCCCCCTGGTCGAACGCGGCGACCTCGAAGGCGCACCGGGTGCGCGTGGAGCTCTTCTCGAAGATCAGCGCGATGTTCTTGCCGTGCAGCGACTGCTGCTCGGTGCCGGCGTACTTGGCCCGCTTCAGGTCTCGGGAGAGGTCGAGCAGGTAGTGGATCTCCCGCTCGTTGTGATGCACCAGGCTGAGCAGGTGGCGGGCACGCATGTTGAAGGCCATGAGGAAATCCTTGTCAGAGTGATAAGAGATCGTTGGCAGGGGGTGTCAGTAGTCGAGCGGGTCGCGCAGGATCGGGCACGTCATGCACCGCCCCCCACCGCGGCCCCGGCCGAGCTCGCTGGCGTCGATGGTGATCACCTCGATGCCCGCCTTGCGCAGCTTGGTGTTCGTGTGGGTGTTGCGGTCGTAGCCGACCACCACGCCGGGCTCGATGGCCACGACATTGTTGCCGTCGTCCCACTGCTCGCGCTCGGCGCCGTAGCGGTCGCCTCCGGTGGGCACCATGCGCAGGTCCACCCCGAGCGCGGCGCTGACGACGTCGAGGAACGACTTCTCGTCCCGGCGGATGTTCATGCCCGAGGGCACGGAGTCGTCGGGACGGATGGTGAAGGAGGTGATGCCGTCGACGATCGGGGCATAGCCGGTGACGACGTCGCGGTCGCAGAAGGTGAAGACGGTGTCGAGGTGCATCGCTGCCCGGGTCTTGGGCAGTCCGGCGATGATGACCCGTTCCGCGGCGCCGGCCCGGAACAGCTCCTGAGCGAGCTGGGTGATGGCCTGCTGCGAGGAGCGCTCACCCATCCCGACGAGCACCGTCTGGTTGCCGATCGGCATCACGTCCCCGCCTTCGAGCGTCGTCGGACCCTGATCGACCGGCGGCTGCTGGGGGTCACCGAACCAGATGGCGAAGGACTCCTCGGTGAAGATCGGGTGGAAGTGGTAGATCGCGGCGGTCAGCAGGGTCTCCTGGCGTCGCGCTGGCCAGAACATCGGGTTCAGGGTCACGCCCTGGAACACCCATGAGGAGTTGTCGCGGGTGAACTGCGTGTTGGGCAGCGGGCTGACCACGAAGTGGTGCCCCGGGTCGTCCTGGAAGGCCCGGAGGAACGATCCGCCGGCCTCGGTCGGGATGTCGGCGAAGGAGACGCCGCCGATCAGGTGCTCGGCCAGCTTCTCGGGGGTCAGGCCCTCCAGCCATCCGCGGACGTCGTGCACCAGTCCCGGCCCGACGAGGTCCTTGGTGACCCGACGGTCGAGGAGCCATTCGCGCCCCGGCTGCTCGCGGACGACGTCGGTGAGCAGGTCGGCCATCTCGAGCACCTCGACGCCACGGTCGCGCATCTTGGTGGCGAAGTCGTAGTGGTCGCGCTTGGCCTGGCTGACCCAGAGCACGTCGTCGAAGAGCAGTTCCTCGGCCGTGTCGGGGGTGAGCCTGAGGTGGGCGAGCCCGGGGCTGCAGACGATGACGCGTCGCAGCCGACCCGCCTCGGACCAGACGCCGAGTCTGCTCTCGCGCGGAGCGCCGTCCCCTCCGGTCGGGTCCGGGGTGGTGTCCGCGGCATGCTGAGTGGTCATGGCGACCTCTCCTCCTGGAGTCCTGACGAGCCTGTGAAGTTTGGGGGTCCTGCTGGGGCCGGGCCCGGGTGGGGTGCGGCTTCACCCACCCGGCGTGACCGGGGGCGTCCCGGCCACGGATCAGACGGTGATCCAGCCCTGGAAGAGACCGAGGACCGCGACCACGGCCGTGGCGGTGACGACGGCGACGATGACCTTCTCGGCGGCGGTGAAGATCTCCCGGTTCGCCTGCTTGCGGGCCCACACGAACAGCCCGGTGCCGGCGAGGTAGAACAGCGCGGCGATGAAGATGTAGTCGGTGCCGCCGGCGTAGACCAGCCACACCGCGTAGACCAGGGCGATGGCGCCGAAGGCCAGGTCGCGGTTGCGGCCGCGCCCCTCGCCGTAGGACTCCCCGGTCACCGCGAGCTTCACCTGGTACAGCGCCGACCACAGGTAGGGCAGCAGGATCAGCGACGAGGCGAGGTAGATCAGGTCGGTGTAGGTGCTGTCGTTGAAGAGCGTCCAGACCAGCATCGCCTGGATGCACAGCGTGGTGAGCCACAGCGCCGCGACGGGCGTCCCGTGCTCGTTCTCCCGGCCCAGGCGAGCCGGCAGCACGTTCTCCTGGGCGGGCACCCGGAGGATCTCCACGCACAGCAGCGTCCAGGACAGGAAGGCGCCGAGCACCGAGACGAGCACGCCGATCGAGATGAATGAGGCACCCCAGGAACCGACCTGGGCCTCGAGCAGTCCGGCCATCGACGGGTCGTCCAGGCCGGCGATCTGGGCCTGGGCCATCAGGCCGTAGGAGAGCAGGTTGACCGCGAGCAGCAGGGCCAGCACGCCGACGAAGCCGATCACGGTGGCCTTGCCGACGTCGCTGCGCAGCTTCGCGCGCTGGGAGTAGACCGCAGCCCCCTCGATGCCGATGAACACCCAGACGGTCACCAGCATCATGTTGCGGACCTGGTCGAGGGTGGAGCCGAGGCTCGCGCCCTCGATCTGCACGGCGTCGCCCCACACGTCGGCGGTGAACACGCCGGCGGAGAAGCCCACCGCGGCGATCGCGATGAAGGTGAGGATGGGGACGACCTTGGCAATGGTCACGATGACGTTCACCGCGGCCGCACCCTGGACGCCCCGCGTGGTCATCGCGTGGATCGACCAGAGCACCACGGAGGCGCCGACGATGGCCCAGCCGGTGGTGCCTTCCTTGAAGATCGGGAAGAAGTAGCCCAGCGAGCCCATGACCAGAACCAGGTAGGCGACGTTGCCGACCCAGGCGCTGATCCAGTAGCCCCAGGCCGAGGTGAAGCCGAGGTAGTTGCCGAAGCCGGCCCGGGCGTAGCCGTAGACGCCGCCGTCGACGTCGGGCTTGCGGGCAGCCAGTGTCTGGAAGACGAAGGCCAGCATGAGCATGCCGACGCCGGTGATTCCCCAGCCGATCAGCAGCGGTCCGGGGGCGGCGCTAGCGGCCATCTGTGAGGGCAGGGCGAAGATGCCGCTGCCGACCATGGAGCCGACGACGATGGCGATCAGCGCCGGAAGGGCGAGGCCGGATCTGGGGTCTCTGGTGCCGACATCGGTGGCGCCCCCGGCGCCTGCGGAGGGTCTCTCCACCGATTGAGCCATGGTTGTCTCCTCGGGTGAGTTGTGGACGCCGTTGTCCACGGTCCCGACGCTACGCCTGACCGATCCGGTCGGGCAGGGCGCAAGACCACACTGTCCGGGACGTCACAGGAGCGCAACCCCCGTATTCCTGCTAATGCACCAGTTCGTCCCCTATATCCGAGCTGCACGGGTAGCGGCGGTTCTCAGTGCCCTCCCGAGTTGGCATAGTGCTGACCTGCACCGACTTCCCACCGACGGAAACGGAGCTCGCCCGTGACCACGCAGGCAGCCGCAGGATCAGGAACAGGCACGGGGGCGGGCCGACATGAGATCGGCCTCGACGGAGGGATCGCGGAGGCGCTGGTCAAGAGCCGGCGCTTCTTCACCAAGGCGGAGGTGTCGGAGGATCTGCGCTCGCTGCACCGGGTCGGGGGCCGCGAGGCCGACTCCTTCTACCGGGACCGGTGGAGCCACGACAAGGTGGTGCGCTCGACGCACGGCGTGAACTGCACTGGCTCCTGCTCGTGGAAGGTCTACGTCAAGGACGGGATCATCACCTGGGAGTCGCAGCAGACCGACTACCCCTCCGCCGGTGCCGACCGACCGGAGTACGAGCCGCGCGGCTGCCCACGCGGGGCTGCGTTCTCCTGGTACACCTACTCACCGACCCGGGTCCGCTACCCCTACATCCGCGGCGCACTGCTGCGGATGTACCGCGAGGCCAAGTCCCAGCACGGCGATCCCGTGCTCGCCTGGTCCCACGTGGTCGACAACCCCGACCGGGCGCGGACCTATAAGGCCGCCCGCGGCAAGGGCGGGATGGTCCGGGCCAGCTGGGACGAGGCGGTCGAGATGATCGCCGCCGCCTACGTGCACACCATCAAGCGCTGGGGCCCGGACCGGCTCGCGGGCTTCTCCCCGATTCCGGCGATGTCGATGGTCTCGCACGCCTCGGGCGCCCGGTTCACCTCACTCGTCGGCGGCAGCATGCTGTCCTTCTACGACTGGTACGCCGACCTCCCGGTCGCCTCGCCCCAGGTGTTCGGCGACCAGACCGACGTACCCGAGTCCGGGGACTGGTGGGACGCGGGCTACCTGATCATGTGGGGCTCCAACGTCCCGGTGACCCGCACCCCCGACGCGCACTGGATGACCGAAGCCCGCTACCGAGGCCAGAAGGTGGTCGTGGTCGCCCCCGACTACGCCGACAACGTCAAGTTCGCCGACGACTGGCTGGCCGCCGCGCCCGGCACCGACGGCGCCCTGGCGATGGCGATGGGCCACGTGATCCTGCGGGAGTTCTTCGTCGAGCGCCAGGTGCCCTACTTCACCGACTACACCAAGCGCTACACGGACCTGCCGCACCTGGTGATCCTGGATCCGGTGGAGGGGCCGACCGACGCGGCCGCGACAGAGTCCTCCACGGGCTCCTCGACCGGCCAGCCGACCTTCCGCCCGGGCAAGTTCCTCACCGCGGCTGACCTGCGCACGTTCGAGCTGGAGGAGAACGCGCACTTCAAGACCGTGGTGATGGACGCCCGGTCCGACGAGCCGGCCGTGCCCAACGGCTCGCTCGGTCACCGGTTCGGCGACTCCGGCACCGGCCGCTGGAACCTCGACCTGGAGGGTGTCGACCCCAAGCTCACCCTGGCGGACACCACGAACGCCGCGGTGCTCGTCGAGCTCCCCCGGTTCGACAACCTCGACGGCGCTCCGGGCTCCCTGCCCCGGGGAGTGCCGGTGCGCCGCGTCGGGGACCACCTGGTGACCACGGTGTTCGACCTGATGCTGGCCCAGTACGGCGTGCCTCGACCGGGACTCCCCGGGGCGTGGCCCCAGGCCGCGGGCGCGCCGCACGGCTACGCCGATGCCACCGCGCCGTACACCCCCGCCTGGCAGGAGCAGTTCACCGGGGTGCCGGCTGCCTCGGCGGTCAAGATCGCCCGCGAGTTCGCCCAGAACGCCGAGGAGTCGCAGGGCCGGTCCATGATCCTCATGGGGGCAGGCACCAACCACTGGTTCCACTCCGACACGATCTACCGCTGCTTCCTGGCGCTGACCACGCTCACCGGCTGCCAGGGAGTCAACGGCGGCGGCTGGGCGCACTACGTGGGCCAGGAGAAGTGCCGGCCGATCACCGGCTGGGCCCAGCTCGCCTTCGGGCTGGACTGGCTTCGCCCGCCACGCCAGATGATCCACACGGCGTACTGGTACCTCCACACCGACCAGTTCCGCTACGACCACTTCTCGGCCGACACCCTGGCCGCGAGCACCGGAGCCGGCCGGTTCGCCGGCATGAGCACCGCAGACCTGGTCGCGAAGAGCGCGCGGATGGGGTGGATGCCCTCCTACCCCACCTTCAACCGCAACCCGCTCGACCTCGCCGACGAGGCCGCGGAAGCCGGCAGGCCGGTGGCCGAGCACATCGTCGAGCAGCTGTGCTCGGGCGACCTCCGCTTCGCCGCCGAGGATCCCGACGCGCCGGAGAACTTCCCGCGGGTGCTGACCATCTGGCGCGCCAACCTGCTGGGCTCCTCCGGCAAGGGCAATGAGTACTTCCTGAGGCATCTGCTCGGCACCGACAGCTCGTTGCGTGCCCACGAGGCCCCCGCGGGACACCGGCCGCGAGAGGTCACCTGGCGCGAGAGCGCCCCCGAGGGGAAGCTCGACCTGCTCCTCAGCCTGGACTTCCGGCAGACCAGCACCACGATCTTCTCCGACGTGGTGCTGCCGGCTGCGACGTGGTATGAGAAGCACGACCTCAACACCACCGACATGCATCCGTTCGTGCACTCGTTCAACCCGGCGATCGCCCCGCCCTGGCAGACCAGGACGGACTGGGACGCCTTCCAGGTGGTGGCCGAGAAGTTCAGCCAGCTGGCCGTCGGCCACCTCGACACCCGCCGGGACGTGGTGGCCCTCCCGATGCTCCACGACACGCCCGACGCGATGGCCAACCCGCACGGGGTGGTGCGGGACTGGAAGCAGGGCGAGTGCGACCCGGTGCCGGGCAAGACGATGCCGAAGCTGGTCGAGGTCGAGCGCGACTACACCGCCATCGGCGCGCAGATGCGGGCGCTCGGCCCGCTCATGGACACTCTGGGCGCGACCACCAAGGGGATCACCTACGACGTCTCGGCCGCCGTCGACTACCTGGCGGCCAAGAACGGCGCCGTGCGGGGCGGCCCCGCGGACGGGCGGCCCTCGCTGCTGCGCGACATCCAGGCGGCTGAGATGATCCTCGCGCTCTCGGGGACGACGAACGGTCAGCTGGCAGTGCAGGGGTTCAAGACCCTCGAGAAGCGCACCGGCACCGCTCTGCACGACCTGGCAGCCGAGCACGAGGGCAAGCAGATCACCTTCGCCGACACCGTGGCGGCTCCGGTGCCGGTGATCACCTCCCCGGAGTGGTCGGGCTCGGAGACCGGCGGCCGCCGCTACTCCCCCTTCACGATCAACGTGGAGCGGCTCAAGCCCTGGCACACGCTCACCGGTCGACAGCACTTCTTCCTCGACCACGACTGGATGACCGAGCTCGGCGAGCAGCTGCCGGTGTTCCGGCCGCCGCTGGCCATGGGCGCGCTGTTCAGCGAGCCCGACATCGGCTCCACCGGCGAGCTGGGGGTCACGGTCCGCTACCTGACCCCGCACAACAAGTGGTCGATCCACTCGGAGTACCAGGACAACCTATTCATGCTCTCGCTGTCGCGGGGCGGGCAGACGATCTGGATGAGTGACGTGGACGCGGCGAAGGTGGGCGTGCAGGACAACGACTGGATCGAGGCGGTGAACCGCAACGGGGTCGTGGTCGCCCGGGCGATCGTCTCGCACCGGATGCCGGAGGGGACCGTCTACATGCATCATGCCCAGGACCGGCTCATCGACGTGCCTCTGGCCGAGACGTCAGGCAAGCGCGGCGGGATCCACAACTCGCTGACCCGGATCCTGGTCAAGCCCACCCACGTGATCGGCGGCTATGCCCAGCTCGCCTTCGCGTTCAACTACCTCGGCCCGACCGGGAACCAACGCGACGAGGTGACCATGATCCGCAGGCGCAGCCAGGAGGTGACCTACTGATGAAGGTCATGGCGCAGATGGCGATGGTGATGAACCTCGACAAGTGCATCGGCTGCCACACCTGCTCGGTGACCTGCAAGCAGGCGTGGACCAACCGGAGCGGGACCGAGTACGTCTGGTTCAACAACGTCGAGACCCGTCCGGGCCAGGGGTACCCCCGGACCTACGAGGACCAGGAGGAGTGGAAGGGAGGCTGGGAGCTGACCCGGCGCGGCCGGCTCAAGCTCAAGGCAGGCGGCCGGTGGAAGAAGCTGGCCACGATCTTCTCCAACCCCAAGATGCCCTCGATCCAGGACTACTACGAGCCCTGGACCTACGACTACGCGACCCTGACCGACGCCCCCGCCCAGGAGCACACGCCGGTGGCCCGCCCGAAGTCGCTGCTGTCCGGGAAGGACATGAAGATCGAGTGGTCAGCGAACTGGGACGACAACCTGGGCGGTTCCGCGGCCACCGAGCGGCACGACCCGGTGCTGCGCAAGGTCGGCGACAAGGTCAGGTTCGAGTTCGAGCAGACGTTCATGTTCTACCTGCCGCGGATCTGCGAGCACTGCCTGAACCCCTCCTGCGCCGCGTCCTGTCCCAGCGGCGCGATCTACAAGCGGTCCGAGGACGGGATCGTGCTGGTCGACCAGGACCGCTGCCGAGGCTGGCGGATGTGCGTTTCGGGGTGTCCCTACAAGAAGGTCTACTTCAACCACCGCACCGGCAAGGCGGAGAAGTGCACCTTCTGCTTCCCGCGGGTCGAGGTGGGGCTGCCGACCGTGTGCTCGGAGACCTGCGTCGGCCGGCTGCGCTACATCGGGCTGATGCTGTACGACGCCGACCGGGTGCTCGAGGCCGCCTCGACTCCCGATGAGCACGGCCTCTACGAGGCCCAGCGCGACGTCTTCCTCGACCCGTTCGACCCCGAGGTCCAACGGGAGGCCGAGCGCGCGGGGATCCCGCACGACTGGGTGCAGGCAGCTCAGCGCTCGCCGGTCCACGCCCTGATCCAGACCTACCGGGTGGCGCTGCCGCTGCACCCGGAGTACCGCACGATGCCGATGGTCTGGTACATCCCACCGCTGTCGCCGGTCGTCGAGGTGGTCAAGGAGACCGGGGAGGACGCGGAGGACCCGGGCAACCTCTTCGCCGCGATCGAGGCGCTGCGGATCCCGGTGGAGTACCTCGCCGAGCTCTTCACCGCCGGGGACGTCGGCCCGGTCGACGCGGTCCTGCGGAAGCTGGCGGCGATGCGCTCCTACATGCGCGACATCAACCTCGGCCGCGAGCCCGACGGCTCGATCCCAGCCGCCGTCGGGATGAGCGAGGAGGCGATGTACGACATGTTCCGGCTGCTGGCGATCGCCAAGTACGACGAGCGCTACGTCATCCCCACCGCGCACGCCGAGCAGGCCCATGCCTTGGAGGAGCTGGCGACCGAGTGCGCGCTGGACTACGAGGGCGGTCCCGGCATGGGCGGCTCGGGGCCCTTCGGTGAGGGGTCGGGCAAGGTGTCCCCGATCGCGGTGGAGAACTTCCAGATGCTGCAGAAGCGCCAGCGGGCGGACACCCTGGCCTCGCCGGAGGCGAAGGGACGCCGGGTCAACCTTCTCAACTGGGACGGCAAGGGCGACCCCAGCGGGCTCTTCCCGCCGGAGAACCCGCAGAGCCCCGACAAGCCGGGAGAAACCCACGAGCCCGACGAGCCCCGGAAGAGCGACCGGCGATGACGGGCCGGGCCCTCCGTCGCCGACCGACGGGGCTGTCGCAGGAACAGCGGACGATCGCGTGGCAGTCGGCGTCGTTGCTCCTCGGCTATCCCGAGGAAGAGCTGATCGCCCGGGTGCCGCTGGTCTTCGAGGGCTCGCACGGCCTGCCGGAGTCCGTCGGGGCGCCCCTGCGGGCCACGGCACGGCTGCTGGGCTCGACACCGCTGGCCCGGCTCCAGGAGGAGTACGTCGAGACGTTCGACAGCCGTCGCCGGCACACCCTCTTCCTGACCTACTTCGCCCACGGCGACACGCGCAAGCGTGGGCTGGCGCTGCTCCGGTTCAAGCAGACCTACTTGCGGTCGGGATTCGTGCTCGAAACCCAGGACGGGGACGGCGGGGAGCTGCCCGACCACCTGTGCGTGGTCCTGGAGTACGCCGCCACCGTGGATCAGGAGCGGGGCGAGCGGCTGCTGCTGGACCACCGGGCCGGACTGGAGCTGCTGCGCCTCTCGTTGGACGAGGCGGGGTCCCCGTGGGCCGGAGCCGTCGCCGCCGTCACCGCCACGCTTCCGCCGCTCGAGGGCGACGAGTGGGATGCGATCCGGCGCTTGGCAGCCCAGGGGCCGCCGGAGGAGGAGGTGGGCCTGACGCCGTACGCCACCCCGGGGTTCGACCCCGGACCCGCAGCCCCGGAGGCATCCACGATGCTGCCGACCCCGACCTTCCCAGGAGCTCGCTGATGGACACCTTCCTGTGGGTGATCGTCCCGTACATCTGCCTGACGACGTTCGTGGTCGGCCACCTCTGGCGCTACCGCTACGACAAGTTCGGGTGGACCACCCGGTCCTCCCAGCTCTACGAGGACCGATTGCTGCGGTGGGGGAGCCCGCTGTTCCACTTCGGCATCCTCGTCGTGTTCCTCGGGCACGTGATGGGGCTGGGGGTCCCGAAGTCGTGGACCGAGGCAGTGGGGATGCCGGAGTCGCTCTATCACTTCCTGGCGGTCACCCTGGGACTGGTCGCGGGATTCGCCACGTTGGTGGGCATGGCCATCCTCATCTACCGCCGGCGCACGATCGGGCCGGTCTTCTCGGCGACCACGGTGATGGACAAGGTGATGTACCTCGTCCTCGCCGTGGTGATCGTGCTGGGGCTCTGGAACACCTTCGCCTCCAACGTGCTGGGCCACTACGACTACCGCGAGACGGTCTCGGTCTGGTTCCGGGGGATCTTCCGCTTCGACCTCTACCCGGAGCTGATGGCCCAGGCGCCCCTGGGCTTCCAGGTGCACGCGCTCGTGGCTTTCGCGCTCTTCGCGCTGTGGCCGTTCACCCGGCTGGTGCATGTGTTCAGCGCGCCCCTGGGCTACATCACCCGTCCCTACATCGTCTACCGCAGTCGCGACGACCAGCAGCTGGGCAGTCACGCACCGCGCCAGGGCTGGGAGCGTGTCGGCTCCGGCGGCATGTCCGGCAGCCCGCCCGCGGGCCGTCGTGGGGGACAGCGCCGGGCGGGCGAGCGCCGTCGCTGAGGTGAACGGCTCCGGCGACCAGCCCTGGGCCTCACGCGTCGAGGTCGGCGCGGGTGCTGACGCGGGCCAGGCAGGTCCGGGGACCCACGAGCGGCTGCAGGGCCACCTCGGTGTCCGGCTCTCCGGCGGCCTCCATCGCTCCGCGGAGCAGGCCGCGGTGGATGCCGCACACCACGTCGGCGTGCTCGGTGGCCAAAGGGAGGAAGGGGCAGTCGAGCAGCGTGAGCTCGGCGGTGCGCCCACCGTCCTCGGTGCGCACCTCGGGGAGGTACCCCCAGCGGCGCAGCAGGTCCATCGTCATCCCGACCTTGGCCAGCCACGCGCCCGGCGTGCGTGCCTGCACGGGCACCGGAGCCTCGGCGCGACCGGCCTCACGCAGCGCCCACCGACGGCCCGCCTGCTCCGGGGTCAGGCCCGCGCCGGACCCCCCCTCCTCGCTGCCCTCCGTCGGCCGACCACCGCGCTTCCAGGACTCAGCGAGCAGGGAACTCAGCGCCTGCCAGGCCTCCTCGGCGCTCGCCGGCTCGGGCAGCGGCCGGCGTGGCGTCCGGTAGACCTTGCGCGGGCGTCCCACCCGCCCGTGCTGGAAGAGGGACTCGACGAGCCGGTGCCGCTCGAGCTGGTCGAGGTGGAATCGGGCGGTCGTGACATGCACTCCGAGGTGCTCGCCGATCTGTGCGGCGCTGAGGCCGGTGGC
Source organism: uncultured Actinomycetota bacterium (assembly GCA_963745245.1). Lineage (GTDB taxonomy): Bacteria > Actinomycetota > Actinomycetes > Propionibacteriales > Nocardioidaceae > Marmoricola_A. The sequence continues at coordinate 435,874 of CAVUWU010000009.1, forward strand.
GGCCCCCGCGGAGTCGGGCAGGTTGGCCAGCAGGTCGACGATGCTCCGGCGCACGGGGGAGTCCAGGAGCGCGAGTCCTCCGCGCGCCCCATGCCCCCCGGGGTCCGCTCCGGTCTTGTCGCGCATGTCACCTCCGCCAGCCTTGATCGCGTTTGCGCCACCCTGGACTGCCCGATAGTTTATCGGATTGTTCAAAGGACCCAAACCCGTGATTTGGAGGAATCATGAGGGAGACGGTGGAGGAGCCCGGTCGAACGCGGGTGCTCGCCCTGTCCACGATCAGCTTCACCGCGATGTTCGCGGTGTGGCTGATGTTCGGGATCCTCGGCAAGCCGATCTCGGAGGAGTTCGGCCTCTCGGAGGTGCAACTCGCCTGGATCATCGCCGTCGCGGTGCTCAATGGCTCCCTGTGGCGGCTGCCAGCCGGCGTGGTCACCGACCGGATCGGCGGTCGGAAGGTGATGACCTTCATGCTGCTGGCCACCGCCGTCCCGACCTACCTGGTCTCTCAGGCCTCCAGCTATCCGATGCTGCTGGGCCTCGCCTTCCTCATCGGCTTCTCCGGCAACTCGTTCAGCTCCGGCATCGCCTGGAACAGCGCCTGGCAGCCGCGCGAGAACCAGGGCTTCGCGCTCGGGTTCTTCGGTGCGGGCAACGTCGGGGCCTCGGTGACCAAGTTCATCGGCCCCCCGATCATCGTCGGCACTGCGGGCGGCACCTACGTCTTCGGCCTCCTCGAGGGCGGCTGGCGGCTGGTGCCGGTCGTCTACGCGGTGCTGCTCGTGGCGTTGGCGGCCGCCATCTGGTTCATCGCGCCGCGACACGACCACATCCCGGGCGCGGGCCTGCCGCTGCGAGCCCAACTCGAGCCGCTCAAGGAGGCCCGGGTCTGGCGATTCGGTCTCTACTACGTCGCCGCCTTCGGCGCCTACGTCGCGCTGTCCGCCTGGCTGCCGACGTACTACATGGACAACTTCGCGGTCACGCTGCAGACCGCCGCGCTGCTCACGGCGCTCTTCATCTTCCCCGCCTCCCTGCTGCGACCGGTCGGTGGCTGGCTGTCGGACCGCTTCGGTGCGCGGCGGGTGATGTACTGGACGTTCGGTCTGATGCTGCTCACCACCAGCATCCTGATGATGCCCAACGGCTACATCGTCATCGCCCACGCCGACGGCCGCGAGACCGAGCATCTGAGCTATGCGATCGGCCTGGTCCCCTTCGTGCTCCTGGTCTTCGCGCTGGGCTGTGCGATGGGCATCGGCAAGGCCGCCATCTACAAGCACATCCCGGAGTACTTCCCGCAGAACGTCGGCTCGGTGGGCGGGCTGGTGGGGATGCTCGGCGGGCTCGGCGGCTTCTTCCTCCCGCCGCTGTTCGCCTACACCAAGGCATGGTCCGGCTTCCCCTCCAGCACCTTCTTCGTGCTCTTCCTGCTCACCGTCGTGTGCGCGGCGTGGATGCACTGGACGGTCGTGCAGATGATGCACCGCGACACCCCCGAGCTGGCTGGACTCATCGAACGCCCCGGGCTGGGGCCGCGCCGCCCCGCCCCCGCATCCCGTGAGCCCGAGGAGGCACGCGCATGAGCAGTCCCACCACCCGTCCTGCCGGCGAGTGGCTGCAGTCCTGGGACCCCGAGAACGAGGAGACCTGGGACCAGGCCCTGGCATGGAAGACGCTGTGGATCACGACGTTCACGCTGACCATGTGCTTCGCGTCGTGGTTCCTGGCCTCGGCGATCGCGCCGAAGCTGACCAACCTCGGCTTCGACTTCAGCAACGACCAGCTCTACTGGCTGGTGGCGATGCCGGGGCTGGCCGGCGGCCTGATGAGACTGGTCTGGATGGTGCTGCCGCCAATCCTCGGCACCCGCAAGCTCGTCACCCTGACCACGCTGCTGCTGGTGTTCCCGGTGCTCGGCTGGGCCGTCCGGGTCCAGGACACCAGCACGCCCTACTGGGAGCTGCTGATCCTGGCGTTCCTCTCCGGCATCGGCGGTGGCGCCTTCTCGGGCTTCATGCCGAGCACGTCGTACTTCTTCCCACGGCGGCTCCAGGGCACCGCGTTGGGCATCCAGGCCGGCATCGGCAACTTCGGCGTCTCCCTGGTGCAGCTGCTGACCCCGTGGATCATCGGCTTCTCGATGATCGGGTTCCTCGGCGGCTCTCAGCAGATGCAGGGCGCGCCGGGGAGCGCGGCGCAGGAGGTGTGGTACCAGAACGCCGCCTTCATCTACATCCCCTTCATCGTCGTCGGCGTGGCACTGGCGTGGACGATGCTCAAGTCCGTTCCGGTCACGGCGAACATCAAGCAGCAGTTCGACATCTTCAGCAACGTGGACACCTGGTACATGACGCTGCTCTACGTCATGACCTTCGGAACCTTCTCGGGGCTCTCGGCGCAGTTCGGTCTGCTGATGAAGAACCTCTACGGCGCCGGCAACCCCGAGATCGTCGCGGGGGTGGGCGACGCCGCGCAGCTGCTGGTCGAGGGCTACTCGGTGCCGGACCCGGTGAAGTTCGTGTTCCTGGGCCCGCTGGTCGGCGCCGGGGCGCGCGTGGTCTTCAGTCCGCTCACCGACCGGATGGGCGGTGCGGTGTGGACGCTGATCTCCGGCCTCGGGCTGATCGTCTCGATCGGCTTCACGATGACCGCGCTCACCCCGGACACCTCCTCGGCCGCCGCCCTGGACACCGGCTTCGACCGCTTCCTGTGGGGCATGCTGGCGATCTTCCTCTTCTCCGGGATCGGCAACGCCTCCACGTTCAAGCAGATGCCGATGATCTTCGAGCGCCGGCAGGCCGGCGGCGTCCTGGGATGGACCGCCGCGATCGCCGCCTTCGGCCCGTTCTTCTTCGGAATCGGGCTGACCCTGATGACCGCGACGATCTTCTACGCCATCGGCCTCGCCTTCGCGGTGCTGTCCGTCGCTGTCACTTGGGTCCGCTACGCCCGGCCGGGCGCACCCAAGCCGAGCTGACCGCCGGTGTCGCTGATCTGCCGGGTCAGCGGTGTGGTCGGTGGTGAGGAGGGGTACATGCCCGTCATGACCTCCACGCCCGACCACGTCAGCGACAACACCGAGCCCGAGCGACCGAGTCCATCTCCGGGCAACACCCCGCCCCCCGCCGAGGGTCAGACCGCCCCGACCGAGAGCCAGGTCGGCGTCGGAGAAGGCGGCTCGGGCGCCACCGGCGAGATCGCCGACGACCAGCTGCCGGAGGATCTCCGGCCCGACCCAGGAGAGCCACGATGAGGATGCGCGCCGCTTTCACCGGCCTCTTTCTCGCCGCCCTGGTGCTCACCGGATGCGGTGAGGAGGCCAACCAGGCCGAGGAGGCAGCCGGCAACGCCCAGGACGCCGCCCAGGGCGCGGCCGACGCGTTGCAGAAGCAGATCGACCGGGCCCGCAACGAGCTGGAGGGCGTCGACTGGGGCGAGTACGGCGACGAGGTGCGGCAACGCCTGGAGCAGCTGACCGACGACGCCGACTGCCAGGGTCTCCAGGACGAGCTGGCGAAGGCCGAGGACGACGACGCCGAGTTGACCCGCGTCATCAAGCGCCAACTGCGCGACCTGGACTGCCCGACGGGCTGATCGGCTGGTCTGGCTGGTCCGGCCGGGCTAGTCGGATTTATGGGCTGATTGGTGGGCTGATCGGTCCTCCGCCGCACCGACGCGCACTATCGTGACGACGAAACGCGTCCCGCCCGGGCGTTGACCGGGTGGCGGCGGGAAGGAGGCGTCGTGACGCGCATGGCTGCCGGAGACCGGCGGGAGAGGCTCGTGGAGGCGGCGATCCGGGTCATGACCCGCGAGGGCGTCGGTCGGGCCACGACGCGGGCCATTGCGGGGGAGGCGCAGATGCCGCTGGGGGTGTTCCACTACGCCTTCCGCTCCAAGCAGGAGCTGATGGCCCAGGTGACCGAGAGCATCGCGCTGCAGTCGCAGGCCGACATCGAGGCGGCGATGGGCGGCGCCGACGGGACCGACCTGTTCGAGATCGTCCGGGCCACGCTGTGTGCCTACCTCGACCACGTGATCGCCCATCCGCTCGAACACCTGGTCACCTACGAGCTCACCACCAATGCCCTGCGCGATGCCGAGCTCGAGGAGGTCGCCCGCCGACAGCACGCCTACTACCAGGAGTTCAACGAGCGGGTGCTGAACGAGGCGGCGGAGCGCTTCGGGCTCGAGTACGTCGAGCCGGTCCCGGTCATCGCCCGGTTCGCGTTCTCAGTGATGGACGGCTTGGCCTTCAACTACCTGGCTCGCGGCGACGCGGAGGAGGCGCGGGCCGTGGTGAACCTGACCGCCCAGGCGCTGGTCGGGATGGTCCGTCGCCCTCCCGACTCGGCTCCTTGACGGCCGCGGTGATCCCGGGGCTGCTCGCGCTGCTGTGCTGCCAGCTGGCAGGTGAGTTCCTCGTCCGATTGCTGGGGCTGCCGGTGCCGGGCCCGGTGGCCGGGATGGTGATCCTCCTGGTCGCGCTCGGGCTGCGGACCCCGGCGCCCTCGGCCGGCGTCGTGCGCGTCGCCGAGGGACTGCTCCGGCATCTGCAGCTGCTCTTCGTGCCCGCCGGCGTGGGCGTGGTGCAGTACCTCCCGCTGCTTGCGGCCTCGGCCCTGCCGCTGGTCACCGGGCTGTTCTTCTCGTGGTTCCTCGCGCTGGCAGCGACCGCGGCGACCGCCCTGGCACTGCTCCGCTGGGGGGCCCGGTGGGGGGCCCGCTCGGGGTCACCGGCGAGGCGGGCCCGGTGAGCCTGGACGCGGGGGCTGCCTGGTCGGCAGTGGTCGGCTCCCCGCTCCTGGGGCTCACGCTCACGCTGGCGGCGTACGTCGTGGCCCAGCGGGCATGGCAGCGCAGCGGCGGCCACCCGCTGCTCAACCCGGTCCTGGTTGCCGTTGCGCTGATCGGGACGGTGCTGTGGCTGGCCGGGATCGACTACGCGGCGTACCGCAAGGGCGGTGACCTGATCGGCTTCCTCCTGGGACCGGCGACGGTCGCGTTGGCCTGGCCGCTGCACCAGGAGCTCGCCCTGGTGCGCCGGGCCGCGGTCCCCGTGCTGGGCTCGGTGGTCGTCGGCTCTGGCGTGGCGGTGGCCGCGGCCGTCCTGGTCACCACGGGACTGGGCGGCGACCGGGAGCTCGCGCTGTCGATGGCACCGAAGTCGACGACCGCACCGGTCTCGATCGCGTTGTCGCAGACCATCGGCGGAATCCCCGCGCTCACCGCGGTCCTCACGATCATCGCGGGCATCCTGGGCGGCGTCGCCGGCCCTCGCCTGCTGTCCTGGATGCGGGTGCGGGACCCGCGCGTGCGCGGGCTGGCCGTGGGCACCGCCTCCCATGGCATCGGCACCGCCCGGATGCTCGTCGAGGATCGCACGGCGGGCGCCTTCTCGGGGCTGGCGATGGCGCTCACCGCGCTGGCCACGTCTGTCTGGATCCCGGTGCTCCTACCCCTGCTGACCTGAGACGCTGGCCGGGCTTCCCGGCGCACGAGATGCCCGACCCGAGAGGACCTGGCCATGGCTTTCTCCCCCACCCCCGCACGAGCGCCCGCGCCGGCCCTCAACGGGCGGTCGCGCCCGCTGCTGACGCTCGCGCTCGCCGCAGTCCTGGGCTTGCTCGCGGGTGCCGCGCCGGGGACGTCCGCAGAGGCCGTCGCCTCCGACCCCGCCGGACGCGACGCCGCTTCGGAATCGGCGCCCGTGCACAGCTCCGACGGCCGCCTGGGTCCGGTCGCCGCGCCCTTGCCGGCGGCCCTGCGCCGCGTGGCCGTGCGAACGGCGCAGACCAAGCGCCTCGTCGTCCCCGGGCTCCGCTACCGGTCCTGGCGGGAGACCGACGCCCGCGGTCCGGTGCGCGTCCACCTGCTGATCGCGAATCCGCGTCGGCCCGGTCTGTCGCTGCAGTACGCCGACGCAGGGCGGGTGGCCGCCCGAGCACCGCTGAGCACCCTCGCCGCCGCCGAGAAGGCGCCGGGCGGTTCGGTCGACGCGGCGGTGGCCGGCGTGAACGGCGACTTCTTCGACATCGACGACACCGGGGCGCCGCTCGGCGTCGGCGTGGACTCCGACCGCGTGCGGCACGGGCCACGAGAGGGCTGGGTCAGCTCCTTCCGGCTTGACGACCGGGCAAGGGCGAGCGTCGGCACGACGCCGGTGCGGGTCCGGGTCAGGCGCGGTCCGCATCTGCGGATCACCGGGCTGAACGCGCCCTACGTCCCGGCTCATGGCATCGGCCTCTACACCGCGCGCTGGGGGGACAACCCGGGGTACGCCGTGACCGACGGTGCGAAGAAGCGCCGCGTCCGACAGGCCGTCGTGCGTGGGGGGCGGGTGGTGGCGAACACCCGGCGCGTGGACACCGGGGCCAAGATCCGCGGCCGGCTGCTGATCGGGCGGGGTGACGGGGCGGTCCGACTGGCCCGCCGGTGGCCCGTGGGCACGGCCGTGCGGCTGCGGATCCGGGCCGCGGGCTCGCCTCAGGCGGCGATCGGCGGGAGCCAGGTGCTGCTGTCCGGAGGCGCGCTCACGGTGTCCGACGACGCCCAACTGCACCCGCGGACGGCGGTCGGCGTGGACAACGACGCGCGTCGGGTGCTGCTCGTCGTCGTGGACGGGCGGTCGGAGGCCAGCCGTGGGATGACCCTGCTGGAGCTGGCCGAGCTGCTCGGGGACCTCGGCGCCGACGACGCCCTGAACCTCGATGGAGGCGGCTCCTCGACGATGCTGGCCCGGCGGCCTTCGGGCCGCCTCGCCGTGGTCAACGAGCCCTCGGACGGTGCGCAGCGGCCGGTCCCCAACGGGCTCGTGCTCACCTACGAGGAGCCCTGAGCGGCGGCGCCCGACCGGCAACGACCGGCAAGGACTGGGGTCGGACCGGGCTTGGACGGCTTCAGGCCAGAGCGATCGTCAGCCTCAGCACCCAGGACGGGTCCTCGAGCCGGTCCCCGTAGAGGCGCCGCAGCTGTTGCATCCGGTAGCGGACCGTCTGCGGGTGCACGAACAGCTCCGTGGCCACCTCCTCCCGGCGGCCCTGGTGCAGCAGCCAGGACCGCAGCGTCTCGCGCAGCTTCTCCGCGACGGCCGGTCTCAGATCGGCCAGCGGAGCCAGCACCTGCAGCCGCAGGTCCTCCATCGCCCGCCCGTCGGCACCGAGGATGAGCTGCGGAAGGTGCTCCTCGGTGTCGATGGGCGCCGCGTCGGGATGGCTCAGCGCCAGCCGGACCACCCGCAGCGCCCGGTCGTAGGAGGACTGCACCTGCAGCCACGGTCGTGCCGGCCCGATGATGGCCTCCCGCCCGGGGAGGGCACGCACCAGCGAGGTGCGCGCCCGGCCGGTGTTGCTCGGCACGAGCAGCACCGTCAGGTCGGGGTGGTCCTCGAGACCGGGGACCTGCTCGGTGGGCTGCAGCGTGCGGGCGTCGAGGTGCGCCAGCGCTCCCCGGGAGCGCGCATCGGGCAGGATCACGGCGGTCAGCAGCGTGGGCGGCGCCCACTCCGCGCGCTCGGCCGCCGCAGTGAGGACGTCGGCGGGCGCGCCCCGGAGCAGTCTCTGCGTCAGCCGCTCGAGATAGCGCTGGCGGACCCGGCCCGTGCTAGCCAGCTCGTCGGCATGGCCGGCGGCGCTCGCCGCCGAGAGCTCGTCGATATAGGCGAAGACGAGCTCGGCGAAGCGCGCCACCGACGCCGACGGCAGCCCGGCGCGCACACCGGAGTCACTCATGTCTCGCCACGCCGCCCGGGCCCCGACCCGGTAGGCGCTCAGCAGCGCCTCCATGGTGCGCCCGCTGCGTGCCTCGCCCCGGCCCAGCCCGTACGCCGCGTCGTACACCTGCTCGTAGGACCGCTCCGGACCGTCCGCCTCGCCGGCGGCGATCGCGATGAAGCCGCCGAGGGCCAGTGCCACAGCGTTCTCGATCGTGCGGCCCATCCGGCCCTTGAAGGGGTCGGCATAGCTGGGCACCTCGGCCCGGACCGCGTCGACCACCTGCTGTGCCACCCGGGGCAGCTCCGCCCGGATGGCGGCTGCGGCGGCCGGGGGGAGGGACAGGTCGCGCGTGACCGCCGCGCTGCTCTTGCCCTTCTGCGGCATGCGCGTCTCCTTTGTGCCGAGCGAACAAGTTGGCCCGGCCGATTCACATGATCGAGCCAAGGGATTGAGCCCGTCAACGGAGACAGTGGAGGTGTGGCCATTTCCGTCCCTCCCTCTCGCCATGCCCGCACCCGGGCCCCTGGCCGGGCCCAGCCCTGGGCTGGCGGCTGGCGGGACCGCGCCTTCAAGGTCGCCGAGATGGTCACTACCCCCCTCGTCCCGGCCGACTACCTCGACCTCTTCCACCCCCTCCGCCCCGGCGCCGACCTGCGGGGCCGGATCGAGGAGGTCCAGCCAGAGACCGCCGACGCGGTCACGCTCGTGATCCGCCCCGGAGCGGACTGGGCCGGCCACGTGCCGGGCCAGTACGTCCGGATCGGCGTCGACGTCGACGGCGTACGTCTCTGGAGGGCCTACTCGCTGACCCACGGCCCCCGTCCCGACGGCCGGATCTCGGTCACGGTCAAGGCGGTCCCCGACGGCAGGGTGAGCACCTACCTGGTCCGGAGCGCGACGGTCGGCACACTGGTGCATCTGGAGCAGGCGGCCGGGGAGTTCGTGCTGCCGACCGAGGGCGGCAAGCTGCTCTTCGTCACCGCCGGGTCCGGCATCACGCCGGTGATCGGGATGCTGCGCAACCTCTTCCCGGTGGCCGACTCGGGCGTGGTGCGGCTGGCCCGCAGCCAGGGATACGACATCGTCGTGGTGCACGTGGCTCCTAGCGAGCCGCACTCGATCTTCCGTGACAACCTGAGGGCCCTCGACGAGGCCGGGCTGATCCGGCTGGTCGCCCGCTACGACGACCAGCACGGTGTCCTCGATGTCGAGGACCTGTTTCGCCTTGTGCCCGACCTGGCGGAGCGGACCACCTACGCGTGCGGTCCCGGTGCGCTTCTCGAGGCGCTCGAACGGCACCATGCGCAGCGAGGCCTGCCGCTGATGACCGAGCAGTTCAAGGTCGCCACGATCGTCGCCGGCGAGGGCGGCACGGTCCGGTTCACCGGGTCGAACACCGTCGTCGAGGCCGACGGCGCCACGCCGCTGCTCACCGCCGGCGAGGACGCCGGCGTGCTGATGCCCTCGGGCTGCCGGATGGGGATCTGCTTCGGATGCGTCGTCCCGCTCCGGCAGGGCGCGGTGCGCGACCTGCGCAACGGCGATGTCACGACGGCGGTCGAAGGCGACGGCGTCAACGTTCAGACCTGCATCTCTGCAGCCGCCGGCGCCTGCGAGATCGACCTCTGACCGTCCCGAAACGACCTGGCTCCGCCCAACTGACCTGTGGAGGGAACTCCGGAATGACTGTTCTGCAGAAGAAGACCCACAACCCGATCGCCCACCTCACCGCCGAGGACATCGAGACCATCGGCTCCGAGCTCGATGCCATCCGCGACCGGGTGATCTCGGCCCGCGGCGAGAGCGACGCGGCGTACATCCGCACGGTCATCCGTACCCAGCGCGCCCTCGAGCTCGGCAGTCGCGCTGTGCTGCTCGGCTCGATGTTCCCGCCGGCGTGGGTGGTCGGCACGGTCGGGCTGAGTGTCGCGAAGATCCTCGAGAACATGGAGATCGGCCACAACGTCATGCACGGCCAGTGGGACTGGATGCGTGACCCGAAGATCCACTCCACGACCTGGGAGTGGGACAACGTCAGCCCCTCGGCGCAGTGGAAGCACGCGCACAACGAGGTGCACCACACCTTCACGAACGTGATCGGCAAGGACAACGACCTCGGCTACGGCATCATGCGCGTCGACGAGGACCAGCCGTGGAGCCGATACCACCTGATCCAGCCGCTGGTGAACTTCATCAACGCCTGCTTCTTCGAGTACGGCATCGCCATGTACGACCTCGAGCTGCGCTCCAACCTGATCAAGCAGCGCTGGAAGAAGCCGGAGTTCAAGGCGCGGGCCCGTCAGGTGGGACGCAAGATCACGCGCCAGGTGCGTCGGGATTATGTCGTGCACCCGCTGCTGTCCGGGCCGTCGTTCCTGCACACGCTCGGGGCGAACTTCGTGGCCAACCTGGTGCGCAACCTGTGGACGCACTCGGTGATCATGTGCGGCCACTTCCCCAACGGCGTGGAGACCTTCGAGCGCCGGTCGATCGTGGGTGAGACCCGGGGCGAGTGGTACCTGCGGCAGATGCTCGGCTCGGCCAACATCCGTGGGTCCAAGGCCATGCACGTGATGACCGGCAACCTGTCCTACCAGATCGAGCACCACCTCTTCCCCGACCTGCCCTCGAACCGATACCAGGAGATCGCGCCCGAGATCGAGGCGCTGTTCGAGCGCTACGGGCTGAACTACGTCAGCGGTCCGCTGCCCAAGCAGGTCGGCTCGGCGTGGGCCAAGATCGTCCGGCTATCGTTCCCCAACGGGTTCTTCGACAAGAAGACGTCCGTGACCGAGACGTCGGCGCGCAAGCGGCGCAACCGCTCCTCGGTCGCCCCCGCGCGCCCGGTGGCCTCCGCCGCCTGAACCCCCGGGGGACTCTCAGGCGGTGCCGCCGAGCCAGAACATCGCGCCCTGGTCGTCGGCGACCATTGCCATCCGGCCGTATTCGGTGTCGATGGGTTCCCCCATCACCGAGCCGCCGAGGTCGCGGACCTGGCCCAGCGCCGCGGCGACGTCGCTGACCGCGAAGTAGACGTTCCAGTGCGGCGGGGTCTCCTCGGGGATCGAACCGCCGATCCTGGCGAACCCGGCGACCGACTCGCCGTTCAGCATGGCGGTGGCATACTCCATGCCCTCCATCGGCATGTCCTGGTAGGTGTAGCCGAAGACCGCGGCGTAGAAGTCGCGGTTGCGTTGCCAGTCGGCCGAGTAGTTCTCGTTCCAGACCACCGCGCCGGGCTCGTTGGCGAGCTGGAAGCCCGTGTGCGAACCCCCCTGCCACAGCCCCACGAAGGCGCCGCCGGGATCGACGCAGATCGCCATCCGACCCATGTCCCCGACGTCCATGGCCTCGCTCGCCACCTGGCCGCCGTGGTCGCGCACCGAGGCCAGCGTCGCCTCGGCGTCCTCGGTGGCCAGGTACGTCGTCCACACGGTCGGCTGGGAGGGGTCCATCTTCGGGCTCAGCCCGGCAACGCTGCGGCCGTCCTTGGTGCACGTCGCGTAGCCGCCGTACTCCTGCGGACCGGGCTCGATGTGCCACCCGAGCAGCGTCGAGTAGAACGCCTGGCCCTTGCCGAAGTCGTCCACGCCGAGATCCACCCAGCAGGGGGTTCCGGGAGCCCAGTTCGTGTCTCGGGTGGTCATGGGAGTCCTCCTCCGCGTGGTAGCGCCCCCGTCCGCTCGAGGTTCGCAAGGCTTGTGGACGCTCCGCAAGGGCCTGGGGGCCCGCGAAGCGTCCACAAGCCTCGCGCAGAGGACTCCCGCGGCGGCCGGATCAGGAGTTCGGCAGGTTCTGCACCCGCAGCTGGCCGCGGGAGACCAGCCGCCCGGCCGCGTCGTGGGTCTCCACCAGCCAGACCTGCTGCGACCGTCCCTGGTGGATCGGTGTCGCGGTCGAGGACATCTCACCCTCGCGCACGGCCCGGAAGAAGTCGGTGGCGTTGCTCACTCCGACGCACCGGCCGCGATCGGCGAACCAGGCGTTGGCCCCGATGCTCCCCAAGGTCTCCACGACGCTGGCGAAGACCCCGCCGTGCACGAGCCCGAACGGCTGGTGGTGCTTCTCCCCGGCCGTCCAGGTGGCCGTCACCTCCTCACCGCTGAGCCCGGTGACGCGCAGGCCCAAGTAGCGAGTGAACGGCCCGACCCCGTCGGGGTCCACCAGGTCCAGGTCCACCTCAGCGTCCCTGGTTGGCGACCGCCTGGATCGCCGACGCTGCGGCCTCGGGGTCGAGGTAGCGGCCGCCGCGCTCCTGCGGGCGCATATCGTGGTCGAGCTCGTAGACCAGCGGGATCCCGGTCGGGATGTTGAGCCCGACGACGGCCTCCTCCGACATGTCGTCTAGGTGCTTGACCAGGGCTCGCAGGCTGTTGCCGTGGGCGGCCACGCAGACGGTGCGCCCGGAGCGCAGGTCCGGCACGATCCCGTCGTACCAGTAGGGGAGCATCCGCGTGACGACGTCCTTGAGGCACTCGGTGCGCGGCACGATCTCGTCGGGGAGGTCGGCATACATCGGGTGCCCGACCTGGCTGTGCTCGTCGTCGTCGGAGATCCGCGGCGGCGGGGTGTCGTAGGAGCGACGCCAGAGCATGAACTGCTCCTCGCCGAACTCCTCCATCGTCTCCTTCTTGTTCTTGCCCTGGAGGGCCCCGTAGTGGCGCTCGTTGAGCCGCCAAGACCGGCGGACCGGGATCCACAGCCGGTCGCAGGTGTCCAGGGCCAGCTGCGCGGTCACGATGGCCCGGCGGAGCACCGAGGTGTGGAGCACCTCGGGCAGCAGCCCCGCGTCAGCCATCAGCTCACCGCTGCGCGATGCCTCGGTGCGCCCCTTCTCGCTGAGGGCGACGTCCACCCATCCGGTGAACAGGTTCTTGGCGTTCCACTGGCTCTCGCCGTGCCGCAGCAAGATGAGGGTGTACGGCGCGCTGGGTGCTGTCATGGGTCAGCCCTCCGTCTCGGAGTCGGTCTCGGTGCCCGTCAGGGGCTCGTCCTCGGGGATGTCGACATCGGCGTAGTCACGGCCCGGAGGGAGCACCGGCACGTTGATGGTGGCGGGGTCTGCGTTCTCGAATGTGAACGTCACCCGGACGAACGCCCCCGGGCGCAGCTGCTCGGCGTCCCCCTCGAGGACCACGACCGCCGCGTCGTCGCGGGCAAGCTGCACCAGCCCGCTGGCCGGGATCTCGGTCTCGCCCCGGATCGAGGCGGTCAGCCCCTGGTCCTCGCCGGCGCCGCTGACCCGCAGGAGCGCATCGGACTCCTCCTGGTCGTTGTTCACCAGGCCGGCGATGAGCCGGCCCCGCCCGTCGCTGTCGCTCACGATGAGCGCATTGATCACGTCCACCGCGCCGTCGTAGGAGCTCTGGCCGTCTGAGGGTGCGTAGACCTGGTTCGTCTGGGCCCCGAAGTTGACCCCGCAGGAGGAGAGTGCGGGAAGGGCCAGCAAAGCGGCGACGAAGGCCTGAGGGCGTCGGGCGTTCACGCGCCAGAGTCTAGGGGGAATCGGCGTTCGGGCCAGGGCCGGTCGGCGCGTGGCGGCGCCGGCACCCGGGGCAGGTCTGCGCAGGCACATTCCCAGTCGCCTTGTCAAGACCTGTAAGGCCGTCTGACCTGCGGAAACAAGCGATAGGCCGGGTTCGGCTCGTGTTAGACTCCTCACCTAGGAAGGGGTACAGCACATATGACTTTCACCGTCGGCGAAACGGTTGTCTACCCAAACCACGGCGCTGCCGTGATCGAGAACCTCGAGACCCGAACGATCAAGGGGGAGGACAGGCTCTACCTGGTCCTCCGGATCGTCGCTCAGCAGGACCTCGTCGTGAGGGTCCCGGCCTGCAACCTCGACCTGGTCGGGGTGCGGGACGTGGTGGATCGCGAGGGCCTGGATCGAGTGTTCGACGTCCTGCGGGCGCCGCACACCGAGGAGCCGACGAACTGGTCGCGTCGCTACAAGGCCAATCTCGAGAAGCTGCACTCGGGCGACGTGATGAAGGTCGCCGAGGTCGTGCGCGACCTGTGGCGACGCGAACGCGACCGTGGGCTCTCGGCGGGCGAGAAGCGAATGCTGGCCAAGGCGCGTCAGATCCTGGTCTCCGAGCTCGCGCTGGCCGAGCGCACCAACGAGGACAAGGCCGAGACCCTGCTCGACGAGGTCCTCGCCTCCTGAGGCATGCCACAGCAGAGCGAACGGGCCCCCGTGTGAGCGGGGCCCCGCGTGAACAGGGCCCTCTCGGTTCCGGTACCCCGGCGCCTGGGTGCTCGGCCCCCGTTGCCTAGCGGCGCGGAAGGTGACCTTGGTCTGCTGGATCAGGGAGCGCTCGGGACCACAATCGCCGTGGCGATGGCGGCGACTCCTTCCCCACGGCCGGTGAGACCCAGCCCGTCCGTGGTCGTCGCGGAGACCGACACCGGCGCCCCCGCGGCGTCACTGAGCGCCCTCTCGGCCTCGCTGCGGCGCGGGCCGAGACGCGGCCGGCTGCCGATGACCTGGACGGCCACGTTGCCGACCGAGTAGCCGGCCTCCCGGACCCGGCGGGCCGCCTCGGTGAGCAGCGCGAGGCCCGCCGCGCCAGCCCACTGTGGTTCGGCGGTGCCGAAGTGGGTGCCGAGGTCGCCGATGCCGGCGGCGGAGAAGAGGGCGTCGCAGGCGGCGTGGGCGGCCACATCGGCGTCGGAGTGGCCCGACAGGCCGTGCGGCTCGTCGGGGAAGTGCAGGCCGGCCAGCCACATCGGCGCGTCCGGGTCGAAGCGGTGCACGTCGACGCCGACGCCGACCCGGGGAACGCCGCTGGTGGCCGTCATGACCGCATCATCCCAGCAGGATCCGGAGCGGGCTTTCTCGGTGAGCGACCATGGAGGTTGTGACCAGCGCATCGCGGCCGTCCCGGCCCGGTTCCGACGGGCCCGTGAACCCCGCCGATGCCGACCCCGTCGGTCGAGGTCCCGCTGCCCCGGGGCGCGCGGCAGCCGCTCTCGCCGGGCTGGTGACCGCCGCCGCCGGCATGGCCACCGCGGCCGCGACCGCCTCCGTGCTGGGGTTGCGGTTGAGCCCGGTGGGCGCGGTGGCCGAGGGCGTGGTCGAGGCGACCCCCGGGGGGGTCGCCCGCGTCGCCATCGACCTGGTCGGCCAGTGGGACAAGCCACTGCTCGTCGCGGGCGTCCTCGTCGTGGTCCTGGGGCTGGGAGCGTTCGCCGGGCTCGTGGCGCGTCGCCGGCTGCTGGTCGGGCAACTCCTCTGGGTCGCCCTCGCGGGACTCGGGCTGCTGGCCGTGCTGACCCGTCCTGGGGTTGCGGCCACCGGGCTGCTTCCGATCCTCGTCGGTGCCGCGACCTGGCTGCTGATGCTGCCCTTCCTACTCGGCCCGGGGAGCGTCACTGCGGGTCCTTCCGGCTCGGACCCGGACGGCCAGCGGGACCCAGGCGAGCGCCGCGCCTTCCTGCGGCGAGTGCTGCTGGTGGGCGCCGGCGCCGGGGTGCTGGCCCTCGGGGGTCGAGTGGCCAGCGGCGGACGGCGCGCGGTGCAGGCGACCCGGGCCCGGCTGGATCTGCCGGTCACCGGTGGGACGGTGCCCGCCGGCGCGGATCTCGAGGTGTCCGGACTCGTGCCGTGGCGGGTGTCCAACGAGGAGTTCTATCGCATCGACACCGCGCTGGTGGTGCCGGCGCTCGAGGTGGACTCCTGGCGGCTGCGGATCCACGGACTGGTGGAGCAGGAAGTGACGCTGAGCTTCGAGGACCTGCTGGACCGGCAGCTCACCGAGGCATGGGTGACGCTGTGCTGCGTGTCGAACCCGGTCGGCGGGGACCTGATCGGCAACGCCTGGTGGAGCGGGGTTCGGGTGGCCGAGCTCCTGGCGCAGGCCCGGCCGCTGCCTGGGGCTGACGTGGTGCTGCAGACCTCCGCGGACGGATGGACCTGCAGCACGCCGCTGGAGGTGCTCACCGACGACCGGGACGCCCTGCTGGCGGTCGCGATGAACGGCGCGCCGCTGCCGCTTCAGCACGGCTTCCCGGTCCGCATGGTGGTGCCGGGGCTCTACGGCTATGTCTCGGCGACCAAGTGGCTGGTGGACCTGGAGGTGACGCGGTTCGACCGGGTCGAAGCCTACTGGACCCGGCGCGGTTGGGCGCCGCGGGCGCCGGTCAAGACCCAGTCCCGCGTCGACGTGCCGCGAGGCGGCCAGGACGTGGCGGCGGGGTCGGTGACGGTGGCCGGGGTGGCCTGGGCCCAGCACACCGGCATCGCGTCCGTGGAGGTGCGGCTCGACGGCGGTCCCTGGGAGCCGGTGGACCTGGCCCGGGTGCCCTCGGTCGACACCTGGGTGCAGTGGCGGGGCACGGTGCAGGCCGCGGCCGGCCGGCACACCCTGGCGGTGCGCGCCACGGACCGGTCCGGGGCCACCCAGACCGGCGTTCGCCGCGACGTGGTGCCCGACGGCGCCACCGGCTGGCACACGATCGAGTTCACCGCCACCGAGGGGACCTGACCCGGGCCGGACCCGCCGGACCATCGGTCACCAGTTGCGCTTGTTGCCGGCCCGCCCGGGCAACGGGTGCGCGGCGTCGTGGATGACGTAGGCCAGCCCGCCCGAGCCGCGCATCGACGAGCCCGAGGCGTAGCGCTTCAGCCAGGCGTCCTCGAGTTGACCGCGGTCGTAGGTGCGCCGCACGCTCGCCCGCGAGGGCGCGGCCGGGTCGTTGACCACCACGTCGCCGCTTCGGGTGAAGCCGCGGACGACGAGGAGGTGCCCGTTGGTCGCGGAGATCGGCGCGCCCGCAAGCTCGCCGGCGCCGAAGCGCACCGAGATCACCAGCGGGATTCCGGCAGCGATGAAGCGCTCAGCCTCGCGCATGCTTCGCAGCCGAGTCACGAATGCCTTGCGGGTCTTCGACGCGGCATAGGCGGTGTTGAACGGCCAGGTGCCCGTCCCGCCATAGCTGCTGTCGTAGGTCATCCGCGCAAGGTGGGGGACCACCCGGTCGGGGCTGTCCGGCCTGACCCAGGCGTACTTCCGCGGCCGGGGGAGGGCGTCGTAGTAGCCGAGCGCCATCGCGGTCGACGTCGGCGAGCACCACGCCTGGCCACCGCCGCCGTACTGCGGGTAGCTGCCGCGGTGCACCATCTGGCTGTAGCGGGGGACGCCGAGGACCCGGCCCAGCGCGGCGCCTCCACGAGCCCCTGGTGTGGAGGTGCTCACCCCGGTGGCGTTGGGAAGTCGGGAGGCCATGGCGCCGACGACGCCGATGCGGGGGCGGACGGCTGCGCCGGGCCGGCGGAACAGGCTCACCCGCAGCTGGTACGCCGAGACGCCGCCGGTCAGCCAGGTGTCGAACTGGACCCGGCCCACGTCGTCGGGCTGGGAGCCGCCGCTGTGCCGCCGGCGGTGGCTGTCGTCGAGGGCCCAGACGCTGATCGTGTCCCAGCTCGACCGGCCCGAAGGCAGGACGCCGCGAACCTCGACGCGCACCCACGAGTTGCCCGGCGTGCGACCGGACCAGGACGGCACGAGCTCGGTGAGGGCGAAGCCGGGGCGCACCACCGGGGAGACCCAGCGGCCGACCTGCCAGCCGCGGGCGGTGCCGGCGTGGGCGGCGATCCGGAGGCTTCCGTTGCGGACCACGGCTCCGCGGAACCGTCCCTTGGCGAGCTGGGCCCGGGTGTCGAAGTCGGTGTGGACGATCCGGCGCACCGTGTCGGCGGCGTGCGCCGGGGGTGCGGGCGTCAGGAGCGGGGCGGCAAGGCCAAGGGCGCAGGCGGCGGCCGCGACGGCGAGGAGGGGTCGATTGCGCACCTCCCCAACGGTAGGACGAGTCGTGTCACACGTCTTCACTTTTGTCACATCCGTGTCCCCGAGGCCCGCTTGAGCCGCGTCCGAGCAGCGCCGGTGGCGTCGGCTCGGCCGCCGGGCGAGCCCAGATGCCGGCCGTACCATGGCCCGGTGACGATCCGGCTCTACGACTCCGCGACCCGCCGCGTGCAGGACCTCAGGCCCCGGCAGTCCGGCCGGGTCGGGGTCTACGTGTGCGGGCTCACCGTCCAGTCCGAGCCGCACGTGGGCCACGTCCGCTCCGCGGTGAACTTCGACGTGCTGCGCCGGTGGCTGCTGCACCGCGGCTTCGAGGTGACCTTCATTCGCAACGTCACCGACATCGACGACAAGATCCTGATCAAGTCGGCCGAGCAGGGGCGGCCCTGGTACAACCTCGGCTACGAGATGGGCCGCGAGCTCTCCGCGGCGTACGACGCCCTGCACGTCCTGCCACCCACCTACGAGCCGCTGGCGACCGGGCACGTCCCGGAGATGGTGGAGCTCATCGCGGCGCTGCTCGCCCGGGGCCACGCCTACCCGGCCGAGGACGGCTCGGGAGACGTCTACTTCGACGTGCTTTCGTGGTCGGCCTACGGCGAGCTTTCGGGGCAGCGGGTCGAGGAGATGAGCGCCGCCGAGGACGCCGACCCCCGGGGCAAGCGGGACCCGCGGGACTTCGCGCTGTGGAAGGGCCACAAGCCCGAGGAGCCGGAGACCGCGTCCTGGCCCTCGCCCTGGGGCCGGGGCCGTCCGGGCTGGCACATCGAGTGCTCGGCGATGGCGCTGAAGTACCTCGGAGATGCCTTCGACATCCACGGGGGCGGGGTTGACCTGCGCTTCCCGCACCACGAGAACGAGCAGGCCCAGTCCCGGGCGGCCGGGCATCGGTTCGCCGCGCTGTGGATGCACAACGCCTGGATCACCACCGCCGGCGAGAAGATGAGCAAGTCGCTCGGCAACAGCCTGACCATCCCCGCCGTGCTGGAGCGGTCGCGCGCGATCGACCTGCGCTACTACATGGTGGCCGCGCACTACCGCTCGACCGTGGAGTTCTCCTTCGAGGCACTCGACGAGGCTGCGTCCGGGTTCGCCAGACTCGAGAAGTTCCTGTCCCGCGCCGCGGCAGCGCTCGGTCCGATCGAGGTCGCCGAGGTGCCCGAGGCGTTCGCGGCGGCGATGGACGACGACCTGGGGACGCCCGCGGCGGTGGCCGTCCTGCACGAGACCGTGCACGAGGGGAACCGGCAGCTGACCTCAGGAGCCCCGGCGGAGCTGCGCCGGGCAGCGGAGTCGACCCGGGCGATGCTGGCCGTGCTGGGCGTCGACCCGCTCGACCCGCACTGGTCGACGCCGGCCGGATCCGCGGACGAGGACAAGCTGCGGCAGGCGGTCGACTCGCTGGTCGGCTCCCTGCTCGAGCAAAGGCGGGCCGCCCGCTCGGTGCGCGACTTCGCCACCGCCGACGCGATCCGCGACCGGATCAAGGCCGCTGGGATCAACGTCGAGGACGCCCCGACCGGCACCACCTGGTCACTGCGATGAGGAGCCGTTGATGCCAGGCAACTCCGCGCGCCGAGGCGCCGTGCGCAAGACCACCAAGGGACCCACTGCCGGGTCCGGGGGCCGCGTCCGGCGCGGTCTGGAAGGCAAGGGCCCGACCCCAAAGGCGGTCGACCGGCCGGGCCACAAGGCGCACAAGGCCCAGAAGAGGTCCCGGCAGGGCGACCCGGCGGCGAAGCGGACGTCGCGGCGCCGCGGTGGCGCGGGGGAGGCCGAATGGGTCGCGGGCCGCAACGCGGTCATCGAGGCGCTGCGGGCCGGGCTGCCCTTCACCACCGTCTACGTCGCCGAGGGGGCCGAGCGGGACGGGCGGCTGCGTGAGGCGTTCCGGTTGACCGCGGAGCGTGGTGTCGCCGTCCTTGAGGTGACGCGCGGGGAGCTGGACCGGATGACCGACCGGGCGGTCCACCAGGGGCTGGCGGGGAAGCTGCCGCCCTATGAGTACGCCCACCCCGAGGACCTCCTCGACCGTGCGGCCGAGGCGGGGGAGCCACCGTTGGTCGTGGCCCTCGACTCGGTCACCGACCCCCGGAACCTGGGGGCGGTGGTGCGCAGTGCCGCCGGTTTCGGCGCGCACGGCGTGGTGGTTCCCGACCGTCGGGCCGCCGGGATGACCGCCGCGGCATGGAAGACCTCGGCAGGGGCGGCGGCGCGCGTGCCCGTGGCGCGCACAGTCAACCTGACCCGCCAGCTCAAGGCCTACCAGGCCGCAGGCTGCATGGTCGTCGGGCTGGCCGCAGACGGTGAGGTGTCCCTGCCCGACCTCGACCTGGCCGACGGTCCGCTCGTCATCGTGGTGGGCTCGGAGGGGTCCGGACTGTCCCGGCTGGTGGCCGAGACGTGCGACCAACGGGTGTCCATCCCGATGGTGAACGGGCTGGAGTCGCTCAACGCCGGCGTCGCGGCCGGTGTGGCTCTCTACTCGGTGGCCCAGCGGCGGCGCTGACCGTGACCCGGTGGGTGTTCCAGCTCGGGAACGACCTCACCATCCCCGGCTCGCCGCCGAGGCGGATTCCGCCGTCCCGGATCGCCGCGGCCCAGGGCAGCGCTCCGCGGTGCCAGTCGACGAACACGCGCGAGTCCGCGATCACCTCCAGGTCCGGCCCCCCACCGGGGTCCTTCAGGCACAGCTCGGCCTCGGCGTGGTCGATCAGCAGCCAGAATGTCCGGTTCCCCGGCGGCTGGTCCGGGAACCTGAACCGCACCACGGCTCGGCGCTCCGGAAGCGCGGACCGGTCCAGCTGCACCTGGCACCAGGCCCACAGCGCGAACCCCGGGTCGGCATGCTCCGGCAGCACCTCGACCCACTGCTCCGCCCAACGCCCCAGCTCGTCGACCACGCCGGCAAGGCTGGCGCCGGCCTCGGTGAGGAGGTAGGTCGAGCCGCGCCCGCCGGCCCGGGGCACGCTGTGGACGATGCCCGCGTGCTCGAGCTCCCGCAGCTTGCGGACCAGGAGCGAACGGGACATCGTCGGCACCCCCTGTGCGATCGCGGTGAAGGAGTCGGCACCGAACATCATGTTGCGCACGATCAGCAGGTTCCAGCGCTCCGCGAGCACCTCGGCGGCCCGGGCGACGGGGCAGTACTGGCGGTAGGTGGCCATCGATCCATGGTGGGTCCTCCGCGTTCCTGCGGTCGAGTGCTGAATGTGTACTGTCCCCGCCGCCGACTCCGGCCCAGCGTGGAGGCATGACTGATGTGACAGCAGCGGCCCGCGGTCAGCTGACCGGCTCGGCCGCGGAGGTGTACGAGTCCTTCTTCGTCCCGGCGCTGTTCGCCCCCTGGCCGCCGGTGGTGCTCGATGCCGTCGGGCTGCGGCACGGCGAGGACCTCCTCGACGTCGGCTGCGGCACCGGCGTACTCGCCCGAGAGGCGGCGCGGCGGCTGGGCGACAGCGGCTCGGTCACCGGCCTCGACGTGAACCCCGGGATGCTCGCGGTGGCCGGCCGGGCGCCGGAGCGGGTGCGGTGGGTGGAGGGACCCGCCGAGTGCCTGCCCTTCGGTGACGCCGAGTTCGACCGGGTGACCAGCCAGTTCGTCCTGATGTTCGTGCCCGACCCGGTCCTGGCCCTGCGCGAGATGGCCCGGGTGACGCGGCGCGGGAAGCGGGTGGCGGTGGCGACCTGGTGCGCGGTGGGCGAGAGCCCGGGATACGCCGCGATGGTCGAACTGCTCGACGAGGTCCTGGGCCGCGCGGCCGCCGAGGCGCTGCTGGCCCCCTTCGTCCTGGGCACGGCCGACGTCGTGCGCGGCCTGCTCGGCCAGGCCCTCGGTGACGTCCAGGTCACCCGGCACCGCGGGGAGGCGAGGTTCGCGTCCCTGGACCAGTGGCTGCACACCGACATCCGCGGCTGGACCCTGGCCGGGTCCGTGGACGAGGACCAGTACGCCGAGCTCTGTGCCCGCGCTCGGACCAGGCTGGCGCGCTTCGTCGGCGCCGACGGGCGGGTGCGGTTCGACGCCCCGGCGCTGGTCGGCGTCGGCACGCCGGCGTAGCCGGGGCCGCGGACCCCCACGGAGGCCGAGCCAGCCGAGCCAGCCGAGGCGGCCACGCAGGCTTCGATGGGCGTGTGAGCAAGGCCACACGCAAGCGGTGCCAATTGGCCCTGGCCCCCGGTGCCGTCGCGGGGGAGCCTGGCTATGGCCCTCGGGGCCGTCCCTGCCCCGGGCGAAGGGGGAATGGGTCATGAGCATGTGCACGTGGACACCCGGACGAGGGCTCGCAGCCGCCGCCGTCGCCGTCGCCGCAGGCCTGGCAGTGTCGATGATCGCCGCTCCAGGGGTCGCGTCCGACTCCTCCACCGGTTCGCCCCGGGTCGACCCGCCGGCCCCCTGGGGTCCTGGCGAACTCGTCGCCGTGGCGCAGCCGGACATCTACTCCGACGCTCCTTGGCCATGGGCGGAGGTGGGCTGGGACGGCACGGCCGTTGCGACCTGGTTCACGAACCTCCAGCCCCGGCGGCCCACGGTCACCGTGAGCATGCGCAGGGAGACCGGCGGCTGGAGCGACCCCGTGCTGGTCTCGCCGCAGTTGCGCAGCCAGTACGCTGATGTCGACGTCGCCGCCGGGGCGGAGGGCCGGGCCTCGGTCGTCTGGGAGCACTTCGTCGACGGCGCCTGGCAGGTGGAGCACGCGCAGTGCACCGCCTCGGGATGCGGCGAACCTGTGGTCGTCGGCCCGGGTCGAGCCCCCCAGGTGGCTGTCGATCGACGCGGTCGCGTCACCGTGGCGTGGAGATCAGCGGGCACCCTGTCGCTACGCCGGGGCAATGAGGCCGGTCACTGGGGCCGCACGAGGACGGTCCCGGCCCGGCACATCTTCCACCACGAGGTCACCGCTAACGGCTCCGGGGACGTGGTGGTCTCCTGGACGACATGGCGCACCGTGCGGGTGCGCGCCCTGCTGCGCCGCCTCGGGTCTGGTTGGGACAAGCCGGTCACGCTCATGCGTGGTTCCCGCGTGGTGCGTACCCGGGCTCTCCTCGACAGCCGCGGCCGGGCGATGGTCACATGGTCGACCAGCGCCGAGTGGGATCGGGATCGACGGCGCTACCGCAACGGCATCGCCTGGGCCCGGGCCGACGGGGGCGGCACCTGGCGGCGCACCCGCTACTACAACCGCAGCCTCGGCGAGGATGGCGGCCTGGTGGACGTGGCGATGAACCCTCGCGGCGACGGCCTCGCGGTGTGGTACGCCGGGGGTGGACCCACCGGCGGCGCCCCGTTCGGCACCTACGCAGCCCGGTTCGATTCCACGGGCTGGTGGGGGCCGACCCGGCGCCTGCACCGCCACTGGGATGTTCCCGTCGCGGCCGCGGTCGGTGCGGACCGGGTGGCCCGCGTGGTCGGCGACCATGGGAGGTGGACGCGCTCCGCAGAGCACCGGTTCGGCGAGGGCTGGTCGGCCTGGACGCGGCTGGTGCCCGAGGATCTCTCCGACGCCTCCGGCGGCCGCAGCCGGCTGGTCATGCTCTGGGTCGCAGAACCCGTCTACGGCGGCCTGCCGCTGTGGGCGTCGGTGCTGGACACCACCCGCTGACCTCAGCTGGCGAGGAGGGCAACGGCGACCACGAGGCAGTTGAGGACGACCTCGCCGATCCCTACCTGCTTGGGGGCCCACCCGCGGCGGGGACCGACCAGCGCCCGCCCGGTCAGCAGCGCGAAGACCGCCGCGAGCGGCCACGACACCAGCGCCACGAGCACGGTCGCGACGGCATGCCAGGCCGCCGACGCGACGAGGTACGCCGGCGCTCCCCACTCACGGATCATCGTCTTGACGTAGAGCACGGTGCCGCCGTAGTACGCCGCCATCACCGCGGTCAGCATCCAGGCGCGACCCCAGTCGACCCCATTGCCGGCGTCGAAGGCCACCAGGGTCATCAGCGAGGCTGCCGCCGTCATCGCCAACCCGCCAGCGAGTGTGCGCTCCTGCCGGCGGGCGGCCAGCCAGAGGCCGGTGGCCAGCAGCGGCAGGAACATCGGCAGCCATCGGGTCAGGTCGGGCCGCAGGACGAGCACGGCCAGCCCGGGCGGCAGGCACGCCGCGGCGTACACCAGAGCCGGCGCGCGGAACCGGGGCTTGCGGCGCGACTTCAGCCACAGGCCGGTGGCGAAGAAGGCGAAGTACGCCAGAAACCACAGCACCGCGAGCGGCAGGTGCACCCACGCGGGCCCCGCAGCGACGACGCCGACCAGCAACGGTCCGGCGAGGATCGCCCAGGCGCCGTGCTGGTTCGGCACCCAGCGTGCCCCGCCCCGTCCTCCACGCCGTGCGGATTCGCCACGACGAGCAGGAGCGCCAGTGCGCACGACCATCACGGCTGGCTCGCGGGCGCGGCCAGCGAGGGCGCTTCGAGGAGCGAGGGGCCGTACCAGGTCAGCAGCCGGCCGCTGACCAGCCGGGTCGAGGCCCGGGTGAAGGCCTCCGGACCGTCCTCGGCGGTGAAGACGTAAGGCTCGTCGGGGAGGAGCACGACGAGGTCGGGTCGGTCGATCTCCGCCAGCGGCACCGACGGGTAGCGGCCCGGGTGGTCGTGCATCTCGGCGACGACGTTCTGGTAGCCGAGCCGGCGCAGCAGGTCGCCGGTGAACGTGTCCCGGCCGACCACCATCCACGGGTCCCGCCAGATCGGCATGGCGACCCGGGCCCGAGGCTCGGGTGCCGGCCGGTCCCACACGGCCACGACCTCCTCCAGCCACCCGGGCACACCCCACCGGAGTGCGTCGGTGTAGAGCCGGGTCATCGAGGTGAGGGCTTCGGGCACCGTCTCGATTCTGGTCACCCAGACTGGCACACCGGACTCACGCAGGCGGCGCACGTCGAGCTCGCGGTTCTCCTCCTGGTTGGCGACCACGAGGTCGGGCTGGAGGTCGACGATTCGTCGGACATGCGGGTTCTTGGTGCCGCGGACCCGGGTCACCTCGAGGTTCGCGGGACGTGTGCACCAGTCGGTGGCCCCGACCAGCGATGCTGGCCGGGTCACCGCCAACGCCTCGGTCAGGGACGGCACCAAGGACACCACCCGGGCGGCGGGACGGTCGAGCGGGAGCGGCGTCCCGAGATCGTCGACGACAGCCATGGCCCCACGCTACGGCGGCACGTCTTGACGCCGGGAAGAGACTCGACCCATGGAGATGCCACCCCCGGCTCGCCGTCCGATCGAGCCGGCCAACACCTCGACGACGGCGATCATCGCCGCCGCCGATCACGGTCCGCTGCACCAGCCGGTCCGGATCGCTTCGCGGGCCGAGGCCCTGGCGACGTACGGCCCGGCCGCCGGCTCCCCGCTCGGCCGGGCCCTGGCCGACCACCTAGCGAACGGCGGGGTGACCGCGCTCGCGGTGCGGACAACCGATGTCCGGACGGCCCTGGCGGCGCTGACCGAGGGCGAGCGGTTCCAGCTCGTCGTCGTCGACCCGGCCTCGCTCCGGGCAGGCGACCTCGCCGAGGTGGACGCGATATGCGAGGAGCAGCGGGCCTTCCTCGTCGCCGGCGCCGACCCGGCCGGCATGGTGCCGCCCGAGCTGGTCGCGACCGGCGCCCGGAACGCCGCGGTCTACTACCCCCGGCTCCTGGATGCCCACGGCGACCTGAGGTCGCCGGTGGCCGCCGTGGCCGGGGTCTTCGCCCGCAACGACCACACCCGCGGCGTGTGGAAGGCGGTGGCGGGCACCAGCGCCGGCGTCCTGGGAGCTGTCGGCGTGGAGGTGCCGCTGACCGACCGCCAGCTCACCGCGCTGAGCGCGCGGCACGTCAACGCGCTGCGCCGGATGCCGGACGGCACGGTTGTGTTGTGGGGGGACCGCACGGTTTCCGCGGACCCGGAGTGGAAGTACGTCAACGTGCGCCGGCATCTGCTCTTCGTGGAGCACAGCATCGAAGACGGGCTTCAGTGGGTCGCGGCGCACCCGAACGACGAGCGGCTGTGGGCGGCAGTGCACCAGGACGTCACTGACTTCCTGACCGCACTGTGGCGGCGTCACGCCTTCCCAGGCGACAAGCCCGCGGATGCCTTCTGGGTCCGGTGTGACAGGTCCACGATGAGCGTTGCGGACGTCACGGCCGGTCGCCTCGTGCTGCTGGTCGGAGTGGCGACGGTCCAACCAGGGGAGCTAGTCACCCTGCGCGTGGCGCTGCGCGCCCAGCACGGTCCGGCCGACCCCGGTCCGGTGCAGCCCGGTCCGGCGCAGCCCGGTCCGGCGGAGGCCCGGCCGCGCGAGTCCGCCCGGCCCCCGTCTGGGTGACCTGCTGTGCGCGCGGGTCCGCGGGGTGACGGCGTTTCCCTCCGGACGCGCATGGGGATGGGTGGCGCCATGCGAGGAATGACGCAGACGGCGAAGGCACACCGGCTGGTGGCGATGGCGACGATGGTGGTCGCCGTACTGCTGGCCGGGTGTTCGGAGGATCCCGAGGCGGAGCCGTCGCTCGGTGCGGTCGAGCGCACCGGGTCGGTGACGGCGGCCGACTTGGTGCTGGTCACGAACGGCGAGGGCGTAGCCCGACTCGTCGGCACCCTGGTCAACGAGGCCGAGGACAGCGACCGGCTGGTGGGCATCGACCTCCAGACCGAGGTCGGCGAGTACTCAGTCATCCTCGCGCAGGCGCCGGTGGTCCTGCCGACCGGAGAGCCGGTGAGGCTGGCGCGCGACGCGGAGGTCACCGTGCTCTCGGACACCCTCAAGCCCGGCTTCCGGGCGGACCTTCGGCTGTCGTTCCGCAACTCCGCGTCGATCAGCACCACGGTCCCGGTCAACCTACCGGAGGGCATCTATTCCGATGTCGAGGTCCTCGACCCTGACGCCGGCCTGTCCCCGAAGTGACCGCGTCCTCGCCGCTGCGACCCCGCTCAGGAGCCGCCCGCGGAGGTGGCCGCCCCGGCGGCGATGACGGCCACCATGGCGGCGTTCATCGAGTCGATCGCCTTGCGCACTGCCGCCGAGGCCCACTCGCCCTCGGCGATCCGCTTCGCGTTGTCCTTCAGCTCTCGCTTCGTGAGCCCCACCTCGTCGGGGTCCATGACCTTGGGGACCGCCTTGAGCGCGGACAGCAGCGCGACGAGTGCTCCGGTGCGGGGGTCGGTCGCGAGCCCGGTGCGCAGTGCCGCCCTGAGCCGGTCGCGCAGCTCGCGCTCGTGCTCGGCCTGCTCAGCCGGCCAGCGGTCCACAGGGAAGATGCCCAGCGCGCGCCCCTTCTCCTCACGAAGGACGCCTCGCTCGACGAGACGATCGTAGAGGCGGGGCCGCAGCTTCTTCGACAGCGTCCTCACGACGTCTCGTGGGCGCTTGCCCTGCTTGTCCTCAACGGTCGCGAGCGCTTCGTCAAGCAGCGGGTCCTCGGTCGGGGTGTCGTCGCGGACCACCAGACGCCCGGCGCGCACGTCTTCGCCGGGCCCAGCCACGTCGGCTCGGCCCGCGAGGGCCAGATCGAGCAGCATCGCGCCACCCAGGGCCAGGTCGACCTCGGTGGTCGTTCCCGACCGCTTGCCGGTCTCGTCATCGGTGAGGAGCAGCAGCAGGTCCTCGGCGATGAGCATGGTGATCTCCTCAAGAAGTCAGTCTCAGGTCATCAGTCACGGCTCGGCGGCCTTGGGGGGTCAGTCGTGGGGGTCAGTCATGCGGCGGGGCCGGGTCCAACAGCCGCGCGACGCGGCGCAGCGCGATGGCGTAGCCCTCGACGCCGAGCCCGATCACGGCGTCGTCGGCCACCAGGGACACGAAGGATCGGTGGCGGAACTCCTCGCGGGCGTGAATATCGGAGATGTGCACCTCCACCACCGGCGCCGTGACCATGCTCAGTGCATCCATGATCGCAATCGAGGTGTGGGTGTAGGCGCCGAAGTTGCCCACGACCGCCGCCCCGGTCTCGACCGCCTCGTGGATCCAGTCGACGAGCACACCCTCGTGGTTGGACTGGCGGAAGACCAGGTCCAGGCCGAGCCGCTGGCACTCCTCGACGCAGAGCCGCTCGACGTCGCTGAGTGTCGCGGTGCCGTAGACGGCGGGGTCGCGACGACCGAGCATGTTGAGGTTCGGTCCGTTCAGGACGTGCACGAGATGGGTCACGGACCCGTCATACCAGCCAGCCCGAGTCGGTGAGGAACTCGCTCGTCCCTCGATGAAGAGTGATCGTGGCGAGGTCGTCGCCGCGGGTGGTGCCGCGGTTGACGATCACGACCGGCTTGTCTTGCCGCGCGGCGTGCCGCGCGAACCGAAGCCCCGACATCACGGTCAGCGAGGAGCCGAGCACGAGGAGCGCCTCGGCGGCGTCCACCATGGCGAAGCAGCGCTCCACCCGGGTCCTGGGGACGCTCTCACCGAAGAAGACCACGTCGGGCTTGAGCGCACCCCCG
This sequence comes from uncultured Actinomycetota bacterium, assembly GCA_963745245.1. GTDB lineage: Bacteria > Actinomycetota > Actinomycetes > Propionibacteriales > Nocardioidaceae > Marmoricola_A. The sequence goes on from CAVUWU010000009.1 coordinate 463,814, forward strand.
CACGGGCAGTCCGGGACGACGAACGAGGCGGTGTCATCGAGCTCGACGTCACCGTCAGGACGCACGGGGGCATCGCGGTGCCGCTCGCCCCAGAGCGGGTTGAGCCGATCCAGCTCGTCGCGCAGCGCCTGCCGCGAGGTGTGCTCTCCGCAGTCGAGGCAGACGACGTCGGCGATTCGGCCGTGCAGGGCCACCAGCCGAACCGACCCGGCGGCCTCGTGAAGCCCGTCGACGTTCTGCGTCACCACTCCGCGACACAGCCCCCACCGCTCCAGGCCGGCCAGCGCGCTGTGGCCGGCGTTCGGCGCGGCTCGACCCATCCGAGCCCACCCGAGGTGGGCCCGGGCCCAGTATCGCTGGCGGGCGAGGTGTCCGGAGCGGAACTCCTGGAAGGTCATCGGGCGTCGGTCGACCGACCCCGGGCCGCGGTAGTCGGGGATGCCGGAGTCGGTGCTCATGCCGGCGCCGGTGAGCGCGACGAACCGGGTCTCGCGAAGGAGCGCGACGGCCGCGTCGGTCTTCGGATCGCGTGCGGCCTCCGCCGCCGGGGGGGCGGTCCCGCCTGTCCTCGGCGTACCGGCCATGGTGGCCGTCGTCCCTCCCGGCAGACTCACGCGGTCGAGAGTACGTCGGGCCAGGTAGACCGCTGCCGCATCGGCTGGCGCGCTCCCCCGATGCGAAGACGTCCGGTCCGGCTGAGTATCCGTGGCAGATGCCGATCCGCGTCGCCGTTCGCGCCCTCGGGCGCGAAGAGCTCTGCGTTGACGGCGTGGGAGGCGACCAGGTCCTTCACCCGTTCCCGAGAGCAGTCGGGACCACGATGCTGGCAGGTGGGACAAGGCGACGTGCGACCGCTAGCCGTCTGAGCTGCGGAAGCTAGCCCGCTCAGCGGTAGTTGGTGAATTGCACGGCGAAGTCGTAGTCCTGGGCCTTCACCAGTGCGATGACCGCCTGGAGATCGTCGCGCTTCTTGCCCGAGACGCGGAGCTCGTCTCCTTGGACCTGGGCCTTGACGCCCTTCGGTCCCTGGTCGCGGACCAGCTTCCCGATCTTCTTCGCGTCCTCGCTGGAGATCCCCTCCTTGAGCGCGACCCCGATCTTCGTCTCCTTGCCGGACGGCCGGGGCTCGCCGGGGTCGAGGATCTTGAGGCTCTGGTTGCGCTTGACCAGCTTCTCCTTGAAGACCTCGAGCACGGCCTTGGCGCGTTCCTCGGCGTTGGCCGATATCTCGATCCCCTTCTCCCCGGCCCACCGGATCGAAGCGCCCGTTCCCTTGAAGTCGAAGCGCTGCGCCACCTCGCGAGCGGCCTGGCTCAGCGCATTGTCGACCTCCTGCCGGTCGATCTTGCTGACGATGTCGAACGACGCGTCGGCCATGCTCGGCGTACCTCCCGGGTTCTGGGCTGGCGTGGGTGCTGCGCTATCCTGTCGTCTCGTTGCGCGGACTCCAAACCGCGCGACGTTGGCAGGTTGTCCGAGCGGCCAATGGAAGCGGACTGTAAATCCGTCGGCGTATGCCTACGCAGGTTCGAATCCTGCACCTGCCACACGCGCAGAAGAGTCCCTGACCTCGACCTTCGTTGGCTCGGGGGCCTTCTTGCTTGTCCGGCTCCGTCCGGTCGATAGCGACGCTCTACGACAGGTCGCGCGGAATACGCGCGGAAGTTCCGGCCTAACCGGCTCGGTGCGCTCGCCCTGCTGCTCCTCCCCTCCGCAGCCGGCGAACGGCGCTCCCTCACCGTCTTCTACGCCCCCCTCTCCCCCGGGCCGCGGGCCGGATCACCGGCCGCGAGGAGATGTCGGCCGTCACCGGCTCCGAGCTCCGCGCCCGCACCGGACGCCTCGATGCCAGCATCCGCCTCGCCGGGTACGTCCCCCAACGCCTCGACGGCGCCCAAGACGCCGCCTTCGCCGCCGCGACGATCCCCCTCGGCGTCGGACCGGCGAACCGGCGAACCGGCAGATGAGCCGCCAGCAAGCGGCAGCCGCAGTCTCCGCACCACCAGCCCCCGACTCCCACGTCGAGGGGCCTGTCCGGTCGGGACCATGGTCGCGACCCTGCGCGATCCGGCCCTCGTGCCGTACCTAGCGCCGTAGCGTCGTTGACGTGCCTGGACCGAGTGAGAGCGCCACCTCCACAACGACTCCTCAGACTCACGACGCCGGCTCCGTGCCCGCGGTCGGCCCGGACTATCAAGTCGGACAGCGAGTCTTCGGCCGCCACGGCGCCAGCCACGAGTACTTCACCGGCTACGTCCTCGCCTTCCACCCAGACCAAGTCTTCCCCTTCCTCATCGACGTCGGCAGGGCCAAGAAGCCGATTCACGTGCTCAGCTCGGAACTGCAGAGCGACCTTCCCGCTCACGCCGCGAACGCCGACGACATCATTCAGTGGCTACTCCAGGACGCAGACCGCGCAATCTCACCCGTCTGATGCCCGGTGTTCGAAAGCGCGCCCGACAAGCGAGCGCGCTCCGCACCGACCGCGGCTACCCCCCGATGGCCGCGCGCTGCGCGGCACGTGCGGATGACGCGGAGCCCGGCCGCTACCTCAAGTTGACGGGTGGTCGGCCGTCGAGCCCCGTCGAGTGAGTCGCGCGGCCAGCCAGCCAACGCCAGCGGCGATCGCCAGCCAGAGAAGAAGCTCCACCGGACCGGTGCCGGCTGCGAAGGCCAGCAGCCGGGCGGCTTCTCCATCGCACCGGTCCCAACGGCTTCGCCATCTTCCCCGAAGGCAACCTCCCCCCGGAGGTCGAGCAGATGCTCAAGCTCGGCACCTTCGACCTGCACTACCGCGTGCCCGATCGGGGGCGCTACATGCTAGCCGCGCTCAAGCACGTCTACCTCGCTGCCTGCCTCTACCTGGGCTACGTGCCCGCGACGCCCGAGGCCGGGGCGATCAGGGCGGAGCTCCTGGCCGCTCGCGATGCGCCGATGCGGTCCCGTCCACCGAGGAGCGAAAACGCCGAGCGACTCAAGCTCCACCGCTCCCACCAGCCACCGAAGGGTCCGCCGCTTGCCATCGTGGCGACCCGCCCCGAGGAGGCTGACGAGGAGCCGCAGTACCTGATCTCGCTCGCTGAGACGTTCTTCGTCACGTGGCCGTTGGCCGACGTGCCGCCGCGCAAGCGGTTCCAAATCGTGCGGATGTTCGCGTAGGCGGTAGGGGCGTCGTGGTCACGGCGTTGGTAGTCGCGCCGGCCGCGCCGTTGGCGGCGCTTCCAGCAGCGGCCATCGCGAGTTGAGTCCACCAGAGCGCAAGCGCGGACCGCGGCACGAGCGCTCGACTCACCGTTGGGGGTGTATGCCCATGCATCCATTCCCCTGGTGCTCCAGGGTTTGAGAGCACGAAACAGACGAGTGCGGTGTCGGCCTGGTCGTGGATCGGCACCGAAGCGTGCCAAAAGCGGATCGGTCAGCGGCGATCAGAGATCCATCACCAGACGTAGTGCCGCCTCGACACGTCGCAACTGGTCAAACGACAGGTACCCGACGTTGTCGCCCAGGCGGCCGGGGTCGACCGCGGCGGTTTGCTCGGCCAGCACTCGCGTCACCTGACCGTCGACCTCGATCTCCGGCCGAAAGCTCGCTGCCCGTGCCGACGTCGAGGTCGGCGCGACCAGCAGCGTAGAGAGCGGCAGCTGATCTGACTGGACGACGACCGCGTAGCGGGGGCTTCGTTGCTCGTGTCCGCGCGCACCTCGCGGGGCTCGGAGCCGGTGAACCTCACCACGCACGTAGGCTCTCCATGTCTCGCAACACCTGCGCCGCCTCAGCCCGATCCTGCTCGTCAGCCGCGAGCGCCTCAGCCTCCTTCCGAAGAGCCGAACGCGCCCGCTCTCGTGCGGCATCGATGAGAGCCGCTCGCACTGCAGCCGACACCGGCGTGCCGTCGCGCGTGAGGACTGCCAGGGCCCGCGAAGCGTCTTCATCGGGCCGGAAGGTGATCGTGTCGGCCATGACCTCATGGTCTCACGAATTGTAAGACACGCCAATCGGTGTCCCCGCAGCGGATTGGCTACCGGCTCGATCACCACTGTGCTGTGGGCTGCTCCTGGGTGAGCCCTTGACGTCTGGGGCCCGGTGGCCGACGCCGATCATGGCGGTGCTCATGACGTCAAGCAGTCGGGAGGCATCGGTCTGTCCGTCGTGATGGACGGCCTCGGCCACGACGAGCGCGGCCTGGGTGTCCGGACGGATCGCTGAGCGGGCACTCTGTCGGTTGGCTATCCGCGGCTGATGCGGTTGGCCGCGGAGCCGACAGGCCATCCGCGGCACGTGCGCGCGTTCGGCTCACGGCCGTCGATGCATGAGTATGCATCGAGTTCGCCCCCCGGCGCCGCAAGACGTGCACGCGCGAAATGCAGGAGCGTGGTGTCGACCCAGGAGCGGATCTCGCACCGGCACAACCGTGGTGCGACAGCGCGCGGTCCGAAGCGTGGGTCCGCGAGCGAGCACACAGGGGCTGCTTAGCCGCCGAGCCCGGCCCGGTGCGCGAGCATCACGAGCTGGGAGCGGTCGCGCGCCTCGAGCTTGGTGAGCAAGTGGCTCACATGGGTCTTGACTGTCGAGTAGCTCACCACGAGCCGGTCCGCGATCTCAAGGTTCGAGAGTCCCAGCGCAAGGGCGGCGAGCACCTCGTGCTCGCGCTTGGTCAGTGGCGGCAGCACGAGTGCGTCGCGCTCTCCGATGGCGAAGCGGTCCAGCATCCGCCGGGTCACCTCGGGGGCCAGCAGCGCGTCGCCGGCAGCGACGACCGATACGGCGTGGACCAGCTCGCGCGGCTCGGTGTCCTTGAGCACGAACCCGCTGGCCCCGGCCCGGAGCGCTGCGATGACGTAGTCGTCGGCGGCGAAGGTGGTCAGCACGAGGACCTTGACGTTGAGGGTCAGCGGGCTGGAGGTGATATGGCTCGTCGCCTCGATGCCGTCCATGCCAGGCATGCGGATGTCCATGAGCACGACGTCGGGACGGTGCTGCCGGGCTGCGGCAAGGGCCTGGGCCCCGTCGGATGCCTCGGCCACCACCTGGATTCCGGGCTCGGTCCCGAGAATCATCGCGAACCCGGACCGGACGAGCGCCTGGTCGTCGGCTACCACGACCCGGATCACGCGTTAGCCCCCCGGGGGAGGACGGCGCGGACCCGGAAGCCTCCTTCTGCGCGGCCTCCGAAGTCGAGGTCGCCGTCATACATCGCCACCCGCTCCCGCATCCCATCCAAGCCGTGTCCCGGTGCTGGCTTCGGCCCCGCGGTCGAGGGTCCGCGGCCGTTGTCGTTGACCTCGACCGCCACGGTGCCCACGTCGTAGGCCACGTCGACCTGTGCCCGGGTTGCGTGCGAGTGCTTCAGACAGTTGGTGAGGGCCTCCTGCACGATGCGGTACGCCGCGAGGTCGACGCCGGCAGCAACGAGCCCCCGGGCGCCGGTCACCGTTAGGGTCGCGGGCAGCCCGGCCTCTCCGAACCCGCCCACGAGGGCCTCGACATCGACCAGGGTGGGTGCCGGAGCCCGCGGAGACAGGACCCCCTCGTCCCCCTTCCCCTCCCTCAGGATCCCCAGCAGAAGGCGCATCTCGGCCATCGCCTGGCGACCGGTATGTTCGATCTCAGCAACGGCGGCGTGCGCCCGAGCCGCATCACTGATCTCGAGCAGGCGGCCGGCTGCACCGGCCTGGACGACCATGACGCTCATGGCATGACCGAGCACGTCGTGCAGTTCGCGTGTGATCCGCAGGCGCTCGTGGGTGGCGCGCTGGAGTGCCCGTTGACGCTCCACGTCGGCACGTTCCCGCTCCAACGCCACACGCTGCTCGGCAGCATGCACGTCGGCCGCGGAGTGTTCTCGCCGGTCTCGCGTCCCGTTGCCGAGGAGAAGCACTGCGGCGAAGACGGCCGCGGTCATCACCGCTCCCTCGCCGCTGAGGTCGACGGGGTCCAGGATCCAGGTCAGCACCAGCGCCACGACGACTGCGGTGGTGGCTCGGTGCGCGGTCCGGCCGGTGCTGTTAGCCACTGCGGTGTACGCCGCCACGACGGGACCGATCGTGGCCGACCCCACCGTGCCCTTCACCATGACCAGGCCGAGAACTGCGGCCAGTGTGACCAGGAGGACCGCCAGCGGCCACCGACGGCGAAGCGCAATGGTGCCCACCGCCAGAACGGTCAGACCGATCGTCAGCACGTCGCTGTCCCGGTTCGCCGGGACGGATTCCGAGCCACTGAGGTTGATCACCAGCGTCACACTCAGACACACCAGAGCCAGCAGCACGTCGAAGGCGAGCCGGCCGCTCGGCCCCGTAGCGGCTCGACGGACCCGAGCTATGGGGGGCGCAGCGGTGAGGGTCATCCTGTCCTGCCTCGTGACGAGACCTCCAGCCTAGGTCTCCGACTGGCCGGGCACGTCGGTCTGGAGGATGAGACGGCCCGGCTCCACCCGGGTCTCCGGGACCGGTCATGGTCGCGACCTGGGCCCGATGCCGTCGAGGCACTCCGCCCGCGACTGTGGATCTGCCACCCGGTGGGATGGCGCGAACCCAAGGGAGACCCGATGTACACCCCCATCCACCTCATACGGAGATACCCGATCTCCAGCTTCGCCCTGCTCGCGTGCCTGTTCGGCTGGCTGCCCTACGAGCTCGCTGCGTTCGGCCTCGGAAGCAACCCGGAGAACCTGCCCCTCGGGCCGGCGATGGCCGCCCTCGTCGTTACGTCCTGCCAGGGCCAGGAACACCTCCGCGCCTGGGGCAGGTCACTGCGTCGTTGGGGAGCATCGCCCTGGCTCTACCTGCTCGCCCTCGGCGCCCCGATCGTGCTGCACGTCAGCATCGTGCTCGTCAATCACCTGCTCGGGGCACCCCTCCCCACGGCGGCCCAGCTGGGCGCCTGGCCCGAGATCCCGGTGACCTTCTTGGCCATGATGGTCCTGGTCGGCTTGGGCGAGGAAGCGGGGTGGACAGCGTTCGCTGCGCCCGTCCTGCTGCGCCGCTTCGGCCTGCTCGGAGCGCTCGGGGTCCTGGCTCCCGTGCGGATCCTGTGGCACCTACCGCTCATGATCACCGGTGACATGCCAATCGTGCTCGGGATCCTCGGCAACGCCGGTTTCCAGCTCATCGTGCTTCAGATGATGCGACACCGTCGTGGCTCGTGGGCTCTGGCAGCCGTCTGGCACGCGACCCTCAACGCCTTCGGAGGCGCGTTCTTCTTCACCATGGCCACCGGTGCCGACCGCGACAGGCTCTCGCTGCTGCTCGGCACCATCTACGCTCTCGCCGGAGCCGCCGCTCTGCTTCCCTACCTCGTAGGTCGACGCGGCCATAGGCGCGCCGCCGAGGTCGAGGAGGATCTTGCCGACAGCACTTCAGCGCCTGGGTCTGAGGAGGCAACGACGCCCGAGGTGACGTCGGTGTCCTCCCGCTAGCGCGGAACGACGTCGGACCCTCGGAGAGTGCCCACTCCAACTCCACAAACACGCAAGCACTTCGTTCCGCGAGTGGGTGAAGGCACATCCTTCTGTGCAACTGGACGCGCCCACCGACGCCGCGCACATGAGGGAGCCGGAGCCCGGAAGCCGCTCCAACCCGGTGCGCGTCCCACGCCACGCGGACCAGGCTCACGCGTGACCAGTAGCCCATGGGCTCGCGGAGCGACCAGGTGCGGGATCCGCCTGTGGTTACGCTCGGCTTGGGGAGACGACCGGAGCTGCTGGATGCGCCCGATGTTTCTGCGTACGCCGACTGGTCAACGCGAAGCTGGGCATCTCTCCCTAGGCAGCGCTCCTGGCCGGGAACCTCTCGACCCTGCTGCAAGCCCTCACTGGCCTCGACGAGGGTGGCCGAGCCCACGCCGCCCGACTGCGCCACGAACTGCTCTGTATCCCGGCCCGACTGATCCACCACAGCCGCACCCTCACCCTCCGACTGCCGCCCGGCGAGCACCTGCTCCCCAGTGCGCTGACCAAGATCCGAGAACTCGACCTCGCAACGAGTCCTTCGACGACCTCGACGACGCACCCGTCGACGCAAGGGGAGTGTCGCCGTGCGCCGCAAGGGAGGCTCGACTCCCCTGACGGTGCGGGCGCAGGATCGGCGCTCGCTCGACGCCGCGCTCGTCACGCAGCTCGTCGATGCTCACGACGAGCTGGGGGTGCAATGGGGGGACATGGCGGTCCTCACGCAGACCAGGGGGGCTGCCGAGGACTACGAGGACTACCGACGCGTGCTCCGTGCCGGGGGCGTCCCGTTCGTAGACCTTCTCGACTACGACGGGATCAGCAGCGACCGCGTCAAGGTGGGCACGTTCAAACGCGCCAAAGGGCTGGAGTTCGCCTACGTCCTCCTGCCGGGGTTGACCGAGGGACCGGTGGCACGGTGGCCGGGGGAGTCGGACGAGACCTACCGCGAGCGCGCGGAGCGCCTCCACCGCGAGCTCTTCGTCGCGATGACCTGGGCACGCGACGGCCTGTAGCTCGGCTATGTCGTTGCGTCAGCGAGGTCAAGGCGCTGATCTCGCGGATTGATCGGATGGCGTTCGGGACTCGACCCGTTCGACGTCTACTGGGGGTAGATCCTGGCAGAAGCCGGTCCGGGCTCAGCACGCGGCCAGCGGCACGACGTGCTCGCATGCTTCCGGCTCGGAGAGCCCGACGAGCAGCGGGTCCAGCGCTCGCGCGTCGGGACGCTCGTGCGGAATACGCGCGCAAGTTCGACCCGCCCCCCTGAACACGCAGGTCACTCTGCGGCGGCCGATGGACTGCAAATTCGTCGGCGTATGCCTACGCAGGTTCGAATCCATGCACCTGCCACTGTCGGCGGCCACGAGAAACTGCCCGGAGACGGCCACGAAGCTGCCCGCTGGCGGACATGAGAACTGCCCGCTGACGGTCATGGGATCTGCCCGACACGACGTCGTCTGCCTCGCCGCGTTGCGCGGTTGGGGCCCCTTCCTCGGGTGCGATGAGCGGTGCTGAAGCGCCCTATCGCTCCCGAGGAAGGGATGAGTTGAAGTCTGCCGAGGAGATCATGGAAATCCTGAATGCCTACGACCTGACCGGGTCGTTTCGCGATGCCGGCGAGCTGGCCGGCTGTTCCCACCACACGGTCAAGCACTACGTCGAGCGACGGTCAGCCGGTGGTGAACTGGACCAGGCGGCCGCTCGGCCGCAGCTGGTCGATGAGTACCTGCCCAAGGTCGAGGAGTGGGTGGAGCGGTCCAAGGGAAAGGTCCGCGCCGACGTGGCCCACGACAAGCTCCTGGCGTTGGGCTACACCGGCTCGGAGCGCACCACCCGCCGCGCGGTCGCGAAGGTCAAGCAGTCCTACCGCGCGGGACATGTGCGCGTGCACCGGCCGTGGATCACCGAGCCGGGGATGTGGCTGCAGTACGACTACGGCGATGGTCCGGTCGTCGACGGCGTCAAGACCGTGCTGTTCGTGGCCTGGTTGGCCTGGTCACGGTTCCGGGTCGTCCTGCCGTTGCGGGACAAGACGATGCCGAGCGTGTTCGCCGCGCTCGATGTGACGTTTAGGCGACTCGGTGGGGTGCCGACCTATGTGTTGACCGACAACGAGAAGACCGTCACGGTCGAGCACATCGCCGGGATCCCGGTCCGCAACCCGCAGCTGGTGGCGTTCGCCGAGCACTACTCGGTGACCGTCCACACCTGCGTCCCGGCTGACCCTGCATCGAAGGGTGGGACCGAGTCGTCGGTGAAGATCAGCAAGGCCGATCTCGTCCCGAAAGACACCAACCTGCTCGAGGCCTACGGCTCGTTCGCCGAGCTCGAGGCCGCCTGCGAGGCGTTCTGTCAGAAGGTCAACACCCGTGCGCACCGGCTCACCAAGCGGCCGCCGGCCGAGATGCTCGCCGAGGAACGTGCCCGGCTGCACCCGGTCGCGCTGAGGCCGCACACGGTCGCGTTCGGCACCACCCGGGTCGTGCCGGCCAACACGCCGATGGTGACCTTCGAGTCCGGCCAGTACTCGGTCCCACACACGCTGCTCGGTCAGACCGTGTGGGCCCGCACCCACGGTGTCGGCGCCGGTGAGGAGGTGGTGATCGTCCACGTCGGCGACGACGGGCCCCTCGAAGTCGCCCGTCACCACCGGGCCACACCCGGCACGCCGCAGATCGACGACGCCCATTTCCCGCCCCAGCCCGAGGGGCCGTTGGACCGTCGGCCGCGGGCGAAGAACGCCACCGAAGCCGAGTTCCTCGACCTGGGCGAAGGTGCCCGGCTGTGGTTGGTCGAGGCCGCTGCCGCCGGCACCCCACGGATGCGGGTCAAGATGAGCGAGGCGCTGGCGTTGGCGAAGTTGTTCGACCCCGTCGAGGTCGACTGGGCACTCGGGCATGCCGCCGTCCACGGCCGGTTCGCCGAGGCCGACCTGTCCTCGATCCTGGACCACCACGCCCGAGCACCGAAGACCGGTCAGCATCGAGCGAGTGAGGATTCCTCGCTGACCCAGGGCACCGCCGCCTGGGCACGACTCGGCCAGCAGGTCGGCCAGCGTGACGAGGACGAGGTGGTCCGATGACGACGAGAACAGCATCGACGTCCGCGCCACCGCTGCCGATCGAGTTGGAGGACCTGCTGCGCAAGCTGCGGTTGCCGCACATCCGGCGCCACGCACCCGAGGTCGTCGCGACCGCGAAAGCCCAACGCTGGGAACCGGTCGAGGTCCTCAAGGCGCTGTTCGCCGAGGAAGTCGCCGGAAGGGAACGCTCCGCCCTGGCCACCAGGAGGGCGGCCGCGGGGTTCCCGACCGGGAAGACCTTCGACGCCTGGCAGCCGGAGATCTCCTCGATCCCGGCCCCGACCCAGCAGGCGCTGCGGACCTTGGAGTGGGTCCACCGGCGGGAGAACCTCGTGGTCTGCGGCCCGTCGGGGACCGGGAAGACGTTCCTGCTCGAAGCCCTCGGCCAACAAGCCGTCGAGACCGGCCTCAAGGTCGCGTGGTTCACCCTCGAAGACCTCGGGGTGCTGCTGCGCCGCCACCGTGCCGACGACACCGTCACCAAGGCCATCGCCCGCGTCCTGCGGGCCGACCTGGTCATCGTCGATGACATCGGGCTCTTGGCCGTCGCCGCCGACGCAGCCGAGGGGCTCTACCGACTCGTCGACGCCGCCTATGAGAAGCGCTCGATCGCGATCAGCTCGAACCTGCACCCCTCCGGCTTCGACGAACTGATGCCCAAGACGCTGGCCACAGCCACCGTCGACAGGCTGCTCCACCACGCCCACGTCTGCCAGACCAGCGGCGACAGCGTCCGGCTCACCCAGGCACTCGCCGGCCAGGGGGTGAGCCCCTTGAGCTGACAGACCTGGTCGGTGGTGGCCGCAGCCCCTCCCGGGCAGATCCCGTGGCCACCACCGGGCAGGT